>JAPOUM010000001.1:49186-155359 GCA_026708645.1 Acidimicrobiaceae bacterium | reverse complement strand
CACCACCACACCACCACGACAACCACGCACCAAAACACGCGGCGACCACACACGCCGCCGCCACGCCGACAAACCCCGCGACCTCGACAACAGCCCCGCTGACAGACACGTCTGCCCGCCCCTGAGCGCCACGCGGAATCCGCGCATCAAGCTGAGCACCCCCGGACAAAGAAGCAGCCCCCCCCCCCCCCCGGAAGTGAAGGCGCTATTCGGAGTCGTCACTGCTCGCCGCCGCCGACTGCCTTCACCGAAGAAGAACCAACTAGAGGCCAAATTGCAGCGGCCGGCCCTCGGGGCGCAACAAGAACAGCTTCGGCGACGCCCAAAAAATCGAAACAAGAGAATTCTCTCATGACACCCTCCCCTCAACCTGAAAACCGCGCCAAGCAACGCCACCAACACCACCACGACAACCACACACCAAACACACGCGCCGCCACCACGCCGACAAACCCCGCAGCCCCGCCAAAACCAAAAGCCGGGCCGCACCCGAAACCGCTAAGCGACTGCTGCAACACCCCCCCCCCCCGCACTGCCCGGCGCAAGCACCAGCAGCAGAACAGAAGACGGATATAGAAGTTAAACGGTCACCATAACCCAACCTTCGGCCCCACGCAAGCCCAGACCGACTCGATCAGCTCAATTCGCATTCAGCCGAGACTCACGCGGCCCGATCCAGGGCTCGCGATGCGCTCGTCTGTGAGTTCGGCGCAGTGCCAGCCGGCCCCGAGCCCGAGCCCCTCCACTCCACGAACTGCTGCGTCTCGGGTGAGCTTCCATGTGCAGTGCCCTGTTCATGCGGGCGCCTATCAGAGCAGCCCGCAGAGCACAGACACACACAAATTCTGAAAGTCGCCTCGAGTGGGATTCGAGCCCAGAGGCCGTACCGATAGGCTCAAGCTGTGAGCGAACCACGGACCCTGAGCGAGAAGATCTGGGACCGCCACACAGTGGCCCGCGGCGGCGACGGCGAGCCCGACCTGCTCTACATCGATCTTCACCTGATCCACGAGGTCACCTCGCCGCAAGCGTTCGCCGGACTCGAACTCGCCGGGCGCAAGGTGCGGCGGCCCGACCTGACCGTGGCGACCGAAGACCACAACGTTCCCACAGCCGGCACCGAGAAACCCATAGCCGACGAAACCAGCCGCACCCAGATCGAGACTCTGCGCCGCAACGCCGGCGAGTTCGGCATCACCAACTATCCGATGGGTCACCCCAAACAGGGCATCGTGCATGTGATCGGCCCCGAGCAGGGTCTGACCCAGCCGGGCATGACCATCGTGTGCGGCGACTCCCACACCTCCACCCACGGCGCTTTCGGCGCGATCTCCTTCGGGATCGGCACCAGCGAAGTGGAGCATGTACTGGCCACCCAGACCCTGCCCCAGATGCGGCCCGGCACCATGGCGGTGACCGTGGAGGGCGCCCTGTCGCCGGAGTGCGGCGCCAAGGATCTGATCCTGGCGATCATCGGCCTCATCGGCACCACCGGCGGCGCTGGCAGCATCATCGAATACCGCGGCTCGGCGGTCGAGGCCCTCACCATGGAGGGCCGCATGACAGTGTGCAACATGTCCATCGAAGCAGGCGCCAAAGCCGGCCTGATCAGCCCCGACGACGTCACCTTCGACTACTTGGCCGGACGTGAGCATGCGCCTTCCGGAGAGGTATGGCAGCACGCCGTCGACGACTGGCGCAGCCTGCGCGGCGACCCCGGCGCCGTCTTCGACAAAGAAGTGGTGCTCGACGCGGCGGAGATGGCGCCGATGGTGACCTGGGGCACCAACCCCGCCCAGTCGGCGCCGCTCGACGGCTCGGTGCCGCACCCTGACGGCTTCGCCGACCCCCACAAACGCGAGGCCGCCGCAAGAGCCCTCGACTACATGGGACTGAAGGCCGACACCGCCATGCGCGACATCGCCGTGGACACGGTCTTCATCGGTTCATGCACCAACAGCCGCATCGAGGATCTACGGGCCGCGGCCGCTGTGGTGCAGGGAAGGCGCGTCGCCGGCGGTGTGCGCACGCTGGTCGTGCCCGGCTCCGGCGGAGTCAAAGCGCAAGCCGAGGCCGAAGGACTCGATGCGATCTTCCGTGACGCCGGCTTCGACTGGCGAGAGCCGGGATGCTCGATGTGCCTGGCGATGAACCCTGACAAACTGGCGCCGGGCGAAAGGGCCGCGAGCACGTCGAACCGCAACTTCGAGGGCCGTCAAGGCCGCGGCGGACGCACACACCTGGTATCGCCCGCCACTGCCGCGGCAACAGCAATCGCGGGACGTTTCGCCTCTCCCGGCGATCTGTCGTGACCGAGACCAAGCCCGTACGCCGCGCCCTGCCCGCTTCAACTCGCAACGATGCCCCATACGACGAAACCGCTGGAACCCCCGACCCGTTGAGACGAGCCTGATGAAAGCAACCTCCGTGGTCAGCGGCACAGCCGTGCCCCTGGACCGAAGCGATGTGGACACCGACCAGATCATCCCGTCGGACTGGCTCAAGCAGGTGTCGCGCACCGGCTTCGAGAAGGGGCTCTTCTCGGAGTGGCGCGACAACCGGGATTTCGTGCTGAACGACGAAAGGCACGCCGGAGCGAGCATCCTGTTGGCCGGCATCAATTTCGGCACCGGGTCGTCGCGCGAGCACGCGGTGTGGGCGTTGCAGCAGTACGGCTTCGACGCGGTCGTAAGCCCCCGTTTCGCCGACATTTTCCGCAACAACTGCACCAAGAACGGCTTGGTGCCGGCTCAGATACCCGCTGAAGCCGCCGCTGAGTTGATGGCCGCCGTGCAAGCCGACCCAGACCTCGAGATCACCGTCGACGTCACCAGATGCACAGTGGAAGCGCCGGCCATCGGCTTCGAAGCGTCGT
Organism: Acidimicrobiaceae bacterium; assembly: GCA_026708645.1. Classification (GTDB taxonomy): domain Bacteria; phylum Actinomycetota; class Acidimicrobiia; order Acidimicrobiales; family Aldehydirespiratoraceae; genus Aldehydirespirator. The sequence goes on along the minus strand of JAPOUM010000001.1, from coordinate 152,484 downwards.
TCCCGCTCGAAGCAGCCACCCGACAGCGCCTGATCGAAGGGCTCGACGACATCAGCATGACCTTGCGCCACACCGCAGCCATCGACGACTACGAGAGCCGGCGCCCGCCCTGGCTGCCGGCAGCCGGCTGAGCCGGCCTGCGGACGCCGGCAGTATCCCCGCAGAAGAGTCCCATGAGCGAGAGCGCCGACAGGTAAGAGTTCGTCGCGTCGCGTCTGTGTCGTCCCCGCTGGAGTTCGCTGCGCTCAAGGGACGTTCGAGTCAAAGCTTCGTCGGCGTGCGAGCACAGCCGGCTCTCATGGTCGTCCGGTCTCCAGACGACGGGAACCGTCACGCTCGGCGCGACGTCTCACACACTTGAACATCAACACTGCGAAAGGCGCCAGCCATGCCCGCTTCAGTCACAGCCACGCCAGTCTCAGCCGAGCCGGCTTCTGCCGCCCCTGCAGGGATCAAACGACGCGTCGCCGCCTCGGCTGTGACGCGGCTGCTGATGGTGCTGGCGCTGCTCGCCGCCGCTTGCAGCAGCGGTGCGACGGGCACGGCCGGCGTATCGGGATCGACTCAGCCCGCCGATGCCGGCACAATCCCCGACAGCGACGCCGGCGCGCTCAACAACACCGACGACACTGACGGCGCCGGCGACACGCTCAACAAAGCCGACACCACCCCAGACGACGCCGACGGCTCTGACAGCAACACCATCTCCACAAGCAACGACGGCGACGCAGTGATCCTGCTCGACCCTGACGATGTGACCTTGACGTCTCGGGCTCGGCTGGTCGCCTTCAACGACTGCGACTCCCTGCTGAATCACTTCCACGACGAATACTCTGAAAGAGCCGACCCTTGGGGACTCGACAACGGCATAGGCGTCATCGGCCCCATGGGCGGCTTCGGGCCGGTAGCAGACGTGATGGCAGACGAGGCCATGGCGGAAACAGCTGCGCCCGCAGACGCGGGCAGTTCGAGCAGGCGATCCAACGCTGTCGCTCCGATCGAGGGCGTCGACTTCTCGGGCACCAACGTGCAGGAGGCCGACGTCGACGAGGCTGACATCATCAAAACCGACGGGCGTCGCATCTACACGCTGTCTTCAGGGCTTCTGGTGGTGGTGGACGCGGCCGACCGCGCCAGGATCAGCGAGATCCGAGTAGCCGACGGCTGGGGCTACGAACTGTTCATCAACGGCGACTCGCTGCTGTTGATCACGCAGAGCTACAACGAGTCGACCAACGACGGACGCGGCGGAAACCAGACGGTGCTGCAGCACATCGACGTGACCGACGGCGTCGCTGACATCGTAGAGACCCTGACAGTTCAGGGCAGCTACGTCAGCGCTCGCAGCGTCGACGGCACCGCTCGGGTGGTGCTGCGCTACGACCCGCAGTGGGAATTCCCGTTCGTCTACCCTCAGAACGAGAGCGCCTACGAGAGCGCCGAATCAGCCAACCGGGCCGCGATCTTAGAGACCACCCTCGACGACTGGCTGCCGCATTACACCACCGAATCAGGCGGCGACCCGTCGCGAGGGTCCCTGATGCTGCCGTGCGGGGCTGTGCATGCCCCGAGAGTGTTCTCCGGCTTCGGCATAACTTCGGTGCTGAGCGTGGTGATAGGCGAGCCCTTCGACCCGTCGCGATCCACCGCTGTGACAGCCGCTAGCAGCATCGTCTACGCCTCCGCGGCGTCGCTGTATGTGGCGACCAACCGCTGGGAATCGTCCGACGTGATCAAAACCGGCGATTTCAGCAGTGACGAGGACTTCTGGCGGGACCACCTGACCTACGTCCACCGTTTCGACATCTCCGGCGACGAAGCCTCATACGAGGCCTCCGGCGAAGTGCAGGGCGTGATCCGCAACCAGTTCTCGATGTCGGAGCACGACGGCCATCTGCGGATCGTCACCACCACCGGCGATTTCTGGGGCGAGCGCTCCGAGAGCCAGGTGCGAGTGCTCGAAACCAGCGGCTCGGCACTGCGCGAGGTCGGCAGCGTCGGCGACATCGGCCGGGGCGAGAACGTGCAGTCGGTGCGTTTCGTGGGCGACGTCGGCTATGTGGTGACCTTCCGCCAGATCGACCCCTTCTACACCATCGACCTCTCGGATCCGGCCGACCCGCGGATCCTGGGAGAATTGAAGATCCCGGGCTTCTCCAGCTATCTGCATCCCGTCTCTGACACGATGATCCTGGGAGTCGGGTCAGACGCCGACCTCAACGGTCGGGTCACCGGCGCCAAAGTCTCGCTGTTCGATGTGAGCGACCTGTCGGCGCCTGCCGAGGTGGCAGTGTGGAGCGCCCCCGACGGCTGGAACGACATCGGCTGGGATCATCGTGCTTTTCTGTGGTGGGCGCCCGAGCAGCTGGCGGTGCTGCCGGTGTCGATAACCGCCGGACGCCTCGGCGACTGGTGGGCCGGTGCGGTGTTGCTGAGAGTCGACGGCGGCGCCATCACCGAAGCAGGCCGCATAGACCACGAAATACCGAGGGAAGAGCCCGGCCGCACCGACTGCCGACGGATCACCGAGTCCGACCTGCCATCGACCGGCGACGGCGGCGCCACCACCGAGCTGCAATACATCGTCACTGAGGACTACAGCGCGGTTCTGGCCTGCCGGGAAGGCCAGGGGGGCATGACCGGCTTCGAGTGCCACCCGGAGCCGCGGCTCGACAGCGAGGGCGCGCGGCTGGGCCTGCTGCTCAGCGGCGAGTCCGTGTCGATCTGCTGGCCGAACTATCTGCCCGACCTGATCTCGCGCAGCATGGTGATCGGCGACGAGCTCTGGACTCTCAGCCACAAAGGCTGGGGATCGTTCAACGGCTCTCAGCAGGCCCGGCTGCAAGTCAACGACCTCCGGCGCCTGGAGCGCCTGGCCGCATTGGCGCTGCCCTAGCGGCGCCACCCCTGCAGAGCGCGCCGACAGGCAAGAGTTCGTCGCTTCGCAGCCGTTCTGATCCCGCTGGTGTTCGCTGCGCTCACGCGCCGTGCGGGCCACGGCCTCGAAACCGTATGAACACGGCCGGCTCTCTTGTTCGCTCGGCACTTTTGGAGGTGCTGCCGAGGTGGGAGGACTAGACTGGCAGGCATGTCTCGCTTGTTCGCACGAATTGTCCGGCTGCTAAAGATCGGCGCCGTGGCGGGCGCTGCTGTGGGTGTGGGCAAGTTGATCCTCAACCGCAGGCAGCAGTCCGCGACGACCGAATCGTCGTGGCCGACGATCGCTGAGACCGCGGCCCGCAACGGCCGCGGGATCGACGACGCCGTCCCCGCTGACGCGAGCGGAGCTGAGGCTGCCGCCGGCGACGGTCCGGTCGACGAGACCGACAGCGGAAGCGGCAAAAAGCCCTGAGCCTCAAGCCCTGAGCCTCGCCGTCGGCAGCGGGCGACGGCATCACCCGAGAGGCCGAGCCTCTAAAGGCCGCTGATCTCCAAATCGACGGACGCGTCGGCGGGCGTGAATCCGAGCACCCGTCCGAAGAAGGCCAGCTCAGCCTGCTGAGCCGCGACGATGTTGTCCGCTTTGCGGAAACCGTGCTGCTCTCCCTCGAAGAGCAGGTAGGCCACCGGCACTCCCTTGGCTTTGAGGGCCTTCACGATCATCTCCGACTGGGAAGGGGGCACGATCTCGTCCTGGTCTCCCTGCAGCACGATCATCGGCGCGTCGAAACCGTCGATGTGATGAATCGGCGAACGGGCGCGGTAGAGCTCCGCAGCCTGCGGGTAAGGGCCGACGAGACGGTCCAGATAGCGAGACTCGAACTTGTGGGTGTCCGCGGCCAGAGCCTCGAGGTCGGCGATCCCGTAACGGCTGGCGCCTGCCGCGAAAGTGTCGTGGAAAGCTAGAGCGGAGAGCACCGTGAAACCGCCCGCGCTGCCCCCGCGTATCATCAGCCGGTCGGGGTCGACATCGCCGCGGTCAGCCAAGAACCGCGCCGCTGCCAGGCAATCCTGCACGTCGCTGACACCCCAGGCGCCTTCCAGGCTGCGACGATAGCTGCGCCCGTAGCCGGTCGAGCCGCGATAGTCGACGTCCGCCACGGCGATGCCTCTGGAGGTCCAGTAGATGATTCCGAGCTGCAGCTGCCGCCGGGCTGCAGCGGTGGGGCCGCCGTGAGCGGTCACCAGCAGCGGAGGCAGATCGCCGGGCGGCGCCGCGCAAGCCGGGTTGGCGGGCGAGTAATACAGGGCGTGGGCCGTTTCGTCGCCTGCGGGCCCGGTGACGAAAGTGATCGCTTCCGGCTCGGTCAGCAGGCCTGCGTCGAAGTCCAGCGGACGCGATGGCCGCAGAGCTTCGCGGCCTACGGCGCCGTCTCGGTCGACGCGCAGCACCACCACCTCGACTTCATGCCGGTAGCCGGCGCCCGCGTAAGCGACTACCGCCGTCTCCTGGCGGTCCGACCCAGTGTCGCTGTCACGAGCCGCCACCAGAGACGAGATCGAAGAGTCGGGCAGATCCAGCGCCCGGCCGTTCAGCAGTATCTTGTCGCCGGACGCCATGCCCGCGACGGCCGCCACCGCTGTCGGGAAGGCTGCCCAGCGCTGCATGCCGAAAACCCACGGCGGCGTCGCCACATCGAAATCGCCGGTCACCGCAGGCAGCAGCGACCCGCTGTCGAGGCACACCTCGTAGAGCCCCCACCAGTCTTCGTGATCGCTGCACACCATCAGCCTCGAACCCGCGCCGCCGGTTTCGGCCCAGCCAGGCTCGCACAGGCTGCGGTCACCGCCGCCGCCCACTACCAGAAGCTCCGCACCGAGCCGCGCTTCGTCGAATTCGTGAACATGCAGCCGGGTGGCGTCCCAAGGCATGTCGGGATGATCCCAGGAGATCCAGGCCAACTTCGAACCGTCCGGCGAGACACGCGGCGTCATCACGAAATCGGCGTCCGACCACAGTGCGACCACCCGCTGCGAACCGTCGCAGGCGACCGCTGCCAAGCGGTTCGTCGGCTCGGCGCCGCTGCTGAGGTCGTGGAGCTCCTGCACGCAGACGCTCCAGCGGCCGTCGGGGGTGACCCGTCCGTCCGCGTAACGCCATGCTGCGGGCTCAGGCGGCTCGCCGGTGAGCAGACGCGGCTGCTGATCCGGGCCGTCGATTCTGCGCAGCCGCTGATCCGCGGAGTCGGCGTAGTACAGCGAGCCGTCATGGGGCCACCAGGCGCCCCCGCCGTACTCATGCACCCGAGTGCGGACGTCAGCGTCCGGCGGTGTGAACTCTTCGGGATCGCCGCCGCGCAGGTCGCAACGCATCACCGCGGTGCGCCCGGCTTCGTCGGGGCGGCTCTCAGCCCACCACAGCAGCCACGGGTGCCGCGGGTCGGCGATCACCTCAGAAATCCCTGCTGCGCCTCGCACCAGATGATCGGCGCTGACCGGTGACGGCCATTCGCCGTAGGGCAGAACTCTCGCCCCGCTCATGCTCATGCTCGCGCTGCGCGTGTATTCATGCTGTTCGCAGTCGTGATTGCACGCATTTTTTGCCCGCGGAACATGGCTCGATACCCGATATTCGATGCTCGCGGCCTGCTGATGTCAGGCGCCGCCGAGCAGTTCGACCATGCGGGTGACGCCCTCTCTCAAATCCTCGTCGCCCAGAGCGAACGAGAGCCTCAGACCGCCGACCGCTCCGAAGGCTTCGCCGGGCACCACCGCCACCTTGGCGCGCTCCAGCAGCAGATCAGCCAACTCGAGCGTGGTCGACGGCCGCGCCCCGCCGAAGTCGCGGCCCAACAGGCCTGAAGCGTCGGGATAGGCATAGAAGGCGCCTTGCGGCTCGGGGCACTCCAGCCCAGGGATTTCACTCAACAGCCGATGCATCGTCCGGCGCCTGCGATCGAAATGGCTGCGCATCTCCACCACTGCGTCCAGCGGTCCGGCGACGGCGGCCAACGCAGCCGCCTGAGCCACATTGCACACATTGGAGGTGCAATGGCTCTGCAGGTTGCGGGCGGCGGCCACCGCGTCAGAAGGCCCGGTCATCCAACCGACCCGCCAGCCGGTCATGGCGTAAGTCTTGGCCACGCCGTTGAGCACGATGCAACGCTCGCCTACCTCGGGCGCCACCACAGGCATCGAATGATGCTGAGCGCCGCCGTAGGTGAGATGCTCGTAAATCTCGTCGGTCAGCACCCAGACGCCGTGATCAGCCGCCCAGCGGCCGATCTCCTCGATCTCGGCGCGGGGGTAGACGGCGCCGGTCGGGTTGGAGGGAGACACGAACACCAAAGCCTTGGTGCGCGACGTCCGGGCGGCTTCCAGTTGCTCGACACCGGCACGAAAGCCGTTCGCGGCGGTGGTCTGCACCGGTACCGCCACTCCGCCGCTGAGCGCTATCGGCTCTGGATAGGTGGTCCAGTACGGCGTCGGCAACAGCACCTCGTCACCGGCGTCGACGACTGCAGCAACCGCGTTGTAGACGGCATGCTTGCCGCCGTTGGTTATCAGCACATCGCCGGGATCGACCTCAAGCCCCGAATCGCGCCGGGTTTTGGCGGCGACCGCTTCACGCAGCTCCGGCAAGCCTCCGACACCGCTGTACTTGTGATTCCGAGGATCGCGGCACGCTGCTGCCGCCGCCTCCACGATGTGATCGGGGGTCGCGAAATCCGGTTCGCCCGCACCGAAACTGATGACCCGCTCCCCTGCCTCGCGCAGAGCTCCGGCTTTGGCGGTCACCGCCAGGGTCGCCGAAGGCGCTATGGCGCCGACACGTCGCGATATGCGCTCGCTGTTCATGGCTGCGAGCGTAACGGCGCCTGCCGGCCGGACGCGCTCTGCGCCGGGTCTGGGACTTCCGGCCCGGAAGTCTCTCGACTCTTCGTCCGCCCAGAGGCCGAGGGGCTGGAGATTGGAGTGAGGCTCGCCGGCTGACAGACTGACTGTGATGTCTGAACCGACTTTCACCCCCGACACCATCGCCATCCCCTCCGCGCTGTTGCCGAGCGACGGACGTTTCGGCAGCGGGCCGTCCAAGTTCCGGCCCGAAGCTGCCCGAGCCCTGGCAGAACGAGCCGTGGACTATCTCGGCACCAGCCATCGCAAGGCCGGGGTCCGCAAGACGGTGGCCGAGCTGCGTGCCGGGATCTCGCAGCTTCTCGGCGCGCCGGACGGCTACGAGGTGCTGCTGGGCAACGGCGGCGCCACCGCCTTCTGGGACGCGGCGAGCTTCGGTTTGATCGAGCGACGCAGCCATCATCTCTCGCTCGGCGAGTTCAGCTCGAAGTTCGTGGCGGTCACCGACGCTGCGCCGCATCTGGCGGCGCCGTCGGTGCGGGCCGCCGACTTCGGCGAGGCGGCGCCGCTGGAGACCGTCGAGGGGGTCGACGCCTATTGCTACCCCCACAACGAGACGTCGACGGGCGTGATGCTTGAAGTGCGCCGCCCCGCCGGAGACGACGAGGCCTTGGTGCTGGTGGACGCCACCTCAGCGGCGGGAGGGCTGCGCTTCGACCCGGCCGGCTGCGACGTCTACTACTTCGCCCCGCAGAAGGCTCTCGCCAGTGACGGGGGCCTGTGGATCGCGATGTTCTCGCCTGCGGCGGTCGAGCGGGTCGAGCGCATCGCTGCCTCGGGTCGATGGGCGCCAGCTTTTCTTGATCTCAAGGCGGCGTTGGACAACTCTCGCAAGGACCAGACGTTCAACACGCCCGCTCTGGCGACCGTGTTCTTGACGGTCCAACAGATCGACTGGGTCAACGGCAACGGCGGCTTGGAATGGGCCGCGGAGCGCTGCGACCGCTCCGCAGAGATCCTTTACGGCTGGGCTGAGGCCAGCGAACTGGCCTCGCCGTTCGTGGCGGTCGAGTCCGCTCGCAGCCGGGTGGTCGCAACCATCGAATTCGACGACCGGATCGACGCGGGCGACATCAGCGCAGCGCTGAGAGCCAACGGCATAGTCGACACCGACGGCTATCGCAAGATCGGTCGCAACCAGCTGCGAATCGGCATGTTCCCGGCTGTCGAGCCCGCCGACATCGAAGCGCTGACCCGCTGCATCGACCACATCGCCGAACGATTGATCGGCTGAACTGATCGGCTGAGCTCGCGCCCGATGCCCGCTAGTCGTATTAGCGGAAATGCTCAGCGACTCTCAGGCGGCCTGAACCGCTTGAGAGTCTGCTGTCACCCCCTGTGGCTAGCGGTGTTGTAGACAGTGTTTTCCCTGGTGCTGGAAGTGCTCATCGGGCCTTCTGCGGAAGAATGGGCCGGAGCGTTGCCGCCGGGGCGCGGCGGCCAGCACCGTCGCCAGCCGCCGTCTGCCCAAACTCGAAGGCGGGCCTAGATGTCGGCTACAGCGGCGAAGCTGGAATCGAGGTCGGCGAGGATGTCGTCGAGTGTCTCGATGCCCACCGACAAGCGCACCATGTTGGGAGCTACGCCGGTGCTCAGCTGCTCTTCTTCGGTGAGCTGGCTGTGGGTGGTGCTCGCCGGATGGATCGCCAGGCTGCGAACGTCGCCGATGTTGGCCACGTGGCTGTGAAGCGACAGGCTCTCCACGAAGCGCTGGCCGGCCTTCGAGCCGCCGGCGATGCCGAAGGCCATCACTGAGCCCGCGCCCGCAGGCAGGTAGCGCTGGGCGCGCTCGTAGTAGGGGCTCGACTCCAGACCGGCGTACTGGATCCATTCCACTTGCGGGTGATCCTGCAGATAGCGGGCCACGCCCTCGGCGTTGGACACGTGACGCTCCATGCGCAGCGCCAGGGTCTCCACCCCCTGCAAAAACAGGAATGCGTTCATGGGCGACACCGCGGCGCCGATGTCGCGCAGCAGCTGCACACGGGCCTTGATGATGTAGGACCCTGCGCCCAGCGCCGGCCAGTAGGCCAGACCGTGGTAGCTGGGGTCGGGCTCGGTGAACATGGCGTGGCGGCCTGAAGCACCGAAATCGAAGGTGCCGCCGTCGATGATGAGCCCGCCGATGGAGTTGCCGTGCCCGCCGATGAACTTGGTGGCCGAATGCACCACGATGTCGGCGCCGTGCTCGATCGGCCGGCACAAATAAGGCGACGGCACAGTGTTGTCGACGATCAGCGGAACATTGTGGGCGTGGGCGACGCCGCTGACGCCCTCAAAGTCCAGCACGTCGTTCTTGGGGTTGCCGATGGACTCGGCGTAGAAGGCCCGAGTGTTGGGACGCACAGCCGAAGCCCAGCTCTCGAGGTCGTCGGGATCCTCCACGAAGCTCACCTCTATGCCCAGCTTGGGCAGGGTGTAATGCAACAGGTTGTAGGTGCCGCCGTAGAGCGACGGGCTGGCCACGACATGGTCGCCGGCCTCGGCCAAGTTGAGGATGGCGACCGTCTCAGCGGCCTGCCCGGAGGCCAGAGCCAAGGCGCCCGGCAGACCGACCGCGGTGCGTATCCCGCCCTCGAGCGCGGCGATGCGCTCCTCGAGCACATGCTGGGTGGGGTTCATGATGCGGGTGTAGATGTTGCCCACCTCCGCCAGAGCGAACAGGTTCTGGGCGTGTTCGGCACTGTCGAACACGTACGAGGTGGTCTGATAGATCGGCACAGCCCGAGCACCGGTAGCAGAGTCGGGCAGCTGACCCGAATGGATCATGCGGGTTTCGAAGCCCCAGTCCGGGGCGGTGTTATTGGTCATGAGTCGACCCTAGCAGCTGAGGCCGGCAATCCCTACCGAAACGGTCAGGATTATTGTTGTTGCTGCTGCTGTTGGCCCCAGAAGGCGTCTTGGGGAACGACCCCGGCTGCGGGATCGGCAGGACGGCGCGGCGCATACACGAACGCGTCGCGCGAGCGGCGCTTGCCGATCACCACCTCGGCATCGACGTCGGCTGTTCCCGAGCCCATGAACGCCCCGCGGACCGGAGGCACGTCGCCGTAGTCGCGACCGCAGCCGATGACCACGTGACGCTCCCCCACCGTGCCGCCGTTGGTGGGGTCGAGCGCCCACCAGCCCCAGCCAGGCACGGCCGCCTCGAGCCAGGCGTGGGTCTGAACACTCACCGCCTCGGGGGCGTCGTCGGGCGAAGCAGCCTCTTCGGGCAAGGCCGTCTCGTCTGCGGCGAACAGGTAGCCCGACACGTACCGGGCGGGAATGCCGATGCTGCGCATCATGCCGATGGCTAGGTGGGCGTAGTCTTGGCAGACCCCGGCACGGCCTTCGAGTATCTCAGCCAGAGAAACCCCGATCTCTGTGCTGCCGGGCTCGTAGCGAAGCGTCGCGCGCACGTCTTCTATGACGGCGGCCACCATCATGGCGAACGTGTCGGCGCCGTCGACGGCCGCCCGAGCCTTGCGGGCCACGGCGTCGCCTTCGGACCATCGCACGTGCGGCGATGCTGCGAGCATCTCGAAATATGCATCGCGGAAGCTCGGCTCGCGAACAGCGGATCTGTCCGCGTCGCCGTCGGGCGCGGGACGCGGCGAAGTCTCCACTGAGGCTTCGGCCCGCAACTCCATCTCTGTGTGGGGAGTGCGCACTCCGAGATGCTCCACGACCGTGCCCCAATAGTCGACGGCTTGAAGCACCGCAGCGGCAGGCTGCGACGCCAGCCGGTACGACACGACCCGCTGACAGTCGTCGTCTCGGGGGCGCACCCGCACTTCGTTCTGAGCTTCGGTGACCGGATCGGAGTAGCGGAAATGCATGCGGTAGTGGATGTCGAGCTTCATGGCACGAACCCGCCGGCTGCAGCGGATTCCCCGTCGCCGTCGGGGTCGGAGTCCGCTCCGGGACGAACGAACTGGGAATGAACCGTGGCGATGGCCAGAGGCGGCACGATGCCGGAGCACACCTCGTCGGCCAGATCCGCCAACTCGCCGGCGAGGCTCGTGAGCATCGCCGCCGGCGCCGACTCCATCTCCTGCTCCACCTGGCCGAGCTCCAAGCGGGCCCGCAGCAGCCCCGCCCTGCGACGCGACTGCTCGAGCAGGCTCCCCGGAGAGCCGAGCTTGCTGAGGCTCTGCTCGGCGGCGGTGAGGCTCGACAGCAGCGAGCGGGGCAACTCGGCGGCGTGCAGCAGATAGCGGGTCACGCTGTCGTATTCGGGAGCGTTGCTGTGCCGGCGGTGGAATGCCTGCAACGAGCTGGTGAGGCGCAGCATCCGGGTGGCGTCGGCTCGCCCGCGCGGATCCGAGCAGGTCGCCTCGAGCAGGCCGACAGTGAAAATCGAACGCTCCAGCATCCGACCCACGACCATCAAGGCGTGGCCCTCGTCGCGGCGCATGCCTTCGTTCATCACCCCCGAGACCGCCAGGCACGCCGTCCTCACGGTGAGCAGCACCTCGTGCAGTCCGCTGATCTCGGATTCGTGGCCCAAGAACGGGAACTTGAGGTAGAGGCCGTTGACCTCCTCCCACAGTTCGATCGGGATGCGGTCGCGGACGGTGCGAAGGTTCTCGCGCACCGCGCACACTGCCGACACCAGCGAGCCGGGGTTGTCCCTGTCAGACAGCAGGAACGCCACCAGCTGAGGACGGCTCAGAAGCGGCCCCGCCGCGGCCAGCTCGTTCTGCAGACCCAGTGTGCGAATCAGCAGCTCGCCCTCGGCTCGGGCTTCGTCGTCTCGCAGCTCGATGACCGATTTCGCCGCGTAGTTGAGGCATCGGGCCGTGCTCTCGGCGCGTTCCAAGTAGCGGCCCGCCCACAACAAGGCCTCAGCATGGCGTGCCAGGATCACACCGATCCCTCCGACCCTTCAGGCGCCTCCGGCGCCGCCGAGAGCACCCAGGTGTCTTTGGAGCCGCCGCCCTGCGACGAGTTCACGATCAGCGAGCCCTCGCGCATGGCGACCCGTGTCAAACCGCCGGGGAACACCTCGGTGCGTTCGCCGGTCAGCACGAAGGGCCGCAGATCGAGATGGCGCGGCTCGAAACTCTCGCCTGCGAACGACGGCAGCGTCGAAAGCTGCACGAGTTCCTGCACGATCCAGTTCCGCGGGTCGGCTTCGATGGCAGCACGGGCCTGCTCGAGCTCCTGTTCGGTGGCGTGAGGCCCGATCAGCACCCCGTATCCGCCGGACTCCGCCGCCGGTTTGGCCACCAGCTGATCCAGGCGCGCCAAGGCGTCGCTTCGCTGCTCGGGATCCCACATCATGTAGGTGTCCACGTTGTCGACGATCGGCGCCTCGCCGAGGTAGTAGCGGATCAACTCGGGCACGTAGGGATACACGGCCTTGTCGTCGACCACGCCGTTGCCGATGGCGTTGCACACTGTCACCGTGCCGGCCCGCAAAGCCCCCAGCAGCCCGGGAACGCCCAGAGTCGAGTCCGGCCGGAAAGCCACAGGATCCAAGAATCCGTCGTCGATGCGGCGATAGATCACGTCCACGGGCACCAAGCCGTCGATGGTGCGGGAATAGACGGTGTGGCCGTCCACCACCAAGTCTCGGCCTTCGACCAGTTCCACGCCCATCGCACGAGCCAGGAAGGCGTGCTCGAAGTAGGCCGAGTTGTATATGCCCGGCGTCAGCACCACCACATGAGGCGCGTCCTTGCCGCCCGGCGCCATCGAGTCCAGAGTGGAGCGCAGCATCCGTCCGTAATTGTCGGTCGGCGCCACCGGATGGTCGTAGAAGAGCCAGCTGCAAGCTTTGGCCATGGCCGCGCGGTTCTCGATCACGTAGGAGATGCCGCTGGGATTGCGCAGGTTGTCCTCCAGCACTTGGAAACGGCCCTCTGCGTTGCGCACGACGTCGATGCCGGCGATGTTGCAGTGCGCCCCGTGCGGCACGGCTATGCCCATGGCGTTGCGCTCGAAGCCTTTCGACGTCAACACCACCCAGCGGGGCAGCACGCCGTCGGCGACGGCCTGCGCTTCGCCGCTGTAGAGATCCGCCAGAAAACAGTTGAGAGCCACGACCCTCTGGCTCAAGCCTCTGGCCAGATGCTCCCATTCGGCCGCGGCGATGAGCCGGGGGAAGAGATCCATGGGCCAGATGCGCTCAGTGCCCTGGTCGTCGCTGTAGACGGTGAAGGTGATGCCCTGACGGCGGAACTCGTCGGCGACCAGCTTCTCGAGCCGCTCGACTTCGCTGGTGTCGAGCTCGGCGAAGCGGTCGATGATCTTGCGGTAGATGCGCCGCTTGCTGCCGTCGGCGGCGAAGGCTTCGTCGTAGCCTCGGCGGGCTGCGCCGCCGGCGAGGTAGCCGTCGAGCAAGCCGTCGACGCGATCTGACCGGTCGCTAGGCACGAAGCGTCAGCGTAGATGACGCAGCACCGGCAGTGCGTGTTGGCTGTCAGGCTGTCAGGCTGTCGAGCTGTCGTCGCTGCCGTCCGTGCCCGCGCAGGGCGGCCGATCCGCGACACAGCACCGTCGGCGGGGCAGCACTAGCTTGTGAGGCTGTGAACACCCTCGGAGTACGAGAGTCGATGCTGGTCGTCGAAAGCGACGGCGCCGCGCTCCTGGCGCCGCGGGCTCGTCCCGCGGCCGGCGGCGCCTGCCCGGCGGTGGTGCTGTTCCAGGACCGCATGGGCGTTCGTGACGCCATGAGGGCTTTCGCTCGTCGCCTGGCCGCGCACGGCTTCGACGTGGTGATCCCGGACCTCTACCACCGCCACGGCGCCCTGATCGGTTTCGGGCCTCACGAACTGGCCGCCGACCCGAGTTCCCAGGATCGTCTGAACAGCTACATGGCGGCGCTCGACGACGACGGCATCCAGCGAGACGCGGACGCAGTCCTTGAAGCCCTCGCCGCAGCGCGCTCCGCCGAGAACCAAGACTCCGGCGATCCGGGCGACCCTCTGGGGAGGCTCGGATGCGTCGGCTTCTGTTTGGGGGCTCGAGCGGTTTTCCGCACGATGATGCGACTGCCCGAGAGGTTCGCGGCCGGGGCCATGTGGCATCCGTCCTTCTTGGTGGACGACAGGCCTGACTCTCCGCACCGCAGCGCGGCAGAGTTGTCGGGCTCGCTGTATGCGGGCTTCGGCGAGGACGACAATCTGATGACGGTCGCCTCCATGCAGCCGTTCATCGAGGCCCTGTCGGCGCTGGGCGAGCGCGCTGCGGTCGATCTGCTCCCCGGAGCTGGTCACGGCTTCACTTGGCCGGGCGCGCCGAACTACAACCGGGCCGCCGCCGAGCGGGCCTGGACCTGCACCTTGGCGCTGTTCGACAGCGCTCTGCGTTGAGGGCGCAGCTCAAGTATCTGACGGTGGAGGATCTGCGGCGCAAAGCCCGCAGACGGATCCCCCGCTTCGCCTGGGAATACCTCGACAGCGGCGAGGGCGCCGAGCGCGCCGCGGCGCGCAACGCCGAATGCCTGCAACGGGTGCTGCTCACTCCGCAGTTCCTGAAGGGAAGGCTCGAACCCGACGTCGGCGCCGAACTGTTCGGGGTGCGCTACTCGCTGCCGGTGGGCATCGCTCCGGTGGGTCTCACCGGGCTGATCTGGCCGGGCGCCGACGCGGCTCTCGCCGATGCCGCCGCGCGCTGCCGCATCCCTTACGTCGCCAGCACCGTCAACTCCGCCGACGTGTCCGAGACGGGCCCGCGAGCCGGCGGCATGGGCTGGTTCCAGCTCTATCCGCCGCGTGACACCTCCGTCCGCGACGATCTGATCGAGCGGGCCCGTCGGGCGGGGTTCGGAGTGCTCGTGGTAACCGCCGACGTCCCCTGGCCGGCTCGTCGGGAGCGCCAGACCCGCCAGCGCATCTCGATGCCGCCGCGGGTCACGCCGCGCCATGTCGGCCATGCCGCGCTGCGCCCGGCTTGGACCTGGGGACTGCTGCGCAACGGACTGCCGCGGTTCCGCACCTTGGCGCCTTACGTGGACACCTCGACGCTGCGCGATCTCGCCGGCTTCGTGGGCGCCAACCTCGGCGGCACGCTCAACTGGGCTTATCTGGCCGAGACGCGCCGACGCTGGCCGGGGCCGCTCGTAGTGAAGGGCATCCTCGACGCCGAGGACGCGCAGCGCTGCGCCGACACGGGCGCCGACGCTGTGGTGGTGTCCAACCACGGCGGACGACAGTTCGACGCTGCTCCCGCTGCGGTCGAGGCGCTGGGGCCGGTGCTGGAGCGTGTCGGCGACACGATGCCGGTGCTTTTCGACGGCGGGGTGCGCAGCGGCCTCGACGTCGCCAGAGCGCTGGCGTTGGGCGCGAGCTTCGTTTTCGCGGGCCGGTCGTTCATGTACGGCCTGGGCGCTCTTGGGACGGGCGGAGCGGAGTTCGTGGCCCGGCTGTTCGAGCAGCAGCTGACCGCAGCGATGCACCAGCTCGGCTGCGAGCGGCTCGACGAACTGAGAGAGCGCGACCCTCGCTTCGCGGCGAGCGCATAGACGCAGCGCCAGCGGCGGCTCGCCGCTTCACGGCGCTCGTCGGCGCTGCGTTCGCCGCGCCGTCAGCCTCTCAGAGCGGCTGAGACGACGCCGACGCCGTCGATCTCCGCGAGCAGTTCGTCGCCGTCGGAGATCGACAGCATCCCACACAGCGAGCCGGTCATGACGCATTCGCCGGCTTGCAGCGGGGCGCCGTAGTCGCACAGGGCGTCTGCCAGCCACACCAAAGCGTTCAGAGGGTTGCCCATGCAGGCGGCGCCCGTGCCGGAGGCTGCGTGCTCGCCGTTGATGTCGAGACGCATCCCCGCACGGCGCAGATCGACCTTCGAGAGCTCCACCGGGCGGGTTCCCAGCACATAGAGTCCGGCGCCGGCGCTGTCGGCGATCATGTCTCCGGCGGTGATGTCCCAGTTGATGCGACTGTCGACTATCTCCAGCGCCGGCAGCACGTAAGCAGTGGCGTTGATCGCGTCGGCCACAGTGTGGCGACCGCTGTCCAGAGCGTCCCCGAGGACCACCGCCACTTCGACCTCGACCCGCGGCTCGATCAGGCCCTCGCCGCCGATGTCGGCGCCGTCGCTGCGACAGTTGTCGGCGAACAACACACCCCAGACGGGTTGGCCGACCCCGAGTTGCCGCTGCACTGCCGGGTTGGTCAGCCCGACTTTGTGCCCGCTGACGCGGCGGCTTTCGGCCCGCCAGTGGTCGGTGTTGATCTGCTGTATCTGATAGCCGGCTTCGGGCGTGATATCGCCGCCGGTCATGGAGCGCGCCGGCTCGCAAGGCTCGCCGGCAGCGGCCGCGTCGCGGAGCCGTTGCGCTGCGGCTGCGAGCAGTGAGAGATCAGGCGTCATGGCGTTCGATCCTACTCGACTCGGGATTCGGGGACGGCGGCTGCGCCGGTGTGAAAGGGCGCCGACTAGCCGTGGACGTACTGCCAGCCGAAGCGGCCCTTGATGCAGAGATGGCCGCTGGTGACCGAATGATCCGACGGGGAGGTCACTTTGACGATGCGCTCGTCTTGCACGTGCAGCTCGAGGTTGCATCCCACCCCGCAGTAGGAGCAGACCGTGCGAGTCACCGACTGCTCGTCGGGCCTCCAGCGATCGGCCTGGCGCAGGTCGTGCTCGGTCTTGAACTGCAAAGCTCCCGTGGGGCACACTGCCACGCAGTTGCCGCAGTAGACGCACGCCGAATCCGGCAGAGCCACATCGAACTCGGTGGATATCCGCGCGTCGAAGCCCCGGCCCGAGACTGCGATGGCGTAAGTGTGCTGAGCGTCGTCACCGCAAGCCTCGACGCATTTGTAGCACAGGACGCATTTGGAGTAGTCGCGGATGTAGAGCTCGTCCTGGATCTTGACAGGCTCGTCGATCCGGGCCGCTTCATAGCCGTCGGCGCTGTAACGGTCGCAGTCGGCGCCGTAGACGTCGATCCAATGATTCAGGTCGTCGGCTTGGCTGAGATCGACGCCCGAGCCCAGAAACTCCAGCACCATGCGGCGGCTGTGACGCACACGCGGCGTGTCGGTGTGCACCACCATGCCTTCGTCGGCGGCGCGCGAGCACGACGGGACCAGCGCCCGCGAGCCTTCGAGCTCGACCACGCAGACCCGGCAGACGTTGACCGGGGTGAGGTTCTCGGCCCAGCACAGCGTCGGCGTGTCCACCCCGGCAGCGACGCAGGCCGCACCGATCGTGGCGCCTTCGGGCACCGACACGCGCCGGTCGTCGACGGTGATCGTGACCGACGCTTCGACGGTGGCTGCGTCGTCAGCGTCACCGGAGCAGGCGCCGCTGCCGGCAGTCTGACGGGGGGCGGCGTCGCTCATGGCAGCGGCGCCGACGCTATCAGTCCGAGATCCAGAGCGGAGCGCACCGCCGAGGCCGCGGTGTGGCCCAGACCGCAGATCGATGCGTCGACCATCGCTTCGGCGATGTCGTCGATGAGCGCTCGACGCTGCGGCGACAGCGAGCCCCGCTGCTGCATCTGCAGCAGCGTCTCGTGCTGGCGCACCGCTCCCACCCGGCACGGCACGCACTGTCCGCACGACTCGTGGCGGAAGAATTCTGCGATGCGCACCACCACGTCGGCCATGTCGACGGATGTGTCGAAGATCATCACCACCCCGGCGCCCAGAGTGGCGCCGGCTGCTCGGGCGTCCTCCAGGGTGAGCGGCAGACTCAGCGATTCGGGCCCGACGAACGAACCGGCCGCGCCGCCCATCAGCACAGCTCGCAGTTCGCCGCTGCCGGTGACTCCCCCGGCTAGATCGAGCAGTTCACCGAGAGTGATCCCGAAAGGCGCCTCGTAGAGGCCTGCGCGCCCGACCCGGCCAGACACGCAGAAGAGTTTGGTGCCCGGTGAAGTATCGGTGCCTCTGCTGCGGTAGGCGTCGGGACCGTCATTGACGATGTCGAGCACGTTGAGCAGCGTCTCAGGGTTGTTGACGGCCGTGGGTTCTCCGAAGAGTCCGTGGCTGGTGGGGTACGGCGGCTTGTTGCGCGGCTCCCCGCGGAAGCCTTCCAGCGAGTTGAACAGCGCCGTCTCCTCGCCGCAGATGTAGGCGCCGGCCCCGCGCCAGACGGCGATGTCGAATCGGCGCCCGGTGCCGGCGGCGTCGAGGCCGAGCAGGCCCGCGTCACGGGCTGCGTCGATGGCGCTCCGCAGGCGGGCAGCGGCCAGCGGATACTCGCCGCGGATGTAGATCCATCCATGAGTCGCTCCAGTGGCCAATGCGGCGATGGTCATCGACTCCACCAGGGCGAACGGGTCGCGTTCCATCAAGATGCGATCCTTGAAAGCGCCCGGCTCGGACTCGTCGCAGTTGGCCACCAGATGCTTGCGCGACGCGGTCTCGTCGGCCACGGCGCGCCATTTGACCCCGGTGGGGAATGCTGCCCCTCCCCGGCCCGACAACCCTGAGGCGGCCACCTGCTCCAGCACCGCCTCAGCGCCCAGTTCGGCCGCCCGCCTGAGCGCTGTGAAGCCGCCGCAGGCTAGGTAGGAGTCCAGACTGCGGGGATCGGCCACGCCGACGCGTCGCAGCAGCCTCAGCGAAGCATCCCCTGCTTGCGGCAACTCGAACAAGCCGCCGCGGCGCGCCCCGGCGTCTGCATTGCCGGAAGCTCCTTCAGCAGCTTCGCGGGCGACGCTGTCGGAGGCGCCGTCAGCGGGCACGCGATCCGAGGCGAGACAACGGCCCGAGCGGCTCTCGGGATCGACGCGAGCGACAGTGCCGTCAGCGGGCACGTGATCGGGGCGCCCGCCGGCGCCTTGAACGAACAGCGCCGGCGCCCGCTCGCATTGGCCCAGGCACGGTCCCTGACGCACCTGCTTGCCCTCGGCGCGGAGCTGAGCGGCCAAGTCGTCGGCGCCTGAGATCCGACACGGGGAGTCGACGCAGACATGGAAGGTGTCGTCTTGGCAGCAGGGCGCCTCGGTACGGAACAGGTCGTAGAAGCCGGCCACGCCGAAAGCCTCCGCGGGCGGCACATCGAGGACTTCGGCCACATAGTTGATGCCGCCCGGACTGATCCATCCGGATGTGTTCTGCAGAGCGTGCAGAGCCGGCAGCAGAAAATGGCGGCGCCGGCGGCGGCGGGCGTTGCCGGACGTGTAGAGCCGCTCGGTTTCGCGGATCACCACCGGATCCGCTCCGGCGGCGCGCAGCGCCGCGTCCACGGCAGCGATCTCGGGCTCGCTCGCCCGCTCGGCGCCCAGATGAATGTCAGTCATTCACCCGTCGGCGCAGCCCGAGGACCCGAGTGCCCGAGCAGTGCGAGAAGTCCGAGCAGTGCAAGCGGATCAAGCCGTGGCGCGATCGCGGGCTCGCTCCAGAGTTCGGGCCGGGTCATGCTCGGAACCGTTCCCAGAATCGAGTTTGGCTATTCTGATGGCCGCAGCCTTGAACTCCGAAGTGCCCGAACGCCGGTCCCATTCGTCGTTGGTCAAGACGTTGGTGTCGACCAGCTCCGGAAAATGGAAGGTCGTGAACGCCAATCCGGCGGGGATGTCGGGCTGGATCCGCACTTTCATCTCCACCGAGCCGCGCGGCGAGCTGACCAGCACCCGCTCGCCGTCGGCGACGCCGAGTCCCGCCGCGTCTGACGGGTTGACGTCGATGGCGTCGCCGTAGCGGATCGGCGAGACGTAGCCGCGCGACTGAACCCCGGTGTTGTAGGAGTCCAGCGCCCGGCCGGTGGTGAGGCGCAACGGGAATTCGTCGCTGAGCTGCTCCGCCGGCGGGGCGTGATGCGTGATGCTGAAAGGCGCCGGATCGTGGCCGCACAAGTCGTCGGCCCACAGCCAGCCGTGCAGGAACTCCGTCCCCGGATCATCGTCGCTGCGGCAAGGCCATTGCAGTCCGCCGGATGCTTCGAGACGTTCCCAGGACATGCCGGCATGCATCGGCGACAGAGACCTGACCTCCTCCCAGAGGTCTTCGGCGCTGGGACGACCCCAATCGAAGCCGAGGCGACGAGCCAGATCGGCGAGGATGTCGATGTCGTGGCGCGCCTGCCCCGGGGGCGGCACGGCCGCGCGGACCCGCTGCACCCGCCGCTCGCTGGAAGTGACGGTGCCTTCGGACTCGGCCCAGGCCAGCGACGCGGGCAGCACCACGTCGGCCATCTCGGCGGTGCGGGTCATGAAGATGTCCTGCACCACCAGGATGTCCAGGTCGGCCATCAGCCTGCGGGCGTGCTCCACGTCGGCTTCAGAGTCCGCCGGGTTCTCGCCGATCACATAGCAGGCTCGCAGCTCGCCTGCGGCCATGGCCTCGAACATCAGCGTCAGATGCTTGCCGGGCACGCCGTTGAGCTTTGCGCCCCAGGCAGCCTCGAAGCGTGCCCGCACCGCCGGGTCTGTCAGATCTTGGAATCCCGGGAACCTGTTGGGTATGGCCCCCATGTCGCCGCCGCCTTGAACGTTGTTCTGCCCTCGCAGCGGACACAGCCCCGAGCCGCGGCGTCCCACATGGCCGGTCAGCAGAGCCAGGTTGCACAGCGACACCACATTGTCGACCGCGTTGTGGTGTTCGGTGATGCCCAGCGTCCAAAGAATCTGAGCGGTGGGCGCAGAGGCGTAGGCGTGCGCCAAGTCGCGCACGGCGGCAGCGGGCACTCCGGTCGCTTCGGCGGCGTAGTCGAGCGTGAAAGACTCGACATGAGCTTCGTAGGCCTCGAAGCCGCTGGTGGCGCGGGCTATGAAATCACGGTCGTGCAGACCCGCGGCGATGATCTCGCGGCCCATGGCGTTGGCCAGGGCGATGTCGGCGCCGACCGAGATGCCCAGCCAACGGTCGGCGAACTTGGCCGAAGAGGTGCGCCTGGGATCGATGACGTACATGCGCGAGCCGCTGTCGAGCGCTTTCAGGACGTGATGGAAGAAGATGGGGTGCGCCTCACGGGCGTTGGAGCCCCACAGCAGGATCACAGCGGCCTCTTGTGTCTCCAGATACGAGGAGGTTCCGCCTCCGACGCCGAACACTGTCGCCAGACCGACGACGGAAGGAGCGTGTCAAGTTCGGTTGCAGGAGTCGATGTTGTTGGATCCGATGACCGCGCGGATGAACTTCTGCGCCGCGTAATTCATCTCGTTGGTGGCTTTCGAGCAGCTGAACATGCCGAAACTCTCCGGCCCGTGGCGGCTGATCACGTCGCTGAAGCCTGTCGCCGCCCGTTCGAGGGCTTCATCCCAGCCCGCGGGGCGCAGTCGGCCCCCTTCGCGGACCATCGGGGTGGTGAGCCGCGGCAGCCGCTGTTCGTGAGGTGTGCGGGACTTGCCGGGTCGGCCGGCCTTGCGGTTCACCGCCAACGAAGCTACCACACCGCGGCGACGCCGAACTGATCCGAGCCAGCTTCAGGCCCCGCGACGGAGGCGTCGGACAGCCGCGAGGTCGTCAGCGTGCATTCAACGGCCTCGTCGAGGATGACGCTCGGGCATTGGATCAGCGCTATACCGTGGACATCGCATGAGATGGTCGCAACTGTTCATCCCGACCCTGCGTGACGCTCCCGCCGACGCCGAAGCCGCCAGCCACAAGCTGCTGGTGCGCGGCGGTTTCATCCGTCAACTTCACGCCGGCCACTATTCGCTGCTGCCTTTGGGGCTGCGAGTACACGACAAGGTCGAGAACATCGTGCGCCGAGGCATGGAGGAGATAGGCGCTCAAGAGTTCCTGCTGCCGGCGATGCATCCCGCCTCGATCTGGCAGCGCTCGGGGCGCTGGGACTCGGTCGGCCCGGAAATGTTCCGCTTCCGGGACCGCAAGGAAGCCGATCTGGCGCTGGGCATGACTCATGAGGAGGTGTTCAGCGAGATCGCCCGCGAGGTCGCCTCCTACAAGTCGCTGCCGCAGATCTGGTATCAGATCCAGTGGAAGTTCCGTGACGAGCCCCGCCCCAAATCGGGCCTTTTGCGGGTGCGCGAGTTCGCCATGAAAGACAGCTACTCGTTCGATCTCGACGACGCAGGCCTCGATCACGCTTTCGAACTCCATCGTGAGGCGTACATCCGCATCTTCGAGCGTCTCTCGCTGGACGCGCTGGCCGTGCAAGCGTCGTCGGGGATGATGGGCGGCGCCGGGTCGGTGGAGTTCATGGTTCCGTCGCCTGCCGGCGAGGACGACGTCGCCTGCTGCAGGGCCTGCGGTTACGCCGCCAACGTGGAACGAGCCACTTCGAGGGTCGCTCCGGTGCAAGACGCCGAGTCCGCAGAGCTGGAGCGTTTCGCCACCCCGGGGGTGCGCACCATCGCCGCTCTCGAGACAGTGCAGGGCGGCGCTCCGGCTCATCGGCAGATCAAAACGATGGTGATGGTGATCGACGGGTCGGTGACGCTGGTGCTGCTGCGAGGCGATCATCGCCTGAACCTGCAGAAGCTCGCCGACAGCACCGGCGCAGCGGAGGTCCGTGCAGCCGAACCCGCCGAGACTTTCGAGCATCTGGGCGCGCATCCGGGTTCGCTGGGAGCGGTCGGAGTCACCGGCCTGCCGGTCTTGGCCGACCATGCGCTGCACGGCCGGCGCGATCTGGCGACCGGCGCCAACAGCGACGACTGGCACTACCGAGGCGTGGACGTCGAACGCGACATTTCCGTGGGGCGGTGGCTCGACCTGCGGGAAGTGTCGGCCGGGGAACCCTGTCCGGAATGCGGGCAGCCCTTGGAGGTGCTGCGATGCATCGAGACGGGCCACATCTTCAAACTGGGCCGGCGCTACGCCGAAGCCATGGGCGCCACTGTGCTTGACGCCGAAGGCATCGAACGCGCCGTCAACATGGGCTCCTACGGCATCGGCATAGGCCGGGCGGTGGCTGCTGTGGCCGAAGCCCATCACGACGACCGCGGCCTGATCTGGCCGGTGCCGGTGGCGCCCTATGAGGTGGTGATCACAGTCGCCAGCATGCGCGACGAATCTGCTGTGGCTGTTGCTGAACGGCTCTACGCCGAGTTGCGCGAACAGGGCTGCGAAGTCCTGCTGGACGACCGCGACGCTCGAGCAGGCGTGAAGTTCGCTGACTCGGAGCTGATCGGCATTCCTTGGCGGATCACTGCCGGCAGAGCGGCCGCCGACGGCGCAGTCGAGTTGACCGAGCGCGCCAGCGGCGACACCGATCGGGTGGACACATCCGCAGCCGCAGCGAGGGTGGCGTCGCTGCTGGCGCCCGCTCGACTGTCCGCCTAGAGGCCGAGCCATCAGCAGTGCCGTCGGCGTCGCTGCGCCAGCGAGGCCGCTGTCTGAGCAGCCCTCAGATCTCAACCGGCGACCGCGAGAGTCTCGCCGTCGCGAAGCGCCGAATTCTCACCTGCCCGCGCTCTCTCAGTCCGACAACTGCATCGCCAGACGGCGGGCGGCCTCGATCACAGCCATGCCGATGTCATGCGTGTTGTCGGGATTCGGGAACCGGTATGCAGGCCCGTGGACGTGCAGAGCAGCTTCCACCCCGCTGCCCTCCTCGAATATGGGAGCGGCCACAGAATTGAGATCCGCGGCGAACTCCTCATAAACCCAGGCGTAGCCGAGGCTTCGCGCCTGACTCAGGCGATCCCTGATCTCGCCAGGGTCGGTTACGGTCCAGGGCGTGCATTTCACCAGCGGAGAGGCCAGATACTTGTCGATCACCTCAGTCGGCTGCTGCGCCAGAATCACCAGACCCGACGGCACTGCGTGAAGCGGAGCGTATTCTCCGGTCCAGTCGCGCACCTGCACATTGGACGACGACTCGGTCTGGTCGAGGTAATAGACCCGGCTGCCTTCGACGATCGAAAGCCCCGTGACCTCGTCGAGGCTCTCGGCCAACTCGACTAGATGAGGCCGGGCCGCTGCCACCAGATTGCGGCCTCGCGGCGCCGAACCCGCCAAGTCGATCAGGCCAGGCCCCAGCCGGTATTCGCCGCCCGCCTCGGTCTGCTCGACTGCCTGCTCGGCCTCCAATGCCGCCAGAAGTCGAGCCGCTGTGCTCTTGGGGAGATCCACTCGTTCGGCCAGTTCTGTGACGCCCATCGGCCCCAGCGCCAAGACTCTCATCAACGCGAACGAGCGTTCAATCGACTGGACGGTCACTTTCGGCCTCGCCGCCCCGCCATCGGCTTCAGCATCGCCGTGATCTCTGGGATTGCTGAGATCACTGGGCTCGGCGGCGACGGATCTCGGCTGTGATCGCCGGGATCACCTCGTGCAGGTCTCCGACGACCGCCCAATCCGCTTTGGCGACCATGTTCGCTTCGGGGTCGGTGTTGACAGCCAGAATGTGTTTGGAGGCCATGGCGCCCACCCAGTGCTGGACTGCTCCTGAAATACCTGCGGCGATGTAGAGCTCAGGGGCGATGCGCGTGCCGGTCTGACCAACCTGGTCAGAATGCGGGCGCCAGCCGTTGTTGGTGACGGCCCGGCTGCAGCCGACCCGGCCTC
Organism: Acidimicrobiaceae bacterium; assembly: GCA_026708645.1. Classification (GTDB taxonomy): domain Bacteria; phylum Actinomycetota; class Acidimicrobiia; order Acidimicrobiales; family Aldehydirespiratoraceae; genus Aldehydirespirator. The sequence goes on along the minus strand of JAPOUM010000001.1, from coordinate 128,323 downwards.
CGAGCAGTTCGGCCAGTTCCTCCAGCACTGCGAAACCTTCGGCTGAGCCGACACCGCGTCCGCCTCCCACCACCACGGGCGCCGTCGGCAAGGTGACGCCCGCCTCCAGCACAACTCGGTCTGCAACCACCGTGCGGGACATTTCGGCGTCGAGTTCCACAGCCACCGGCAGCATCTCCGGCGCTCCGGGCGGCGGATCCAGCGGAGCAGGCGCCACCGTGTGCAAGGCGCAGGAGAAGAACGCAGCCTCGTTCTGCGCGCCCGGCGCCAGGTCGGCGTCCTCCAGCAGCGATCCCCCCCACTGGACGCGTGTCACCGACCACGAACCTCCCCCATTTTCGGTTCCTGCGGTCGCCGGCGGCGCCGGAGCGGTGACAGCGATGCAGTTGGCGGCGAACGGCAGATCGAGGCGAGCCGCCGCTTGGGCCATCACTTCGTTGCCGCGCTCGCTGCCGCATGCCAGCACGGCTGCGGGCTGCAGCGCTGCGACCGCCTGAGCGAGGGACTCGCCCCACGCCTCGGGGCCGAAATCGCTGAGCACTTCATGCTCCACGGTGTAGAGCCTCGCGGCGCCGTGAGCTCCGAGCGACGCGGCGGCCCGCCCGGCTGAGGTCTCGCCCGCCCCGATCATCAAGCCGCAGCAGTCGGCGTCCATCCCGGCTGCCAGACCACGCGCGAAAGTCAGCGCCTCCAGAGCGGGCGCGCCGACGACTCCGCGGTCATGCTCGATCAGCACCAGCAGCATCACACCAGCCCCAGTTCTGCGATCGCGTCCACAGCCGCCGCAGCGGCGTCGGCGCCTTGACCGAGGATCGCAGTGTCAGAAACCGTCTCGACCGGGCGATGCAGCCGCCGCAGCCTCTGCCCGCCCGCGCTGCTGTCTGGCGCCAAAGTGGCGATCTCCAGCTTCTTGGAGGCGAGACGTCCGCGCATGGTGGGATAGCGGGGCAGGTTGAGTCCCTCCTTCACCCCCAGCACGGCAGGCAGGCCGAGTTCGTAGACCTCGAAGCCCCCTTCGATCTCGCGCCGGGCCCGCAGCCGGGCTTCTCCCTGCGACAGTTCGATCCCCTTGATGCCGTTGACTACGGCGCGGCCCAGCGCGCAAGCGACCCGCACTCCCACCTGGAAACCGCCCGAGTCGGCCGACTCATTGCCGAACAGAATCAGATCGAAAGCGCCGTCGGCGGCTTCGAGCGACTCGACGGCCGCTGTCAAGGCTCGGGCCGTGCGCTGTGGATCCCAAGGCGACCCGTCGGTCAGCACGAGCACGCCTCGATGCGCCCCCACCGACGCCGCGTAACGCAGCTGCTCTCCGGCCTCGGCGCCACCGACGGTGAGCACGGTGACCTCGCCGCCGCCGCGCTCGGTGATCCGCACCGCCTCCTCCACGGCGCACTCCTCGTGAGGGCTGGTGGTGAAGCCGAGATGCGCTGCGTCCACGCTCGAGCCGTCGGCGCTGACGTTGATCCTGGCGCCGGGGGCGGGCACCCGTTTGATGCAGCACAGAATCCGCATGCGCTGCGCCGTCTATTCCTTCATGCGGGAGTCGTCGGGATCGAACACTGCGCCTGTGCCCGCCACTCGCACGTCGAAGGTCTCGTTCATGTAGACGACCCCGAGCCGCGTGCCCGGCGACGCCAGCTCCGCAGGCAGATAAGCCATCAGCAGATGCTTGCCGACCGACGGCCCGGGGCCCGCGCTGGTGACACGGGAGACGCGCCCGTGCGAGTCGACGATGCGCTCGCCGTCGGGAGTGACTATCGGTTCGTTGCCGCCTTGCATGTAGCGCTCGCGGCCCCGTGAGTCGTGCAGGTCCTCGACTGTGAGCACGCACATCCGCACCTCGGGCTCGCCGGCCGCTCTGGCTTTGAGGTACGCCTCCTTGCCGATGAAGTCCGCCTCTTTCACGCGCGGCCTCGCCAGGCCCGCCTCCAGCGGGTTGTATTCGCTCTCGAGCTCGGCGCCCATCAGCCGGTAGCCCTTCTCGAGGCGCCCGGAAGTGCCGTAGACGGCGCCGCCCGCAGGCCTCAGCCCGAAGTCGGCGCCGACCCTCATCAGAGCGTCCCACACCGCCGGGCCGTCCGCGGTGCTCAGGTAGATCTCCCAGCCGGCGTCACCCACATACGAGATGCGAAACAGCGTGGCCCTCACCGGGGCGGCGCCGGCGACGCAGTCGAGCTCGACCTCGCGCAGCGACCCGTAAGGCGACCCGGCCTGGCTCAAGTCGGCGTCGCACACCGCTGCCAGCACCGCGGGCGCCTTGGGCCCCCACAGCCCCAGAGTGGTGATGTCGCCGGTGATGTCCGTGAAGGTCACCGACCCGTCGGTCGGCATATGGCGCCGCGCCCAGAAACTGTCCCGCCCGCCGTCGAAAACGCCGGTCACGATCCGCACGCGGTCCTCGGCTGTGCGCATCATCGTCAGATCCGAATGGAAGCCTCCGTCGGGGGTGAGCCACGGCGTGTAGACGCTGCGACCGACAGCCACGGCGACTCTGTTCACCGCCAGCCGTTCGGCGTATGCGACCGCGCCCGGGCCGTTCAGCTCGAATATCTGGAAAGCGCTCAGATCGACCAGCCCGCAGTTCTCTCTCAGGTTGAGATGCTCGGCGTTGCCTATCGGGCTCCACCAGCGGTTGTCCCATTCGACCTCGCGCTCGCCGAGGTCGTATCGCTGCAGCAAGTCCGCGTTGCTCTCGTACCACTGGGGGCGCTCCCAGGTGCGGGCCTGGAAGAAGAAAGCGCCCAGCTCTTGCTGGCGTGAGAAGTACGGGCCCACCCGCAGGTTGCGGCGGCTCTCCCACTGCTCCGCGGGATGAACGATGCCGTAGGTCTTGTTGAAATGCTCGCCGGCGCGGGCCCAGATGTGCTCTTCTGAGCGCTCCTCGGGATAGAAGCGGGCGATGTCGGCGCCGTGGACGTCGATCACTCTGGGGTAGCCGAAAGTCATCCATTCGGCCACCGCCTGCGCCATGCCCGGACCTTCCTTGACCCAGACCGCCGCGGCCGCCCAGAGGTTGCGCACCTCTGGCACCTCGCCCAAGCACGGCATGGCGTCGGGCGTCAACGACAGCAGCCCGTTGATGGCGTATTTGATCTCGGCGTCGCCGAGCATGTCCATCAGCTCGATGGCCTGCTCCATCTGAGGGTCGAAGTCGTCGGGGGTGAACGGCATTTCTGTGGGTGACAGGGCCGCTTCCTCGTTGGACGGGATGTCGTCAGGGTGATGCAGGATCGGACGGTGGCCGTAGGAGCCCACTTCCATGGAACCGGCGCTCTGACGCTCATAGCAGAAAGTGTCCATGTCCCGCACGATCGGATAGCCGATCTCGTTGCCCGTCTGGGCGAGCACGTCGATCGGGCCCACATCGGCCATCTGATGCACTGCGGGCACGAGTGGAATGCTGGCGCCCGCCATGTTGGCTATCCGGTTGGACCAGACGCCGCAGGCGATCACCGCGTATTCGGTCTCGATGACGCCGGCGCTGGTGACCACAGCCGACACGCGGCTCTCGCCGGGGTTGGGACCGGGCGTGGTGACGATGTCGAGCACTTCGGTGTTGGCCAGCACCCGGCAGCCGTCGTCAACAGCCAGGCGCCTCATCACCGTGCCGGTCTCCAGCGAATCCACCACCGACACCGACGGGCAGTAGAAGCCTCCCAGGATCACCTCGCTGTTCACGAAAGGCACCAACTCGGCGACTTCTTCGGGGCTCAGCAGCCGGGCCTCGACCCCCCAGGCTTTGGCCGAGGTCATGCGCCGCTGCAGCTCGTCCATGCGCTGCCGGGTGCGGGCCACTTCTATGCCGCCGGAGTCGACCGAGAGGCCCAGTTCGCGGTACTGGTCGGCGCTCTGCACCCCTAGGAGGCACATCTCTTTGTTGTGGTCCACCGGGAAGATGAAGTTGGACGCGTGACCCGTCGATCCGCCGGGGTTGGGCAGCGGCCCCTTGTCGACGAGCACCAGATCGCTCCAGCCGAGCTTGGTGAGATGGCCTACCAGGCAATTGCCGACGATGCCGGCGCCGATGACCACGCATTTGGCATTGGATGGGAAATCGCTCACAACCAGTCCTTATAGCAGGCGCGGACAGATGCGAGTCCGTCACGTCGCAGCTGCGTCATTCCCCCCGGAGTTCGCTGCGAAAGCGAGCGCCGCTGGGTCACGGCTCGCCGGCGTGCCGACACTGTTGGCTCTCCTGTCCGCTCAGCCTCTTATTTAGTTGCCTCTTTGCGAGATCGAGTTTGCGGGATCAGGCTGCATCGGGGTCGTGCCGCATTATGGTTCCGCACAGTGGAATAGTTCCGCATCGTGGAACATCAGGCTACCTGTCTGCTCGACGCTGCCACAAGCGCGGCTCGCCGCATGCGAGACTTGACCACACCCCCGACGAACACAGCCGAAAGGAAGGGCGACGATGCCGTTTCCCACCGATCTGGAGATCGCCTCCGGGGCCGACTTGAAACCTCTCGCGGAGATCGCCGGCGATGCCGGGATCCCCTCCGACATGCTCGAGCCCTACGGCACAGGCGCCGCCAAAGTCAGCCTCGACGCGGTCGAGGCGATGGCCTCCGCCGGCCGGCCACGGGCCCGCTACGTGGTGGTGTCGGCCATCACGCCCACCCCCCTCGGCGAGGGCAAGACCACCACCACCGTGGGCTTGGGCCAGGCATTCCAGCACATCGGGCGCAGCGCCACCATCGCCATCCGCCAGCCCTCGATGGGCCCGACATTCGGAATCAAGGGCGGAGCGGCAGGCGGAGGCTACAGCCAGGTCGTGCCCATGGAGCTTTTCAACCTGCACCTCACCGGCGACATGCATGCAGTGACCGCGGCGCACAACCTCTGCTCGGCCATGGTCGACGCCCACCTTTATCACGGCAACGAATCCGGCCTCGACATCCACAACATCACTTGGCGCAGGGTGCTCGATGTGAACGACCGGGCGCTGCGCAACGTCACACTGGGCCTCGGCGGGCGCCTCGACGGCGTGCCCAGAGAGTCGGGCTTCGACATCACCGCCGCATCGGAGGTGATGGCCGCTCTGGCGCTGTGCACCGGCTTGCAGGACCTGCGAGCCCGGCTGGGACGCATCGTGGTGGGCTACACCAAAGCCGGCGCCCCTGTGACAGCCGAAGAGATCGGGGCGGCCGGTTCGATGGCGGTGATCCTTCGCGAAGCCGTCAAACCCAACCTGATGCAAACCTTGGAGAACACGCCCGCACTGGTGCACACCGGTCCTTTCGGCAACATCGCAACCGGCAACTCCTCGATCGTGGCCGACCAAGTGGGCATCCGCACCTCGGACTTCTTGTTGACAGAGGCGGGCTTCGGCGCTGACATGGGCGCCGAGCGCTTCTTCAACATCAAATGCCGCTATTCGGGGCTCGCCCCCGACGCGGCGGTGCTGGTGGCCACCGTGAGAGGCTTGAAAGCCCACTCGGGCAAGCACCGGATCGTGGCCGGGCGACCCTTGCCCGAGGCGCTGCTCGCAGAGAACCCCGACGAAGTGCATCAAGGCGGCGACAACCTGCGCAAACAGCTCGAGAACATGCGCATCCACGGCTGCACTCCCGTGGTGGCCATCAACGTCTTTCCCGGGGATCACGAATCCGACATCGCCGCCATCGGCGAGATCGCAGCCGAGTTCGACGCCAGATCCGCGGTGACGACGCATTTCGCCGACGGGGGACGCGGCGCTGCGACGCTGGCCGAGGCCGTGGCCGAAGCCGCCGAGGAGCCGAGCGAGTTCGCGGTGCTCTACCCCGACGAGGCTTCGCTCAAATCCAAGATCGAGACTGTCGCCACAAAGGTCTACGGCGCCGACGGCGTGGAATATTCCAGCACTGCCGAAGCCCAGCTGGCCACTTACACCGACGCAGGCTTCGGGAGACTGCCGGTGTGCATCGCCAAGACCCATCTGTCGATCTCGTCGGATCCGGCTTTGAAAGGCGCTCCCACGGGTTGGACGCTGCCCGTGCGCGAGGTGCGGGCCTCGGTGGGGGCCGGTTTCGTCTACCCGATCTGCGGCGACATGCGCACCATGCCGGGGCTGGGCCGGACGCCTGCCGCGGCGAGCATCGACATCGACGCCGACGGCAACATCGTCGGACTCAGCTGAGCACGGGCCGGGACGGCACTGATGGCATTGCGGCCGCGGCGCGTCCTGGATGAGAGCGAGGCGGCGGCGCCGTCGGAGACTGCCGACGCTCGCAACCTGAGGCTGCGCCTGATCTCGCAGCTGACTTTCGAGGTGATCCCGCTGAAGAGCATCGACGATGCGATCGCGGCGCTGCCGGCGGCCTCGAGGGTGTCAGTGACTGTGTCAGCCGCCAAAGGCCAGGACGCCACTCGCGAAATCACAGAGCAGTTGCTGCAGGCGGGGCATCAGGCTGTTCCGCATGTCTCGGCTCGGCTGATTCCCGACCGCAAGAGGGTTGTGCAGCTGGCCGGCTGGTTGCGGTCGACAGAGCTCACGACGATGTTCTTGGTGGGCGGCGACGCCGAGTCGCCCGGGGCCTACCCCGATGCGGCCGGGTTGCTGAGCCACCTGCTGGAGTGCGACCACGGACTCGCCACGATCGGCGTCACCGGCTATCCGCACGGCCATCCGCTGATCGGCGAACATGCGTTGCACCAAGCTCTGCACGCCAAGCAGTCGCTGCTGGCCGAGGCCGGCGTGGCCGGCTACTGCAGCACCCAAATGTGTTTCGATCCGGGCCGAATCATCCGATGGCTGCGCGGCGAGCGAGCAGCAGGTTTGACGCTGCCTGTGCATCTTGGGGTGGCCGGGGTCGTGGATCGGGCCAAGCTGCTGACGGTGGGCGCCAGGCTGGGCGTCGGATCTTCGCTGCGTTTTCTGCGCAAGAACCTCGCCGCCACCGCCAAGCTGATGACAGCATCGAGCTACGACCCGAACCAGATCCTCGCGGCTTTGAGCCCCGACATGACCGGACTCGGCGTGGAAGGCTTGCACGTGTTCACTTTCAACCAGGTGGCCGCCACCGCCGCCTGGCAGTCCGCTTCGCTCGCCGGCTAGACGTGCTCCTCGTCGCGGCTGCGCGCCCTTTGTGATCCGGTCGGCCGAACAACCTGCAAGTTTCACCCCTCTGCTGTCGATTACTGACAGAAGTTCGCCTCGGCCGCCGCAAGCGCTTGGGCGACCGCCTCGCAGAGGGACGCCGGATGCTCGGAGTAGTCGCTCCAAGTGAAGTTGAGAACCGTCCAACCGGCGAGTGTGACCTCGTTACGGCGACGGCGGTCGCGCACGAACGACTCGCGGTCGTCGTGCCACCGCGCGCTGTCCAACTCGATCGCCACTCGGTGATTCGGGAAGGCGAGGTCTACTTGAGCCACGAATGCCCCGTCGGCCCGACACACCCGATGCTCCAGCGCCGGGGGCTCGAGACCGGCATCGGCCAGCAGATCGGCCACCATACGGCTCCAGTCGCTGAGGGGCACAGCGTGGTCGTCGAAGCGCTCCGCCAATGACGCGCGGAGAGCGTCGCTGCCCCGTCGCCCGCGCCGGGCATGCGACACGAGCACTCCGTAAAGATCCGACAGTCGCTGCTGCCCGTCCCTGAGCACCGCATCGACAGTGCGATCGAGTTGGCGGCGACTCACGACGGCAGCGAGGTCTATCACCGTCCTGCCCACCGGCGTGCAGGGGATCCCATCACGCTCAACCGGCTTGAACAGGCCCATCTGGCTCGACTCGTAGCGACGAGCGCCGCGAATGCTCCGGGCTCTGCCCGACGGTACGACCACCTCCACACGGTCGAGCCTGTACCCCTCGATGGGGTGAAGAGCCGCAGCAGACCGATGGCTGGCCACTGCACCATGAGCCATGCACAGCGCCAGCAGCCTCGAACGAACAGTCGACGGCACAGCCTCGTGACGATAAACGCCCCAGGCCGCGCGTTCCCATACGCCCGAGCGGACCAGGCGCTCGATCTGACGACCCGTCATGCCCGCTTCCAAGGCCTGAGAACGAGAGACGAGCCCATGCTGTCGCCGCATCCGCGCCAAGACTCGCTGCTCGCCCGTCATGAAACTCATATTAGATTATATGAAATATATGATAATAAATCTACGGTTAATGTGCCGGGCCGAACAACCTGCAAGTTTCACTCCTCTGCAGCAGATTGCTGACAGAAGTTCGGCGGGGGGCGAGGGGGGCGAGTCCGACGGCCGGGGGGCGAGTCCGGCGGGGGGTCGAGGGGGGCGGGTCCGGCGGGGGTCCCGGGGGTCGGATCAAGCTTCGGCGGCGGCTGGGAACGCTCCCTGCATACGGGCTGCGGCCAGCGTGTTCTGCAACAGGCAGGCGATCGTCATCGGCCCGGTTCCGCCCGGCATCGGGGTCACGGCGCCGGCAACCTGCTGAACCGCTTCGAAGTCCACATCGCCGACGATGCCGTCCGCAGTGCGCGAGATCCCCACGTCGATCACTGCTGCGCCGGGCTGCACGAAGTCCCCTGTCACCAGTCGAGCGATTCCGGCGGCAGCCACGATGATGTCTGCTCCTCGGCATACTTCGCGCAGTTCCGGGGTGCGGCTGTGAGCCAGCGTCGGCGTGGCGTCCACCCCTTTGCGGCCCAGCAGCAGCACCTGCGGCAACCCCACCAAAGTGGATCGCCCGATCACGACGGCGCGCTTGCCCGCGGTGGCCACCCCGTAGCGCTCGAGCAGTCGCATCACCCCCAGCGGAGTACACGGCACATGACCCTGCTGTCCTCTGACCAGCCTGCCCATGGACCTGGGCGTCAAGCCGTCGACGTCCTTCTCGGGCGGGATCAACTCCAGCACCGCATCGGGATCCAGCCCCTCCGGCAACGGCAGCTGCACCAGGATTCCATGCACCGCCGGATCAGCCGCCAAGTCTGCCACCGCCTGCTCTACCTCGGACTGGCAGGCGCCGGCATCCAACTCGACATGACGGGACTCCATGGCGGCCTCGGCGGCCTTGCGCTGCTTGTTGGCGACATATATCCGGCTGGGCTTGTCGTCGCCCACCAGCACAGTCGCCAAGCACACCGCAGGCCTCCCGGCGGCGGTGATCCGAGCGTTCAGGTCGGCGACGATCTCGTCTCTCAGCCGGTTGCCGTCCATCAGCACGGCGCCGCCCTCAGTCACTGCGCCGCCCCGGCGTTAACGACGAGCCGAGCGCCCCGAGCGCCGCCGACGGTCTCGGCGGCGTCGCCGCGCGCGCTCGTCTGCGGACGCTGCTTGCTCGCGGCCCGTCCGGGCGGGCCTGCCTTTTCGGCGGGTTTTTGTTTGTGCATGGTTCTTGCCTACTAGATTTTTGCGATGGTAGCCACATGAGGATCCTGTTCGCCGACAGCTTGTCGGACACTGCGCTGCAGCGGCTGCGCTCAAGCGGCGACGTCTGCGTGCTCGAGCCCGGCCTTGACGCCGAGACCCTTCCCGGGCGTGTCGGCGGCTTCGACGTTCTGGTGGTGCGCAGCACTCGGGTGACCGCAGCTGCCGTCGAGGCGGGCGACAAGCTGGGCCTGATAGTGCGGGCCGGCGCCGGCGTCAACACCATCGACTGCGCCCGCGCCGCGGAGCTCGGCGTGTATGTGTGCAACGTCCCGGGTCGCAACGCCATCGCTGTGGCCGAACTGACGCTGGGGCTGATCTTGTCCATCGACCGTCACATCGCCCCCGCCAGCGCCGACGCGAAAGCCGGCCGATGGAACAAGAAGGCTTACAGCAGAGCCCGCGGCCTGCACGGAACCACGCTCGGCGTCATCGGCATGGGCGCCATCGGCTTGGAGGCGGCGCAACGCGCCGCGGCCTGCGGCCTGAGGATCGTCACAGAAGACAAGCCTCGCAGCAAAGCGGTGCGCCGGCGCATGGCCGAGATCGGCGTCTCGCCTCTGGCCGACCTTCGAGCAGTGCTCGCCGCATCGGACATCGTCTCTTTGCATGTGCCCGCCGACGCCTCCACTGCAGCGATGGTGGACGCCGAGTTCTTGTCGCAGATGAAGCCCGACGCAGTGCTCATCAACACCTCGCGCAGCGATGTCGTGGACGAAGAAGCCCTGATCGAGGCTCTCGACTCCACCGACATGCGCGCCGGCATCGACGTGTTCGCCGACGAACCCTCAGCAGGCGCCGGACCGGTCGACTCTGCGCTGGCGCGCCACCCCAAAGTGACGGTCACTCACCACGTCGGCGCCTCGACACAGCAAGCCCAGGAGGCCGTGGCCGAAGGCGCCGTCGAGTTGATCGAGCATTACCGGACCGGCTCGATAGTCGACTGCGTCAACCTCGAGCAGGCTCCGCGCCGCACCGCCACCCTGAGCGTGCGGCACTACGACCGCGTGGGCGTGCTGGCCTCGGTGCTGCAAGAACTGCGCGGCGGCGACATCAACGTGGCCAACATGAGCAACCGGATCTTCGCCGGTTCGGTCGCCGCGGCAGCCACCATCGATGTAGCCGGCGAGATCAGCGAGCATCTGCTGGAAGCCCTGAGAGCGCATCCCGACGTGATGAAGGTCACGGTGTTCCCAGCCGCGGAACACTCCAGCGGGCACTGATGGAGGGCGCTAATATATGAGATGTCTTCATGTTGCAACGGTGCTGTTCCTGCTAGAGCGCGCTACGCCCACAAACCGCTCGGACCGCAGCCCCGCCCGCACAGACGCTGCGGCGCCCCTGTTCACTCGGCCGCTGCGAAAGCGCGCGGGCAAATGAGAGTTCCTCATGTCACAATGTCGCCATTCCCGCTCTAGTTCACTGCGCTCACAGACCGCTCAAGCCGCAGCCGCGCACCGCCTGAGCGCAGCCGGCGCCCCCGCACGCTCGGCCGCCGGACGCGATCTGTGAGCGCCGAGCCTTTGCTGGCGCCCTACGCGGGCTGGCTCGTGAAGCCGGAATGGGCTGAAAGGGTGGTCAGCCGCGCTTACGACAACCTCACCGCGGGCCAGCGCCGCACGATCATTGAGGCCAACCCGTACAGCTACGTCAACGTCACTCGCAGCAGCGAAGACATGATCGGCGATGACGATCTCTCGATCTACCGGCTGGTCGCATCTGGCGCCGACGCCCTGACCAGACTTATGGACGCTGCGGTTTTCGCGCCTATCGGGCGAGCAGCCCTTCACTTGTATCGACTGACCCACGCGCGCGGCTCACAGACCGGCATCATCTGCACAGCGTCACTCGACGGCTTCGTCGACGGGCGCATCCGCATACACGAGAACGTGCGAGAGGACCGCACCGAGTTGCTGACCGAGCATCTGCTGGGCGTGGGCGCCACCTCGCATCCCGTGGCTCTCACAGTGAGAGCCTGGGCGGACTCCGAGTATGCGGCTTTGCTGGATGAAGCGGCAGCTGCGGCGACGCCGGACTTGGAGTTCGGCTCGGATCTGGTGCAACACCAAATCTGGACGGTCCCCGAGGAGCTGAACGGCCGCATCCTCGCAGCCATCGAAGGCAAGCACCTGTATGTGGCCGACGGGCATCACCGCTCCGCAGCGGCGCAGCGGGCACGGCTCAGACAGCCTGCCAATACTCTGCTGGCCCGCACGCTGGCAGCAGTGTTTCCGCACAGTCAGCTGCACGTTGAGGCATACCATCGTGCGGTGTCCTTGCAGAATCATCAGAATCATGAGGAGTGCTTGAGGTCGATGAAATCGCAGATCGGCGTCCGCGGCGGGGCGCTGGAGCGGGTGCGCAACGCCGAGGACGCCCGTCCGCGCCATCGCGGCGAGGTAGGCGTCTACGGCGCCGGGGGATGGCATCGCCTCACTCTGCCGTCGGCAGATTCGACGAAGGGTGCGCTGGGTGCGTTGGACGTCGACCGGTTGCGGCGTCAGGTGATCGATCCTGTGCTCGGCGCCGATGAGCTGGCCGCCACCGGCAGCGTCGATTATGTGCCGGACACCGCGGGCCTGTCTGAGCTGATCAGCTGCTGCGACACCTCTGATCGTGTCGGTTTCGTCATGTATCCGCTGTCAGTCGACGAACTGCTGACAGTCGCCGACGAAGCGGGCAGGATGCCCCCCAAGTCGAGCTTCTTCTATCCCAAGCCGCGGGCGGGCGCCTTCCTGAGGGTGCTGGGATGCGGCGCCACTTCGCATCTAGCAGCGGACGCCTCCTGAGGCGCCAGACGCCGAGACGCTACGGGCTCTCACCAGCCCGCACTTCTGGGGCGCGCCAGCTGTCGGCTCGCCTGTTCCCCCGGACTCTAGACGTCGGCTGCGGCGAGCGCTCCCAGCAGAGCCTCGGCGCCTTCGTCGATTTCGTCGGCGGTGACATTCAGCATGGGAGTGATCCTGACCACGTTGCCGTAAAGGCCGCCCCTGCCGATCAGCAGACCCCGCTCCTTGCATCCTTCGAGCACTGCCGCGGAGCGCGCCAAGTCGGGCTCGACGGATCCGGGATGCACGAACTCCAAAGCCAGCATCAATCCCCGGCCGCGCATCTCAGCCACCCAGTCGTAGCGCTCCACTGCCGGCGCCAGCGCATCGGCGAGGCGCCTGCCCATGACCAGAGCGTTGCCTTGCAAGTCGTCGGCGAGCACCTTCGCCAGAGTGGCCCGGCCCGCGGCAACCGAAAGCGGGTTGCCGCCGAAAGTGGAGAACTGCAAAGCGTTGATCCGGTCGAATATCTCAGCCCTGGCGACCACCCCTGCCAAAGTGATGCCGTTGCCGACGCCTTTGGCGAAAGTCAGCAGATCCGGGACTATCCCGTGCGCCTCATATCCCCAGAAATGCTCGCCGGTGCGGCCCCAGCCGGTCTGAACCTCGTCGGAGATGAACAGGATGCCGTGCGCCGAAAGCACTTTGCCCATAGCCCCGAAGAACCCGTCGGGCGGGACCGTGAAACCGCCCACCCCTTGGATCGGCTCAGCGATCATGGCAGCCACGTCGCCGGCAGTGGTCATGTCGATGAGCTGCACCAGATCATCCACGCAAGCGCTGGTGTAGGCGTCGTCGTCGAGATGCCTGAAAGGGCTTCGCAGCCGGTAACCGCCATGCACGTAAGTGATGTTGAGACCCGAGTGGCTAGTGGACGACCAGCTGCGCTGAGCGGTGATCGCCTGAGTCGAGAACGTCCTACCGTGATAGGAGTTGCGCATCGCCAGAATCTGGTTGGAACCGCGGTAGACGGTGGCCAGAAGCAGGGCGGCGTCATTGGCTTCGCTGCCCGAAGGCAAGAAGAAAACCCTGGCGTCGTCGATCCCGGACACGCGGGCGACTTCCTCGGCGAAAGCGATCATCGGCTCGTTGAGATACAACGTCGAGGTGTGCATCACCTTGGCCGCCTGCTGCTGGACTGCCGCCACGACGCTTGGTTCGGCATGGCCGATCATGGTGGTGAGCACCCCGCCGAAGAAATCCAGATAACGGGCGCCTTCCACATCCCACACGTAGCCGCCCTCGCCGCGGTCTATCGAGACAGGATCCCGGTAGAGAGGACGAAGAAAGCTGGGAAGCGCCTCGGCATAGCGCCGAGCCAGTTCAGCGTTGGAGGCCATGAGCCCAAACTATCCCCTCGACGGTCGAGCCGGCTGAGGACCTGCCCGTCCGAAGCTCGCAGCTGCGCCGGCCGCGGGCCACTGAGCTTGCGGGCGTGTCAGATGTTCCAGCCGTGTCAGCCGTGTCAGCCGTGGCGCAGTTTGCGGTAGAGGGCCAGCGCTGCTGCAGCTTCGCGGTCGGTGCGGTACTCGTAGCTGTCGGCGCGGGCCAGTACCGCTCGGCTGCCGCGCACTCCCAGCCAGCGCAACGGCTCGGGCGCCCAGCGGCGTTGGCTCGCCCCCACCCACGGCAGCTCCACCCGCTCGGATTCGCTGCCCGTGATCAGCTCCGCCAGAGTGCGTCCCGCCAGATTCGAGGGCGCCACACCCTCCCCCACGTAACCGCCCGCCTCGGCGCGGCCCGTGGAACGGTCGTAGTTCACGAACGGGGTCCAGCTGCGGCTTATGCCCAGCACCCCGCCCCAGCGATGAGTGAACCGGGCCTGCGCCAACACCGGGAACATCTCCACCAGCGCGTCACGGATGCGCCGATGCGACCGGGCGTGACGCTCCAACGCTTCAGAGACGCGCGAGCCGTACAGATACGGCACTCCGCTGCCGCCGAAGGCGATGCGGTCATCGGCGGTCCGCTGACCGTAGGTCACCATGTAGCGGGAATCGTTGAAGGTGGGCCGGTCGGCCAGGCCGATCTCGTCGAACAGCGACTGCGGCAGCGGCTCGGTGGCGACCATCAGCGAATACACAGGCAGAATCTGACGGCGGCGCCCCTTAAGGTCTCGCGTGTAGGCCTCGGTCGCGGTGATCACCACGTCGGCTCGCACCATGCCGCGGTCAGTCGACACCCGGCCCTGCTCGACGGCATCCGCCGCGGTCAGCTCGTAGATCGCCGCCCCGCGACGCTCGACCGCCTCAGCCAGTCCCCGCAGCAGCTGCACTGGATTGAGAGCCGCGCACGCAGAGAAGAAGAGGCCGCTTCGCACGTCGCTGGCGTTGGCGAAACCGCGGGCCTCGGCGGCGCTGAGCAGTCTGATCTCGTCGCTGGTGAGTCCGAGTCCGTGATCGTGCTGCACTTTCAGAGCCAGGCGTTCGGCTTGGGGGCGGTTGCGGGCCAGCCGGATCCAGCCGCCCTTGTGGTATCCGCATTCGATGGATTCCGCGGCTGCCACCCTGCCGATCTCGTCGACGCTGTCGAACACCGCCCGCGCCAGCCGCAGCGAAGCCGGCAGATCGGCCAGCGCCGCGTACCTGTCGATGCCGGCGCCCAGTTCGCCGACCGCCCAGCCGCCGTTGCGTCCCGAGGCGCCGAAACCGCAGACCTGGCGTTCGATCACCGCCACCCGCAGACCGGGGTCGAGGCCCAGCAGGTAGTAGGCGCTCCACAGCCCTGTGAAGCCTCCCCCGACGATGACCACGTCGAAGTCGCGGTCGCCGGGCAGCGGGGGGCGAGGCTCGAGCGATCCCTCGAAAGTGTCGAGCCACATCGACCGCGCTCGGTAATTGCTCTCAGCCACGACAGCCGCCAATGCTAAAGGCCGAGCCGACGAGTCGGGCCGCGCCCGCCGGCACGCCTTCCGGGAGGTAATCTGCCTGCATGAGCCGTCCGCCGATCAGGCAGCTCGAACTGGCCGGATCACCCGAGGCCATGGGGCACGCCCACGGGAAGGCTCACGCGGATGAGATCCGCCGCTACGCCCACGACCGGATCGAGCTGGTCGCTGGAGGCCTGTGGAGCGGCGGGCCACTGAAACGCGGCGCCGTGCTGGAGCTGGCCGAAGCCTGCCTCGACGCCCATGAGGCGTTCTCGCCCCGGCTCCACGCCGAGATGCTGTCGATGGCTTCCGCCGCGCGGATAACCCCGGCCGAAGCGATAGTGGCGGGCGGATTCACCGACTTCGTCGACACGGTGCGCGCCGCTGCGACCGGCGCTCATCCCGTGACCGTCGCCGAAGACGACTGCACCGCCTTCATGGTGCCCGCGTCGAGAGCCGAGGGCGCGGCCGCTCTGTTGGGGCAGACCTGGGACATGCACGACACTGCCACCGACCATGTGGTGCTGGCGCGCCTGCGACCCGACGCCGGGCCTGCCGCCGTTGTTTTCACCACTGTGGGGTGTCTGGGTCAGATCGGCATGAACACAGAGGGCGTGTGCGTGGGTATCAACAACCTGATATGCAACGACGGAGGCTTCGGCGTGACTTGGCCGACGGTGATGCGCGAGATGCTGACCCGGTCGAGCGCCGCCGAAGCGCTCGACGTGCTACTGGGGGCTGACTTGGCGGGCGCCCACAACTATCTGATCCTCGACTCCACCGGGGTCGGTTTCAACGTCGAGGCCATGCCCTCGGCTCGTCCGGTGCAGCCGCTGGGGACTGTCCCGCTGGTTCACACCAACCATGCGACATGCCTTGAGGCGCTGCGGTTCGAGGGCGAACGCGACGCCGGCCTGATGGCCGACTCGAAGCATCGTCTGGAGTTGGCCGCCAAGCTCCTGAACGGCAGCAAAAGCGCGTCTGCCGGCGCTGGCGCTGAACCGTTCGACGCTGCGCCGATCAACGTCGAGCAGCTCATGGAACTGACACGCGAGCCCGGCGCCATCTGTCGCCGGCCTGACTCCCGATACCGGATCGAGACCGGCGGAGCTGTGTTGATGCGGCCCGCCAGCAGCGACTTCTGGGCCTGCTGGGGGCTGCCCAGCGAGAACAGCTACCAGCATCTCCGGCTTAGAGAGCATGCGAGTCCGACGCTGTGACCGAGCTCGTCTACACACAGATCCTCCCTGAATGGGCCGAGGCGCTCGAGCACATCGAGCACAGCTCGTTCCCTACCGCTGATCGGGCCGACCTCTACAACGCGAAGGAGTTGCGTGCCCTGGCAGACGACTTCCCCGAAGGCGGCGTCGTGGTGCTCGACGGCGACACTCCAGTGGCGATGGGCCTCGGCATCCGCATCGACTTCGACTTCAGCCGCACACAGCATTCCATAGGCGACCTGACAGGCGCCGACGGCGGCTCCGGCCATGTCGCCGACGGGTCCTGGTATTACGGGACCAGCATCGCGGTGCTGCCGCAGTACCGACGACAGGGCATCGGCCGGCGCCTCTATGACATGCGCAAGCAGATCTGCCGTGACCTAGATCTCGCCGGCATCGTCGCAGGCGGTGTGATACCCGGCTACGCGGCGCACATCGGGGACATGTCGGCAGCCGCCTACGTCGACAAGGTCGCCGCAGGCGATCTTTACGACGCCACGCTCACCATGCAGCTCTCCAACGGATTCGAGGCCAGAGGCGTCATCGCCGACTACATACGAGATCCGGCTGTGGGCAACTGGGCTTCGCTGATCGTCTGGAACAACCCAGACTACTCAGGCGCCTGAAACCCCGTCCGCTCGGGCGATCGGCCCGCGGCGGCGCTCAAGCGGCGGCTATCCACTCGTCGATGATTGCGAGCAGGTCCCGATAAGCGTCGCAGCTCGGGAACTGCGGATGCTCGGAGGCGACTTTCGCGGAGGCCCGGAACAGCACCCCGGCGTCGGCTTGGGTCAGCATGGTCACATCGTTGTAGGAGTCGCCCACGGCCACCACCCGATAGTTCAGCGACTGGAAGGCTTCGACGGCTCGCTGCTTCTGGTTGGCGATGCGCAGCCGGTAGCCGGCCAGACGTCCGTCCTGCTCGATCAGCCGATGGCACAGCATCGCCGGCTCGCCGAGTTTGGCCGTCAGCGGGCGGCCGAACTGCTCGAAAGTGTCCGACAGCACCAGCACCGGCAGCCGCGACCGCAGCTCTCCCAGAAAGTCGACGGCGCCCTCCAGAGGCGTCATGCCCTCGATCACTTCCAAGATCGCGTCGAGCTTGATGCCGGCCGCGTCGAGCGCTTCGATCCTGCCGCTGAAGAGCGCGTCGATGTCGGGCTCGTCTCGGGTGGTGCGGCGCAGCGAGTCGAGACCGGTGCGCTCGGCCACGGCGATCCATATTTCGGGGGTGAGCACGCCCTCGAGGTCGAGCACGGCCAGCGACTGTCGCCCGACGCTCACTCGCTTGCGCCCATCATCTCAGCGGCGCGGCGATCGAGTTCCGCGTCGTCGACTTCTTCGATTTGGGTGTGGACGCTCCACCTGTGACCCCAAGGGTCGGTGAACTGACCGGCACGGTCGCCGTAGAACTGATCTTCGGGAGGCCGCAGCTCGTCGGCACCGGCAGCCAGAGCGGCCGCATAGACGGCGTCGCAGTCTGTGACCCTCACGCTCATCGCCACGGCCGTCCCGCCGAATGCCTTCGGGCTTCGCACGTCCATGTCGGGCCATTCGTCTGACAGCATGACCACCGAGTCCCCGAGACGCAGCTCGGCATGGCCCACTCGACCGTCGAAGACCATGCGGCGGCCTTCCTCGAAACCCAGAACACTGGTGTAGAAGTCGATGGCCTCAGACGCCCCGTCCACGCACAGATAAGTCGAAACGCGCGGGTATCTGTCAGAAATCGGATTGACCATGGGCTCGGCTTTCTGTTGGGTGGTTCCTTGGCGACAGGGTCGAGGCTGGACTCGACCGGCGGCGCCGCTAGGGCACGCGCTCGGGCGATTCTCGCCCGGGCATTATCGCCTCGCCGTGACCGACTTGCTCACTTCCGAGCTTTGACGGCTCCAGTCTGCTGCGCCCTCGCCGGCGTCGGTGGCCGCCGCCGCCGCGCCGCGGAAGGCTTCGGCGACAGCCACAACAACGGCAGCGCTACCGTGAACTTCATGGCCAAGTCGCAGAAACCGCGCGACGTGCCGCCAGGGGCGTCGCTGGTGGCGGCCAACCGTCGCGCCCGTCGCGACTACGAGATCATCGAGACCCTCGAGACGGGTCTGGTGCTGCAAGGCAGCGAGGTCAAGTCGCTGCGCGAGGGCAGCGTTCAGATCGCCGAGAGCTGGGCGCGCATCGATCGCGGAGAACTCTGGTTGCACAACCTTCACATCTCAGCGTATTCGCACGCCTCGGCTGCGTTCCGCTCCGAACCCGACCGGGTCCGCAAGCTGCTGGCTCACCGCAGCGAGATTCAGCGTCTCGCCTCGCGCATCGACCAGCAGCGCCTGACCCTGGTGCCGCTGGCGCTGTATTTCGTCGGCAGTCGAGCCAAGATTGCTTTGGCTTTGGCGCGCGGTCGCAGCCGCGCCGACCGCAGGCGCGACATCGCCGAACGCGACGCCGCCGCCGAAGCCGCCCGGTCGATGGCGGCAGCCAAACGCCGCCGAAGCCGCAACGGCCGACCATGACACGCCACGGGATCTGTTCTGTTCTGCTCTCAGTCACGCCTGAGGCAGGCAGCTTCTCGGCGATGCGCCACCCTCAGGATCACAACCTCGCGGCGCTCCTCGTCGATCCGATAAACAACGCGATAAGTGCCCCGGCGAGCGCTCCACAGGCCCTCCAAGTCGTTGCGCAATGCTGCGCCTACCCGGCGCGGGTTGTCGAGCATGGGACCGGTGCTCAATTCGATGACCGCGGCAGCCACCGCGGCCGACAGCTTCTCCGCGATGCTTACAGCCGCCGGCTTGGTTACGACTATCTCATAGCGGCTGTCCTCGTAGCGGCTGCCGCTCATGCGTGGCGCAGCGCCCTGACAGCCTCGACTCCGCGCACGACGTCTCCCTCAAAGTATGCCCGGTGAGCTTCGGCCAAGTCCTCGACAGCTGCGCTGTCGCTCAGCACTGCCAGAGTCTCCTCGAGCGAATCCAAGTCTTCTGGGCTCATCAGCACGGCTGCCGGTGAGCCGTTGCGAGATATCACCACCCGCTCGTGATGTCGGTTCACCCGCTCGACGAACTCTGAGAACCGAGACCTGACTTCTCGCAGCGACTCACTGGACATGCACACAATTGTAGCCACGCTTGTATGCCACGCGTGACGGACGCTCTTGTCGCTCGCTATTCGGTGCTCTGCTGCTGTCGTGCGCGATGCTGAGTGTCGCTGGGTGCGGGTAACGTGGTGAGCCCCCCCCCAGGGGGACGCAGCTTGAAAACCTCTACTGCATCACGGGGCTGACCGGTTTCGACGTCGGGACTAGGAAGCCGCGGAGTGCGACCGGAGTTGCTCAGACTCCTTAAACAGGGCACCCCCAGAGACGCCGAAAACGACGATCTCGTTCTCGCAGCCTGATCTGATCTAGCTGCAAGAATCATCGCGACCAGCAATGGCACGCGGGGCCTGACCGCTGCAGCCTGGCACCAGAAGCAGCGGTGGACGGCGGGGAGAGACCCGCTGACGGCAGGCAAAGACCGCTGACATCGGAGAAAGATCCGGCGGCGGGATCCCCTGGGATCCACACGACCCGGCGTGGCGGCAGCCGCAAGCTGCGACTCTCGGGAATGGTCGTAGCGATCCCGGTGTCCGCCTGACGGACGGGAGTTCGATTCTCCCCAGCTCCACAACCGAGACAAGATCATCGCCAAGAACATTGCCGCCGATCAGCGACAGGCGCGCAGAGCCGCGCCTCCGGCGGCTATCGACAGCTATTGTGACCTGCCTGATGAGGCATTTCGATCTGCTGATCATCGGCGCGGGCTCGGGCAACTCGGTGATCGGTCCCGAGCACGAGGACTGGGACATCGCAATAGCCGAGCACGGCTCGTTCGGCGGCACCTGCCTCAACGTGGGCTGCATCCCCTCCAAGATGTTCGTCTACGCCGCGGAGATCGCTTCGCTGGCCGCCGAGTCCGAACGGCTCGGCCTGAGCACCAGCTTCGGCGGCGCCGACTGGCTCGCGGTGCGCGACCGGATCTTCGGACGGATCGACCCGATCGCCGCCGGCGGGCTCGACTACCGAATGGGGCTGCCCAACGTGACCGTGTTGCGCGACTCGGCGCGATTCACAGGGCTTCGCCGGGTGGCGGTCGGCGACGAGGTCGTCACCGCTTCCAGGATCGTGGTGGCGGCAGGCGCCCGGCCCGCCGTCCCCGCCATCGCGGGGCTCGCCGACTGCGGCTACCACACCTCCGACACGATCATGCGCATCGACGCCCTCCCCGAGCGGCTGGTGATCTTGGGCGGCGGCTATATCGCAGCTGAGCTGGGTTCGGTTTTCGGCGCTTTCGGATCGCATGTGACTTTCGTGCTGCGAGGCGACACTTTCCTGCGCCGCGAGGACGACGAGATCCGTCGCCGCTTCACTGAGGCGTACCGCGGGCGTTTCGATGTGCGGTTCGACACACGGGTTCACTCCGTCCGACGGGAAGGCGCCGAGATCGTGCTGCGCGTCGAGGACTCTGCCGGTGAGCACGAGCTGCGAGCCGACGAACTGCTGGTCGCTGCGGGCCGCGTCCCCAACGGAGACCGGCTCGACCTGGACGCCGCCGGAATCGGCGCCGACCCCGACGGTTACGTGGTCACCGACGACCAGCTCCGCACCACAGCCGAGAACGTGTGGGCACTCGGCGACGTGACCAATCCGGTGCAGCTCAAGCACGTCGCCAACCACGAGGCGCGTGTGGTGCGCCACAATCTGACCAACGCCGACGACCCTGCCAGAGTCGATCATCGTTTCATCCCCCACGCCGTGTTCGGCAACCCCCAGGTGGCCGGCGTCGGCCTCACCGAGCGGGAATGCCGGCAGCGCTCTCTGCGCTACCGCAGCCACGTGCAACCGTTCGCAGCAGCCGCCTACGGCTGGGCCATGGAGGACACCGAGAGTGCCGTCAAAGTGATCGCCGACGCCGAGACGCGCCGCCTGCTCGGCGCGCACATCATCGGACCTCAGGCCTCGACGCTGATCCAGCAGCTCGTGCAAGGAATGCATTTCGACCTGACCGTCGAGCAGATGGCCCGCGGGCAGTACTACATCCATCCCGCCCTGCCCGAGGTGGTGGAGCAAGCCCTGCTGGAACTGTAGTCACACCGACCACCCCCGAGACGACATCCATCTGCTCAGAACAAGATTAACGCCCTCCATGCTGGGGATGTCGTCGTCTCCGTCCTCTAACTTGAGGCTGGCCCAGCCGATCAGATACAGACTTCAAATCGTCGAGCGCTGCCTCCTGCGAATCGCCCAAGCCCCAAGCATTGCCGTCAGGCCCTGGCAGGCGGCGTTTGCGTTCCAAGTTTCTGCTTCCTATGTCGCGATCTGTGCCAAGTGGGGAGTATAGGGGCAGTGTCGGTCGTATCGGGCGTGAGGATGTTCCGTAGGATGGAGGGGATGAGCAGCACTTTCGGGACCTTGTTCCGGGTGACCACTTTCGGCGAGTCGCACGGCGGCGGGGTCGGGGTGGTGGTCGACGGCTGCCCGCCCAGGCTGCCCTTGGCGCCCGCCGACATACAGGCCGACCTGGACCGGCGGCGCCCCGGACAGAGCCGGCTGGTCACCCAGCGCGACGAGTCCGACACTGCGGAGGTACTGTCGGGGGTCTTCGGCGGCCGCACCACGGGAACCCCGATAGCGATCCTGGTGCGCAACTCCGACGCCCGGCCCGAAGCCTACGAGCAGCTGCGCGACGTCTACCGGCCGTCGCACGCCGACTACACCTACGACGCCAAATACGGCTTGCGCGACTGGGCCGGCGGGGGCCGGGCCTCGGCGCGCGAGACCGTGGGCCGGGTCGCGGCCGCCGCCGTCGCCCGCAAACTGCTGCGCGCCACGGCCGGGATGGAGGTGCTGGGCTGGGTCCAGTCGGTGCGCGACATCGCCGCCGACGCCGACCCGGCCGCTGTCACTGTCGCGGACGTGGAGGCCGGGCCCACCCGCTGCCCCGACCCGGGCGCCGCCGAGCGCATGACCGCAGCCATCGAGGCGGCCCGGCGCGACGGCGACTCCCTCGGCGGCGTGGTGCAGTGCGTGTGTCGGGGCGTGCCCGCGGGTCTGGGCGAGCCGGTTTTCGACAAGCTGGAGGCCTCTCTGGCGGCTGCGATGCTGTCGCTTCCGGCCGCGAAAGGTTTCGAGATCGGCAGCGGCTTCGGCGGCGCCCGGCTCAGCGGATCGCAGCACAACGACGAGTTCGTCACCGGCGACAGCGGGGAGATCCGCACCGCGACCAACCGTTCCGGCGGCGTGCAAGGCGGCATCTCCAACGGCGAGGACGTGCTCTTTCGGGTGGCGTTCAAGCCGACCGCCACCATCGCTTCCGAGCAGCGGACCGTGACCCGCGACGGTGAGGCCGCCACCCTGGCCGCCCGCGGCCGCCACGACCCTTGCGTGCTGCCCCGTGCCGCGCCCGTGGTGGAGGCCATGGCCCTGCTGGTGCTGGCCGATCACTGGCTGCGCCAGCAAGCCACCGACGTTCTGCCTCCACTGCCCTGAGCAGCCGCTGAGACGCCGGCGCGCTCCGGGGAGTCTCCGCGACTAAGCATCGGGCCGTCTGTGAGAGTATGAAGAGCGCTGCATCCACCAGAGCGCCCCGGCGCGTCGATAGGTTCAGCCGCTATGGCTCCTGCACGCGTGCCCTGCCGGGATGCACGGTCGAACTCTGTGACTTCAGCCTAGGGTGAACAGCAATGATCAAATATCTCGGCTCGAAACGGCGCTTGGTTCCGACGCTCGTCGACCTCGTTTCGCGAAGCGGCGCCCAGCGAGTCCTCGACCTCTTCACGGGAACGACCCGCGTCGCCCAAGCCCTCAAAGCCCGAGGCGCTCATGTGACAGCAGTCGACAGCGCCCGATACTCTGAAGTCTTCAGCAAGTGCTGGATCTCCACTTGTGCATCACAGGTCAATCAGTCTGATTTGCGCGACGCTGTCCGTCGCCTGTCGGATCTGAAGCCGGATCCGGGCTATTTCACTGAAACGTTCTGTCGGCAATCGCGATTCTTCCAGCCGCGCAATGGTGGACGCATTGATGCGATACGCAACGCTATCGAAAGCGACTACAAAGACTCAACGCTCTATCCAATCCTATTGACAAGCTTGATCTTGGCCGCTGACCGCGTCGACTCGACTACCGCTGTGCAAATGGCATACCTGAAGTCTTGGGCACAAAGGTCCTTCAAGGATCTCGAACTCAGAGTCCCTGAACTGATCCACGGCGACGGAGTCACCATTCGCGGAGATGCAATGAAACTAGCGTCCCAGCTCGGAGATTTCGATCTCGCTTATCTTGACCCTCCCTACAACCAGCACCGCTATTTCTGCAACTACCACATATATGAGACTCTCGTCGCTTGGGACTCCCCACAACACTACGGCACCGCTTGCAAGAGAATCGACTGCAAAGATGACAGTACCAAGAGCTTATTCAATCAAAAACGATCCATGCCTCAAGCATTGGAATCGACCATCAAATCTCTGAACACTGAGTATCTGATACTCTCCTACAACAATGAGTCATGGCTGACACTGGATCAATTGACAGACTTTTGTTCAGATTACGAAGCTGTCCGTCCGTTGGCATTCGACTCCAAACGCTATGTGGGCGCTCAGATCGGCATACATTCACTTAACGGCGAGCGCGTAGGCGAAGTCTCCCACCTGCGAAACCTGGAGTACGTCGTAGTCGCCGGCCCCAAACACGGCGTTGATCGGATCACATCACCCTATATCGATCAAACCACCGCAAAATCACCGAGCAGCTCTGCCCACATCTCTAGTATAGTAAGTCCGTCAAGTCAACCATCACTATTCTAGCTCTATCTAGTGACGGCTGCAAGCTAACCCAACCAATCCTGGCAGCGCTTATGCAAGAAGTCGCAAAGCAAGTCTCGATCATAATCCTGCCACAAAAAATACTGATTCGCTTCTAGAAGATAGCTGAACTTCCGAGTATATCGTGGATGGCATGAGAGCGAATCACAAAAAACTGTCACGAAAGGATGATAACTGTAACCGAAGCGCTGCCGGAGCGTTTCGTAAAACTGCACTGTGTGGTGCTTGTATGCGCGTTCCTCAGCATTTCCTTGAGGGCCCTGCTTCTTGACCTCAACAAAAAATCGACGACCTGTCTCTAAAGATTGGATGGATGCATCCGGCTGCACGCCAAGGTCTCTGTCAGATGGCAGCACTGCCGAGAACAGCTTCAACAAATCCTGAGGCTTCTCGACTACCTTATAGCGGGCAGGGTCCAGACAAGTCTTTGCGGCTGCCAAGAACTCTTGCTCGGCACGAGCGAACGTTTGGTCGTGTCCAGGCTGTTTCGTCCGCGCTGACAGTTTCTCACTATCCATAGGCACCATAGCCAATCATCCTAACCCCCTGAGATCGCGGTCGTGGCGGGGGGCTGACGGGGGTCAGCGGTGGAAGGGGGTTTTGACCACCTTCGCGGGCAGGTCGCGTCCGCGCACGTCTATCACTGCTTCGTCGCCGACAGCTACCTCCGGTGACAGCAACGCCAGCGCTATACCCTGGCCCAGCACCGGCGAGAAGTTGCCGCTGGTGACGACGCCGACCGGCTCGCCGCCGCGCCGGACCGTGCAGCCGTCGCGGGGCGGCCGGCCCTTGGCGGCCAGCAGACCCCGCAGGCGCCGGTGCGGGCCTGCCTCGCGTTCGGCGGCGAGCGCGGCACGGCCCCGGAAGTCGCCTTTGTCCCAGCGCACCACCCAGCCCAAGCCGGCTTGCAGCGGAGTTATGCCGGCGCCGAGTTCGTGGCCGTGCAGCGGCAGTCCGGCCTCCAGACGCAGCGTGTCGCGCGCTCCCAGCCCAGCCGGCACGACCTCGGCTTCGAGCAGCCGCCGCCAGACCGTCTCAGCGTCCTCGACGCCGACCGACATCTCGACACCGTCCTCGCCGGTGTAGCCGGTTCCCGCCACCGTGACCGGGATCTCGCCGAAACGTGCCTCAGCCACCTTGAAGCGCCCAACCGAGGCCGCAGACTCGCCGCCGGCGGCCGCCACCCGATCCCTGGCTTCGGGGCCCTGAACGGCGATCACCGCCCGATCAGCTGTCACATCGGCGATCTCCAAACCGCCGCCTGCGCCGCCACCGCCCGCAGGCGGTGCAGGCACGGCGTCGGGCTCGTCAGCACCGTCGCGCAGCGCGGCGACCACCCGGTCGGTGTTGGACGCGTTGGGCATCACCTCGAAAACGTCTGCGCCGAGCCACCACACGATGATGTCGTCGAGAACGGAGGCGTCGACGGGATCCAGCAGATGCGTGTACTGGGCCGATCCGACCCCGACACGGTCCAGGTCGTTGGTGAACGCCCGCTGCAGGGCGCGGTGCGCGCCGGCGCCTCGCACCCGCACCGTCCCCAGATGCGACACGTCGAAGACGGCGGCGCCTGTGCGGCAGGCCATGTGCTCGGCGACGGTGCCGCCCGGGTACTGCAGCGGCATTTCCCAGCCGCCGAATGGCACCAGCCTGGCCCCGGCCTGCTCGTGGGCTCGACGCAGCGGAGACTGCCTCAGATCATCGCTCATAATGCGCAAAGCTACCGCTCAGCTCTGACAGCGAGCGGCGGCAAGTGAGGATCCGCGCGCCGCGACGTTCGCATTCCCACTGGATTTCGCTGCCAAGTCGAGAGCCGCTCGAGCCACGGCTTCACCGGCGTGTCGCGCAGGTCCGCGAAAGCCCGCTCAGCAGCGATGAGCGAACAGCGCCACTGAATCGAGGCGCGGCACGGACTCGTGAGACTTCAGCGGAGTCCGCTCGCGGTCCAGAGATCTGCTTCGTGGAATTCGTCGCCGTCATCGACCGATTCAACGGCGTCGTCCGCTGGCCTCAGCTCGACGATCGCCGCGTCCACTTCCTGCTCCAACGTCGACAGCGGCAGCACGTTCAGCACGCGCTGGCCTCGCACGCCCCTGCCTCGCACCAGCACGTCGATCAGCTCGGTGTCGCCGCGCGGGCATAGCACCCTGTCGCCGTCGATCACGAGATTGGCTCGCGAGATGTCTTCTTGCAGCTCTTGGCGCATGTAGTCGAAGATCGTGCGGATCTTGTTGAGCTTGATGCCCGCGTCGAGCAGGCGCTTGATCACTTTGAGTTCGAGCAGGTTGGTGTAGCTGTAGACGCGCCGGCTGCCGCTTCCCGCAGCGTCGGCCAGCGACGGCGCTATCAGGCCCGTGCGAGCCCAGTGATCGAGTTGGCGGTAGGTGATGCCCACGACTTCGGCTGTGAGCGTGGCGCTGTAGCCCAGAGGGGCTTTCTGCTGGTCTCGGCTCATGATCCGCTCCTTGCTCGTCTTGCTTCCTTGTTCGTCTTGCTTGCGCTTCAGCTCGTCTTGCTCGCGCTTCGGCTCGCAGGGCAGGCACTCAGCACTCGCAAGCTCAACGCCTGCACACGCAGCACCTGCACAATGACAGTGAGGGAATTACGCCGCTGCCATCTGTGGGAAATCCTACGTCGGCGAGACCCGCGAGTCAAGCACCGGCGCCGGCGTCACTGGGCGCCGAAGTCCTCCGGCGACACCGAGTCGATGAACTCTTTGAACTGCTCGACCACTTCTTCGGCCTGCTGCTCCCCCGCCTCTGCGACGCTCTCGGTGGTGTAGCCCGCCTCTTGGATCACCGACTCCTCCGCGAAGATCGGCGTGCCTGTGCGGGCGGCCAAGGCGATGGCGTCCGAAGGGCGGCTCGACAGAACCACCCGGCCGCCGTCGCGCATGATGTGCAATTCCGCGAAGAAGGTCTTGTCCCGCAGTTCGGTCACCACCACCCGTTCGACGTCGACTGACAGCTCTTCGAGAAGGTCGCGCAGCAGGTCGTGGGTCATGGGCCGCGGGGTGTCGACCCCGTCCAGCGCTATCGCTATCGCTGTCGCTTCGGGGGCGCCGATGAAGATCGGCAGCAGCCGCGACTGCTCCGACATCTCGCGAAGCAGCACTATCGGCGTGTTGGAGGGCAACTCCACCCGCACGCCTATCAGTTCCATCTCCTGCACGCTGAAAGCCTAGCCGTGCGTGCTGTGCTGGACCCAGTCGCCGCCGTCGCCCATGTGGGCGCCAGTGCGAGGCCCGCAGAAGGTCAGCTCAGGTAGCTGCGTATCGCTTGCAGCAGCAGCAAACGTCGCAGCCTCTCGGCCAGGTCGATGATCTCGGTGAGCTCGGCGAGGAAGAGATCCCTGTCGCCTCGTGCGATCAGCGGGGCCAGCAGCTGCTCGTAGACGCCTGCTTCACGGTCGGCGGCGACTTTGAACATCCGCAGGTTGCGTGCCGGGATGCCGTGCTCGGCCAAAGCGGCGGCCGTCTCCGCCAGCGCCAGCGCCTCGGGCTGCAGGACAGTCTCGCTGCCGGTGTCGCGAGACTCGCCGACCGCTGCGATGATGCCGTGACGCTTCAGCTCGACGACGTAGTCGAGGTCCGCATCCAGCTGCTGCGCCAACTGCTCGACGGTGAGCCGTCCCGGAGCTCGCGGGCGGTCCGGCGCGGGCGTCGGGGGGACGTCTCGACCCGACGCGGCGACGGCTGCGTCCGATGAGTCGGATGCAGCCTCTGCGTTCTCTTCACCGGATGCAGCGGATTCAGCGGATGCAGCGGATGCAGCGGATGCAGCGGATGCTGAGCTGGATGCGGCAAGGTCGGCCCGGCTCGACTCGCTGCCGGCGAGGGGTTCGAACAGCGACAAAGCGGCGAGCTCGGACGCGGGCTCGCCTGCCAGGCGCCGCGGGGACGTCTTGGCCACGGCGCCCGAGGTCAGGCGGCGCTTGATCTCCTTCAAGGGCAGGAAGTTGTCGCGCTGTTGGATCAGCACCCAATTGAGCCGCTTGACGTCGCTGTCGTAGAACTTGCGATAGCCCGACGGCGTCCGCTGCGGCGAGATCAAACCCTGAGCCTCCAGGAAGCGGATCTTCGAGACGGTCAGATCGGGATGCTCCTCGGCGAGCAGCGAGAGCACATCGCCGATGGACATGTGGTCGCGGCTCATGGCGTCACCCCGCGCCCAGCCGAGCGCCCCGCCGAGCGCCCGTCGACAGTCGGAGACCACTCGTCTCGCGGGAGTGCCGTGCGTCTCATCCGCCGGAAGTGCCGCGCACGAACACCAGCTTGAATTTGCCGACCTGCACCTCGTCGCCCTCGTTGAGCCGGCATCGATCCACCAGGGTCCGGTTGATGTAAGTGCCGTTCAGTGAGCCGACGTCGCGAATCGAGTAGCGATCCCCGTCTCGAGCCACCTCAGCGTGGCGGCGCGACACCGTTATGTCGTCGAGGAAGATGTCACTGCGCGGGTCGCGCCCGAGCGACACCAGATCCGAGTCGAGCAGGTAGCGGGCGCCGGCCTCGGCGCCCTGCTCCACCACGAAGAGACCCTGCCTGGGACTGAACTCCGACCGGTCGACACGGACTTCGCCCGCTGCGGGGTCGCCGTTCGCGGCAGGGGCTTTCGTCGCGGCGTCAACGGGCTGCGGCGCCGCGCCGCGGGACTCTCCGACGGCGCGGTCGTCGCGGCCGGGATCAGACGACGGCTCGGAGGCCATTGCGGGCGCCCCTCTACCCTTCTATCAGGCCCCTGTAGCCGTCGGCGTCGAGCAGGCGGTCCAGGTCGGCGGCCTCATCGAAGGCCACCGTGCAGATCCAGCCGTCGCCGTAGGGATCCTCGTTCAACCTCTGCGGCGACCCGCCGAGCTCGTCGTTGACTTCGGTGACGACGCCGCCCACAGGCGCGAACAACTCAGAGACCGACTTGGTCGACTCGACCTCGCCGAAGGCTTCGCCCTGCTCGACACGGTCGCCCACCTGGGGCAGCTCCACATAGACCACATCGCCCAGAGCGTCCTGGGCGTAGTCGGTGATGCCGATGCGCACGACGCCGCCGTCGGCGGCGGCCCACTCGTGGTCTTCGGAGTAACGCAATCCGTCTGGAACATTCATGGACTCGAAGCTACTCTATGGAGACGACGAACTCACCACCGGAGTTCCTGCTCGCCGCCGGCGCCGGGTCTGCCGCCGGCTGAGCGACCGCCGCCCGGCGGGTCCGCAAGCCGCGCTTCGTGTTAGTGTGCGGTCGATTCACAACCTGCGGGAGGGATTCCGGTGGCCGATGTAGTCCTAGAAGATCTCAACAAGGAATACGACAACGGCTTCCACGCGGTGAGCGACCTCAACCTCAAGATCAACGACGGCGAGTTCTTGGTGATGGTGGGGCCGTCGGGATGCGGCAAGTCCACCACTCTGCGCATGATCGCGGGACTCGAGGACATCTCCTCTGGCGAGCTGCGCATCGGCGAACGGGTGGTCAACGAACTGCCCCCCAAAGACCGTGACATTGCCATGGTCTTCCAGAACTATGCGCTGTATCCGCATATGAGCGTCTACGACAACATCGCCTTCTCGTTGAAGCTGTCGCGCCGCCCGAGAAGCGAGATCAAGGAGCGGGTCTCGGAAGTGGCTCGCATCCTCGAGCTCGAGAGCCAGCTCGACAAGCGCCCCGCGCAGCTCTCAGGCGGCCAGCGCCAACGAGTGGCCATGGGCCGCGCCATCGTGCGCCGGCCGCGCGTGTTCCTGCTCGACGAGCCGCTCTCCAACCTCGACGCCAAGCTACGCGTGCAGATGCGCGCCGAGATCACGGGGCTGCAGCGCGAGGTGGGCATCACCACGTTCTACGTGACCCACGACCAGGTGGAGGCCATGACCATGGCCGACCGGGTCGCCGTCATCAGCCGAGGCGTGCTTCAGCAAGTGGACAGCCCGATGACCTTGTTCAACGAGCCCGACAACCTCTTCGTGGCCGCCTTCATCGGCTCGCCTTCGATGAACATCATGGAAGGCGAGATCAACCGCAACGGCCAGGGGGTGAAGATGACTCTGGGCAGCCAGACCCTGTCGGTGCCCGACGAGGTGCTGGGACAGCGGCCCGCTCTCGAAGGCTATCTCGGCAAGAAGATCGCCATCGGGCTCCGCCCCAAGGACCTCGAGGATGCCGCGGTGGTGTCGGATCACCCCGAAGATCAGCGCATCCGCGTGTCGGTGCAGCACACGGAGGCTCTCGGCTTCGAGATCATCGCCTACTTCGACTTGGACGCCAAACCGGTCATCTCCAGGGACGCGCTGGAGCTCAGCGACGAAGAGGTCGAGGCGGTCGCAGGCTCAGCCACCCGGATGAACGCACGTTTCAATCCTGCCACCGCGGTTCGTTCAGGCGACATGATCGACGTCGCCGTGACTGTGGGCAACGCCCACTTCTTCGACCTCGACACAGGGCTGGCCATCCGCTCCTGAACGCACCCGCCGCGAGGCCGCCGCGACGGCGGACGAGAGACGGCCTGCTAGAGCGTCTTCAACACCGCGGCCGTCTCTGCCGGTATCGACAGGACGTCGCCGTCGCCTGCTGGGATGATGCTGCACGCGTCCCGGCTCTGGTAGACGATCTGCCAGCCGCCGGAGTCCAGCTGGAAGACGGTCCCCGCCGGCGAGAGGTTGGCGACTACCGCGACGCCGCCTCGTCGCAGGGCGATCACCTGCGGATCCGCGGAGTCGAGCCAACGCAGCGGCGCTCTCCACATGTCGGGATGCTGCTTGCGCGCCGCCAGCAGGCTGCGATAGCGATGCAAAGGCGCGTCAGGGTCCCGGCGCTGACCTGCCACCGTCTGTTCGTCCGGGCGGGGCTCGGAGTCGATCCAGGGAGTCCCCGCAGAGAAGCCGTTGCAGGCGCCTGAGCCCCAGGGCATCGGGGTGCGGCAACCGTCGCGGATCTCCACCGGGTCGTGGCTGCCGCCTCGCAGGACGCCGTCGGGCAGGCCGAGCTCCTCGCCCTGATAGATGAACGGGGTCCCGCCCAGAGCCATGAGCAGCACCGACATCGCCAGCGAGCGTCGCAAACCGGCCTCGCCGCCGCCGAAGCGGGTGACCGGGCGGGGACGGTCATGGTTGCTGAGCACCCACGACACGCCCTCGGGCGCGGCGTCGTGCATCGACCGCACCATCTGCACGAGCAACTCCGGCGACCAGCCCATGATGGCCGTGCGCAGAAAGAAGGCTTGATCGAGCGCGCCGGGCGCGACGTAGCGGGCCATGCCGTCGGGCCACGGAGCGTTGGCCTCGCCGAGCAGCAGGACCTGATCAGGGCCGCAGACGCGCTTCCAGCGCTCGAATATCTCCGTGTTGGACAGCTGGTCCAAGTCGTGGCGGTGCTCGAAGGCGGCGAACGCCTCGAAAGGATGCATGTCGTCTTTGAGCGGCGCTATCTGGGGATTGTCGCGCAGCTGTTCGTCCTTCACCATGCCGTGGGCCACATCGAAACGGAATCCGTCGACGCCGCGTTCCATCCACCAGCGCAGGATCGAGTCGAAGTCGTCGCGCACTGCGGGGTTGCGCCAGTTCAAGTCGGGCTGCTCCGGCAGGAACAGGTGGCACCAGTACTGCCCGGAAGCCTCGTCCAGGGTCCAGGCCGGACCCCCGAAGTGGCTCAGCCAGTTGTTGGGAAGCCCGCCGCCGGGCGCGGGATCCGCCCAGATGTAGCGGTCGCGGTCCGGCCCGCTCGGATCGCATCGGGCTGAAACGAACCAGGGATGCTCGATCGAGGTGTGGTTCGGCACGATGTCCACCATGACGCGCAGGCCTCTGTCGTGAGCCTCGGCCACCATCGTGTCGAAATCGGCCAGTGTGCCGTGGCGGGGCGAGACGCCGCAGTAGTCGGACACGTCGTAGCCGTGGTCGTGTCCCGGCGACGGGTAGAAGGGCGTGATCCACACGACGTCCACGCCGAGCCACTCGAGATAGTCCAGCTTGCCGGCGATTCCGAGCAGGTCGCCGACGCCGTCGCCGTCGGAGTCGGCGAAAGAGCGGACGTAGACCTCATAACCGACCGCGCCGCGCCACCACGGCTCGACCTGCTCTGAGTGCTCTGGGCGCTCTGAGTGCTCTGAGTTCGAGAATGAGGCGTCGGCGGCGGCGCCTCGTTGGGATTGTTCCACGCTCAACGGCGAACCTTTCCGTAAACGTTTACAGCAGCGCAACTCTAGTAGCCGCCGACGCAGCGTCCGAGTCAGGCTCGACGCTGGAAGCGGCTCACGCAACCCGCCGAAGTCCCGCTCACAAGCCGCCCGCCCACTACGTCTGAGGGGAAAGCTCTCGGGGAAGCCGACCGTGAGGGATCAGGGGAAGCACGCTGCTGCCGACCCTCGAGCACTCTTCGATGTGGGGGTATCCCGACAGGATGAACGCGTCGATGCCGACGCTGCGGTAAGCGCCGAGTTTGGCTGCGACCTCGTCAGGGTCGCCGACGATGGCGGCGCCGGCGCCGGAGCGAGCACGACCGATGCCGGTCCACAGGTTGGCTTCGACGTAGCCGTCGTCGTCGCTCAGGTCGCGCAGCTCCGCTTGGCGGCGCACCCCGGCCGAAGCGGCGTCGAGCGAGCGTCCCCTGATGGCGGCGCCCGCCTGGTCGTCGAGCCTGCTCACCAGTCGCGCCGCGGCGGCTTTGGCTGCAGCTCCGGTCTCGCGCACGATGACGTGGCTGCGGAGGCCGAACCGCAGTCGGCGACCGCGCCGCGCGGCGCGCCGTCTCATGTCGCTGACGGTCTCGGCCACGCCTGCGACGGTGTCAGGCCAGGTCAAGAAGACGTCGCAGGCCTCGGCCGCGGTCTCTTTGGCTGCTTCAGAGAACCCGCCGAAATAAAACAGCGGGCATTCCCCCGACACGGTGCGCGCCCGCGGCGGGTCGAGGGCCAGATCCACGAACTCGCCGTGGAAGTCGACGGACTCGCCGTCGAGCAGCATGCGCAGCACCTTCATCCATTCGAGCGTGCGGCGGTAGCGCGGCGCCGACTCCAGCGTCTCTCCGGGCAGGTCGCTGGAGATGATGTTGACGGTCAGGCGCCCGTCGAGCATGCGATCGACAGTGGCGAGCTGGCGGGCCAGCTGGGGCAGCCACAACTCGCCCATGCGCACCGCCAGCAGCAGCCGGATCCGTTCGGTCGCCGGCGCCACTGCGGCTGCGAAGGCGGTGGCGTCTATGCCGAGGGTGTAGCCCGAGGGCAGCAGGATGTTGTCGAAACCGTTGCGCTCCGCTGTGAGGGTGATGTCACGGCAGTGCTGGTAGCTGCTGGCCAGCTCCGGCTCGGCGACGCCCAGGTAGCGGTAGTCGTCGTCGCAGAGCGCTGCGAACCACGAGATCTCTGCCGCGGCGCCATCCCCCGCGTCATGCCCGTTCACAGCTGCGGCGCTCACGGCATCGGGGCGCCCTGGGACGCCTCGATCACGTCGTAGAGGTCGCTGCGGTCGAGATGCACTCCCAGAGCTTCTGCCAGCTTCACCAGCCGGCTGGGCTGCTGAGTGCCGAGCAACGCGACCGGGCGGGCGGGATGCGCCAGCACGAAAGCCAGGGCCGCCGCGGCCCTGTCGACGCCCTCTCTGGCTGCCAGACGGTCGAGCACAGCGACCAGAGGCTCGGACGCGCCGGCGCCGCCTGCGCCGTGAGCGTCCCCCGCCAGCCGTCCTCCGCCGAGCGGGCTCCACACCAGCGGCAGCACGCCGGCGCGCATGCACAGATCGAAGGTGCCGTCGCTCAGCGGATCCAGATGCGCCGCCGAATACTGCGGCTGGGTGGAGGCCAGAGCGAACGGCAGATGCGCCGCCAGAGCCTCGTGCTGCGCGGGGGTGAAGTTGGAGACGCCGACCTCGCGGATCTTGCCCGAGGCGCGCAGCCCGCTGAGAGCCTCGGCGAGCTCCGCAGGGTGCGTGAAGAGATCGGGGCGATGAATCTGATACAGGTCGATCACGTCCACCCCGAGACGTCGCAGCGACGCTTCGCAGGCTGCTGTGATCGCTTCACAGCTCGAGTCGTAGGGCGTCGCCGGGACTATGCCGCCTTTGGTGGCGAGCACCATCCGGTCGCGCAACTGCGGCGCGCCCGCGAGGATGCGCCCCAGGTTCGCCTCGGCTTCGCCGAAGGAGCTGCCGCCCCAGTCGAGGCCGTAGACGTCGGCCGTGTCGACCAGGTTCATGCCGAGATCCAGCCCGGTCTCGATCACCGCGCGCAACTCGTCGTCGGGCCTGGCGACCAGCCGCCAGCATCCCAAGCCCAGCGGCGCCACCTTGAAAGCGTCTCCCAGTCGGCGAGGGTCGCGGTCGATGAGGCCGGTGGTCATTAGTCTGTGGCTCCTGCGAAGGGCGGCGCCGAAATCCTACGACCGCGACGGATCGGCCGACGATGGGCTCTGAGTTGCGCTACGGCGTGATCGGCACGGGAATGATGGGCCGCGAGCATGTCAGCAACTTGATCCATCTGCCCGGAGCGCGGGTGACGGCTCTGGCAGACCCGGATCGGGCGTCGTTGCAGGCCGCTGCCGCGCTCGCTCCCGACGCGGCCTGCTTCGACGGCCATGCCGGCCTGCTGCGTTCGGGTTTGTGCGACGCGGTCGTGGTGGCCACGCCGAACATGACTCATGCCGAGGTGCTTCAGGCGATGATCGGCCCGGGAGGCGCCGGC
Source organism: Acidimicrobiaceae bacterium (assembly GCA_026708645.1). Lineage (GTDB taxonomy): Bacteria > Actinomycetota > Acidimicrobiia > Acidimicrobiales > Aldehydirespiratoraceae > Aldehydirespirator. The sequence goes on along the minus strand of JAPOUM010000001.1, from coordinate 93,576 downwards.
GGGCGCGACCTGCACGTGCTGGTGGAGAAGCCGCTGTGCATCACCGTGACCGACTGCCGGCGAGTCCTCGAAGCAGCTCGGGGTCACAGCGGACTGATCCGGGTGGGGCTCGAATACCGCTTCATGGCGCCTTTCGAGCGCCTCATCGCCGAAGTCGATGCCGGCACCGCGGGACGCGTCTGGATGGCGTCGCTGCGCGAGCACCGGTTCCCGTTCCTGCGCAAAGTCGGCGACTGGAACCGTTTCGCCGCCAACACGGGCGGAACCCTGGTCGAGAAATGCTGCCACTTCTTCGATCTGATGAACCTGGTGATGCCCGACCCGCCCGAGCGCGTCTACGCCTCGGGGCGCCAGCTCGTCAACCATCTCGACGAGTGCTACGACGGACGCACCCCCGACATCATCGACAGCGCCTATGTGGTGGTGGACTATCGAGGCGGCGGCCGCGGCGTGCTGGACCTCTGCATGTTCGCTGAGGCCACGCACGACCAGCAGGAGTTCGCGGTCATGGGCGACAAAGGCAAGATCGAGGCTCTGGTGCCTTCCGACATCGTGCGGATCGGCCTCCGGGGCAGCCACAGCATCGGCAACGTCCGCACTGTGCGAGCAGCCTCTGCGGCGGCTTACACGGGACTGCACCACGGCGCCAGCTACGTCGAGCATCAGCGTTTCCTCGAAGCCGTCGGCTCTCTCGACGCTGTCGGGCGACGAGAGTCCTCCGAGGCGAGCCTGCGAGCCGCGATGCTGGCGGTGGCGATGGGCGCGGCCGGGCAGAAGTCGATCGTCGACGGCTCGGCGGTCCACCTCAGCACGATGATCTGACCGGCGGCCCGAGCCGCCGCGGTCCCAGTCGGGCCGAGCCGCTTCAGGGACGCACCGCCGACACGGCAGGGCGATACTGGGATCGGATGCGCTGCTGTAGCCGTGACGAGGCTGGTTCATCCTTTCACGGAACCGGCCAGCAGGCCCCGCACGAAGTGCCGCTGCAGGCTGAAGAAGACGATCAACGGCAGGATCATGATCACGAAAGCCGAAGCGAAGCGCAGCTGGAAATTCGAGCCCCGCTCCCCCACCAGGTTCACCAGTGCGATCGTCATGGGCTCGTTGTCGGTGAGCAGCACCGCCGCCACCAGATAGTCGTTCCAAGTCCAAAGGAACTGGAACACCGCGAAAGCCGCCAGAGCCGGACGGGCCAGCGGCAGAACCAGGCGCCAGAAGATGGTGAAGTGGCTGGCGCCGTCGATCCGTGCCGCCTCGAAGATAGAACGCGGCAGCTGGCTGATGAAGTTGTGCAGCAGGAGCACCGCAAGAGGCAGCCCGAAGGCTGTGTGAGTGAGCCACACCGCCGCAGCCGTGTTGGCGATGCCCAGATCCGGGAACAGCACGAAGGTCCAGTCGAGACCGGGGACAGTGAAACGGGCGCCGCCGTTGAACAGCTGCAAAAGAGGCACGAAAGCCATCTGGTTGGGCAGAGCGATCATCGTGACCAAAGCGATGAACAGCCAGTTGCGGCCTCGGAACTCCATCCAGGCGAAGCCGTAGGCCGCGAACGCGGCCACGGCTATCGGGATGATGGTCGCCGGTATCACGATCGCCATCGAATTGAGAGCGAACTCCCACATCGAGGGCTGCGCGGCGCTGTCACGGAATATGTCGCGATAGTTCTGGAGGGTGAAATCGCCGAAGTCGTTCCAGGCGGTCCACCATCCCGAATCGTTGATGTCGCCGACCTTGCGGAACGACGAGACGAACAGCCCGACGGTCGGCACCGTCCAGACCAGCACCACGAGCCAGACCACCCAGCTCGGCAGCGAGCCGAGCAGCTCGCGCAGACGCCGGCCGGCAGGCGGCGGAACGGTCACCGGAGCGCTCATGCCAAATCCTTCTGCAGTCTGCGGATGTTGAAGATCATCACCGGCACGACCAGCGCCAACAGCACCACCGCGAAAGCGCTGCTGGAAGTGAAGTTGCGGTCGCGCAGCTGATCGAACATCTCATTGGCCAAGACGTTGGTGCGGTTGGCGCCGCCGGTGGTGGCCTTGACCAGGTCGAACACTTTGGTGACGATCACTATCAGGGTGGTCACCACCACGATGACCGTCGGGCGGATCTGGGGCATCACCACCCGCCAGAAAGCCTGCGTCTCGCTGGCGCCGTCCACTCGGGCCGCTTCCAGCAGTTCGTCGGGCACCGCCCTGATCGCAGCCGAGAGCACCACCATGGCGAAGCCGGTCTGGATCCAGACCATGATGATCATGATCCAGAAATTGTTCCACGGGATCATGGAGGCGTTGACGAAGAAGCCTCGGACGTTGAAACCGAGTCCTTGCAGGATGGCGTTGACCAGCCCTGTCTGGTTGCCGGTCGCTTGAACCTCGAACATGAAGTCCCAGATCACCGCGGCGCCGACCATGGATATGGCCATCGGCATGAAGATCAGGGTCTTGGCGTAGCGGTCGCCGTAAGCGTGGTCGGCCAGCACGGCCAGCAGCAGGCCCAGCGCAGTGGACAAGCCGGCCACGGTGACCACCCACCAGATGTTGTTCCAGACCACGGCTTGAAGCGTCGACAAGGCGCCGAAGATCAGCAGCACCGCACCCAGCACGATCATCATCGACGAGGACGGCGAACCCCAGTCGAGCTCGAGCTCTTGGCTGCGCACCCTGCGCAGCGTCCAGTAGAGCAGCGCCCCTGCCGCCAGCGCGACCAGTATCCACAGAGTCACCCGGCTCGAGACGACCACAGTGAGAACGTCCATTATCACCGAGCGGTTCGGGCTGCGCACCAGCGACTCGACGAAAGCCGCCAGCGGCGCCGCGGCCAGCACCACCCCGACGACGCCGAGCACCTTCATTAGCCGACCTGCGGCCGCGATCTGGCGGGCGGTGCCGATGATGCGCGTGGCGCTGGCCCAAGCCGCGAACGCGGCCACCAAGACCGCCGCGAGGCCTGCTATGAACAGCCGGCTCGTGAAGATCTGCGCCCAGCCGTCGAAAGTGAAGTAGTTGTCGTCGGTGAAGATGTCGCGATAGTGCTCGAGCGTGTAGCCGGGCTCGCGGCCGCGCGTGCCGTTCTTGAAAGACAAGAACACGGTGCGCAGACCGGGGATGATCAGGCCGATGGTCACGAAAGCCAGAGCCGGTCCTGCGAACACCCAGGGACGCAGACGGCCCTCCCAAGTGATGCGTCGGTTTCGTGCGGGCTGCAGCAGCCTGCCGGCGAGCGCGCCGACCGCGGCGCCGACCGCGGCGCCCGCGACGATGACCAGCCAGCCTTCCTTCAGCGGCCCCGCCAACGCTGGTCCGGCAGGAACCCAGCCGTTGTGCTGAGCAGCAGATCCGACGACCAGGCCCAACAACGAACCGGCCACGGCCGTGAAAACCGGCCAGCGGGGCACGGCCTGATCAACGGCACGGTTGGCCCCTACGAAGACGACGGCCGAAGCCAGCAGCGACACCACCACCGTCACAACCATGGTGATGAACTGCTCCACGCTTCGGCTCTTTCAGTTCTTCGGGTTCGGCGGTCGGATGCGACCGCTTGCTGTGCCCGCCTGCTGCAGTCCCGGCGACAGCGACGGAGACATTAGCCCGCGCTGCTTGCGGGCGCGGCTGTGTGCGGAGGCACAGCCGATGGAGCTGCCTCCTCCGCACACAGCACAGGCCTGCGACCTGGACGCGGCCTAGGCCGAGTCGTTCGCTTTCGCTAAGACGGCCAGGCCGCCTGAACGTCCGCTACGAACTCTTCAGCGGTCTTGGCGCCGGACACGTAGTCGGTGCCGGAACGCCAGAACTCGCCTGCGCCCACTTCTCCGGGCATCAGGTCGGATGCGTCGAAGCGGAACGGGCTGGCGCTCACCAGGATCTCCGCCAGAGTGCGGTCGAAGTCCGATGAGTAAAGCGACGTGTCATGGTCGCGGTTAGGCGACAGGAAGCCGCCCTTGTCGGCGCGGATGCGAGAGTCGGCGTATTCGGCGGTGCCGATGTACTCGAGCACGGCCAGCGTCTCGGGCTTGTCGGTGAAAGCGACCGCGTGCGTGCCGGCGCCGAGCACCACATTGCCGAAGTCATCTGAGATGGTCGGCAGGTAGAAGACGTTGACGTCGCCATTGGGGCCGAGCGAGGCGCCGGCGTCGGTGAAGAAGGCGCCTGCGAAGTTGGCCTGACGGTGCATCAGGCAATCGCCGTTGGCGAGCGGCAGGGCCGCCTCACGGAATCCGGTGGTGGCGATCAGGTCGCGTCCGCCCAGAACATTGCCTTCCTCGAACCAGATGTCACCGACGAACTCGGCGACCTCGACGACGCGGGGATCGTCGAAGGGAATCTCGTTGGACACCCACTGGTCGTAGACGTCGGGGCCGTGGAGGCGCAGCATGATGTCTTCCATCCAGTCGGTGAAAGCCCAGCCGGTGGCGTCGCCCGACTCGATGCCGACGCACCACGGGACATGGCCGTCGGCTTTGATCTGCTCGGTGAGAGCTTCGAGCGCTTCCCAGGTCTGGGGGATCTCATAGCCGTTCTCTGCGAAGACCGCCGGCTGATACCAGACCAGACTCTTGACGTCGCCCTTGTTGGGCACGCCGTAGACGTTGCCGCCGGTGGAGGCCAGATCGAACCAGAACGAGTCGTAGGAGCCGCTGAGGTTGCTCATGACGTCGTCGGGGATGGCGACGGCGTCGCCGGACTCCGCGAACTGGATGATCCGACCGGGCTGCGGGATCACCACGATGTCGGGCGGGTCACCAGCTTCGAGAGCCAGGTTAAGTTCGGTGGTGGCGTCGCGCGATCCCGAGTAGCGGACCACGATCCCGGTGCGCTCACGCAGCGGTTCGAAACCGGCTATGAAACCCTCGGCCTCTGAGCCTGTCTCTGGTCCGAGGATCTCGACGACGCTGCCGGAGAGGCTCATCTCGTCGGCTATCTGCTCCAGCTCTTGCATCTGCTCCATCTGCATGGCTTCGGCCTCGGAAGCCCTCTCGGCTGCGGCGTCGGCTTCAGCCTGGGCAGCAGCCAGCTGCTCTTCGAGCTCTGCGACGGCCTCGGAGTCCATCGCGTCGTCGCCTTCGGCCATCGCGGCTGCGAGAGCTGCTTCGGCTTCTGCCGCCCTCTCAGCTGCGGCGTCGGCTTCAGCCTGAGCCTCGGCGGCTGCGGCGTCGGCAGCATCTGCGTCAGCCCGAGCCTGAACGGCTGCGGCTTCGGCGTCACTGGTGTCGGCCATCGGCTCGTCGTCGTCGCCGCAAGCCGCCGCTACAAGAGCGAAGCTCAGCATGACTCCGAGGATGAGCGCTAGGCGCGAATGTTTTCTCATGTATCCCTCCCAGGAATGCAAACGTTTACAGCAGGCACATTAGCGCTGCCTCCGAGCAGAATCAAACCCTTCGGCGCCCGAACGCCGGCGCCGCGGCACACGGGGGAACCTCGTCTCGTTGCAGCGTCTCGTTGTTGCGTCCGGGTTGGACGCTCACGGCGCTGCGGCTGTGGTTTCTCGGACCATCAGCGGCACGTCCCAGACGATGTCGACGGCTTCCAGGCCCTCGATCAGAGAAATCACGGTTTCGGCGGCTTCGACGCCCATCTCGCTCACCGCCTGACGCATGGTGGTGAGCCCCAGGGTCTCGGCCAGGTCGTGATCGTCGAAGCCGACGACGGACAGGTCGCGGGGCACCGCCAGACCGCGGCGCGCTGCCTCTTTGAGCACCCCGAAAGCCATCTCGTCGGACATGGAGAACACCGCGGTGGGCGGATCGGGGCGCTCCAGCAGCCTCGCCAGAGCCGCGGCGCCGCCCGCAGCGGTCCACGAGCCGGCGACCTCCAGCTCTCGGGCGACGGGCAGCCCGGCGGCCTCGAGAGCGTCGCAGTAGCCGAGGCGACGCATCTGAGGGACAGGCATAGCCAGATCAGGCGGACACGACGCGCCCGTCACGAGCCCGATGCGCTCGTGGCCCAGCTCGATCAGATGCTCGACCGCCCGGCGCGCCGCGCCGCGGTTGTCTATGGAGATGGAGGCGGCCCCGGCGAGCTGCTCGCCCACCGCCACCACAGGCCTGTCGAAGAAGGCGCCGGCGGAGTCGGCTTCGACGCTGACGAAAGTGTCGATCAGCAGTATCCCGTCCACTCTGCGGCACAGAGCGCCGGCGTCTTCCAACAGGCTGCGACGATCCTCGGCGCTGGTCATCACCGAGATCAGCATGTCGTAGCCGGCACGGGCGAAAACCGAGTTGATGCCGCCCATCGCTCTGAACGGGAACCATGTGCCGAAATGAGGCGCCACCACGCCGACAGTCCAGGTGCGGCCCGACACCAGGCTCGACGCCTGCGGATGAGCCGCGTAGTCGAGCGACTCGGCCGCCTCCATCACCCGACCGCGCGTCGCCGGCGCCACATGGGGCAGGCCTCGCAGAGCGCGGCTCACCGTGGCCACCGACACGCCGGTCACCCGAGCGATGTCTTTTATGGTCGGCCGGGCCTCAGCCACTGCGCACGGGCCTAGCCGGCGTCTGCCGCCGCCCAGCCTCTGCTTCTTGCGACGGCGCGTCTCCAGCCTCGATATCCGCTGTCGGCGAGATCCGTCGAAGCGTCCGGCAACGCCTCGAAGTCGAGTTGCCATCTGGCGGCGATGTCTTGCTGCGACGGCCAGACCCCGGCGGCCAACCCCGCCAGATAGGCAGCGCCGGCAGCGGTGGCCTCGGTCAATTTGGGGCGCTGCACGGGCACGCCCAGCTGGTCGGCTTGCAGCTGCAGCAGCGAGCCCATCACCGAGGCGCCCCCATCGACACGCAGACTGCGAATCGACGCGGCCGCGGCCGCGGTCATGGCCTCGACCACGTCGCGGGTCTGATACGCCATCGCCTCGATCACGGCGCGTGCCAGCTCGGCGCGGCCCGAGCCTCTGGTGAGCCCGCCGATGATCCCGCGGGCGTAGGGATCCCAGTGAGGGCTTCCCAGCCCGGCGAAGGCCGGCACCAGATACACGCCGCCGGTGCTGTCGCACTGCTGGGCGAGCTGTTCGATCTCAGCGGCTTCGCTGATGATGCCGAGGCCGTCTCGCAGCCACTGCACGGCTGCCCCGGTGGCGAAGATCGCGCCCTCCAAGGCGTAGGTCGGCTGCGGGCCTCGGGGCGTGTCGATCACCCAGGCGATCGTCGTCAGCAGGCCCTCGACCGCGGCCGGGACTTCGGCGCCGACGTTCATCAGCACGAAGGCGCCGGTTCCGTAAGTGTTCTTGGCGTCGCCCGGCGAGAAGGCAGCCTGCCCGAACAACGCCGCGTGCTGGTCTCCTGCGATGCCGGTTATCGGCACGCCGGCGCCGCAAGCCGCGTCGGCGGAGGTGACCCCGAAGCGACCGCTGGAGGGCAGCACCCGCGGCAGCGACTCCTCGGGCGCGTCGAACACTTCGCAAAGTTCGGGATGCCAGCGGAGCTCGACGATGTCGAAAAGCATGGTCCGGGCCGCGTTGGTGGCGTCGGTGGCGTGGACCTCGCCGCCGGTGAGGTTCCACAGGATCCAGCTGTCGATGGTGCCCAGAGCCAGGTCCGGGCCTGCTGCGACGCCGCCGTCGCTGAGCAGCCACTGGATCTTGGAAGCCGAGAAGTAGGGGTCGAGCACCAAGCCCGTGCGCTCGCGCACCAGCGGCAGCAGCCCCTCACGCTGGAGTTGGGCGCACCGGTCGGCGGTGCGGCGGTCCTGCCACACGATCGCACGGTGCAGCGGCCGGCCGCTTCTGCGGCTCCAGGCGACGACCGTCTCGCGCTGGTTGGTCACGCCGATCGCCGCGGGCGGGGAGTCCAGCTGATCGACCACTTCTTTGAGGGTGGCCTGCACGGCGTCCCAGATCTCGTCGGCGTCATGCTCCACTAGTCCCGGCGTCGGGAAATACTGCGGGAATTCGCGCTGAGCCGCCGCGACGACCGCCGCTGAGTCGTCGAAGGCCACGGTCCGCACGCTGGTCGTGCCGGCGTCGATGGCCAGAACCACGGTCATGCCGCCGCCCCGAAGAGCAGTTCGGCGGCCTGCTGCACGCCGGGGTCGTCGCTCAGCGCTTCGGCGGGCTCGAGCATGGCCAGCATGGTACGGCGCCGCAGGAAGTCGTCCATAGTCAGAATGTGCTCGTGGCGGGCCATGACCATCAACTCGGCCGCGCAATAGTCGACACGGGCGCTGAGAGCCTCCCCGAGCCGCGGGGACTCGGCCACGAGGTCGGCCACCTGCTGGGCGCGGCTTCCGTGACGCCGCCACAGTGAAGCCGTCGCGGCCTGCCCGATGCCGGCCCGGGCGGCGCTGCGCTGGAACCTCTCCTTGACGCTGCGATGAGGCTCCCCGAACCAGAGCCCTTTCGGGGGCCGCGGCCTGAGACCGCAGCGCTGAGACGCAGCGACCACCTCGTCGCCCACGTTGAGGCAGTCGCTGAGCTTGCCGCCGAGTATCGACACCGCGCCGCGTGCCTGGTCCACCTCCACGCTGTGTCGGCGCGACAGTTCGGTCCAGTCGCGGTCCGTGTCGGTGTTCTCGTCCACCACCAGGGCGCGAACACCGCAGCGGTGGGCGATCACGTCGCCGCGGTCCAATGGTCGCGACAACCGCAGACGGGCGCCGGCCTGCTCTAGCAGGAATTCGAGATCCTCGTCGGTTGCCGACGGCGCCGCGTCACTGACGCGTGTGTCGGTGGTGCCGATCACAGACCTGTGACCCATGGGTATCACGTAGAAGAGCCGCCGGTCGTCGTCGAAGAAGGCAAGCACACGACCGGAGTCGGTCACCTGCGGCACCACGATGTGCGCGCCTTTCGAGAAGCACAGCTGCCGGCTCAACGAGGCGCCGGTGACGGCGGCGAGCTGCACGGCCCGAGGGCCGGCCGCGTTGACCAACAGTCGCGCCGAGACGTCGTGACGGTCGCCGCTGACGCCATCGACGAGACGAGCCCGCCAGCCGGCGGCGCCTCGCTCGGCGTTTTCGAGACGCATCCTCGACACCGCTGTCGCGCCCTTGTCGACGGCGTCGAGCAGCAGCTGCAGAACGAAGCGGGCGTCGTTGTCGCACAGCAGAAAATCGGAGTACTCGACCGCGCCTCTCACGTCGCCGGACTCGATCGCGGGCTCGGCCTCCGCTAGAGAGTCCGAGGACAGCAGGCGGGGCCGGCGCGTGGCGAAGCGCCCGAGAGCCCAGTAGGCGTTCGCCCCCATGGCTGCATAGGCGGGCGAGTACGGCGAAGTCGGCCCCAGCGCAGCCAGAAAGCGGACCTCGCTGATGCGGCTGCTGTAGGAGCGGGCCAGAAGGTTGCGCGAGCGGCACAGCCCCGCCACCAAACCGACCTCGTAGGACTGCAGGTATTTGAAGCCGCCCCAGATCAGGTTCGAGGACTCCTGGCTCACCCCCGAAGCGAAGTCGCCCATGTCGATCAGCGCCACCCGCAAGCCGTGCGAGGCCAGCGCCAAAGCCGAAACGGCGCCGTTGACGCCGCCGCCCACGACCAAGACGTCGTGGCCGTCGGACCTGAGACGCTCAAGGTGCTGCTCGCGCGGCTCCGAGGCTTGGAACACCTCGCTGTGCTTGTGCTGCGCCGGCGGTGCGTCCTCCGGCGCCGCAGGCGCGTCCGGTTTTCTTGCGGTCATTCAGGCTGCCTGCCGCCGACTCACTGCGGCCGTTGTTGTTGTTGTTGTTGTTGTTGCAGTCGTTGTTGGCGCCGCTCGGCTCGTCCTCGGCGAAGCGACTCGCGGCCCAGCGGGATGTACTGCGCCGCGGAGAGGTAGCTGTAGAACAGCGACGGCGCCGCGCACACCCAGCCTGCGATCCTGAAACCGTCAGCCACAGCCAGATCCGAGGCCCCGGCCAGCAGCAGCGGGAAGCAGATGTAGAGCCCGAAGGTGGCGCACTTGCCCCACCAGGTCACCTCGATGGGTCGGGCGCCCAGCGACAGCAGCACCAGTCCTACGACGGCGACCAGGCCTTCGCGTATCAGAGCGGGCAGCACCAGCCACCACGGCACCGAGCCGTCGACTCCCGCCGCGATCACGCAGACGAACAGCACGGCCCGGTCCGTGATCGGGTCGAGCAGCTTGCCGACACGAGAGACCGAGTCGAAGCGGCGCGCCCACCAGCCGTCCACCCAGTCGGTGGCGCCGAGCGCTCCCCACAGCAGCGCCGCCGCCCAGCGGTCCTCCCAGCCGAACAGCATCCACAGGAACAAAGGAACGCAGAGCAGGCGCGCCGCGGAGATCAGATTCGGGACGGTGAGGACGCGGTCCTCTCCGGTGCGCGGCGCGGCCATGGCAGTGAAGCCTACGATTGGCGAATGAGTTCAGTCTTCACTCGGATCATCGACGGTGAGCTGCCCGGCCGTTTCGTCTGGCAGGACGACTGTTGCGTCGTCATCGTCAACATCCGCCCACTCAACCGCGGCCATGTGCTGGTGGTGCCCCGCCGGGAAGTCGATCATTGGGTGGACCTCGACAACGAGACCGCCAATCATCTGATGACTGTGTCACATCGTGTGGCGGCGGCTCTGCAAGCCTGCGGGCTGGCGCCGCACCGGGTGGGTCTGATGATCGCCGGTTTCGAGGTGCCCCATGTCCATCTGCATGTTCTGCCGATCTCGACGATGGAGCATTTCGACTTCGACAACGCCGACGCAGACCCCGACCCCGACGATCTGGACATGGTCGCGGGGCTGCTGTCGGCCGAGCTCGGGGCGCATCCGGCTGCGTGAGGACGCAGCACCGCCGGCCCCGGAAGCACCACGAGCAACCACGAGCAGTCGAGAGGGGGTGAGAGCTATGGGCAGAAGGCTCACCGAGTTCAGCCACGGCGCCGGTTGAGGCTGCAAGATCGCCGCGGGCGATCTCGCGCACGTCGTGCGCGGCCTGACCCCTGATCCCCCGCCGGAGCTGCTAGTCGGCCTCGACACTTCCGACGACGCCGCGGTCTGGCAGATCGCGCCGCGACGCGCCCTGGTGGTGACCGCCGACTTCATCACGCCCGTGGTCGACGACGCTCGCCTCTGGGGGCAGATAGCCGCGACCAACGCCGTGTCGGACGTCTACGCCATGGGCGGGAAACCGCTGCTGGCTTTGAATCTCGTGGCTTGGAACTCCCAGGAGCTGTCCAGCGACCTGCTCAGCGAAGTGCTCGCCGGCGGGGAGGACGCGGCCCGGGCCTGCGGCTTCGTGGTGGGCGGGGGCCACACCGTGGACGACCCCGAACCGAAGTACGGGATGGCGGTCGTGGGCGAGGTCGACCCCAAGCGCATGCTCACCAACGCCGGGCTGCGACCCGGCAACGCGCTGGTGCTGACGAAACCGCTGGGTTCGGGGGTGATCTCGACGGCCGTCAAACACGGCGAGGCCCCCGATGAAGTGTTGGCACTGGCCGCGCGCGAGATGATCCGACCCAACGAGAGAGCCGCCGCCGCGGGGCTGCGACACGGCGCCACCGCCGCCACCGACGTGACCGGCTTCGGCCTGCTGGGCCACGGACGGCGCCTGGCGCAGGAATCCGGCGTGGATCTGGAGATCGCGGTCGGGCAGGTTCCTGTCATCGCGGGCGCCCGCGAACTAGCCGCCTCGGGGATGGTCCCCGGCGGCTCTCAGCGCAATCTCGACTGGGTGTCGCCGCATCTCGACCGGGGCGGCGTCAGCGACGCCGAAGTGACGCTGCTGGCCGACGCCCAGACGTCGGGGGGTCTGCTGCTGGGCATGGTCAGCCGCGACGCGGCCCTGGCTGCGGTGACCGAACTGCGCCTCGACGGTCACGAGGCCGCCGTGATCGGCGAAGCCTTCGAGAGCTCCGACCCGGGCAGGATCCGCTTGAGCGACTGAACCTCCGGGGACTCCGCTCTAGCGGTTCTGCAGGGGCTTCACCATGGTCCGGGTGGCGAACACGCCGATGGCGGCGACGAGCATCAGCCCGCTGCCGACGACGCCGAGCACCGTCGCTCCGGCGCCGTCGATGAGCAGGCCCCCGAGAAGCGGTCCGCCGGCGCGTCCTGCCGCCATCAGCGCCTGAGCGTCGCCGACCCGCTCCTCGGGATAGCGCGAGCGGCTGGCGAGCACCTCGAACACTCCCGGTATCGCAGCCCAGAAGAAGAATCCCCAAGCCACCAGAGCCGCCATGAACAACCAGCCGTGACCGGCGGTCGCCACCAGGATCGCGCAGACCGCGGTGGCCGCCATCGGGATGCTGGGAGTCCCGCGGGCGATGCTCATCCGAGACGCCGGGATCGCCACCACGGCGTTGAGGCTGAAGCCTGCCGCGATCACCGTCACCGACAGCCCGGGATCGCCGGTTCCCAGCACCACAGCGTAGATGAAGACCGCCGACCCTCCGAGAGTGAAGAGGCCCAGACAGACCAGGATCACCCGAGCGGTGGCCACCGCACGGCGGCGCACCCTCTCTCGAGGCAGCTCGGCGACTTCGCTGCGGTATCCGAACAGCAGCGGCAGCAGCGACACTCCGGCCAGCACCAAGAACACCAGCCTGGCCCCGCCGGCGTTGACCAGCAGCGACACCAGCGGCGCGGCCACGACCCCCACCACCGGACCCGACACGGCGACGTCGCCCATGCGGCGGTGATCACCGAACGCCTGCACCCAGCCGTACCAGGCCAGCACCCCCAACGACATGCCGCTGACCAGCCGCAAAACAACCAATAGCGAGAACGCGGGCAGAGCCGCCGAAGCCAGATTGGCTGCCGCCGATCCGGCCAGCGCAACCACGAAAACCCGATCGCGCGGCTGCAGCCGGCGCCCGGCGCCCCATGAGGCGATCACGAAGCCGCCGAGTTGGAACACTCCGATCAGAGCCGCCGAGCCCAGGCTTATGCCGTAATGCTCTGAGACGTCGACGAGCAGGAACGGGGTCGACACGAAGGCGAGAACGCTGAAACCGACCGCCAGCAGGATGCCGACCTTGACGCTGGGACGCAGCAGATAAACGAGGCGGACGGGACTCTGCACCGGTCGATCCTTAGAAACTCAGATGCTCAGATGGTTGGATGGGATGCTCAGATGGTTGGATAGTCGGACTGCTCAGACGGCTGGGTTGCGTGGGTCGCTCAGACGGCTGGGTTGCTCAGGTTGCGTGGACTGCTTGGACTGCTTGGACGAGCGGGCGCTCGACGAGCGCAACGGCGGCCGGCGCCGGTGTTCAGCGAGGCTCGCGGGGCAGGCCGAGGATCCGCTCGGCGATGATGTTGCGCATGATGATCGAAGTTCCGCCTTGAATCGTGTAGGCAGGGGCGTAGCAGACGGCAGCCGGAACAGTCTCGCCGACGCAGGCCGCCGGGCCCAGCACCCGAGCCGCGAACTGCGCCACCCGCTGCTGATGCTCGGTGCAGAACGCTTTGGTGCCGGCACTGTAGTCGGCGGAACCGGAACCCGAACCGACGCCCATGGCGCCCCTGTAGACCATGAGCCGACCCAGCCGATAGCCGGTCTCGATGGCTGCCACCTGCTGGCGAGTCGACGGATCGCTCAGATCGGCGTGCTCCAGAGCCAGGTCGTAGAGCGGCCGGTTCGACACCAGACGGTCGATGCCGCCGCGCTCGAAACCGAGCTGCACCATGGTCTGGGCGAAGGCCGCTCCTTCGGCGCCCACGAGGTTGCGGACGGGTACCCGCACGTCGCTGAAGAAGATCTCGCAGAAATGCGTGTTGGCGACCATGTCGCGCACCTGTCGCACCTCGATGCCGTCGAGGCTCATGGGCACGATCAACTCCGAGAGGCCGCGATGCGGCGGCCCGTCGCCGCCGGTGCGACAGATCGCATAGCAGTAGTCGGCGTCGGCTGCGCCGCTGGTCCAGATCTTCTGGCCGTTGACGATGTATTGGTCGCCGTCGCGCCTTGCCGACGTCTTCAACGAGGCGAGATCAGAGCCGGCGTCGGGTTCGCTCATGCCGATGCACCACGAAGCCTCGCCCGACAGCATCGACGGCAGGAACTCGTCTTTTTGGGCTTGAGTGCCGTAGCTGTAGATGGACGGCCCCATCTGACGGTCGGCGAACCAGCAGGCCGCCACCGGCGCTCCGGCGCTGATCATCTCCTCGGCCATGATTACGCGCTCTATGCCGGGGCGCCCGGCGCCACCGTGGGCGCGCGGCCAGGTCATGCCGATGAAGCCCTCGGCGGCCAGGACTCTGGAGAACTCGCGGGAGTGCCCGTTGATCCACGAGTCGCTGCAGCGGCCGTAGTGAGCCGCGCCTGCTTGAGCCACGGCCCGGGCGCGGGCGCGCAGCTGCTGCCATTCGAGCGGCATCGAGAAGTCGAGGCTCATTGCCGGTGTTGTCTATCGCCTCCATCGCCTCCGGCGCGGCTGCAACGACGGCGGCGAAAATTCCGGCAGCCCGCGGGTAGCCGCAGGGCGCAGCCAGTCACTAGATTCTGAGCACACCCGACGAAGCTTCCCCGGAGGAGCGCAAATGACTGACTCAGAGACCGGTTCCGCGGCGGGCGGCGGCTGCCCCGTCCAGCATTCGCCGCATGCCTACATGGGCTCGCTCGCCAACCAGATCTGGTGGCCCGAGCAGCTGAACCTGCGTCCGCTCAACAAGAACTCGCCCAAGATCGACCCGATGGGCGACGGCTTCGACTACCGCAGCGAGTTCAACAGCCTCGACCTCGCCGCGGTCAAAGCCGACATAGCCGCGGTGCTCACCGACTCACAGGACTGGTGGCCCGCCGACTACGGCCATTACGGCCCGCTGATCATCCGCATGACCTGGCACAGCGCCGGCACCTACCGCATACATGACGGGCGCGGCGGCGGAGGCTCGGGCACGCACCGCTTCGCTCCGCTCAACAGCTGGCCCGACAACGCCAACCTCGACAAGGCTCGACGGCTGCTGTGGCCGGTGAAGCAGAAGCACGGCGCCAAGATCTCCTGGGCCGATCTGATGATCCTCGCCGGCAACGTGGCGCTGGAGTCGATGGGCTTCAAGACCTTCGGCTTCGGCGGCGGACGCGTCGACGTGTGGGAGTCCGAGGAGGACATCTACTGGGGCCCCGAGACCGGCTGGCTCGACGACGAGCGCTACAGCGGCGACCGCGAACTGGCCGATCCTCTGGGCGCGGTGCAGATGGGGCTCATCTACGTCAACCCTGAAGGCCCCAACGGCAACCCCGACCCTCTGGCCGCCGCACGCGACATCCGCGAGACTTTCGCCCGCATGGCCATGAACGACGTCGAGACGGTGGCTTTGATCGCCGGGGGGCACACCTTCGGCAAGACTCACGGAGCAGCCGACGGCGACACCTACGTCGGCGTCGAGCCCGAGGGCGCCGCCTTGGAGCAGCAGGGCATGGGCTGGGCCAACACTTTCGGCAGCGGAGTCGGCGGCGACGCCATCACCAGCGGACTCGAAGGCGCTTGGACGCCCACGCCCATCGCTTGGGACAACAGCTTCTTCGAGACGTTGTTCGGCTATGAGTGGGTGCTCTCCGCGAGCCCGGCGGGCGCGCATCAGTGGGTGCCGTCCGACGGCGCCGGCGCCGGCACTGTGCCGGACGCTCACGACCCGTCTCTGAGCCACACGCCGGTGATGCTGACCACCGACCTGGCATTGCGCGAGGACCCGATATACGGGCCGATCTCTCGCCGTTTCCTGGAGAACCCCGACGAGTTCGCCGACGCTTTCGCCAGAGCATGGTTCAAGCTGGTGCATCGTGACATGGGGCCGGTGTCTCGCTATCTCGGTCCGGAGGTTCCCGATGAGGAGCTGATCTGGCAGGATCCTGTGCCGGCCGTCGACCACGAACTGATCGACGACGCCGATGCGGCCGCTCTCAAAGCCAAGATCCTCGATTCGGGTCTCTCGGTATCGCAGCTGGTGTCGGCCGCTTGGGCGTCGGCATCGACTTTCCGTGACAGCGACCTGCGCGGCGGCGCCAACGGCGCCCGCGTCCGCCTCGCCCCGCAGAAGGACTGGGAGGCCAACGACCCGGCTTCGCTGGCCGAGGTGCTGGACAAGCTCACAGCCGTCAAGGCCGACTTCGACGCCTCACAGAGCGGCGACAAGCGTGTCTCTCTGGCGGATCTGATAGTGCTCGGCGGCTGCGCGGCCGTCGAGGCGGCGGCGAGCCGGGCAGGCAGCGAAGTCTCGGTGCAGTTCTCGCCGGGGCGCAGCGACGCCGTCGACGCTCAGACCGACGCCGACTCCTTCGTCGTGCTGGAGCCGACCGCCGACGGGTTCCGCAACTACTGGCGCGCCGCCGACAAGCGTCGTCCCGAGACGGTGCTGATCGACCGTGCCAGCCTGCTGTCGTTGACCGCTCCGGAGATGACGGTGCTCGTCGGCGGTTTGCGGGCTCTGGGCGCCAACACCGGCGGATCATCGGTCGGCGTGCTCACCAGCAGGCCCCAGACGTTGAGCAACGACTTCTTCACGAACCTGCTCGACATGAGCACCGAATGGAGCGCCTCGGCCGACACCGAGCACGTCTATGAGGGGCGCGACCGTGACAGCGGCGAACTGCGCTGGACCGCTTCGGCGGTGGACTTGGCCTTCGGCGCCAACTCGCAGCTGCGTGCCATCGCCGAGGTTTACGGCTCAGACGCTGCTCAAGACAAGTTCGTGCATGACTTCGCGGCTGCGTGGCACAAGGTCATGAACCTGGACCGCTTCGACCTGGCCTGACCCTCGAAGGCGGCTCTTGGCCGCCTCGAACGCAGTCAGACGTCCAAAGTCGGCGACTGCCGGCCCGGCTCGAACTCAGCAGGCTTGGCCCGCGTTCCTTTGACGCCCGGCAGCGCCCCGGCTGCTTTCAGGGTGTCTAGGCCGATGAGAGGCCCTGCCTTGATTTCGTCGAGAAGTCGTCGCTGCTCGGGGCGTGCGTCCACTAGCAGAGTCAGGACGTGCAGCAGGTCGATCAGGTCATCGGTGTAGCGGGTTCGCCAGGTTTCCGGGACCATGTAGTCGAGCGGGGAGCCCTTCTTGCCGGACGGTTCGTGTTTGCGGTAGTCGAACCAGGATTGCAGCACGTTCATCGTGGAGACGCTGTAATCGAAAACCTCGACGGCTACGTTGGCCACGATGCCGCTCGCCGGCGAACCGTCGATGCCGCGGCCCGCGATGGTCAGGGTGCGTGCAGCCTGATCGTGCCGGAGGCTTTCCGGCTTAGCAGGCATCGGGGTTTCCAGGGTCGGGCCGCCCGGCGCCCTCGGGCAGCCTGGTGGCGCCTCAGGCGGCCGGCAACGCTGCCCGAATGTGCTCAGATACAGGATCCGGCGGCCGAGGCCTGCCGCATGATCAAAAAGTTCTGGGTCCGCCGTGAGCGGCACCCGCATCGACTTGGCGTCGAGCAGATCGTCGCGGTAGACCGCGGTGAAGCCGGGGTGAGCAGCGACGGCTGCGATGTAGGCCGGCACATCCAGCGCCGACACTTCGCGTCCGGCCTTTTCAGAAAGCAACCTCAACAAACCCGGCTCGCAGTTCGGGGTCGCGGACTGCGAGTCGAGCCAAACCGGATGGATGCGCCCCGCCCTGGAACCGGCCAGATAATGCATGTCCGGGATCTGTGCGCTGAAGGAGATTATCTGGCCGCCAGATCCGGCGATCTTCGGACGACTGCTGGCGGTGCCCAGCGCGGGCGCCGCGAGATATATCTGCTGATCGCCGTGAGCGGCCCACAGCGACGGGTTAGGCCGGTTGATGAGCCGCTTGTCGCGGATGACGTAGTGGCGGTCGAAGCTGCGATAGCCGTATTCGACGACGGGCGCGCTGCGCGGCTGCCGCTGCCTGAGCGGGCCGGGTCTCGTGCAGTCCGACGTGAGGTTGTCGACGAGCTCGGTATCGATGGTGCGGTCCCGCTTGTGCTCGTCGAGGTGCCTCGTCATCTCTGAATCATTCGGCTGGGAGAGCAGGGCTGCATACCTGTCCTGAAGAGTGTCGCGGTCCGGCGCGACGGGCCATGTGCGCCCGACCATCATGCCGCTCGCGTTCCAGGGCAGCAGATCGTCGACGGCGGGCATCTGCAGCCATGCCGACGAGGCAGCGGGCGTGAAAGAGCCGCGATCGCCGAGAGGGTCCGGCGCAAGCAGCCGCCAACGAGTATCTTCCAGTTCTGTGAGGTCCGCTATGTGAGCGAACTTCGCCGAACGCTCGCCTGCGGGCACCCGGTGGTAACGGACCTCGCAGGCGCCGTCATGCTCGGGCGCTCGAACGGCGGTCACGACCGCCACCGGTTGGCGCATCGCTTTGAACACTTGGGTCTTGGCCGGCGCTTGGTGCCCCTCCGGCGAGAGATCGAGTATCCATATGTGACTCGACCATTCGCGCAGCCATCGCCTCATCTGCTGGAAGCCGTCGCCGTCGAGCCAGCCTGTCGGAGTTATGAAAGACACGATTCCAGCCTGGTCTTGCGGGCCTTGCTGAGAGTTCTCGAACACTTTCCATGCCGCCCAACGCCAGAAATACACATAGAGGTTCGACAGGTTCTTCGCATGGGTGCCGACGCCCCACTCCGTGTCGGGCTGCCAGTCGCCGAGGAGCTCCCTGGCCACCCAGCTGCTCTGACCCGCGCCGGCAAGGTACGGCGGGTTGCCGATCACGACCGTCACGGGGGTTTTCCGCTTGATCCGATCAGCCTTCTTCCGTGACTCGGTGATCGCCCGCATGAAAAGCATCTGCTGCCCGGCGCTGGCATCCGGGTCGGCGAGAGTGTCAGTCAGGTAGACCGCCGGCTCCTCGACCCGGAGTTTCGGATCGCGCGCTTTGAGAGTCTCCACGAGGCGAAGCTGCGCCACTGCGTAGGGGCAGGCTTGGATCTCGAACCCTATGACCCGCTCAGAAACGGCCGCGTTGATCGCTGCGCCCGCATGGCCGCTGCCCACGCTGGCGGTCACAGAGCCGGCAATCCGGTCGAGTATGCTGACGAGATACGTTCCGGTGCCGAGCGCCGGATCGACGACTGTCACGTCGTCGCTGCCGTAGCCAGATGCCAGGCCGAACCGCTCCACGAGTATCCGATCGGTGAAGTCCGCCATCCACTCGACGACTGGCTTGGGCGTGTAGTACGAGCCCGCGAGCTTGCGAAGCTCGGGGTCGTATGCGTCGAGGAACGTCTCGTAGAAGTCCATCCAATCGTCGCTGTGGCCCGAGCCTCGCATTTTGTCCCAGTCCACGGCCGCGGCGAGAGCGATCATCGCGTCCAACGACGCCGCTGCGGCGGAACGGACCCGCGAATCAGCGGTCAGCATCATCAGAGCCCTTCCGAGCACGCCCCGCTCGGCGCCGAGGCTCTCAGCCGCATGGTGCAGCAGCAGCCCGAGCCGGTCATATTTCACCGGGTCGAGGTTCATGCTCAAGTCGATGCCGAGTCCGCTGGCTGACAGCAGTGCGAACGCGACCGTCTGCGTGTAGGCGTCAACGAACTGCTTGTCCTCGAGCTCGGGGAAGAGCATCTCGCGCCAGTCGCTCGTCAGTCCCCGCAGCACTTCTTCGGGGAGGGCGTTGACGTCGCTGCGGAGCGCGCGGCAGCGACCGGCCACTTGTTCAGCGAGCTGATGAGTGGACACGACCCGCGGCGGCGTCCAGCTGAGAACGTCGCCGAAGAACCGCAGCACCTCCTGCGGGTCGGGCGTCACCGCAGCATTCAAGTCGTTGAGGTCAGAGCAGATTTCAAGTGCCGGACCCCAGATGTCGCCGGCCCTCCAAAGCGTCCACGTGTTGCCGTCGGTGTAGACGACGTTGGGCAGCTGGCTGTAGCGCTGCCATTGACTGTGCTCGCGCCCCGTGAAGCGCGTCGGGTCGGCGCCCCTGCCTGGAGACTTCAGCTCGATCACGAGACGTAGCAGTCCACGGTGATACGCGGAAATGTCCGGGACGCCCAGCGAGACATCGCCGACGACCACGGGCGCCTTGTCGACGACCAGCAGTCCTTTGATGCCCATGGATGCGGCGATCTCCTCGATCAATTCGCGAACGGGGGCTGTCAACGTCTCTTCGTTGAATCCGCCGACACGCCCGCGAGCGCGCACCGCCGTGGCGAAGCCCTCCACGGACGCCAGCAACTCAGCGACGGAAGTCTCGGCAGGCAGGAAGCGCTCCCTCAGTCAGCTCAAGGATCGACGAGCGTTCGTCGCGTCGCAGCCAGCATCGCCGTGATTATTGTCATCAATTATTATCATCACTGTAACTATTGTCCAGCATCACTGCAATCTATCATATCTCACTCTTAGAGTGTTTCGTCGTGAAGTAACGCGGGTGCGGGCTGACACGGCGTGCGCCACTGCATCCGCGCCCTGCGTGCAGGATTTCTGGGAACCGTTCAGCGCCTTCAGGCGTCTTTACCGAGCGATGACCGCAACCAGACTCCACGCTCATGGCAATGCCGCCAACAGTCCCGCAACCGATGTCGCTGCCGACGCTGCCGACGCCTTGTCTGTGCGTCCGGGCGATCCAGGCGCTCTGCGGGCGTCACCTAGACTCACAGCATTCGTGAGCGACGACTTCCAGGCCCTTTACACCTTGCACTACCGTCCGATGGTGCGATTGGCCCAAGCTCTGGTCGACACGGTGGAGTCAGCCGAGGAAGTCGTTCAGCAGGCTTTCGTGAAGGTCTACGAGCGGTGGCGCCGCATCGACGACCCGAAGGGCTATCTGCGGATCGCGGTGGTGAACGGCGCCCGCAGCGAGCTGCGCAAACGCGAAGTGAGACGCAGAGTCGGCCTCCGCAGCAGACGACCCGACCCGGCCCCCGAGAGCGACTATCTGATCGACGCGCTCGGCAAACTCGACGAGCGTCGCAGGACGGCGCTGGTGCTGCGCTTCTACGGGGACATGAGCCAAGCCGAGATCGCTGAAGCCATGAGAATCCGCCAGGGCACCGTCAAGAGCCTCATCTCACGCGGCTTAGCCGACCTAAGGCAAGTGATCGATCGGTAGATGCCGCTTCGCCGGGCGGTAGGCAGTAGACGCCGGGTAGACGTGGATCCGGCGTGGTGACAGCATCCACCATCACGCAAAAATGCCCCGCACCAGTAGGTAGACGCCAGTGGACGCTGAACCCGGCGTTCGCCTAATCTGCGTTCATGGCGCGTATCGAAGTCATCCCCGACGAGTCTTGGGACGACGAGCTCGGCGAGCTCCATGCACAGGTCGTCGATCGGCGCCACGGACGCGTCGACCATGTGCTGGCCGTTCATTCGCTGAACCCTGCGTCGATGAAGGCTCACATGGGCCTCTACCGGTCGGCCATGGCCGGCACAGACACGCTGCGCAAGGTCGAACGCGAGCTGATAGCGCTGGTCGTCAGCCTCGAGAACGGTTGCCATTATTGAACCGTTCATCATCGGCGCGGTCTGCGCCGTCTGAGCAACGACGACGCATTGGTCGCTGCCGTCGAACAGGACTGGACCACTGCGCCTCTGTCGCCCGAGCGCAGGACCATGGTGGCTTTCGCGGTCAAGCTCACCCGCACGCCGAGCGACATGTGCGACAGCGACGTCGAAGAGCTGCGCGCTGCTGGTTTCAGCGACCGCGACATCCTCGACATCGTCGAAGTGGCGGCCTATTACGCCTACGCCAACCGCATCGCCGACGGCCTCGGCATCGACCTCGAGCCTTGGATACCCGACGATTGACCTGTTGTCGTTGTAGATAGAGGCTCCGCTTGCATCACGGTACGGTGCTGCGACATTTCGACTACCAATGTGGTATGGTTGATGTGTGAATGGGACTCATCAAGTCGTGATGGGAGATCGTGGTAGGCTGGTCATCCCAGCGGAGATACGGGCGCGTTCCAACCTTGAGCCGGGCACGGTGCTGGTACTGATCGAGGCACCCGAAGGGCTGCTGCTAGTCACACGCGAGCAACTCAGCGAGCGTGTCCGCAAAGATCTCGAAGGGCTCGACCTCGTCGGTGATCTGAGTGCTGATCGCCGAAAGGCGGCAGCGCTCGAGGAATCCGCCAAATGACCACCGTGCTCGATGCGTCCGCTCTGCTGGCCCGACTGCAAAGCGAGCCCGGCGCCGAACTGGTGGAGCAGGCTCTGCTCGATGACGCTAGGTGCTGCGCCGTCCACTGGAGCGAGACAGCTCAGAAGGTGATCGCCGCTGGCGGCAACTGGAGCTACGCCAGATCTCTACTTTCAAGCTATCATCTCAAGATCGAGCCGGTAACCGCAGCCGACGCCGAGTGGGCCGCCTACCGCTGGAAGAGACAGGAAGGCCTTTCGCTGGCCGACCGGCTGTGTCTCGCTCTCGCCGAACGCCTGGACACCACAGTCTTGACGGCTGACACCGCCTGGGGATCGGGCGGACGCATACTCCAGATCCGCTGAACAGTGTGACGATGTATTTGTTCGCGTGGAAGGTCGATCTCTCAGAGGGTGCAGAGAAGACAGTCCGGGTCATGAGACCCACAGCCCGCGCATACCCGTGGACCATGATCGCCCCAAAGCCACCGACGCGGCAGTCCAAGCCGCGATCACTACCGTCGAAACCGTCCTCGAGGGACGCGTCCCAGTCGCCTACACCGTCACCGACGGCCGCAAAGCCGCCCAACTCGCCAGGCCGACAACCCGCAGCCAACACCGAAGCCCTGGACCGCGCCCATTACCAGCACCAACGCCAACAAACCACCGGCAACTGACCGCAGGCAAAGCGGCCACCCTCCAAAGCTTCGGTGGATGCAACTTTATCGATGCTCCGCTAAGGCGCCGGCGCCTCCTGCAAACCTGCCAAAGTCAAGCGTCTGCTGCGATTTTCGGATCAGGCAGATCAGTGACATCGCGAGTAGGCTCTGTCACGAGCCCGGCATCGAGCAGTTGCTGCAAGCGTGACTCGGGAACCGGCGTCAACAACGCCACAGGTCGCCCCCGGCTGGTGATCGTGATCACTTCGCCAGCCGCTGCCTTAGCCACGACGGCGGATGCGTTCTGCTTGAGTGCGCGCACCCCTACTTCAGTCATGGTCTTCATGGTAGCACTTCAAGCGCTGGGAAGATGTCCGCCCTATGGAGGCTCGGCTCTGGGCAGGGTGCTTGCTGCTAGGCGACTTGCCAGGTGGGGCGTGAATGCAGCAGCGCCCGCAAGTCGCCGGGCCCAGCTTGCGACTGCGACGCCGCTATCTGAGAAGTCACAGCCGAGCCGTACTCGGTGCGGTCCACCGCACGGAACACGCCGATCGGCGTGGGCACGTCGTTGCTGTCGGCCAGCCGGCTCAACGCGAACGCCACGGACGGATCCGGGTCGGCCTCGTCATGCACCACCAGCGCGTCGACCCCCGCGTCAGCCACCGCCACAGTGCGGGCCCGGCCGTGCTCGATGACCACGCCGAACTCCTTGTCGGCGCCGAAACGCACCGGCTCTCCGTGGCGCAGGTCGATCAGCATCGAGTCGCGGGCGTCGCGTTTGGTGAGCGCCGCGAAAGCGCCGTCGTTGAACACGTTGCAGTTCTGGTAGACCTCCACCAGAGCGGCGCCGGGATGCTGATGCGCCCGGCGGAACATCTCCTGCATGTGGCCCCTGTCCATATCGTGGGTGCGAGCCACGAACGACGCCTCGGCGCCCAACGCCAGCGACACCGCATTGAAGGGCTGCTCCACCGAGCCGTGCGGCGTGGACTTGGTGATCTTGCCCCTCTCGCTGGTGGGCGAATACTGGCCCTTGGTCAGCCCGTAGATCTGATTGTTGAACAGCAGAATGTTGAGATTGACGTTGCGGCGCAGCGCGTGGATCAGATGGTTGCCGCCGATCGACATCATGTCGCCGTCGCCTCCCACCACCCACACATGCAGATCGCCTCGGGCCATGGCCAAGCCGGTCGCTATCGCCGGCGAACGCCCGTGGATGGAGTGCAGTCCGTAAGTGTTCATGTAGTAGGGGAAGCGCGCTGCGCAGCCGATGCCCGAAACGAACACGGTGTCCTCGCGGCGCACTTCCAGTTCGGGCATCAGCAGCTGCACCGCGGTGAGTATCGAGTAGTCGCCGCAGCCGGGGCACCAGCGGACTTCCTGGTCTGTCGCCCAGTCTTGGCGGGTGGTCGCAGGCGCATCCGTCATTGCTGCACTCCGTTCTGTGATTCATCCGAAGACTCGCTCAGCGGCTCATGCTGCGCTCGGCTCGCCGAGTCGTTCAGCGATTCGTTGCGAACGCCGTCAGGCACTCCGCCATGCATGCCGGGCATGCCGCCGGGCGGCGGCCCTCCCCCGCCGGCCATGGCGGCGAGCTCGCTGTCGCTGTCGCCGCCGGACGCGGCTGCGATGTCAGGCCAGAACGCCTCCAGCAGTTCGGCGGCGGTGAAAGGCTGGCCCGAGACTTTGGTCACGGCCCTGGCGTCGACCAGATACTCGGCTCGCAGCATCCGGCAAAGCTGTCCGGTGTTCATCTCGGGCACGATGACACGCTCGAAGCCGCCGAGCAGCTCGCCGAGGTTGGCGGGCAGCGGATTGAGATGGCGCAGATGAATGTGAGCAAGCCGGTGCCCCGCCGCCTCGAGACGGCGACGGGCCGCGGTGACCGCTCCCCAGGTCGAGCCCCAGCTCACCACGCCGACGGCGGCATCCGCATCGCCGCTCACTTCGGCTGCGGGAATGTGCTGTGAGATCAAGGCGATGCGCTCGGCGCGCA
This sequence comes from Acidimicrobiaceae bacterium, assembly GCA_026708645.1. Lineage (GTDB taxonomy): Bacteria > Actinomycetota > Acidimicrobiia > Acidimicrobiales > Aldehydirespiratoraceae > Aldehydirespirator. The sequence goes on along the minus strand of JAPOUM010000001.1, from coordinate 69,022 downwards.
GCCGCACCATGGCTTCATGATTCTCGGGCTCGTAGCTGATGTTGCCGGCGCCGTCCTCTTTCTCGATGCCACCGATGCGATGCATCAGATCCGGAGTGCCGGGCACAGCCCACGGCCGCGCCAGGCGCTCATCGCGCAGGAACGGCCAGAACACCGCTTCGCCGTCGGCGTTGACATGATTGGGCGACGATGCGAATTCCACCTCTATCGAAGGCAGGTCGGCCACGTCGGGTATCTTCCACGGCTCGCTGCTGTTGGCCAGATACCCGTCCGACAGCAGCACCACCGGAGTGCGATGCTGCACGGCGATCCTCACCGCTTCCATCGCCGCGAAGAAGCAGTCCGACGGGCTCTGAGCAGCCACGATCGGCAGCGGCGCCTCGCCGTGGCGGCCGTGCATGGCCATCAGCAGGTCGGCTGCCTCGGTCTTGGTGGGCAGGCCGGTGGAAGGGCCGCCGCGCTGAATGTCCACCACCACCAGCGGCAGCTCCAGGCTGACCGCCAAGCCCACGGTCTCAGCCTTCAAAGCCATGCCCGGCCCCGAAGTGGTGGTCACCCCGATGTGTCCGCCGTAGGCCGCGCCCAGAGCCGATCCCACGGCTGCGATCTCGTCTTCGGCTTGCAGGGTGCGCACCCCGAAGTTCTTGTGGCGGGCCAGTTCATGCAGGATGTCACTGGCCGGAGTGATCGGGTACGACCCCAGAAACAGCGGTATGCCGGCCTGTTGCGAAGCCGCGATCAAACCCCACGCCAGTGCCGTGTTGCCGTTGATGTTGGTGTAGGTTCCCGGCGCCAGCGCCGCCGGGTTGACCATCAGCCTGCTGGCGCCCAGTTCTGCGGTCTCGCCGAAGGCGTGCCCTGCGGAGAAGGCCGCCTTGTTGGCCGCGATCACAGTGTCACGGCCCGCGAATTTGTCTTCTATCCATTCGAGGGTCGGCTTCACCGGGCGCGAGTAGAGCCACGACACCAGCCCCAGAGCGAAGAAGTTCTTGGAGCGTTCCGCGTCGCGAGGCTTGACCCCCAGCTCCTGGCAGGCGCGCTTGGTGAGATCGGTCATCGGCGCGGGCACAACCGTGAAGCCGTCAAGAGTGCCGTCTTCGAGGGGATTGCCGTCATAACCGGCTTTGGCGAGGTTGCGCTCGTTGAACGCGTCGGAGTTGACGATCACGGTGCCGCCGGAGGCGAGCAGGCCCAGATCCGACTGCAGCGCCGCCGGGTTCATGGCCACCAGCACTGTGGGCGCATCGCCGGGAGTGGTTATGTCATGGTCGGAGATATGCACCTGGAACGACGAGACGCCGGCCAGCGTGCCCGCCGGGGCCCTGATCTCAGCGGGGAACTCCGGCAGGGTCGCCAAGTCGTTGCCGAACAGGGCGCTCGCCGAGGTGAAGCGGTCTCCGGTGAGCTGCATGCCGTCGCCGGAGTCCCCGGCGAAACGCAGCACGATGCCGTCGGTCGTTTGAGCCTCGTGGGCCCGCGATGCAGTGTCGGTCACTGATGCTCCTTTGCATCTCTGCGTCAGCGCAGGCGGCAGGACCCGCCGGCCCGCGAGCCTCACCCTATCTTGTGGTCAGGCCAGGGTGACTGAGGCGTCCAGGTAGACGTCCTGGATGGCGTTGAGCAGTTCGACGCCTTCGGCGAGGGGCCGCTGGAAGGCTTTGCGGCCCGAGATCAGACCCATGCCGCCGGCTCGCTTGTTGATCACCGCGGTGGCAACCGCCTCGGCCAGGTCACCGGCGCCTGACGACGCTCCCCCGCTGTTGATCAGCCCGATGCGGCCCATGTAGCAGTTGGCCACCTGATAGCGGCACAAGTCGATGGGATGGCCGCTGCTGAGCCGGTCGTACACCAGATCGTGGGTCTTGCCGAAGCCGACGGCGCGGTAGCCGCCGTTGTTGACCGGCAGCTTCTGCTTGATGACGTCGGCTTGGATGGTCACGCCCAGATGATTGGCCTGGCCGGTCAGGTCGGCCGCGGCGTGATAATCGGCGCCGCCGACTTTGTACTGCGGGTTGCGCAGATAGCACCACAGCACGCAGAACATGCCCAGCTCGTGCGCGGCGGCGAAAGCCTCCGAGATTTCGGTGATCTGACGACGCGACTGCTCCGAACCGAAATAGACGGTGGCACCCACGCCGGCGGCGCCGAGGTCCCAGGCCTGCTCGACCGAACCGAAAGGCGTCTGGTCGTAGGCTTCGGGCAAGCTCAAAAGTTCGTTGTGGTTGAGCTTGACGATGAACGGGATGCGATGCGCGTAGCGGCGCGACGCCAGACTGAGCACACCGAAGGTGGACGCCACGGCATTGCAGCCGCCCTCGACAGCCAGTTCCACGATGCGCAGAGGATCGAAATAGTCGGGGTTGGGCGCGAAGGAGGCGGCGGCTGAGTGCTCGATGCCTTGATCGACCGGCAGGATCGACAGGTAACCGCTGCCCGCGAGCCGCCCGGCGTCGAACATGGCGGCGAGATTGCGCAGCACCTGCGGCGAGCGGTCGCTGTCGGCGAACACCCGGTCGAGGTAGTCGGGGCCGGGAACGGTCAACGATTCACGGCTGATGGCGCCGCACTTGTGCTCGAGAAGCGACTCGGCGTCAGCACCGAGCAAGCTTTGAATGTCCACGAATGGCTCCTAAGCGATGTCTGGAGATGATTGCGATCCGCAAAGCAAAGTTAACGGCCTGAGCGTGCAGCCACGGTAGCGCCGCCGACCGGCTCAGCGCGCGGATCTCGCCCTCAGCGTCGGCGGCCCCGCACCCCCGGACCCCGCCGCCCTTGCCTCTTGATCGGCGGCCGCTCAGTGCCACAGCACGCTGATGTGAGCGGCCCGGGGTGGCTCAACTCAGGGCTCGGACTCGCTGGGTCACGTCGGCCAGCAACGGGTCGTGGCTTTCCACCCAGCGAAAAAGCTCACGCGCGCGCGGCGGTCTGCCGGCCCGTTCATACAGATCGGCCAAGGCGTAAGCCCGGCGCAGATGATGGCTCCGGGGCTGCTCGGGCGGCCGCCAGCCGTGCTCGAGGGTCTTGATGGCCGAGGCCAGTTCGCCTCGGTCGGCTCTGGCGCCGGCCAGCACCAGACGCCCCTCGGTGACAAGCTCGGACGAAGGCGAAGCCGCGCCGAGCTCCTGCCACAGCGCCTCCACGTCGTCCCAGCGGCCCAGAGCCCGATGACAGTCGGCCAGCACCGGATGCTGCTCGGTCGACCCGCTGAGTTCGCGGAACTGCTCGAGTTCGTTCATGGCCTGGCGGAAGCGGCCCAGGCGATACAGCGTCAAGCCGTGCAGTTCGCGCACGTCGGCCACTGCCGGGGCTTCACGGGCCAGCCGGGCCAGCAACGGCAGAGCCTCGGCGAAGCGCTCAGCCCGGAAGGCTCTGGCTGCCGTGTCGAAACGGCGCACAGCGCTGCGGCGCTGCTGAGTGCCCAGCACACGCTTGAGTTCGTCTTGGGGGGCCGCCGCGGGATGCGGCGCCGCCGGCAACGGCTTGCGCCGGCGCGGCGACTTCTCTGCCTGTGCCTCTGCTTCGGCGGCGCTCGCCTTGGAGGCCCGGCGTCGCGATGAGACTCGCGCGCCCGTAGAAGCGCCGCTCCAAAGCTGAGGCCGGCCCGACCGGCTGCGGTTCCTTGACACGGCTCGAGCCTAACTGCGCCCCGAGACGGCGAGGGATCGGCTGCGAACCCGCAGCCGCGGGCGGCGGAATGCGGGCAGAGCCGACTGGCAGACTGAGAGCTGACCGGGCCGACTCAGGACTGAAATGCCGAAAGCTCGGCAGGGCTCGCGCCGTGCCGGATGCCTGGCACGACCACGACAGAACAACCGGGGGCTGGAAACGCCGAAGGCCCTGCGGCATTGACCGCAGGGCCTTCAAGCAAACGAAATCCGGCGGCGTCCTACTCTCCCAGGGCGTCACCACCCAAGTACCATCGGCGCTGGCGGGCTTAACTTCCGTGTTCGGAATGGGAACGGGTGTGACCCCGCCGCTATCACCACCGAAACCTGTTGTCATCTCGCATGAGAGCCGCCCCGAGGCCGGACCTTCGAGGCGAAGCTCACGCAAGCGAGTTCCTGGACGAACCAGGAACTTCAGAGACGGATCGTCTCTTGATGAACTCCATAGCGAGCACGAGCACCGAACGCGCGATGCGAAGATGAACCAAGCCCTCGGCCAATTAGTACCGGTCAGCTGAACACGTCACCGTGCTTACACTTCCGGCCTATCAACGTGGTGTTCTACCACGGGCCTTACCCGGTTACCCGGTGAGAGACCTCATCTTGAAACAGGCTTCCCGCTTAGATGCTTTCAGCGGTTATCCCTTCCGCAGGTCGCCAACCAGCCATGCTCCTGGCGGAACAACTGGCACACGAGAGCTGCGTCCGTCCCGGTCCTCTCGTACTAGGGACAGCTTTCCTCAAGTCTCTTCCGGCTGCAGAGGATAGGGACCGAACTGTCTCACGACGTTCTAAACCCAGCTCGCGTACCGCTTTAATGGGCGAACAGCCCAACCCTTGGGACCTGCTTCAGCCCCAGGATGCGATGAGCCGACATCGAGGTGCCAAACCTTCCCGTCGATATGGACTCTTGGGGAAGATGAGCCTGTTATCCCCGGCGTACCTTTTATCCGTTGAGCGACGGCGCTTCCACACGCAACCGCCGGATCACTATGCCCTACTTTCGTACCTGCTCGACATGTACGTCTCGCAGTCAAGCTCCCTTGTGTCATTGCACTCAACGCCTGATGGCCGACCAGGCTGAGGGAACCTTTGGGCGCCTCCGTTACCTTTTAGGAGGCGACCGCCCCAGTCAAACTACCCATCTGGCACTGTTCCTAATCCGGATCACGGACCTAGGTTAGATTCCCAGCATAGAAAGGGTGGTATTTCAAGGTTGACTCCACGACAGCTAGCGCTGTCGCTTCAAAGTCTCCCACCTATCCTACACAAACTAGACCAGAAACCAATACCAAACTGTAGTAAAGGTGCACGGGGTCTTTCCGTCCTTCTGCAGCTAACGAGCATCTTTACTCGTACTTCAATTTCGCTGGGTCTATGGTTGAGACAGTAGGGAAGTCGTTACGCCATTCGTGCAGGTCGGAACTTACCCGACAAGGAATTTCGCTACCTTAGGACCGTTATAGTTACGGCCGCCGTTTACTGGGGCTTAGGTTCAAAGCTTCGCCCGAAGGCTAACCTTTCCCCGTAACCTTCCAGCACCGGGCAGGCGTCACAGCGTATACATCGCCTTGCGGCTTAGCACGCTGCTGTGTTTTTAGTAAACAGTCGCTTCCCTCTGGTTTGTGCCACTCCTTCGGGCTGAAGCCGTGAAGGCTGTCACCCTATTGGAGTCGTCCTTCTCCCGAAGTTACGGACGTAATTTGCCGAGTTCCTTAACCATAGTTCACCCAATCACCTTGGTATTCTCTACCTGTCCACCTGAGTTGGTTTGGGGTACGGGCACCGAGTGAGCTCGCTAGCGGCTTTTCTTGACAGCATAGGATCAGTGACTTCACCTATAGCGGTTCGGCATCGCGTCTCGGAGTGAAATGAGGCCCGGACTTGCCTGGTCCTCCTCCTACACGCTTACCCCAGGACTACCATCGCCTGGGCTCACCTACCTTTCTGTGTCCCCGCATTGCTTGCAGCCACGGGATGGGTCGATTCGTCCTATTGCCCCTTCATGGGGCGCAAGGCATCCTCTTAGCAATCCCGCTTTTGCATGGACGCGCACTTGGTGGTACCGGAATATCAACCGGTTGTGCATCGACTACGCCTGTCGGCCTCGCCTTAGCTCCCGACTTACCCTGGGAGGATTAGCCTTCCCCAGGAACCCTTGGACTTCCGGTGGAGGGGTTTCTCACCCCTCTTTCGCTACTCATACCTGCATTCGCACTCGACCACGGTCCACGCCGGTTCACACCGACGCTTCGCTCCGAGATCGACGCTCCGCTACCACGCCTGCGTCAAAGACGCAGACATCCGCAGTTTCGGCTCTGTACTTAAGCCCCGTTACATTATCCGCGCAGGGCCACTCGACCAGTGAGCTGTTACGCACTCTTTAAAGGGTGGCTGCTTCTAAGCCAACCTCCTGGTTGTCTGGGCAATCCCACATCGTTTACCACTTAGTACAGAATTAGGGGCCTTAACTGGCGGTCTGGGCTGTTTCCCTTTTGTCCATCGAAGCTCATCCCCCGAGGACTCACTGCCGCACTCTGGAACCGTGGCATTCGGAGTTTGGTTGGGGTCAGTAACCTTGTGGGGCCCCTAGCCCATCCAGTGCTCTACCTCCACGGCTGAACATGCGACGCTGCACCTAAATACATTTCGCGGAGAACCAGCTATCACCGAGTTTGATTGGCCTTTCACCCCTAGCCACAGGTCATCCCCTCCGTTTTCAACCGAAGTGGGTTCGCGCCTCCACGGGGTCTTACCCCCGCTTCACACTGCCCATGGCTAGATCACTCGGCTTCGGGTCTACAGCATGCGACTGAACGCCCTGTTCAGACTCGCTTTCGCTCCGGCTTCCCCTCACGGGTTAACCTTGCCACACACCATAACTCGCAGGCTCATTCTTCAAAAGGCACGCCATCGTGACCTCAAACGCCGAAGCATTCGAGGCGACACTCTGACTGCTTGTAAACCAACGGTTTCAGGTACTATTTCACTCCCCTCCCGGGGTGCTTTTCACCTTTCCCTCACGGTACTAGTTCACTATCGGTCACTGACTTATGCTTAGCCTTGCGAGGTGGTCCTCGCAGATTCACGCCGGCTTTCCCGGATCCGGCGCTACTCGGGAGACACGATCAGAGGACAGATGAGTTTCGTGTACGGGGCTTTTACCCTCTGTGGCTCGCCTTTCCAGAGCGATTCCACTACCCACTGTCTTTGTAACTCTGCGGGAGATCTGGCGCTCTCCCAATCGGTTCCCTCAACCCCCAGATGGCAACGCCGCCAGGCTTTGCACCACCTGAGTTTAGGCTCTTCCCGTTTCGCTCGCCGCTACTCAGGGAGTCGCTGTTGCTTTCCTTTCCTCGGGTTACTTAGATGTTTCAGTTCACCCGGTTCCCTCTGGCCGTTCTATGTGTTCAAACGGCAGTGACACTCCATTACGAGTGCCAGGTTTCCCCATTCGGTCATCCGCGGATCGAAGCTTAGTCGGCAGCTCCCCGCGGCTTATCGCAGCCTCTCACGACCTTCATCGGTAGTCAGTGCCAAGGCATTCACCGTTGGCTCTTAGTAGCTTGGGTTTTCATATTCATTGCATCTTACGAAAGATGCTCGTGCTCGCTATGCAATTCTCAAGAAACGATCAATGGCCGGTGCAGCTTGACGGCAGCTAATTCAGCTAATTCGCTGACAGCGCTCAAGCCCAGCGCGACCACACAGAAAGCAGCAGTTTGACTGCTCCCTCAAAACGGAAGAGACGAACAACCCAGCGAGTGCCCTAACTGGGAGACACTCAAACTTCAGTCAGCCAAACAGCAGACTGATCGTTGAGTGCGTTCTCCTTAGAAAGGAGGTGATCCAGCCGCACCTTCCGGTACGGCTACCTTGTTACGACTTCACCCCAATCGCCAACCCCACCTTCGGCAGCTCCTTCCCCGAAGGGTTAGGCCACTGACTTCGGGTGTTGCCGACTTTCGTGGTGTGACGGGCGGTGTGTACAAGGCCCGGGAACGTATTCACCCCGGCATTGCTGATCCGGGATTACTAGCGACTCCGACTTCATGGAGTCGAGTTGCAGACTCCAATCCGAACTGAGACCGGCTTTGTGGGATTCGCTCAACCTCGCGGTGTAGCAGCCCTTTGTACCGGCCATTGTAGCATGTTTGCAGCCCTGGGCATAAGGGGCATGATGACTTGACGTCATCCCCACCTTCCTCCGAGTTGACCCCGGCGGTCTCCTAAAAGTCCCCACCATTACGTGCTGGCAATATAGGACAAGGGTTGCGCTCGTTGCGGGACTTAACCCAACATCTCACGACACGAGCTGACGACAGCCATGCACCACCTGTGCACAGCCCCGAAGGACACCATATCTCTATGGCTTTTCTGTGCATGTCAAACCCAGGTAAGGTTCTTCGCGTTGCCTCGAATTAAGCAACATGCTCCGCCGCTTGTGCGGGCCCCCGTCAATTCCTTTGAGTTTTAGCCTTGCGGCCGTACTCCCCAGGCGGGGCACTTAATGCGTTAGCTACGGCGCGGAACCCGTTAAGTAGGCCCCACACCTAGTGCCCAACGTTTACGGCGTGGACTACCAGGGTATCTAATCCTGTTCGCTACCCACGCTTTCGCTCCTCAGCGTCAGTACCGGCCCAGAGCACTGCCTTCGCTGTAGGTGTTCCTCCTGATATCTGCGCATTTCACCGCTACACCAGGAATTCCATGCTCCTCTACCGGACTCTAGTCAGCGCAGTATCGGATGGCGTCTCCGGGTTGAGCCCTGAGTTTTCACATCCGACTTACGCAACCGCCTACGAGCTCTTTACGCCCAATAAATCCGGACAACGCTCGCCCCCTACGTGTTACCGCGGCTGCTGGCACGTAGTTGGCCGGGGCTTCTTCTGCAGGTACCGTCATTTTCGTCCCTGCTGAAAGGGGTTTACAACCCGAAGGCAGTCATCCCCCACGCGGCGTTGCTGCGTCAGGCTTTCGCCCATTGCGCAATATTCCCCACTGCTGCCTCCCGTAGGAGTCTGGGCCGTGTCTCAGTCCCAGTGTGGCTGATCGTCCTCTCAGACCAGCTACCCGTCGATGCCTTGGTGGGCCGTTACCCCGCCAACTAGCTGATAGGCCGCGAGACCCTCCCAGAGCGCCGGAACATTTCCTCGGTTGGCCATGCGACCATCCGGGGGTATCCGGTATTAGCCAGGGTTTCCCCTGGTTATCCCAGTCTCCGGGGCAGGTTTCTCACGTGTTACTCACCCGTTCGCCACTCGGCATCGACCCGAAGGCCGATGTCTCGTTCGACTTGCATGTGTTAAGCACGCCGCCAGCGTTCGTCCTGAGCCAGGATCAAACTCTCCGTTGAGATCTCAAGCGCAGCCCGAGGGCCGAGCTTTCGATCGGGTTGCTCGGCTTGCCTTCCCGGCGGGGCCGGGTGCGTCGGCAGCCGTGCGTTCAGAGAGCCAGGCCCTCCCCGCTTGGGTGCGGTGAGGACTTCGGCTCCCCGGTCGTCGGAAACGACCGGTCGGTCCGGCGGACATGCCGAACCTTGAATTGACAGGCATCGCCTCGGGTTACGCAACCCGAGCCGACGCCCGCACTCGCTATGCGTCCGTCTCTTCCGTTTTCAAGAAGCAATCGCACACCGGCTGCGATTGCGAAGAGGCCGAGAAGGCCTGCTCGTTCGCAGCGATGGCACTGCCCCCTCGCCGCTGGCTTGCAGCCGTGGTGAGGGGTGACGGACTAAGTTAGCAGGTCTAGCCGCGCGGCACAACCCGCGCAGAGCGATATTTTTTATCAGGCTCTGTCGTTGCCGCCGCCGTAGCGGCTGCTATTGCTGTAGGACTGCTGTGCGTTGCCGCTGCTCGCGTTCTCCCTGTCGGAGATGTAGCTGTCGCTGTAGTCAATGCCGCCTCGCACTTCTTCGAGTTCGGCTTCGGTCATCTGGCGCTCGGCCGCTTCGGTGTCGACGATGTCTTTGCTCACTGTTGCTCCTTTGAGGTGCTTGCCCCCGAGGTGCTTGCCCCCGAGGTGCTTGCCCCCGAGGTGCTTGTCCCCGAGGTTTGAGCATCATTGTAGCTGTGCGGCGGTGCCCGTGTCGAACAAGGTGCAACTTTGCAGGCGCCGTGCCGGAGCGAAGACCGGAGCGCGAGGGCTGAACGCGAGGGCTACAAGAGCTGGCGGCTCACCAGTTCGCGGAAGCGTCCCGGAGCTTGCAGCAGCTCCTCGTAGCCGCCGACCTGCACCACCCGTCCGGCTTCGAGCACGTAGACCCGGTCGGCTCTGCGGATGGTGGAGAGCCGATGCGCTACCACGACGCGGGTGATCCCCAAGCCTTCGATGCTCTCCATCACCTCGGCCTGGCTCCGCGAGTCCAGCCAGCTCGTCGCCTCGTCGAGTATCACGATGCTGGGTCGGCGCGCCAGTGCCGCAGCGATGCGGATCCGCTGTATCTGCCCGCCGGAGAAGACGCCCGCACGATCCGCGACCATGGTCATCATCTGCATCGGCATCTCGGTGATGTCACGGTCGACCGCGGCCAGACGCGCCGCCCTCCAAGCGTCGTCGAGGGTCAGGTCCTCGGACATGCCGATGATGTTCTCGACGAGGCTTCCAGGCTGAAGAGAACTGTCTTGGGGAACCACGCCGATCTGGCGGCGCACCGCTCGGCGGTCGAGGTTCCGCAGGTCGCGTCCGTCGAAGAACACTGCGCCCCGCTCGGGCGTGTCGAGGCCGAGCATCAGCCGCACCAGCGTGCTCTTGCCTGCTCCTGAGCCGCCGACCACGGCGACGAACTCACCAGCGCGCGCCGTGAGGGTCACATCGTCGAGCACCGGCGGGCCGTCGGGCAGATAACGGAAACTGACTTGCTCCACTGCGAGCTCGCCTTCGAGCGCGACCGGCGCTATCGACGCTGAGGCGTCGCGTTCGGGCACCGCTTCAAGGATCGGGGTCATCTGCTCGTAGGCGGTGAACGCCTCGGCCAGCGCGTCGACGGCGAAGCCCAGATCGGCGACGGCCGCATACAGCACGAACGAGGCCGTAAGCGCCACGACGAAGTCGCCGACTGCCACGGCATCGCCGCGGGCGATGGTGACGGCGCACAGCACCGCAGCGAACACGAACGGATAAGCCGAACCGAAAGCGGCCAAGTGCTCGCCTATGCGCGATCTGCGTATCTCGGCGACCTGCTTGTCGCGGTAGGCGCCCGCCGACGACGCGAAGGCCGCCGTCTCGGCTCCACTGGCGCGGATCTTGGCGATGCCTCCGATGAACTGGAACAGTCGGCCCCACAAGTCACGCACAGCGCTGTGCCAAAGCCTCTGATGAGGTATCTGGGAGATTCCGAGGACGACGACCACAGCCAGCGCCGCGAGCGACATCGCCACCGCTGTCGCGGCCAGCACCGCGTCGTAGAAGAACAACACCCCGAGCGTGGGCAGCAAGAAGATCACCGATCCGAAGACATTGACCACCACCCCCGAAAGCAGGTCGCGCAGCTGCTGGAACGTGCCCATGCGCACCGCCAGCTCGCCTGCCACCGTGTCGCGGAAGAACGGCAGCGGCAGCGCCAACAGACGATCCCAGGCGGCGGCGCTGAGACGCGACCCGGCGCGCGCTTCGAGACGCAGCAACGACATGGCGCCGAAAACGGTCAGCACCGCCGCGGCGGCGCCCAGCAGCGCCAACGCCACGAGGATCTGAGCCAACGCCTCGCCGCGGGCGAACGGCAAAGCCCAATCCGAGAGCATGCCCAATGCGACAGCCGGGCCTTGGGCGATCAGAGCCGCCAGCAGTCCCGCCACAACGAAACGCGCCAGGTCGGCGCCTGCGCCGCAGCGCGACAGACGCAGCAGGTCGCGCGCCGTCGCCTGTCGGTCGTCGGGCAGTTTCGGGTAGATCGTCCAAGCCTGCGGCGAGTAGTCGTCTGCGGTCTTGGCAGTGACCCTTTCGGCGCGGCCGTCGGCGCCGACCGCGCGGTAGCCGCCGAACGCAGGCAGCAGAGCCACCGGATCGGCGCCGGCGCGGCGGTAGGCCAGCATGGCGCCGCTGTCGCTTCGCCACCAACGGTCCTCATGCGTGAGGCGGATCTGCCGTGCCCGCAGCCCTGAAGCTTCGATCACCTGCTCCAGAGTCGCCGGAGGCGCCGTGGCCGCCAGCTGCGGCTCGCGGAACTCGATGCCGCTGTGGCGTCCGATCCTCTGCAGCGCGGCCATCAGCGGCGTCTGATGGGACGCAGCTTGATCCTCGACGGCGGCGCCGGCGGCGGTCAGCGACCCGAGAAGCGCGCGGGCGCGTTCGTCCGCCATGCGCCGGTGGGTCGCCAGCGCCGTCTGAGCGTTGGCCTCGTCCGCGAGTCGCAACCGCCGGTTGAGAGCCTCGGCGCGCAACGCCGACGTGTGGAAGTCGGCCAGCGCCGCGAACAGTTCACCGTCGTGGACGCTCTCCACAACCAGAATGCTCAGCCCGCGATCACCGGCGGCGGCGTCATCAGCGGAACCTCGGGCGAGGTCCTCGCCTCCGCTGGTCGTGCTCGCGGTGACCGTCACCCAGCTCTGCGCTGTGAGCGGCATCCAGCGGGGCGAACCTTCGACGGACTGCGGCAGCGCCTCGGTGCCCAGATACCACAGCGTCGCCGCATCGGCGCCGGGCGCAGCAGCGATCCAAGCCGTCTCGACGCCGCGGACACCGACGACGACGCCGTCAGCGACAGGGAGCAGGCGCACTCTTGGGGCAGTGCCGCTCGCGAACGGATTCTCGCCGTCGTCGACGAACCCGTCCTCACCGTCACCCGGGCGCGCTCCAGCGCCGAGGCCGCTGTGAAGCGGATCCGTGCTCATGGCGATGCTGTCACCGGCTGCGGTGCCGGCACTCACGGCATCGATCTCGCCGGGCGCCGCCGGCTCTGACGCAGCCGCTGCTTGAGAGCCTGATGCGAGATTCTCCGACGCGTTTACTAGGCAGGTGACGTGAGGGCGGTAGTCGATGTCGGCGGAGACGGCGAGAGCCATGTCGTTCACCCAGGCTTGAGCCTGCCGAGCCACTTCGGCCCGCAGCGAATCACCGGTCGCAGAGGCCGCGAAGCCTTCGTCGTGAGCGACGGCGGGCGTCTGCTCGTTCCGCGCCTGCGGCGACGACAGCAAGGACGCGTCGAGACGCAGCAGCTGCGTGTCGACCAGACCCTTGGCGATGACGGTGAGCGGCACGTCGAGATCGGGCAGACCGAACACCAGACGACCCGCTTCGGCGCGCAGCAGATGCTTGGCGGCTGCTACGACACGGCCCTCGTGGCGCTCCGTGCAGAAGACGTCGAGCGCTCCTCGGGCCACGAACCAAACGCTCTTCGCGTCGTGCAACAGCATCGGCTTGTTGGCTGCGGCTTGAACCGTTTCGCCTCGCTCGGTCGCGAACGACGCCAAAGCGCCGTCCGCTGCAGCCGTGTCACCGGCAAGAGGCTCGCCGGCGGTCACTGCGACTCCACAAGCTGGCGATAGAGGCCGCCACGGTCGGCCAGCAGTTCTTCGTGGGTGCCGCGCTGAGCGGCCCGGCCCCGGTCGAGCACTACGATCACGTCGCAGTCGCGGATCGTCGCCAGGCGGTGAGCCACGATCACGCAGGTCAGACCGCGCCGGCGGAGCCCGTCGTCGATGTCGCGTTCGACGACGGCGTCGAGGGTGCTGGTGGCCTCGTCCGCAAGCAGGATCGACGGGTTCTGGGTGAGCGCCCTGGCGATCTCGAGCCGCTGTCGCTGCCCGCCGCTGAAGTTGCGCCCTGCTTCGGCGACCGGCGAGTCGTAGCCGCCGACACGGTTCATGATCTCGTCGTGGATGCAGGCGTCGCGTGCAGCGGCGATCATCTGCTCGTCGTCGACCGTGGCGTTCCACATGGTGAGGTTGTCGCGCACGGAGGCCGCAAAAAGATGGATCTGCTGGTCGACCGACGCCACCGAGTTGGCGAGCACCTCCGCAGGGACTTCGCCGCGCGGCGCGCCGTCGAAGAGGATCCGCCCGGAGTCGGGGACCAGCTCGCCGCTGATGAGTCGCAGCAGTGTGGACTTGCCCGAACCGGTGAGCCCGACGAAGGCGACTCTCTGACCGGCTTCGATGGTGAGGCTGAGCGCGTCGATCAAAGGCGCGCGGTCCTTGTTGAAGCCGAAGGTGACGTCGCTCAGTTCCAGACTGCCAGCCAGTCGCAGCCGGCCTCCGAAGGTCGCCACCTTCACCGAGGAACCGGCAGGCGCCGCGGCGGTCGCTGCGGCATCTTGGGCCGCTCGGGCTTGAGACGGCTGCGTGCCCGGGGTGCGCGGGCCGTCCACAGAAGCAGCGAGCACATCGGAGACACGCTGCAAGTCGGCGTCGAGCACCATGAACGAGTCGGCGAACAGCACGAAGCGCCCGATCGGCGCCAGGAAGGCGCCCGCCAGGGTGTAGAAGGCGATCAGGGCGCCGGCGCTGAGCTCGTTCTGCACGACCTGCCATCCGCCTACGCCGAGCACGATCACGGCGCCGGCCATAGCGAAAAGCCTCGGAAGGGCGCCGATCACGTAGCCGGTCGCCGAGAACTTCTGGCGTGCCGCGATCTCGCGGGCCTGCTGGCCGCTCCAACGCACGAAGAAGTCTCCCTCGGACGCGGTCGCGCGGATCATGTCCATGTCGCGCAGGCCCGTGGACTCGACGCTCGTCAGCATGGCCTGTTCATGGCTCAACTGGCGCTCGGTGTCGGCACGCATCCGACTGAGCAGCAGCATCAAACCGATGTTGGCAGCGGCGACCGCAGCGATGAGCGCTGCGAGAAGAGGATCGAACACGAACATCACCGCGAGCAGCGTGAGACTGGCGAACATTTCGATCACCAGCCATGCAGCGCCGGTGGAAGCGCCAACCGCGACATTGTCCACGAGATGCACGCGCGAGGTGAGATCGCCGACGAAGCGATGCTCGAAGAACTGCGGCGGCAGCCGGAACAGGCGTCCCAGGAAGCCTTGCACGCCGCCCACCGCCAGGCTGACGGCCATCTTGCGGAACATGTACTGCTGAAGCCACACCAGCAGATACATGACCGCTGCCGACACGCCCATCACCCATGCCAGCGGTGCGCCCCAGCCGGGATCGGCGCCGCCCAGCACCCTGTCGACGAACACGCCGATCATCACCGGCAGAGCTGCTACAGGCGCCGCAGCGAGCAGTCCCGCCAGAACCGAGAACGCCAGCGCGCCCTTGGCGGGCGCCAGCCAGGGCCAGAGCTTGGCGACGATCCCCGGCGGGCGTCGCGTCGTTGTGAACGAGTCGCTGCGCTGCGCCCGCAGCACCACGCCGGTGAAGGCCCGGTCCATGGTCTGGGCGCTCACCGAGCGTCTCCCGTTGGCGGGGTCGTTCAGATAGTAGCGCTCGCCTCTTACACCTTCGAGCACGACGAAATGGTTGAACTCCCAGAACAGGATGGCGGGGCTGTCGAGGTCGCTCAAGGCTTCAGTCTCCATGCGCCAGCCGGTGAGGTGCAGCCCGTGGGCGCGGCCGGCCGCGACGATGTCGGAAGCGCTCGATCCGTCCCTCGACACACCGCAGGCCGCCCGCAACTCCTCGATGGAGACATGCCGGCCGTAGTGAGCGAGGAGGATGCCCAAGCAGGCCGCACCGCACTCGGTCGCATGCATCTGCGGCATCACCGGCGTGCGGGGACGGCGCATGTTGGGGCTTGCGCGCATAATCAGACGGTCTCTCAGCGTCTCAGCTCAGCGGCGCTCGCTCATTCGACCGACCGCAGTCGCTTCGACAAGCCTGACCGCTCGAAGCTGCTGCGACCGCTCTCACAGGCTCAATCACTTCGACTCGCCCGATATCTCGGACAGGCACTGCGACCGCTCTCACAGGCTCAGTCGTTTCGACTCGCCCGATATCTCGGACAGGCTCGAGCATGCGCCCCGTGCCCGTCATTCAGCCGCCGATCAGCAGCCGGATGGGCCGCTGTGAGTCGGTGACGATGCGCGCCTCGCAGCGGTAAGCGCTCGACGGCTGCGAGGCCAGTGCTGCGAACTCTGCGGGCGGGTCGTCGAACTCGGCTGTCACGCCGCCGTCGGGCACGCCCGGCCTGCCCGCACCGGCGCTCACCGCAACGCCGACGCCCGACGAAACGAACAGGCCGTCTGAGATCACGCCGCTGTCGGTTGACGGAGCTGCGTCGACTGCTCGACTGAAACGAGCGTCGGCTCGGACAGCGTCCTCTGCGCCTGCTGCGACGATGCTCACGCTCACCGCCATCGACGGCCGCAGAGACGCAGCGTCGCCGGGGCCGACCGAGAGGAGCGCCGTGGGCGCAGCATCCGCGACATCGAGCACTTCAGCGACCGTCGCGCCGGCGCTCACCGCGGCGCCTGTCGAGGCTGTCAGCGGCCCCATCACGCCGGTCGCCGGGCTCAGCACCAGAGCCGCTGCGGCTTCGGCTGCTTGCAGTGCTTGCGCTTCGGCTGCGGCTACGGCGGATTCGACAGAGCCGGGATCGGTTGCCGACAGGGCAGTCGAGCGAGCCTGCGCCAGCTCGGCCGCCAAGCCGAGTTCGGGCACGGTGAGACGCATCAGCGGATCGCCGGCGCTGACCTGCTCGCCGGGGGCTGCCAGAGCTTCGACGACGACGCCCGCCGCGGATGCTGTCACGGCGTGACGCTCGCCCGCGGGTCGCAGAACACAGGCGGTGTTGATGCCCGACTCCAGACGGCCCAGGAAACTCCAAGCGATCACTGCGAGCAAGATCACTGCGAGCAACAGCAGCACGAGCCATTCTCGCGGCGCGCTGACCCGCAAGATCCCGTCTATCGGAGCGACGCGCCCTCGTCGCTCATAAGCCGCACGTCGGTAGAGCGTCTGACTTTCGGAACTAGGTTCAGGCTGGGATTCAGGCTGGTCTGTCACGTCGTTTCTAAAGCCGAAACCGCAACCAAGAACAGCGCTTGCGGCCGGTACCAAGTGCGCTCCGGCAGATGCTCAAAGCCGTTAACCGCAGAATGCCGGGTCACAGACGACAGATTAGCTCCTCAGCTCCTCAAGCCTGATTTCAGCGTGCAGCAAAAAGTCTCCTGTGCTCATGTGAGTTGTCGTCAACCCGCACTGGCACAGGAGACTCGCCTCGTCACGGCGCTGCCAACCTTTATGTCGTAGCTACCAGCTTTATTTCCAGAACACTCAGTTTCTGTTGTTACGAAATTCTTCTTCTAGTTCTGGGAATCGCCGGGCAACGGCGGGCTGGTTGCGGCTGAGGTTGGGTCAAAGGCAGTCCAGTCCCAGCCGCCGCGAACTCCTTCTAGCTCTGCGTCGGTCAGTTCCCGATCCGCGGCTTCGCTTGCGACAGTATTTTTCTCATCTTTTTTCATTTTTGATCCTTTCGGGCTGGCTTTTTTCATGGCAACGCCCTCACGGCGATGCCGGCATCGTATTGCGCGTCAGATGCCGTGTCAATCACCAGCGCCCGAGCGGTTCTCGGCCCGGCTAGACGATCTCCAGCAGGTGACGGCGCCGACGGCCGCGCTGCAGCAATGCGTAGCGCCCGTCCACCAACTCCAGACGCTCACCTGCAGAAGCGATCCGTCGGCCGTTGACGCTCACCCCGCCTGAGTCGATGGCGCGGCGGGCGTCCGAGCGCGAAGTGCAGACGCCGGCAGCCACGAGCACGTCCACCAAGGGCTCATCGGCGCCGACGGCTGAGCCTTCGAGCCGGGTCTCGGGCACTATGCCGCGAAGTGCCTCCAGCTGCTGAGACGACAGCGGCGAAGACGGCGACGAATCCCCGAACAGCGCTTCGGCGGCCAGGCGGGCCTGTTCGGTGGCGCGGTCGTCGTGGACCAGCGTGCAAACCTCGTCAGCCAGACGGCGCTGGGCGCGGCGCTCGTGGGGCGCGGACGCATGGGCGGCCATGATCTCTGACACTTCGTCCACCGGCAGCAGGGTGAGCTGCAGCAGCAGACGCTCGGCGTCGGCATCGGCGGTGTTGACGAAGTACTGGTGCAACTCGAAAGGCAGGGTGCGCTCGGCGTCGAGCCACACTGCGCCTTCGGCGGTCTTTCCGAACTTGGCGCCGTCGGCTCGGGTCATCAACGGCCAGGTCAGGCCGTGTGCTGCGGCGGCGCTGCGGCGGCGCACCAAGTCGATGCCGGCGCAGATGTTGCCCCACTGGTCGGAGCCGCCCACCTGCAGACGGCAGCCGTGCGTGTCGTGCAACCACCAGAAATCGAACGCCTGCAGCAGCATGTAGCTGAACTCGGTGAAGGAGATCCCCTGCTCTCCTTGCATCCGGGCACGCACCGAGTCTTTGGCGATCATCTGGTTGACGGTGACATGCTTGCCCACGTCTCGCAGGAAGTCGATCAGCGTCACGTCGCGGGTCCAGTGATAGTTGTTGACCAGCCGGGCGCCCGAGGCATCGTCGAAGTCGAGCAGCCGGGCGCCCGAGGCACCGTCGAAGTCGGCGTCGCAGTCGAAGTCGAAGTCGAGCAGTCGCCCGAGTTGGCGCTCGATGGCGGCGGCGTTGGCTTCCAGCGCGGCGGCGTCGAGCAGGTTGCGCTCATCGGAGCGACCGCTGGGATCGCCGATCATCCCGGTCGCGCCTCCGACCAGGGCCAGCGGACGGTGACCGGCGTCGGCGAAGCGGCGCAGCACCATCACACCCACCAGATGGCCGACGTGCAGGCTGTCGGCGCTGGGATCGATGCCCAGATACAGCGTCACCGGCGGCTCGGCAAGCAGCTCGCGCAGCTCGGCCTCGTCGGTGGTGTCCTGCACCAGCCCCCGAGCCTTCAGATCGTCGAGCAGGTCAACCATCAGATCCAGATCCGCCAGCCTGCGACACGACTCTTAGGATCGCCCGAGCAGGGCTCTGGAACTCTCTCAACCGTCTCAAGAGCTTCTCAAGAGTTGCTCAGCCATGCGCCCACAGTGGCACAGAACTCTAACAGCCTCTCGGGCAGCACCGAACGGGACTGATCGGCGATCGTTCTGTTTGGAGCTTCTAGGGGCTGCTGTGTCTTCTACGCCCGAGGGTCGGATGCTGGCGAGTCAGCGGGCATTTCGAGCTTGTGTTCGCTTCTTGTGAATCCGGTTGGATCCTCCCCCGCTCGCAGTGTCCGACTGCGGGTCTCCATGGTCGTAGAAACCTTCGTGTTCAGTTCGGCTTCGCCGTCTGGTTCGTCGGCGAATTGGCCGTAGCCGAGCCCTTTGATGTGGGGTTCTTCGTGCAACAGATTTCGGTATCCGGCGATCTCGTCTTCGTCCCATCCCAAGGCATCGCAAACAGCGGCATCCCAAAACTGGCGCACCTCGCATTCGCCTGCACGGTACTGCGGCACCTCCATGCTGCGGGTCATCTCCCAGCAGTCGGCGAGCGCGTACCGAATCCGGGGATCGTCGAGATTCGGGACGGGCAAGGCGTTGATGATGCGAGGCGGATACTTCGGGAAGGACAGCTTCCTACCTGGGTTCCGCATGAGCAGCAGCCTCCCCGGCGTGGAGTTGAGGAAAACGGCTGCGGCTTTGGCTTTGTCGAAGCTGACAGACGGCACGGGCATCCAAGCGCGTCCGATCAACGGGTTCTCGGAGGCTACGGCCGTGACGCGCCCTGTGCTCGTGTCTTGGCCCGCGGTGACCAGCAAGTAACCAGCCTTGTCGAGCAAGGAAGAGCGTCCCGTCTTGTTGTAGACCCAGTGCTGGTCGGGTGCAGCCTCAATCCGCTGCTGCGCCTCGTTGCTAGCGCTTTCGAGTATCGGGAACGCCCCTGGGACGCTCTCAGACGAGCGGCTGTGATCGACATAAATTGACGCATGGGTCGCGTAACAGGCCATCCCCTGCTCACCGAGCGGTTCCAGTTCTCGGCTCTCGGCGTATTGAGAAGCGGCGTTCGCGAGCATCGGGGATCGCCAGATGGCCCCTGTCCAGTCTCCGATCCTGACGCGCTCCGCTGGCCATTCGGATACTTCGCCCCAGCCGTCCGCAAGGACACCGCCTGCTTTGCAGTCTTCGAGCGCCGCGAATAGTTCTGCCGCCTCGGCATCGTCGTCGGGGAAGCGATCGAGGCTGATAATTCTGGTAGCCCTTGAGCTCCCGCCCCCCCCCCCCCCCCCCGGAGGCAGAGAGGCGGGGGCGGCCCCACAGACCGCCACTGATGACAGGGGACTGGAGTGCGGGGGGATTAGTCCAGG
>JAPOUM010000001.1:0-49176 GCA_026708645.1 Acidimicrobiaceae bacterium | reverse complement strand
CTTTTTTTGCGGTTTCGGAGCCCCGGGAATGGTGCTGCCGCCCCGGACTCTCCGTCGGGGAGGGGTCGGGGGCTGAAATTTCTGGTGCCCCCCGGGCCCCCCCCCCCCCCCCCCCCCGATGGAGCGATCGCGGCGGCGCAGCACGACGATGCTCTCATTGATGCTGGTGTTCTGGCTGAGGTTGATATTGCCCGGCTGATGGCATGTCAACAGCGTCAGCACATCGAATCTGTCCGCAAGCACCAGTCGCTCATGCACTCCGGTGCGGTTGGCTGTAGCGACGGTCGGCAGAACCATGCACAGGACTCCCTCACTGGAGTCGATGCAGCGCTCGGCTAGGGCCGCGAATCGCGGCCCTAGCGAGTTCTTGTCCAAGAACTCGCTAAGGCCCGGGTCCGCTGCGGTCAGGTAGTCGTCGAGCATGTCCATCCGCGCCCACAGAGCCCGCTGCGTTGTCTTAGAGAACTTCTCGCCCATCTTCTCTCGAGCCGTGAAAGGCGGGTTCATTATCACTATGCGGGCGCCCGTCGCTGCTTTGGCGGCGTCTTCGACCACGGGATCGCCCAAGCTCAATCTCAACGCTGTTCCGGTGGCGGAGCGTCCGAACAGTTCAGTCTGAGGCCGCGGGAGCACATCGTCTTCGGCTAGCAGTTCCAGTGTTCCAGCCGATGTCGGCACGGTTGGGTCGCCGGTAGGGCCGTAGGGCATGTGATAGAGACCCATGTTGCGATATTTCACGTCGTTGTTGCCTGCGGTGAGCTGAGTTGCGGCGAGTTGCAGCGACACCGCGTTGATATCCATGCCCTTGAGCATTGTCTCGACAGCGACTCGCTGAAGGTGAGCGAGATGTGCGACAGTGGCACCCTGTTCGCTTGCTCTTCGTTTGAGATCGTTGAGCAGAGCGGCGAGCAGAGTGCCGCTGCCGCAGGCGAGATCTACGGACTTGTGGGCGCTCCAGACTTCCGGGTCGGTCCAGTCCTGCTCGCCGCAAGCGTCGAGAGCGAGCCTTGCAGCTATCGTCGCCGCAGGCGGGCGGGTGAAGAACGCCCCGTCGGATGCCTGGTTGCCCATGACCTTGTTGAACAGCGGGCCAGCGTGGTCGGCGCCCATGTCGGCATAGGTCTCAGCAATGCGCTCAGCTTCGCCTGCGGTGTGGCTCAGCGCCCGTTCGAGCCCCGCGAGCCTGCCTGTGTTCTTCGCTGCGTAGACGGCTTCTCTTGCCGGTTCAATCACCGGCAAGAAGTCTTGGCGGGTGATGCGTTCCCAGTTCTGTTCCAGGCGATCCACCGGCTTCACTGCGTTCTTGATGTCAACCAGCGACTCTATGTTTCGAAGCCACCCGCCAGCGGCGATCCGTTGGTGCAGCATAGCTGCGTTCATCATCAGCAGCGCCGCAATGGTACAACCGTCAGCCTGCGACTTGCGTTTGTCCGAAGCGAGGTTGTCGAGACCGAAATGCTTGTCGAGCGCGGGGGCGAGACCATCGTCGCGCAAGTGGTGCGCCGCCTCGGTGACAGACTCCTGCAGCACGTTGAGGTCGCGTCCCACACGGTCGCGGGTCAGCCCTGACCGAGCCAGCAGGTTGACGGTGATGCTGTCAGCGAGGCTGCCAACACTTTCGAGCATTCTCTGCGCTTGTGCTTCGTCGCGTTCGTGCGCTGTCTTACGCTTGGCACCGGGGCGGCGGGGTTGGACCGGTGTTCCAGCACCCTTGTTGATCATGGCGGCTGCGGCCTTCTTGGTCTTGGCAGCGTTGACCTGACCGAGTCCGCCGCGGCCCGACGGCAGCTTGTCGCGCACCACGGCATCGGCTCGGACCTCCACCGATCCGTCCGTCAACGCCTTGCCGGACACCACTCGTGTCGGCTCAGTCTCGTCGGTCCATTCCTCTAGTAGCACCGGGTTGATCCCAAACTCCGCCAGGGGTCGGCCCGACGCGGCAGCGCTTCTCACGGACATTTCGGCTTCGCCGGGGGCACCGACATGGACGCCGTAACGGATGCGCTTGCCTTCTGCGGCTACCGCGACGTATGTGATGGACCGCAGTTTCAGTTCATCTTGGATTGGCGGGACACGCACCATCAGCAGTTCCGCCAGCTCGTCCTCGATGCGTGTGTCGTGAGCCCGCAACGCCAGCAGGATCTGACCCAGTTCAGACCAGCCCTCCTCAGGCCGGGAGTGCGCTAGATGCGTCTCTGGGTCCGCGTTGAGCGGGATCACGACAGGCACCACGATGTAACCAAGTTGCTTGCCGGGCGCTGAACGCATAGCCCGCCCGACCGCCTGGACCACATCGACAGGAGACTTACGGGACTCCAAGAATGCTACCGCGCTCAACGTAGGCGAGTCAGTGCCCTCGCCGAATATCCCCACGTTCAACACTCCGAACGGCTCGTCGGAGGAGGCGTCGGCGAGCTTGCTTTTTGCGTTGTCTCGGGAGGCCACATTGTGCTTCGCGTCGATGTGTTCCAGCACGAACCGGGATGCTGAGCCGTTGGTGCGGTCATTGATCCATCGGCGTACCTTGTCGGTCTGGAGGTAGCGCGCCATCGTTTCGGACTTCTTGACCGTGTTCAAGAACCCGATAGCTGACGACAACGCCACATCGGACTCCAACCCCGGAGAGCGGGTCGCTCCCGCCATCGCCAATGCGAACGCCAGCCCGCGCAGAAAATCCATAGAGGTCAACTTCGAGATGCCCTCAGATTCGGCATCGCGGGCCAACTCATTCGCAAGCTCATAGTCCTTCGGGCTGCTGAGCGCCAGCGCAATGATCCGGTAGTCGGCGAGCCACCTGTTGTTGACCGCTTCCAAGTAGCTCTTACGGAACAACTCGACTCCGAACGTCGCCGGGTCGCTCATCGAACGCACCAGAAGATCGCCCGGCTTTGCGGTGCCGGGCGACGTGCTGCCGGTCATGTCGTAGATGCGCGGAGTCGCGGTCAGGTAGACCCTGAACGTCGCCGGAAACGCTTCCTGGTCGTGACACAGCAAGAAGTTCTCGATCCTGTCCTGACGATCCGCATTCTTGACGCGACGCAAACCCGCGGTTCGGTGAGCCTCATCGCAGATCAGCATCGACAACTCGGGCACCGCCGGCGATTTCAGTGCATCCGCTATCCGGGCAGCGCTCTGATAGGTGCCGAATACGACGCTCAACGAGTCATCAGACTTCCTATCGATCATCCAATCCGCGATCACTTCAGAGTCAGTCGTCACCAAACCCTTAACCTCCGTCGCGCTGACGTTGCTGTTGTCAGCGGTGGGGTCTTCGGCGCGTGTGGCAGCCCCCTCACGCGCCGGGCTATAGCCAGCGGTCTCGTCGGAACACACCGCCAGAGCGCGCAGCGGCCTGACTGAGTGTTGAAGGAACTCGCGCCGTGTCTGCGCCACCAGAGCAATCGACGGGCACAACACAATCGAAACCTGCCGAGGCAGTGTCAGACGCTCGACGATCCGCAACGCTATGCGGGTCTTTCCTGTGCCGCACGGCAAGATGATCCGACCTCGAGCCTCCCCGAACGGCGACCCACCCGAGTCTGAGTCCGCATGCGCGCGTAGCAGGCGAACACTGGTCTCTACAGCCTCGTCTTGCATGCTGTCGCGACTCTGCACTGAGTCGTAACCGTCCGGATCGCGGCAATGCTCGCTGTCATCGTTGACGGACATGGCGTCTCGCTGGCGCACCAGCGCCGCCTTCACGTTCTCCACGGTCACCGGCACCGCCGCCATCGCAGCCTTGCCGGGCGCGTGACCCCCCAGCGCCACCGCTCCGTTCACAACGAGCCACCGCTCCGCCCAGATCGAACCGTCGGCTGCCGCTGCCAGGAAACTGTCCAACTCGCGAGCATTGACCGGCGAACCATGCCCCGAACAGTCCAACTGTCTCGACTTGGCTTGTATCGCGATCCACGCGCCATCGCTGCGCCTGCGCGCCACAACGTCGATTCCCAAATCCACCGCTGAGGAGGCGGACACCACCGCCTCACGGTTAGGCCAGTCAGGCCAGCGCCAACACTCCGACACGTCCCATTCCCGCACGAACGGCGCCACACGGACGATCAAATGCTCAAGCCATATGCCGTCGGTCTGCAGTGAAGATTTCGCCTCGATCTCGCTAAGCGCTGCCTCGATCACCTCAACCGCAGCCCGATCACCCAAACCGACCGACGACATCTTCTTGGCAGTCACTTGGCTAGCATCTCACAGTCCGGCACAGGAGGGAATGCTCGCATTGAAGCGGTGATGGTAGCACACGTCGATAGAGCCAGCATGGCACAGCAAAAGTCCCCCCCCCCCCCGAGCACCAGAGGTGAACTTGCACGTTGACTGTTGCGCCATCCAGCCGGGAGCTTGCCGCTGAGTCGTAATCGTTCCCATTTGCCGAGCAGCGCGGGGGTGATGTAGTCACCACCGGCGCGCCAGTCGGTATTGAGCGTCCGCACGTACACGCCGTCAGCGTCGTAGATCTCGAACTCCAGCAGCGGGGGGTGGCGTCCGCTGCTCATGCGCTGGCGGCGATCTGGCGTGCCAGCAGCGACGTGATGCGTCCGGTCGTGATGTCGTCGGTGAGCTTATAGAGCATATGGAGCACGTCGTCGGATGTCGGGGGTTCCGCATCGTCGAGCCGTCGGACGGTCTCGTCGAGCAGCAGCCCCCGGATGGGGTCGCCGTCGACGGTGCCGTCGACGGTGCCGTCGTCGATCATCACGTCGGCGATCAGCACGTCCTCGAGCAGCACGTCGTCGATCGTGTCGGCGACGGTGATGACGTGCAGCACCGCCCCGTCGGCGAGCTTGATGCTGCGCCCGGCGTCGTAGGGGTGCAGCAGCAGCGGCTTCATGCCGTCCGGGCACCAGCCGCCGAGCGTGCGCCGGTCGATCATCAGCGGCGAGCCGATGCGGCTGCTGATGGCTCGCACGACGTGGCCAGCGGCGTCGATGATCCGGGCGACGATGATGGTGTTGGCAGCGGTCGCATGGCACCAGCGCATCAGCGCCGCCGCGGCAGCAGCCGCTTCGGCGGGGGTGCAGGCGTCGTCGCCGTCGGCTGCCACGTCGGCGAGCAGCACGTCGTCGATCTCGGGGGTGAGCACGTAGTTGATGTCGTCGATTTCGATGGTGGTGATGACGTGCAGCACCGCCCCGTCGGCGACGGCGATGATGCGCCCGTCGTCGTCGGGGTGCAGCAGCAGCGGCTCGCCTGGCAGGCCGTCGATGGTGGTGATGACGTGGCCAGCGGCGTCGATGATGCGCCCTTCGTCGTCGGGGTGCAGCAGCAGCGGCTCGCCTGGCAGGCCGTCGATGGTGGTGATGATGCGCCCGTCGGCGTCGATGATCCGGGCGACGACACGCCTGCGGGCGTCGATGTGGCCGGTGCTGATCTCGGCGACAGCACCGGCGGCGAGCGCGATGCGGCGACCGGCGTCGTAGGGGTGCAGCACCAGCGTCCGCATCCCGTCCGGGCACCAGACGCCGAGCGTGCTCCAGTCGAGCAGCAGCGGCGAGCCGGGTGCGGACGTGATCTCTCGGTCGCAGCCCCCGTCGGCGGTGATGATGCGGGCGATGACGATGGTGCTGGCGTCGGGCGCGAGCGCCGCCGGGTCGCCGCTGGCGATCCGGTCGGCGGTGTCGTGGTGCGATGTCACAGCGCCGCCGCTCGCTCGGCGGCGTCGAGTCGGGCTCGGCGCTCAGCTTGCCGGGCGGTGAGCCGGGCGCTGGCCACGGCGCGCTTCACGCGCTGGCCGGGCAGCGGCTCGCCGTCGGCGTCGGTGATCCCGTTGAGCGCCAGCGCACGGGCGACGCTCGACCAGTTCGGTGCGCCGTTGCGCTTGGTGTGGCCGGGCAGCAAGTCCATAGCGGCGGCGATCCGCACGGTCTCGTCGCTCACGGGACGACCGAGCCGCTCAGGCCGTTCTCGCTGGCGTATTCGATGCTGTCGTGCCCGGTGGCGGCTGCCCACATCTCGACGGCGCGACGCTGTGCGTCCAGCCCGAGACCGCTCTCGGCTTGTTCGTCGGTCGAGCAGCGCAGATAGGCGAGCGTCCGGGCTGGCGTCCGGTCGGGGTTCTGTGTTGTTGGCATAACTCGATATTAGCGGATACGTTGATTTAAATAAGATTTTTTCATGAGATAAGTGTGAATGTCACACACCTATCCTATACTACTGTTTATGGTTTTAGAAGCCGCCCGACGAGCCGAAACAGCCGCCGCCCACCTGCTGGCCGCAGTCAACACCGGCACCGCGAGCACCGCCGAACTGCGTCGGGTGCTGACCGCGACCCGCTCTGTCACAGCCGCAGTCGGCGCCGCACAGACCGCCGCCGCGGAGCAGATCGCCCGACGGGAACGCCACGGCGACGGCGGCGCCGAGATCCTGGCAGCATCCGCAGGCCTGTCGCAGCAGGAGGCTCGCAGCCAGGTCGCCACCGCAACAGCGCTGCACAAGGTGCCGGAACTGCGTGACGCGGTGCAAGCCGGTGACGTGCCACAAGCCAACGCCCGACGCCTAGCCGACGCGATCACCAGAACCGATTCTGCTGCCGTCGCCGGAGACGCTGGGTTGTTGGCGCAGGCCCGGTCTATGCGCCCCGAGCAGTTCGCACGCACCGCGCAACGCTGGATCGGCGCGCATCAGGCTGATGACGGCACAGCGGAGTACCTGCGCCAACGCGCCAAGCGCTACCTGAGAATGCACGACACCGAAGACGGCATGGTGCGCCTGCACGGCGAGTTCGACAAAATCACCGGCACACGCATCCGCAACCGGCTGCGACACACCGCCAGCCGACTCCTTGACGCCGACAAGAAACTCCCGCAGTCTGATCGGCGCAAGTTCCCGCAATGCATGGCCGACGCCCTGCAACACCACACCACCCAAACCAGCACCAGCTGCGGGCAGAACGCAGAAGCTTCAAAACGCAGCCACCGCAGCACAGGCTTCGGATCAGACGTCTCCAACAAACACAACCCGGCCAGAGAGGCTGCAAACAACAGCACCCGCAGCAGCACAGACACCGCGACCAGCAACCGCACGAGCGGCGCCCACGGCGACCCTCTAAGCGCAAACGCAGCGAACAACGACAGCCCGATGAACAGCATCACCGACAGCGGCGCAATCGCAACCCCAGACAGCACCGGCTGCGAGTGCGCTCAACCCTCCCACAACACAGACGCCGCGACCAGCACCGGCTCAGGAACCGATCCAGCCAACGACGGCAGCAGCGGCTCACAAACCGGCGACGACATCCACCGCGCAGCCATAGACACAGCGAACAACGACAGTTCGATGAGCAGCATCACCAGCAGCGGCGCCACTCAAACCGGCGGCTGTGAGGCGAGCGCTTGCCGCGGCGACACGGCCGCCACGGTTCACGAGTGTGAGGATGCTTACAGCACGCGGCAACCAGCCGACAGGGACACAGATGCAGCGGTCTGCACCAGCAGTGCAGACACCGCCAGCGCCAACCCAGGCAACACTGACAGCAGCGACGCTGGTAGCGGTTGCGCTCAACACCCCCACAGCACAGACGCCGCAGCCAGCGCCAACAGCGAGGACGCCACCGGCGCCGATGCCACCAGCGCAGACGAGAACGCTGACAGCAGCGGCGCGAGCGGCGGTTGGGTCGCTGACATCACAGTGCTCGCCCATGTGGACGACACCACCGGCGAACTCATCGGCGAACTCTCCGACGGATCAAAACTCCCCGCCGCGGTGCTGGATGAACTGTCCTGCAACGCCCGCTGGAGCGGGTTGGTGTTCGACCGTGCCGGTGACGCCATCTGGCGCAGCCGCTCACGACGCACAGTGTCGAACACTCAATGGCAGGCACTGCTCGCCACCTACGGCGGCTGCTTCCACTGCGGGGCGCCGGCGGGCATGTGCCAAGCCCACCACATCACCCCCTACTCACAAGGAGGCGCCACCAGCCTCGACAACCTGATCATGGTCTGCTGGAACTGCCACCACAAAATCCATCACCACAACTGGCGCATCCACGAGCACGCCGACGGCAGCCACACACTGCACCCGCCCGACGACCTGACCGCAGCCACGCAACCCCGCCACGGGCCCGCCTGCGCAGACGACTATCCACCAGAACCAAAGCCGCCACTACGGCGCCGGCGATCGCCGGGGCGGGCCGAGAGAAAAACTAGCCCGAACAGAACCTCAGTCAGAGCCAGAGACCCGGCCAAACTGTGGTGAATCCCCCCCCCCCCCCCCCCCCCCCCCCCGAGAGGCAAGGGAGGGAAGAGAGGCAACAGACGAAACCACTAGGAAAGTCGTCGAGGCCTTGTTCGCCGCTCTGCGAGGCAACAGGCAGGCAACCAGACCAGAACCAACATCCAGACCTGCCAGCAGCAAGCCGGCTAGCAGCAGACCACCGGATAGCGCCAAGCTAGCCAGCGGCAAGCCGGGCAACAGCAGGCCGGCCAGCAGCAGACCGGGCAGCAGCAGACCGGGCAGCATCAGGCCGGGCGGCACAGACCGCTCAGAGGAACTGCTCAACATCAAGCTCGACCAAGCAGCAGCCAGCCAGCATCAGGCCGGGCGGCACAGACCGCTCAGAGAAGCTGATCAACATCAAGCTCGACCAAACAGCAGCCAGCCAACATCAAGCCAGACGACACAGACCCGTCGGAGAAGCTGGTCAACATCAAGACCGGCCAAACAGCAGCCAGCCAACATCAAGCCAGACGCCACAGACCGCTCAGAGAAGCTGATCAACGTCAAACTCAGCCAAACAACAGCCAGCCAACATCAAACCGAACGCCACAGACCGCTCAGAGAAGCTGATCAACGTCAAACTCAGCCAAACAACAGCCAGCCAACATCAAACCGAACGCCACAGACCGCTCAGAGAAGCTGATCAACGTCAAACTCAGCCAAACAACAGCCAGCCAACATCAAACCGAACGCCACAGACCGCTCAGAGAAGCTGATCAACGTCAAACTCAGCCAAACAACAGCCAGCCAACATCAAGCCAGACGGCACAGACCGCGAAATACTCCTTCTCGCTTGAGTCAAGCCCGATCTGCCCAGACGCGAAGAGCGCCCTAAGCCAGCGCCCACGCGTGGTGGGGCGGGAGGAGATGTGGCACGGACCAGGCCATCCAAACGCGAAGCGCGCTCTAGGCTGGGACACAGCCAGCGCGGGTGCGCTGCGGGACGAGGTCCGCCATGCCGTCCACGCAACGCCGGCGCTCTATGCTGGGCGATTGGCGGCAAGCTGGGCGATTGGCGGCAAGCTGGGCGATTGGCGGCAAGCTGGGCGGTTGGCGGCATACGACATGAGGTCGAATTCCTGCGCCATGCCGTCCACGCAGCGCCGGCGCTCTAAGCTGGGATTTGGCGGCATACGATGTGAGGCCAGCAACGGCTCAAGGGCGGTGTCGCAGAGGCCAAGCACAACGACGACCCAAGGAGGCCGATAGTTGGAACTGATCGAACGAGCCCGCGGGATGATGGTGGGCACCGGAGTCGGCAACCTCCTCGGGATCCCGTGGGAGTTCAACATCAGAGCCCTGCGGCACGAACAGTGCGAGCATGGCGCCGTGCGGGAGATCGTCGCCAAGAAGGGCTACCTCGACGACGACGACCTCGCTCAGGCGATCCTGCTGGCCGAGGCGATCGCTGATTCAGGGGACAGAGACCTCGAAGTCGCCGACCTCGCCGAACGGTTCTGGCGCTGGGGCGAGATCAACGGCGCCGGCATGGGCGGCTTGACCCACGCGGTTCTGACCCTCTACGGAGGCTCTGAGCCTCTGAGCATCTGGATGAACTCCAGACGATTCTGGGATCCTTCGGTCACGGCGCCGCGTGAACCTCGCGGCGTCGCAGCCGACGAAGCCGCCCGGCTTCACTGGGAAGAGTCAGGCGGCGAGAGCGCAGGCAACGGCTCGGTGATGCGCTGCGGCCCAGTGGCGCTGCGCTGGATGCACGACGAGCAGGCTCTGGCCCGCAACAGTGTGACCTCAGCGGTCGTCACGCATTGGGATCCCCGATGCGTGTGGTCGACCCTTCTCGCTGACTTCACTATCGCTGACTGCCTTCGCACAGGCCAGGTCGAGGCTGCGACGCTGATAGAGCGTTGCTCAGAGGCCCTGCACTCGACGCGAGGCAGCCTGGCCCATCCGGACTTGCCCGCCGAACCGCCGGACGACGTGTCGGCCGCTGCCGAGGCAGCTTTTGCCGGCAACGCCAACATCTACGACCTGAAACTGGATTGCAACGGCATCGGCTATGCGCCCAAGGCCATGTCGGCGGTGCTGTGGGCCGCACGCCATGCGCGCAGCGTCGAGGACGGGCTCGTGACCATCCTCAACGCGGGCGGCGACACCGACAGCAACGCTCCGCCTGCAGGCGCGGCCCTCGGAGCGCGTTTCGGGCTGAGCGGCATTCCTTCACGCTGGCGGGAACGCACAGCCGAGATCCGCTCCTGGAAGCCGAATACCGACGTGCTCGACGATCAGGTGGCATGGCCCGAACGGCGACCGCTCGAAGAGTACGCCGACCGCATAGTCGGCATGCTGGCGCCCTGAGACATTCCGCGGCGGTCAAACCTCTCGGCCCGGCGCCGGATGGTCACCCGTCAAACCCCGCCAAAGCCGGCATGACCCGACTCGAGCGGGCCTCCGCCAATCCTCGTGCAGCGCCGGAGGCGACAACATCGACCGGGCGTGCGCCCACTGGCAAGCGTGCGTTGCGTCGCAATGGCGCCATTCCTGCCGTTGCTCGCTACGGCGGTGCCGCTGTCAGACCCAGCTCGAAGCGGTCGTCAGTTAGCTCGGCATGAGAGCCACCGTGCGGCATTCAAGTAGCTGTACTGGCATTCAAGTAGTTGCACTATAGTGATGTACTTATAGTGATGTAGCTGTACATCAAGCTTAGGGACAGCTTATCTCTGCGAGTCGGGAAGAGGTCTAATGGCACCCGAAACGCCCGTCACGTCGTCGACCGCCCGCCGTCGTAACGTGTTCGGGTTGATTGCTGAACTGCTGAGCATCCACAGGCCGCTGGAGCTGCAGAACTGGACTCCAGAGGACGTCGTAGCCGAGGTCGAACGCAATATCGAGGCTGTCCGTCAACGGCCAGCGTAGATGGCTGACATACCTGATGAGCGATGGCGAGCAGCGCTTGCTGCTGCCCAGGACAAGAACCGACGCCAGTTCGTCCTCGCGATCATCTATGCGGTCAGCGATTTCTGCTTTGCGGTGCTGGATCTAGCCGGATCGGTGTATCTGGTCTACAACGACAAGGCGGTCGGTGTGTTCTTGGCCTTCGTCGGCGCGATTTTCGCTAACGTGCGTCGCCTTGCGTCCATAGCGCAGGACTGGTTAGACGAACTGGTTAGACCAAGCTGAGCGTAACTGAACCATCGAATTGTGAAGCTGAGAATTGTGAAGCCGGCGAGCAGCGCGCCATCAGTCGAACCCGGGGAGGCTGCACACCACAACCGACAAAACCCGCAGCCTCGCCCTCGGAGCGCTCGGGGTCGGCGGTCAGCCCTCGTCGGGAAGGGGTCAGCGGAACATGCGGCGCAGCAGCATCTCGTAGGGCCCGTCTCCTAGCCATTTGCGCAACTGCATAGTCGGGCGAGCCATCATGCCTTTGACGTATCTGCGACGCGGCTTGTCGGTCGTGGCAGCCTCCACGTAGACCTGCGCCAGAACCTTGGGGTCGGTGCCGCGGCTGGCCATGCGCGGGTCTTCCATCATCCGCTGGAACGGCTCTATCTGTGCTTTGTAGGCGGAATCGGCACCGCGGCTTTGGATATGGGCGCCGAGGACTTCGGTGAACTCGGTGCGGATGCCGCCGGGCTCGATGAGCACCACATCGATGTTGAAGGGCTTGGTCTCGAAGCGCAGGCAGTCAGACCAGCCCTCCAGTGCGTGCTTGGTGGCGTGATACCAGGCGCCCAGAGGCGTGTAGACCCGCCCTCCCATCGAGGAGATGTTGACGATGCGTCCAGAGCCCTGAGCTCTCATATGCGGCAGCACGAGCTGAGTGAGCTGCGCCAAGCCGAAGAGGTTCACCTCGAACTGGTATCTGGCTTCGTCTAGCGGCACCTCCTCGACAGGACCGTAGAGCCCGAAACCCGCATTGTTGATCAGCACGTCGACGCGGCCCTCGCTGTCGATCACCTGCTTGACGACCCGCTCGTTGTCGTCGCTCTTGGAGACGTCGAGCTCGACTGGGACTATGCCGTGGTCGACGAGGTCGGCCATGCGATCCGTCCGGCGGGCGCCGGCATAGACCCGATGACCCTTCTCTGCCAGCAGCACCGCGGCCTCACGGCCCATGCCCGATGACGCTCCAGTGATCAGTATGACTTTGCTCATTGCGCAGCACTCCCCTGCTTGGTCGCTTTATTAGTCACTCAACTTACTAGCCACTCAGCGAGCAGTCGCTGTCGAGACCGTGGGCAATTTTTGACATCTTAGATTCAACATCTTAGATTCAACATGTTGGATTCAACATCTTGGAGGCCAAGCTAGCGCCGATCTGGGCAGGGCGCGCGCGAAGGCGTACGCGAGAAATTGAGAGCACCTCGCGGCACCACCGCCAGCGCTGCGGCTGTTGCTCGGTTGTTCGCTGCGAAGAGCAGAGGCCGCACGCGCCACGGCTGGTGCTGAAACATCCGTTTGTCGTCTGTCGAGGCGACTGGGTGCTGATGGGGGGGGGTGAGCGCGGCGACGGCCCCCGGTTGATTGGGCGGGGGCCGTCGTGACCGCTTGGTCGAGTCGTTTGGTGGGGTTGGGGGTTAGCCGATGAGGTAGCAGCGGTGGTAGAGGGAGCCTTGGGCGTTGTTTTGGTTTTGGATTTGTTGGGCCCACTCGTCTTTGGGGGTGCATACCCAGAATGGTTGCGTGCCGGAGTTGGCTTCCATTGCTGCGACTTGTTGTTGGAAGCGTTGCCAGCGCGCGTCGTAGCGTTCGGCTTCGCGGTTGAAGCGGTTCTGGGCGCGGATTTCTGCTGCTCGTTCGCAGTCGGTTATGCCGTTGCAGCGTCGTCGTTCGCGTTCGAGGGTTTCGGCGTAGTCTTGGTCCCAGTCGGGGGCGTCGCTGTGTTTGGGGGAGGTGATGCTGGGCAGGCTCTTGATGTTGCCGTCGTATTTGTACTCGACTAGATTTTGACCACCACCTGCTCCTGTGCCTATTCGGGGGGTTTGTGAGCATCGCTGCCCGCGTCTCACCGAATTTGCACTCTGGCAAGCCCATTGCAGCGGCCGGCTGTCTCGCAGGACTTCGCCGGCTAGGCGGGACTCATTGGGGTCTGTGTCCCAGATGTAGCGGGGATGGGGGCTCCTGACCATTCGATGGGTGGTCAAAGTTTCGTAAGGTGATAAGGGATCTGCTAGGACGCAGCGGGTCGGGTCGTCTTTGTCGTCAACGATGTAGTAGTCCCATTCGTGGACTCTCTGCGCGATGTTCCGGTTCTCTATGTGGTTGTGGTTAGCGTAGTTGCCTCCAAGGTCGCCTAGCTTTTCGGTGTTGAAGTCTTCGTATGTGAACAGTTCGCCGCAGTGCGGGACCGCGTCGTAGCTGGCCTGGGGCGTGTTGGATCGTGGGTTGGATCCGACGCGGCCGCGGTCCAGCGGCGCCCGGTCGATGTCGGTCTGGCTCGGCGCCACATAAGGCTCTTCCTCGGGCAGCGTTTGTCTGATCTCGCGGGCTGTGAACTCGGCGTCGCTGTCGTCGTCGCCGACCGTGCCCATGGTGTCGTTGGTGGCGGGGATGTCATTGCCGGTCCAGGTGCATCTGTACCCGAAAGCGCACCACACGCTCAGCTTGTAGCTCGCCGGCTGCTCATAAGTGGCTCTGCGCTCGTCATAGATCGGGTTGTCGTCCACATCGATCAGCTGGACGCCGTTGAAGTCGACTCTGGGCACCAGGTCAGTCACCGGCACGGTGTGAACTCGGAAGTTGCGCCGCACCAAGTCGCGGGCGCTGTTCCTGACGTCGGTGTACTCCACATAGGAATGACTCTGCTGTATGGTGCGCGTGGTCTCCTCGATCTCATAGGTCGTCCAAGCGCTGCCGACGCCGCCCTCCACGAAATTGTCTAAAAGCTTGGCGTAACGATCAGGCATCACCAGATTCGGGGCCTCGCGATCCGGCAGGAAACACTGCGGATCAGACGAAGGATCAGGAAGCCTGCGAGCAATGTCGACGCACTCCGGCGGCGGGCGCCAACCACGCGGCGGATGCACCGGATCAGCCGGAATCCTCCACGTCTCGCTGCGCAACAAGGCGCCACGCCGCTCCACAGGCTCTTGAGCCTCCACAGAAGGGGGGGGGGCCACCGACAACAACGCAGCCGCCACCGACAACACCAAAACCAGACCCTGCAAAACCCGGCACCGCGATAACCCCACCGAAACCGAAAACATAACCCTGCCGCCTTTCACATCCGGACCAGCCACGAACCCCTCAAGCCCGCAGCCGAAATGTTGTTACATATACACTAACCAAATCGCACACCACTATCAACACCACCACCCGGGAGACCAAAGATGACGGCACGCAGCACCGGGCCCGCCCGCCACAGACGCAGAACGCTCAGGGGCTCGGCGGCGCGTGCGGGGACGGCGGTCGCCGCGCTGGCCGCGGCGGCGGCACTGCTGGCGCCAGGGGGCGGCGCAGGCGTGAGCGAGGCGGCCGCTCAGGAAGCTGTGACGACGCCTGTGTGCCGAGCCGACCTGGTCGTGGCGCCCAGCGGATCATGCATGTATCCCGGCACCGACGAGTATTTCGCTGTGGACGGCGCCGGGAGGGCGCGATTCCTCTTCGTCAGAAGCTTCGTGTTTGTGGAAGCGCCGGACTTTCCCGTCAACAGCCGGCTCTGGCACTTCGCGGCCTCCTCCCAGGGCGACGGCACCTGGCTGATCGAGTCCGTCGGCGATCAGCGTACCACTGCGAGGAGGTTGCGAGGAAGCAACGCTGCGTTCATGTGGACTGCTCAGCACGACCTCGACACGCTCAGCGACGACCACGGCACGCCCACCGGGATGCACAGCGACGGCGAGACGCTGTGGGTGGCCGACAACGCCACCAACCGGCCCGACTCCGTCGGCGCCTACAAGCTCGCCGACGGGCAGCGAGCCGCGACCGTCGCTCTCGCCGACGGCAACACGGCAGCTCGCGGCGTCTGGTCGAACGGCGACACGCTGTGGGTGGCCGACAGCGGCGCGGACCGGGTCTTCGCCTACAGCATCGACAGCGGAGCACGCCAAGAAGCGCGCGAGTTCGCTCTCGCCGACGGCAACACGGCGGCTCGCGGCGTCTGGTCGAACGGCGACACGCTGTGGGTGGCCGACGCCGCCGGAGCCCTGTTCGCCTACCGCCTCGCCGACGGTTCGCCGCTGGGACGCCACGCCTTGGACTCCGCCAACCGCACGCCGCACGGGCTGTGGTCCAACGGCGGCAGCGTCTGGGTCGCCGACCACGAGCAGGCGCGCCTGTTCGCCTATGAGCTGCCGATCTCCCCCGCCGGCACTACGAGACTGCTGCACACGCCCGACGACGATTTCGCCGCCTTGAGCGCCGTCGGCAACGGAAGCCCGCGGGGCTTGTGGTCAGACGGGACGGTGATGTACGTCGCCGACGCCGCCGACGACCGCGTCTACAGCTACAACATGCCCGCCGGCACACGGCTCGAGGCGCTGACGCTGACCGGCATGGACATAGGCGAGTTCCGGCCGGAGCGCACCGCATACCATGCCGCATGGGACACCGCCGTGAGTGAGACAACCGTCGAGGCGCGCGCCGCTGACACGAAGGCGAGCGTCACGATCGAACCCGCCGACGCCGACGGCGACGCCGCCAACGGGCATCAGATCGACCTCCACCCCGAAGCGCCGGAAGCGATGTTCACCACTGTCGCGGTGACGGTGACCGGCGAAGACGGACACTCCACGCGCTATCGCGTGGCGCTGCCCAACCGCACGCCCGAAGCCTTCTACTCAGCGGCGCTGCAAGAACTGTCGCGAGACGGCGTGCTGACCGGCTGCGCCTCATCCGGCGAACCCGGCGCCGACGGCTTCTGCGGCAACGACCCCATCGACCGCAAGACCCTGGCCGTGTGGATCGTGCGAACACTCGACGGCGAGGACCCGCCGGCGGCGACAGGTGAGGCACGTTTCGGCGACGTCGGCGATCTGCCCGCGGCATGGCGGCCGTTCATCGAGCGTCTCGCTGTTTTGGGCCACACCACCGGGTGCGGCGACGGCGCGAACTTCTGCGGCGACCGCACCGCCACCCGAGCCGAGATGGCAGTGTTGCTGTCGCGAGCTTTCGATCTGCCCGCCGGGCCTGACCCGGATTTCGCCGACGTGGCCGACGACGCCTGGTACGCCGACCATGCGGCGCGGCTCAAAGCGTCTGGCATCACCGTCGGGTGCGGCGACGGCGCGAACTTCTGCGGCGACCAGATCACCACACGAGCCCAGATGGCGACGTTCCTGCATCGCGCCGCGGCCTACCGCGCTGCAGCCTCCGACGCCGGCTGAAACTGAAACCGGCCCTGCCGGCCACATCGGGGGCTAAGATGCCGCGTCCCGCCGCCACGATAGAGCAACTCACGCTCTTTTCCAGCCAGCAGAATTTCCAGCCAGCAGAATTTCCAGCCAGCAGAAACTGAGCGGCGCAGGCGCAGTCTCCACCGAGGGGGATAGCCGACAGTACCCGTAGCTCGGGTGCTCGACGCTGAGGATTCCTAAGGCGGCGCCGTTCGGGCGCCGGAACTATTCACCTGCTGTTCACCAGCATTCACTCACGGTTCACGGCCGTCGCTACTAGCCGCAACCATCGAAGGGCTAGCTTGCTTGCGGCTCGCGGCGAAGCGCGGGGCTTTACCATGCCCATCCCCTCAGGAGAAGAAGACTAAGTGCACGAACCAAAGCGTTGGCTGACAACCGCGAAAACCGCTGAACCAAAAGACAGCGACACAGGATCTGAAACAGGATGTTCAGGATCCTCAACTATGCGAGGCCATGGCCGGCGCCGCGCTGCGATGGTCGTGTCGGCCGTCGTCGTCAGCTTGTCGCTGCTGGCCGCAGCCTGCGGCGACGATGACGACGAAGACACCGAGGCCACGACCGCCGAAACGGGAAACTCCGGCGGCGGCGAAGCCGCTGACGACGACGCTGCCACGGACGACACCGACGACGACACCGACGACGACACCGACGGCGGCGACGCTGCTGCCGCCACGACCGTCGCGCCGATGACGGAAACGGAAGCAGAAATGTCGCCGGTGTCCGGTGAGGTGGATATTTCTGGGTCTTCGACGGTGGAGCCGATCTCGATCCGTGTGGCTGAACTGTTCGAGGACGTGGCCCCCGACGTGTCGGTGACCGTGGACGGCCCCGGCACCGGCGACGGCTTCAAACTGTTCTGCGCCGGCGAGACCGACATCTCCGACGCCTCCCGGCAGATCAAAGACTCCGAGAAAGAAGATTGCTTCGCCAACGGCATCAACAACATCGTCGAACTCAAAGTCGGCGTCGACGGCATCGCCGTGATGACCAACGCCGACAACACCGCAGTCGACTGCCTCAGCTTCGGACAACTCTTCGACCTGATCGGCCCTGACGGCGAAGGCGCCAGCACCTGGGCGCAAGCATCGGCAGGCCTGCCCGACGCACCCCTGGACATCTTCGGCCCCGGCGAAGAATCCGGAACCTTCGACTCGTTCATCGAGATCGTGCTCGAAGACCTCGCCGAAGAAGCCGGCGTAGAAGCCACCACCCGCACCGACTACAGCCCCTCAGGAGACGACAACGTCATCCTGCAAGGCATCCAGTCAAGCGACACCAGCCTCGGCTGGGTCGGATTCGCGTTCGCTGTCAACGCCGCAGGAGTAAAACTCCTAGACGTAGACGGCGGAGACGGCTGCGTCACACCCACACCCGAAACTATCGCATCCAACGAATACCCGATCAGCCGCGACCTCTGGATCTACGTCAACGCCGACAAAGCCGCGAACAACCCGGCAGTCGTCGCCTACGTAGACTTCTACGTCTCAGAAGCACTCGACCAAGCAGTAAGCGAAGTCGGCTACGTGCCCCTCACCCAACAAGCACACGCCGAAACAGCCCAACGCTGGAACACCCGCAGCCTCATCAACTAGATCAACTAGATCAACTAGGAGGCGCCCCGGGCGGCAGCGCCCGGATGCGTCTCGGATAAGAGACAGGTTCCCTCCACCACCATGACCGGCACGAGCGTCGTCGCCTCGGAGCGACTGACAGCGGATCAGCTTCAAATTGCGCCGTCTCGGCGGCACCGCGAAGTGGTCATCCGTTACACGCTGCTAGTGACGGCGCTCGTGTCGGTTCTGGTGAGCACGCTGATCGTGCTGAGCCTGGTGCGCGAGGCTTGGACCTTCATCACCGAGGTGGTGTGGGCCGACACTTGGGGCCGGCAGGGCTGGTTCCCGCGTCGAGGCCTCTACGACATTCCGACGATCATCGTCCCGTCGCTGATCGTCACCGGCATCGCCATGGTGGTGGCCGCCCCGCTGGGCCTCGGCGCAGCGGTCTACCTGTCGGAGTACGCCAACCAGCGGGTGCGAGCCTGGCTCAAGCCCGCACTGGAGATCCTGGCTGGCATACCGTCGGTGGTGCTGGGATTCTTCGCTCTCACCTGGATCGCGCCGAACCTCGTGGGACGCATCGGCCGGAGCACCTTCCTGGTGCTGGGCGCGGCGATCCTGATCGGCTATGCGGCAGTGGCGGCGGTGATCGCCCGCAACCGGATCAAGCAGTACCGCGAGGGCGTAGCGGACCCGTCGGCTCGCATCGGCGCGGCGGCGGCGATCGCCATGCTGGTGCTGGTGTTCGCGGTAGCGGCGGGCTGGACCTTGAACGTGTGGCTGGACTTCGCGCCCAACAACGCCGGATCGCTGGCCGCCGCCGGCATCGGCGTGGGCATTCTGACCATCCCGCTGGTGGCGTCGATCTCCGAGGACGCCATGGCGGCGGTGCCTGACTCGCTGCGCGAAGCGTCGGCCGGCCTCGGCGCCAGGAAGCTCTCGACCGCCACCGCGGTGGTGCTGCCGGCGGCCGTCTCGGGAATCGTGGCTGCTTTCATCGTGGCCGTCTCACGGGCGATCGGCGAAACCATGGTGGTTTTCATGGCCGGCGGCGCGGCGGACGCGGCGCGTTTCACCGACTCGCCTTTCGACGGCGGGCTCACCATGACCGCCGCCATGGCCTCGCTGGCTTCGGGCACCGACAACGTGGTGGGCGAGGGCCTCACCTTCCAGAGCCTCTACTTCGTGGGTCTGCTGCTGTTTTTGATCACGCTGGCGTTGAACGTGATCGCGGCCCGCTTCGTGTCCAGAGTGCGCGAGGCCTACTAGTGACGAGCAATCTCGCGACGAACTATCTCGCGATGAGCGAGCTGGCAGCGAGCGAGCAGGCGATGAGAGAGCTGGCGACGAGCGAGGCCCGACCGTGATCAGCCGCTTGTCCGACGACAAGTCACGGGCTGCGATCGCCGCGTCCATCGAGGGGCGCCGGGTGGACGCTCGCGGGCTTTTGTTCCGCGCGTTGCTGCAGGCGTGCCTGCTGATGACGCTGGCGCTTCTGGCGGTGCTGCTGATAACCGTGGCCTTCGACAGCACCGAGCAGCTCACCACACGCTTCTGGGATTTCCTCGGGGGCACGCTGCGCTCACAGTCCGGCGACGACAAGCTGGGAGTGCATCAGGGCATCTACGGCTCGATGTGGATCGCCATCATCGTGGCTCTGCTGGCATTCCCCGTCGGCATCGGCGGCGCCGTCTACCTCGAGGAGTACGCGCCTCGCAATCGCTTCACCTCCTTCATCGAAGTGAACATCCGCAATCTGGCCGGGGTTCCCTCGGTGGTCTACGGCCTGCTGGGCTTGGCGCTGCTGCTGAACGGCCAGATATTCGGTCTGGACAGACTGACCGGCGGCCGCTCCACGCTCTCGGGAGGGATCACACTGGCGATTCTGGTGCTGCCGATAGTGGTGATCACCTCCGGTGAGGCTTTGCGTGCCGTGCCGACCGCGCTGCGCGAAGGCGCCTACGGCGTGGGCGCCACCAAATGGGAGATGATCCGCACCCAGGTGCTGCCCTATGCCGCCCCGGGAATCCTGACAGGCACGCTGTTGTCGATGGCGCGAGCGGTCGGAGAGGCGGCGCCGCTGATCTTGGTGGGCGCGGTCACTGGTCGCCTCGGCGACAATCCCGGACTCTTCGAGTTGAGCGCGCTCGACGACCGCTTCACCGCGCTGCCGATCGTCATCACCAGCTGGACCCAGCAGTCGGGACGCGACACAGGCTTCGCCGCCGCGGCGGCCGCCGCCATCGTGGTATTGCTCGCCCTGGTGCTGCTGATGAACTCAGCGGCCATCCTGTTGCGGAACAGATTCGAGAAGAAGAGAGGCTGAAGTGTCCATGACCGAAGAAGCCCCCCGTGTCATCGAGCGCCCGACGCTCGCAGCCGCCGGAGGCGACAGCGCCTCGGCCGCGTCGCCTGCGCCGCAGAGTGCTCAAGCGGTGTTCGAGTCGCGCGACGTGAACGTCTACTACGGCAGCTTCCGCGCTGTGCGCGACGTGACCTTCGATGTGCCCCGCAACCAGATCATGGCCCTGATCGGGCCGTCGGGATGCGGCAAGTCCACGGTGCTGCGCTGCTACAACCGCATGAACGACCTGATCAAGGAAGCCCGTGTCACCGGCACCATCAGCTACCGCGGCGCCGACCTTTATCACGAGCGGGTCGATCCGGTGGAGGTGCGACGCCGGATCGGCATGGTCTTCCAGAAGCCCAACCCGTTCCCCAAGTCGATCTACGACAACGTCGCCTACGGGCCTCGGGTGGCCGGCCAGAAGAAAGGCCTGGACGACGTCGTCGAGAACTCGCTGCGCAAAGCGGCCCTGTGGGAGGAAGTCAACGACAGGCTGAAGGACTCAGCGCTGGGGCTCTCGGGCGGCCAGCAGCAGCGTCTGTGCATCGCCAGGGCCATAGCGGTGGACCCCGACGTGCTGTTGATGGACGAACCCTGCTCGGCGCTCGACCCGATAGCCACGGCGCGCATCGAGGACCTGATGCAAGAGATCAAGCAGGACTACACGATCATGATCGTCACGCACAACATGCAGCAGGCAGCCAGGGTCAGCGACACGACCGCCTTCTTCACCGCTGACGTCCGCTCCGAGAACGACACCCGCACAGGGATTCTGGTGGAGGTCGACACCACCCAGAAGCTCTTCTCGAACCCCTCAGACGAGCGCACCGAGAATTACGTGACCGGCCGGTTCGGCTGACAGCGCCCTCCCCCTGCACCTGTGCGCCCTCGCCTCTCCGCC
This sequence comes from Acidimicrobiaceae bacterium, assembly GCA_026708645.1. Classification (GTDB taxonomy): domain Bacteria; phylum Actinomycetota; class Acidimicrobiia; order Acidimicrobiales; family Aldehydirespiratoraceae; genus Aldehydirespirator. The sequence goes on along the minus strand of JAPOUM010000001.1, from coordinate 27,831 downwards.
TCCATCCTCGCCGCATCCACCGAAGCCCACTCGACCGCTGCGCGAAGACACCGCAGCACGACACCTGGCAGGAGAATACCGTGACTGAACAGACCCGCCGAGGCTTCCACGCCGACATAGAAGAGATCAGCGAACTGGTCGTGCGGCTCGCGGCTCGTGTCGGCGACTCCGTGGCGCGGGCCACCGACGCCCTGCTGAACTATGACCTGGCCGCGGCTCAGCGAGTCATCGACGACGACGGCAGCATCGACGTGGCGGCCTTCGAGATCGAAGAGCAATGCCAGAACCTGCTGGCCCTGCAACAGCCGATGGCCGGGGACCTCCGCCAGATCCTGGCGACGATGCTGATCATCGGCGAGCTCGAACGCACCGGCGGGCTGGCCTGCAACATCTGCAAAGGCGCCCGCCGCATGTTCCGCACCGAACTGCCGCCGAGACTGCGCGGGCTGATAGCGGAGATGAACGAGGAGGCGATCCGGCTGATCCGCTTGTCGGTGGACTCCTACTCCGAGCACGACTCGGCTCTGGCGGGCGCCCTCGACGACATCGACGACAGGCTCGACAACCTGCACCGCTCGTTCATTCAGAGCCTGCTGGAGGCGAGCCGCAGCCACGACCTCGAAGTGCAACCCGCAGTGCAGCTGGCTCTGATCGCCCGCTACTACGAGCGGATCGGCGACCACGCCGTGAACATCAGCGACCGGGTGCGTTACATGGTGTCCGGTGAGATGCCGTGGAGAGAGGAACAGCTCGGAGCGCGTCTCGAAGAGTTGCCGACCGACCCGGCGGACGTGTCGCTCAACGGCGAGACCAAAACCGACTAGCCGGCCGGCGAGCCGCGCCGGCTGCGTCACTCAGCGCCACTCAGCGCCGCTCAGCGTCACGATGACTGCGCTGCTGCAATGACGTTGCCGATTGCGCTGCCACAATGGCGCAGATGACTGCGCTACTGCGATGACACAGGCACAATGACGCTGATACCACGATGACTGCGATGCTCGGCGCGCTGGCGGCACTGCTGATGCTCGCCGTCGCGGTTCTCGTCACCGAACGGATCCGATTGCGGCGCTGGCTGCGGCGCAGCACGGCCGCGACGCCGCGCGGGACTGAGCGCCGCTCGGCGGTCCGTCAGACGGTGACCGAGGCCCGCAGGCGCGCCGAGACGGCCGAAACCGCCAGACGAGACGCCGAAGTCGCTCGGCAGCGCATCGCCTCAAGCCTCGACGCCCTGTGGACGGGGCTGGTGCTCTGTGACGCTTCAGGACAGATAGTGGCCCGCAACACAGCAGCGGACTCGGTGCTGCGAGCGCGCCACGGCGAAGCGCTCGTGGCCGGCATGATCGAAGAACTGCTTGAAAGGGCACGCAACGGCGAAGAGGTCACCAGCAGCGTCGAACTGCACGCCGAGCCCCGCAAGAGCTACGAGGTGCGGGCCTGCCCTCTGCTCAACGACGGTGAGATGCTCGGCGCGGTGGCTCTGGTGCGCGACACCACAGAGTCGCAGCGCGTCGAGTCGGTGCGCAAAGACTTCGTGGCCAACGTCAGCCACGAGCTGAAAACCCCGATCGGCGCGCTGAGCCTGCTGGCCGACACGCTGAGCAGCGACCCGGATCCGCAGGTGGCGCGGCAGCTCGTGGAGCGGATGCAGTTCGAGATTCAGCGGGTGGCCGACACCATCGAAGACCTGCTGACCCTTTCGCTGCTAGAGGACGACAGCGGCCATGTGGCGGCGCCGCTCGACATCGGCAAGGTGATCGCCGCGGCCGTCGACCGCATCACCGAGAGCGCCGAGCAGCGCCGAGTCCAGGTGGTCGCTTCGATTCCTGGCGGTCTGGCGCCTGTCAGCGGCTCAAGGCGCCATCTCGAATCGGCAGTGTTCAACCTGCTCGACAACGCCGTCAAGTTCAGCGAGCCGGGAGGCCGTGTCGATGTGACGGCGTCAGCAGGAGCGCAGCATTCGACGGTCTCGGTGAGCGATCAGGGCATCGGCATTCCCGCGGCAGAGCAGAGCCGCATCTTCGAGCGCTTCTACCGCGTCGACCGCGCACGCGGTCGCAACACGGGAGGCACAGGTCTGGGACTGTCGATCGTGCGCCACGTGGCGCTCAACCACGGCGGCGAAGTGAGCGTGACCTCTCGTGAGGGCTTCGGAGCGGAGTTCAGGTTGACTCTGCCGCGGGACTCGCCGGCTGCAGCGACGAACGCTGACGCTCCAGCCAGCCCAGCAGCACCGCCACAGCACGCGGGTCTTGCCGCAGATGATGGGCAGCCCCGACGATGATGCGCAGATCGGCGCCGGGGCAGGCGTCGGCTATGACCCGCGCGTCGAACACCGGCACGGTCTCGTCGTCGCTGCCGTGCAGAACCAACAGCGAGCGCTCGCCCAAGGACTCGGCGGCCTCCACAGCTCGCAGCGCGCTCAGTTCCGCCGCCCAGCGGTCGAAGCTGGAAGGGAACAGCGGATCGCGCACCACACCTGTCTCCCGTGCCCACAACAGCAGCTTGCGAGGGTTGCGTGCCCAGTCCTCGAAGTCGGCGGGAGCGGCCATCGACGCCACTCCCCGCACTCGCTGATCGCCGGCGGCCACCACCACCGACAAGGCGCCGCCGGTGCCGAAACCGACGAGCCAGACGCCGTCGCATTCGACTACCGACTCCAGAAAGTCGATGGCGCCCACCAGATCGCGCCGCCAGCCGTCCAACGAGAAGTCGCCTTGGGCGCCGGCCACTCCCCGCGAGGCGTAGCTCAGAGCGGCGAAGCCGGTCTCGCTCACTATCTGGTCGGCCAGAGCAGGCAGCGTCATGGTGGAGTTGCCGCCACCGCCGGGCGCTGAGGGGAAGCCGTGGACTATCACCACGGCGGGCCGCGGCGCCAAGGCTTGCAACGGGCGGGCCAGATGGGCGACGAGCTCGTTGCCGTCGACGACGAACCGTCTGTCCATCACCGCACCGTAGCCGCCGCAGCAGTCCCAGCCGCCGCGCCGCGGTCGTAGCGGTCCGGTCGTCGCGATTCAAGTCGTCGCGATTCAAGTCGTCGCGATTCGAGTCGCAATTCAATCAGGCACGGACGCGACAGCGGGGCGAGCTGCGAGAGCCCGCCCCGCTGCCATCGGTTTTTGCCGGAAATCCCGGGCGAGCCTCACGACATGCGCAGCCTCGTCGACCGTCTCGTGGTCGGCGGCGACTGCCGTCGCCAGCGGATGTGACTAAGTCCGACGACTCGGTCCGGGGGTGGAGCTGGCGGGGATTCGCCAGTCGGTCCAGCTTGCCGTAGCTAGCGGCCAGCCACCTCCAAGGTCACAAAGCGTTTAGCACTCAGTTGGACCACCTCCTTTCTCTTGGTGGCGCCATTCAAGCACAATCCGCTCCGCAAGACAACCATTCCGCGTCCGGGATGTCCGGCGTCAACCCGGCAGCGGTCAGCGGTGCGGTCAGCGATCAGGCGGGGGCGCCCCGGCGCTGAGGGCTCCGATCTGCGACAGGTAGACGAGCTGAGCCTCAAGGATGCAGACCACGTCCACCGGATCCGGGCCCGACTCGCGAAGCGAACGCGCCACCACGGCGTCACAAGCCGCGTCCGTGTCGACCACGGCCACCTCGCCGACCGCGACCGCCGGGTCTCCCAACTCTGCGCCGTGGTCGGTGGCGAGACCCACCTCGGCGAACCAGTCGAGATGCCAGCGCAGCACTCTGCCCACGTCGCTGTGACTGATTCTGGCGGTCACTTCGTCGGGCAGTCGATCAGCGACGAACTCCACCGCGTCGGAATAGCGATACACCGCAGGCGCGGTCTCGGCTTCCATCCCGCCGACGGCGATCCCCACCGAAACGAAAGCGATCGCCACCACCGCGGCCAGCCCGACCGCCGCAAAAAGCCAGATCACCCCCGGCGCCGCCTCTTCACGTTGACGGAGACCGCCTCTTCACGGCCGGCGGCGGAGTCGCAGGACGTCGCAGGACCCGAGGTCACAAACCGATGCGCTGGGCCAGCAGCTCGCGGTGATACGCGGGATCGCCGAAAAGCAGCTCAGAGCTTTTGGCACGCTTGTAGTAGAGATGCGCCGGATGCTCCCAAGTGAAGCCGATGCCGCCGTGGATCTGGATGTTCTCGGCCGCGGCATGGAAATACGCCTCTGAGCAGTAGCTCTTGGCCAGCGACGCCACCTGCGGCAGCTCGTCGTTCATCTCGGCCGCGCACCACGCCGCGTAATAGGCGGCGGATTTGGCGGACTCGACCTCGAGAAGCATGTCGGCGCACTTGTGCTTGATCGCCTGGAACGAGCCGATCGGGCGCCCGAACTGGACACGGACCTTGGCGTAGTCCACCGACATGTCCAGGCACTGCTGGGCGCCGCCCACCTGCTCGGCCGCCAGAGCCACCGCGGCCAGGTCGAGCACCGTCTCCAGCACCGGCCAGCCCCGCCCCTCGGCGCCGATCAGCGTTGCGGACACCCCGTCGAAGACGAGCTTGGCCTGCTTGCGGGTCTGGTCCATGGTGGACAGGGCGCTGCGGGTCAAGCCTCGAGCTTGCGCGTCCACGCTGAACAGCGACACGCCGCCCGAAGTGCGGGCCGCCACCAGTATCAGGTCGGCGGTATGGCCGTCGAGAACGTACATCTTCACCCCGTCGAGGCGCCACGAGTCGCCCTGGGGAGCGGCCGACATGGTGATGCCGGAGGAGTCCCAGCGACCGCTCTGCTCGGTGAAGGCCAGCGTCGCCCGGGTCTCGCCCGACGCGACGGTCGGCAGATGAGCCTGCTTGGCGGCTTCGTCGCCGCAGTGCAGCAGCGTGTTGGCGGCCAGCACCGCGGAGGAGAAGAACGGCGCGCACAGCAGCGCCTTGCCCATCTCCTCGAGCGCCACCACCTGCTCGACGCAGCTGAAGCCCTGGCCGCCGTATTCCTCGGGGATCGTCAAAGCGGCCAGACCGAGCTGATCGCAGAGCTGAGCCCAGACCTCGGCGTCGAAGCCCGCCTCGGTCTCCATCTGGCGGCGCACTTCGGACTCGGGCGACTTGTCCGCCAAGAACCCTCGCACGAACTCTCTGAGCTGCTCCTGCTCGTCTGTGAAAGCGAAATTCAAGTGACCCTCCCGTGATCGGACACGGACTCGAGCACGAACCCGACCATGGATCCGGCGACGCCGACAAGCTACCGCAAGCAGCAGGCTCGGCCACGCCGTAGTCACCGCTGCGCGCCGTAGGATTCCATCCGTGCCCGAAGCTCCGCTCTTCGAGATCGACGGCCTGCATGTGAGCACCGCCGACGGCGAGGTGCAGATCCTGCGCGGCGTGGATCTGGTGGTCGAAGCCGGCGAGACCCACGCCTTGATGGGCCCCAACGGCTCGGGCAAGTCCACTCTGGCCGCCGCGCTGCTGGGAAGCCCCGAGTTCGAGGTCACCGCCGGGACGGTCCGCTTCAAAGGCGAGGACGTCGCCGGATGGCCTCCCGAGATGCGCGGTCAGGCGGGCATGTTCCTGGCTTTCCAGTATCCCCAGGAGATATCCGGAGTGTCGGTGCGCAACTTCTTGACTCAGGCTCTGCAGGCCCGCAAAGGCACCGAAGTCAGCTCCATCGAGACGTACATGACCATGGTGGAGTGGATGGAGCGGCTCTCGATCGACTCCGCCTTGATGGACCGCCACCTCAACGAGAAATTCTCCGGCGGCGAGAAGAAACGCAACGAGATCCTGCAGATGGCGGTGCTCGAGCCTGACATGGCGATCCTCGACGAGACCGACACGGGCCTCGACATCGACGCTCTGCGCATCGTGGCCGGCGGCTTGCAGGAAGTGCGCGCCGAGCGCCCCCAGCTGGGAGTGCTGGCGATCACCCACTTCCAGCGGATCCTCACATCGGGCCTGGAACCGGACCGTGTTCACGTGCTGATGGACGGGCGCATCGTCGACAGCGGCGGCCCGGAGCTGGCCGACCGGCTCGAACGCGAGGGCTACGAACGCTACGAACAAGCCGAGCGCGCCGGGCCTGCCGAGCCTGCGAAGAGTCTCGAGCCTGCGGCGCCTCTCGCGCCTCACGCGACATGAGCGGCGCCGCAGCGAACCAAGTCGCCGCAGCCAACGCAGTCGGCGCGGGGCGCCCGATCGGCCGCCATGTCCGGACGGATTTTCCGATCCTGGACCGCGCCGCCCGCGACAAGCCGATCGTCTATCTCGACTCGGCGGCCTCGTCGCAGAAGCCTCGCTGCGTGCTGGAAGCCATGAACAACTATTACGAGACGATCAACGCCAACGTCCACCGCGGCGCCTACGAGCTGGCCGCGCAGGCGACCGAAGCCATGGAGACGGCCCGAGCCGAGACGGCCCGCTTCGTGAACGCCGCTTCGCCCGACGAGATCGTCTTCACCAAGAACGTCACCGAGGCCTTCAACCTGGTGGCGCGCTCTTGGGGCGGGGCCAGCCTCGGCCCCGGCGACGCAGTGGTGATCACCGAGATGGAGCACCACGCCAACATCGTGCCCTGGCAGATGCTCGCAGCCGAGAAAGGCTTCGAGATCCGCTGGATCCCGGTCACCGCCGAGGGGCATCTCGAACTGAGCGGCCTCGACCGGCTGCTCGACGGCGCCAAGCTTCTGGGCGTCACCGCCATGAGCAACGTCTTGGGCACGCTCAACCCGATCCAGCGACTGGCTGCCGCAGCGCACGACGCCGGGGCTTTGATCCTGGTGGACGCCGCCCAGTACGTGCCGCACCTGCCCTGCGACGTGCAGGCTCTGGGCGCCGACTTTCTGGGCTTCACCGGTCACAAGATGTGCGGGCCGACCGGCGTCGGGGTGCTCTACGGCCGAGCCGAGCTGCTGGAGGCGATGCCGCCGTTCATGGGCGGCGGCGAGATGATCCTCGACGTGCGCAAAGACGGTTTCACTCCCAACCGGATCCCCCACAAGTTCGAGGCGGGCACTCCGCCCATTGCCGAGATCGTGGGGCTCGGCGCCGCGGTCAGATACTTGGACGGCCTCGGCATGGACCGGGTGCGAGAGCACGAAGTCGGCCTCACCGCTTATGCGTTGCGCACACTACAGGAGCGCTACGGCGAGGATCTGGCGGTACACGGGCCGTCGGAACCGGCATGTCGCGGCGGGGTGCTGTCGATGAGCTTCAGGGACATACACCCCCACGATCTCTCGCAGGTGCTCGACGACCGCGGGGTGTGCGTGCGCGCCGGTCATCACTGCGCCAAGCCCCTGATGCGCCATCTCGGGCTGGCGGCCACAACCCGGGCCTCGCTTTACGTGTACAACGACACTTCAGACGTGGACGCTCTGGCCGACGCCATCGGTGCCGCGGGCGACTTCTTCGCCCTGTAGCACGCAGGTGACGCTCGTGACGCAGGCGAAGCCCGTGCCTCCGGTGCGGCTGCGGCGCGGGCGCGCGGCCGGCGGCTGATGGGAGCGCCGCTGTGGCCAGCCTAGAAGACCTCTACCGCGAGATCATCCTCGACCACTACCGCAACCCGCGCAACCGCGGCGAGCTGGAGGTGCCGCCGGCTGTGCAGGCGGTCGGGTTCAACCCGCTCTGCGGCGATGAGATCATCATCTATGTGGAGGTGCGCGACGGGGTCATCGCCGAGGTGTCCACCGGTGGTCAGGGATGCTCGATAAGCCAGTCGTCGGCGTCGATGATGTCCACGGCCGTGAAAGGCCGCAGCGTGGACGAGGCGCAGAAGCTGGTGCGAGCCTTCAAGAACATGATGTCGATTCACGGCAGCGGCATCGGCGGCAGCGGCGATGACCTCGACGACCACGAGGATGAAAGCGGAGGCGACAGCGAAAGCAACGAGCCTGACGGCGTGAAACTCGGCGACTTGGAGGCGCTGCGCGGCGTGGTGAAGTTCCCGGTGCGAATCAAATGCGCCACGCTGTCATGGAACACCTTGGTGGAGGCCCTGGACCAGTCCTTCGACTGAACTTCACGCCCGTCTCTTGGATCTCTACACGTCACCGGCTAGGAGAGCTTTGAGGTCTTCGTGGTAACGGTCGAGCTTGGTCGGGCCGATGCCGGGCACGGCCAGCAGGCCATCGTCCGTGGTGGGCCGTCGGCGAGCCAACTCGCGCAGAACCGCGTCCGAGAAGACCACGAAAGCCGGCACACCGTCGGCTCTGCTGCGTTGCAGACGCCAGTGACGCAGGCGTTCGAACATCGCAGCGGCCTCCGGCTCGGCCGCGGCGTCGATGGCCTGACTCTTGGAATCGACCGAGCGGCTCGGCGCCTCGGTTCCCTTGCTGAGGTCCTGGGTCTGCTCCGGCGCATCATCTTCTGCCGCTGAGCTGCGTCCAGGGCGGGCGCGATCCTCCGCCGGCAGACCTGCGGGCGTCTGCTTCGAGCGATGCTGCAGTTCTGCGATGAAAGGCGACTCAGGCCCGTCAGCGACGATCAGCAGCGACTGAGAGCAGCGAGTGACGGCGACATGGAACACGCGGCGCTCCTCCTCGACGTCGCCGGCGAGGCGGTGCGGCATCAGTCCCTGAGTGACTGACAGGACGATCACATGAGGCCACTCCAGACCCTTGACCCGATGCACGGTGGCGAGACGGACGCCTCTGCCCCATGCCGGCGCGGCACGGGTATCGCCCTCGCCGCCATCGGGGCCGACATCGCTCAGACGGCGCCGCAGCCAGTTCTCGAAAGCCGCCGGGTCGGCGCAGTGGGGCGCCACCGACACGAGCGCCCGCAGATCGTCGCCGTGAGCGGAGCGGTCCACTGTGCGACGAGAAGCGTCGAGGCGCTCGTCGAGAACCGCTCCAAGCTGCGTGCCGTCGCGGATCGCCTCGAGCAGGGCGAGAGTGTCAGCGCCGTCGCGAGCCATGTCGCACAGGCGTTCCACATCGTCGGCGAAGTCCTCCACCCGCTCGGCGGTGCGCTGATCGGAGATGCGTCCGGCCAGCCGCCTGAGGGCGCCCACGTTGCGCTGCTCGGCGATCCAGTCGACGACCCGGGGAGAGATGCCTCGAGGCGGCCGCCTAGCCGCCGTGGCCAGAGCGTCGGCGGGCAGCCTGGCTTGCGCGGAGGTGGCCAGCCTGAGCCAGGCCAGCATGGAAGCGACGCCGGTGCGTTCCAAGAACCAGGGCCCGACCGGGTTCATGCAGTCGATGCCGGCTTCCCAGAGCATGATCTGCGGCGCCAGCAAGGTGCTGTTGACCCTGGTCAGCACCGCGATGTCACGCGCCGCGGCGCCTGCGCCCATCAATGCCCTGACATGCTCCACCACTGCCAGACCACCATCGAAAGCGGCAGCGACCGCCAAGGATCCTGCCGCATCGCTCGACGCTGCGGACTCCGGCTCAGCCTGCAGTGCATCGCCCGACCCCGCCGACTCTGTGCGATCCTGCGTTCTTTCGATTGATGCTGCTGCCTTGTTCGCTGCCGCCGGCTCGATCGCTGCCGCGGGCTCGGTCGCTGCCGTCGGCTTCGCCGAAGCGGAACCGCCAGGGTTGTCGGGCCGGTCTGCGTCGGACAGCCCCCGACGCAGACCGGCGGACCGTCCGGGGCGGGACAAGATGTTCTTGGGTATGCGGCTGCGGTTGTGCGACAGCAGATTGGAAGCCGCCTCCACCACACCCGGCGGGCAGCGGTAGTTGACGTCGAGCAGGTGGCGGGCCGCGCCGGGGAAGAAGCGCTCGAACTCGATCAGCCAACGCGGCGAAGCGCCCGAATAGCCGTAGATGGTCTGATCGTCGTCGCCCACCCCGAACACGTCGGCTCTGGGACCGGCCAGCAGCCGGATCATCAGCAGATGCGCCGGAGTCAGATCCTGGAACTCGTCTACTAGCAGCACTCCGCACACCCGCCGGGCGACCGCCCGAGCTGCCGGATCGCTGAGCAGCACATCGACAGCCCGAATGATCTGGTGGTCGAAGTCGACGACGCCGCGCTCGTCCAGTAAAGCGGCGTAGGCGGGCGCCACATCAGCGAAACCCTCGACGTCGGGGGCGTAGTCGTTCTCGACGTCGACGGGGTCGCGCAAACCGAGACGGGACGCGCTCAACGCCTCGATCCACGGCGCCAAGGGATCGGTCATGGCCCGGCGCCGACGACGGGGAGAGCGCTCGCCGACCAGTCCTTGCAGCAGGTCCCGCACCTCCGGCTCGTCGATCACCTCCACCCGGCGATGACTGACGGGACGCCTGAAGGGGCCGGTCCCGTTGCACACCGCCAGCGCCAGGCTGTTGAGGGTGCGCACCTCGAGGCCTTCGACGTCGCTGGTGCGCTGCTGCATCTCGGCTCGGGCTCGCACGTTGAAGGCCACCAGGCACACCGCTGAAGACGACACGCCCAGGTCGCGCACCAGCCAGCGAGCTCGCTCCGTGAGCACTCGGGTCTTGCCGGATCCGGCCGGTGCGACTATGCATGCCCCTCCGCCGAGATGGCTCACGGCGCGCTGCTGATCGGGCGCCAGATCGGCTGTCGGCTCGCAGTGCCGCAAACCTTCCAAGTCGCCGACAGCCAGGTTGGCGGCGCAGAACAGCGCTGCGCCGCCCAGTTCCTCAGCGGCGAAAGTGTCCGAAGGGCCGCCGTCGCACCAAGCGGCAACGCCGGCGGGCGACACGACGTCGCCCTGCGCTCCGGCGGCGGCAGGTCGGGCGCCTGATGCGAGCGCCTGTTGCATGGGAGCGAAGTGCAACCGGTCGGGATGCCGTGCATCCACGGCGTTGGACACCAAGAGATGGCGCCAGACCTCTCCCGTCAGTGTCAGGCCGGGCCCCCATCGCCACCAGTCCGACGAAAGCACAGGGGCAGCGTCGCTGAGCGGGCCGTCCACCTCGATCACCAACCGCTCGCGGCCGTGCCAAGCCGACCGGAGCCGGCGCCCCTTCGCTGCGTCGGGCGATTCGGCGCTCACACGCATCCGAGGACATCGCGCCCACGGCGCGGGCGGCGCTTGACCGGGAGAGACCAAGACGCTGCGCCCAAGACAGTCTGGCCCGGCAGCCCTGATCAGATCGAGCACGCCCGGCAGTGTCGCACAGCGAGACGCCTGTCGCACCCTGCCCGGCGCGAGCAGTCGCGAACCGCCCGGCAGGGTCGGACGCATCCTTTCGGGCACAACCCGTCACAACCCGCCCGACCACAACCGCTCGCGCCTCACAAACTCCAACCGTCCGCCCGGCTGTCCAAGAGGCGATCGCGAGCCGTCCGGAGGGGTCGGGATTGATCGGGGGCTAGAGTTTCAGCAGTGAGTGACCTGCCGCCCGCTGACTGGTATGTAGACCCCGAAGACAGCACGCAGTACCGCTACTGGGACGGGCTCGCCTGGACCGAACACCGCTCCGCGCGCTACAGCGACGCGACCAGCGGCGGCGATGACGATGGCGCGGGGATGCGCGGCGCCTGGCAGCTGGTCGCTAAATCCTTCTCCACCGCCGTGCGCCACTGGCGTGCGTGCGCGCTGGCAGGCCTCATAACCGGTGTCGGATACGCGGCCGTGGCCGTGCTTGCCTTGGTGTCGGCCAACGCCATGCTCGACGGAGGCGTCGAAGGACTTTTAGACCGGCTCGAAGACCTGGAAGAACTCTCCGACATCCAGGAGCGGCTCGACGACATCGACTCGAACGAGGCGGCCTTCTTCTTGCCGGACGAGCGCGACCGGATCGGCGGCCAGCTCGCGGAGATCAACGCCAACACTGGGATCTACTCCACCGGCGAGCTCGACGAGATCCAGCGACAGCTCGACAGGATCGACGCCGCCGGGGCTGAAGGATTCGCCGCCGGCGACCTCGCCGACGTGCAGGAACGGCTCAAGGACTACCGCTTCTTGGACGCGGTCGGGCCCATCGACTGGTCGCCTGTCAAACTCTTGCCGCTGACGCTGGGCCTGTTGATCGTGTGGGTGGCCGTCAACCTGGCCAAAGCTATGGTGACGCGTCTGGCGACCGCCGATCTGGCCGGCCGCAAACGAAGACTGCGGGACTTGATCAATAAGAGCCTGTCGAGGGTGCCTCGGCTGATGGGTCTCGACGTGAGGATCTTCGGACTGTTCGTCGCCGCAGGCTTCGTGATGATGGCGTCGGCGCTGTTCCTGTCTCCCTGGCTGCTGCTGGTGACGATTCCGGGGTGGATCGCCTTGACGGTCTACGCGCTCCCGGTTCTGTCGCTGGCTTACGTGGTGGCGGCGTCGGGATCGTCCACGAGGTCGTTGAGCTACGCCGTGCGGCTGGTTCGGCAGCGTTTCTGGAAGTGTCTGGGAAGGCTGCTGCTGGTGATCTTGGTGAGCGTCGCCGTCTCGACAGTGGTTTCAATAGTGTTGGAATCGGCCACCGGCAGCCTGCCGGCGTCGCCGTTCGCGGCGACAGCGGTGTCGATATTGCTCGGGATCGTCGCCACCATCGCCCCGGCGATCCTCTACCGGGATCTCGGCGGCGAGTTCGACTCGGACCATGAGCACGATCCCTCCGGAAGCGATCCGGACGGCGAAACCGAACTAGGCGCCTGGGTCTCCTGAGACCGGTCTGGAAGCCGGTCCGATCCGATCCGGCAGCCGGCAGTCAGCGGCGTTCAGCTGAAAGCGTCGACGCGCTCTATGAAATCGCGGTCGCGCGCCGAGATGCCGCCGACGTCGTGGCTGGTGACAGCCAGCTCCACACGGTTGTAAACGTTGGACCACTCCGGATGATGGAACAACCGCTCAGCCAACAGGGCCACTCGGGCGATGAAAGCGAACGCGACAGCGAAGTCGCGGAACTCATAACTGCGGCGCAGCACTTCGCCGTCTCGGCGCCACTGCTGATGCGCGGCCAGCAGGTCGGCTATCTCGGCTTCGCTCAACAGATCTGTGTTGCCGGGGTTGTCTGTGCTCATGGGTGCGAGGCTAGGCCCGCCGGGGCGGACTCGGTTAGATACAACTAGACCAGCTGATCGGCGAAAGGGTCGCCGAAGGGATCCGTGAAAGCCTGCGAGCCCGAGCTTGTGCTTGTGTCGCCGGATGCCGGGGTCAGAGCCGCTGTCCAGCGCTCGTAGCCGTCGGCCTCCAGCTCGTCGGCCAGTTCCGCTCCGCCCGACTCTTGGATCCGCCCGCCCGCGAAGACATGCACGGCGTCGGGACGGAGATGCGCGAATATCCGGCTGTAGTGGGTGATCGCCAGCACACCGAGCCCGTCATGCTCTGTGGCCTCCTCGATACGGCCCGCCACGATGCGCAAAGCGTCCACGTCGAGGCCCGAGTCCAGTTCGTCCATCACCGCGAATGCGGGCTTCAACACGCCGAGCTGAAGAGCCTCGTTGCGTTTGCGCTCGCCGCCGGAGAGGTCCACGTTGACCGGTCGCTGCAAGAACTGCGCCTCGAGGCCGATGCGGTCGGCTTCGCCGAGCATCTGCTCTTGCACCGCGGCGCCTTCGGGTGTGCGCACCGACTCGGTGAGCATGTCCAGAAGCGACACGCCCGGGACCTCTGTGGGGTACTGCATCGCCAGGAACAGACCGGCCTCAGCGCGCTTCCAGGCGGGCATGCCCAACAGCTCGCAGCCGTCGAGTCGCACCGAGCCGCTCAGTTCCTCATAGCCGCTGCGACCGGCGATGACGTGCGCCAGCGTCGACTTGCCCGAACCGTTGGGCCCCATCACGGCATGCACCTCGCCGGCGGCCACCTCCAGATCGACGCCGCTGAGAATCTCACGCCCCGCCACCGAAGCGTGCAAGCCTTCGATCGTCAAGGTGCTCACGGCGCCGCGCCGTCCTCGGCCGCTTGATCCCCGTCAGCGCCCAGCGTCAGCACGATCATGCCGTCGACGACCGCGACACGGTATGTCGGCACGGGCCGGGTGGCCGGCAGAGTCAGCGCCTCACCGCTTCTCAGATCGAAAAGCGCTCCATGGGCCTCGCATTCGATGGCGCACTCGTCGGGTTCGATCCAGCCTCCCGACAGCGACACTTCAGCGTGCGAGCAGGTGTCGCCTATGGCGTAGAGGTCGTCGCCGATGCGGACCACCGCCACCGCACGGCCGGCCACCTCGACACGCCGGGCCGTGTCGGGCGCCAGATCAGCGAAAGCGAACAGTTCGTGCGTGGTCTCAGTCGTCACTGGTCAAAGTCTCCGATCCGATCTTGCGATCCGCTTCCGCGGAAACCATCGAAGGCTCGTCGGCACTGAAGAATCTCACGCCGCCGCCTCCGCCGTCGCATTCAACATCTGGTTGAACTTCACAGCTACGGCGCTGCGGGCCGCTTGAGCGGCGCTCTCGACAGGGAACGCTTCGAGCACCTCATCGAAGAACCCAGCGACGATCAGGCGCTCGGCCACCGCGGTGGGCACGCCGCGGCTCTCCAAGTAGAAGACCTGGTCGGCGTCCACCGGCCCCACCGCTGAGGCGTGGGCGCAGCGGACTTCGTTGTTCTCGATCTCGAGGTTGGGAACCGACTCGGCCCAGGCGTCCTCGCTGAGCTTCAGATTGCGGTTGGTCTGCACGGCGTTGGTGCCGCGCGCTTCGGGCCGCACACGAATCAGGCCTGTGTAAACGCTGCGAGCCGACTCCCCCACCGCGCCTTTGAACAACAGGTTGGATGCAGTGTCGGCGGCGGCATGATCCTGATAGGTGCGGAAGTCGAGGATCTGATCGCCCGAGCCGAAATACGCCGACAGCAGATCGCCTCCGGCGCCTCGCCCCACCAGCCGGGTGTCGGTTCGGGTGCGGGCGTAGCCGCCTCCCAGCGCCAGCGACGCCACTGTCAGCGAAGCTTCACGCTCCACCCGGGCGGTGTGGGCCGCGATCTGCCAAGCCTTGCGATGGTGGTTCTGCAGGTTGACATAGCCGAGCCTGGCTCCGGCAGCCACGTCGAGTTCCACCACGGGCACCAGCAGCGCAGCCGTGCCGCAGCGTTGCACGTCGAGCACTGTCGCTGCGCTGTTCTCGGCGACTCTCACCAGCAGTCTGGGGAATGCTGCCGTCTTGGCCGTGCCGAGGTGATGGCGTATCGCTATCACTCCGTCGACTTCCACGCCCGCGGGCACGTCCACCAAGATCGGGGTGTCCGTGAAGGCGTCGTTGAAGACGGTGAAATAGTCGGCAGAGCCCGAAGCGACCGCTCCGATCAGCTCGGCGCCTCCGGGCGAATCGGCCAGCGCCCCCACACGGACGCCCTGCGACGCCAGCTCGCCCGCGCCTCGAAGCGCCACTATGCGCCCGTCGGCCACATCGATCACCGCCGCCGTCTCGGATGCGTCGCAGTCGAACAACGCCGCAGCTTGAGCAGCCGCCGACAGCGCTCCCGGCGACGCTTGCGC
The DNA here is from genome assembly GCA_026708645.1 of Acidimicrobiaceae bacterium. Classification (GTDB taxonomy): domain Bacteria; phylum Actinomycetota; class Acidimicrobiia; order Acidimicrobiales; family Aldehydirespiratoraceae; genus Aldehydirespirator. The sequence continues at coordinate 12,601 of JAPOUM010000001.1, read as the reverse complement.
TTGCGAACTGCCGGCCTCGGCGGCGGCGGGGCGGTAAGCGTCCGGATCGAAGTCCGCGATGGCGCTGTAACGCCACTGTTCGGCGGCTGTCGTGGGCAGTGCCGCGGCCGCCAACTCTTCGGCGGCCGCGGCGCGGCGCTCGCGCAGCCACTCAGGCCCGGCCAAGGCGCGGGCTGCGTCGGCGGAGAACGAGTTCGCGGATGCGGTAGCCATGGCTCTCAACCGCCACCGCGGTAACGCCTGCGGAAGCGTTCGCCCAGACCGCGCTTGGTGGACCCGCCCCGGCCGCGGCCGCCACGAGACGACTTGGACTTCCGTGAGCGACGACGCTTGCGCCGTTCTGCTTCCACTTCGGCGAGCACGTCCGGCGCAGCCGCGTTGACGATGTCCTCGGCTGCGTCGAGCAGCGCGGCGATGCTGTCGTCGCTGCCGAGGCTCTCAGGCTCCGGCGGCGTCTCGGGAGTCACCAGACTGCCGTAGCTCCAGTTCACGTCGGCCAGGCGCCGCGTGTATTTGGGGCAGTCGTCAGGGCAGCGCCAAGGCGCCTCCGGCGCCAAGTCGAGGTCGCATTTGCGCACCGTCTCCCCGTTGGGGTAGGTGCGCGACTCGAAGTACTTGCAGTCTTGGCGCATCGGCACCCCGCCATTGTGGCAGCCCGCCCGGCGTTCGCGTCACACCCTTGCGTCACAGCGAAGCAGCAGCCGCTGAGATGCATCCTGCCAACACAGCCAAAGTCGCCACCGGAAGATCGCCCATGAACGAGTTCCGAGGGTTTCTGTACTCTTGAGCAAAAATACTCAAGAGCGCAGAGAAATGCTAGATTGTGATTATGCCCGAATATCAGCGCAGACAAGTGGAGGTTTTGTCAAGCCGCTTGCACGAGCCTCCTGATCGCCTCATCGCTGTCTTCGGACCACGCCAGTCGGGCAAGACGACAGCAGTCCGCCAAGCGCTGCAAACAGTTCCACACGAACACCGATTCATCGCAATCGACCAGCCGCAAACTGACGAATCAAGCACAGCGACTCGTCCTCTGCGACTGTCGGATCACCCGCCCGGCGCTCGCTCGCGGACACGACGCGACATCGAATGGCTCGTTGCGGTCTGGTCCGCAGCTCGCAAAAGCGCATGGGAGTCGAACAGCGGATTCGTGTTGGTGCTAGACGAGATCCAAACGATCAAGGACTGGTCGGCGGCGGTCAAGGGCCTGTGGGACGCGGACCGCGCCGACGACTGCCCGATGCATGTCGTCATCATGGGCTCGGCGCCACTGCTGATGCAGTCCGGGCTAAACGAAAGCCTCCTCGGACGCTTCGAGACGATCAAGTTCAACCACTGGGCTTACCCCGAGATGTCCGAGGCGTTCGGCTACAGCTTGGACCAGTACATCTACTTCGGCGGATATCCGGGCGCCGCCGCCCGCATCCACGACCCGCAGCGATGGACCGCCTACGTCAAAGAGTCTCTCATCGAACCCAACATCGAACGCGACGTGCTCTCGATGACCCGAGTGGACAAACCTGCCCTGCTGAGACGGCTCTTCGAACTCGGGGCTTTGTTCTCCGGGCAGGTGCTGTCGTATAACAAGATGCTCGGACAGCTTCAGGACGCCGGCAACACGACCACACTGGCCCGCTACCTCGTCTTACTGTCGAGTGCAGGACTGTTGACCGGCCTGGAAAATTACAGCATTCGGCGCGTGTCAGCCAGAGCTTCGACGCCGAAACTCAACGTCCTCAACACGGCGCTGATGGCAGCCGCGACCGGATACTCATTCGACGAAGCCTGCGCCGACCGCTCGCTGTGGGGCCGCGTGGTCGAAAGCGCTGTAGGTGCCCACCTTGTGAACACCGCATCACCGATGACTTCTGTCAATTACTGGAGGCAAGCGCCTTTCGAGGTCGATTTCGTGCTCAGCCGCGGACCGCACACCGTCGCTATCGAAGTCAAAAGCGGCAAGGCGCCTGCGAACTTGCGAGGCCTCACAGAGTTCGAACACCGCTTCCGTCCCCAGCGGAGCATCGTCGTCGGCGAATCGGACATCCCGCTCGCCGAGTTCCTGTCTTATCCGGCTGATCACTGGATCGATATCTCATGAGAGCCGCTACCCACCCTGCGGGCGTCGGATTGCATCCTGGATGCGAACTGCCTGATGCCGACGACTCAATGTCTCCGGTGGCGCGCACCTGCACGGAGCTGCCTCGCTTCGGCATGGCGCAGACTGCGGACGCGGGCGCAGCGCGGCCGCTCGAAGAATTCAGGTCAGTTCCCGCCTACGTGCTGCTCGGCGACCCGGGCGCAGGCAAGACCACCGAGTTCCGCAAGGAGGCGAAGGAACTCGGCGAGTCGGCCGAATATGTGACAGCGCGCGACTTCGTCGGCTTGGACCTCGACTCCCATCCAGAGTGGAGAGATCGGATCCTGTTCATCGACGCTCTCGACGAGATGAGAGCCGGAGCGTCGGATGCCAGAACTCCGCTGGACGCGATCCGCATGCGCCTTGAGCGTCTCGGACGCCCACAGTTCCGGATTTCCTGCCGGGAGGCGGACTGGCTCGCAGAGATCGACCGGCGCAGCCTGGAAAAAGTCTCGCCGGATTCTGCCGTTCGCGTGCTGCTGCTTGATCCGCTCGACGATCAGGGCATCAACGAGTTGCTCCCCAGACATAGCGGCCCCGGCGGAGCGGCGGCCTTCAAGAAGGAAGCCGCCGAGCGCGGACTGGAGGCGATGCTCGCCAACCCGCAGTGCCTCGAACTCCTGGCAAGCGCCGTGAAGTCTGGCGATGCCTGGCCGGAGAGCAGGCTAGAGACTTTCGAGTCGGCCTGCAAAATTATGGCCGCCGAGCACAACGACGAGCACCGCCTCGTCGCGCCGAACCACTCGACCGAGCACATCCTCGATGCCGCCGGTTACTTGTGCGCTCTGCTGCTGCTTTGCGGCTTCGACGGTTTCACGTTCGCGCCCAGAGACAACAACGGAACAGGCAAGAGCACGGACGGATTCGTTCCCCTGGACGATCTCGTGGACACAGGCTGCTGTCCTCGGTCTCGCGAAATACGCCAAGACGCTCTTTGCTCCAAACTGTTCAAACCCGGCGGAGAGTTTGAGTTCGTTCCACGCCATCGTCTGATCGCGGAGTTCCTGGCCGGCCGCTGTCTCGCCGGACTGATTCGAGACGGTCTGCCGGCACGAAGAGTCGTAGCGCTGATGACCGGCGCGAGCGACGGGCGCGTGGTCACCTCGTTGCGCGGGCTCTCGGCCTGGTTGGCGGCGCATCCCGGCGAAGGCAGGCGACAGCTGATCGACGCCGACCCGGTGGGCGTCGGCCTCTACGGCGACATCGGAGGCTTCAACACGCAGGAAAAGCAGCAGCTCTTGGAGTCGCTCGTGTCGTTCGCTGCCGAGGGGCCGCTGTTCGGCCATGCACGACAAGACGACCGCGCCCTCAGCCACCGAGACGAAACCGCTCGGGCGTTCCGATCCCTGGCTTCCGCCGGAATGCTGGAACCGATCACGCAGCTGCTCAACGGCCCGCCCGATGACGCCCAGCGCGACCGGGCAACCGAGTTCGTCCTGGAGGTGCTCTCCCAGGCCGACACTTCCGAGAAAGAGTCGCTGACCCCGCTCCTTGCTGAGCTTGAGGCACTCCTGAGGGACCCCGAAAGTCCGTCATGGGTCAAGAAGAGATCACTGGACGCTTACATCCACATCGCGCCGGCTGGCCCGGAGGTTGAGCAGACACTCGTCGCGTTCCTCGATGCGATCCGCGCCGGCTCTACACCCGACCCGGACGACCAGCTCAGCGAAACTCTGCTGACGCATCTCTACCCGGAGGCGATCTCACCGAGCAGTGTCTGGCGTTACGCCCTTCCTCGGCCGCGGCATGTCGGCGTCAACCGTCTGGGCGGATTCTGGGACCGGGCGATCCTGGAGAAGTCCTCAGACCTGCATGTCGCCGAACTGTTGGACGCTCTGAGCGAAGACGCCGAACGCCTGATGCCGGCCTTCACGGTGCCCGGCCTCGACCTTCTGCCCCATCAACTCCTCGCTCGCGGCCTGCGATCCTTCGGGGACACGATCGACGCGGGCAGGCTTTCCGGTTGGCTTGATGCCGCGGGAATGGCTCATCGGCAGCGCCAAGAACATGAAGCAGAAGCGCGCTTCGCCCGGCAGTGGCTCGCCGAGCGACCGGAGGTCTGGAAGGATCAGTTTCTGTCTTGGCTGCGCGACAGCGTGCGTGATGCTGCCGACGAGCCTCGTCACTATCAGCTCTGCCGGCGCCTGCTTCGTGTCGAGCCTCCGGGGGGCTTCGGAGCTTGGTGCCTCGAACACGCCGTGTCGCTGCAGGAAACCGATCAGGCACTGGCCAAGGAGTTGCTGAGCCAGGCGTATCGGACTCTTCACGATCCGGACGCCGACGATGGGCTGACTTTGGATGTCATGCGCAGCCGCGTCGGTGACTGTGTCGGTGTGCTGTCCCGCCGCTTGGACGAACTCGAGGATCAGAAGTCGCAGACCGAGTCTGATGCAGCTGCCGGCAGCCACGAGTTTCACAGGCGACTCGCGGAACAGAGAACGCAGCGGACGGAGCAGGAACGCAAACAGCGAGAGGAGTGGCGAGAAGTTCTCAGATCGCAACTCGACGATCTGCTGCACAACCGGTTCCACGCACCGAACCTGGACACTTTGGCCCAAGTCTGCCTGGGCGTGACCGAGACGGCGGGCGAAGACGCTCCTCTGCGCAGGAGCGTCAGCGACTTCATCGGCGGCGACGAGGCACTCATTGACGCGGTGCTGTCCGCGATCCGCGAAGCGGTCTTCCGCGATGATGTGCCCACCGTCGAAGAGACCGTCGCACTGCACGCGGAGTCGAAGCGCTCGTGGTTGGCCTATCCGGTGCTGGCGAGCCTCAAACTGCTCAGCAAAGACGCTCCAGACCGCGCGGATGCGATCAGCGATCAGCGCAAACGAGAGGCCTTGGCCATCCTCTTTTGTGTCTCGCCCCGTGGAGGGGCCGCCGACTGGCTTGAGCGGTGGTTCCGACGGCAGCCTGAGTTGGTGCTCGACGTTCTGCTGCGATGCGCGATTCTGGCGGTGCGCTCCGGGGATGAGTCGGTGCATTGCATCAACCTGCTCAACGGTCTCGGCGGCCGCGGCGACTCGGTCCCTGCCTTGGTGCGCGACGAGCGCACGGGCTTATTCGAGATTCGCTCCCCTGAGCCGCGCTTCGACCTCCACGACGACTTGATCCATGCTGCGAGGCTGAGGCTGTTGAAGGCGGTCCCGGCTCAAGGCGCCAACAGGCAGCTGAGCCTCGTCGACAGCCTTTTGGCCGAGACGATGAGACACCGGGACTCGACTGCCCTTCGGGAGATCGCCCGCGGGAAGCTGACGCTCGCCGGCATGAGCATCGGCCAGCGAATCCGGTGGCTCGCCGTCGATGCGCTCACCTCACCCGACCCAGACTTGAATGAGCTAAAGCAGCAGGTCCGAGAGCGGGACAACGAGGCGCGAGTCAGGCATCTAGCGCGATTTCTCTGCCGCACCGCTCAACAAGACGACATGCGCCTGTCGGTGCTGGCAGACTTGCGCAACCCTGACGCGATCCGAGACGCTGTCGAGATACTCGGACCGTGGTTCCCTCCGGCCCGTTGGGGCGAGAGCGGGTTCATCACGCTCGGGATGGAGATGTCGGAGCTACTGGGGGTGCTGATCACGCAGCTCGGCGCCCTGGCGGGCGACGATTCGGACCGAGCCTTCAAAGACCTGGTCCACGATCCGCGAATCGAGGGCTGGCACGACCATCTGAAGCGGGCCCACGAACGCCAGCGCGTGATCAGCCGCGACGCTTCCCACGTCCCTCCGAGCATCGCAGACGTTCAGAGCACACTGAACCGCGGCGCACCCGCGAATGCCGCCGACCTGGCCGCTCTGCTGCAAGACCGGCTCGCAGACGTCTCAGACAGCCTGCGCGGCGACAGCGACAACCCTTGGCGGCTCTACTGGAACGAGGACGCTCACAGGGCGCCCTGCAAACCCAGACACGAGGACTCATGCCGCGACGCGTTGCTCACAGCACTCAAGGCGCGGCTGCCCGAAGAGGTCGATGCCTTGCCGGAGGGCCGCTACGCGGCGGACAAGCGAGCCGACCTGCGCGTGAGCTGCCGCGACTTCAACGTGGCGGTCGAGATCAAGAAAAACTCGCATTCCGATCTGTGGACTGCAATGCGCAGTCAGCTCATCGGCAAGTACACCACCGACCCGACAACATCGGGATACGGCGTCTACGTGGTCCTCTGGTTCGGCGCCGATGCGACCCGGAATCCGCCTGACGGCGACCGGCCCGGCACTCCCGAAGCGCTGCAGCAGCAGCTCCAGCAGGAATTGACACCCGACGAAGCGCTCAAGATCGCAGTGACCGTCTTGGATGTCACCAAACCCGGGCAGGCATAGAGCAGCAGCGTGCGGTCACCGGCGCACCGCGCACGCCGCCCCTGCGGGACGGCGGCGGTTTAGATTGGATGCATGGACAGGCGCCGGTTGCCGCTCGGCATACAGACGCTTCGCAAGATACGCGAGGACGACTGCTACTACGTCGACAAGACCGCCGACATACTCCGCTTGACAGAGGCGGGCTCGCACTATTTCTTGTCGCGGCCTCGGCGCTTCGGCAAGAGCCTGCTGATCGACACGATGAAAGAACTGTTTGAGGGCAATGAGCCGCTGTTCCGCGGGCTGGCCGTGCATGACTGCTGGGACTGGTCGGTGCGTCACCCGGTGCTGCATCTCAGTTTCGGCAGCGGCAGCTTCGCCGACCCCTCACAAGTGGCCGCGAGCGTGTCGGAGCAACTCGACGCAGTCGAACGCGACAACGAGCTCGACGTGCGGCAGACGACTCCCGCCGGTCGCTTGCGGTCCGTGCTCAAGGAACTGCACCGCAAGACCGGGCAGCGGGCGGCGGTGCTCGTGGACGAGTACGACCGTCCGATACTCGACGCCATGTTCTCTCAGCGGCCCGGCGACGGTCCCGACTCCACGACGCCCGCGATGAACGACGCGGCTCGCGCGAACCGCGACTTCCTGCGCGGGTTCTACGCGGCGATCAAAGACGCCGACGCGCACATACGCTTCAGCTTCCTGGCCGGAGTGACCAAGTTCTCGAAGGTCAGCCTGTTCTCGGGTCTCAACAACCTCAACGACGTCACCCTCGACCCGCGCTACGGCGCCATCTGCGGCTACACCCAGCATGATCTCGAAACCGTGTTCGCGCCCGAACTCGCCGGGCTCGACATCGAGGCGATCCAACGTTGGTACAACGGCTACCACTGGGCCGGCGGCGAGCGCATGTACAACCCCTTCGGCGTGCTCATGCTGCTGGAGCGACGAGAGTTCGGCGCATGGTGGTTCGAGACCGGCTCGCCCTCCTTCCTTGTTGAGACTCTCGTGCGGAGACGGGTGGCCTCCGCCGCTCTCGACCAGACCATCACGAGCGAGGATCTGCTTTCAGCATTCGACGTGGACCACATCGCCACCGAGGCACTGCTGTTCCAGACCGGCTACCTCACCATCGTCGAAGAAATCGTCGAGGGCGCCCGCAAGAGCTACAGGCTCGGCTACCCGAACCTGGAAGTGCGACTCAGCCTCAACGAGCACCTGCTGAGACGACTGCACCCCGACCCCTCGACTGTCAGCCGGAACCAGTCGAAGCTCCATCGACTGCTCGAAACGAACGACGTGGCGGGACTCGAACAACTTTTCCATTCATTCTTCGCGGGAATACCTCACCAGTGGCACACCAACAACGACATCGCCGACTACGAGGGTTACTACGCCAGCGTGTTCTACTCTTACTTCGCGGCGCTGGGCCTCGATGTCAACGTCGAGGAGAGCACCAGCCTCGGGCGTCTCGACATGGCGGCGCGCGCCGGGGGACGGGTATACATCTTCGAGTTCAAAGCCGTCGAACAGGCTGGGCCGGGCGCCGCTCTGGCGCAACTCAAGCAGCGGCGCTACGCCGACCGTTATCGAGCCGGCGGCGAGCCGATACATCTGGTGGGCGTGGAGTTCAGCAGCGTCGAGCGGAACATAGAGCGTTTCGAGACTGAAGAAGCCTGACCGGGACGGCGCCTGAGTCTGTCGCAGCAGGAGCCTCACTCAAGCTTCTGAGCATCCGGGCGACCGTCCTCAGAACCGAATTCGACGACCCGCAGATAACTCGCCGCCGCTTACGGCTGCTACAGGACCCGCCACCACGGGGCGGCCAGCACGTCGGGCGCGAGCCATTCGATAGTGTCGCCGCCGTGCAGCAGCAGACCCGGCAGAGCCCGGGCGCCGTACTCGGTGCGGAAGGCGCGCAGATGGGCGGTGTCACGCAGCCGCGGGCGCATGGTCGGCTTGACCTCCACGGGCAGCAGGCGGTCGCCGGACTCGATCACGAAGTCGACTTCCTCGCCGGAGGTGGTGCGCCAATGGAGTATCTCGGCCGGCGCGCTGCGGGCATCTCGCCATGCCAGCAAGTCTGTTAACACGATGTTCTCAAGGTGCGCTCCCGACGGCTCGTCCTGCCCTGACAGGTGGAATGCGACGCCAACGTCGCTCCAGTAGAGTTTGGGCGACTTGATGAGCCGCTTGGTGCGGTTTGGCGAGAAGGCGGGCACACGGACCAGCAGGTGCGACGTCTCCAACAGGTTGAGATGACGGTTCACGGTCGGCTGAGGCAATCCGATGTCTCGACCCAGCGCTGCCTGGTTGACGATTTGGCCCAGCCTCAGACATGCGGCTCGCATCAAGCGGCGGAAGTCGGGCAGGGAGGCCACCGAAGACAGACTCAGCAGGTCGCGCTCCAAGTATGTGCGCACATACCCGTCGAACCAGATCGCACGATGACTGGCGTCGTCGAGATGCAGCGCCGGCGTCGGCATGCCACCGACTTGAGCGAGCCTCCGCCAATCCTCAGGAACCGCCGGTGCCGCCGCCAGCGCATCGAGCCACATGTCGTCGGACGCGCCCAGAAGCATGTCCCATTCACCGCAGCAGCCCCGGCCCAGCAGCTCGCGGCGCGTCATAGGCCATAACGTCAGGTAGCCGGCTCGCCCGGCCAACGACTCCGACACCTGACGCATCAGCAGCAGGTTGGCCGAACCGGTCAGAAGGAACTGCCCTGGGATGCGTCTGCGGTCGATGGCCCGCTTCACCGCCGCCAGCAGCTGCGGCTCGCGCTGCACCTCGTCGAGGATCACCGGGTGCCGCCCTGCGACCAGCGCATCAGGATCTCGCCGGGCCAAATCGGCGGCATCAAGGTCGTCGAGGGACACGTAGCGACGGTCGCCCGGCGTCAACTCACGCACCAGCGTGCTCTTGCCCGTCTGGCGAGAACCCGTCACCACCACCGCCGGCATCACCTCGAGATGTTCAGCGAGGCTGTCAGCGACAAGCCGGGGCCGCAGTATTTCATTCACGTCCTCAATGATAATCATTCAAGACATGAATAATCTACAGCGGTCAGCGCTGTTCCCAGTCCGCTCCGGTCGAATAGAGCTGCTCGTCGTCATCGACGCTTCGGGCTGTCCCCGGCATCAGTCCCTTAAGCGCTAAAGGGGCGGACGCAGAGACGAGCCGGGCAACAGTGCGTCCGTGTTCGGTGATCTCAATCTCATCGCCTGCGCTCGCCTCGTCTTGCAGTGCCAGGATTCGAGCTTGCGCTTCTGCTGCAGTAACTTGTCGAGCCTGCGCGGGAATGTGGGGCTGGGAGTGCTTGTTGGGGGGTTGGGGGTTTGGGGGGTGAGGCTGAGCAGTCAGGGCAGCCGGCCGCGACGATCATCCGTCATGGGATGGCTGTGGCGCTGGCGGTTGTTGGATTGTGAATTCGGCGACGGCGCCGCTCGTGATGCGTGCCAGGTCGCTGCTTGGAAGAGCGAATACCAGTTCGGGGGTGCCAGCTGCGGCCCACACGATGTCATAGCGCAGCAGGGACGCGTCTATGAAGGTGCGCAGCGGGTTGCTGTGACCAAACGGAGGCGTGCCGCCGATGGAGTATCCGGTCGCCGTCTTGACGGTGTCGGCGCTCGCCTTGGTGACGATGCCGCCGATCAGGCGCCCCAGCGCGGACGTGTCGACACGCTCAGCGCCCGAAGTCAGCGCCAGCACCGGCTCGCCGTCGCATTCGAAGACCAGCGACTTCACGATCTGGCCCAGGTCGCAGCCCACCGCAGCCGCCGCGTCCGCAGCGGTGCGGGTGCCCTCAGGGAACCTTTTGATGTCCGCGTCGACGCCCAGCGCCGCCGCGGCCTGCTCGAAACGTTCGGCGGCGCTGCTTTTGGCGCTGGGCATGATCAGCCGACGCTGCTGCTAGCCGGCTGTTCGTGCAAGGCTTGCGGCGCGGGCGATAATGCTGGCAGCTTCTTGGCGGGTGATCGGCTGATCCGGGCAGAAGCGCAGCGGTTCTCTGCCGCAGCCGTTGGTCACACCGGCAACGAAGAGCGCGTCGATGGCCGCGGCATGGGGATTGTCCGCGGTGTCGCTGAAACCGGCCTGAGCTGCATCAGCCAGATCATAGGCGGCAACGATCAACCTGGCCGCCTGGGCGCGGGTCAACACGTCGCCGACACAAGAATCGTCGTCCGCGCCGCTGTCACAGACTGCGCCAACACCCGTCTCTGCGAGACGCACCAGATACGGCGCCCACCAACCCTCAGACCCGCCGCCGTCGGATGCCTCGCCGCCAGGTGTTTCGCCGGCGCCAAGGCCATCGGATGCTGGGCTGCCGGATCCCGCTTCGTCGGCGGCGTCGGGGCCATCGGGTGCTGAGGTGCCGGATCCTTCGCCGGCGGATGCGTCGCCGTCGGGTGTTTCACCGTCGGATGCTTCGCCGGCGTCGGAGTCGCTGTCTGTGTCGGGGGTGGCGGCGTCGTCGATTCGCCGCATCAGCACCACTGCGAACTCCCAGACCGTCATGACGCCGCGCGGGCACAAGCGACCGTCGCCGCAGCCGATCCCGTCGAGGTTCCCGTCGTCGGCCAGTTCGCTGAGAGCCTCACGATGAACAGACGAAGCCGTGTCCAGATCCTCGAACACCGGCAGCTGCTCGGCCTCTGGCGTGGTTTCACCGGTCGGCGGATCGTCGCTGCCGCTGATCGCGGCGAGTTCTGATGCATGGGCGACGAGACTGGCGAATTGTTGCAACGTGACCGGCTCATCGGGGCAATACCGCGGCGGGTCGCTGCTGCAGCCGTTGGTGATACCGACGGCGCGCAGAGCGTTGATCGCCGCGGCGTGCGGATCGTCTTGGGACACGTCGACGAAAACGGCCGCGCCTGACGCCGGCAGACCGAAAGCCGCAACAATGAAATGAGCCGCCTGAGCGCGGGTCAGCAGCGCCTCGGGGCAGAAACTGTCCGACTCGCTGTCACAACCATCAGTGAGACCCAACTCAGCGAGACGCGTCACATAAGACGCCCACCACAATTCAGCATCCACATCACCGAACCCGGCGCTGCTGGGCGCCTCGCCGCCGTCTGACTCTCCACTATCGGGGATCTCGCCGTTGTCTGGCCTGTCACTGCCGGGGATTCCGTCACCGGCGGGAGTCTCCTCGTTGTCGGGCGCCTCGCCGTTGTCTGGCCTGTCTTCGTCGGGGTTGTCGCTGTTGTCGCTGTTGTCGAGTTGGCGGATGAGCATGACCGCGAGTTGCCAGCGGGTGAGCGGATCTTGCGGGCAGAGACGGTTCTCGGCGCAGCCGACACCGTCGAAGACTCCGTTCTCAGCGAGCGTGGTGACAGCACCGCGGTGCGCTTCAGGAGTGTCGCTGAGATCCTCGAACACCGGCTCGACCTCAGCCTCCTGCTCGACATCGGAATCGGCCTCTGGCGCCGGCTCGGGTTCCGGTTCAGTAGGCGCCGGAGAGGGCGGTGAGGGCGGAGATGGAGGTCGCGCCGGCAGTGTGGGCGGTTGTGAGGGCGGAGGCGATGGTGGCGGTTGTGAGGGCGGAGGCGGTGGTGGCGGTGTGGTGGGGATGTCGCCGGTGATGGTGACGATGACGCTGCTGGGGGTGCCGGCTCTGTAACCGTCGGGCAGCGCGCCGAGACCCACGCTGAGCGTCTCGTCGCTTTCTCTGAAGCCGTCAGAGACCGCTGTGAGCGTGGCCACGTCCCATAACGAGCCGATGCTGACAGTCACACTCGACGCTGAGAGCCTGTAATCCGCATCAGACGCGGTGCCGTTGGTTGCCGTGATCGGGATAGTCACGTTCGCGGGCGCCGCAGACGCCAAAGTGACAGTCACTGTGAGGGTTCTGCCCTCGGTGACGCTGCCGTTGTTGCTGACATCGATGGTGACGGCCACATCTGTGGTAACGGGCGGGTCGACAACCACAGGCGGGGCGTCATTGTCGACGATGGTGACACTGACGCTTGTGGTGGTTCCGGTGGTGTAGCCGTCGGGCAGCGTCCCAAGCTGCACGCTGAGCGACTCCGAGTCTTCGTCGAGGTCATCGTCGACAGCGGTGAGCGTGACACTGCCCGAAGACGCGCCGCTGGCGATGGTGACGTCCGTCGCTGAGAGGCTGTAATCCGCGCTGCTGGCGGTGCCGTTGGTCGCGGTGAGC
>JAPOUM010000029.1 GCA_026708645.1 Acidimicrobiaceae bacterium | reverse complement strand
GTCGCGTGCATATGCGATTGCGCGGCGTTGCGGGGGGTGCGCCCCCCGCCTTCATTGAGCGGGCACCGCGGGGCATCCAAGAAGGCGCACGCCAGTTCAGGCGTTGCGGGGGGTGCGCCCCCCGCCTTCATTGAGCGGAAACGTGCGGTGTCAGCTTCAACAATGGCACTAGTGCGTTGCGGGGGGTGCGCCCCCCGCCTTCATTGAGCGTATCAGCGCGACGCCAGCGGTCGGATGGTGTTTCTCGGCGTTGCGGGGGGTGCGCCCCCCGCCTTCATTGAGCGTTCGATATCCATGATGGCAATATCGAATACTCTGGCCGGCGTTGCGGGGGGTGCGCCCCCCGCCTTCATTGAGCGTTGATGAGATTACTATCAGCGGCCCACCGCCTAAAGCGTTGCGGGGGGTGCGCCCCCCGCCTTCATTGAGCGCGCGCGGCTGGTCGCCGCCGAGCTGCGACCGAACGGGCGTTGCGGGGGGTGCGCCCCCCGCCTTCATTGAGCGACTCGGTCAGGCGCGGCTATGTCAATTATCAAAAAGCGTTGCGGGGGGTGCGCCCCCCGCCTTCATTGAGCGCCATATAGCGGACGGTAGACAAGTCGGCCAGTGGTACGCGTTGCGGGGGGTGCGCCCCCCGCCTTCATTGAGCGGAGTGTGGCTCTATCGAGTGTGGCTACGAGTTTGCCTGCGTTGCGGGGGGTGCGCCCCCCGCCTTCATTGAGCGTACTTATCAAAGAGAACGAAATCGCCAGTGATGAACCCGCGTTGCGGGGGGTGCGCCCCCCCGCCTTCATTGAGCGATGCTTAGCGATACGTTTCGCTTTTTTAGGTTTAGGCGTTGCGGGGGGTGCGCCCCCCGCCTTCATTGAGCGTGTGTCAGCGGCGGCTTCGGTGAGCGTTAGCGTCGCGTTGCTGTGGCGGGTGAGCGCGTCGGTGAGTTTGCGGCGTTGCGCGGCGGGCAGCTTGATGGCGGCGATCTGTTGCGCGACGTCGCGGCAGCGTTGTATCGTGTCTTCCACGTCGGAGTCTGGATCCCCGCAGCAGTCCTGCCGGTCAGGCCATGCGCTGCCCGGCCCTCCATTGAAGGATTCACCCCCCGGAGGCTTGACAGGCGTAGTTCATGCGTTCTCCTCCCCTCCATGAAAGCTCGTAGGGTCAAGAGCGACTTTCACCTCTCTCGTCAGGCCGGACAGTGCCCCCGTTGTCGTTGGCGACCCTGAGCGCTGACGGCGGCCTTGCGCGTTGGTGGTTGCGCTACTCGGCTGGCATCGTGCCACAGAAAAACAGCATTGTTGATTTCCAAACAAGATTATTTCATGAAATAGGTGTCAATGTCACACTAGAGTTCTATACTGTTGTTCATGATGTTGATCGATGCCCGGCAGGTCACAGCAGCAGCCAACCGGATGCTCGCCGCCGCGCGCGCAGGTGCTGTGTCGCTGGACGAGCTGCGGGATGCGCTGGCCGAGTCGCGGGCGTTCATGGCCGCTGGCGCTGCGTTCCAGACTGCTGCTGCGGAGTTGATCGCCCGACGTGAGCGTCACGGCGACGGCGGCGTCGAAGTGCTCGCCGCGTCTGCGGGGTTGTCGCAGCGTGAAGCCCAGACTCAGGTCGTCACCGCTGCTGCTTTGCAGAAGGTGCCGGAACTGCGTGACGCTGTTCAAGCCGGGGATGTTTCGCAGGCCAACGCCCGCAAGCTCGCTGAGGCGATCACTAAGACCGGTTCTGATGTTGTTGCTGGTGATGCTGAGTTGTTGGCTAAGGCTCAGTCGATGCGGCCTGAGCAGTTCGCACGCACTGCGCAACGCTGGATCGGCGCGCAGCAGTCCGATGACGGCACCGCGGAGTATCTGCGTCAACGCGCCAGACGCTATTTGAGGATGTATGACACAGACGACGGCATGGTCGCGTTGCATGGCGAGTTCGACAAGATCACCGGCACCCGTCTCCACAACCGGCTGCGCCACACTGCCAGCAGGCTGCTTGCCGCTGACAAGAAGCTGCCTGAGACCGAGCGGCGCAAGTTCCCGCAGTGCATGGCAGACGCTCTGCAGCACTACACCGCCGGCTCACTCCGCGCGGAGGCCACAAACAACAAGGACGACATAACGAGCGGTGCCGGTTGCGGGTGTGCTCAACAACCTGACAGCACAGACGCCGCAACCAGCACGGTTGTCGGTGAAGGCGCTGGGTCAGGCGACGCGAGCAGCGACAACTCGGTGAGCGGTATCACGGGCACTGGCGGCAAAGTTGCGAGTACGGGCAGCGGTGACACGGTCGCCTCGGTTTGTGAGTGTGGTGCTGGCCACAGCAAAAGCCCGCCGGCCTGCGCTGGCACATGCGCCGCAGTCTGCGACAGCAGCGACGACAGCGCTTGCAGCGTTGCGGATGCTGTCAGCGCAGGTGAAGGTGCGGGCGGCGGCTGGATCGCTGACATCACAGTGCTGGCACATGTGGATGACGCCACCGGCAAGTTGATCGGCGAGTTCTCCGACGGATCGAGACTGCCGGCGACGGTGCTGGATGCGCTGTCGTGCAACGCTCGCTGGACCGGGCTGGTGTTCGATCGTGCCGGTGACGCCATCTGGCGCAGCCGGTCACGCCGAACGGTCACAGACACGCAATGGCAGGCTCTGCTCGCTACTTATGGCGGTTGTTTTCATTGCGGGGCGCCTTCGGGGATGTGCCAAGCCCATCACATCACCCCGTATTCCAAGGGCGGCGCCACCAGCCTGGAGAATCTGATCATGGTGTGTTGGAACTGCCACCACAAGATCCATCACCACAACTGGCAGATCAAGGAGCACTCTGACGGCAGCCACACACTCCATCCGCCCGACCACACGGTCACGCAACCCCGCTACGGGCCGGCCCACGCAGACGACCCGACCCCAGAAGCATCAAGAACGCCAGCTCGGACACGAACCCAGAAATCCCGAGCCCGAACCGAGACCAGAAC
The DNA here is from genome assembly GCA_026708645.1 of Acidimicrobiaceae bacterium. Taxonomy (GTDB): domain Bacteria; phylum Actinomycetota; class Acidimicrobiia; order Acidimicrobiales; family Aldehydirespiratoraceae; genus Aldehydirespirator. The sequence goes on along the minus strand of JAPOUM010000029.1, from coordinate 57,067 downwards.
ACGGGGCACCATGGCCAGGGCACGTGATCCTGCCCTGTGGTGACTGTTCGGGAGGGCAGAGCACTCAAGCATCGATCATCAGCGCCCGCCGGGATCTGCGCCTGAACGCGGCCGCGATAGTGAAATGGTCTACGCACTCAAGCATCGATTATCGCCGCCCGCTGTGATCTGCGCATTGCGTCCTTTGAGGACTGCCCGTTGGTCAACAGGCGTGCGACCCGACTCTGCGCCAAACCGAGCAGTGGAAGCCTTGATGCGGTGAGGACTGTCGGGGGGGCAAAGGGTGAGCGACACATTCGCACTCCCTGTGGTGACTGTTCGGGAGGGCAGAGCACTCAAGCATCGATCATCAGCGCCCGCCGGGATCTGCGCCTGAACGCGGCCGCGATAGTGAAATGGTCTACGCACTCAAGCATCGATTATCGCCGCCCGCTGTGATCTGCGCATTGCGTCCTTTGAGGACTGCCCGTTGGTCAACAGGCGTGCGACCCGACTCTGCGCCAAACCGAGCAGTGGAAGCCTTGATGCGGTGAGGACTGTCGGGGGGGGGGGTCAAAGGGTGAGCGACACATTCGCACTGCTCGAAACACGCTCCCCTGACAAAAGCCGGTATCAGACTGGTGCCGGTTAGGCGACCCAAGACAGTCAACCCATGCATCGGGCTGCGAGGACCAAACCCGTCAGTGGCCAGGAGACGGCGACCGCTCATAGGACGGCTCAACACAACTACTCCGGCCCGTGGCGCTGTGTGGGCTGAAGAGGTGTGTGGGCCTCCAGGACGGCGGCACGCAGGAAACCGCTCACGCGTCCGTGACTCTGTGTGGGCCGAGAAGGCTTGTGAGACTCCGGCTAGCGAGAAGAACAAGATCGAGCCTTCGCTGGAATTCGTGGAAGGGGCCGCGGCTGTGAACCGGACAGCTAGGCAGTGAAGCCTTCTGCGGCGGCTCGGGCTTCGACGAAGCGGCGGACCGTGTGGTCGGCGAACATCACCCGGCCCCGACCGACAGACACGAGTTGGAACACGTTGCCGAAGTGCCTGATCTCGTCGACGTCGCTGACATGAATCTCGTCCACTGTGAGCAGCAGCCCCGTGCGGTTCTCAGCGAGCAGATCGCCCAAAGCGCCCAGATCAGTCTCAAAGTCGGGCACCGAACGCTCAGCCGCTGATGAGGTGATGACGGGCTCGGCCTGGACGGCGATGCCCATGCCCGAGACTCCGGTCACGGTTCGCTTTGGCGCAAGCTCGCGCTCGACGCGCTGCTCTGCCAGCAGGCTCGACGCTTTGGACGCCATCCGGTTCACGAGCCCGGTTCCGCCGTCCGCAGCGGAAGACACGACGAGAGCCAGCCTTGGCCTCGGGCGCGGTCCTCAACAGCATTCAACAACACCGTCTTGCCGGTGCCACTCAAACCCCACAGCAGAGTCGCGTAGCTGGGGCTCCGGATGCTGTCGAACACTTGGTCGAAGCTCTGCAGGACGTTGCGCCGGCCGGCCAGCACCGGAGGGCTGATACCGAAAGAAGGCGAGAACGGATTTGGGGACCCGTGCAGCCACAGGCGCCTCCTGAGACTTCCGAGAAAGTGCTGGGATCGGCCTCATGGAACTCTAGCAGGAGCCAGACAGATGTTTGTTTTTTGCACAATATTTTGAATCTGCGGAATATTTTGTTCTTGCGTAATATTTTGAAATGGCGGGCACTGCTTGCAACCCGTGGCCGAGGCCAAGAACCTGCATCGGGCAAGCTCCGGGGACTCCGGCTTGGCACGTGTGGTGCTTGAAGTATCATCCGGTATGGGCTTGTTCGTCTACATCGTCACCTATGACACCGGTTTCGCGCCGAATCCCTTCCACGGCTACTGCACTCTCGCCACCTGCAAGCCCCTCATTCGACGAGGAGCGCAGAGAGGGGACTGGGTGGTCGGTCTCGGCGCCAAGAGCAGACGCCAAGAAGGCAAGCTCATCTACGCCATGCAGGTCGAAGAGGCGATGTCCTATGACGAATATTGGAATGATCCCCGGTTCGAGAAGAAGAAGCCGGAGCGATCAGGACGCCGAGAGTCGGAATGCGGCGACAACATCTATCACACTGATGAAGCAACTGGGGAGTGGATCCAGGAGCGCGGTTACCACAGCAAGGCGAACGGTCGCCCCGACCTCGTGAAAGTCAAGCATGACACCGCCGTGCCGCGGGTCTTGATCTCGCAGAAGTTCGTCTACCGCGGACTTAATGCCATTGACATCCCGGAAGGCATCAAGAATTACGATCGCCCGGAGCGCTTCATCGGCATCCGCGGGCATCGGCGCAACTTTCCTTCGGCCCTCGAAGGTCTCATAGTCGAGTGGCTGCAGAAACAGACCCAGCGGCCAGGGGTTCACGGCAAACCGACCCACTTCGACCCTAAGCACTGCGGCTCTGACCCTTGCGGCCCGACCTCGACTCACGGAGCGTCATCCGGCAAGCGAACCTGTTAGACAAGAGCGCCTGTTAGTTGTCGGGCGGCGTGGGGTTGTTGGCGCGGTTGGACGGGCCCGCGCGGCTCTACAGTCGTGAGGATCATGCGTTTCATCGACGCGGACGAAGTGCGTGTCGCCACCCCTTGGCCTGCGCTGATTGCGGCCATCTCAGAGGTGCTGGCCGAGCCGTGCCTGAACACGCCTGAGCGTCATGTGCATTCTCTGAACACGCCCGCCGGCGCCTCCGCGGCGCTGCTGTTGATGCCCGCCTGGACCGAAGGCGGCCTCATCGGCGTCAAGACCGTCAGCTACTTTCCCGCCAACGCCGACGCCGAGACGCCGTCCCCGACCGTCAACGCCGCGTATCTGCTGATCGACGGCAGCACCGGCGCGATGCTGGCGCAGATCGACGGCGACGAACTCACCGACCGCCGCACCGCGGCCGTCTCGGCGTTGGCGGCCGGCTGCCTGGCCCGACCCGCGGCAAAGCGGCTCCTGGTGGTAGGCACCGGCAGGCTGGCGCCCAACATGGCTCGAGCCCACGCCTCGGTCCGCTCGCTCGACCGCATCGAGATCTGGGGACGCCGGCCGGCAGCGGCGCAATCCGTCGCCGAGCAACTCCGTGCAGAAGGGCTGCCCGCCGAAGCGGTCGACGACCTCGACGCCAGTGTCGCCCGTGCCGACATCGTCTCGTGCGTCACCGGCGCCACCAGCCCGCTCGTGCGCGGCGAACTGCTCGCCGAGGGAGCGCATCTCGATCTGGTCGGCAGCTTCGGCGCCGACATGCGCGAAAGCGACGACGCGGCCGTGCGGCGCGCCTCGATATTCGTCGACACTTGGGCCGGGGCGGCGCTGTCAGGCGACTTGGCACAGCCCCTGGCTGAAGGCGTCATTACCGCCGACGCGCTGCGCGCCGACTTGCAGGCGCTGACCAGCGGGGCTCACCCCGGCCGCCGCTCAGCCAACGAGATCACCTTGTTCAAGTCGGCGGGTTTCGCCGCGGCTGATCTGGCGGCGGCTCGTCTGGTCTACGACTGCAGCGGCCCGTAGGGCCGGGCGAGTCCGCGGCTGCATATCTGGCGGCGGCGTGCCGGGTTAGCCTGAGTTCTTGCCGCTGTTGCTAGGTGTGTTCGGAGCGGTCCTGCTGGGGATCGGGGACTTCTACGGAGGCGTCGGAGGCCGACGGATAAGCCATCCGGGCGCGGTCGTGTCGATCGCCTGGGTGGCGTCGTGCGTGGGCTCGACGGTGGCGGGCCTCTACGTGGCAGTGTTCCCACCGGCTGACTACGGACGCGTCGACTTCTATTGGACGCTTCTGGCGCTGGTGTTCGCAGCCACGGTGCGACCTCTGCTCTACCTGTCGATGGAGCGGGGCCCGATGGCCGTGGTAGCGCCCACGTTCAGCTTGTTGTCGCTGGTGGTTCCCGCAGTCGTGGGCCCGTTCATCGGCCATGAACTGGGAGGCTTCGAGATCGTCGGCTTGGCGCTGGCCTTCCCCGCCGTGGTGCTGATAGCAAGCGACGGCAGGCTGCCGACCGTCGAGATGCTGCGAGGCTCGGGCCTGGCCCTCGGCTGCCTGGTGGGGGTGCTGCTGGGCTGTTTGAGCCTCACCTTCGCGCAGATCAGCTCCGACGCGGGCGCCATGCCCGCCTTCTTGACTCAGCTCGGCGCGGTGGCGCTGATCCCGCTGCTCACCAAGCCGGTGAAGCTGATGGCGCCGGTGTCGTCCGACGTGCGACGTTTCGGTCTGCTGGTGGGTCTCATCGACATCGGCGCTGTGATAGCGACAGTCATCGCATTCCAGCGAGGCAACGTGGCTGTGATCGCCGCGCTGCTCGGTTTTGCGCCGGCCACGACCATGCTGTTGGCTTGGCGGATCTACAAGGAGGCCGTGCGGCGCTGGCAGTGGGTGGGCGCGGCGCTGGGCGCGGTGTCCGTCGTCTTGTTCGCCGCTGCCGCATAGCCGAGCAAATCATCGCAACGTCCCGGCCGGGGTTAGCGCACAAGCTCTCGGCATTCGTGGGTCAGTGCCTTCATGGATCGCCGACGTCAGCGACTGTGCCGGCGCGGACAGCCGGCATCTGTGCCGGTGCCGCCGTCGCCGTCGGCTGGCGCCGACAGCCGCGCCTGCGGCGGCGGCTAGGGCAGCAGACGCACCTCGTTCAGTGAAGCGACCATGATCCGCTCGGTCAGGCCGGTCGGCGATTTCAGCACCAGCCGTCCCTTGTCGTCTACGTCCTCGGCCAAGCCCCGCATCGTGCCGTGCGGCAGCATCCGCAGTTCGACTGACCTCCCCAGCGTGGCGCAACGTTCGCGGTAGGCGTCGATGAGCGGCCCAGGCTCGTTGAGCCCCTCGGCCTGCTCGCGCAGATGCCGCAACAGCGCCGCGGTGACGCGCCGGCGTTCGACGGCTGAGGCCAGAGGCCCGACCCGAACGGTCAACGCCGCCGACTCCACCCGCCCCGGCCCCAGCGTGCAGACGAACCCGGGCGCGGTCTCGCGGCCGTCGGGAGGCTCGCGCTGCACCTCGTCGGGCCACAAGCAGACTCGCTTCGCCGCCCGCTCCGCATCCTCCTCGCAGTCGTCCAGCGCTTGCGCGGCCGCCAAGCTGACGGCAGCCCAACCCGCATCCACCGCGTCAGGATCCAATGACTCGGGTCGAGCCAGCACGCTCACCGCCACGGCCTGCGGTGTGCGCCATTCCACACCGCCGCGTTTGCGGGCCGCGATCTCGCTGTCTGCCACCACCGCCGCGCCGGCGGGCGCCGCCGATTGACGCGCCCACTGATGCAGCAACGCTTCCGCCGAGAGGGCCACTGGCACGGTTCGTGTGGGCGGTGCCGCGGATGTGATCATGTATGGTGTCGCGCAAGGCGCGACCAGTCCTCGGGGAGTGCAACACGACCCCGCTGTGTCATGGGCTGTGTCGCTGCTGGTGTCGCTGCTGGTGTCATGGTCCGGCGAGTCTCGGCTCGAGCCGGTCGACCAACCAGCGGATGTTCGGGTCGTCGCCGAGGTTCGGGTCGTCGCGGCTGAGGATGAGCCTTCCGGCGGACCATGCCTGGGTGCCGGGAATCCGTGAAGGGGTCAGCAACTCCACCGCGACCGTGTCCTCTGAGCCTGCAAAGTCTTCAGAGTCTCTGGTGTCCGCGGAGTCCGCGGTTTCTCCAGTGTCGTCAGTGACTCCGGTGCCTTCAGCGTCTCCAGAGTTCTCAGAGTTCTCGGACAGGGCGTGGCATTCGCCGACGGTCAACTCGGTGAGTTCGACGCTGCGCAGATCTCGTCGCAGACCGTTGACCAGCTGCTGCAAGAAGAGCCCGCGCTCGCTCGGGTCGGCCAGGTCATCGCGTAGCCGTCCGGCAGCCACACGGTCGAGGCCGTTGCGCATCGCCACAGACAAAGCAGTCGAACGGCCCCGGCTGCTGAGCAGATCCCAGAGTGTGGTGTGCTCGGCCCAGACGATCGCATGAATGAACCGCTCGGCGCAGCGCACTGCGTCAGGATCGCATGTCATGGCTGCAATCTTGTCTGGGTGATGCTTGGGCGACTGAAGGCCGATGGCCGAGTCATGGCCGCACCCAGCCTTCTGCTTCCAGCAGGTCGCGCACCCTCACACGCTGCGGCCCGAACAGCCGCTCGGTGATCACCGTGTCGAGCATCTCGTCCAAGATTTGAGGCGAGCAGCTGCCGGCATGCACTCCGCAGATGGTCGCGCAGGCTGTTTCCAGCAGTCGGTCGGGCAGTTCCATCAGCACCCCGATCAGCGAGCGCAGCACCTGCCGGTAGTCGTCCGCGTCGAGGCTCGCGAGCGAACTGATCAGCGATCCCAGATCGGTCTTCTGGCCGGTGGCAGGCAGCGAAGCCGCCCTCAGCAGCCGGTCGCGCAGCAGATTGTCGCGTTCGGTTTCGGGGATGTCAGCCAGCAGACGGGCGATGTGATCGTTGCGATCGGCGCCGGGCCGGGCCTCGTCCAGCACCGCGGTCAGGCGTGCCAGAGTGTCGTGAGCCGTGCGCCAGTGCGAGGCGTGCAGCCTCGGGTCGAACATTGAGATGGCAGCCTGAGCGCTGTTGAGCGCCCGGGCCGGGTCCCCCGGCTCGCCTCGGGCTTCGTAGGCCAAGGCCAGACTGTGCCTCGCCACCGCGTGGTGAAACGGGAAGTTGCGATGGCTGAGCACGTTCAGACACTGCTCGAAGGCCGCCACAGCGTCGCCTGCGGGCCAGCGAGCGGAGTCCCGTCGGCACAGTTCCAGCAGAGTCGCTCCCAGACCGTGGGCCGCCATGCCCGCTTGCAGAGACTCCGCTGCGAGCACCCCGAGAGCGCTCCGGTAGTCGTCGGCGGCAAGCTCGAGGTCTTCGAGGCCCGAGAGCGCCTGACGGGCTTGGGCGCGGTTTATGTGAGCCGCGCCGAGCAGCCTGCGTGTCTCTTCGGTCGGGCCGGTCGGATCGACCTCTTCGGCCGGGTCGGTTTCGCTGTTCAGGTCGATCCCTGCGGTCTCAGCGGTCTCAGCGGCCTCGCCGTCCGTGCCGTCCACAAGGCGCCTGGCGGTCTCGGCTTCGCGGGTCAGCAGGTCGATGGCTCGATCTGCGGCTTCGACCCCGGCGTGCGGTCTTCCGGCTTCGCTGCGCGCCAGCCCCACATTTATATGGGCGCCTGCCTGTTCGTTGATCGGCGCCCTGGCGTCGAGCAGACCGGCCGCGCGCTCGAACAATTCGAGCGTCTTGTGATGATTGCCGCGGGCACGGTGACAGTTGGCGGCTGCGGTGAGAATGCGCCCGTGCTCGACAGGAGCGCGCTCCGCGCTGAGAATGCGGGCGGCCTTGTCGAGCAGTTCCAGCGCCTCGTCGACGTCGGCGGGCCGTCGGGCGGACTCCGACTGGGCCACTGCCAGACGGTATGCGGCGAGCGCCCAGTCGTCGGGCGACTTCGCCAGGCTCACCGCCGCCAGCGCTGCCTGCAAATCCGCGACGGTCATGTCAGTCGGGCCATGTCAGCCGCCCACCCGCCGGTCGTCGGCCGCAAACCCGGCGAGTCGCTGCAGGCAGGGTTCGATCTCGTTGAAGCGGGCTGAGTTCTCGGCAGTCATGTTTTGGCCGGGCTGGTGAGTTGCTGCAGGCAGAACTCGATCTCGCGGACGGCGTTGTCGATCGCTGATCGGACTGCGTCGGTGAGCCCGATCCCCAGAGTGTCCACCTCTGCCGGCTGGCAGCCGACGATGACGGTGCGCTCCGGCAGCAGGCCGGCGGCCTTGGCCACCATCATGGCCCGCTCGGGAGTCGCCAGATGCATGTCGGCGAGCAGATCGTGCCGCTCTTCCACAGCCATGTCGGCCACATCGGTCACTTCGGCGTCGATCACCATCACCGTGCCCGGCGCCCTGCCCCTGTCAACCGCGTCGACGACCACCAGAGCGTCGTATCCGGCCATCAGTTCGTGAACCAGATGGATACCGCCGATGCCGGTCTCGGCCAGGGTCACGCCCGCCGGGACGGGCCGACCGGCGAGCCTCCGCAGCACCTCTACACCGAAACCGTCGTCACCGTGCAAGACATTGCCGACCCCCACCACCAGCACCCGCGCCGAAGCCGCCGGAGTCATCGAGAGGTCATCGCAAGGTTTGCTCGCTGGCTCGCAGGGCGTATCCGTGGATCACCCACCAGGCCAGATAGTCCCCGAGTTCGCCCCAGGCGTCGTCGTCGAGTTGCTCGCGCAGATGCTCGTGGCGCTTGTCGAGTTCGGTGGCGATCAGGCGGTCCAGCGCCGCCACGACCAGATCCGCTCGCAGCAGCGTGACGCTGGCGGGATCCCCCGTCCTGAGCGACTCGCTGAGCTCGTTCACTCTGTGAAGATCAACCCCGACGACCGCAGCATCAGCCGCGGTCTCAGCTTCGTCGCTCTCGTCAGTATCGCTCTCGTCAGCGCCTCCCGCGTCAGTATCTCCCGAGTCAGCGCCATCCTCTGCAGCGCCGCCTTCTTCGGCGTCATCCGCCCTTGGCGCGTGGGCGGCCTGTTCTTCACAGCGGCGCAGGCAGTAGCCCACCAAAAGACAGGTCGCAGCCCAGTCGCTGAGTTCGCTCACAGGCTGCTGGGAGCGCTCGCGTTCGGCGCACTCCTGGCGGTAGCGCAGCGCCGCCGCGGTCATCGGATGGGTCTGGGCCAGCGCCCGCGCGCTGAAGCAGAGATCGGCCACCTCGTCGGCCTCGGCCGCCTCGGCCCCAGCGGCTTCAGGATCGGCTGCCTCGGCCATCTCGGCTATCTCAGCCGCCTCGGCCTCAGCGTCCGCGTTCACGACGGCCGCGGCCCGATGGCCAAGCCGGTGGCTGCTTGGGCTTGGCCGGGGCTCGGCGGCGGGTGCGGCGCCGCAGTGTGCTGCTCGGTCTCCACACGCCTGAAGTCGATCCAATGCTCGCGCAGCGCAGCCTCAATGCGGCGTGTCACGGTGTCGTCGGATGCGGTGCAGCCGTTGCAGTTGCCGTGCATCCGCAACGACACCACACCGTCTCGCGCCGACAGCACCTCCACTTCGCCGCCGTGGGAGTGGATGTAGGGACGCACCTCGTCCAGCGCCAGCTGCACGACCCGGTCGACGGCGGCAGCGTCGGTGTCTGTTCCCAGCCCGTAGGTGGCCAGCAGGTCTCCCACCACCGGATCCAACGCCGCCTGCTCCAAGAAGAGCTCGCCGCGCCACTGGCGCACCATCTCGACCAGCCGACCCAGGCCCTCGCGATGGTAGGCGTCCAGCCAGTCCAGCAACTCTTCGGCGTCGGCTGAGGTGCGCGCGTCGCCGCACTCCAGCAGGCTGCTGGCCAGTTCAGCGGCCCGGGCGAGGATGTCGCCGTATGCGAGTTCTGCGGGCTCAGCCAAGATCAGAGCTTTCCGCCGTGCGACGCTCCGCCGTGCGACGCCCCGCCGTGCGACACCTCGTGGCGGACCATGTCGAGCACCTTGTCCACGGCGTCCTCCACCGGTTGTGAGAAACCCCAGCCGAACTCGCTCTCGGCGGGCTCCACCTCGATGACCACGGTGTCGTCCGGCAGCGCCTTCCAGTAGCGGCAGACTGCAAGGGTGTGGTCAAGATCCACGATGCCGCCGACCGCCTCCCCCAGCCGCTCATGCACCTCGTCAGGGTCGGGCTCGCCCAGTTCGGCCAGCGAATAACGGCGGATCGTGCCTGCGGGATCGCCGCCCCGTGGCATGCATCCCAACAGCACGGCTCGTGCCGGCTGCAGCTCTTGCAGGCGGTGCATGACGCGGTGCGCCGCGTATGACAGATCCTCGAGCACCACGTCGTCGGGCCATGGGAGTGTCGCCGCCCGTGCCAGCCAGTTGGCACCGAAGTCGAGGTCGCGCAGCCACGGCAGGCCGACGCCGCCCACGAGCGTGCAGCCCGGCTGAGCCTCGCCCCGCCCCGACTTCACCTGCGCGCCGGGGCCCAGCAGCGTGTCGAGCGCCTCGTCGCGCTCCGGCAGCGAGACGGCCTGCTCCGACAGTTCCCGCCAGCGCTGCGCCAAGTCACCGGACGCTGCTGCATTCATGGATTCATCACCGGCAGCGACACCGGCTGCGACACCGGCTCGGACGCGGACGCAGGCAGAGACGCGGACAGCGGCGCAGGCAGAGACGCAGCTTCAGGTGTCGGAGCGGCCAGGAAGCCGGTGCCAGAATCGTGGGAGCTGCCGTCGCCTGCGGCGTGCATCACTCCAGTGTGCACCCGCACGAGTTGACTTCGCGGGTTATGACGCCCCGGCCCGTGTCCATGTGGGTGGTGCAGGGCATGCAAGGATCAAAGCTGCGTATGGCGCGCAGGATGTCGATGCCTTTGATGTCGTCGTCGGCCACGCTCTCCAGTATCGGCGTACCCACGATGGCCTCCTCGTAAGGCCCGGGCTGATCGAAAGGGTCGCGCGGCGACGCGTTCCAAGTTGACGGCGTATTGATCTGATAGTTGATCAGCCGCCCTTTGTCCATGTGCATGTGATGGGTCAGGTAACCCCGCCCGGCCTCCCAGAAGCCCGCCGAGACCCGCTCGTCGCGCGGCACTTTGAACGACGTCGACACGCTGGTCTCGCCTTTGCGCCAATAGTCGAAAGCCTGCATCAGGCAGATCATCCCGATGGCGGCGGTGAAGGCGACCCCGTAGGCCCGCCCCCGGTTGCGCTCGAAGGCGTTCAACTTCTGGGGCACCCGCCAGAACAGCTCGGTCTCGGGCAGGTCGTGCGCCGGCAGCAGCATCCGCAGCCCGTCGCCGGTCGCCTCGATGTAGGGATTGTCGGGCAGCTGCCGCGCCAAGGCCGTTGTCCACATGCGCCCGTATACGCCCGTCTCCATGGAAAGGCGGTCCCAGCGGGGGGCGGTGTCCCAGGAGTACTTCTCCTTGAAGTTCTTGCCCTGCGGTCGGGGGATGGTCTCTTTGTTCCAGGCGTGATAAGGCGACAGCGGGTTGCCCAGCTCATCTGTGCCGAAACGCACCGAGCCCGAGCCGTTGCCGTTGGTGGTCCAGTCCTCGTAGTAGGAGTGCTCGACGAACTCCTCGATGCCCATGTTGATCTCGGTGAGCTTGGTGGTGGTGAGCTCGCCTTCGGTGATGATGCCGGGCGCCGAGTAGCGGGCTTGGCCCCAGGCGTCCACATTGGCGTAGCGGGCGTCGTAGACCTCCGGGTCGTCCCAGATGCCGGTTTGGATCAGATTGGAGGGTCGCAGCCCCACATCGCTGTACGACGGGTCGGCCTCCAAGAAGAAGTCGCAGATGTCGTCCCAGATGCCGGCCAGGCGCTTGGCGTAGTCGAAGATTAAGCCGAGGTTTGAGTAGTACTCGTTGAATGTGGTGGTGCTGACCGTGGTGGACACGCCGCCGGGCACGAGCGTCGAAGGGTGCGGGTACTTGCCGTACATCAGCGTGCACATCTTGCGGGCGATGCGGGTGTACTCCAAGGCTTCCAGATAGATGGCGCCCTCCAGCGGGTTGAAGCCGTCCATGATGTCCTTGATGGTGACGTAGCCGTGGACGTCGGCGTGAGGCGCCAGGGTCTTCGCGGCCAGATCGACCAGCTCGGGGTTGGTGACCGACACGATGGCGGTCGAATAGTCGGGCCCGGCCAGCAGCCCCAGATGCAGCGGATGGTCATAGAACATCTCGGCCACCTCGCCGAGGTTGCGCACGCACACGCCTAGCGGCGGCGGCTGGATGCCGAAGGCCATCTCGATGGCCAGCGACGACACCGTGGCGTGGACGCCGCCGCACACGCCGCAAGCCCGCGACGAGATGTCTATGGCATCTCGCGGGTCGCGCCCTTTGAGGATGATCTCGTATCCGCGGAACAGCATCGCCTGTGAGTGGGCCTCCACGGCTTTGCGGGTCTCCAGATCCAAGACGGTGTGGACCGCCAGCGCCCCGGCGACTCTCGTCACCGGATCGATGCTCCACTCCCGCAGCCGGGGCGGCGCAGCCAAAGCTCCGGCACTGCTGCGCTCGAGCGCGCCGCGCACGAAGTCGCGAGGCTCGGCGACGGTCACCGCATAAGGATCGCGAATGTCGTCGCGCAGCCGGGCTTTGCCGGCGTCGTCGAAGACGATGGGCAGGTTCTTGAAACACATCGGCGGTCAGCGTCCTCCCTCGTGCGAGTGCTGCTTGCGTGAGTAGAGCCGGTGGACCAGGCGTTCGGCGCCCACAGGCTGGGTCTTGTAGCGGCCCCAGCCGCTGGGAAGGTCGCGGTCTTCGCTCCACCGCGTCGAACGCATCTTGTCGGTTTGGGAGAGCTTGCGCATGCGTCTGATGAAGCCGCCCATCACGCGGTTGGTGTTGGTCGACAGCAGGGCGCCCGGCGGGCGCTCGTATATCGGCGAGAACTTGTCGGGGAAGCCGGGCATGGTGCAGCCGATGCAGATGCCGCCCATGTTCATGCAGCCGCCGTGGCCGTCGACGATGCCCCGCTCGGCGATGTTGCATTGCACCACCGGACCCCAGCAGCCCAACTCGACCAGGCACTCCTTGTCGCCGTAGGAGTGGGCGAAAACGCCCTCTTCGTAGTAGCCGGCTCTGGGGCAGTGCCTGTGGACGGTCTCGGTGAACAGCCAGGCGGGCCGGCCCAGCTCGTCGAACTCCGGCAGTGGCGCCAAGCCGTTGAGGAACAGCAGCGCCGCGGCTGCGGTCTCTGTGATGTTGTCGCCCACCGGCGAGCAGCCCGGGATGTTGATCACCGGCAAGCCCAGCGCCGAGCGGTAGTCCTTGCCGAGATGGTCCATCACTCCCATGGCGTTGGTGGGGTTGCCTTGCGCAGCCGGGATGCCGCCCCAGCAGGCGCAGGTGCCTATCGAGAGGACCGCGGCGGCGCCGGGCGCCAGCCGGTCGAGCCATTCCAGGCTGGTTATCTGACGACCGTCGACCGGGTCCTCGCCCAAGCCCATCCAGTAGCCGTGCTCGCCCGAGACGGTCTCGTCCATGATCGAGCCCTCCCAGAAGATCAGGTAGGGGGCGTCGAGTCTGCCTTCAGCAGCGAGGCGCAGGTTCTCGGTCCATTCCGCTCCCGACTCCACCGACAGGACTGTGTGCACCAACTCGATGCGAGGCAGTCCCGGGACTCTGCCGGTGAGCAGATCCTCGACGCGGGGATGGGTGGCGCCGGAGATGGCGATGGTGCAGCCGTCGCAGCTGGCGCCGACGATCCAGAACAGGTAAGCCTTCTCGAGCGGCCCCTGCGACACCAGCTCTGACCGCTTGGGCCGCAGCGGGCTGCGCAGGGCCACCGGCGCGAGCGGGTCTGCGGGGTCGGTGATGAGCGGTTTGACTTCAAGCTCGCCGTGCGTCGAGCCTGGTGCGACTGTGGTGTACTGGGCCACGAGCGAAGCCTCCAAGTAGCGGACCCTGACGGGTAGAGCCAACCCTATCACTATGTGCGAATCGCATCTAGTGGAGGGTTGGGGTTATGCTCTGGGGTGATTGCTAGCGGCGGTGAAGGGAGGGCCTGTGTCCTCAGGATGGATCATCGGATATCTGATCGGGGGTGGGCTGGTACTTGTTGTGGTGGTGCTGCTGCTGTTGATGATCCGCGGCGCGCACCGAGCCGCTGTGCAGGCCGGGGCGATACTGGCGGCTCTGCAAGAGTCCCGCGACAACACGGCGGTCCTGTGGGCGGTTAACGACGTGAATTCGGCCATAGAGCGCATCAGCTCCGGAGCGGGCGCGGTGCGCGAGCATCTCATCGCCGGCAGCGGGGCCTCAGCGAACGGGGGCCGGCGATGAGCACTGAAGCGCTCTGGTGGCTGACCCTGGCTCTGGGTCTAGTGGTGTGCGTGGTCGCCGTGCTGTTGCTGCAGATCTTCTACGGCAAGGTGCGCCGCATCGAAGCGGGCGCCGACGCCATCTGGGAGACGGGCAAGCAGGTGGCCCGCAACACGGCCACCACCTGGATGCTGCACCAGACCACGGTGCGCCTCGACGCTTTCACATCCGAGGCCCTCGAACATGACGCGTTCTTGGATGAGACGATCGCCCAGTCGGCGCTCTCTCAGGCGGTGCCCGCTCAGGCGGTGCTCTCCGAGGCGGCGCCGGCGGAAGGCGACGACTGATGCGCAACCTGCTGATCGTGCTGACCGTGGTGGAGATAGTCGTCTTCGTCGGGGCGCTGGCCGTCTACTTGATCCTCATCGCCGCCTCGTTGCGGCGAATCTCGACATCACTCGGCAAAGTCACTTTCGGGGTGCGCGCCATCGAGACGCAGTGCGCTTCGGTCGGCCCCTCAGTGCTCAAAGTCAATGAGCAGCTGAAAGTGATCGCCGGCGCTCTCGACACCGTGTCGGCCAAAGCCGAGAGCCTCGCCGCGCCGTCGCCGCCGTCGGACTCGCTGTCGTCGGCAGCCTCGCCCTCAGCGGCGAACTGATGCCTCCCACTAGGCTCTTCGCGGCTTTCGCGTAGGGAATCCTCGTAGGGAATTCTTGTTGCTGTGAGCACCGCCGCATCCCCCAAATCCGATGCTCTGGCCGCCCTCTACTGGCGCAGCGAGATCCTCCAAGTGATGTACTGGCTGCGCGGCGAAGGTTTCGGTGACGTGGTCGACCCGGGTCTGATCGAACGCTTCCTCGGGGTGGACGCAGCCATCGGTATGACCTACCTCGACCGTCTCGTCGAAGAGGGCTATCTGGTGCGCGACGGCGACTGGTACGCGCTGTCTGAGTTCGGACTCGAGCGCGGGGCCAAAGAGTTCGGCGAGGCTTTCGCCGATCTCACCAAGCCCTCCCACGGCGAATGCAGTGACGACTGCTGGTGCCACGCCTCCGTCGACGAGGCCGAAGCCTGCGTGGCGCATCGTCTCGTGGCGGGCCACGACCATGATCACGACCATGACCACGGCAACGATTGCGGCCATGGCCATGGCAGCGGCGGGCACAACGACGCGGACGGCCATGGGCACTGAGAGCGGCGAAGGCCTGCCCAGGCGCTTCCTGAGAGCGTTCTTGCTGCTCAGCCTGCGACGCGAGGCAACGTCATACGGCTATGAACTCTGCGAGACGGTCAAAGCGCTGGGCTTGCCGGTGGATCTCGCGGCGGTTTACCGGGCTCTGCGAACCATGCAGCAGCGCGGCCTGGTCACCTCGCAGTGGGTCGGTTCTGTCGCCGGACCGGACCGGCGCCTCTACTCGCTGACCGGCGCCGGCAGCGACGCCGCCCGAGCTGCCGCCGCCGAACTGGCCGCAGCACGCGACGGCTTGACTGCCGCCCTGGAGCATTTCCAGGCACATCAGGGCTCACACGCTGATAAGGGCTCGGCGGCTCGTCAAGGCTCGCCGGCATGAAGATCGCAGTGGCAGGCAAGGGCGGCGCCGGCAAGACCACCGTCTGCGCGACCGCGGCTCGGCTGCTGGCCCGCTCGGGTCTGCGTGTGGTGGCCGTCGACGGCGACACCAACCCCAACCTTCATGCGGCCATCGGCCTCGCCGGTTCCTCCATGGCGCCCTTCCTGCCGGTCTCGCTGGTGTCGCGCCGTTTCGACGGCCCGAGGCTCACCGCCGGAGTGGACGAGGTGCTGCAGCGCTACAGCAGCGCCGCGCCCGACGGCGTCCGGCTGGTGCGCATGGCCATGCCGCAACACGCAGACGAAGGCTGCATGTGCTCGGCGCACGCCACGGTCAGCGCCTTGCTGGCCGATCTCGGCGACGCTGCCGACACGGTCACGCTGCTCGACTTGGAGGCTTCCCCCGAGCATCTCAGCCGGGGAACGGCCCGACACTGCGACACTCTGCTCCTGGTCGCCGAGCCCTACTACAGGTCGCTCGAGGCGGTGAAGCTGCAGGCCGCTCTC
Organism: Acidimicrobiaceae bacterium; assembly: GCA_026708645.1. Classification (GTDB taxonomy): domain Bacteria; phylum Actinomycetota; class Acidimicrobiia; order Acidimicrobiales; family Aldehydirespiratoraceae; genus Aldehydirespirator. Next base: position 41,320 of record JAPOUM010000029.1, on the reverse strand, counting down.
GCCGGTGAGACCAGCATCAGCCGGGTGGCGGTGATCGCCAACAAGTGCCGCCAGCCGTCGGATCTTGAAGCCATCGCTCAATACTGTCAAAGTCACGGCTTGGAGCTGGCCGGGTCGCTTCGCTGGTCTGACGCGGCGCTCGACGCCGACGCCCGCACGCTCCCGTTGCTCGACTACGCCCCCGACGACGATCTGGTAGCCGATCTGGACGGGCTGTTCGCTCGCCTTGTAGGCCGCCCTGCGGCGGTCGCGGTCTGATGTGTGTGGGCATTCCCGCTCAGGTGGTGGAGTTGCAGCCCGCCGGGCCCCACACCGCCGTCGTCGATGTGGACGGAGCGCAGCGCGAGGTCAACACGGTCATGGTGGACGACGAGCCGCTCTCGGTCGGCGACTGGGTGCTGCTGCATGTGGGCTTCGCCATGGCGCGCATCGACGCGTCCGAGGCGGCCGAGACCCTGGAGTTCATTCGGCAGCTCGGGTCGGTCTACGACGAAGAGATGGAAGCTTTCACATCCAGCCCCGACGCATGAGCCCATCCTGCGCATGGGTCTTCCGGCTCATGGGTTGTTTGAAGACGTGAAACTTAAGGACGTGACACTGGACGCCATGACGATCGACTGCGGCCGAGACCCTGTTGAGGCGGCGCTGTGTCTGGCCCGAGCCTTCGTTGCGGGGCGCCGCTTGTGCGTGCAGGCGCCCGGCGCCGCGGACCACGCGCATCACGTCGCTGTCGAATTCGTTCATCCTGTGGTGGCAGGCACGCGTCCTCTGGCCGCCCGCGTGGCCGACCCCGCGGCCGCATCCCCGACCAGGCGCCGCAACTCGTCAGAAGTCGTGCTCGTGATCGCCGACGCTGCCGCCGACGCTGCCACCGCGGCGGGCGCTGATCTCTTCATTGATTCCCAGCAGCCCGACCAGGCGATCGTCCGCAGCTATCACCTGTTGTGGGAGCTGGTGCAGGTCGCTCTCGAGCATCCCGGTGTGGTCGGCGCCGGCGGCGCGGCAGGCGGCGACGCCACCGGTTTCCTCTACCCGTTCCTCGACGCCGCCGACAGCGACGAGGCCGCGCTGCGCCGGGCGCTGCAGTCCTCAGCCGCCGCCAAGGCAGACGAGTCAGAGCAGCTGGCGCGGCAGTCTCTCGTCTCCAATCAGTCCGCCATAGCGGCATCAGGCGACGCCATCAGCCGTGCCGCGGCGGCCGGTCGCTGTGTGCTCACCATCGGCAACGGCGGCAGCGCCAGCGACGCCGCCCGGCTGGCCAGGCTGCTGCGACACCGAGGCGTCGCTGCCGAGCCGCTCTGCGCCGACTATGCCATAGCCACCGCCTTGGCCAACGATCTCGGCGCTGAACGAGTCTTCGCGCGCCAGCTCGACGCCTTCGCTCAGCCCGACGACGTGCTTGTGGGATGCAGCACTTCGGGAGCTTCTCGCAACCTGCTCGCGGCGTTCCAACAAGCCGACAGCCGAGGCCTGACCACGATCGGGCTCAGCGGCTACGGCGGCGGGGCTTTCGCCGACCACCCGAGCGTGCATCACAACCTCGTCGTAGCGTCGCTGTCGGTGCATCGCATCCAAGAAGCTCAAGCAGCGCTGATGAGCGCTCTGTGCGAGCGCGTCGCCGCCGCTCCGACCGGTGCCGGCCCGCCACGAGCCGCGCCCGCGCCCGCGGCCCAGAAGGCCGGCGAAGCGCGGACGGCCGAACCGGCGAAGAAGCACGCAGCGCCATGAAGTACGTCGACGAGTTCCGCGATCCCGAAGCGGCCCGACGGCTGCTCGACGAGATCGCAGCGCAAGCCTCCGACCAGCCGGCCCGCAAATTCATGGAGGTCTGCGGCGGCCACACCCACGCCATCTACCGACACGGACTCGAAGCTCTGCTGCCTGCGAGCATCGAGCTGATCCACGGGCCGGGCTGTCCGGTGTGCGTGATTCCCATGGGACGCGTCGATGACGCCATCGCTGTGGCCGGCATCGACTCGGTCACCATGTGCTGTTTCGGCGACATGCTGCGAGTGCCGGGCAAAGACTCCAACCTGCTGGAAGCCAAGGCTCGCGGCGCCGATGTGCGCGTCGTGTATTCGCCGCTTGACGCGCTGGCGCTCGCCGAGCGCTTACCGGATCGCCAAGTGGTTTTTCTGGCCGTGGGTTTCGAGACCACCGCGCCCTCCACTGCGGTCACTCTCGTGCAGGCCCGCCGCCGCGACGTCGCCAACTTCAGCGTGTTCTGCAACCATGTCACCATCGTGCCGCCGCTCAAGGCGATACTCGACTCGCCGGGACTCGACCTCGACGGTTTTCTGGGCCCCGGGCACGTCTCCACGGTGATAGGAACCCGCCCTTACCGTTTCGTCGCCGAGCACTACGGGCGCCCGTTGGTGACGGCGGGCTTCGAGCCGGTCGACATTCTCCAAGCCGTGCAGATGCTGTTGAAGCAGCTTGCCGAGGGCCGCTGCGAAATCGAGAACCAGTACCGGCGTGTCGTGTCCGACGACGGCAACAAGCGAGCCCTGCAACTGTTGAGGGAGGCGTTCGTGGTCAGGCCGCACTTCGAGTGGCGCGGCCTGGGTTTCATCGCCCAGAGCGCTCTGGCCGTGGCGCCGGAGTTCTCGGCCTGGGATGCCGAAGAGCGCTTCGCGGTGCCGGGCGTGCGAGTCGCCGATCCCAAAGCCTGCCAGTGCGGCGAGGTTCTGAAAGGAGCGCTGCGGCCCTGGGAGTGCAAAGTCTTCGGCACGGCCTGCACTCCTGAGACGCCTATAGGCACCTGCATGGTCTCATCAGAGGGGGCTTGCGCTGCCTACTACAACTACGGGCGCTATTCGAGCAGGCCCCGCATCGCTGTCCACGCCCGCTAGAAACCGGCTCGCAGACTGACCCGAGGCTGAACCGAGACTCATCCGATGGCGCCGAACGACGATTTCGAGACTCGTGAGGCTGTGCTGGCCCGGATCGAGTCGTGGCGGCGCCGCCCGCCCAAGATGAGCGACGAGACCATCACCATGGCTCACGGTGCGGGCGGCCGGGCGAGCCGGTCGCTGATCGAAGCCGTGATACGGCCCGCGTTCTCCAATCCGGCGCTCGACGGTCTCAACGATGCAGCGGTGCTCGACATAGCCGACACAGCCGACGGTCGCCGTCTGGCTGTCACGACCGACGCTTTCGTGGTGACCCCGCGACGCTTCAACGGCGGCGCCATCGGTGATCTGGCCGTCAACGGCACCATCAACGACTTGGCGGCCATGGGCGCCGAACCGCTGGCTCTGACGGTGTCGCTGGTGCTCGAAGAAGGCCTGCCGGTGCAAGAGCTGCGCGAGATCGTGGATGACGTAGCCCGTGCCGCTGCCGCAGCGGGCGCCGCAGTCGTCACCGGCGACACGAAGGTCGTGGAACGCGGCGCCGCCGACGGCTGTTACATCACCACCACCGGCGTCGGCTTCGTCAGACCCGACAGCCGCCTCGACGCGGCGTCGGTGCAGCCTGCGGATGCGCTGGTGCTGTCGGGCGCCATCGGGGATCACGGTGTCGCCGTGATGGTGGCTCGAGGCGATCTGGCTGTGGCCGCCGACGTCGCCTCCGACACGGCGCCGCTTCACGAGCTGGTGTCGGCTCTGCTGGACGCGGTTCCCGAGACTCGCTGGTTGCGCGACCCCACGAGGGGGGGAGTGGCTTCGGCGTGCAACGAACTGGCGGCCGACTGCGGTCTCGGCGTCGAGCTCGACGAGCGTGCGCTGCCGGTCAACAGCACCGTGGCCGGAGCGTGCGAAATGCTGGGGCTCGATCCTCTCTACATCGCCAACGAAGGCAAGATGCTGGCTGTGGTGCCGGCCGAGGCCGCGCCGGAGGCGGTGCGAGCCATGCAGAGCTGCGAAGCGGGAACCGAAGCCTGCGTGGTCGGCTCGGTCACCGAATCCCATCCGGGACTCGTGCTGGTGCGCACCGGCTTCGGCGGCGCCCGCATCGTGGACATGCTCGTCGGCGACCCTCTCCCCCGAATCTGCTGAGCATCTGCTGAGCGAGACGCTCGCCGGTCGTCGCGGGCCTTGTCTCGTTGTCAGTGGCTCGGTGTCAGGGGTTCCGCTGTCAGGGGCCGGTTGTCAGGGGCCGGGCAGTTCGCAGGACGCTTTCGGTGAGGGACTCGACCGCGGCCCACACTGCGGCGTCTCCGGTGCTCGGCAGCGGCACGCCCTCACGGTCGGCGCGCACGACGCCGCCGCTGGCGGGGATCACCACATCGAGCGGCACGCCGTTCTGCGCGCACAGCCGTGCCAGCAGGTCCCGCTGGTCTTCGCCGGCCTTGTTGCCGACCCCGATCCAGGCTGCGATGCCCAGCTCGCGGGCCAGGGTGATGGTCCTGTGAGCGGTGATCACAGCCTTGAGGCTGGGTTCCATCACTAGCACCAGCACATCGGCGTGGGCCAGAGTCCCGCCCGAGCGGCTCAGATGCTCGATGCCGGCCTCCATGTCGATGATGGTGTCGTCAGTCTCTGTTTCGAGGGCTTCTCCCAGAAGGCTGCGCACAGTGGCGTGACCTCCGCAGGTGCATCCGGCTGCGGCTTCGTTGACGCGCAGAGCCGACATCACGGTCACACCCGAAGGGGTTCGAGCCCCGTAGTCGGCCATGAGCTCGCCGACGGTCAGGTCGCCTCGTGAGCCCACGATGATCGATCTCGGCACTGTCGGCAGGGCGTCCGTCTGCTCCGCGTCCAAGCCCAGCGACAGTCCCAGGTTGGGGTTGGAGTCGGTGTCCACGGCCAGCACCCGCCGACCCCGAGCGATCAGCGACCGTGCCAGCAGCGCACTGACGGTGGTCTTGCCCACGCCCCCCTTGCCGACCACCCCGATCTTCATCGCGACACTGTCTCTGTCTCTGTCTCTGCTTTAGTCGTCGTGACGCTGCCTCTGCCTTCGCCGGCGCGACTCGGCCTTTCTGGCTGCTTTTCCGGCCTCTCCGTCATCGCAATGCTCCGATCATCCCCTCATCTCCTCGACAACGTATCAGCCCTCGTGACAGCCCCCGTAGGCAGTCCCGTCCGCCTGGGCGGCCGCCACGGTTCAACTGCATCCTTGCTCGGTCAGCGTCGCCCGGCCCACTGCCGCCTGCCCCAGCGAGATGCCTCCGTCGTTGGGCGGGACGCGACGGTGGCTGAGCACCGAGAAGCCGCACCGGCGCAGTTCGGCGGTCAGCATCTCGGTCAGCAGACGATTCTGGAAGACGCCTCCCGACAGCGCCGCGGCAGTCAGCCCAGTGGCCTCACGCGCCCGCTGCGCCGCCGCCGCAGCGACGTCTGCGACCCACCGATGAAAGGCGCCCGAGATCTCCGGCGCCTGCCTGCCGGCCAGCAGATCGTCGACGATTGCGGCTATCAGCGGGGTCGGGTCGATCACCGCCGGGGTGTCTGTGCTGATCACCGCCGGGTAGCGCCTCTCACAGAGCCCCGCAGCCTGCTCGAGTCCGACGGCTGCCTGTCCTTCGTAGCTGACGCTCTGACCGATCCCGCACAACGCCGCGACCGCGTCGAACAGCCGGCCCAGCGACGTGGTCATCACCGAACGCCCTGTTTGGCACTGCCTCCGCAGCCGGGGCGCCTCGTCGTAGTGGCCTGCCAGTGAAGCGATCAGCGGCAGATCCGTCCCGAAGGCCTCGAAGAGGTGAGCCAGCGCCATGCGCCAAGGCTGGCGGATCGCCGCGGCGCCGCCCGGCATCGGCACGGCCCGCAAATGAGCGAAGCGGTCATAGCCGGAGGCGTCGCCGACCAGGACTTCGCCGCCCCAGAGAGTGCCGTCGGCGCCCCAGCCCATGCCATCGAAGATCAGGCCTATGGCGGCGCCGGAGTGCCCCGAGTCGGCCAGACAGGAGGCCAGATGCGCGTGATGGTGCTGCACCCCCAGCGTCGGGGCGAGATCGACGCTGACAGCGAACTTCGTGGACAGATACTCGCGATGAAGGTCATGGACGACCAGTTCGGGAGCGGCTCGGGTCAACTCCAGCAGATCGCTCACGGCGACCTCGAAAGCGCTCAGAGCCGCCGGATGTTCCAAATCGCCGAGATGCACCGACATGTGGGCCTCGCTGCCCAGAGCCAAACAGACCGTGCTCTTGAGTTCAGCGCCCACCGCAAGCACTGCCGCGCCGCCGCTGCCGCCGCAGTCGGCGCCGCTGAGCCGCAAGGGCGTGGGGGCGTAACCGCGGGCGCGTCGCAGCAGCTGAAAACCGCCGTTCACGACATGGGCCAGAGAGTCGTCGGCGCGTCGTTCGATCACTCGGTCGTGGCTGAGTATCGCGTCTACCATCGGTCCGAGCTCTGCTCGCGCCTCGGCGTCGTCGATGACGATCGGCTCGTCGCTGCGATTCCCGCTGGTGCAGACCAACGGGAATCCGACAGCCTCCGCCAGCATGGCGTGAAGCGGACTCGCCGGCAGCATCACTCCCAGCAGGCCCGTGCCGGGCGCCACCTGCTCCGCCACGGTCGCCGACTCCCGCCGGGGGGCCAGCACTATCGGGGTCTCGGGGCCGCTCAGCACCCGCTCGGACAAGTCGTCCAGACGGACCAGCTCGCCTGCGGCCCCCAGCGATGCGACCAGCACAGCGAAGGGCTTCTCTTCGCGGTGTTTGCGCTGCCTCAGCCGAGACACAGCGTCGGGGTCGTCGGCTCGGCAGGCCAGCTGATATCCGCCGACGCCTTTGACGGCGACGATGCGGCCCGCCCGCAGCAGTCCCGCCGCGGCAGCGAGCGGCTCGCCGTCGAAGGTCTCGCCGGTGCCCGACCGCAGCGTCAGTCGCGGCCCGCAACGGTCACAGCACACCGCCTGGGCGTGATGGCGCCGATCCCGCGGGTCGCGGTGCTCGCTGTCGCATGCCTCACAGAGAGCGAATCCAGCCATGGAGGTGCGTTCGCGGTCATAGGGCAGGCTCTGCACGACCGTGTATCGGGGCCCGCAGTCGACGCAGCAAGTGAAGGCGTAGCCGAAGCGGCGGTCGCTCGGGTCGCGGATCTCGGCGAGGCACGCCGGGCAGGCGGCCGCGTCAGCGGGCACGCCGGCGAAACCCGGACCATCGCCGCCCGAGCTGGCAGCAATCCGGAACTCGTTTTCGTGTTCGATGCAGTCCACGGTCATTGAATGCAGAGATTCCACACGGGCCAGCGGAGGCGCCTCGGCAGTGATCCTCTCGATGAAGACGGCGAGATCGGCCGGTGTGCCCTGGATCTCGCACCAGACGCCGCGACCATCGTTTCCTGCCGCGCCGGTCAGCGACAATTGTCGTGCCAGGCGGTGCAGGTGCGGTCGGAAGCCCACGCCTTGGACGATGCCTGTGATGCACAAGCGGCGCCGCTGCATGACGCCGAAGCTACCGAGCCGATGCCTGCTGGACTGACTGGGGCCGAGCCGGCCGCAAGCCGGGCCGGTGTCTGCGATTACGGAAGCGCGGCGCTTGAACTTGCGTTCCGGCAGCGGCTTCACCGTCGCGGGGTCGCGCGAATTCCCGATGTGTGTTCGTTTTTGGCTGGGATATGGCCGGTTTTGCGCGTGACGGCGCGACATGATTGCACGCGGTCTTCTAGAGTGGAGCCATGACTGGACCGATCCCTGCGAGCCGGCTAGCCGATCATATGATCGCCACCGGCGAGCTGACAGCTACTCCTGAGCGTGTCGCGGAACTGCTGGGGGTGAAGCCTGCCCGAGTGTCGGCGGCTTTAGCGGTCGCTCGCGATGATGGCAGCATGGTGTCGGTCACCCGAGGCTTGTACGGCGCGGTCGAGTGGGGCTGGAGGCGTATGCGGACTCAGCCTCCTGCGGATTATTTGGATGCTTTGATGCAGCATCTAGGACATCGCTACTACCTTGCCTATCGTTCAGCGGCCGGTTCTTTCGGTGTCGGGCATCGTCGACCTCGTTTCGTGCAGGTGGCTGTCGATTCGTATTGCCGCGACCGTCGGATCGGCGATGTGAAGGTTTGCTTCTATCGCAACCATCGGGTCGGCAAGGTGCCCACAACACGGAAGCGGTTCAAGGATTATGAAGTGACGGTGAGCATTCCTGAGGTCACTGTGCTGGATCTGGTGGAGCGCGTCTTCCCGGCTGGTGGCGGCTTCGCTGAGGTCGGCAACAATCTGGGCGACTTTCAAACCGCCCCTCAACAGCTTGACTCTGACACTCTTATCGAGGTCTCAGAAATGTTTCCTTGTGCTGTGGTGCAGCGCGCAGGGTATGTGTTGCAGACCATGCACAACGATCTCGGGTCGTTCATCAAGGAGCCCTTGAACCTTGATGCTCTGGCTGAGGCTGTGCAGCGACGAGGGGCGCGTCCGGTTGATCTGGCGCCGAGCCGCTTGGCGTGGTTGAGCGGGCCGGATGTCGTCCTAGACAAGCGTTGGAAGGTGCGAGTGAACCGCGAGATCGACCATGATCTGGTAGGGCGTTCAAAGATTTGATCCCATTCGAGGACTATGAACACTGGAGCACCGTAGTCCCATGGGGCTCCGAGCGACAGGTTGAGCAGGATCTCGTGCTGGCTCGCTTGATGGTGGACGTGGCGCACCATGAAACTCTCCAGGGCAAACTCGCGTTCAAAGGCGGCACCTGCTTGCACAAGCTATGGATGCCGGAGCCGTGGCGTTACAGCGAAGATCTCGACTACTCGGTAGTCGGTGACGTGGAGCCTGATGCCATTCGTGTGGCGCTGAAAGAGATCGGGTCGAGCGCAGGTTTCACTGCTTTGGAATGGGGGATCTCAAAGTTTGGAATCGCTCACGCGAAGCTCAAGGGCTCCCTACTGGACGATTCTGATCTACTCCTAAAGGTTGACGTGCAGTTGACGCCCGGCAAGCCGCCGCCGCTTCTCCAACGCAGCGGTCCGCTCTCGTGTCAGACGGCTGAGAGCCGGTCGGGCGCGCAATCCGGCTGTCGGTTACTGCAATAACGCCTGCGGTGACTGCAAGCAAAACCATGGTTTTGGTGACCGAGCATCTGATTCTCGATAGTTTGAAGCCATGATTTTTCGTCGAATCCCTTGCTTTGCCCTGCTTCTGGCGCTGCTCAGCTTTGTGCTGGCGCCGCTCGCGACAGCCCAAGACGACGACGAAGTCGTCGTCCGTGTGGGCTTGCACGCCGCCGAGAAGAACCTCAATCCGTTCATCGTGCCTCAGGCTCTGCCGTTGACGCACGACTTCACGATGCTGGTCTACGACACGCTGTTCTGGTCGCAGAGCCGCATCGATCCCGAGCCCTGGCTGGCGACCGGCGCCGAAGCTTCGGACGACTTCCGAGTCTGGACGGTTTCGCTGCGCGACGACGTCGTCTGGCATGACGGCGCCCCGTTCACTGCCGAAGACGTTGCCTTCACCTACCAGTACTTCGCTGACGACGGCGGCCCGGGACGCTACGGCCATCACATTTATGACCATCCGGTCCTCGAATCGGCGACAGTGATCGACGACACCACCGTCGAACTGCGTTTCGAGGACCCGGTGTCGACCTTCATGATGCTGCCCGGCGGCGACGCCCCGATACTTCCCAAACACGTCTGGGAGGGCATCGAGGATCCGCGTGCCGACGCCACCTCGCTGCCGGTCGGGACCGGTCCCTACGTGATGGTCGAATACAACCCCGGAACTTCTTATCGGCTGGAGGCCAACCCCGACTATTTCCTGGGGCCGCCCCTCGTCGACACGCTGATCATGCCGGTGGTCAGAGACTCCCAGGCGGCTTTCGCCGGGCTCCAGACGGGCGAGCTCGACTTCGTCACTCGCAACCTTCCGGCGCCTCTGGTGTCTCGTGTGCAGGACAACGACGAGCTTGAGGTGATCACGGGCAGCCGGATGCAGTCGCTGTATCTGATGTTCAACACCCGCAAGCCGATCCTGCGCGAGCCGGCTGTCCGCAAAGCCATGAGCATGGCCTTGGACCTGCAGTCCATCGTCGACATCGTCGAAGGCGGCCTGGGACGCCCCGGCAACGACACTTGGACCCATCCTGACTCGCCTTGGGCGCATCCTGCGGGCGGGCACACCTTCGACGCGGCCGCCGCCAACGCCCTGCTCGACGAGGCCGGATACCCCATGGACGGCGATGTGCGCCGCGGTCCCGGCGGCGCTGCGCTGGAGTTCACGCTGCTGGTCAACGCCGCCGCCCCGCCTCAGATCCGATCCGGCGAGCTGGTCGCCGAGCAGCTCTCGGCCATAGGCGTGGACGTCACAGTCGAGCCGCTCGACGCTCCCGCCATCACCGCAGCGAGGCGCCCGGGCCCTGACGGGCCGCCGTCGGTGGAGATGTTCATAGCCGTGTTCGAGTCGCACGCCCACGCCGACCCTGATCACCTGTTCTTCTTCTTCCATACGCCCGGCCGGGGTGTCGGCGGCATCTTCAGCGGATACTCCAATCCCGAATTCGACGCGGTTCTCGATTCCGCGCTGGGGGTGTCGGTGCCCGAGAAGCAGGTTCTGATCGGCCAGGCGCAAGAGATATTCGCCGCCGAGGCGCCGGCGGTGGTGCTCTACTATCCCGACGGCCGCTGGGGTTACCGGCCCGGCGCCTATGACGGCTGGATCAGCGATCCCGGCCACGGGGTCTTCACCAAACGCTCGTTCTTGGCGCCCTATGCGTCCGGCGCGGCCCCTTCCGCAACCCCTGAAGGCGAAGTCAGAGCCGGCGCCGGCGAAGAAGGCGCAGCATCGGCTGATTCTGATGATTCTGCTGATTCCGCGGAACCCGGCGAGTCCGCAGAGTCCGAGTCCGACATTTCGGGCGACGCTTCACAGGACGACTCACAACCAGCCGACTCCATGGACGACGACTCCACCGACGACGGCGCCATGACTGAAGAAGACGCGGACACCGACGTGGCCGAGACGGATCAGGCCGAGACCTCCGGCGACGCCGACAGTGCCGCGACAGCTGCTGCTGAGGGCGACGGCGCCTCCGTGCAGCCAGCGTCGGACGGGGAAGACTCAGCCGACGACGACGACGGCGCTGCAACGGTGGTGACAACGGTGGTCGTTCTGGCCGTCATTGCTGCGATAGCGGCGTTCGCCGTGAGGCGGCGCCGTGGACAGCAGGGCACCGTCGAAGACTGAACCCGAGCCCGGCAGCGCCTCGCAGCAGCGGGCGCGATCGACGCGCCTGCTGCGGCTGGGGTCGCAGTATGCGGCGGTGGTCCTCGCCGCGCTGATAGTCAACTTCGCGCTGCCGAGGCTGGCGCCCGGCGATCCCGCCGACTATCTGGTCCCGCCGGAGTCGGGGTCGGTCGATGACGCGGCGCGCCAGTCGATGCTGGAACGTTTCGACCTCGACGGCTCGGCCTGGCAGCAGTTCGGCAGTTATCTGGGCAACCTCGCCCGAGGCGATTTCGGAATCTCGGTGCGTGACGGCAGGGCAGTGTCGGAGGTGGTCGGCGACCGGCTCGGCTGGTCTCTGCTGCTGGTGGGCGCCGCAGTGGCGACATCGACGGCTCTGGGGGTGTTGCTGGGTTTCGCTGCCGGCTGGCGACGCGGCTCGCGCCGCGACGTCTCGCTGCTGGCCGGAGTGCTGGCAGTGGACGCGCTGCCCGCGTTCTTCGTGGGGTTGATGCTGCTGCTGGTCTTCTCGGTGCAGCTGGAGTGGCTGCCCGTCTACGGGGCGGTGTCACCGGAAGCGCTCACCGGCTGGGCTTGGATCGTCGACGTCGCCAAGCGTCTGGTGATGCCGGCCGTGACGCTCACTCTCGTCGGTTTGGGATCGGTGTTCGTGGTGGCCCGCTCGGCGATGATCTCCGAACTCAGCGAGGACTACGTCTTCATGGCGCGCGCCAAGGGGCTCTCGGACCGCGGCGTGAGACGCCACGCCGCCCGCAACGCCATGATCCCGGTTTCCACAGTGGCGCTGCTGGGTTTCTCCACCCTGGTGGGTGCGGCGACCGTGGTGGAGAGCGTGTTCTCGTATCCGGGTCTCGGTTCACTGGCCTTCGACGCTGTCAGAGCCCGCGACTATCCGGTGCTTCAGGCGGTGTTCCTGCTGCTGTCGCTCATTGCGGTGGCGGCCAACCTGCTGGCGGATCTGCTCTACCCGGTCCTCGATCCGCGAGTGCGTCGGTCGGGTTCGTGATGCCCTGGATGTCTGCGCTGAACACTGCGCCGTCGCGCTGTCGCGCCCGGATGCGGCCGGCCACGCTGATTCTGGCGTCGGCAGGCGCAGTGATGCTGGCGCTGGTGATCGGCGCGGCCGTTTTTGCCGACCTGCTGGCGTCGCATCCGCCCGACCGTTCCAGCGGTCTGCCGTACCAGTCTCCGTCGTCTCAGCACTGGCTGGGCACCGACGACCTGGGTCGAGACCTCTGGGCGCAGCTGGTGTTCGGCGCCCGTGTCTCGCTGTGGGTGGGACTGGTAGCCGCCGTGGCCGCGACACTGCTGGGAACCGCCGTCGCTCTGCTGGCCGGCTGGCGCCGCGGCTGGCTCGACGCAGTGCTCATGCGCCTGGTCGATCTGACGCTGTCGCTGCCGTTCTTGGTGCTGGTTCTGGTGCTGGCCGCCTACTTCGGTCGCGGCCTCGAAGTGCTGATAGTGCTGATAGCGGGCGTGCTGTGGGCGCGCCCGGCCCGACTGTTGCGCAGCCAAGTGCTGAAAATCTCACAGTACGGCCACACCGAGGCGGCGCACGCCATGGGCGCCGGCTCGCTGCGGATCATGACGATCCACATCAGCCGGCGGCTGGCGCCTCTGATCGTGTCGCAGTTCGTGAGAGCCGCCGCGGTGGCGGTGATCGTTCAGTCGGGGGTCGCGTTCTTGGGGCTCGGCGATCCTGGCCGGGTCAGCTGGGGCTCGACGCTCTACTTCGCCAACAACGGCAGCGCCATCCTCACCGACGCCTGGCTCTGGTGGATCGTTCCGCCGGGCGCCGCGTTGACGATCCTCATCGTCGGGCTGGCTTTCGTGGGTTTCGCGTTCGAGGAACTCGCCGATCCGCAGCTGAGCAGCCACGGCTGGCGTCCGCCGCGGCGGCGCCGCATCAGCGAGACGCTCCCCGAGCCTTGCAGCGACGACGTGCGCCTCGACATCCGTGACTTGTCGGTGGATTTCAACGAGGTGACGGTGGTGCGCGACGTCGATCTGCGCGTCGGGCGCGGCAGAACCCTCGGGCTGGTGGGCGAGTCGGGCTCGGGCAAGTCCACTCTGGGTTTGGCCGTCGCAGGGCTGGTGGCGCCCCCGGGCCGGGTCGAAGCCGCCGCAGTGATGCTCGGAGACGTCGATCTGCGCCGTCTGGGAAGACGCGGCCTCGAGAAGATCCGCGGACGCGAGATCGCCATCGTCCCGCAAGCGGCGATGAGCGTGCTCGACCCCACGATGACGATCCGCGATCAAACAGCCGAAGCAGCGGTATCCGGCGCCTCGGTATCCGGATCCGCCGCCGGGAGAACCGACGACCGGGCGCAGGCTCGCCGCCGCGCCGAAGAGTTATTGACATTGGTCGGTCTGCCTCGAGAGCGCCACAAAGCCTTCGCGCATCAACTCAGCGGCGGGCAGCGCCAGCGGGTGGTGATCGCCATGGCTGTCATCAACCGTCCGAAGCTGGTGATCGCCGATGAGGCGACCTCCGGCCTCGACGTCATCAACCAGCAGGCCATCCTCGACCTGCTCGACGAGCTGCGCCTGAGTTCGGGTTTCGACCTCTGGCTGATCTCGCACGACCTCCCGCTGGTGGCGTCTCGCGCCGACGACCTCGTGGTGATGTACGGCGGTCGTGTGGTGGAAGCCGGCCCGACCGGCCGGGTGACGGCGAATCCGCAGCATCCCTACACGTCGATGCTGCTGCAGGCGCTGCCCGCTCTCGGCTCGGCCTCGACGGTACTGCAGCCCGTTCCGGGCGAGGTCCCCGACCCGGCGCAGCTCCCGGCGGGCTGCGCCTTCGCGCCCCGCTGCCCGCGGCGCCGCGACGACTGCACCAGCATCGTGCCGGTGCTGCGCCATGTCGACGCTGCACAGGTCGCCTGCCATTACGCCGATGACAGATCGGCCGTCGAGCACAGGCACGGTGCCACGACCATGTCCCCAGCGACGCAGCTCCCGCCGCACGCTGATCCGCGCACGAGCACGAACATCGACGACACGAGCCTCGTCGGTCGCGGCAGTTCGAGGCTGCCACAGGCACGGGCACTCCCAACAGGGCCCGCTGAAGTGCCGTGGCAAGCAGCTGAACCGACCCCGCCGCCGGTTATCCAGGATGCGAATCCGCCCTCAGTGCTTCCTCGGACGGCTGCAGCGACCCCGCGGACGCCGCTTTCGGTGATCGGCTCGGCTGGGCCCGCTGGGTCTGCTGGGTCAGCGATCCGTGCCACCGCCGCGGCGTTGCGGCTCGACGGTGTCAGCGTCGTCTATTCGGGGCGCCATGCCGGGCGCGGCGGCGTGACAGCGTTGGACGGAGTGTCGCTGCGGATAGGCGAGCGCGAGTCGGTGGCGGTCATCGGGCGCAGCGCCGCCGGGAAGTCGACCGTCGCCAGGCTGGCGGTGGGCCTGACTCGACCCTCCGCCGGGTCTGTCGAAGTGCTGGGCCGGGCGACGGGCGACTTGTCGCAGCGGGAGCTTCGCCGTTTGCGGCAGCGGGTTCAGATGGTGTTCCAGGATCCCTACGATTCGTTGCATCCCAACATGACTGTGGCTGCGCTGATCGGCGAGCCGCTGGCCATCGCCGGAGTGCCGCGCCGTGAGCGCCACCGCCGAGTGCTGCAAGCGTTGCGGCATCTGGGGCTGCCCCCGGTCGATAGTTTCCTGAGCAGGCATCCGCGGACGCTCAGCGGCGGGCAGCGTCAACGTGTCGCTCTGGCCCGGACGCTGGTCGCGAAGCCCGAATTCATCGTCGCCGACGAGCCGGCTTCGATGCTCGACGCGTCGCTGCGGGCGACGGTGGCGGCGCATCTGCTGGAGGTTCGTGAAGCGCTGGGCGCCACGCTGGTTTTCATAACTCACGACATCTCTCTGGCCCGCTTGGTGGCCGAACGGATCGTGGTGCTGAGCGAGGGCCGCGTGGTGGAGGACGGCCCCACGGCACGAGTCGTGGAAGCCCCCAGCCATCCCGAGACACGAGCCTTGATCGAGGCGACAGGCCGCAGCCGGGGTGCGGCCTGATGCCTGCAGGTGCTGCGCCGCCGGTCGATAATATTCGCTGTGTGAAGGAGGGAACGTGGCGCAGCGACGCAAACTGATCTTCTTCACCACTGCGGATCCCCGTAGCGACTGCGGCGCGTTGTTCCGTGCCTACCACTTCGCAGCGGCTGCCGCAGGCGCCGGGCTGGAAGCCGAAGTGCGTCTCGCCGGTGAAGCCGTGGCGGTCGCTGACCTCGAGACGATCCCCGACACCGACATGGGCCGAGACGTGCGCCAGAAGGTGGCAGCGGGCCGCGAGGCGGCTTTCGCGGTTTCGTTTTGACCGTACTCCAGCGACG
Organism: Acidimicrobiaceae bacterium; assembly: GCA_026708645.1. Taxonomy (GTDB): domain Bacteria; phylum Actinomycetota; class Acidimicrobiia; order Acidimicrobiales; family Aldehydirespiratoraceae; genus Aldehydirespirator. The sequence continues at coordinate 25,914 of JAPOUM010000029.1, read as the reverse complement.
CCCGTGGGGTGTCGGCCAGTGATGCGGCCTCTGTCGGAGCGACTTTCCGTTACTTGGGCGAGGTGCTCACCGAGGTGGCTGACGGTGCTTCCGAGCTGATTTTCGTGGGCGGCTGAAGTCTCATAGCGCAGCATCCGTGATCCGCCGCCGGTACGGCTTGTATACAACGGCTTGTATACAATTGCGTGTCCAAACGCCTGTCTCGAGCCTGGCTGGTCCGGCTGCCTTCGGGCCCTCGGCGGTAGCTGACCGAGTGTGAAAGGATGTCTCATGCGAATTCTGAGACTGCTGAGCGCAGTCTTGGCATTGGCTCTCATGGCAGCGGCTTGCGGCGACGACATCGAGCGCCTCGCTGGCGACGACTCCATCACTGTGCATACCGTCGACAGCGGCCCCAGCGGCGGGTTCTGCATCCCGACTGTCACCTTCAACTCTGATAGAGAAGTCTTCAGCGATCTGCGGGTCCGTCAGGCCATAGCTCACGCCGTCAATCGCGATCAGATTGTGGCGCAGGTGCTGTTCGGTCAGGGGCGTGTGGCCACAGGTCCGATCAGCAGCCAGATGGCCTTCGCTTACAGCGACGATGTCACTACCTACCCCTACGACGTCGAGAAGGCCGACACGCTGCTCGACGAGGCCGGTTACACAGGTGACGGGACGCGTTTCAGCATCGACCTGCTGGTGTTCAGCTCCGGTTTTTTGGAGACACAGTACGCCGAAGTGGTGAGACAGAACCTCGCTGAGGTCGGCATCGACGTGGAAGTCGTGTCGATAGACCGCAGCACCTTCATCCGGAGAGTGTTCGGCGAGCGCGATTTCGACACCAACATCATCAGCTATTGCAACAACACTGATCCCTCTATCGGCGTGGCTCGCATTTACGTCTCAAGCAACATCGGCGACATCCCCTACTCGAACGAAGCGGCCTACAGCAACCCGCGGATCGACGAACTGTTCGATGCTGCCGCCAGCACCCCCGACGTGTCGCGGCGCGGCGAGCTCTACGGCGAGATCCAGCAGATCCTCACCGCGGAGCTGCCGTATCTGTGGCTCGTCGAGACTCAGTTCACAGCGGCTTCGGACGCCAACGTCGCAGGTCTCCAACCCCACTCCGGCCAAGTAGCCGAGACCGCCTACTTCGAGGAGTAACGCCGCAGCGCTGCACCACACGCCCCTCATGTATAAAACGAGTCGGGGGCGGCTTTGGCAGACTTGGCGCCGATGATCCGGATCGCGTTCGTGGGCAAGGGCGGCGCAGGCAAGTCCACTGTCGCGGGCACTTTCGCACGGCTGCTGGCCCGCCGCGGCGAGCCGGTGCTGGCTCTGGACTCTGATCCCATGCCGGGCATGCCGTATTCGCTGGGCGTGGCGGTCGATGATCATCCCATACCCGAAGACGTGGTGGTCGCCGGCGGCGAAGGCCGGCCCAGATGGGTGCTGCGGCCCGGTCTTGACGCTGCGGCGATGGTCGACCGCTACGCGGCTCAATGCCCAGACGGCGTCCGCTATCTGCAGTTCGGCAATCTCTGGGGCCCGGTCGTGCGGTTGCAGCAGGCCCAGTTCGCCTGGAGCCAAGTGGTCGCCGAACTCGACACGCAGCAGTGGCATCTGGTGGGCGACCTGCCTGGGGGCACCCGTCAAGCCATGTTCGGCTGGGCCAAATACGCGGACACCGTCTGCTTGGTGGTGGAGCCGACCGTCAAGTCCCTGCACACCGCGGCCCGTCTGGCTTCTCTGCCCCGAGCCCAATGGGGACCACGCAGTCTCATCGTTGTCGTCAACAAGGCCCGAGACGCCGCCGACGCGGATCGCGTCGCCGCACGGTTGGGCGTCGAGCCGTCGGCGGTGGCGCCGCACGATCCTGCGGTGCTTCGAGGGGACCGTCGCGGTGCGCCGCCGCTGGACACTGCCCCCGACGGCCCGTTCGCTCAGGCGGTGAGCGTGCTGGTCGACCGGGTCGTGTCGCTTTATTCTCAGCCCAAGGAGACAGCGCAGCCCGAGGAGTCAGCGCAAAGTGGCGAGGCAGCGCAGCGTGAGGAGGCAGCGCGATGAAGATCGCGGTCGTCGGCAAGGGCGGCGCCGGAAAGACCACGACCAGCGCTGTGCTGGCGCGCGCTCTGGGCCGCCGCGGCGCCCGAGTGGTGGCTCTCGACTGCGACACCAACCCGAACCTCGGCCTCTCGCTGGGTGTGGGCGACAGCGAGACCGAGCGTCTGCTCACTCTGCGTGAGCGGCTCGACACCGGTGAGGCCGAGCATGCTCCCAGCTTCGACGAGATACTGGAACGCTACGGCAGCGACGCCCCGGACAATGTGCGCCTCGCGGTGATCACTCGCATCGAGAACCCCGAGCCCGGTTGACCTTGATGCGGGCTGTCAGCCGAGCAGTTGCTCGGCTTTGCTGAGACCGGCGATGCCGTCGTCGTCGCCGACCTCGAAGCCGGCATCGGCACCCTGACGCGGCTCGAGCCAGCGGCGGTGGACGTCACAGTCGTAGTGGTCGAACCGACGCTGCGTTCCATCGATGTCGGCCGCCGGGCGGTGTCGGTGGCCGAGTCCCAGCGCCAGGGCCGGGTGGTGCTCGTCGCCAACAAGGTCGACGACGAGCAGGATCGGGCACGCATCACCGAAGCCTTCGGCGCCCGGCCTCTGGTGGTGGTCCCAGCCGATCCCGCGGTCGATGCCGCCGACCGGTTCGGCGTCTCACCAGTCGATCATGAACCTTCAGCGCCCGCGGTGGCGGCTGTCGAAGTCTTGGCAGACATGCTGGCAGACATGCTGGGAGCGGATCCCCCAGTGCGTTGATCCGCAGGCTTGCTTGGTCGCTTGGTCGAGCGCTGGGCTTGCTTGAGTGGCTGTGCCGCATCTCCGGCGGCTATCATGTACACCGATGTGGCTCTGGTGGATCGGCAACGCCTTGCTGCTGATAGTGGTCGTTCCCGTCGTGCTGCTGCTGGCTAATCGGGTGATGAGGCCCGCGTTGGAGATACAGCGCTACGCCCGAGACATCCTTGAGCACGGCGCCGGGCTGGACAAGAACCTCGAGCCGTTGCCGGCCGTGGTCGAGACCCGTGACCTGGTTTCGGCGGCCAAAGGCTTGGCTGTCCGCTACGTCACCGCGGCAGGGCCGCTGCTGTGAGGGCCGCTGCGATGAATAACGCCGCAATGAACAACACTGCGATGAACAGCAGAGGCTCGGGCTGATGCCGGCCGCCGCCGTCGTGACAGTGGTGATCGCGCTGGTGATCGCTGCTGCGCTGGCCTACTACCTGACACGGGTGGTGATCGTGCTGCGAGCCGTCAACGAGTCACTCGGCGGGATCACTGCCGCGGTGCGCTCCATCGCGGGCCGCACCGCCCCTCTCGGCGAGCTTCTGGTCCCGGTCAAGACCGACCTCGAAGCGGTGGCCGACACACTCGACTCAGTGGCGTCCGGCTTCACTCAAGAAGCCCGAGCAAGCTGAACCCGCGGCCTCTCTGCCGCCGGCGCGCGGCACGGGGGCTAGACGACTGTTGTGGTGTAGCGGTTGGTCGACAAGACGACGGGCTCGCTGCCGCCGTCGTCGCTGAGGGTCAACTCCAGTGTCACAGCGCCGCGGCAGTCCTGAGGGATCTGCAACTTCAGGCGGCCCACCAGCGCGCATTCGTCAGCGCCGACGGCGCCTGTCCAGCTCTGACGATGCATCGACTCCCCGGCGGAGTCCGTCACGCGGGCGTCCACTCGGAGTGCCTCGACTGCGGTTCTGGTGTCGTTGACCACGTGCACCGCCAGCGTCAGAGTGTCCGACGCCCTCACTTCTGTCGGCAACAGATCGGCCATGACTATCAGCGGCTTGCAGGCTTCGACCAGTGCCCTCCAGCCGGGTTTGGGCCGTCGCAGACCGTCGAGCACTCCGAAACCCTCTCGATCAGGCGGCAGCACGACTTCGCCGGTTCTCGAATCCGCGGCCGGCGGCGCATCGGCTAGAGCGTGCAGCATGAAGCCCCCCGTCGGGCTGTATTTGAGGCGTCGCAGGGTTTCGACGGTCGCCTGGATGATGCGGGGCTGCTCGTCGGCGGCCGGCGTGCCGAAAGCCGACACGAAACGGCCCATGGCGGGCAGCCGCGCCAGCGTTGCGGCGAGGCCGTTCGCCTGACTGCTGCGGCGTTCGGGCCACAGTTCGCTGGTGGTGCTCTCGAGTCGCAACAAGCGCGGCGGCATTGCCGTGTGCGGGACCACCGGCCGGGCGCCGTCGCAGCGGCTGATCACCCGGCAGAGTCTTCGATCCAGGAAGTCGCGGTTCCACGACGGCCTTTGACGGCGCAACACAGCCGGAGCGCCTCCTGGCCGGCGCAGTCGAGCGAACGGTTGATCATGCGCGCACCACACCGCCACCGAAGGACGGTGCCCGAGAAGATCCACGGCCTCGCGGGCCTGCCGCAGCGCTTCGGGCGCCACGCTGCGGTTCATCAGGCCCCGGATCGGCAGGTCCTGCCACACCAGCACGCCCAGCTCGTCGGCAGCGTCATAAAGTTCGGGTCGGGCGATGTGAGCGACAGGCCGCACCAAGTCCAGTCCGGCGTTGCGGGCGGCACGGACGTCGTCGGCAGCGTCCGAAGCCGCAGCCAGGCCCAGCAGCGGCCGCGTCGGCAACAGGTTGGCGCCCTTGGCGAAGAGCTTCTCGCCGTTGACGTGCAGCACCCAGCGCCGCATCTGCACCGTTCGGAAACCGATGCGGAAACTGCGCCGATCATGGGCCCTGCCGTCGGACATGGCCGTCAGCTCCAAGTCGCAGAGGCGCTGTTCGCCGAGTGCGTGCGGCCACCACAGCGGCGGATCCGCCACGGTGACGCTCCATTCGACGCGGTTCTCGCCGGCAGCGGCGTGATGGTCGAGCACGTGCTCGCTGCCGGCCGCCCGGGTCCGCAACTGCACTGGGCCGCCTCCGGGCACGTCGAGAACGGCCCGCATTTCCAGGCGGGCGCTGCCGCCGCTGCCGCCGCTGTCGCTCATCTGCACGGCGGCGCAGACCGCTCGGGCGTGACGGATCGTGATCGGACCGCTGCAGCGCAGCGTTGCAGGCCGCCATATCCCGCCCACGATCAGATCGGGCTGACCGCAGAGTTCGGGGTCTTGCAGCGCTCCGGTCAGCGAGGTGCGATTGTCGGGATCGCCGAAGCGACGGCAGGTGGCTTCCACGGCCAGCACATGCTCGGATCGGGCGGCGAGGTGCTCGGTGACTTCCATTTCGTGAGTCACGAAGTAGCCGTCGGTGTGGCCCAGATAGGCGCCGTCGAGCCAGACGTCGCCCTGCTGGGCGATGCCCTCGAAGCGCAGCCACCAGCGGGTGGCGTCCGAGCCGGAGAACTCTGCCGCCGGTGACGGATCAGTCGCATCCGGCCACCCGGACGGATCGTTCGAGTCGTCTGGTCCGCAAAAACGGCGCCGGTACAACACTGACTCCTGCTGGGCCAGTTTCGACGCAGCACCGCCGATGTCGGCGGCCCAATGGCCGGGCACCTGCGTCACCTGCCAGCCGGAGTCGTCATGATCGACTTCGTGGAAGGTGCGCAGTCGCGCCTCGGAGGCGGCAGCGACGCGCCATGCCCCGCCTAGATCCACGGCTTCAAACTAGCGCCGGCAGAGCAGCACCCAGTGAACATGCGCCGCTAGGGTTGCATGCCGATGTCTGATGCACCGTCGGCGTCGCCCTCGGCGCAGGCTGCGGCCGCCGGCAAGCCGGACGTGCCTGCGGGCAAGCCTGCCACACTGGGCGAGTTACGCGACTCCGGCTGGCGGACGACGCCGGTGAGGCGTGAACTGCAGCGCAACGCCGTCGCCCGGATCAGTTCGGGCAGGCCTCTGCTCGACGGAATCGTCGGCTATCACAACACCGTCATCCCGCAGCTGGAGAACGCGCTTCTCGCCGGTCACGACATGATCATGCTGGGCGAACGAGGCCAAGCCAAGACCCGCATGATCCGAAGCCTGGTGAGCCTGCTCGACGAGTGGCTGCCGATCGTCGCCGGGTCTGAGATCAACGACGACCCTTTCGCTCCGGTGTCCGCTGCGGCCCGGGCTCTGGTGGCTGAGCACGGCGACGACACGCCTGTCGGTTGGCTGCATCGCAGCGAGCGCTACTCAGAGAAGCTGGCCACGCCCGACACGTCGATAGCGGATCTGATCGGCGAGGTCGATCCCATCAAGGTCGCCGAGGGCCGCTACCTGGCCGACGAGCTGACCTTGCATTACGGGCTGGTGCCGCGCGCCAACCGCGGGATTTTCGCTGTCAACGAGCTGCCGGACCTGGCCGAGCGCATTCAGGTGGGACTGCTGAACGTGCTGGAGGAGCGTGACGTGCAGATTCGCGGCTACAAAGTGCGCCTGCGGATGGACTTGGTGCTCGTGGCGTCGGCCAATCCCGAGGACTACACCAACCGGGGCCGCATCATCACACCGCTGAAAGACCGTTTCGGCGCTCAGGTGCGAACCCATTATCCGCTCGAGGCGGCCACCGAGATCGCCATCGTCGCACAGGAGGCCGACCTCGATTGCAGCCATGTCCCGGTGACCGTGCCGGCGTTCATGTCACAGATCGTGGTGGCGCTGACCCGAGCGGCTCGGGCGAGCGCTCACGTGTCGCAGCGTTCGGGGGTTTCGGTGCGCCTCAGCATCGCCAACACCGAGACTCTGGCCGCCAACGCGGTGCGCCGGAGGCTGCGGAGCAGAGACGCCGATAATGCCGGCCATGCCGTGCCGAGGGTGACTGATCTGGAGGCGCTCAAGTCCTCGTCCGCCGGCAAGATCGAGATCGAGGCACTGCAAGAAGACCGCACCGACGAGATCCTGCAGCGGCTGCTCGACTCGGCGGTGCTGGAAGTCTTCTCCGCCAGCGTCAGCGCCGAGCATCAGCGTGGAGTGGTGGCCGCGTTCGACGACGCTGCCGACAGCGCCGAAGCGGGCGCCGCCGGAGAGTGCGCCGCTGGCAGCGCAGAATCCGCCAAAGACGTCGACAGCGCCCGCAACGCATTGGTTGTGGACGTGGGCGACGACATCCCCGACGCCGACTATGCAGCCCTGCTCACCAGGGTGCCTGCCTTGGCGGCGCCGGTCCGGGCGCTGCTGGCCGCAGACGAGCAAGCAGCCCCGCACGCCGACAGCCCGGCGGTGATCGCCTCCGCGGTGGAACTGATACTGGAGGGGCTGCATCTCAGCAAGCGTCTCAAGAAGGACTCCCACGGCGCTCGCAGCTTCTACCGCGCCCGCTGCTGCCGCGTGCCGCGGCGACCCGTGGCACCGCCCGGCGGCGCCGAGCGATAACTTGGAGGACCGTGAAGACAGTCGCCTCGCCGACTCCGGCGGCAGCAGCCGCCCCCGCTGCCGCCGAACGAGTGCCTCCGCTGCGTTCGAGGCGTCGGGAGCTTCCGTGGCCTCTGAGCATCTATCAGACCGCCGTCGGCAAGAAGTATGTGATGGCTGCGACCGGCATCGGCTTGCTGGGATTCGTGGTGACGCACATGATCGGCAACCTGCACCTTTACGAGGGCCCTGCGCAGCTCAACGAATACGCTGAAGCGCTGCGCGACCTGGGCGGCCATCTGGTGCCCCGCACCCTGATCCTCTGGTTGATGCGAGTCGGCCTGCTGGCCATGTTCGTGCTGCACATCCACAGCGCCTGGTCGCTCAAAGAGATCAGCCGGCGCAGCAGTCCCCGGGCCGGTCTGATCAGCGGCAGCAAGCGCTACGCAGGCGGCCAAGACTACGCGTCGGCCGACTTCGCGGGCCGCACAATGCGCTGGACCGGCCCGATCATCGGACTCTACGTGCTGTTCCATCTGGCCGACCTCACCTGGGGCTGGTGGCTCGGGGACGACTACGTCCGCGGCGACGTCTACAACAACGTCGTCGAGTCGCTGTCGTCGATCCCGGTGGCGCTCGTCTACATCGTGGCCAACGCGGCGTTGTCGCTGCACATCTATCACGGCATCTGGTCGGCCTTCCAGACGCTGGGGGTCAACAACCCCCGGTTCAACCATCTGCGGCGAGGACTGGCCGCAGTGGTCGCGGCGACGATCCTGGCAGGCAACTTGAGCTTCCCGATCATGGTCCAGGCAGGAGTGGTGGCATGAGCACTGCGGTTGATTCGGTTGATTCGATTGACTCGGCGCTGCAGGGCCGCAGCATCCTCGACTCGAAGGCGCCTCCGGGGCCGCTGGCCGACAAGTGGGACAACCACAAGTTCTCGGTGAAGCTGGTCAACCCCGCCAACAAGCGCCGCTTCAAGATTCTGGTGGTGGGCACCGGCCTGGCCGGCGCCTCGGCCGCGGCCTCGCTGGCGGAGCTCGGCTACAAGGTGGAGGCGTTCACCTTCCACGACTCGCCGCGCAGAGCTCATTCGATCGCCGCGCAGGGCGGCATCAACGCCGCCAAGAACTACCGCAACGACGGCGACTCGGTCTGGCGCCTGTTCTACGACACCATCAAAGGCGGCGACTACCGCTCACGCGAGGCCAACGTCTATCGGCTGGCTCAGGTGTCGCTCGACATCATCGACCAGTGCGCCGCCCAGGGCGTGCCCTTCGCCCGCGAGTACGGCGGCCTGTTGGCCAACCGCTCCTTCGGCGGCGCTCAGGTGAGCCGCACCTTCTACGCCCGCGGCCAGACCGGCCAACAGTTGCTGCTGGGCGCCTATCAGGCCCTCGCGGCGCAGATCGCGGCGGGCGGGGTGACCCTGCACAACCGCGCCGACGTGCTCGACATCGTCACCAAAGACGGCGAAGCCTGCGGCATCGTGGCGCGCGATCTGCTGACCGGCGAGGTCCGGGCCCACAGCGGCCATGCCGTGGTGCTGGCGACCGGCGGCTACGGCAACGTCTACTACCTGTCCACCAACGCCATGAACTGCAACGTCACCGCAGCTTGGCGGGCGCATCGCCGGGGAGCGGCGTTCGCCAATCCGTGTTATTCGCAGATCCATCCCACCTGCATTCCCGCAGGCGACGAGTTCCAGTCGAAGCTGACGCTGATGTCGGAGTCGCTGCGCAACGACGGACGCATATGGGTGCCTCGCAGCATGGACGAGACCCGCCCCGCGGCCGACATCGACGACGCCGGCCGCTACTACTTCCTGGAAGAGAAATATCCGGCGTTCGGCAATCTGGTGCCGCGCGACGTGGCCTCTCGCAACGCCAAGACGGTGGTGGATCAGGGCTTGGGGGTGGGCCCGCTGCGCAACGGGGTCTACCTCGATTTCGCCGATGTGATCGCCCGCGACGGCGAGCAGGTGGTGCGCGAGAAGTACGGCAACCTGTTCGACATGTACGAGCGCATCACCGGCGAGGACCCTTACAAGTCGCCGATGCGCATCTATCCGGCGATCCACTACACCATGGGCGGGTTGTGGGTGGACTACAACCTGATGACCAACGTGGCCGGGCTGTACGCGCTGGGCGAATGCAACTTCTCCGATCACGGCGCCAACCGCTTGGGCGCCTCGGCGCTGATGCAGGGCCTGGCCGACGGCTACTTCGTGCTGCCCTACACCATCGGCGATTATCTGGCGCCGCGGCTGGGCTCTGATCCGGTGCCTACCGACGATCCGGTCTTCGTTGAAGCGGTTTCAGAGGCAGCCGACCGCACCCGCAGCTGGCTGTCTGTGCGCGGCACTCAGTCTGTGGACTACTACCACCGCGAGCTGGGCAAGCTGGTGTGGGAGTACTGCGGCATGGCCCGCAGTCGCACCGGACTCGAGAAGGCGCTCAGTGAGATACCGGCCCTGCGCGAGGAGTTCCGGGCCAATGTCAAGGTGTTGGGCTCGGCCGACGGAACCAACCAGGCGCTCGAGCAGGTCAACCGGGTCGACGACTTCATGGAACTCGCCGAACTGAAAGCTCGCGACGCTCTGCACCGCGAGGAGTCCTGCGGGGGGCATTTCCGAGAAGAGCATCAAACCCCCGAGGGCGAGGCTTTGCGCGACGACGAGAACTTCGCCTACGTGGCGGCGTGGCAGTGGCAGGGCCCGCAGCAGCCTCAGGCGTTGATCAAAGAACAGCTCAGCTTCGACAACGTCGAACTCACCCAGAGGAGCTACAAGTGAGCGCGAGCGTCGGCGCCAGGATGAACTTGAAGTTGCGCGTCTGGCGTCAGTCCGGGCCTGATCAGCCGGGCGGCTTCATGGACGTTGACGCCCCGGACATCCCCGAGGACTGCTCGTTCCTGGAGATGCTCGACATCGTCAATGAGCGCCTCGTCGCCGAAGACGTCGAGCCGATCACGTTCGCCCATGACTGCCGTGAGGGCATCTGCGGCACCTGCGGGGTGATGATCAACGGACGCCCGCACGGCCCCGAGGCGGCCACCGCCACATGCCAGCTGCATATGCGCAAGTTCCGTGACGGCGACAAGATCGTGATCGAGCCGTTCCGAGCGGCGTCGTTCCCGGTGGTGAAAGACCTGATGGTGGACCGGCGGGCCTTCGACCGGATCATCGAATCCGGCGGCTACGTCTCGGCGCCCACAGGCACAGCCCCCGACGCCAACGAGACCCCGATCCCCAAAGACGTGGCCGACTTCGCCATGGACGCTGCGGCCTGCATCGGCTGCGGGGCTTGCGTGGCTGCCTGCCCCAACTCGGCGGCGCAGCTGTTCACCGCGGCCAAGCTGGGGCATCTCAACGTGCTGCCGCAGGGCCAGCCCGAGCGGCTGCGCCGCAGCGAGGCGATGGTCGAGACGATGGAGTCGTATTTCGGTTCTTGCACCAACCATGGCGAGTGCAGCGCGGCCTGCCCCAAAGAGATCAGCCTCGACTTCATCGCGGTGATGAACCGCGACTATCTGAAGGCCAAGATCAAGAACCGCCGTCTGGCCTCGCAAACCTGAGAGACCGAGCCGACAAGCGAGCCGGCAGCGTCCGCGCGGCGAGAGACCGAGACGACATGAGCGTCGTGGAGCGCCTCGGTCGGGGCGACGGGAGCGGCCGCAGCCGGTGGTCGCAGCTGCTGCTGGGACTGGCTCGCGGCGCGGCCATGGGCGCAGCCGATGTGGTGCCCGGCGTGTCGGGTGCCACGGTCGCGGTGGTTCTCGGCATCTACAGCCGGCTTCTGCAAGCCGTGAGCACCGCTAGCGCGGCTGCCGCGCGACTGCTGGCGTTGGACTGGCGGGGTTGCCGCAGCCGGCTGGCGGGCATCGACTGGCAGCTGATCGGGCCGTTGCTGGCGGGCCTGCTTGCAACGTTGGGCTTGCTGGCGTCGCTGATCGAGCGGTTGCTGGCCGATCATCCAGAGCCCATGGCTGGACTGCTCTGCGGTCTGGTGCTCGCGTCGGTGGTGACGGCGTGCCGATTGTTCGACTGGCGAGGCGCCGCGCAGATCGTCCTGGTCGTCGCCACAGCGGGCGCCACTTTCGCTTTGCTGGGGCTGCAGTCCGCGCCGGTGGCCGATCCTTCGCTGCTTGCTCTGGCAGGCGCCGGGGCGGTGTCGGTTTGCGCCATGATCCTGCCCGGCATCTCGGGGGCTTTCCTGTTGCTGATGATGGGCATGTACGCGGCGGTGATCGGCGTCGTCACCGATGTCCGATGGCTGCAGGCGCTGGTGTTCCTGGCCGGCGCAGCGCTGGGCTTGGCGCTGTTCTCCTCGCTGCTTCACCGGCTGCTGGAGCGTGCCCGCAACATTGTGATGGCGGTGCTGGTGGGTTTGATGGTCGGGTCGCTGAGGGTGCTCTGGCCGTGGCCCGACGGCGTGGGCGTGATCAGCCGCCACGAAGATCAGGCCGTCTCGGGCACCGGGCTAGAGTGGCCCGCTGCTGACGAGTGGGCTCTGCCGACCGTTGCAGCGGCTGCCGGCTTCGCGACCGTGCTGGCCCTCACCCGCCTGTCGCACGGACTCCTGGACACAGACTGATCTCAAGTCGGGCTCGACTCGATTCGAGTTCACGAACCTGCGCGGCGCTGTTCGTAGAGCCCCAGTGCGTGCAAAGGAAAATACTGCCGGTAAAGCACGTATTCCAGCAGAGCAGTTCGAAAGAACACGCCCGCCATGTCCTGTCTCGGCCAGCTTCCGTCGTCTTGCTGAGCGTCGACGAGGAATCGAATCCCGCGGTCGATGGCTGCCCAGTCTTGGTGTCCCGCCCCTAGCAGAGCCAGCAACGCCCAGGCGCTCTGGATGACCTGGCTGGTGTCGTGAGCGACGTATCGTCCGGTCCAGCACCCGCTGTAGTGCTCACCCCATCCCCCGTCGTCTCGCTGACGGTCGAGAAGCCACTGGCACGCTGAGCGCACCGCCGGATCGTCGAGGCCCGCACCCGAAGCCACGACGCCTCTGATCCCGAAGTATGTGCCATAGATGAAGTTGACACCCCAGAAGCCGCGCCAGGCGCCGTCGCTGCGCTGAGCGTCTCGCAGCCATTCGTCGGCGCGTGCCATGGCTGCTGTCTCCGCCGCGTCGATGACCCCGGGATAATGCTTCCGGCACGCCGACAGAGCCTCGAGGCATGAAGCGGTGCATTCCACATGTGAGAAATCCGTCATCGAGTCGCCGAACATTTCCGCCGGATTCAACCATTCGAGGCCGACGACAGACTTCTGCCGTTCGTATGTGCCGAAGCCGCCGTCTTTGTTCTGCCCGCGCAGCATGAAACCGACTGCTTCGCTCAGAGCTGTCGAGTCCACGGCTTCGCGGCCGGTCGCGAGCAGCCCCAGGACCGCTTCAGCGCTGCAGTCCGTGACAGGCCAGCCGTGCCACCCTCCCGCGAAGCACCAACCCCCTCGGGGATCTATCCGGTAGGCGTCGCGGTAGCCCTCGAAGCTGACTCTGATCTGTTGTGCTCGCAGGTATTCCGCTGCCCGCTGCGCGGCGCCGGCGACGCCGTCCAGCGTGGCTGCCGTGGACAGAGCCTGCAAGGCGAAACCGGTGTCCCAAGAGCCGCTGCGCGCCCCGGCCACCCGCAGTCCCGCTTCGTCGTCCTCCCAGATCCAGCCGTCGAGCCTTGCCAGCGCTTGAAGGCCGTCCGGGTCTTGCGGATCGTGAACCCACAGGACCGCGATGTTCAGCAGTCCGCTGACCGGCGAGATGCTGGTGTGATCCGATGACTGGAGTTCCCATCTGATGCGGCGGATGATCATTGCCGTGCAGCGCGCGCGCAAACGCCTGCTGTGGAATCGGTCGGCTAGCCGTGCCAGCCCGTATGCGACGTTCAGCCATCTGCTCGGCTTGGCGTAGAGGTCGGCGTCGCGCAAGCGATTGCGGTGCCCGGCGAAGTCGGCGTCGTCGAACCCGTCGGGGAACAGTTCTTGACGTATTTCGCGGATCACGGGCGTGACGGGCGCCTGGAACTTGAGTCCGTAGAGTGCGGCCATCGACATGTAGATCAGCCGCGTGTGGCAATACCAGTTGGAGGGGTGGAGCGGGATTCTGCGAGGCAGCAGCCAGAGTTCGGGAAGAAGAGGATTGACGCCGCGCCAGCTGTAGAGATTGAGGAGCGCCAGCCAGAACTTGCCCCAACTGGGGATCGTGAGGACGTTCTCTTTCTGCAGGAAGCGCCGAGCCGGCTCGATCAGCGGATCCGTCGGCGCTGCGCCCAGCAGCCGGGCCGCCACATAGACCAGAGCAGTGACGAAAAGGTTGGCCGGCCCATGATCGTGAAGCCCCCACAGTCCGTCCGGCAGACGCGACTGCTGAAAATATCGCAGAACTCTGCGCCGTCGGACCGATGAGAGCTGCCGGCCGACTACATGGTGCAGCAGCACATACTGAGCCGGAAGCATCGCGCACCAAACGACTTCGCCTTCGAAGCTGCCGTCGTCGGTTTGCAGATCCAACAGGTGCTCTGTGGCTCGCTTGAGAGCGGGCCGGGCTTCATCGATCAAGCAGCCCTCCTAGAGGCCGAGCTAGAAGGCTCTTATTTCTCTGCGGGCTCTGGTTGTTCGTTTTTGCCTGCGTGCTCTCTTCCTTCGAGCGGCTCATCGAGCCGATCCCGCGACTGCATGGTCGCAGGCATGGCTCGCGTCATGACGGCAAGAAACTTCTGTGCGGACGCTTGACGACGCTCTCTGACTTTTCGCAGTTGCCGGACGCCTCGCACGAACCATCCGACGCGCAAGATCAAGCGGTAGCGGGCACTGCCTGACTGTCTCAGCCCTCTCAAACCGCTGGAGCGCAGAGTTGTCTTCGTGGTCGCCCGCAACGTTACCAAGCCGCCTACTATTCCTAGACCGAACTCCGATGTGTCTTCGCAGCTGAGCAATTTCACGCTGCGCTTGGCCTGCCAGCCGTTCGCCCGCCAAATCCGATAGACGGAATGTCTGATCGCCGCAGACTCGACTCGGTTGTCGACCATGATCTCATAGAAGGCCAAGGCCAATATTTCAGGCGCCCTGATCTCCTTGAACCGTCGGGCGGCGAAACGGCTGGGATCTTCGTATTGGCTCAAGGCCCAAGCATCTCCGAAGCCCAGAGTCATGCCCACTGCTGTCGAAGGATGGTAGTGACCCGCGGCGTCGCCGAGCAGTATCCGCCGTGAACTGCCGTAAGAGAAGCGCGGGTTCAAACCGTTGCCGGTCGTGTGGAAGCGTCGCTCCTGCACTAGGCGCGTGAACTCGTGCTGCCACTCTTGTGGAAGCAGCGGGGCGCAGTTGTTCAGCAAGAGGTCGACGGTTTGTTCGGGAGGGAATCTCAGCGGGATGTCAACATGGATGCGGACGCTGTCGGAGTTCAAGCGGTAGATGAACATGGGTCCAGGCCCGCCCAGCACCACGCGTCCATAGCCCTCCTGCAGCAGATTCGTTTCTTGGCTGCTCCCGTTGAGTTCGAATCCCACCATGCGTGAACAACTCGTCCGCTTGGTTGGAAGCCCTAGAGACCGTCGCACCACTGACCTCGGGCCGTCGGTGCCGACTATCAAGTCCGCAGCGATGGACTCCGTGCCGCCGTCTCTTTCGAATCCGACGCGGCCGTCCTCGACTGAGCGGACCCGCTCCGGTATGAGATCGACGTTGGGATGGTTCGCGGCAGTTTCACGCAGCCGTCTCACAAGCAGGCCATGCTCGCACGCAAGGCCTTGCGACCCGGCGGGGTAGGGAAGCTCTATCGGCTCTGACCCATCCTCAGGGAAGTAGATGAAGCCGTTTGTCACGGCGGCTTCGGTGGGGGTCTCGAAATGAATCCCGACTTGTTGCAGCAGTCGTGCCGCTGGAGGATGAAGCCACTCTCCCCCTACCGTCCTCGCCCCGTTCGGGCGTGCTTCGAACAGCGCGATGCGCGCGCCTTTGCGTGCGTGCGTCAGCGCGCACAGGCTGCCCACTGGCCCTGCTCCGACAACGGCCAAGTCGTATTGCCGAGACTTAATCTCATACTCGGTATTCGATTCTTCAGGTGGTAGGTTCAAAGGACACTGAGTTTCTATGAGATCATTTCTATGAAATCATAATCTATGAAATCATATCGTATGTCAATAGTTCAGAATGCTGTGCTTATCCTGGATGTATCTGGATGTCTCTAGGTTTCTCTGAGTGACTGCGCTGAGCTGAGTGGACAGCGATGCTTGAGGTGCTAGGAAGCAGCGGACTGATCGGCCAGCGCAGCAGGCTCGGCGGCGGACTCGTTTGAAGTGGGCGCGGAAGCGGCGCCGTTGTCGGTCGAGTTTCCGTTCAGCGAGACTCGCGTCTCGGTCGAAGTCCCGTTCTTGGCTGCCTCGCGGTCCAAGTGTCCTTGCCATTTGCGGACGGTCACCTGCTGCATCTCGCGCACGGCGGGATTCACTTCCAGCGGACGCTGGGACCAGTGGCGGTTGTAGCCCTCCTGCTCGGCTTCCACAGCGACCCGGTCCTGTCTCAGCAGGGGGGTGATCATCGTGCGGTCAGCGATCTTGAGGACTGCCCGCATCACCGGACGGGGCAGGCGGATCGGCAGAGCCGGGACTTTGAAGGACTTGAAGTAGAAGATGAAGAACATGCGGGTGGTCTGCTCATCGATCGGCAGCACGAACAACCAGTGCTTGATCTCGTCGGACGTGTTGGACCACTGATAGGGGTACTCGTAGCAGAGCTCGATGTGATCGGTGTCCAGCCTCTTGTGATCGACGAAACGACTCGAGATCCTGCCGCGCCCCACATGGGACTCATAGGTCATGTGGACGTTGTCGCCTCGAGTCTCGAGGTGGGTGAGGTCCGCCCTGTCGAAGGGCCGGTAGCGACGATGCAAAAAAGCATGTGACAAGTCTGAAACGTTGTCAATAATCATTGAATGATGCGCCGCGCAGGTGAAGGCGACGCGCACGGTGCCCCAAGGCTTCTCTCCGTCTTCAGGGTTCGTGATCTCGGGTATCTCCGGGAGCTCGCGTTCGGAGGCCAGTTCGGGGTCGCCGGGGAACAGCCAGACCAACCCGTAGCGGACCTGCACCGGGTAGGAGCGGATCGACACGCGCAGCGGTTCGGAGCGTGCGAAAGTGTCAGGCATATGAACGAGCCGGCCGCTGCTGTCGTATCGCCAGCCGTGGTACTCGCAGACCAGATCACAGCCGGACACCTGTCCGATCGACAGCTTCACCTGACGGTGAGCGCAGCGGTTGTCCAAGGCATGGAAGGCGCCGTCCTCGCTGCGGTAGAGAGCGATCGGCTGCTTCCAGAAGACGACCTCGACCACTTGGCCGGGCTTGACGTTGCGCGCCTCCTCGACGGCATACCAGTAATTGGGGTCCATGCCGGAGGCGCGAACCTGCTGGCGCAGGTTGGTGGCCTCATCCAGGCTGGGCGGCGCACTCGCGTTCTGGGTCGACACATCTTTGGACACTGAACCTCTCCTTCGTTCCTTCGGCTTCGTGTTCGTTCGGCTTCTCAGTTCGAGGCGCCCGCTTCGGGGATTCTGGCGGCGGGATTGTGTATGGCGCCTCGCTCGTAGTGGAAGGCGTAAGCCTCAGCGATGGCGTCGCGGACGCTGGTCGGCTCAAAGCCTAGTTCCTCGCGGGCTTTGGTCGAATCGCCGTGGCGCCGCTTCTGCAGAATCCGGATCGCGCCCGGAGTGAAACGCTGCGGTCGGCTCGGAAAGTAGCGGCTCATCACGTAGCTCGACGCCTCTGCGAGAGGCATCAACAGGTTGGCCGGCAACCGCAGACGCGGTCGCTTCACCCCGGTTACGTCCTGGAAGAAGTCCAAGATTTCCGAGATCGTGTGGTACCCCGAACAGATGATGTATTTCTCGCCGCTGCGGCCGCGTTCCATGCACAGCACATGGCCTTGCGCGATGTCTTGCACAGTCACCCATTCGAAGCCGCCGTCCACATAGCCGCGGAGCTTGCGGTTAGCGAAATCGCAGAGCGTCAGCCCTACGCGCGATGGCAGATAGTCGTTGCCGCCCAACACTGCGCAGGAGGTGGTCACGACCACGTCTTGGCCGGCGACGACGGCGCGCCAGCATTCGAGTTCGGTCAACGCCTTGCTGCGCTGATACGGCGTGGTGCGCTCCATCGGAAAGAACGTCATTGATTCGTTGCTGGGCGCCGAAAGGTCGTCGAGGTCGTAGCCGACCGCGCTGAAAGAGCCGGTCACCACCACCCGGCCGGCGTCATGCTCGCGGGCGGCTCGCAGCACATGGCGCGTGCCGAGCACGTTCGTCTCGAAGATTTCGCGCTGATGGGCTTTGTTGCCGTCGATGGTGGAGACCAGCGCCGCGCAGTGGTAGACGCCGTTGCAGCCCGCGACCGCTTCACGGGTCGCGTCCAGGTCGCGTATGTCCGCATAGGCGCGCTCGACCGGCAGTCCCTCCATGGCGTCGTGGTTGTCGCCGGGCTTGAGCAGCACTCTGAGCCGGACGCCGTCTCGGAGCAGCAGCTGCACGAGGTTGGCACCGACATGCCCGGTTGCGCCGGTCACCAGCACCAGCGGCTCAGAGGCGCCGCTCGAGGTTTCTGTCACGTCTGTCGCCAAGCCCGGCACCTTCCTTTCGACCCTTTCGACTCTCTTGTGTTCCGTCCCAGCGTCCTCAGGCAGGGTCGGGGCGAGTACGGCTGACTTCATGCACGAACAGCGATTATAGCGTTCGGGCTAACTAACGGCTAAGAGCATTCGCCAACTTCGTCGCAGCCAAAACGGAGGGCATTCGGTTCCTGTCCCGAGCAGCACAATCGAACGGTTGTCCAAAAAGTGAAGCTGCTGAAACCGCCACCGTGACGGCGGCGGCCGCAGTGATGGTCTTGGCAGTGGCGGTCAAACCGTCGGCCACTGAATTGGGCCACGGAATTGGGCCACGGAATTGATTGACGGGTTCGCCAGTGCGTTCGCTTTCCTCGGTTGTCGCACCTGCGTAACTAGTATGAGGGTTGTGCTGTCGCCGCGTCGGCTGGAGTTGCTGAAGGTCGTGAGGAGACAGGGCTATCTCCGGCTTGCTCAGCCTGTGCGGCTGGCGTCGGGCGCAATGTCGTCGGACTTCATCGACGCCAAGAAGGCTCTGGCGCAGTGGCAAGACCTGCGTCTGGCCTGCGAAGCGATCCACGAGGCGGTCAACGATGCGGGTCACAGCTATGACGCAGTGGGCGGGCTCACCATGGGCGCCGACGCTTTGGCGGTGGGGGTTGCTGCTGTGGCAGACTGCGGCTGGTTCATGGTGCGCAAGGCGTCTAAGCAGCGCGGCACCAACCGGCTGATCGAAGGCTTCGAGGTCGGCGAGGGCGCCAAGGTGCTGCTGGTGGACGATGTGGTCACCACAGGCAAGTCGATCTTCCTCGCGCTCGACGAGGTGCTCAACAGCGGCGCCGAAGTCGTTGCTGCGGCGACGCTGGTGGACCGGGGCGACTGCGCTTCCGCCGAGTTCGTCCGCCGCGGCGTCGCCTACCACCCGATGATCACCTACACGGATTTCGGAATCGACCGGGTAGACCCGCCCGCGATGTGAGCGCATGAGCCCAGCACTGCGAGCAGCGATCCGAGCCCTCAAGCTGATGATCCTGCGACCGTGCGCCCGTCATCTGACGAACTCTCACCTAGCCGCTCGTGCTCTCACTCGTGTATGGCAGGGTGCTCACTGCGCCCTTCACCACTGTTCTGTTGACCCCATGAAGCTGACCCCATGAAGCTGACCCCGTGAAAGCGTGCCGATAAGCCGCATGACGACAGTCCCGATATTTGTGGGAGCTTGCGGCCGGGAGTCGACCACACCTGGACGGCTCAGCGAGACCGCTTGACGATGATCCCGGTAGTTGTGGCTGCGGCCCGCACCGCGGTGAGGCCTACCGACGGCGAGCTGGCCGGCTGGAATCCGGTCGAGTTGGCGGCAGCGGTAGGACGCGAGGTATTGCAAAGCGCCCGGCTCGACCCGAGCAGCCTCGACGAGGTGATCGTCGGCTGTGCCGATCCGGTGGGCGCCTGCGGCGCCAACGTCGCACGGGCGATCGCGCTGGCTGCGCGCTGGCCGGCCCACATCGGCGGCATGGTGATCGACCGTGCCGAGACCAGCGGCCTGGCGGCAGTGCAAACCGCAGCCGCAGCTATCGCTAGCGGACAGGCGCGCACTGTGATGGTGGTCGGATTGGGCTTGTGTTCTGTGGTTCCGCCGGGTGCGGCTGCCGTCAACCGCATCTACGGCGCGCCCTGGGGTGGAGTAGCCGAACGTTTCGCCGATGCTGGCGGGCTGCTGCCTGCGCCACGTTTGACCGAGAGGGCTGCTGCGGCTGCCGGAATCAGCAGAGCAGAACTCGACGCCGCCGCCGAGCAGTCGCGCCGACGCCGCGCCGACGCCGATCCCTCGCCGGCCGTCGTGGCTGTGGAGGCTCGTCCGCATCCCTCAGCCGACCGGGGCGCGTATCGAGGCGATCCCGTAGTCAGCGATGTGATCCGCGACTGGGGCTCGACCGCCGGCCTGCCGCCGGCTTTCGATGATGACGGCCTGCTGACCGCCGCCAGTTTCGCTGTGCCCGCGGATGCTGTAGCCGCAGTCCTGCTACAAGCGGAACCGGCGCCGGGCATCGCACGAATAACCGGCATGGGCCGCGCCGCAGGCGATCCGTTCGATCCAATCGGCGAAGTCGCCGCGGCAGTCGCTGTGGCGCTGAGATCGGCGGGCGTCGGACTGGACGAGATCGACCGGATCGAGGTTGTCGAGCACAATGCCGCCTCCGCGCTGCTGGTAGCGGCGGCGCTGAACGTTCCCGCCGGACGCGTCAACTGCGACGGCGGGGCTGTGGCCACCGGCAACTCTTGCGCCGCCGAAGAGTTGCGCCTGATCACCGATGGGCTGGGTGGTGTCGGGCGGCTGCTAGCCATCAGCGCAGGCCCCGGCGGTTCAGCCGCCGCCGTCTTCGACCTAGCCTGTCAACTCCGCTGAGCAAAGGGTCAGACATGCCAGCAGAGAGTCAGACATGAGAGACGGCTCTGAGCGGGTCTTGAGCGAGAGAGCCGTCAACATCGGCTTGCTCGTGCTGGCACTCACGGGTCTGGTGGCGGGGGCTCTGCTGGCCGACGTCTTCAACGTGCTAGTGGCTGTGGTCGTCGGTTACGGCGTGCTGCGGCTGGGCCTGGCCATGCTTCGCAACCTGGCCCGCCCGCTGCCCGGGCCGCCCGACCCTGGAATCTTGCGAAGAGTCAAACTCGAATACCGCTGTGCCATCTGCGGCGCCGAGGCTCGCATGACGGTCGCCCCCGATGAGGACCCAGAGCCTCCCCGGCACTGCCAAGACGACATGGACCTGGTGGCGCCGATCGAGTAGCGCTCGCACCCTCACAGCGCCTTCGACCGCGGGTTGTCCACAGCTGTGGACAACCCAGGGGAAAATTACATCGATGTGATACGGGTTGGTGGTACGGGCTGACTGCGGCCGGCGGGGCCGCGACTCGTGATACTGCGACTAGCGGTACTGCGTCGCCGAGACGATCCCCGCCAGTATGAACCCGAGTCCTACCAGCAGCACCACGTTGGATGTGTCCCAGATGATGCCCATATAGTTGACGATGATCGTGGCTGTTCCCAACCCCAGCAGGCTGAACATCGTGATCGGCACCCAGATCGGACTGGGGCCCCGCTCGTCGAAACCAGTGTGGGTCTGACGCTCGGGCGTGTAATTTTCGGGCCTGGTGCCTTTGGCGGTCACCCGTCCGGCGGGCACACGGCGCTTGGTGGGTCTTGGCATGGCTCCGATGATAGACGAGCCGCTATCTGAAGTTCTCCCCGCAGCGCGACGAGCCGGTTTCGTCCGTCGCGGCATCGCCCGGCGTCCGACCGCCTAACCGGCTACGGCCCGCTATCTGAAGTTCTCCCAGTAGCGCGACTCCACCGGTCCTTGCTGGCCGTGATACTTCGATCCCAGGCTGCGTGACCCGTAGGGCGCGTCAGCGGCCGTGGTCATCTGCTGGAAGCTGATCTGCCCGATGCGCATGCTCGGATACAGCGTGATCGGCAGGCTCGCCACATTCGAGAGTTCCAGCGTGAGCTGTCCGTCGAAGCCGGGATCGACGAAGCCGGCGGTCGAGTGGATCAGCAGCCCGAGCCGCCCCAGCGACGATTTGCCCTCCAGGCGCGCCACCAGATCATCGGCCAGCGTCACCCGTTCCAATGTGGCGCCCAGCACGAACTCGCCCGGATGCAGAATGAACGGGTCGTCGGATCGGGCGTCCACCAGAGTTGTCAAGCCGGAGAGGTCTTGCTTGACGTCGATGTGGCTCAAGGTGTGGTTGCGGAACACCCGGAAGCTGTCAGCGAGGCGCAGATCCACCGACGACGGCTGCACCGCCTGCTCGTCGAGCGGGTCGATCACGATGCGTCCGGCGCTCAGCGCCTCACGGATCGAGCGGTCTGAGAGGATCATGTCTGCCTGCTGAGCATCTCGACCATCCGCACTTGCTTATGCCACTGCTTCCTCGGCCAGAAATTCCGAGCCCGTGCGACCGGTTCGGGGTTCCGGCGCTGTTGGTTGAATCTTGTGAGGGCGCAGGCTAGCGCTTCAGAGTCTTCAGTTCGTCTGGCAGCTCATCTGGCAGTTCATCTGGCAGCTCGTCTGGCGAATCCAGCTTGCGTGAAGACTGTCGCAGTGAGTCAGTTCGGCGAGCCAGTGCATTAGGTGGGCGAACTTCACCGTGGCTGCGAGCCGAGTTCAAGGCAGAGCCCAAGCAGGACCGCGCCCAAGCGCAGAGCAAGCTGCCGTTGTCGTGATCAGTGAATTCTGCTGCTTTGGCGTCTCGGCGGATTCGTGCGGTCGCTTGCGGCGACTGCCGGCGGCAGTAGCTTGGCCTGTCTATGCTGATCGTCGTCTCGCCGGCCAAAGCGCTCGATTACAGCTCTGCGTTGCCTACCCGCAAGCACTCCCAGCCCCGGATGCTCGACCACGCCGAGCCGCTGGTGGAAGCGATGCGTCGGAAGTCGCCGGAGGAGATATCGGCTCTCATGGGGATCTCGGCGGAGTTGGCCGAACTCAACTTCGAGCGTTACGCCGACTGGGAGGCGCCGTTCACTCCGGGCGATGCCAGGCCTGCTCTGCTGGCCTTCGCCGGTGACGTCTATCAGGGGATGGACGCTGCGGCCACTTTCACCGAGCGCGACTACACCCACGCGCAGAAGATTCTGCGCATCCTGTCGGGGCTCTACGGAGTGCTGAGGCCGCTGGATCTGATGCAGCCCTACCGGCTCGAGATGGGATCCAAGCTCGCCACCGAGCGTGGCGACGACCTTTACGACTATTGGGGCGAGCGCATCACTGCGGTCCTCAACGAGGATCTGGCCGAGAGCCCCGGGCCGGCAGCAGTGGTGAACCTGGCGTCGCAGGAGTATTTCCGCTCGGTCGACCCGGGCCGGTTGGAGGGCCGGCTGGTGACTCCGGCCTTCTTGGACAGCAGCGTCGGCAAAGACCCGAAGATGATCTCGTTCTTCGCCAAGCGGGCCAGAGGAGCGATGGCGGGCTGGATCATCCGCAACCGGGTGAAGTCGCTCAGAGGCCTGAACGGCTTCGACGGTCTCGGATACGGCTTCGATGCGGAGCGCTCAGCCAGCGACCGTCCCGTATTCGTGCGCTACAACTAGCCGTCCGGAACTAGCCGTCCGAGCCTGCCGCGCAGAGCCGGCCGCGCTGGGTTGCCCCAAGTTCGCTAAGCGTGCTGACGGTCGCTCCCAGACGACCTCGCCGCACATGTCGTCAGTCGCACCTAGCCGACCTCGCACCGGTCGTGCTGAGCCGACCGAGCTTGTTGCACGGCTCGCAGCGCCTGCAGCAGATCGCCTGCGCTACCATCGGGAGCCTTCGCGGGTGTAGTTCAATGGTAGAACATCAGCTTCCCAAGCTGAGAATGCGAGTTCGATTCTCGTCATCCGCTCCACACATCCCAACAAGCTCGCCAGTCGGTTTCCGACTATGTTGTCTAAGCGTGCGAGCGCGTGACGACAAGACGATGCTGCATCAAGTAGGTGCGGGCGCGCTGGAAGATCCTCGTTTCGACGTTCCCTTGTACACGGTGGCCGAGGCCGCCCGGATACTGGACGTGCCGTCGTCCACGCTGTCAACTTGGGGGAGGGGGTACGTCCGTCGTTTCGCTGATCGCCCCGCCGTGTCCGCGGGTCCGGTGATCACTTGGCTGGATCCAGCATCAGACCGAGCGCCTTGCATCCCGTTCGTGGGGCTAGCGGAGGCGTTGGTGGTGGCAGCGGTCCGCAGAAGCGGCGTGCCTATGCAGCGAATCCGCCCTGCTATCGACGAATTGAAGCGTCAGATCGGCATCGACCACGCGCTCGCCTCGAAGCGTGTCTACACCGACGGGGCAGAACTCTTGTTCGACTATGCGACCAGAAGCGCCGACGCCGACACGGCCCCGCTGGTTTTGGAGCTGGTGGTGGTACGCCACGGGCAGCGCGTCTTCGCTGAAGCCTTGGAGCAATACTTGGTCAACATCGACTACGGCCCCGACCAGTACGCGTCGCGCATCCGGCTACCGAGCTACACCCAGGCCGAAGTTCTCGCTGATCCTCTCCGGTCCTTCGGGCGTCCTATTCTCGCGCGAGGGGGCGCCAGGGTCTCCGACGTCCTCGACCGGTTCTGGTCTGGGCAGCCGCTGGCTGAACTGTCCGACGAGTTCGGTGCCCCCCTTGAACAGATCGAGGACTTAGTGCGTGTCGCATCCCGCCGGGCTGCCTGATCTTTTCTTGGACCGGAGCCTCAGCAGAGTGAAAGTTCCGGGCCTGCTGAGAGCGCTACCAAGGTCAACTATGAGGTCACAGAATGAGCTACAACCCCGATAAACGAGACGTCCTGCTACGGATCAGCGAGAGCGGCGTTGAAGTGTTCGAGCGTGATGGTGACGGCTGGCGCCGCGCCGACGTCACCCCTCCCGCAGACGCCTCCGAGCGAGACATCCTGCTACGACTGAGGCCGGGCAGCGTTGAAACGTGCGAGCTAGTTAATGGCTGCTGGCAGTGCAGCGACAAGCCCACAGCACCGCAGCCCGTAGTGAAGTCGAGATCAGCGCAGCCCGTCGCGCGGCCTCCCAAGCAACGACGGTTTACAGCGCGTGAGCGCGAGATGCTCATAGGCGGCCTGTTGCTAGTGGTGCTGGTGCTGGGGCTGGCCGTCGTGCTGACGCTGACCCTCGGGCGCGACGATGACGGCGAGACTGCTACGGCTGCTACCACTACGACACTGTGGGAGGACGCAGGTCGCACCTACACGCCGGGCGTTGCGCTGTCTGAAGACGCATGCCGACAATGGGGGATACTTGAGGCTCTCCTAGCGCTCGACGCCGCTGATGCAGCTGACGCCGCCGCAACCGCAGCCTTCGCCGGTGACTATGACAGCATGACCGCATCTTACATTGAAATTCGCAACTACTGGCGCAATGGGAGCTATCTGCAATGGGTGAATGACTGTCAGCACCATCGCAGCACGGCGGACACGGCCGAACTATTAGACGCTCACCGAGCCGGGGCTGAGCACTGGGCCGACCTCAAGCGTGATTGCAGACACTTGTTAGAGCCCCGAGGCGTAGCGTGCGAGTGAGCATCGAGAGCATCGTTTCGATCCGCTCGACTGTCTTCCGGGCTGCGGCGTCTGCGGCTTGACCACCAGAGTGTGGCTGGGAGCGGATTCTTGACTCTGGGTTAGACTAGGTCTGGGTTTCCGGTTCGGGCTGGTTCTTGGTCATGGACTGGCCCGTAGCGGGGTTGCGTGACCGGATTGTCGGGTGGATGCAGTCTATGGCTGACGTGGGCTGGTAACGCCCAGCACTTCTCGAAGCTCAACGGCGGTCGCCGTGTCAGGGAACAAGGGTCGGGTTCAGCGTGTTGCAGTTGGCGATCAAGTGGCGGTCTGCGTCGGAAGAAGCCGTTCTTGGGGCAGCATCTGCGTTCGAGCGTCAGTTCTTCACAGCTGGCTCGGACGCGAGTTCTGCTCGGGCGCTTTCGGTGTCCTCGATGTCTATGCCGAGCGCATTCGCAACTTCGCTGTCAAACTGCGCTCGTTGGGAACCGACTAGTCGTGTGAGAACCGTGCGCTCGGGTCGGTGTTTCGGCAGTTGCTGTAGCGGTGGCCTTGCGTGTTGAGGGTTTCGCTGCCGTGCCGGGGTTTGCCGCAGAAGAACATTTTTGATTGCCATGTAAGAATTTTGCATGAGAAGGGTGTGATTGTCGCACCGGTGTCCTATACTGCTGTTCATGGTTTTGGAAGCCGCTCACCGAGCCCGAGCAGCCGCCGCTGATCTGCTGGCCGCGGTCAATGTCGGCGCTGCGTCCACTGCCGAGCTGCGCATGGTGTTGGACGCGACCCGGTCCATAGCCGCCGCGGTCGCCGCTGCTCAGGCCGCGGCTGCGGAGTTGATCGCCCGGCGGGAGCGTCACGGCGACGGCGGAGCAGAAGTGCTCGCCTCATCTGCGGGGTTGTCGCAACGCGAAGCCCGCTCTCAGGTTGCCACCGCTGCTGCTTTGCAGAAGGTGCCGGAACTGCGTGACGCGGTGCAAGCCGGGACTGTGCCGCAAGCGAACG
>JAPOUM010000037.1 GCA_026708645.1 Acidimicrobiaceae bacterium | reverse complement strand
TGACTGACTGACTGACTGACTGACTGACTGACTGACTGACTGACTGACTGACTGGTCCGCAAGTTTATTCCGTGGGATAGAGAGTCATGGAGATAGTCGCCGCCCGAGCCGGTCAGCAAGACCGCCGGATCATCAAGTCCGGCAGCTGTGAACCTGTCGGACAGTGCGGGCAAGATCGTCGAGGCGGCCATATAGCCGGTCACGTCCGGCTTGGTGTAGTAGGCGCCTTTCTCTTTCTGGCCTTTGTCGGTGAAGTTGATGTACTGCTCGAAGATGAAGCCGAGAATATCGGGGTTGATCTCTTTGGGGTCGCCCGTCGGGGTCTCGTCGAGATGCCAGCGCCAAGCATCGAAGAAGTCGAACAGCGACTCGAACGCCTCGTCGCTGATCTGAATGTCGTAGGCGGTCTCCAACTCGTGCGGCTCGAAAATGCCGCCGTTGACATACGGCACCGAGCCGATGATCGCCTCAATTCCAGCGTCAGCGTAGCTGCGGTCGGATTTACCCAGGCCCTCATGGAAGAACGGCAGCAGGAACTTCTTGTAGAACGCGTAGAACTGATCGGCGCCGAAACGCTCCCGCACCATCCGCAGACGCGAGCGGAGATAACTCTGATCGTCGTCCAGGAACCCTTTCTGCTGGATGAAGTAGACGAACATCAGCCGGTTCAGCAGCACCGACGCATACCATCTGCGCTCCTTGCCGGCAGGGATCCCCTCCACCCGCATCGTGAAGTTCTTGTGGTGCTGCTGGAACTCACGGTAGAAGGACTTGGTCACCTTGTCAGCGTTGAACGAGCGACGCACCCTGGTCAGCACAGAACTGGAGGTGAGGCTCGGCTCCTCGTCGATCCTGAACGACGCCTGCGCCAGCCGCTGCAACAAGGCCTCGGTGGGCGCCTGCACGGGATAGTCGTGGGCCACCAGCCGGTAGCCGACCCCGCTCGGGCGCTGCTCGGGCCACAGCCACAAGTGCCGGTCGGGCGCGGCGAACACTATGAGCTGGTCGCGGCTGAGCCTTTTGAGGCTGCGCACCACCCGATGCTGCTCCGCGCTCAGGGGCAGACCGTCGGGGCACTCCAGCAGCCACGCGGTGACGCCGCGCTTGTCGGCTGCCGGCACCGGGCGCAGCGCGCTGTCGGCCACCGCCACCGGCTGGCGCCGCTCGGGGTTGTCCCATCCCATCCGGCGGAACAGCGCGCCGAAATCGCCCTGTCGCAGCAGCGCCGACAACTCTCGGGTCAGCATTCAGCCCACCCGGCGCCGGTCGTCGTCATCCACATGCCGCATCATCAAGCGAACCAAGCTACAAAACCTGAGTGCCCGGGTCTAATCCAGCCCCAACCGACGCCCCGTTCCACGATCTGGCCTGGATGCGGAACATCCCCACACGACAGCAGCGTATGCTTAGGCATATGCGCACTATCATCAATTTGCCTGAAGGTCTGGGAGAAGAGGCGAAGCGGCAAGCTGCGGAGAGCGGACGCACGTTCACTTCACTGGTAGTCGAGGGTATTCATCTCGTGCTGCACAAAAATGCGGGATCGGATGCGGCACCGGAACTTCCCCGCCATGGGGGCCATGGTGGTCGACTGCTTGTGAGCCTCACCGACAAGGCGGCAGTTATGGAAGGCGGAGCGCCGCTGTCGGCTGTCCGGTCGCGGGCTGAAGCGGGTGAGCCCGTCGAGTCCATTTCAGCCGACTACGCCACGCCCGCCGAAGACATACGGGAAGCTCTCAGTGCCATCTGGCCGACGAAGGCAGCAGCCTGACCTCTGCAACTCCGATGGCCCAAGACTTGACGAGTCGGGGACGGCAGTGGCGGCACGACCGGGCGCTGGGCGCTGTGCTGGTCGCTGTGCTGGCCGCGGCCGCGGCCGCGGTGGTGGGCCTGGTGCTGTTGTGGCCCACGGGCGAAGGCCGCGACACGGCCCGTGAACAAGCCGACGACCTGGGCCTCGCTTACGACCGCCTGAGCGCGACAGTGGTGGAAGTCGCCGACCGGGTGTGCAGCTACTCGTCGCCTGAGAACCCGCAGTCGTGTCGCACCATCACCGTCCGCATCGACGAAGGCCCCGACGCGGGTTTGGTGGTGGCCCTGCCGGAGTTCAACCTCGCCGTCGACCTGGTCTCGATACGGATCGATCCCGGCGACGAAGTGATCGTCGGGCATCAGGCCTCCAACGACTACCACTTCTTCGTCGACCGTGACCGGCGCACGCCGCTGGTGTGGCTCGCCGGGCTGTTCGCGGTGGTGGTGGTGGCGCTGGGACGCCTGCGCGGGGCTCTGGCGCTGGCGGGGATGGCGGCCACGCTCGCAGTGCTGGTCGCTTTCGTGGCGCCGTCGGTGCTGGACGGCAACGATCCGGTGCTGGTGTCTGTGGTGGCGGCCACGGTGATCGCCTTCGTGAGCCTGTTCGTCACTCACGGCCTGAACGCGCAGACCCTGGTGGCGCTCGCCGGCACCCTCGCGTCGCTGGGGCTGACCCTCGCCTTGTCGTGGCTCTTCTTCGGCTTGTCGGAGTTCACAGGTCTGGCCACCGAGGAGGGTTTGACCGTGCCCTTGATCGCAGGCGACGTGGATCTGGCGGCGCTGCTGCTGGGCGGCGCCATCATCGGCGCTCTGGGGGCACTCGACGACGTGACCGTCACCCAGGCGGCGACCGTGTCCGAGTTGCGCTACCGCAGCCCGCGACTAGCCCGGCGTGAACTGGTCGTGTCGGGCATCCGGGTGGGGCGCGAGCACATCGCGGCCACGGTCAACACGCTGCTTCTGGCGTATGCGGGGGCGGGCCTGCCGCTGCTGCTGCTGTTCGCGGTCTCGGACCAGTCGCTGTCCATGGTCGCCAACTCTGAGCTGATAGCGGTGGAGATCGTGCGCACTCTGTGCGGCTCGCTGGGTTTGGTGGCCGCTGTGCCGGTGACCACAGTGCTGGCGTCGCTCGTGAACACGGGCGCCGCAACCCGCCACAGCGCCTGCGCCTCTCAGGAACCGTCCGCCTCATCGCAGGAGCCGTCTCTCTCCCAGGAGCCGTCTCTCTCCCAGGAACCGGCGCACCCCTGGGGAATCGCCTGCGCCTCTCAGGAATCTCGTGAATCCGCCGATCCGGCGGCTGAAGCGAAAGAGCAGGCTTGGACGGAATCCGACGGTGAGGCGGACTCGGCTGCGGACTCAGACGCGGGGGCTGGCTCAGACGCCGCCGCGGCGAGGCCGAAATGGGAGGACTTCGCCCCCGAAAGCGATGACCCGAAGTGGTGAGCTCAGCCCGGCTGCCAGATCATCAGCACCACCTGCACCACGAACAGGATCGAGATCAGCGCCGCCCCCGTCTCGAGCCGCTTGGAGGCAGCGGCCGCCGCAGCTTCACCGGCTGAGCCTTCCGATGACCCTTCACCGCCCTGGGCTTTGAGAGCCGGCCTCACGAGGCCGTGCAACAGCCCGACCATCGTCACCCATATCACGATGGCCGCGATCACCCAGCCGTCGGAGACGTCAGTGGCGCCTTCGGACATTTCCACTAGGGCGATTCCCAGCAGGCCGGCGACGATCAGCGCCGGCCCGTGGACCCGGCGGGCGTTGGACGCCATTGACAGCACCAGACGCTGATAGCCGGAACTGCCGGCGGCGGCCATCTGTCTGCGCAGCAGCGGATGAACGAACACCGGACCGAGAGCAGCCACAACGGTGAGGATGTGCAGCAACTCGACGATGTTTATGGCCGTGGCACTGGCAGCAAGCATCATGCAGCCGATTTTAGGGGCTGATCCGCCAGGAGAGCCAACATTCAGATGCGGCGGCCACACGCGGTCTGTGTTCCAGCCCAGCCCTGCAACGGTTCCGGCGCCGGGCGGCGAGGGCGCCGTGCTGCGACTCCTAGCATGGGGGAGTGCCCGACAGCGTCGCCGCGGTTGA
Organism: Acidimicrobiaceae bacterium; assembly: GCA_026708645.1. GTDB lineage: Bacteria > Actinomycetota > Acidimicrobiia > Acidimicrobiales > Aldehydirespiratoraceae > Aldehydirespirator. The sequence continues at coordinate 56,828 of JAPOUM010000037.1, read as the reverse complement.
ACCGGATCAGCCGGGGCGCTTGCTGGACCGTGCTGAGTTGGCCGAACGGGCTGCGGTTCCCGGATTCGTGGTGGATCTGGCGGTCGATGCAGGGCTGATAACCCCTTTGAGACCCAGAAGCGACAGCGGCGGCGAGACCGAGGGCTTCACTTCGGATCATGTGGAGATGCTGGCCGCGGCTCGCACCCTGATCGACGCAGGCGTGGCCGTGGAAGAGATGGCTGCGCTGGCCATGCGCCACGCCACCAACGTCGAGAATCTCATCGACGACTCCATCGAAGTCCTCAAGCGCAGCATCAACCACAGCAGCCACGACCGGGCCGAGCTGATCGAAAGCGTGAACCGGCTCATCCCGGTGGCGACCAAGCTGGTCATCGGCCATTTCGAGAGGACCCTGTTCGAACGGGCCATGGCCCGCATCGGCGATGAGCCCGCATCCGCAGCCTGCGCCGTCGTGGTGGCGGCGCGCCGCGCCCGCAGGCGGATCGATCCTCTGGCGGTTTATGCGGCCGCCGTCGATCAACCGGACCGCTGCGTCTGGTTGCGCCCCGGCGCAGGCTTGGGCGTGGCTGCTCTGGGGGTCGCCGAGGAGATCGCTCCTGTCGGCGACGACCGCTTCTCGGCGGCTTCGGCGGCACGCGCCGTGCTGGCGGCGCGACTCCGGCGGCACGGACCGGATGACGCGCCTGCGCCGTTGGTCGTGGGCGGTTTCTCGTTCACGTCCGCCGACGCTCGCTGCGATGCTGCGAATGCCCGATCGCGAACGCAGGGCCCGGTGTGGGAGGGCTTCGGGGACTGCCGGCTGGTTCTGCCCGAGGCGATTGTGCTCGACCGACCCGACGGCACCTGGCTGCTGGCGGCCGCCAGAGCGTCATCCGACGGCGACGAAGTCGCAGCGGTCGCCGCCCTGCAACAGCGCCTCGACGCTCTGGAGGCTGAAGCCGAAGCCGCGACCGGCGCCGCAATCGGTGCTGCTGCGGTGAGCCTTGTCGAGCCTGATGAACAGGCGGCAGCAACGGCAGAGCGCCGCAGTGGTCGAAGCGTCGGACGCTCCGTCGGGCTCGACGCCGAGGCACTCCAAGTCGAACACCCATACAGCGCGCCAGCCGAGTCATCGACGCCCTCTAGTGAGTCCGACAACAGAGCAACCCAGGCCGAACACCAATACAAGGCTCTGGTGCGCCGGGCTGTGGACGCCGTCCGACGCGAAGAGTTCGAGAAGGTGGTTCTGGCTCGAGCAGTCGCAGTCGACCGCGGCATCGATGTGGCCGGAGTGCTCGACCGACTGCGGAGCCGCAACCCCGACTGCGCGACCTTCGCCTTCACTGTCGGGCAGGCGACCTTCCTGGGGTCCACTCCTGAAGAGCTGGTCACGCTGCGAGGCTCGCGTCTCGACGCTGTGGCTCTGGCCGGCACCGCCCCTCGCGGACAGAACCGCGCCGACGACGAGAAACTGGCGGCGGAGTTGCTGGCGTCCGTCAAGAATCGCCGCGAGCATCGCATAGTCGTGGAAGGCGTGATCGAAGCACTGTCGAGACTCGGGCTGGTGGATCCGGCGCCGGCCGAGCCCGGTCTGCTGCGCCTCAACCGTGTGCAGCATCTGCGCACCCCGATCACTGCCGAGGTGAAACGCCGCCGCACCGGGGCCAGTGACATGGACGTGCTGCGAGCCGCCGGGGCGCTGCACCCGACAGCGGCAGTGGGCGGAGCGCCCTCAGAGGCCGCCTTGGAGTTCATAGCGCGCAATGAAGGCTTCGACAGGGGCTGGTATTCGGCGCCGGTGGGCTGGTGCGACCTCGACGGCAACGGCGAACTGGGGGTGGCTCTGCGTTGCGCGCTGGCGAGGCCCGGGACAGCGCATCTGTTCGCGGGCGCGGGCATCGTCTCTGAGTCTGATCCCGATGACGAACTCGCCGAGACGACGGTGAAGCTTCAAGCTTTCCTGGACGCCTTGGACTGAGTGGCCGAAGCGACGCTCACCGGATCATGCGCTCTCACGACCCTTACGACACTGTGTCGGCTTTTGTGGCCCGGTTGGCGGATCTGGGGGTGAGTCACGCGGTCATCAGCCCGGGCTCGCGTTCCACGCCTTTGACCTTGTGCTTCGCGGCGCAGCCCCGGATCCGCACATGGGTGCAGATCGACGAGCGCGCCGCGGGTTTCTTCGCTTTGGGTCTGGGCCGCGCCTCGGGGCGTCCGGCGGTGCTGGTATGCACTTCGGGCACGGCGGCGGCCAATTATCTGCCGGCCGTGGTGGAAGCCTCCCACGGCGGGGTTCCAATGATCGTCTGCAGCGCCGACCGACCGCCCGAACTGAGGGGATGGGGTTCGCCGCAGACCATCGACCAGGCGGGCATCTACGGCACGGCGGTGCGTTGGAGCGTCGACCTGCCTGTGCCTGGAGACCCCGGCGCGGGCCCCGAGGACGCTGTCGTCTGGGCAGAGCAGGCGGCTGCGGCTGTCGCGGCTCCCGATCCTGGACCGGCTCATCTCAACTGGCCGTTGCGCGAGCCGCTGGAACCGACGGCGCCGCTGCGACCCGCCGAGCCGCGACCAGCCCGCCGGACTGACAGCTCTTCAGAGTCTTCGGAGTGTTCAGAGCCGCGAACGGCGTCGGATATGGCGCAGCTCGCACGGATCGTCGCCGAGTGTCCTCGCGGGGTGGTGGTGGCCGGACCGTGGCCCGGCGGGGGACTCGCAACAGAGCTGCTCTGGGCCGAGGAGGCTCGACGCTTCGCGGCCTGGGCCGGCTGGCCGCTGATCGGCGAGCCCGTCGCGCAGGTGCGCTCCGATCCTGCAAGGCGCGGCTGGCGTCAGAAGCACAGCAAGCCCACAGGCGTGATCAGCACCGCCGATCATCTGCTGGCCGACCAGGCTCTCGGCGAGGCCCTGAGGCCGGACGCGGCAGTTCTGGTGGGGCGCACTGTCACCACCAAGCCCGTGAGGCTCTGGCTGGAGCGCGCCCAGCCCCGCCATGTGGTGCTGATCGATCCCGAGGACCGCTGGGAGCAGGCCGTGTTCCGCCTCACCGGCAATGTAGCCGCCTCGGTGGAGGCTCTCGCCGGCATCACGAGAGGCGAACCGCCGGCGAACCGCGAGCAGCCCGGCGGCTGGCTCGACACCTGGAGACGGCTCGACCGGGCGGCACGCGGTGCCTTGGACTCGGCCATCGACAGCTGCCCGCAGATGCTGTCGGCGCAGACGGCGCGCACCCTCATGGGTTCATTGCCGGCCGGTTCGGTGGTGCTGGCCGCCAACTCGCTGCCGGTACGGGACCTCGACGCATACGTTTTCAACACCGGGTCAGTGGTCTGCAGCGCCAACCGGGGCGCCGCCGGCATCGACGGCCTGGTCTCCACCGCGCTCGGGATCGCCGCCGAGGATCCTGCCCGGCCGGTGGCCTTGTACACGGGCGATCTGGCTTTGCTGCATGATCTGTCGGGCCTCACTGCGGCGGCCCGGCTGGGTTTGCACCTGCTGGTGGTGTGCGCGGACAACAACGGCGGCGGGATCTTCTCGATGCTGCCCGTGGCCGAACGAATACCGCCACAAGACTTCGAGCGCCTGTTCCGCACGCCTCACGACATCGAACTCTGGGACATCGACGGCTTCGCCGGCATCCTCGCTCAGCAAGTGTCTGCTCCGGCTCAGCTGAGCGAAGCCGTGCGGTTCTGTGTCGAGATGCGCTCACCGGGGGTGGACCTGCTGATCGTGAAGATCGACCGCGACGCCGACGTGGCCCAGCGGCGCCAGTTGGCTTCCGCTGCTCAGCAGGCTGCTCGTCAGGCCCTGGCTGAGCGTGGCTGAAGACAGGGAGGCTCGGGCGGCGACTCGCCGGATACGAGCCGGCGGCGTGGATTTGGCTGTCACCGATTTCGGCGCCGGCGGTGAGGAGTCGGAGGCCGCTGAACGCTTCACCGGCACCGGCGGCGTGGCGCCTGTGATGATGCTGCACGGTTTCACCGGTTCGGGGCCCGCCATGGAACCGCTCGCCGCCCGGCTAGCGGCCCGGCTGCCAGCCTGGGTGGTCTGCCCGGATCTGGTGGGGCACGGCCGCTCCGAGGCGCCCGAGGATCCGGCTCGCTACACCGTGGAGGCCATGGCCGAGCAGGTCTTGGGCCTCGCTGAGGCTCTCGAGTTCGGGGCTTTCCATCTGGTCGGCTACTCGATGGGGGGACGTGTGGCGCTCACGCTGGGATGCCTCGCAGCGTCACGGCTGCGCTCGCTGACTGTGATAGGCGCCTCCGGCGGCATAGACGACGCCGACCGGCGCTCGAAGCGCAGACAGGCCGACACGAAGCAGGCTCAGCGCATTCTGGAGGATTTCGAGGGTTTCGTGGACGAGTGGATGGCCCAGCCGTTGTTCGCTTCGCAGGCGGTGCTGGGCGAAAACCATCGTCGAACTGCTCGTGAGCAGCGTCTCGCGGCGGATCCCGAGGGACTCGCCCGCAGCCTGACAGCGGCAGGCGCCGGGGCGATGACGCCACTGACAGACAGGCTCGGGCAGGTCGATGTCCCCGTGCTGCTGATGGCGGGCGCTGAGGACGTCAAGTTCTGCGCCATAGCCGAGCAACTCGCGGCCAGGCTGCCGCGATCCCGTGTGGCTCGCATCGACTCGGCCGGCCACGCCGCCCATCTAGAGCAGCCCGCAACCACCGCAGCCAAGATCGCCGACTTCATCACTGCTGTGGAAGCCACTGGAGCGGAGGCCGGCATGTGCGTCCAAGAGAGCGCTGTCAGCCCATGATCGGCGTCGGGCTGAGCATGGCTTTGCATCGGTTCCGGCTGGAGCTGCGCGAGCCGCTCGTGACCGGCGCCGCGGAGATCCGCCACCGGGAGGGTCTTCTGGTCGCGCTCGCCGCCGACGGCATCACCGGCTGGGGCGAAGCCTCACCTTTGCCGGGCTGGTCGCGCCTCGGTTTGCCCGAAACCGAGACCGCTTTGCGCGCCGCCGCCGAAGACTTGGCCGTCACCGGCGAGGGCGGCTTGGAGGCGCTGCTCAGCAGCCTGCGCGGATCGCCCCACGCCAGAGCCGGGCTGGCGGGGGCCTGGTTCGATCTGCAGGCACGGCGCGCCGAGCGGAACCTGGCCGAGCATCTGATCACCGAGCATCTGACCGCAGGCTGCCGCGCCTCCGGTTCAGCGCCGCCGGCGGCGCCAGCTCGAGAGGTGGCCGTGAACGCGCTCATCGCCGCGGCGGCGCCCGCAGAGGTCGAGCAGGCCGCGCGCGACGCAGTCCTCGGCGGTTTCGCTGCGGTGAAGCTGAAGGTCGCCTCAGCGCCGCCCGCAGCCGACATCGAGCGCGTCGAAGCCGCCCGAGCCGGAATCGGCCCCGCCGCCGAACTGCGCCTCGACGCCAACGGCGGCTGGGACGAGACGACCGCCCTGGGGTTTCTAAGGCGGGTGCAGCACTGTGACGTGGCCTACTGCGAGGAGCCCGTCGCAGGGGTCGAAGCCATAGCCGCTCTGTCGCAGCGCAGCCCGGTGGCGCCGGCCGCGGACGAATCGGTACGCACCCTGGCCGACGCCGTGCGGGCTCTGAGCCTCGGCATCGGCGTCCTCATAGTCAAACCCCAGGCCCTCGGCGGGCCCGACCTGGCGTTGCAAGTGCTCGAGCGCGCCCAGCAGGCGGGCGCCGCCGCCACAGTGACCTCGTTCCTGGACTCGGCGGTGGGACTAGGGCACGGCTGGCATGTCGCAGCCGTAGCGGACGCCATGACCGGCCCCCGCGCCCACGGCTTGTCCACCTCCGGGCTGTTCACCGCCGACGTGGCCGATCCTCCCGCAATCCGCTCAGGCGCCATGCGGCTTCCTGCCGCCTCCGGTCTGGGGATCGTTCCCGGTGTGGCGGCATAGTCCCTAGGCGGGCGCGCTTTCGGGCGCACTCCGGAGAGGTGGACAGGCGAGAGCGCGTCGGGTCGCAGTTGACATTTCGCCGCGGATCTGCAGCCAGAGCCGACAGCGTCCTTACGCCGTCGGGCGGCGGCGGTAGCCTCGCCGACGATGGAGCTGCTCGTGATCCGACACGCCCGGCCGGTGCGCGACGACGCCGTTGACGGACGCTTCGCTGACCCCGACCTGGCGGATCTGGGGCGCCGGCAAGCCGAAGCCACCGCCTGCTGTCTCGTCGCTGAAGGGGTCGATCATGTGGTGTCCTCGACGATGCGTCGGGCTCTGAGCACCGCCGAGCCTCTGGCCCGCAAGCTGGACGTCGCCGTGGAGGCGCTCGACGACCTGCGCGAATCCGATCATCGCTCCCGCAGTTACGTGCCGGCCGAGGAATTCAGCCCCGATGATCCCGCCACCGCGCACTTCTTCGATCCTGAGGCTGACCTGCACTCGCTGATTTTCCCGGACGGCTACGAGACGTTCCGCGCCCGTGTGCAACGCGGCTTCGATCATGTGATCACCCGCAACCCGTCGCGCCGGGTGGCGGTGTTCTGCCACGGCATGGTGACAGCCGTCTACTTGCAGACCCTGCTCGGCTTCGAGGATCCGTTCGCTCTGTTTGTCGATTACTGCGGCATCACCCGCATCGCCGCTTCGAGCGACGGTCGGCGCACGGTGCGTTCCGTGAACGAGACCCAGCACATCCGCCGTCTCTTGGAGCGCTGAAGGCGCGCCGATGCTGACTCTGTTGGTGATGGCGGCTGGTCTCGGCCGGCGCTTCGGCGGCGACAAGCAGCTGGCCGCGGTCGGCCCCGGAGGCGAGTCGTTCGTCGATTACGCCGTTGCTGCGGCCGCCCGAGCCGGCGCTTCGCGGGTGGTGCTGGTGGTGCGCGGCGAGATAGAGGCGGCGTTGCGCCGGCACACCGAAGCGCGCCTTCGTGCGTCTCAGCACGGCGACTTGGCCTTCGCCTATGTGCGCCAAGACGCCCACGGCCCGCGTCGGGCCAAACCTTGGGGCACCGCCCATGCCGTGTGGGCGGCTCAGGACGAAGTGCCGGGCGCCTTCCTGGTGTGCAACGCGGACGACTATTACGCCCCGGCGGCGATGGCCCCGCTGGCCGAGGCGGCGGCCGGGCTGGGCGATGACGAGGCCTGCCTGTGCGGGTACCAGCTCTCCAGGACCCTGCCGGACAAAGGCGCGGTCAGCCGCGGCGTGTGTCGAGTGTCGGGGAATCGCCTGCTCGGCATCGTCGAGCATCACGGAGTGAGCCGGCACGGCGACGGAGCGATCCGTTCGGTCGAACCGCCGGCGCTGCTGCCCGACGAGACTGTCGTGTCGATGAACCTGTGGGCTTTCCCGCAGGCCGCTTTCGGATGGATCGGCGAGAGCGTCGAACAGTTCTGGGCGGATCATCGAGACGACCCGGACGCCGAATGCCTGCTGCCCGAGGTGGTCGCCCAGCGGATGTCCGCCGGGCAGTTGTCGGTGCGGATGGTCTACACCTCGCAGCAATGGGTGGGGGTGACCAGCGCCGACGACCTGGCCGCCGCCAGGGCAGCTCTGAGCGGAGGCCTCCAGTGAGACGATCGGCACTGCCGACCGGCGCTATCGACGGGCGTGACCGAGCGGGCTGAGATCGCCGGCGGCGCTCCCGTTGGACAGCGGGCCGAATATGGGGCAACATTTGCACCCCCAACCGGTCAACGCGGGAGAAGCGCATGACGAATGTGACCCTGACCGTCAACGGCACCCATCGGAGCCTCGAAGTGGAGCCGCGCACCCTGCTGGTGCATGCGCTGCGCGACGAACTCGGGCTCACGGGCACCAACGTCGGCTGCGACTCCAGCAGCTGCGGCGCCTGCACAGTGCTGGTGGACGGGCGATCCGCCAAAGCCTGCACCATGTTCACGGTGCAGGCCGACGGCGCCGAAATCACCACGATCGAAGGCGTAGCGGAGGCTGACGGAACTCTGCATCCCATGCAGCAGGCATTCCATGAGAAGCACGCCCTGCAGTGCGGCTACTGCACTCCGGGGATGGTGATGGCCGCCATCTCGCTGGTGGAGGAATACCCCGGCCTCGACGAGCACGGCGTGCGTCACGGGCTCGAAGGCAACCTCTGCCGCTGCACCGGCTATCAGAACATCGTCGACGCCGTGCTGCAGGCAGCCGGCACGGGAGGTGACTGACATGACCGTCACAGAATCAGCACCTGCCGCTCACGTCGGCTCGCGGCGACTCCGCAAAGAGGACCCGGCCCTGCTCACCGGCGAAGCCAAGTTCATCGACGACTTGGACCTGCCCGGCGCTGTCTGGGTGGGGGTGGTCCGCTCCACTGAAGCCCACGCCAGGATCGTCAACATAGACGGCTCGGCCGCTCTGGCCATCGACGGCGTCAACGAGGTGCTCACCGGCGAGGATCTGGCCCCGCTGTGGGGCGAAGGCGCATTGCCGTGCGCTTGGCCGGTGACGTCCGACATGAAGACCCCGACGCATCTGCCGGTGGCCCGCGGCACGGCCAAATACGTGGGCGACGCCGTGGCGGTGGTCCTTGCCGACTCGCGCTACGCCGCCGCCGACGGCGCCGCGGCCGTGGTGGTGGACTACGAGCCCCTCGACGCTGTGGTCGAGATCGCCGACGCCGTGGCCGACGGCGCCCCGCTGGTGCATCCCGACCTGGAAACCAACGAGTGCTACACCTGGGGCCTCTGGGGCGACAACGCGGCGGCCGTCGACGCCGCTTTCGCTTCCGCCGACCATGTGGTGACCGAGCAGTACCTGCAGCAGCGTCTGATCCCGGCGCCGATGGAGCCGCGCGGCTGCGCGGCTGTGCCGTCGCCGGCGGGCGGCGAGCTCACCTTGTACTCCGCCACTCAGATTCCGCACATCTTGAAGGTGATGACCTCGGTGGTGCTCGGCATCGGCGAGAACAAGCTGCGAGTGGTGGCCCCCTCGGTGGGCGGCGGCTTCGGTTGCAAGCTCAACGTCTACGCCGAGGAGATCCTGTGCTGCGCCCTGGCTCAGCAGCGGGGCGCGCCGGTGCGCTGGACCGAGGGCCGCGCCGAGGCGGCGGTGTCCACCATCCAGGGCCGCGGCCAGGTGCAGCACATCGAGCTGGCCGCCGACGCCGAGGGCAGGCTGCAAGCGGTGCGGGTAAAGCTGTTGGCGGACATGGGCGCCTATCTGCAGCTGGTGACTCCGGGCGTGCCGCTGCTGGGGGGTTTCCTCTACCACGGCTGCTACCACATCCCCAACTACATCTTCGAATGCAAGGCGGTGTTCACCAACCGGGTGCCGACCGACGCCTACCGCGGCGCGGGCCGTCCCGAGGCGACCTACGCGATTGAGCGGGCCATGGACTCGCTGGCCGCGGCGGTCGGCGTGGCGCCCGAAGAGATCAGATCCCGCAACTTCATCAAAGCCGAGGACTTCCCTTACGAGTCCCCGCCGGGGCTGGTGTTCGACAGCGGCGACTATCACGCCGTGCTCGACAAGGCGGTCTCGTTGGCCAATGTCGCCGGCCGCCGCGCCCAGGCGGCGCAGCGCCGGGCCGCGGGATCCACGAAGCGCATCGGTGTCGGGTTCTCCAGCTATGTGGAGATGTGCGGGTTGGCGCCCAGCCGGGTGCTGGCTTCTCTCGCCTACGGTGCCGGCGGCTGGGAGGCTGCCACGGTGCGGATCTCGCCCACCTGCAAAGTGCAGGTGGTGACCGGGTCCACGCCGCACGGCCAAGGCCACGAAACCTGCTGGTCGATGATCGTGGCCGACAAGCTCGGCGTCGATCCCGACGACGTGGAAGTGCTGCACTCCGACACAGCGGTCAGCCCCACCGGTTTGGACACCTACGGGTCGCGGTCGCTCTCGGTCGGCGGGACGGCAGTGTTCATGGCTGCGGACAAGGTGATCGACAAGGCGCGGGCCATCGCGGCGCATCAGCTCGAAGCCAACGAGGACGACCTCGAATTCTCCGGCGGCGTGTTCCGGGTGAGGGGCACTCCCGAAGCAGAAGTGCCGTTGGCGGGCGTGGCCTTCGCGGCGTTCACCGCCCATGACCTGCCAGAGGGCATGGAGCCCAACCTCGAGGCCCACGTCACATACGACCCGCCCAACTTCACCTTCCCCAACGGCACCCACATCGCCGTGGTGGAGGTGGACACCGAGACGGGCAACGTCGAGTTGATCGATTATGTGGCGGTGGACGACTGCGGCGTGCAGATCAACCCGCTGATAGTCGAGGGCCAGGTACACGGAGGCATCCTGCAAGGCGCCGCGCAGGCGCTCTACGAGGACGCCGTCTACAACTCCGACGGGCAGCTGGTGACGGCCAACCTGGCCGACTATCTGGTGCCGTCGGCCGTGGAAGCGCCCAGATACCGCTTGGAGAGCCATGTCTCGCCGAGCCCCACCAACCCGATGGGAGTCAAAGGCGTGGGCGAGGCGGGCACCATCGCATCCGCACCTGCGGTGATGAACGCAGTGGTGGACGCATTGCGCGACTTGGGCGTGAACAATGTGGAAATGCCGGCTTCGCCGCAGACCGTCTGGAAAGCCATCAGCAGCGCCCAGGGAGGTGCATCGTGATTCCTGCCGCCTTCGATTACAAGGTCGCCGAGTCGGCTGAGCATGCGATCTCGCTGCTCGCCGAGCACGGCGACGAGGCCAAGCTGCTGGCCGGCGGCCACAGCCTGATCCCGATGATGCGTTTCCGGCTGGCCGCGCCCGGAGTTCTGGTGGACGTGGGCCGTCTCGACGATCTGCGCTACATCCGCCGCAGCAACGGCACGGTGGCCATCGGGGCGCTGACCCGCCACAGCGACTTGGAGCACTCCGCCGAGCTGGCGCAAGCCTGCCCGATGCTGTCTTCGGTGGCTGCGCTGGTCGGCGACCCGGCGGTGCGCCATCGCGGCACCCTCGGCGGCACCATCGCCCACGCTGATCCGGCTTCGGACCTCCCGGCAGCGGTGCTGGCTCTGGGCGCCACGATCGTGGCCCGGGGGCCGGGCGGTTCTCGTGAGATAGCTGCCACCAACTTCTTCACCGGGTACTTCGAGTCGGTGCTGGCTGACGACGAGATGATCACCGAGATCCGGGTGCCGGCTGACGACGGCGGCTGGAACTATCAGAAGTTCAACCGCAGGGCCCAGGACTGGGCGATCGTCGGTGTGGCCGTCGCTTCCGGCGGCACGGGCGTGAGCCTCGTCAACATGGGCTCCACGCCGATGCGAGCCTCAGCCGTGGAGGCCGCGGTCTACTCGGGGGCTTCGGCTGCCGAAGCGGCCGCAGTCGCCGCTGAGGGGCTGGCGCCGCCGACCGACTTGAACGCCGACTCCGACTACCGCAGCCATCTGGCCAGGGTGCTGACCCGGCGGGCGCTCAACGCCGCCGGAGTCTCGTAACGCCAGCCGGCCTCTACGCCAAGGTGGGCTCCGTCCGGTTGTCGCACAGCGCGTCGAGGCTGTCGCGTACGTCAACCCAAGTGACGCCACTGTCCTTCGTTCCTCTCGACTTCTTTCGGCTGTGACGCGCGCCTCGGCGACGGGGATGGTGTCGACCGTCGATCATCTGGCTACCGGCGTCGGCGTGGACTTGCTGCGCAAGGGCGGGTCGGCCGCTGACGCCGCGGTGGGCGCCAACGCGGTGCTGGCGGTCACGTCGCCGCACATGTGCGGACCCGGCGGGGACGTGTGGGCGCTGGTTCACGACGGTTCGCACGGACCGCCGACGGCGCTCGACGCCTCCGGGTCCGCCGGCTCGGGGGCCGATCCCGAGCGGCTGCGGGCGCGGGGCCTCACCGAGATGCCGCTGCACGGCGACGCAGCCTCGGTCACCGTGCCCGGCGCGGTGGACGGATGGTTGGCTCTGCATGAACGCTACGGGCGTCTGCCGCTGGCCTATGTGCTGGCCGAGGCCGTGCGCATGGCTGAAAGCGGATTCGCGGCCTCGCCGCTTCTGGCCGAGCGGGCCGGCGAGGCAGCTGCTGTGGCGGGCAACACAGACATTCCGGCGGGTCTGAGCGAGGGCGCCGTCGTGCGAAGACCTGGCACGGCCAGAGCGTTCAGAGCCGTGATCGAGCAAGGTCGCGACGGTTTCTACCGAGGAGAGTTCGGCGAGGGCCTGCTGGCTCTGGGCGCGGGGGAGCACACCGAGAGCGATCTGGCCCGGCCGTCGGCCCGCTGGGTGGATCCGCTCAGGGTCGAGGCGTTCGGTCATGTGCTGTGGACGGTGCCGCCTGCTTCGCAGGGCTATCTCACTTTGGCGGGCGCCTGGATCGCCGACGGCCTCGACCTCGGCGACGCTGCCGACGGGCGTTGGGCGCATCTGCTGGTCGAGTCGGCGTCACAAGCTGCTCATGACCGGGTTCGGGTGCTGTTCGACGGCGCCGACGGCCGGGCGTTGCTCGATCCGGCGAGACTGGGGCCGCGCCGAGACGCCATAGACGCCGACCGTGCCGGCAATGTCGCCGCGCCGGCCGCCTCAGGCGACACCACGTATCTGTGCGCGGTGGACGGCGACGGCATGGGCGTGTCGCTGATCAACTCCAACGCGGCGGGTTTCGGAGCGTTGCTGGTGGCCGGCAGCAGCGGCATCTTCTTGCACAACCGCGGCCTGGGCTTCAATCTGGAGGCGGGGCATCCCGGCGAATACCAGCCGGGGAGACGGCCGCCGCACACGCTCTCGCCGGCGCTGGTCACAAGCGCCGACGGCTCGCTGCGGCAGTTGGCGGGCACCATGGGCGGCGACTCGCAGCCGCAGATACTGCTGCAGCTCTTGGCTCGCACTCTGGGTCTGGGGCAGTCGCCGGGGCAGGCGGTCGCAGCGCCTCGCTGGGTGCTCGCCGCCGCGGGCGAGGCCGCAGGGTTCACCACTTGGCGTCCCGGCAGGCGCCGCCGGGTCCTGTTGGAGGCGCCCGCGGACCGATGGCACGACGCGCTGGCGGCGCGGGGCCATGTCACGGAGGTGTGCAGTGACTCGCCGCACACTTTCGGCCATGCGCATCTGATCGAAGTCAGCGAGCACGGCAGCTTCGCCGGGGCCGCCGACCCGAGAGCCGTCATAGGCGCCGCCGCCGGCCTGTAGCTGCCTATAGCGCCAATGTGCAGGTATTGGCGCTATATTGGCGCTAAGCTTCGCGCCATGAAAAACATCCAAGTTAAAAGCATCCAAGTAAAGAATGTGCCAGGCGATGTTCATCGGACGCTCCGCCGGCGTGCCGGAGGCGCCGGCCAGTCATTACAGGAGTATTTGTTGGATTTGCTCTGCGAGCAGGCGCGCACTCCGACGCTTGACGAAATGCTTGAGCGGGCCGGCAGCCGAGCCGGCGGCAACATCGGATTCGAAGCCTCCGTGGCATCTGTTCGAGCCGACCGCGACGCGCTGTGATCGTCGCCGATGCCAGCGTCGTGGTGCTGGCTTTGGGCGATGACGGGCCGGACGGTGAAGCCGCTCGCCGGCGTCTCTGCGGCGAACGGATCGCCGCCCCCGAGTTGCTCGACGTGGAGGTGGTGTCGGCTTGGAGACGGCATGAAACAGAGGGTCGCCTCGATCCGAAGCGCGCGGCATTGGCCCGCAGCGACCTCAGAGACCTGCGAGTTGAGCGAGTCTCGCACCGCCTTCTGATGGAGCGCGCCTGGGAACTGCGGGCTAACGCAACCGTCTACGACGCGATCTATGTGGCGCTAGCTGAGATTCTGTCTGCGCTTCTGGTCACGGCCGACGGCAAACTCGCTAAAGCTCCGGGCATACGCTGCGGCATTGAGGTGCTTCAGCCGAACAGGCGGCTCAAGTGAAGCGGGCTTCAGCCGGCTTCGCTGTGGGTGACCGGCTCTTCGCCCATCCACTCGCGCAGAGTGTTCTTGAGTTTGGTCTGCTGGATGAACAGGTCGTGCTCCACTTCGGCTGAACTCGAAGGATGCGGGGCCTTGAAATAGAAGCTCAGCCACTCCTGAACGCCGGACTCGCCGGCCCGGGCGGCCAGATCCATGAACAAGGCCAGATCGAGCACGATCGGCGCAGCCAGGATCGAGTCCCGGCAAAGGAAATCGACTTTGATCTGCATCGGATAGCCGAGCCAGCCGAAGATGTCGATGTTGTCCCAGCCCTCCTTGTTGTCGCCGCGGGGCGGGTAGTAGTTGATGCGCACCACATGATGGATCTCGTCGTAAAGGTCGGGGTAGAGCTCCGGCTGAAGGATCGTCCCCAAGACGCCGAGCTTCGACACTTCCTTGGTCTTGAAGTTCTCGGGGGCGTCGAGCACCTCTCCGTCGCGGTTGCCCAGAATGTTGGTGGAGTACCAGCCCTGCAGGCCCAGCATCCGTGCTTTGAGCCCTGGAGCTATCAGCGTCTTCATCAGGGTCTGGCCGGTCTTGAAGTCCTTGCCGGCGATCGGCACTCCCCGCAGTTGCGCCAGTTCCTCCATGCACGGCAGGTCCACCGTCAGGTTGGGGGCGCCGTTGGCGAAGGGCACGTCGCTTTGCAGGGCCGCGTAGGCGTAGATCTGGCTGGGCGCGATGGTGTCGTCGTCGGCTTTCAGACCGGCTTCGAAGGACTCCAGCGAATCGTGCGCCGGCGAGGCTTCCGAGAAGGCCTCAGTGGAGCCGCACCACACCATCACCAGCCGGTCGCAGTCGTGGGTTCTGCGGAAGTTCTCGATGTCGTCGATCAGCGCTTGGGCCTGATCCCATTTCGATGTCTGCGACTTGACCCGGACCCCGTCGAGTCGGCTGACCCAGCGCCTGTCGAAGACCGCGTCCATGGCGACCACGCCTTCGAGTTCGGCGGAGATGGTGCCCAGGTCGCCTTCTTCGAGGACTCCGCAGCTTCGAGCCGCCTCCAGGACGTTGGCCGACAGGGGATCCCATCCGCCGAAAATCAAGTCGTCGAGGCTCGCCAGTGGGACGAACTCGCGGATCGCGGGATTGCGGTTCTCGGTCTTGGTGCCGAGGCGAATGTGCGCCATCTGGCTGATCGAGCCGATCGGCGGGCTCAGCCCGCGCCGGGCAGCGATCACACCGGCGATGAAAGTGGACGCCACCGCGCCCATCCCCGGCGTGAGCACGCCGAGTTTGCCGGCAGCGGGGGCGATTTGTCGGGCAGGCGTGAGCTTCATAGCCGCCCATCGTAAGAGGCCGAGCGCCCCAGCAAACGAATCGCCCTGCACAGCTAGGGCTTGCTGGGGCTTTGCTGGGCGGCTATACGGGCTAGGTTGATGATCTGCGACGGTCAGTCATGTCCAGCCACCGCTGGCAGGGTGAGGCAACGAAAGGACGCCCCGTGAGCAAAGCCGCAGCCGCATATGAGGTCTTGAAGCCCAGCGAGGGCAGCGAGCGCGGGCACGGAGACTGGTTCCGGATAACCCAAGAGCAGATCAACGCCTTCGCGGACTGCACCGAGGACCATCAGTTCATCCACATCGACGAGGAGAGAGCTAAAACCGAGACGCCTTTCGGCGGCACCATCGCCCACGGCTTCCTGACTTTGTCGATGATCGTGCATCTCATGCATTCGGTGCCTTCTGAGACGCCGCCGCTCGACGGGCTGGTGATGGGGATCAACTACGGCCTCGACCGTGTGCGGTTCATCAACCCGGTGAGCCGCGGCAAGAGAGTGCGCGCCCACGCCGCGGTGAAGTCGGTGGAACTCAAAGCTGGTGCCGTGCAGGTCGTCACCACTGTCACTGTGGAGATCGAGGACGAACCCAAGCCGGCTCTGGTGGCCGACTGGGTGACCCGCATGGTCTTCACTTCTTGAAAGCCGCCGCCGACTGACCCCTGCCGCAGGGCGAGGCCTGAAACCTCTCGGCGTGCGGCGCTCGAGTTGTGACAGCCTGCGGCGCCGATAGCGGTTATGCCTCGAAGACGTCGGCGAGGGGGCAGGTGAAGCCGGGCAGCACGTCGCCGCCGTCGAGGACGCCGTCGTCTGCGATGGTGCTGACGGAGCGTTCGGGGCGGTGGACGTCGATGCTGCGGGTCTCGGGGTGGACCACCCAAACGAGGCCCACGCCGTGGCTGAGCCACATTTCAGCTCTGCCGGTGACGTAGCGGCGACTGTCGCTGGGAGACTTGATCTCGACCACGAGGTCGGGCACCGCCTCCGAGTAGCCCGGAATGATCGTGCCCGGAGGGATCTTCTCAGCCGATGTGAAGGCTATGTCGGGCTCGCGCACAGTGTCGGGATCCTTCTCGAGCCACACTCCCGAGTCGGACGCCACCAGGCTGCCCAAACGACGAGGCTTGACGAAGTTGCCGAGCGCGACGCCCAAGTTCATTACGATCTCGCCGTGTCTGTGTCCGCTCGTCATGGTCTCGTGCAGCACTCCTCGTACCAGTTCGCCCCGCACTCCTTCGCTGCCGAGCCGAAGCAGGTCGTCGGCAGTGAGCAGTCCCTGCGCGGCCTTTGCAGAAGTTTCATGCTTCTCGGTCATTGTCATATTTGATTATTCCTTCCATTACAACTCGGCATCATCCCAGAGTATCCTGCTGTGCTCGACGAGGCAAGTGGAGCCAGTCCACAGGGACCGCCGTTCGGCGGAGCGACATCGCCCCGGTTTAAGGCGACGCCCCCGGCATCGCTGCCCCCACCGTCGATGAGCGTCCCCGGTGTCGAGCGAGCACCAGCGGTAGGCTTAAGCCGATGGCTGCGGACTATGAGCAAGATTTCTCGAGACGGGCATAGGCAGCACAGCACGGACGAGGCTCAAGAATTTAGAGAGCACTTGAATAATCGGCAGTTCGTTGAGTCGTAACACTGGCATTCCCGATTTTGTCCGCTGCGCTCACGGGCCGCTCGGGCCACTGCCCCGCTCCGTGCGGGCGGTGCTGGTGCCGGACTCGGGTCTGCTGTGAAAGTGGTGAGCCTCAGCGGTGCCATGGTGCTGCTGGAGCGGTTCCCGGCGCTCGCAGGGGTCGACTTCGAGGTCGAATCAGGTGAAGTGGTGCTGGTGCGGGGCGCCAACGGCGCCGGCAAGACCACCCTGTTGCATCTTTGCGCGGGCTTGCTGCGCCTGACGCAGGGACATGGCGACGTGCTGGGTTGCGATCTGGCGACCGAGCGGGCCGCGGTGCGCCGCAGGGTGGGGCTGCTGGGCCATGACACCGCGCTCTACGGTGAGCTGACAGCGGTGGAGAACCTGCGCTTGTGGGCTCGGGCCTCGCGAGTGGGCGCCGCCGACGTCGCAGGCGTGCTCGAAAGCCTCGAACTGCCTGCAGGCCGGCGCGATATCCCGATAGCGAAGCTGTCGGCGGGTCAGCGCCGCCGTGTGGGTCTGGCCACGATCGTGCTGCGGCGTCCTGAGCTGTGGCTGCTCGACGAACCCCACGCCGGTCTCGACAGCTCGGGACGCCGGATCGTGGACGGCATCATCACCGCAGCGGCAGGCGCAGGCGCCGCCGTGGTGCTGGCCTCGCACGAGAGGCGGCTGTCGGATGATCTGGCGCATCGCAGCGTGACGCTCGCCGGCGGGTGCTTCGCCGCCGATGCCCCGGACGTCGCTGATCCCGCAGCTACCGCCGATCCCGCTGATCCCGCAGCTCCCACCGACGTCGCCGGTGAGCCGAAGCTGTGACCTTCTGGCGAGATTTGAAGTTCTTCGTCGGCGATGCCGCGCTGGTGGCATCCAAAGACCTGCGCATCGAATGGCGCGCCCGCAGCGCCTTCGGTCAGAGCTGGCCGTTCGCGGCGCTGGTGCTGGTGCTTTTCGGTTTCGCTTTCGACGCCAACCGCCCGACTCTGGAGCTGGCCACGCCCGGACTTCTGGCGATGACCATGCTTTTCGTCGCCGTGGTGACCGTGCAGCGGTCGGTGGCGGTCGAATCCGCCGACGGCGCCCGCCGGATGCTGCTGCTGAGCGGAATGGCGCCGGCTGCCGCTTTCGCCGGCAAGTCCGCGGCCGTCGCGGTGCAGCTGCTGATCGTTCTGGTGCTGCTGATCCCCGGCGTGGCAGTGCTCTACGGCGCGTCTGTCGAATCTGTGCCGCTGGTGGCGGCGACCGGAGTCGCGGCCGCGTTGGGTTTGGCAACCGCCGGTAGCCTGCTGGGTGCTGTGGTGGCTGGAGTGAGGACCCAACAGGCCGTCCTGTCGGTTCTGCTTCTGCCGGTGTCGGCGCCGGTGCTCGTCGCGGCAAGCCGGGCGTTCGGCGACGGTTTCGGCACGGTGGCAGTCAACGGCTGGTCCTGGGTCGGTCTTCTGCTGGCTTTCGCGGCGGTGAACGCGGCGCTGGGCGCGTCCGTCTACGGAGCGCTGCTCGAAGAAACATGACCTCATTCCAAGATCTCTCGACCCTTCGACCTCTATGCCTGACCTCTATGCCTGACCTCTCCGCATGACCTCTGAATCCGCTGACGCCGAAGTCGCCGAGCCGCGGATCACCGGCTATCTCGGCGGCCCTGCCCGAATCAGCACGCGTTTCACGTTCTGGCTGGGGGTGTCGACTCTGATCGGCTTCGCGGCGGTGGCGGCGCTGGGCCTGCTGGCCGCTCCCGCCGACGATGTGCAAGGCGACGCGGTGCGCATCATCTTCGTGCACGTGCCCTCGGCGCTGGGGGCCTACGCCGCTTTCGCCGTCACCGCTGCGGGTTCGCTGATGTGGCTGTGGCGGCGGTCGCTGTGGTGGGACACGGCAGCCCACGCCGCGGCCGAAGTCGGGGTGCTGCTCTGCGGGCTGACGCTGGTGACCGGGATGCTCTGGGGGCGTCCCACCTGGGGCACCTACTGGGAGTGGGGCGACGTGCGTCTCGTCACCACCCTGATCCTGTTCTTGGTGATGGTCGGGTATCTGTCGGTGCGGGCACTGGGAGGCGACTCGGCGTCGGTGGCCACGAGAGCGGCGGTGGTGGGACTGATCGGCGCGGTGAACATCCCCATCGTCAACCGGTCGGTCACCTGGTGGGCCAACCGCACCCTGCATCAGGAGTCCTCGCTCACCGACGGCAAACTCGAGGATCTGACCTTGTTCACCTTGGTGCTGGCATTCGTGGTGTGCGCGATGGCGATCCTTTGGATGATGATTCACCGCTTCCGCGTCGGCTGGCTGGAACGACAGATCTCTGATCGCGATCTCAGCGAAGCGTTGCGAGCCCGGCGAGCCGAGGTGCGACAGTGAGCCACGCCTGCTACGTGCTGGGCGCCTGGGGCGTGACCTTGGCCTCAGTCGCTTTTTATGCGGTGACTCTGATGATCCGAGGCCGGCGGATGATGCGCCGGCTTCGCGATCACCCGGACCAGCCCGGCCGATGAGCACCGGTGACGGCGTCGCCGAGTCAGACGGCAGCGCCCGGGCCGCAGGCAGCGCCCCGGATGACGAGGGCGCCCAGGCCGCCGGCAGCGCCCAGACCGACAGCGGCTTCCAGGCTGACGAGTTGCCACTAGCGCCGCTCGCCTCGAGCCGCAGCGAGCGGTCGCCGCGACTGCGCCGCGGCGTGGCGGCTTTGACGATCGTGGCTGTGGTGGCGGCAGTGGGGCTGCTCGTGTCGAATCTGCTCGGCGACGCCGCCTTGTTCTTCTACAACGCCGACGAAGCCTTGCAGCGCCGTGACGATCTCGGTTCTGATCGTTTCCGCCTTCAGGGCACTCCATCCGACGAGCCTCCGCTGAGAGTGTTCTGGCAGGACCGGCCGGCGCTGGCGTTCACTGTGGAGTTCAACTCTGCCGAAGTGGACGTGATCCATCTCAGCGATCCTCCCGAGCTCTTCCAGCCCGGGGTGCCGGTAGTGCTGGAGGGCGCCTGGCAGAACCGTTCCGAGCCCGGTGTGCCGGCCGCGGCGTCGGGGTCCTATTTCGTGTCGGATCGGATGCTGGTGAAACACGACAACGACTACCGCAGCCGCGACGAATACGACGAACGCATAACCGAAGCAGACCAGAGCGAGGCGTTCGGGCTGAGGCCGAGCGGCCTGTGAGCGGCCTGTGAGCAACGCAGCGCTCGGCTCGGCGGCTGTCGTCGCGGGGCTGGCAGCGGCACTGCTGGGGATAGTCGTCACCGTTCTGGGGCTGGCCGGCCGATGCCGCGACGTGCATCGCTACACGCGGCAGCTCACTGTGGCGATGGCAGTCGCCGCGCTGGCGGCGGTGATAGTGATGGAGCGAGCGCTGATCACACGGGACTTCACGGTGAAGTTCGTGGCCGAGAACGGCTCGTCGAGCACGCCGCCGGTGTTCAACGTGGCCACGCTCTGGTCGGCGCTCGAAGGCTCGATCCTGCTTTGGGTGCTGGTGCTGTGCGGCTACGCCGTGGTGATGGCGTGGAAGTTCCGCAGCCAAGCCGCGGACCCGATGGTCGGCTGGGCCATGGTGGTCATGTTCGCGGTGAGCGCCTTCTTTTTCGTGCTCATGGTCGGGCCTGCCGACCCCTTCATCGCGGTGGACGTGCCGCCCGGCTATGACGGCCCCGGGCCCAACCCGCTACTCCAGAACCACATCTTGATGGCGTTCCACCCGCCGATCCTCTACCTCGGCTATGTCGGTTTCACCGTGCCGTTCGCGTTCGCGCTGGCGGCGCTGATCACGGGACGCCTCGGCGAGGGATGGCTGGCAGCCACTAGGCGCTGGAGCGTGGCCGCCTGGGGGTTCCTGACTCTCGGCATCGTGCTCGGCGCTTGGTGGAGCTACGAAACCCTCGGCTGGGGCGGTTACTGGGCCTGGGATCCGGTGGAGAACGCTTCGCTGCTGCCGTGGCTGACCGGCACCGCCTATCTGCATTCGGTGATGGTGCAACAGCGCCGGGGGATGCTGCGTGTCTGGAACCTCTCGCTGGTCATCGCCACCTTCGCTTTGACGATCCTGGGCACGTTCTTGACCCGCTCGGGGGTTCTGGCCTCGGTACATGCCTTCACGGAGTCGGGTATCGGCCCGGCGATTCTCGGCTTCTTCGCCGTTGTGGTGGCCGTGTCGCTGGCGCTGATCGCCTGGCGCGGCGAACGGCTGCGCTCGCCTTCGCGCATCACCGCGCCGGTGTCGCGCGAGGCGGCGTTCCTGGCCAACAACGCCCTGTTCGCAGCGTTCGCGTTCGTGGTGCTGCTGGGCACGGTGTTCCCGTTGCTGGTCGAAGCCTTCGACGGACGCACCATCTCGGTGGGCAACCCCTATTTCGAGCGGATGACTCGTCCGATCGGTTTCGCGTTGTTGTTCCTGATGGCGGTGGCGCCGCTTCTGCCGTGGGGGTCGCAGCGGCGCGACGGCTCTGAGCATGTGGCGCAGACTTTGAGTCGCCGACTGATAGCGCCGATGTGGGTCGCCGCTGCGGCGCTGCTGTCGGCGGTGCTGGCAGGCGCCCGTGGCTGGGCGCCGCTGCTGGCTTTCGGGCTCGGCGGCTTCGCCGGCGGAGCCGCGCTGCGTCAGACGCTGCTGGCGGTGCGCCGGCACCGTTGGCGCGGCCTGGTGGGTCGCAGCAACGGCGGAATGATCGTGCATCTGGGTGTGGTGCTGGTGGCGGTCGCCTTCGCAGCCAGCCAGTCGTATGTGCGTCAAGCCGAGTTCGATCTGCAAGTCGGCGAGCAGGCCAGCTTCGCGGGCCATGAGATCGTCTATCTGGGCTCTGCGGTGCTGCCTTATGACAACCGCACCGAGCGGGTCGCTTTCGTGCGTGTCGACGACGCCAAAACCTACGCGCCGGCGATCGCCAGCTATCCCTTCGCTTCGCAGACCATCGGCATTCCGTCGGTGCGTTCCACCTGGCGCGATGACGTGGCGCTGGCGGTGCTGCAGTTCCCGCAGCAGCAGGCGTCGGCGGACTCGGGCGACGCCTTCGACGGCGGTCGGGTGATCTTGCGTGTGACGGTGCAGCCGTTGGTGGTGTGGTTGTGGCTGGGGGGCATCGTGATGGCTGTCGGCACGGCGCTGTCGTTGCTGCCGTCCGGTCGCCGCATGCGAGCCGACTCAGAGGCGCCTCCGGCTTCTCGATCGTCCGCGGCGCCTGTCGCGGCCGGCGCGGCCTAGCCGTGGAACCTGAAGCAGGCCTCAGCGAGTCTTCCGGCAGCGCCGAGCCGCCTGCCGGAAGTGCCAATGACGTCGAGACGACCGGCGGCGCCGAGTCATCCGGCGGCTCCGCCGGTGCCGAGCCGTCTGTCGGAGTTTCAGCCGGCTCGCCGGTCTGGCGTCGGCGGGCGTTTTGGATAGCCGTGCCCGCAGCGCTGCTGGTGGGGCTGCTCGTGGTGGTGTTGGCCACCAGCGATTCCGCGCTCCAGCGCCGGGCGACCAGCCCGATCCTGGGAGGTCTGGCGCCGCCCATAGTGGGCCAGACCATCGACGGCGAGCCGTTCGATCTGGACGACTGGCGCGGCCGCTGGGTGGTGGTCAACTTCTTTCAGAGCACCTGCGTGCCCTGCATCATCGAGCATCCCGAACTGACGGCCTTCGACGAGCGTCACGCCGTTTCGGGCAGCGCTCGGGTGGTGTCGGTGGTCTTCGACGACACCGCTGAGAACGTGCGCGAGTTCTTCGCGGTTCACGGCGGCGACTGGCCGGTGGTCTCACAAGGGGCGGGCCGGGCGGCAGTCGCCTACGGCGTGACCGGCGTGCCCGAGTCCTACCTGGTGGCGCCCTCAGGCGTCGTAGTGTGGAAGCAGCTCGGCGGGGTCACAGCCGACGGCATCGACGACGTGATCAGCCGGCTCTCGTGAGCGCTCGCGCCTTCAGCTGGCTGGCGGCTCTGCTGGTAGCAGCCGCGGCATTCATATACGGAGCGGTCGACGACGGCCCGCCCAGAACCAACGCCGACCGGGTGCGTGAACTGTCCGAAGATTTCGCTTGCCCGGTCTGCGCCGGACAGTCGATCGCCGAAAGCGATGTTCCCGTGGCACGCGAGATACGGCGCCAGATCGCGGTCTGGGTGGACGAGGGCCGCAGCGACAGCTTCGTCCGTGATCAGCTTGTGGCGGCCTACGACGCCGACATCGACTACAACCCGTCGGGCTCGGGGATCACCAGCCTGGTGTGGATCCTGCCGGTGCTGGCCGGCGCGGCGATCACCGCAGTGCTGGTGGTGACGCTCCGCTCGGGTCGAGTCCCCAGCAGTCGTCCGATCTCGTCCGGCGCAGCGCCTGAAGCGTTGTCTGACGCGGCGCCTGGCATGTCGTCTGAAGCGTCGTTGGAGCGGCTCGGCCCGGACGAGCCGCGGCATTCACAAGCGACTCAACCGGGCAGGCGGCGCCTCCGCAACGCTGCGGCATGGATCGTCGTCGTGCTGGTCACAGCTGGTGCCGCGGGCCTTCTTGTGGCTCGATTCTCGGGCAGTCGGGGCGCGGACTCCTCCATCAGCGGCGAAGTGCGGGCCACTGTGCGTGAGCTGGTATTCGAAGCCCAACGGCTGCTGAACGAAGGAGACATCTCCGCTGCCATAGCCGCCTATGACGAAGCGCTCGAGCAGCAGCCGTCCCATGTCGAGGCTCTCACGTATCGGGGTTGGCTCACTTCACGCCAGGGTGATTCCGCCGCCGCTGCGGAGTTCCTCGACGACGCCATCGCCGGTGACCCCGGCTACCCCGACGCCCGCTTGTTCCGTGCCATCGTGGCCCTGGAACAAGGAGACGGGTCTGCCGCGGCCGCACAACTTGAAGCCTTCGATTCGCTGGATCCGCCTCCCTTCGCCGAGGATCTGCTGGCCCGGTCGCAAGTGCGCGAACGCATCGCTCAGGCCCGGGGAGCAGCCGCTCTGGAAGCACTTGAAGCGCTGCCCGATGATCCGCCCCCGTTCGCCGCGACCTCGCTGGGAGTGGCCGACATGCTCGCCGCGGCCGAGGTTCTGGCCGCGCGAGGAGATCTGCTAGCGGCTCTGCAGCTGCTGGACTGGGTGCTGCAGTCGATTCCTGGAGACGCCGAAGTGCTGGCCGGCTGGGGCTGGCTGCTGGTCCGCAGTTCCGATCCGGAGCTGGTGGAGTTGGGAACCGGATATCTCGACGCTGCCGTCGATGCGGACCCTCGGAATCCGGCGGCGCTCCTCTACCGGTCCTTCACGCGTTGGCAGAAAGGCGACAGCGAGGGCGCACGAGCCGACTTGGAAGCCTTCGACGGGCTCGAGTCCCGACCGCCCGAGCTGGTGGCTCTGGCCGAGCGACAGGGCCTGCGGGCTGCTCTCAGAGGTTGAGCAGGCTGTATGCGTGCTTCAAGAAGTCGACCGCGGCGCGGTAGTGGTCGTCGGCTTCGGAGAGTTCGCGCCACGGCAGCGACGCTCCGTTGAAGTTGGTTTCGTTCCAGAATCCTTCGCTGCGGTCGACGTCGCCCCAAGCGGCCGCATACACGTAGGGCTCGTCGTGGGCGTGATCGCCGGGTGAGAACCCGAAAGTGGCGCGCCCGCCCCCCGCGGCGTCGCCTGCGGCCATGGCAGGATCGAGATGGCCCGGCCAGAGTTGCACCCTTTCAGGGTCGATCACGCCAGGAGTGAACCGCAGTTCTTCCAAAGCTGCGGTGGCCAGCCCGAACCAGGCGCCGAGGAAACCGCCGACAGCGCTGCTGGCATCGAGGGGTCGGTCGAGGTCGCCGAGTTCGGGGCTGTCGTGTTCGGCCGCCGTGACGCCCGGCGCTACTCCCACGAACTCGCCCGCGGCTCTGAGAGTGGTGATGCCGGCGGTCTGCACCCGGTCGCCGCGTTGAACCACCAGCTGGTCGCCGTCGACTCTCACTTGGACGTCGTCGCCGAAGAAGGGCGTCCCGAAGCCGCCGCGCACGTAGCGCAACCCGAACTTGCCGTTGCTCCGGTGGCGGGCCTCGGCCACCACCGAGTAGGCGAGGCGGTGATAGTCCATGAGCGAATCTGGGTAGCCCGTCGGCAGGTCGGGCAGCTGTCGGCGGGCGCCGAGCCAGCGCTCGGCTGCGAAGTCGGCCAGGTCGGGCCGCTGTTGGGCGATGAGGTCATCCCAGCTCAGGTCACCGCCGCTGTGCGGTGTCACAACCGGGCCGCCGGCGGCGCCGCGCGGATCCATGTGAGCGGGATCGTCTGCGAAGAACGGCTCGCTCGTCACCGCCGGAGGGCTGGGCTCCAGCACCCTGACCTGGTAGCCGTCGCCTGCGGCTGAGGCGGCTTCAGCGGACGGATTGCGGGCGATGGCTGTTTGGCGGTCGTTCATGAGTCGACTCCTGTCGTCGGTGGGTGGCGGTTTGCGGGCGGGCAGATGTTCGCCTGCCGTCTCGAGGCCCTCAGTGGCCGCAACATTACGCGCCGCGGCCCCCGCCGGCAGGCGGACACCTCCGAGATGCCGGTGTGGGATCATCCAGGATGCACCGAAGTGTCACAGCCCTGAGCTAGGTTGCCCGATGCATCAACAAGAGCGGCCTAGGGTCGCCCGAGCGGAAGGCCCGAGCAGAGGCCCCGAGCGGAAGGCCCGAGCAGAGGCCCCGAGCGGAAGGCCCGAGCAGAGGAATAGGCGAAGGAAGCGAAAAGGGGGTGACTCGGCATGGCTAGAAAGGCACGCACACGCGAGGCGACCGTGAATGACCGTCTGGCCGCCGCGCTCGACGCCATGCACCCGCGCTGGGTCGTCGAGGCCGAGTCCACTCGCGTGTTCGCCGACGCCGCAGCCAAAGCCCCCGACATCGTCGTGCGCATGCCCGGAGGCTTGTCAGTTGTCATCGAGACGGAGTATGCGCCGGCGGCCGACGTGGAGGCCGAGGCGCTCGGCAGGCTCAACATGACGCTGACCGAGACGGGGGAGCGAGTGGAGCAGGTGGTCGCCCTGCGGATTCCCGAGAGTCTCAGCGAGGTGCGCCAAGCTGTTCTCTCGCAGGCTTTGACGCAAGCTGAACTCGATTACTGCGTGCTCAGCTCCGTTGACGGCCGCAGCGTCGAGCGGTTCCCCGCCCGCGGGTTCATCAGCGGCACGGCGGACGCGCTGGCCGGCCTTATCGAGTCGATAGCAGTGTCGGAGCGGCGGCTCGCCAGGCGGTCGGGGTGCTCGAGGACGGAGTTTCCGATGCCGCGTCCGCCTTGCGTGATCTGCTCATGCCGGCGCGGCGGGCGGCGCTGGACGCGATGGGGGAGGCGCTGCACCAAGCTGACGGCGAGCAGACCTCGCGCATGGCCATGACCATCGTGGCCAACGCCTTGACCTTCCATTGCGCGATCTCCTCCACGCACCCGCAGATCGCTGCATTCGATGATCTCCGCTCGTCGGGCGAACTGCTTCCCAGCACCCTGCTCGACGAATGGGATTCCATCCTGAAGATCAACTACTGGCCGATATTCGAGATCGCCCGCCGAGTGCTCAAGCCTGTTCCCGCCGACGTTTTCCGCGACGTCGTGGGTCGGCTGGCGTCGGTCGCCGAGCGGCTGGTCGGCATCGGCGTGACGACCACCCAGGAAATGGCCGGCCAGATGTTCGGAAGGCTGATAGCCGACCGGAAGTTCCTGGCCACTTTCTACACGCGCCCCCCGTCGGCCTACCTGTTGGCGGAGTTGGCTGCCGACCGGTTGGCGGCGGACTTCTCCGATGAAACCGACCTGGCCGGGCTGAGGGTCGCCGACCTGGCCTGCGGCACCGGAGCTCTGCTGTCGGCCGCATACGGGCGTATCGCGGCTCGGGCGCGTCGCGCCGGGCTCGACGACGCCGATCTGCATCCCGCGTTCATGGAGCAGGTGCTCGTCGGCGCCGACATCATGCCTGCTGCGGTGCATGTGACCGCCTCGATGCTGTCGTCTGTGCATCCCGCGGTCGCTTTCGGCGACACCAACGTGCATCTGATGCCTTACGGACGCCACGGCCCTGCCGGCGCCGGGCTCGAAGGCGTGTCGGCCGCGGCGATCGGATCGCTCGAGCTGATCGAAGACACCGAGGCCGCCTCGCTCTTCGGCAGTGGGCGCACGGTGGCCTCCGGGAGCGCAGCGGGAGCGGCCGCCGCCGCTGCGGGTGCTGCCAGTCAACGGTTCGTGCTGGATCACGCATCCGCCGATCTTGTGATCATGAACCCGCCTTTCGCGCGGACGGTCGGGCAGGAAGGGGACCGCGTCGGCGTTCCGCGTCCCGCTTTTGCCGGCTTCGGAACGTCGGACGCCGAGCAGGAGGCCATGAGCGCGAGGCTGACCAGCGTCTATCGCCGCAAGAGCGGCGCCGCCGGTCGCGGGCACGCCGGCCTGGCTTCTTATTTCCTTGATCTGGCGCATGTGAAGGTCAAGCCCGGCAGCGTGATCGCCTTCGTGCTGCCCGCCACTTTCGTGGCGTCGAGCGCATGGGCGCCGGCCAGGGAACTGCTGGCGAAGCATTACGAGGACATCGTGGTGGTGTCGATAGCCGCTCACGGTTCGACGGATCGGGCCTTCTCCGACGACACCGCCATCGCCGAGGTGCTGGTGGTCGCGACCCGTCGCGGCGCGCAGGCCGAACCCCAGTCTGACGCTGACCATGCCCAGGAACCGGACGTGCGATGGGTCGGTTTGGCGTCTCGTCCGTCTACGGTCGCCCAGTCGCTCGAAGTCGCGGCTGCGATCATCGCTCACGGGCGCAGCGGTGATCCCGGAGGCGAGCTGAGGATCGGAGGCGAACGCCTCGGTGCCATAGGAACCGGCAGGCTCGCTGACGGCGGCTTCGGCCAGTTGTCGGAGTTGCGGCTGGCTGCGAGCGCTCTGGCGCTGCTGGACGGGCGACTCGACCTGCCGCGGCATCGGCCGCTGCCGATACCGGTAGCCAGGCTCGGCGAGCTCGGCAAGGCCGGAGCGGGCAACGCCGCGATCGGCGTGAAACCGAAGTCGGCGGGCCCGATCGCGCGCGGCACCGGCGCTTACGCAGCGCCTTTCCGGATCCGTGAACTCGACACCGGGGGCGAGCAGTGGCGGGCGTCGTCGTATCCGGTCTTGTGGGCTCACGATGTTCGCTCGGGGCGCGAGAGCAGGCTCGAAGTCGCTCCCGACTCCTACGGCGAGCTGCGCCCGGGCTGCACCGAGGAGCAGGCACGCCGGGTGTGGCAGGCGGCGGCCTCGCGGACTCATGTCAACATGGAGTTCCGGCTGAACAGTCAAAGCCTCGGGGCTTGCCTGAGCCCCAAGATGTGCATCGGCGGCATGGCATGGCCGAGTTTCCTGGTGGAAGCGGCTGCTTGGGAAGTGCCGATTGTGCTGTGGCTCAACACGACTCTCGGTTTGATCGGACGCTGGTGGATCGGCTCTCGCCAGCAGCAGGGGAGATCGAGACTCTCCGTCGGGAGGATCGACGCAATACCGGTGATCGACTGCCGCCGGCTGAGCCGTGAGGCGCTCTCGGAGGCGTCGGAGGTTTTCGCGCGGTTCCGCGTGCGGAAGTTTCTCGCTGCCAATGAGGCGTACCGCGACGAGACGCGTCGTGACCTCGACCAGGCAGTGCTGTGCGATCTGCTCGGACTGCCGGAGTCGCTGCTCGATCCGCTGGAGACCCTCCGCGAGCAGTGGTGCCGCGAGCCGAGCGTCCACGGCGGCAAATCCACTCGTCCGGACGCTCTCGGGTCGCACCTGCTTGCGCGGCCTTTAGGTTGAGTCGACTATGGCATTCAAGATGCTTTCTTGTGGGCGCGCCTTCTTGCTGCGCGGCGGCCTAGTGGCACTGGCAGCGGTGACCGTCCTCGGAGCTGCAGGCTGCTCAGGCGACGACTTGGACGCTCCGGTCACCGGATCTCAGACGCAGCAAGCGCCGGCCGCAGCCGAGGGCGGCGGTTCCGAGCCGTCGGTCAGCGGCGCCGTCTCCGCCCCTGGGCGCTCCGAGGATCCGGAAGCTTCCGACGAGCAGACCGCCGCCGCCGACCGCGACGCTCCGGCCGCCTCGCTCGCAGATTCCGAAGCGCCCTTTTTCTCAGCCGATCCGATCCAGTCGACGATGCGCGAGGATGTGCCCAGCGCTCTGCGTGAACGCTTTCACCCTGATCATCCCGAGCCGATGATAGATCCCGGCGAGATCCGCGGCGTGGTGCCGTCGGATTCGATCCCGTCTCTGGAGGACCCCGATTTCGAGCCCGTCGCAGAAGTCGACTGGCTCGCGGCTGTGGAGCCGGTGCTGGCTCTGGAGATCAACGGCGACGCCCGCGCCTATCCGCTGCGGATCATGACCTGGCACGAACTCGTCAACGGCACGGTGGGCGGAGTGCCGGTCACCGTGTCGTACTGCCCGCTGTGCAACTCAGCGGTCGCTTATGACCGGCGGGTCGACATGCGCGTCCTGGATTTCGGCACCTCCGGCGCGCTGCTCAACTCGTCGCTGGTGATGTACGACCGCCAGACTGAGAGCCTCTGGTCGCATTACACGGGCCAGGCTGTGATCGGCTATCTCACCAGCGCTCAGCTTGATCTGATCCCGGTTCAGACGGTGTCCTTCGAGAGGTTCTTGGAGACCTATCCGGACGGTCACGTCCTCAGCCGTGAAACCGGCCACTCGCGCCGTTACGGGCAGAACCCGTACGAGTACTACGACACCAACGATCGTCCGTTCCTGTTCAACGGACCTTCAGACGACCGGCTGGCGCCGATCACGAGAGTGTTGGCTCTGCGCGACGGAGACGACGGCGTGGTCATAAGCAGTGACGCGCTCACCGAGCAGCGGGTCGTGCCGTTCAGCTTCGCGGGACGCGATCTGGTGGCCCTCTTCGAGCCGGGCACGGCCAGCGCGTTGGACGCCCCTTCCATAGCCGACGGCCGGGACGTCGGCGCCACCGGCGTGTTCGTGAGATCCGTCGACGGGCGGATGTTGAACCTGGCCCCGGCTGACGGCGGCGGTTTTGTGGACGCCGCGAGCGGAGTGGTTTACGACATTCTCGGCCGGCCGACAGATTCGGACGGCGCCGAGCCTCTGGAAGGCGTCGAGCATCTCGACACCTTCTGGTTCGCTGCGGCAGCTTTTTATCCTGACGCCGAGATCATCGGCGGATAGCCGTCGCCGCCTTCAGCCGGCCACGAAAGTGCGGGGATGCCGGTAGACGGCGGCGAACACGGCGCCGTGGCGCGCATGCAGTTCCCAGATCGAAGCTTTCTTGCATTTCCCCGAATCGGGGATCTCCAGCCCGCGTCGAGCCAGCCTCCACACCACGCCCGGGATGACGTCGCCGTGACTGCACAGCACCGAGTCGCCTTCAGCAGCGGCCAACGAGTCGATAAGGCTCAGGGCGTCGCTGAGGGAGGCCCCCTCTGCGAGTTCGCGGGTGGTCGTCACCGACATCCGCAGAGCTTCGGCGAGCGGCTCGACCGTGTCTACGCAGCGTGCCGCAGGGCTCGACAGTATGCGTCGCACCGGGCGCCCCTTGAGAGCCTCGGCGATGGCTCGGGCCTGCGCTCTCCCGGACGTGTCCAGCGGCCGCTGGAAGTCGTCGCCTGTCCAGGCCTGCCGGCTGCCTGCGTCAGCATGGCGCACGAGATGCAGCATCGTCGCGCAGGCTATAGCCCCCACCCGCTCGACGCCTCTGCCGCGCCCCCCTCCGATTGCTCGCCCCGCTGAGCGGACACCCACCTCGAACGTTGCCCAACGTTCCTTGGCTCGCAAGCAGTCCCGCGGATCGATCTTCTTGCGGCGCGGCTCGGGCACCTCACGCTGGCAGTCAGATTAGATGTTTGTACGGGTATTTGCTTGCAAGGGATTTCTGGAACTGAGCAAAGGCCGGTAGCTCCCGAAGAGGACTAAAATCAGTTAGATTATTGACAATCGCACTCTATCAGTGCCACCGTCAGCTATTAAGCTGAAAGTAATTTGACGCCTCGCATTGCTGATCCGAATTCAAAGTCTAATTGTTCTTCAAGCAAGCCTGGATTGATTGGTGATCCTCCGATGAAATCGACGACTGCCTGACGTAAGGCAGGTTTTGATGCGGCTTTTTCGTCTAATATCGGTGCGTTCGTGCGCCAGGTGTTCCTGATCGGGCGAAAGACGCTGACCGGTCCGCTGTTAGTCAGAGCTCTTTCTACGAATATCATGTCCTCGAATGAGAATTGTCGAGCAACCTCAGGTGAGTGTGTGTTGAGTACAACTTGCCGCAGGGGATTATCGTCAGCGATCCGTTCATCGACGTCCACCGCGTAGTCGCGGAGCAGGTTCACCAGGTATTGTATTCGGGACGGGTGAATGCCATTCTCGGGTTCCTCAATGCAGAGCAAGGCTCGATCCCGTACGTCTACCAGCATCAAGACGAGTGCTATGTAGCGAAGCGTTCCATCAGACAATGAGCGCCCATATAGCCAATTGCTTGTGCCCGAAATGCGAGCTCTAAGGGCGAGTTGATCTCGTGCATCATCTGCATGCACTCCGATGTCTTCAATGTCAGAATTCAGTTGTCTGAGTCGGTTGACGATCTCTGCCTGGATGTCGGGGTTGTCCGGTATCAATGAGTTCAGGGTTGCTGGAATGCAGCTTCCATCCGCGGATACGTGGTGCGGCAGTGCTGATTTTGAGTCAGGCGTTCTCATTGCGCTCGGCTCAAGATGAAGCACCCTCCAGGACGACATCTCTCTCTTGGCTGCAAGCACCGTCGGGTAGTCGAAGGTGTTGGTTCCACCTACGACGGTGGGTGGCGATCGGCCTACAGGAGCCGGCCGCCCTCGACTGCCTCCATCACCGTGCAGCATGATGCGATCGCTCTGAGTAGAGATGAGAGGCCCACCACGCCTGGACCCGGCGACAACCGAGGTTTGAAAGTTGCCGGAAGATCGAAACCCCACGAATTTAGCGTAATCCCCTCGCTTTGCATGTGTGAGCCTTTCGTTGGCGACTACTAGTTGATCCGACTCACGCGAATAATCAAGCCCCAGAGTATATGTTAACAGAGTAGTGCTTGGAGTAGCTGATTGACCGAAGTCATCAGTTACTTTCGTAGGTACTATCATGTCCGCTGAGAGTTCGATCGTGCGGCCGGGATCGCGTCCGAAGACAAGGTCCAAGGGAGAGTAGGTGCCGCCGCTGGCTCTCCTGACATCAGCTGCTGCTTGTGAGATGTCGCGTTCAGCGAGCTCGCTCAAGAAATGTATCGCGTCGAAAAGGTTGCTTTTGCCGACTCCGTTGTGGCCTATGAAACATGTGAACGGCCCGAAGCGCACGCTTGCTTCTCGGATGCTTTTGAAGTTTTTGATCCTGAGCGCTATCAGCATGGGTACATTCCAGCCTTGCTGATTCCAGTCGTGCGCTTGTTTGCGGCAGTCCCTAGAGGCGTGCGGGCTTCTACTCGCCCAGCTAGTTGGAGTTTTCGGAAGAGGCGGGGCACGCCGTTAGCCTAGCCTTGTGGGCATCACGGAAGCTGAGGTCGTCGAGGCTCTCCGACCGGTGCAGGATCCCGAACTGCATCGCAGCATCGTCGATCTCGGCATGTACCGCGGAGTCGCCTTCGACGGTGGTCGCGTCGAGGTGCGGATCGCTTTGACAATTGCCGGCTGCCCTCTGCGCAGCGAGATCCAGCAGAGGGTCAGCGACGCGCTGCTGCCGCTGGACGGAGTCAGCGCGGTCAGCCTCGACTTCACGGTCATGAGCGACCAGGAGCGCGCCGAGCTGCGTGCTCAGCTTCACGGCGACCCGGCCGCCACTGCCGGCACGGCGCCTTCGCACGGACACGCCGAGGGCCGCGCCATCCCCTTCGCGGCGCCCGGCAACAACACTCGCACGCTGCTGATCGCCTCGGGCAAAGGCGGTGTCGGCAAATCGTCGGTCACCGCCAACCTGGGCATCGCTCTGGCGGCGCAAGGCCGTTCCGTGGCCGTGGTGGACGCCGACGTCTGGGGTTTTTCGATACCGCGGATGCTGGGAGTGGACCGAGCCCCAGTCGTGATCGACGACATGATCATCCCCCCGGAAGTCCACGGAGTGCGCTGCATCTCCATGGGCTTTTTCGCTCAGGAGGACCAGCCGGTGATATGGCGAGGCCCGATGCTCCACAAAGCCTTGGAGCAGTTCCTCACCGACGTGTTCTGGGACGACCCGGATTATCTGCTGGTCGATCTGCCGCCCGGAACCGGCGACATTTCACTGTCGCTCTCGCAGTTCCTGCCGCGGGCGGAGGCCTACGTGGTGACGACCCCAAACCCGGCCGCCCAGCGGGTGGCGCAGCGTTCTGCGTTCATGTTCGCGAAGGTCAACATCACTGTGCGCGCCGTGATCGAGAACATGTCCTGGTTCACCGGCGACGACGACAAGCGCTATCACCTCTTCGGTTCCGGCGGCGGGGCGGAGCTGGCCCGCACTCTGGGCGTGGAGCTGATCGGCCAAGTGCCTCTGACCGTGCCGCTGCGCGAAGGCAGCGATCAGGGCCGACCCATAATGGCAGTGGATCCCGACTCTGAAGCTTCGACCGTTTTCGCTGCGATGGCGTCTTGGGTGGAAGCTCACGGACCCACCAAGCGCACCCACCCCGAACTGAAGATCGTCTAGTAGAACATTCAAGAGAACACCGCAGAGGCCGGGCTTGCGTCCGCCCGTCCATCACCGCCCGTCCAGCACCCGAACCGCCCAGCACCCGAACCGCCCCAGCCGTCTGCCCGTCCAGCGCCTCGAAGCGACCAGAATCCTGAATCGACCGGAACTCCAAGGAGAAGAATGGAACTTCGCATCGGCATCGCCGACAATCCCCAACCCATCACCGTGACCCTCCCCGAGAGCACCGACCGTGAAGCGGTCAAGACGTCAGTGGAGGGTGCTTTGCGCGGCAAGGCGCCGGTGCTGTGGCTGACCGACGAGAAAGGCCGCGAGATAGCGGTGGCAGCGTCGCGGATCACCCATGTGGAGCTGGGGCCTCCAGGCTCCAACCCGATCGGGTTCGGCTGACGCGCAGTTGGGCCGTATGACGGATGACCGCTTCGAGCGTCGAGACCGGGCATCGGGTGGTTAGGGCGATGGTAGGTCTCGGCGAGCTTGCTTGGGGCGGCACCACGCTCGACGAGCGCGCCATCGATCATCTGCATCAGCTGGTGGCAGCGTGGGCGCCTCTGGCCGACCTCTCTTTCGGGGATCTGCTGTTGTATGCGCCTTGTATCGACGGATTCGATCCCGCTGCTGTCGACTCAGCTGCGTCCGCCGCCGCCGTCGGTCCCGATACGGTCGGCTCTGCCGCAGATCGAGCCGGCGGTGCCGGGCCCGACCCCGTCGACGGGTTCGTGGTGCTGGCTCACGCTCGAGCCAACACCGGCCCCACAGTCCATGCCGTTGATCCCGTCGGCACGGTCACCCGCGGCCAGGACGCGGCCTGGCTGAGCGACGCCCTCGTCACCGGCGAAGGCGGCGAGTCGGAGATATTCGACACCGCTGCGATATCGGAACTCGCCGCGGCGGATGATCCCGGCGAAGGCCCGCGCGGCGACATTGTGGTGCAGGAAGAGGCGTCGATCGCGCTGTGCGAGCGCCGCCGTGTCGTCGACTATGTGCCTGTCCGCTGTGACGGGGCGCCGGTGGCCGTGCTGGCCCGTGAAGCCGCACCCGCGCCCGTCCGTCACGAGAATCCTCTGGAAACCGTGTATCGCGATTTGTACGGGCGTTTCGCGAAGATGATCGCAGAAGGGGTCTTCCCCTACAGCCGCATGGAGCGGGTGGGCGAGTTCCGTGAACCCCGTGTGGGGGACGGGGTGCTGGTCCTCGACCGTGAGGGCAGAGTCAGCTACGCCTCCCCGAACGCTCGCAGCGCCCTGCACCGCCTCGGGGTGATGCGCCCGGTGCAGGGCCACAGCCTCAGCGACCTCGGACTCGACGACACGGTGATCCGACGCTCGTTCTGGCGGCGGTTCTCGACGGTGGCGGAGTTCACTGCGGGCTCGATGATCGTGGTGGTGATGCGTTCGTATCCCATGGTGGCCGACGACCGCATCACCGGCGCCATCGCCATGCTGCGCGACGTGTCGGAACTGCGCCAGCATGACCGCCTGCTCGTGTCCAAGGACGCCACCATCCGTGAGATCCATCACCGGGTGAAGAACAATCTGCAGACGGTCAGTTCGCTGCTGCAGCTGCAGGCACGCCGTCTCGACAGCAACGAAGCGAAGATCGCGGTGGAGAGTTCCGCCAGAAGGATCGCTTCGATCGCCATGGTGCATGAGCATCTGGCTATCGACACTGGCGCGGATCTGAACTTCGACGAGGTGGTGGAGCCGTTGCTGCGCCTGGTGGAGAAGGGCCTCACGACCGCCGAGCGACCGTTGAAGATACAGGTGGAGGGAACCGTCGGCGAGATTGACGGCGAGACCGCGATGCCGTTGGCTGTGGTGCTCGTGGAGTTGGTGCAGAACGCGTTCCAGCACGCGACCTCACCGGAGGGATCGAAAGGTCTAGTAAAGGTTCGACTGGATCATTCGGCCGCGACTCTCTCGTTGAGCGTCACCGACGACGGCCCGGGGGTGAAGGACGGATTCCTGTTGGATCGTGACGCCGGGCTCGGTCTCACCATCGTGCGAACCTTCGTGGTGCATGACTTGGGCGGCTCGGTCACTATCAAGGCGGCCTCAGCCGATCCGCCTTGCGGCACGATGATCGAGGTGACGGTGCCCCGCCGCTCGGCTGCGAACTGAGCAGGCTCGCCTGTCGTCGCCGCCAGCCGTCTGCCGCAGCCCCGTCTGTCGACACCGCCAGCCGTCTGCCGCAGCCCCGTCTGTCGACACCATCCGCTCCGTCTCGCTGAGTCTGCCCGCCCGCAGGGATCGCTCGCAGGAGTCGCTGTGGTTTGCTTGTGTGCAAGACTGTGCGGATGGCAGCGGTGATCGCGCATCGAGGCGCCGGCGACGCAGCGTCTGAGAACACGCTGGAGGCTTTCCGGCTGGCCCGAGAACTCGGCGCCGACTGGGTGGAGCTCGATGTGCGCCGCACTGTCGACGGCGTGGCGGTGGTCCATCACGACGCCCACTTGGCCGACGGGCGCCGCATCGGCCACATGAACGCCGACGAGCTGCCTGATTACGTGCCCAGCCTTGCCGAGGCTCTGGAAGCCTGCGACGGCGTGGGGGTGCATCTCGAGATCAAGAATCTGCCCGACGACCCCGACTACGACAGCGAGAATCTCGTGGCTGACGCCGTGGCCGGTCTGATCGCGGCCTACCTCGGGCCTGATCGAGCCGTGGTCTCTTCGTTCAATGTGGCTGCAGTTCAAGCGGTCCGAGCTGTGGACTCTTCGATTCCCACAGCTCTGATCTGCGGGATCGTGTCGCCGCGACACGCCGTCGAGCGAGCCCGCGCCAACGAAATGTCGGCTGTGCATGCCTTCGACGCGATGTGCGACTCGTCGTTCGTGCGTCGCGCCCATGACGCCGGTTTGATCGTCAACGCTTGGACCGTCAACGACGCCCGACGCATGGCGGAGCTGCTGGACATGGGCATCGACGGCTTGATCACCGACGTGCCCGACGTCGCCCGAGCCGTGGTCGACGGCCGCGGCGCCTGAGCCCGCAGTCCGACGCCGACCGGCAACAGCCGCCTCAGCGCGAGCGACGGCAGCGTCGCCGCAGCTGGCATGCGGGTGCGGGCTCGGGCTCAGGGCAGCACGAGGCGCAGGGCTTCGGGCGCCCAGCGGATCCTCAGACGGGGCGCGGCGCCGAGATGGTCGCCGTCGGCTTGATACTCGATCGGCGGGTCCGCGGTGACTGTCAAGTCGCTGAGGCCCTCCAGCACCGTCGTCGCCGTCAAGCCCCGCACGTCGCCTGAGCGCAGCGCTCTGACGCCGACCGGCAACAGCCGCCTCAGCGCGAGCGACGGCAGCGTCACCGCGACCAGAGGCTCGTGCAGGCCCAGTCCGGGCACCAGATCGAAGGCTCGTCCGCCCAGATAGGTGTAAGGGTTGGCGTTGAGCACGATCGTGAACACGCTCTCGGCGAGGGTCTCGCCGTCGGCGTCGCGCACCTGCATCGGCGCTCGGCGGCGGTGGGATCGATTGAGCCAGGTCCTGGTCGCCGCATACACGAAAAGCGGATGGCCTGCCCAGCGTTTCAGAGGCCCGCGGCTTTCGACCAGCTGCACGACGGCCGCGTCGAAACCGATTCCGCAGTGGAACAAGAAGTAGCGGCCATCGACGGCGCCGAGCCCGATCCGGGCGACGGCGTCTCGCTCCAAGGCGTCCAGCAGCTGCCCGGCAGCATCGACGGGGTCGTCGGGCAGCCCGACGATGCGCGCGAACACGTTGGTGCTGCCGCCGGGAAGAGCCGCCAAAGCGGTGTCGGTGCCGGCCAGTCCGTTGGCGGCCTCATTGAGCGTGCCGTCCCCGCCGAGCACCACCACCACGTCGAACCCGTTGGAAGCAGCCGAACGGGCCAGGCGAGTGGCATGGCCGCGACGAGCCGTCTCGGTCATCTCCACCTGATGGTCGGCCGACAGCGCCTTGTGGATCACCACCCGACTGCGCGCCGTCACCGACGATGCCGCAGAGTTCACCAACAGCAGCACTCTCATCCTCGCCAGTCTGCCGCATCAGCGTCGGCGAGCGTCCAAGCCTCGGTCTTCGGCTGCGTCCGCAGTTTCCGAGCTGCCGTGAAAGCAGGGTTCGTTTCTACTCTGATGCTGGCAAACTTGGCAGCCATGAAGGTTGCTGTATGCGTCAAGCAGATTCCCGATCCCGCCGATCCGGGCGCTTTGGACCCTGGAACCAAGACGCTGAGGCGCGATGTCAAGCTGATCCTCGACGAGTCCGACTCCTACGGGGTAGAGATGGCTCTGCAGCTGGTGGACAGCGCCGGCGGGGGATCGGTGCATCTCGTGTCCGTGGCCCCCAACGACGAAGTCAACGGTCTGCGAACCGCGCTGGCCATGGGCGCGAACTCGGCCACGCTGATCAGCGACGAAGCTCTGGCAGGCAGCGACGCTTTGGGCACCGCCCGCGTGCTCGCCGCGGCTGTCGCGAGAGCCGAGCCCGATCTGGTGCTGGCCGCCACCGAGTCCAGCGACGGATACACCGGCGTGGTGCCCGCCCAAGTGGCCGAGCTGCTGGGACTGCCGTCGGTGACTTTCGCCAAAGAGGTCTCAGTCGACAGCGGTGTCGCCACCGTGCGGCGCCAGACCGAGGCCGGCTCGGAGCTGGTGGAGAGCCCGCTGCCGGCGGTCGTGTCGGTGACCGCCGGAGTGGTCGAGCCGAGATACCCGTCTTTCAAAGGGATCATGCAGGCCAAGAACAAGCCGTTGGAGCAGCTTAAGATCGCCGATCTCGGCATCGGCGCCGATCAGGTCGGCTGGGCCGGGGCCGGCCAGGAGATCAACGAGATCACCGAAGCGCCGGCTCGCGCCGCGGGAGAAGTGATCACCGACGAGGGCGACGCCCATGAACGCATCGTGGCCTTCCTCGAAGAACTCAAAGCGATATAGCGCAAAGCGACACGGGAGGCGCCGATCATGGCAGTGGAGAAGAGCCGATCATGACGCTCAAGAAGATCTGGGTCTTCGGCGAGGCCGGCGCGGCCGGAGCTGCCACTATCACCTTGGAGATGCTGGCGGCGGCCCGCGAGCTCGCTGACACAGTGGAAGTCTTCATGGGCGCGGACGGCTCAGATTTCGCAGCCGAACTGGGTGCGCACGGCGCCGCCGCCGTCTACGCCACCGGCGACCTCGCCGGGTCCATGCAGGGAGTGGCGGTCGCCTCAGCGGTGGTTGAAGCGATCGGCGCCGGGGCAGTGGCAGCCCCTGATGCTTTCCTGCTCGGCACCACCTACGACGGTCGTGACGTGGCCGCGCGCCTGTCGGTGAAACTCGACGCCGGAGTGCTGTCGAACGTGGTCGACCTGCGTGTCCGCGGCGACCGCCTGTCGGGCGTGGCGCCGGTGTTCGGCGGCACGATCAACGTCACCTCCAGCTTCACCGGCGGTTCCGCAGGCATCTGGCTGGTGAGACCCAAATCGTTCGAGGCTTCGCCGGTCGGCGGTGCGCCCGCGGAGGTGGTGGAACTCGTCGTGCCCGACTCGGGCGCCGCCGGCGCCGCGGTCGTGAAGGAACGCTTCACCGAGGAATCCGAAGGCCCCAAACTCGACGAGGCCGATGTCGTCGTTGCTGGAGGCCGGGGCTTGGGCGCACCGGAAGCTTTCGCTCTCATCGAGGATCTGGCGCAGCGGCTGAGCGCAGCACCCGGGGCGAGCCGGGCGATCGTCGATGCGGGCTGGGTTCCGTACAGCTATCAGGTGGGGCAGACCGGAAAAGTCGTCAAGCCCAACATCTACATCGCTTGCGGCATTTCTGGCGCCACCCAGCATCTGGTGGGCATGAAAGGCGCCAAGAACATCATCGCCATCAACAAGGACCCCGACGCGGCGATCTTCGCAGTGGCTGACCTCGGTGTGGTGGGCGACGTGCATAAAGTGATGCCGAAGCTCAGCGAAGCCCTCGCGGACCGCTGAACGAAGCCTGCTGACAGAAGCCCGCTGGGGCTCGAGCCCTGCGGCGGTTAGCCAGCGACTCAGACCAAAGGCCAGGGCCAGCGGTGGTCGCCGTCGTCGGAAGGGAAACGGCCCTCTGCCAGAATTGCTTCGACGCGTGTCACTGTGGCGTCGCGCTCCAGTGGCGTGAGCGCCGCGCTCAGCGGTTCGGGCAGGCCGTCGCCGAGCAGTCCGGCGAGGTCTCTGGTCAGGTCCTCAGGCAGCGGTTCGCCTGCGAAGTCCCAGATCACGGTGCGAAGTTTGAACTGGGCGTGAAACGACAAGCCGTTGTCGATGGCCCAGAGGGTGCCGTCGGTGCCCAGCAGGCAGTGGCCCGATTTGCGGTCGGTGTTGTTGATGGCGAGATCCAGCGCGCAGATGCGCCGCAGCTCGCCGCGGAACTGCTGTTGCTGCACCAGGGTGAAGTAGTGCTCCTCGAAATGAGCGGGCATGAACAGCTGCAGCGATCCCTCTCCGAAGGGCAGGTCGCCGCGAACCACTGTTGGCGGCACCACATCCCATCCCAAGGCCTCAGCCATGCAGAAAGCCCCGGCTTCGCGATGGGCGAGACCCGACGGGAAGTCCCAGAGCGGGCGCTCGCCGCGTACCGGTTTGTAGACGGCCTGAGCTTCGAGGCCTTCGTGAGCGACGTCGACTAGGAAAGTGGCGTTCGAGCTGTAGGGCATACGGCCCAGCAGGCTCACTTCGCCGCCGCGCAGCAGGCTCAGGGCGCGCCCGGTTTCGATGGGCGGACGGTCACGGATCGGCGAGCGACTCGCAGCCTCGGCCTCGGACTCGCTGTCGCCGTCAGTATCAGCCTCGGCCTCAGCCTCAGTATCAGCCTCGGCCTCAGTATCAGTATCAGCCGCGTTGTCGGTGTCTGTGTCGGCGGCGTCGGCATGCGCCATGGCTAGAGCGCTGTTGGAGCTTCGACTGGCCGGCCTAGTTGTGGCACGGGCACCAGTCTCCGTTGAGGGGCTCCAGCGGTCTCAGGCAGTATCGGCACGGCGGCCTGCCTGCGGCCACGATCGAACCGGCACGCTGCACCAGCGCTTTGACCTGCGGGACGGTCAGCATGAACCGCGCCGATGCGCCGCTGGAGTCGGGGTCTTCCTGGAACTCTTCGGCCACCAGTACCAGCCGTCCCTCGTGCTGGTCGAAGGCGATACCCATCGACCCGATGGTCCAGGCTTCGATCACCGGCTCGCGCATGTCAAGGTCGACTGGAGGGTCGCCCCCCTCGGTCGCCGGGATCTCGTTGAGCACTCGTTGCAGGTATTCGGCCATGGCGGCCGCTTGGGCTTTCTCGAACTTGAGCGAGACCAGCTCTCCTTCGGCCAGGCATTGCAGGTAGAAGACACGCTGGCCTTTCGGGCCGAGCGTGCCCACAGTGATCATGTCGACCGTCGTGAAATCGAACGACTCGCTCATGGTGACTTCGTGTCTTCGCTGCTTCCTGTCGGATCAGAGGTTGAGTTTCAGGAGGTTGGGCGCCTGCCCGTCAGCAGAGGTTAGGCGCCTGCCAGAGGCGACAGGTCGTCGCCGGTGTTGTTGAGCGACAACAGCGTCGGCCCCGAAGAGTTATAGGCGATGACGGTCAGCGAGCACGGCGAGACCACGATCCGCTGGAACAGGTCCAAAGGAGTGCCGGCCGCTGACGCCGCGATCGCCTTGATCACGTCGGCGTGCGAGACGGCGACCACGACCTCGCCGGGGTGCCGGGCACACATGGCCGAAACTGCCTCGAGGGCGCGAGCCTGCATCTCGGCGAAGGACTCGCCTCCGGGGAAGCGGAACCCGCTGGGGTGATGCTGCACGGCGGCCCACTCTTTGCGGCGCCGCAGATGATGCAGCTTGCGCCCCGTCCAGCGTCCGAAGTCGCATTCAATCAGCCCCGAGCTGCGCCGCACTCTGAGCTTGCAGGCCTTGGCGATCGGGCCGGCGGTCTCCAGGGTGCGCTCCATCGGCGAGGCGTAGATCGCCTTGACGCGCCCCAGAGCCCCCAGACGTTGAGCGGCCCTCTGCGCTTGGGCGGCGCCCTCGGTTGAGAGATGCAGCCCCGGCGCCCGGCCCGGCAGCACCGCTCCGGTGGTGGGGGTCTGCCCGTGGCGTACGAACACGACCACCGTCGCCTCAGAGCCCTCAGCGGCCTTGGCCGCAGCGGAGCGCCCAGCCGCCTCAGCCGTCTTTGCTGTTTTGGGTTTCGGGGTCATGGCCTGTGACAACGTAGCCTGATCATCCATGAAGTCCGCCAAGCATCTGCAAGCCCCACGGGCGAGACGGGCGGACACGATCTCCTCGCGCCTGCCGGTTCTGTGCCGACGGCTAAAATCCCGCTGGCTGCCGCCTGCCGGGACGAGCCGGCTGCTGAGAGCTGGGAGAGGACGATGAGCGCCGACGATGTCATCGCGAATGCCTTGAGTCTCGGTTCCGGCGCGCGATTCATGCGCTGCGCTCTGCAAGTGAACCCGGCCCACTACCGCAGCACGTTCCAGGGCGCCGAACGAGCCGAACAGGCTGCACAACTCGAGAGCGCAACGGACTACACGAGTGCGATGGTGGCCAAGGCCCAGGAGACCGGCGTCTCAGTCCTGGCGATCACCGATCACAACAGCGTGCGCGACATATCACTCTTCAGGGCCGCCGCCCAAGGAACCGATGTCACTATCCTGCCCGGATTCGAGCTGGAATCGACTGAGGGAATACATGTCCTGTGCATCTACTCACCGGCCCTGGAGGACCAGAAGCTGGAGAGGCTCCTCGGCGAGTTCGGAGTAAGAGACACCGAGCCTTCGTCCGCTCAATGTGAATTCGACTTCGCGACGGTCTTAAGCAAAGTCCGAGATCAGGGCGGCATCGCGATAGCTGCTCACTCGACTGGCGAGAAGGGCTTGTTCAAAGCGCTGAGCGGCCAAGCTCGAATAAGGGCATGGCAATGCCCGGATCTGCTCGCGGTCCAGATTCCCGGCTCAATCGAGCAATTGCCTGAGGACGTTCGCGGAATCCTTAAAGATAAGAATCCTGACTACGAGCGCGACTTCCCTGCTAGTCACAGGCAGGCTGTGGCAGCTCTGAACGCAAAGGACGTGACCAAGCCCGAGGAACTTGAAGCCCCTTCAGCGACATGCTGGATCAAAATGACCGACGAGGTCACCGTCGAAGGACTGCGACAAGCGTTCCTGGACCCGGACTCGAGAATTCGCCTTAACAGCGATCCTGCCCCCGTCGAACACTCGGAGCTCGTTATTATGCGCGATTACGGTTACATCGAAGCTCGCGGGATGGGAATTCGGCACAAAGTCATACCGAGTATGGCGGATCACAACGGCACCGAACCGAAGTTCGCCGAAGGCGAACACTGTTTCACAGTAAGCCTGTTGAAGTGACCTGTCGAGTCGGACAAACCTGTGAAGTCGGACAGCGCCGGCGGGTCGGGCAGCAACGACGAGTCGGGGAAACTTTTGGGGTTGGGTGATTTGAGCGGCGAGCTGGCGGCGCTGGAGGCCGAGGTGAGCGCCTGCCGCAGCTGCTCGCGGCTGGTCGAATGGCGTGAGCGGATCGGGCGCGAGAAGCGGGCCGCCTACCGCGACCAGCATTATTGGGCTCGGGGCGTGCCCGGTTTCGGAGACCCGCGGGCGCATCTGCTGGTGGTGGGTCTGGCGCCTGCTGCTCATGGCGCCAACCGCACTGGCCGCATGTTCACCGGCGACCGCTCCGGCGACTGGCTGTATCGGGCCATGCACCGCGCCGGCTACGCCAACCAGCCCGAATCCGCCGGGCGCGACGACGGCTTGGCGCTCAGCGGCGCCTGGGTGACTTCGGTCGTGAAATGCGCTCCCCCCGCCAACAAGCCGGCCCCAGCCGAGCGTGACGCCTGTGCGGGGTTCCTGCGACGCGAACTGCGGGCGCTCGGAGCTCTGCGGGTGATAGTGGTGCTGGGCGGTTTCGCCCATCAAGCGGTGTGGCGCGAGCTGGGCGCCGGTCCACGACCCCGTTTCGGTCACGGCGCAGAGGCTGAACTGGCGCAGGGTTGGGCACTGCTTAGCAGCTACCACCCGAGCCAGCAGAACACGTTCACAGGCCGGCTGAGCGAAGGCATGCTCGACGCAGTGTTCGCTCGCGCCCGGCAGCTCGCCGACAGCGCCTGAGTTCGCCCCGCTTCAGCCGCTAGCCTCGAGTCCGCTATGAGTCGCCGCCCTCGCATTTTCGGGACACTCTTCGCTGCGTCACTGCTCGTCTTGTCCGCCTGCGGCAACAGCGCCGACCCCGAAACCTGGGAGGAAGCCGAACAAGACGACCGCTTCGAGTCCGAAGAGTTCGGCGCCGGCTCCGCCGTGGAGCACAACTTCATGGCGGCTTGCATGGAAGCCAACACCGAGAACCTCACCGCCGCCGAGTCCCGGGTGCTCTGCGAATGCTCGTTCGACGGTTTGCGTGCCGCGCTCACCTTGAAGCAGTTCCAGAGTCTCGACAAGGCGCTTCGTGCCGACCCCAATCCCAGCGACCTCGACGAGGAGCCCGAGGACCTCTGGGATGACGTGGCCGAAGACATCCTGCGATCATGCGCTCGCAGGGTGGACGCCTGAGCCCGGCCCACGGCCACGGCCCCGCCACATGGCCAAGCCGCCACGACACAAGCCCGCAGCTCTTTCAGACAGCACGAGCAGCGTCGAAGCCCCCCGAATCCGAACAGCAGCTGAGCCCTCCGAAGAGCTGAAGAGCTGAAGAACTGAAGAGCCGAAGAACAAGAGCGAGAGCAAAGGCGGCCGCGATGCCCCAACCACACAGAGTGCTGGTGGCCGAGACGCTCGGAGCTGCCGGAGCGGACCGCCTAGCCGGCGC
Source organism: Acidimicrobiaceae bacterium (assembly GCA_026708645.1). Classification (GTDB taxonomy): domain Bacteria; phylum Actinomycetota; class Acidimicrobiia; order Acidimicrobiales; family Aldehydirespiratoraceae; genus Aldehydirespirator. The sequence continues at coordinate 12,882 of JAPOUM010000037.1, read as the reverse complement.
CGCCGGCGTGGAGGCGTTCTTCGCGGAGGGTCGCAGCCGCGCCGAGCTCTTGGATCTGCTGGGGGATTCGTCGGCGTTGATCGTGCGCAGCGGCACCCGAGTCGACGCCGAGATGATCGCTGCCGCCCCGAACCTCCGAGTCGTCGGACGCGCCGGGGTCGGTGTCGACAACATCGACTTGCGTGCCGCCGCCGACAACGGCATCGCGGTGGTCAACACGCCCGAAGCCAACACTCTGGCGGCGGCCGAGCACGCTTTCGCGTTGATGCTGGCCACAGCACGCCGGGTCGCCGCATCCCACAACTCGCTCGCAGCAGGCGAATGGGATCGCAAACACTTCACCGGCGTGCAGTTGGCAGGCGCCACGCTCGGCTTGGTGGGCTTCGGGCGCATCGGCCGAGCCGTGGGCCGCCGTGCGCTGGCTTTCGAGATGACGGTGCTGGCCGCCGATCCTTACATCTCGCCCGAGACGGCCCGCGAGCACGGCGCCACCATGGTCGGCTTCGATGAGTTGCTGGCGGCCTCGGATTTCGTGAGCCTCCACGCGGTCGCCCAACAGGACGGCTCGGCGCTGCTGGACGACGCCGCGCTCAAGATCGTCAAGCCGACGGCGATCGTTGTGAACGCCGCCCGGGGCAGCCTCATCGACGCCGCTGCGGCCCGTGCCGCGCTCGACGAAGGACGGCTCGGCGGTCTCGGCCTCGACGTCTACGACCCCGAGCCTCCGCCGCCGGATCATCCCCTGATCGGCCACCCGCGAGTGGTTCACACGCCTCATCTCGGCGCCAGCACCGGCGCCGCCCAGCGCGACGTGTCTGTGCGGGTCGTCAACAAAGTCCTCGCCGTTCTGCGAGGCCAACCGGTGGAGACCGTCTAGCCGATCCCTTTGCCGGTATCGAGCGGCGCGTCGGGTGCGACGGAGCCTTCGGGGGTGCCGATCCCGAGGAAGCCTTCGATGCGGGCGAGGCGTTGGCCGTTGGAGCGAACCTCGACTCGCAGTTCGCCGATCTCGGAGCGGAGGCTGTTTTCGAGAGCGGCCATGTCGCCGCGGAGGGTGGTGATCTCGGTTCGGAGTTCGGTTCGCAGGTTGTCGGCGGTTTGTTGCTGGTTCCAGATGATGGCCATGACTCCCAGAACGACTGCTAGCAGCTGGGCGATGGGCATGAGTTGCGGCTTGCTGCGTGTCGTCGCCGCAGCGGCAGGGGGCGCGTCGGCTGCCGCTGCGGCGGTCGGTCCGTGCAGTTCCTGTGCTGTCGTTGCTGCCTGTGCTGTCGTTGCTGCCGTTCCGGCTGCCATGAGCGCACCATATCACCACATAAAATTCAATGCAATCTAATGGTATGAGAATTGCTACTGGCCGAAGAAGGGGAGGGGCAGGGGGAGAGAGGGCGATCAGTGCTTCATGGCTGATCCGTCCGGTGCGCAACGGACAGCATTGAGGCGATGGATGTCGGCCTGCGCGCCGCAACGGCATCGCAGCGATCCCAACCGCTCTGCTCGTTGACTGAGAGCCCCAAGCCTGCGCTCACATACGAGACTGCCTAGACTCAGCCTTGTGCGTTCTGAAAGTCTGGTGCCGCCCCTCGGCGGCCCCTCCGGCGGCTCCTCTGCGCGAGGCGGGCGAGCAGCGCATGCGCAGATGGCCGGAATCGAACTCGGCTAGAGTCCGGGATACAGCAGAGGAGGACGAAGATGGCGTTGGAGTATGCAACTCTCGGGCGAACCGGCATGGAGGTCTCACGGATCGGGTTCGGTTGCGCGGGGCTCGGCAACGAGTACGGCGGGCTCGGCGACGATGAGGCTGTCGCGGCGGTGCATCACGCTCTGGACCAAGGGATCAACTATTTCGACACGTCCACCTACTACGGCCGCGGCTTGTCAGAGCAGCGGCTCGGCTTGGCGCTGGAAGGCCAGCGGGACCAGATCGTGCTGGCCACCAAGGGGGGTCGCTTCGACGCCCCGCTGGAGACGGGTTTCGACTTCAGCTATGACAGCATCATCGCGATGTGCGAGGCCAGTCTGCGCAGACTCAGGACCGACCGCGTCGACGTCTATCAGCTCCACGACATCGAGTTCGGCGACAAAGAAGTGGTGTTCGGCGAGGCGTTGCCGGCTCTCATCGACCTCAAAGCCGCAGGCAAGGCGCTGCACATCGGTGTCACCGGCTATCCGCTGCCGCTGCTGGTCGAGGCGGTGGAGAACTTCCCGCTCGACGTCGTGCTGTCGTACTGCCGTTACAACCTCATGGACCGGTCGTTGCAGACCGATCTGATACCGGTGGCGCAAAGGCGCGGCACGGCGGTGATCAACGGCAGCATCCTGCACATGGGGCTGATCAGCGAGCGAGGCCCGCAAGACTGGCACCCGGCCACCGACCGCATCAAGGACGTGTCCGCCCGGCTGCGCGAGCACTGCCGCGACGCGGGGATCGCTCTGTCCACGCTGGGAGTGCAGTTCGCGCTGGCCAACGACGACATAGAGGTGACGCTGCTGGGTTCGAGCAGGATCTCCACGCTGGACTCGGCGCTGGCGGCCGCCGCGCAGGGGCCTCCGCCCGAAGACCTGCTCAGCGAGGTCGAGGCTGTGATCGGGCCCGAGAATTTCAACCTTGCATGGGCGTCGGGCCGCCCCGAGCACTGGGAGCCCTCCGTGGCCGGATCGACGGCCGTCTAGCAAGCCGAATGAGCATCCGCGTCTGATTCTCACTAGCCGTTCATGAGCATCCGCATCGACTCCCACCACCACTACTGGGATCCGGAGCGCGGCGACTATCCGTGGATGCCGTCAGAAGGCCCTCTGGCGCGCCCGTACCTGCCGGCCGACCACGCGCCGTTGAACGAAGCGGCGGGCATCGACGGCACTGTCGCGGTGCAGGCGGCCCCCACGCTGGCCGAGACCAGATGGCTGTGCGAGCAGGCCGACTCGGCCCGATCGAATGTAGTAGGCGTCGTGGGCTGGGTCGATCTGGCCGCCGCCGATGTGGAGGCGCAGATCGAAGCGATCTCTCACCGGCTGCTGGTCGGGGTGCGGCCCATGCTCCAAGACATCGACGACATCGCCTGGATCAAGCGGCCCGAGGTCATCGACGGGCTCCGCGCCGTGCAGGCCGCGGGTCTCAGCTTCGATGTGCTGATCCGCACCGAGCATCTCGAAGCGGTCGTGGAGGCTCTGGACGAACTTCCCGGGCTCGTGGCCGTCGTCGATCATCTCGCCAAACCCGACTACGCCCGCGTCGAGGAGGCGTGGCTCGACGGGATGCGAGCCCTGAGCGCCCGGGAGCACACTTTCATCAAGATCTCCGGCCTGGCCACCGAAGTCGAAGCGCCTTGGCGCCCCGCCAGCTTCAGTCGCCACACCGAGGCCGTGCTCGACTTGTTCGGCCCTCGGAGGTCGATGGTCGGAACCGACTGGCCGGTGTCGCTGCTGGCAGGCGCCCACGCCGAGACTGTTGCGCTTCTGGATCAGCTGACAGCGCACCTCACCGACGACGAGCGCTCGTCGCTGTGGGCCGGCGCCTGCTTGCGGGCCTACAACATCGACATCTGACAGCCGGCGCAGAATCGCCGCGCTGCCCGGCAGCGCAAGCGCCGCCCAACCGCCGTGATTCAGCTGCCGTGGCTGTTCGACGACTCGGCTCGTGCCTTCCAGACGGTTCCGTCGGGGTACGAGTAGGCCGCCAGCGCCTCCTCGGTCATCTCCGAGCTGAAGCCGGCAGCGAGGGGCAGTTGATATGCGCCGCCGCGGATCCGCACCGGTGAGACGAACATCTCGTGCAGGTGGTCGACGTACTCGGTCCATCTGCGGTCCAAGCTGGCGCTGACCGCTATGTAGTCGAACATCGAGAGATGCTGCACCAGTTCGCAGAGTCCGACCCCTCCGGCGTGGGGGCATACGGGAACGTCGTACTTCGCTGCCAAAAGCAACACCGGGATGTTCTCGTTGACGCTCGCCATCCGACAGCTGTCGATCTGGCACACTCCGATGGCGCCGCTGGCGAGGAACTGCTTGAACATGATCCGGTTGTGAGCCTGCTCGCCGCTGGCGATCGGCACCGGGGCGACCGCCTCGGCTATGGCTCGGTGGCCCGCGATGTCGTCGGGGCTGGTCGGCTCCTCCACCCAGCTCAGATCCCAGTCGGTCAGCTCTTTGATCCATTCGATGGCTTCGGGCACCTCCCACACCTGGTTGGCGTCCACCATGAGCTTGCGCTCTCCGCCGATCAGTTCGCGGACCATGGCGATGCGCCGCCGGTCGTCTTCGAGGCTGCCTCCCACCTTCAGCTTGAAAGCGTTCCAGCCTTGCCCGATGGCTTCGTTCACCAGGTTGCGCACCTGCTCGTCGCTGTATCCGAGCCAGCCGACGGAGGTGAGATAGGCCGGATATCCGCCGGCGCGGAGCTCCTCGATCCGGCGCTGATGCCCGCTGCGGCGCTCCTCCAGCATGGCGACGGCCTCGTCCGGGGTGAGAACGTCGCCGAGATGCCTCATCGACAGGCAGCTCACCAGCTGCTGCGGCTCGAGCTCGGCGAGAAGCTGCCAGAGAGGCACCCCCGCGGCACGAGCCCAGAGGTCCCAGAGGGCGTTCAACACCGCCGCGGCGGCGAGATGCGCCACTCCCTTCTCTGGCCCGAGCCATCTCAGGAAGCTGTCCTGCGTCAACTCCTCGAGGCTCGCCGCCATGAACGCGGGCATGTCCGCTACGTCGCCGACGGACCGACCGACGAACTGCTCGGCCAGTTCCGCCACCATCCGCGTCACTATGTCCGAACCACGCCCGATCGTGAAAGTGAAACCGAAACCCGACAGGCCGCTGTGATCGGTCATCAGTTCCACATACGACGCCGAGTAGTCCGGCGACGGGTTCATGGCGTCGGATCCGCTGAGAGTGTCCGACGTGGGGAAACGCACGTCGCGGACAGACACGTCGACAATCTTCAATCTTGGCATTGCATCCTGCGCTTTGGTCGTTTTATTGGCGAGTCATTCGACTGGCGAATCGTCTTTATTGGCGAGCCGTCGATCTGCGCTTCGGTCGCTCGACTGGCGAGTCGCGGATCACCGCAGCGAGCGCCCGTCTTCGGGGTCGAAGAAGTGGAAGTGCTCCGGCCTCAAGAAGAACTCGACACGATCTCCTGTCTGAGGCATACTGTCGGTCTCGACTTGGGCGACGAAACCGTGACGCTCGGCGTCAGCCGTGGAACGGTCGGTGTGGTGGGACACGACGGCGATGCCCACCGCCTTGCGGAAAGTGATGTGCGCAGCGGCGCCCAGATACTCCGTCACCTCCGCCGTGCCCGTGACCGTCACATTCGGGTGGTCGTGGCTCTTGCGCAGACTCAAGGACTCGGGCCTGAAACCCACGATCACCGGAGTGTCGCGGTTCAGCAGCCGGGGCGTCGATTCGACCACGCCGGCAGGCAGCACCACCCGGTCGACGCCGAGCATGAAGGACACCTCGGAGCCTTGCGTCTCCATGTTCGTCTCTATGAAGTTCATGGACGGGCTGCCGATGAATCCGGCGACGAACAGGTTCGCCGGCTGCTCGTAGAGCTCCTGCGGCGTGCCTACCTGCTGCAGGTTGGGACGTTGACCCTCCCCGCCGACGGAGCGCAGCACCGCCACGCGGTCGCCCATCGTCATCGCCTCCACCTGGTCGTGGGTCACATACACGGTGGTCACGTTCAGCCGGGAGTGGAGCTGGATCAACTCCGAGCGCATCTGAACACGCAGCTTCGCGTCGAGGTTGGAGAGCGGCTCGTCCATCAGGAAAGCCGACGGACGGCGGACTATCGCCCGGCCCATCGCCACCCGTTGACGCTGCCCGCCCGACAGGGCCTTCGGCTTCTTGTCGATGATGTCGATGATCTCGAGCATCTCGGCGACTTCTTTGACTCGCTCGGCTCTCTCGGCCTTGGGGACCTTCTGCAGCCGCAGCCCGAACCCGATGTTCTCCGCCACCGTCATATGGGGATAGAGCGCATAATTCTGAAAGACCATGACGATGTCGCGCTCACGCGGCGGGAGCCCGTTGACCACCCGGTCGCCTATCGACAGGGTCCCCTCGGTGACGCTCTCGAGGCCTGCCATCATGCGCAGCACGGTGGTCTTGCCGCATCCTGACGGCCCTACGAGCACCATGAATTCGCCGTCCTCGACGGTCATGTTCACGCTGCGCACAGCCCTCGTGCCGTCCGGGTAGGTCTTGCCCACCCCGTCGAGGTTCATCCCGGCCATAAAATCTTCTCCTCCTGCTAATGCTTGCGCTGATACTGCCTGCGGCTAGCCCTTGACTGCCCCGACTAGCAGCCCGCGCGCTATGAACCTCTCCAAGAAACCGGCCATCAAGATCACCGGCAGCGACATTATGAGTATCAGCACCGACATGTTCCACCACTGCGGGCCGCGTGTGGCGTTCTGGGCGACTACGAGCATCGGCATGGTCTGGGCGTCGGCGGAAGTGAGGACGCTGGCGATGAGGAACTCGTTCCACGCGAACACCATGATGAACAAGAAAGTGGCGACCAGTCCGGGGACGGCGGCTGGCAGCACCACGAACCAGAAGGTCTGCGGCCGCGTGGCGCCGTCGATCGCCGCGGCCTCCTCGAGATGCACGGGGATGCCGGCGAAGAAGTCGCGCAGCAGCCAGATGGCTATCGGCACGTTCGCTCCGACGTAGGTGACGATCAGCGCCGTGCGGGTGTCCAGCAGCTGCAGCTGCTGGAAGAACACGTAGAGCGGCAGCACCACCGCGATCGGGGGCAGGATCCGCTGAGAGATGAGCCAGAAGGCGATGTCGTCGTTGCTGAGCCTGAATTCGAAGCGACGCGCCCAAGTGGCGATCGATGCGGCGAAGAACGCCAAGCCGAGCAGTATGCCCATCTGCCAGGCCAGGCCTGCGATGGTGGTCGCCACGGCTACTGCGATGCCCGCGAGGAAGGCCACTACCGACGCGAGGCGGGGACGGAACTCCAGCCGAGACAGCCCGTAGGACGCTGAGGCGCCCAACACCAGGGTGAGCAGCGAGCTGACCACTCCCACGACCACCGTGTTGACGAACGCCCTAGTCGTCTGGGGTTCCTCGTTGATGATGTAGTCCCAGGCCTCGGTGGTCCCCTCGAAGTCGACGCCGGGAAGGTAGACGGGTCCGCTGTTCACGTCGAGCGGGGTCTTGAACGATGTGGTGATCATCCAGTAGATCGGGAACAGCACGATCAGCGACCAGGCCACGAGCACCGCATAAGCCCCCGCACGGGCCCTCGGGCTGAGCGCCAGGGGATCGTGAGCGAGCCGCGACCTCCCGCCGCCGTTGCGCCCGAGTCCGAACAGTGCCCGACCCCAGCCCGGCTGGGCTTCCGTCGCTGCTGCCGTCTCCGTCACCGTCTTCGGCGGGTCGGCGCTGATTTGCGTGCTTTCGCTCATGGTCGTGCTCGCGTTCATGCTCTCGTGCTTTCGCTCATGCCCGTACTTTCGTTAGCGCCCGTGTTCAAGCCCATGCTCGTGCCCGTGCTCACACTCGCGCTCGCGCTCATGTGAACCTCGCCACGGCGCGGCGGCGACCGTAGTTGACGATGAGCAGCGCAACGAAGGTGGTGACGAACAGAAGCACGTAGGCCAATGCCGCCGAGCCGCCGAGGTTGACGGCCCGCCACTCGAGCAGCGCCTGCAGCGACAGTGACTCCGTGGCGGTGCCGGGACCGCCGCCGGTGAGCACCTGAGGCAGGTCGACGATCTTGAATGCCTCTATCGAGCGGATCAGCACCAGAGTGAGCGACACGGGGATCAATTGGGGGAAGGTCACCAGCCAGAACTGCGACCAGGCCCGGGCGCCGTCCACTTTGGCGGCCTCGGTCAACTCCGGCGGGAGGCTCTCGACCGCGGCCAGCAGGATCACGAACATGAAAGGCGTCCACTGCCAAGTGTCGGCGAGCACTATGGCGATGCGCGCGGGCCACGGCTCGTTGACCCAGGTGAAGTCGCTGTCGCCGAATGCCAGCTTCCATAGTGGCTCCAGCGGCCCCTTGCTGGTGTCGGTGACCATCCGGAACAGGAAAGCCGCGCCCACGGGCGTGACGATCATCGGGATCAGATAGAGGGTCCTGAAGAGCCGCCGGCCTCTGAGCTGCTGCGCCGCCACTAGCGCTAGTCCCAGCCCCAGGAAGTACTGCAACGCGACCCCCAGGAACACGAACACCAGAGTGACCACGAGAGTGCCCGGGATGCCTTCGCCAGTGAGGCTGCGCACCGCCACGTAGACCAGGACGGCGGTGACGGCCAGCACCACCATGCGCAACACAGCCGTGCGCACCCGGTGACCGGGGCTGCGGCGCACCGCTTGCACCGCCATCACGGCCTGCGCCGCCACGAAGAGCGCGATCAGTGCCCAAGCCCACCACGGCGTCTGTTCCAAGTTGCCGACGAAGCGCCGCTGCTGGCTGCCGACCAACAGCTTCTCGAAATTGTCGAAACCGATGAAATTGACCTCGAACCCTCCCCTGACGAAACGAAACCGGGAGAGGGCGAGATACCCCGAGAAGAGGAGCGGCACGACGCTCAGAAATATGACCAGCAGCACCGTCGGGCTCAGAAGCAGGCGCTTGGAGGCAGTGTCATGCGCGAACAACTCGACATCGCGGCTCGCCGGTTCGTGCCCGGTTTTGTCGATGTCAGTCTCAGCCAAAGCCAGCTCCTCGCTCTCCCTCGCTCTTCTCGCTGATCACTGCGAGCAAAACAAACTAAACAAAAATCGCAAGCCCGCAAAAGACCGCGCCCCGCACGGGCGGCAGCCTCGGAGGAGGGATGAGTTCCGAGGCTGCTCTGCCCGGGGGGCTGCGGTCTTCAGCGGTTACTTAGTTGTTACCTAGTGGTTGTCTGTCGACGGCCGTCAGCGTGTGACGTTGAGTGTGTTGCGGTACGCCGACAGCTGGCCCTCGCGGCCGATCTCGTCTGTGATCTCCTCCCACTGGTCGTAGATCGCAGAGGCGGCCTCCGCAGCGTCGAACTCGCCGGCGATGAACTGGGCGAGCACCGTGTCGAGCACTACCTGCTGGTACCTCTGGTTCTGCGGCACGCGGATGTCGAGCACCATGTTGGGGCTGGCGAGGCTGGCGCCGATGGCACCCAGATAATCCTCAGCCGCCTCTTGGCTCATGCCTGCGGTGACCCAGTTGTCGATGTTCTCGAACTGCGAGATCCGGTAGGGGTTGAATCCGGTGGCGCCCACAGTGACGTCCTGGTTGGACCGCTCCGGCTGCGAGACGTAAGAGAGGAACGCGAATGCCGCGTCCTTCGTGATGTCGTCGCTGTTGGCGTTGATGCCGCCGGACCATCCGCCGAACGAGGCGAACGGGGCGTAGTTCACGCCGTCCACCGCGTGGGGACAAGTGCTGGAGTCGCACGGCACGAGACTGCCGCTCGCGTCGATGACCTCCTCGCTGCCCGGCGTCACCAGTGAGCCGACCAAGTCGACGACCGTGGAGGTTTCCGCGTCGGCGGCGAGGGTGCCGATGTCGCCCCAGTCGAGCGTCAAAGCGCAGCGGCCTGTGGTGAACAGGCCTCGGGTGTCGCCGACGCCGAGGTTGTTCTCATCGGGCGGGCCGAACTCGCCGGTCGCGGCGTAGACCTCGAGCGCGCGGATGAAGCCCTCGTTGTTGACCAGCGGCGTGAAGTCGTCGAGGTTGAAGAACGCTCCGGCCGAGGTGCCCTGGCTCTGGACGTAGGGGGCGGCTATCGAAGTGATCCACCAGTACGACTGCTGTCCGCGAGCCTTGGAGATGCAGCTTCCGTAGTCGGCTTCGCCGTCGCCGTTCATGTCGCGGCCATGCACGGCCTCAGCGACCTCGAGGTACTCGTCCCAGGTCCTCGGCGGGGTCAAGCCGGCCTCCTCGAGCACGTCGGAGCGGTAGTAGACCATGTGGAAGTCGCCGTCGAGGGGGATCGTGTAGACCGAGCCCTGGAAGGTGGCGGAGAAGTCGCGGAAGAACGGGGCCACGTCGTTCCATTGGAGGTCCGCGTCGGCCGCTACTCGGTCCGTCAGGTCCTCGATGTAGCCCGGAACGGCGAAGTCGACCATCCACTGGGGCGCGAACACCCATGCGTCGAAGCTGTTGGTGCCCGTGGCAGCGTCAGTGAGGATGTTGTTGTAGAGCTCGCCGAAGGGAACCGTGGTCACCTGCACGTTGGCGCCGGTGAGTTCGTTGAACACCGGGGCGTAGCGCTGGAGCGGCTCGGCGATCTGCGGGCCCGTGAAAGTGAGGACTTCCACGTCGACGCCGTCGAAGGACATCGCCGCCATCGTGTCGTCGGCGGTTGCGTCGGGCTCTTCGGACATTGAGGGCTCGTCGTCGGCGGTTGCGTCGGGCTCTTCGGACATTGAGGGCTCGTCGCCGTCGTCGTCAGCTACTGCGTCGCCTCCGTCGTCATCGGGTGTCGATGGCGCCGCTGTCGTCGCGGTGCCGGACCCAGCCTCAGAGTCGTCGTCGTCGTCATCGTCGCCGCAGGCTGCAGCGAGCATCGCGAACGCCAAGAGCACGGCGAGCAAGCGCCATGCTTTGGTTTTCCTCCATGCTGTATTTGTCATTGCCGTTGGTTCCTTTCCTCTGTTGGGACGGTTTGCCGTCAAGGCTGCACAACATGTGCATTACCTTCTCCGGAGGGCCGTCGGGACCGCAGGCCGCGCGTCGCGGCGGACTTGACGCCCGCCACATCGAGCTTGCTGCTCTTGCCCTCCACCGCTGCCTCCACGACGGCACAACTGTAGGCCCCCGAGCGCACTTCGTCAAACGAGTCGGTCGGACGCCTCGCGACCGAGACGATGATCACCGCCGGTGAATGGACGATTTCGGCATGGAACATGGAACATCCGCCTGATCGCCTCGCCCCCTCAGATCGCCTGTTTCCTGCCGGCGCTAGATCCTGCGACGACCGTTCGCGGTGATGGCGGGGCGCTCCGGAGCTGCGGCGCCGACGGACGGGCGTCCGGTCGCGCATGGGATGCGCACGGGGATGCATACAATGGTCTTGTGGTTGCGAGAAGCGGCGGTTCTGCTCGCCGGTCGGCATCGGGAGGCGTTGCGCCGCTGTGCTGAGAGGGATCTCGCCGTTGCTGACGCCCGACTTGCTCGCCGCCCTGTGGCGCATGGGCCATGGCGACACCGTCGTGCTGTGCGACGCCCACTTCCCCGCGGCGTCGCTTTCCGACGGGAGCGAGCACAGACTGGACTCCGCGGGCGTGGTGCCTCTGGCCGGAGCGATCCTCGAACTCCTCGCTCTGGACTCCTACGACTCGCCCGCGGCCCTCATGGCGCCCGAGCCGGGCGACAGCATCGACGAGACCTTCCGCGGGCGGCTGATGGAGACGATCAGTCCATGGCTGCCGACGGGATCACAGGTGCGGATGCTCAGCCGGCGGAATTTCTACGGCGAAGCGGCCCAAGCTCAAGTCGTCGTGGCCACAGGCGAGACGGCCACGTACGCCAACGTCATTCTTCGCAAAGGGGTCACTCCGGCAACCGCATGAGGCGCGCCCGCACGACCGGCGTCATGACACGCCCGGCGACTCGGCACAGTCATCCGAGCGGCTAGCCGACGGCGCTGGAGACCCGGCGGCTCGCGCTAGAGACTCGCGGAGAGGATGCCGGCGGTCTCGGCGATGGCGTCGTCGAGCGGTGTGGGCGCAACCTCGCCCAGCAGATCGGCGAGGCCCGCAGGGGACGCGGCATGAGGGAACGGGAGCGGATCGGCGCCCGCGGTCAGATCGTCGAAACCGGTGATTCGTCGTACCCGGTCCACGAAGTCTGAAACCGCTGTGACATGGCCCCGCGTGTTGAGCACCGGCGCCGCAGGCGTCGAGAACTCGGCGCGGGCCGCAGCGATGAACACTCTCGCGACGTCTCGGGCGTACTGGAAGTCGAGCACGCCGCCGTAGTCGACCGAGTAGGGCTCTGAGCGCAGAGCGCTGGCGATCGCCGCTGTCGGCTGAGACGTCAATCCCTGGTCGCGTCCGGCGCCATAGACGGTGTGGGGCCGCAGGCCGACCGAGGCCAAGCCGTGGTCGGCGGCGTAGATCGCTGCTGTCTGCTCGTTGGCCACCTTGTAAACGCCGTAGAGAGTGGTGGGCTTGAGAGCGTCGTCAGCCGACAGCACCGGGCTGGGGTAGTCGTCGGCTGTGCCGTAGACGGCGATGCTCGAGGCGTAGACCACCGGCGCGATGCCGTGCTCTAGCGCCGCCTCGAACATGTTGACCGTGCCCTGAACGTTCACCGCCGCACCGGTGCTGGGATCCGCCCGGCACAGCGGCACCTGCAGGGCGGCCAGATGTATCACCCGGTCGATGCCGGCGAGGGTCTCTGCCACGGCGGCCCGGTCGGTGATGTCGCCGACGACCCGTCGGAAGCCCAGCGGCGCGCCGCCGGACACGAGTTCGTGGCGCCGGTCGTTGGCGCCGACGTCGAAGGCGACCACCTCGGCGCCCTCGTCGAGCAGCAGGCGCACCACCCATGCGCCCAGGCATCCGTCGGCGCCGGTCACCAGAAAGCGCTCAGTCATCGGCGGGCTGTCTCCTGTCGCGTTGCGGGTCCGGCGTCTGATCGAAGGCAGGCCGGCCGCCGATCAGCTCTTCTGACGCTGGTCTGCTCATGCATGCTGTCCGAAGATTGGAGTTTTGGCCACGATTTGCGTCTCCCTGTGGGTTGTGGTTAGCATTCTTGAGCACATCCTACTTTTTCAGGTTGAGGGGAGGGTGTCATGAGAGAATTCTCTGGTTCGATTTTTTGGCGGCGCCGACGCTGTTCTTGTTGCGCCCCGGGTGCCGGCTGCTGCAATTTGGCCTCCAGTTGGTTCTTCTTCGGTGAAGGCAGTCGGCGGCGGCGAGCAGTGACGACTCCGA
>JAPOUM010000024.1 GCA_026708645.1 Acidimicrobiaceae bacterium | reverse complement strand
GCCTCTGAGCTTCTGCCCCGACCAGCCGATCAGCCGCCAAGAAGCAGCCACCATGCTCACCCGCGCGACCCGACACCTCAACCCCGACCCGCCGCCACAATAAAACACAAACACAACCCCCCGAACACAGACGCCTTCACGAGTCGACCGCTGCGGCCTGCCGTGACCGCACAAATCGCACGACACACGAACCCCCCACATCACAACGGCACCGGCTGCCCGCCTGCGGACAAGTGCGAGCAAGCCCTTGCAAGCTCAACGGCGTAGTGACGGGCGACGGACAGGCCGAGCTCGTCGAGCTGGCGGAAGGGGGACACGGGGCTTGCAAGCTCAACGGCGTAGTGACCGCCTTGCACGAAATCAGCTGCCGCCGCCGACGAGGACCGTGATCGGGTCCGAACGCCGCGACCGCGACTACGCATCGCTCAGACAGGCGCGCTAACGTTCGCGAGGTTCAGCCTGACGCTGGACGAAGCGCCGGATCGCAAGCACGGACTCAAGGAGACGGGCGGATGACAGTCACCTCGCAACGACCGGCTTCACCCGAGTCCGTGGCCGATGTTGCATCCGATGCTGCATCCCAGGGCACCGTGACTGTGGCGTCCCTGGCCCGGGACTGGGCGCGCCGCCGCCCCGACCAGGTGGCGATGCGCGAGAAGGACTTCGGAATCTGGCAGGAGTACACCTGGGAGCAGACCTGGGACCTGATCGAATGCGCCGCCCACGGCCTGCTGGAGCTGGGCGTCGAGGTGGGCGACGTGGTGGCGATCCATTCCGAGGACCGCCCCGAATGGGTGATCCTGGATCTGGCTGCCGTGGCCGTGCGGGGCATCGCCGTGGGGCTCTATCCCACCAACCCCACCTCCGAAGTGGAGTACCTGGTCAAGGACTGCAACCCCAAAGTGTTCTTCGCGGAGGATCAGGAACAAGCCGACAAGATCCTCGAAGTCCCGGCAGAGGCGGCGGCCTCGGTCAAGCGAATACTTTTCACCGAGCCCCGCGGTTTCGGGGACTACGACGACCCGCGGCTGCTGTTCTGGGACAGCTTCCTCGAGACGGGGCGCCGCCATCGCCAAGCCAACCCGGACGCGGTGGCGCAGCGGATGGCGGCCGCCGAGACCAGCGACGTGATGACGCTGGTCTACACCTCGGGCACCACCGGGCCGCCCAAAGGCGCCATGCTCACCAACGCCAACGCCGCTTTTTGCATCGACAAGATCGTCAACGAGACCGACCGCTTCCCCGACGGCGTCGCCCCCAGCCCCAAAGACCTGATCGTCACTTACCTGCCGCTGTGCCACGTCGCCGAGCGGATCTTCTCCACATGGTCGATGGTGGGCGCCGGCCCTTCGCTGAACTTCGCCGAGTCCATCGAGACGGTCACCATGAACTTGCGCGAGGTGCAGCCGACGCTGTTCTTCGCGGTGCCGCGCATCTGGGAGCGCCTGCATGCTCTGGTGACCATCAAAGGCAACGACGCCACGTTCTTCAAGCGGATCTGTCTGCGCTTCGCCATGGCTCTGGCGTCGTCCATCGGCCGCCGCAAAGTCGCCAACGGCGGCAGCCACACTCTGGCGACCCGCCTGCTGAACGCCGTCGGCGAGCCGCTGGTGTTCCGCGCCATGAAGGAGCGCATCGGTCTGCGCCGCTGCCGTCATGCAGGATCGGGCGCGGCCGCCATCGCGCCCGAGGTGCTCGAATTCTTCATCGGCATCGGCGTGCCCGTCTATGAGCTCTACGGAATGACCGAGAACTCGGCGGTGGCCACCTGCAACTTCGCGGGACGGATGAAGCTCGGCACGGTCGGCGAGCCCTATGCCGACATCGGCTTGCGCATCGACGAGACCAGCGGCGAGATCCAGACCAAGCATCCCGGCGTTTTCGCCGGCTACTGGAACAAGCCCGAACAGACCGCGGAGACCTTCACGCCAGACGGCTGGCTGATGACCGGCGACGTGGGGGTGTGGGTGGACGGCACGCACGTCAAGATCGTCGACCGCATCAAGCACATCATCATCACCTCCGGCGGCAAGAACATCTCCCCGTCGGAGATAGAGAACAGCCTCAAGACCTCGCCGTACGTCAAAGAGGCCATGGTCATCGGCGACGGACGCAAATACGTGAGCGCGCTCATAGGCATAGAACTGGACACGGTCGGCGACTGGGCTCAGCGCAAGAACGTCGCCTACACCACCTATCGCGACCTGTCAGAGAAAGAGGAAGTGATCGAGCTGATCGCCGGAGTGGTCAAAGAGACCAACGACAAGTTCGCCCGCGTTGAGCAGATCAAGAAGTTCAAGCTGCTGCCCAAGGAGCTGGACCACGAGGACGGCGAGCTCACCGCCACCCAGAAGCTCAAGCGCGGCGCCATGGAAGAGATGTTCGGCGACCTCGTGGAGTCGATGTACTGATGGCGCCCGCCGCCGGCAGCCTGAGAAGCCTCGATCTGCGCCGCGGCGCGCCCCTGGGTTTCCTGTTCGGCGCCCTGGGCGCGGCGCTGATCTTCGGACTGGTGCAGCTGGCCAACGATCCGGCCCTGTTCTTCCAGACTTTCATGAAGTCGCTGGGCCTCGGCTCGGTCTACGCCCTGATCGCGCTGGGTTTCGTGCTGATCTTCAAAGCCACCCAGACCATCAACTTCGCTCAAGGGGCGCTGGCCGCCACCGGAGCGCTTTTCGTGGCTTTCCTGGTGCAGGAGCGCAGCGTCTTCACCGGCGACGCCATCCAAGCCGACCGCTACGGTCATATTCCCTTCACCAATCTCAGGAATCCGCTCAACGCCATGGGCGGCCCCGACTGGCTCTACTGGGTGCTGAGCGTCGCCATCGCCCTGGTCTTCGCCGCCGCGGTCGGCTTGGTGGTCGAACGGCTGGCGATCCGCCCGATGGTCGGAGAGCCGCTGTTCTCGGTGGCGGTGATCACTCTGGGCCTCGAGATCATGTTCCGCGTCTTCAACAACGACGCCGTGGTGATCGATTTCCGGCCGGTGCATGCGCCGTGGGGGCTCGAAGGCTTCACGGTGGGCGGCGAGCTGATCAACTGGAGCTTCATCGCGGCCATGGTCACCGCGGCGGCCGCTTTCGTGGCCGTCTACTTCTTCTACCGGTCGCGTCTCGGCATCGCTATGCGCGCCGTCGCTTTCGACCAGGAAGCGGCCATGGCCCAAGGCATCAACGTGGGCCGGGTGTTCGCCATCGCCTGGGCCGCGGGCGCGGTGCTCGCCGCCATCGGCGGGATCTTCGCCACTCAGCCTCCGGTCGATCAAACCCTCTCAGTCGACCAGGAGACCGCCAATATCGCCTTCCGGGCGCTGCCGGCGGTGATCCTCGGCGGGCTCGACTCGGTGACCGGCGCCCTCCTCGGCGGCCTGCTCGTGGGAGTGGCCGAGATCTACGCCGGCCAGTACGCCGCGGCCAACACCTCCTGGCTCGGCGCCGGCTACCCCCTGATCGTGCCCTACGTCGTGATGCTGATCGGGCTTCTGGTGCGCCCCTACGGGTTCTTCGGAACGCCCGAGATCCAGAGGGTGTGAGACAGCAGTGCTAGGCCGCCCCAACCTCTACACCTCTTACCAGCAGGAGAACCAGCTGCTGCCGACTTGGACGCAGAAAGTCGTTTTCACGCTGTTCGTGGCCGTGCTGTTCCTGCTGCCGTTCGATCTGCCGGTGATCAGTCAGATCCCGCTGGTGCGGTTCCTGGGCGACGGCGACTGGCTGCTGATCATGTCGCGGATGCTGGTGTTCGCCATCGCTGCTCTGGGCCTGAACCTGTTGAGCGGAATCGGCGGGCAAGTGTCTTTGGGTCACGCTTTCTTCATGGGCGTCGGCGCTTGCGCGGCGGTGTATCTGGGCGGCACCAGCGGCGAGACCACTTGGGGCCACGGTCTGCCGATCTGGGTGTGGCTGCCCGGCGCCGGCGTCGCCGCCGCGTTGGTGGGAGTGCTGGTGTCGCCGGTGGCGGTGAGGGTGCGAGGCCTCTACCTGGCCATCGTCACTCTGGGCCTGGTGTTCTTGGGACTGCATTTCGGCAACACCAGCTGGGGAACCAAGATCGCGGGCGCTCCGGCTTACGGCAGGGACTTCCCGTCGCTGGACGTGCGGCTCTGGAAAGAGGAGACGCCGCTGCTGGACGTTTCGTCGAGCGGACGCTGGCTCTGGTTCGAGGTCACCGAACTGCAGAAGCTCTACCTGTTCATGCTGACCCTCACGATCCTGTTCGCGGTGGTGGCCAAGAACTTGTCGCGGTCGCGCACCGGGCGGGCGCTGCAAGCGATCCGTGACCGTGACATCGCCGCGGAGGTCATGGGCGTCGCCGAGTTCCGCTACAAGCTCATCGCTTTCGCCGTTTCGTCGTTCTTCGCCGGCGTCGCCGGGGCTCTGTTCGCGGCGCTGCTCGAACGACTGCAGGTGGAGCAGTTCGGCCTGTTCTTGTCGGTCGAGTTCATCGCCATCTTGTTGATCGGCGGCGCCGGCACCACCGCAGGCCCGCTGATCGGCAGCTTCTTCGTGGTGATGGTGCCTGAGTTCGTGAAAGCCTTCACCAAATGGCTGGAGGCCGCCGAGAGCGGCCCGACGGAGGTTCTGGCAGGAGCCATGCTCACCGACGGCGACGATTTCGGCATCATCAACACCGCCATACAGACTCCCGGCTGGACGTTGAGCGTCGACGCTTGGAACATAGTGCTCTTCGGCGCGCTCATAATCGTGTTCTTGATCGCAGAGCCGCTCGGAATCTTCGGGATCTGGGTGCGCATCCGCAACTATTGGAAGCGGTGGCCGTTCAGCTATTGATCGTCCGCCGCTTGCAGCAAAAATGTGGGCGCCCTCCTAGGGTGCCGGCAACAACAGGGGCGCCTTCGACGGCGCCCGGCAAATTCCAAAACCAAAACCTTGGAGGCAATACCGTGAACCGAACGAGATGGCTGATCGCGACTCTCTGCGTCGTGGCCTTGGTCGCTGCAGCCTGCGGTGACGATGACGACGATTCGGCGTCGTCGTCAGCGGCGGCCGAAGCCGAGGCTGACGCCGCGGCCGCGCAGGAGGCGGCAGAAGCCGCCGACGCGGCGCGCGCCGACGCAGAGGAGCGCCTCGCCGAAGCTCAGGCCGCCGCCGAGGCGGCCAGCGCCGAGCAGCAGGCCGCCGCCCAGGCCGAACTCGAAGCGGCCATGGCCGCAGCCGACGAAGCCCAAGCCGCCGCGGATGCAGCAACTGCCGAGGCAGAAGCGGCGGCGGCTCGAGAGAGCGAAGCCCAAGCCGCACTGGCCGCAGCCGCCGAGATCGCTTTCGATTTCGGCGTCGACGTGGACGAGCAGGTCATCAGGGTGGGTCTCAACACGGACCTGACGGGCGCTTTCGCTCCGTTGACCACCAAGATCACCGACGGCCATGAGGCTTATTGGGAGTGGGTCAACGCCAACGGCGGCGTCGAGGGCTGGACGGTCGAGCCGGTGGTGCTCGACAATGCTTATGACGTGCCCACCCACTTGGAGAATTACGAGGTGATGTCAGGCGACGGCGCCGAAAGCGTGGTCATGCTCGCCACCTCCACCGGCTCGCCCCAGTCCGCGGCCATCGCGGGGCGCCTCGTCGAGGACGATATGGCTGCGGTCCCGTTGTCGTGGTATTCGGGTTGGGCTGATCCTGAGATCGGCCAGAACCTGTTCGAGGTGCAGACCAACTATTGCATCGAGGCCATGAACGGCAGCACCTACATGGCTGAGACCTACGGCGACAAGGTGGCCATAGCGACTTTCCCCGGCGACTACGGCCAGGACGCCGGCCGCGGCGTGAAGGTCGCGGCCGAGGCGCTCGGCTTGGAGGTCGTCTATGACGGCGAGGGCGCGGTCATCCCCGGTGCTGACCAGACCCCGGTCATCAACGGGATCGTCAACTCCGGCGCCGACTGGGTCTGGGCCACGGTCAACCCCGGCCATCTCGCCGAGTTGATGGGCGGAGCGTTCTCGGCCGGGTTCCGCGGTCATTGGATCGGCAGCAACCCGAGCTGGAACCCGGCGCTGCTCAACACCGCGGTCGGGCCGATCGCCGATGAGTTCTACACGCACTCCGCCTACACGGTGCTGTGGGGCGTCGGCGAGGCCGAGGGCATGCGCGAGACGATCGACGTGATGCGCGAGTACCGCCCGGACGCGCCTTTCGACGACGTCTACATCTACAGCTTCATTCAGGGCTACGTGGTGCAGCAGATCCTGGAGCGGGCCATCTTGACCGGCGACTTGACCCGCGCCGGGGTGCTGGCCGCCGCCAACTCGGTGACAGCCAACCTCAAAGGCCTCGCGCCCGAGCAGAGCTGGCGCGGCGACCCCAACGCCAACGTTGTGCGCGAGACCTACCTCTATGACGTGGACCTGTCGCTTTACACGCCGGGCGCCACCGTGTCCGACGTCGACGGCAACAGCGGATTCCGTCTCATCAAAGGCCCATACGTCTCAGAGACCGCAGCCAACTGGGAGTACGAGCCCTGCTTCGTCGCCTCCTAGAAGGTCGCCTCCTAGAAGTCTGCCTCCTAGAAGTCTGAGGCTTTGACGATCAGGCCCGATCGGCGGGGCGGCATGGGGGGCGGCATGACCGAGAGTTCATGCCGCCCCGCCCGGGCCTGATCAGAACTGTTCGACGACGCCCTCCATGCACCCCGAAATGACCGATGCTTGAAGTAGCAAACCTCGAAGTCGTCTACAACGACGTGGTCTTGGTGCTGCGCGGCCTGTCGATCGACGTGCCCGACGGCAGCATCGTGGCGCTGCTCGGCTGCAACGGCGCCGGCAAGACCACCACGGTCAGGGCTGTGACGGGCCTGTTGGACGTGCATGAGGGAGACATCACCAAAGGCGCCGTGAACTGGAACGGCGCCGACATCTCCGACTTCAAGCCGTCGCGCATCGTCGAATCCGGAATAACCCAGGTGATGGAGGGTCGGCGGATCTTCGCGGAGCTGACGGTCGAGGAGAACCTCAACGCCGGCGGTTTCACGGTGCGCGACCGCTCCCAGAACGCCGAGGCCCATCAGCGGGTCATGGAGCTCTTCCCGCTGCTCAAGAGCCGCCGGCGCTCCACGGCCGGATACCTCTCCGGCGGAGAGCAGCAGATGCTGGCCATAGGCCGCGCCTTGATGACCGACCCGCAGCTGCTGATCCTCGACGAGCCGTCGCTGGGCCTGGCCCCGATGCTGATCGAGCAAATACGCGACATCATCGTCGACATCAACAAACAGGGCACCAGCGTGCTGCTGATCGAGCAGAACGCGGTGATGGCGCTGTCCATCGCTCATTACGGTTATGTCATGGAGTCGGGCAAGGTGGTCATGGACGGCGAACCCAAGAAACTGCTCGCCGACGAGGACATCCAAGAGTTCTATCTGGGGCTGCACGCCGAGGGCGAGCGCAAATCGTTCCGCGACGTCAAGCACTACAAGCGCCGCAAGCGCTGGCTGTCGTGACCGCCGCTGTTGTGACCGCCGCCGTCGAAGCCGCCGTCGAAGCCGCCCCCGTGGACGATCCGCGGTCCGAGGCCGCGCCGCTGCTCGAAGTGGACGAGATCTCGCTGCGCTTCGGCGGGGTCACAGCCATCGATGCGGTGTCTTTCAAGGTCCGGGCCGGGGAGCTCTACGCCATCATCGGCCCCAACGGCGCCGGGAAGACCTCCATCTTCAATTCGATCTCGCAGGTCTACCGCCCCCAGTCGGGCGACATCCTGTGGCGCGGCGACTCGATCATGGGAGTCCGCCCCGACCGGGTGGCGCAGCTGGGAGTGGCGCGAACCTTCCAGAACATCGAGCTTTTCCCACAGATGACAGTGCTCGACAACCTGCTGACAGGCCGCCACATCCGCATGAGCAGCTCGTTTCTGGCCGGAGCGCTGTGGGTGGGCAGAGCCAAACGCGAAGAGCTCGAGCACCGCCGCAAAGTCGAGGACATCATCGACTTCCTCGAGATCGAGGGCTGGCGCAAGCATCCTGTGGCGCTGCTGCCCTACGGCATCCAGAAACGCGTCGAACTGGGCCGGGCTCTGGCGATGGTGCCCGAACTGCTGCTGCTCGACGAGCCTGTCGCGGGGATGAACCTCGAAGAGACCGAGGACATGGCGCGGTTCATCCTCGACATCCGCCGCGAGCTCGGCATAACGCTGCTGATGGTGGAGCACGACATGGGCTTGGTGATGGACATCGCCGACCGGGTCATGGTGCTCGACTTCGGGCGCAAGATCTCCGAAGGAACCCCGTCGCAGGTGCAAAGAGACCCGAACGTGATCGCCGCCTACCTGGGCAGCACCGACCTGGACGTGCAGGCCCAGGAATGACGGCGCCCGCCATCAAGAGCGCTGCTGAGACGCTGCTCGAGCAGCGCCGTCAGCTCAGCGAGGCCCAGCTCGCCGAACTGGCCGCCGTCGACGACTTGGCGGTGCCGGCGCTGGCTGCGCTGGCTCACGAGGTGCGCCTCGAATGGGCCGGCCCCGAAGTCGAGGTTGAGGGCATCTTGTCGGCCAAGACCGGCGGCTGCAGCGAGGACTGCCATTTCTGCAGCCAGTCGGCGGCCTTCGACACGCCAGTCAAGGCCACACCCCTGCTCGACGCGGACGAAGTCCTGGCAGCGGCGCGCCAGACGGCGGCTCTCGGCGCCAGCGAGTTCTGTCTGGTGCTGGCGATCCGCGGCCCTGATAGGCGCGTCATGGACCGCCTGCTCGAGCTGGTCGCTCTGGTGGCTGGCGAGACCGGGCTCAATGTGGCGGTGAGCGCCGGGATACTCACCCGCGAGCAGGCCTTCGAGCTGGCCGCGGGCGGCGTGCATCGTTACAACCACAACCTCGAGACCAGCCGCTCGTTCTTCGCCGAGGTGGTCACCACGCACAGCTTCGACGAACGGGTGGAGACCTGCAGGCACGTGCGCGACGCGGGCATGGAATTGTGCTGCGGTGTGCTTCTGGGGATGGGCGAGACCGTCGCTCAGCGCTTGGAGTTGATCGGCCAGATACGCGCAGTGCAGCCCTGCGAAGTGCCTGTCAACTTCTTGAATCCGCGGCCGGGCACGCCGCTGCAGATCCGCAGGCCCATGGGCGCGCTCGAAGCGATCCGCTGGATCGCCATGTTCCGCTTGGCCCTGCCGGCGGTGATCCTCCGTTATGCCGGAGGCCGCGAGATCACGCTGCGAGACCTGCAGGCCATGGGAATGACCGCAGGAATCAACGCCCTGATCATCGGCAACTATCTCACCACTCTGGGACGCTCCCCACGCCAGGATCTGGACATGCTGGCTGATCTGAGCATGCCGATAGCGGGCCTCTCCGCCGCGATCTGACGCGGTGGCGCAGACCCTGCCCGCCCGCCGGCCGCGGCACCGTCCGCCCGGCCTGCGGCAGCCGTGACCCGGCGCCCGCCGCACCGCAACTGTCCGGGCTGCGGACGCAGCGACAGCGACTGCGACGGCTGCCTGCCCGACTTCGACCCTCCCCGCTACTGCGACAGCTGCGGAGCGTGGCTGGCCACCGCGGTGAGCCCCACCGGCTGGACCGCCCGCTGCCGCCGTTGCGGCGCGACGCGCCCTCAGCCGCGCGCCGCCGGCTCAGGCTCGTAGCGCTCGATCTACGGCGCTCTTTCTACGGCGCTCGATCTACGGCGCTCGATCTACGGCGCTCTTTTTGCCGCCGTGCACCGAGGGCTCTGCGCACCACTGATCGCGCAGGGCTTCCAGAGGGCCGAGGATCATCTTTGGAAGATCGAGCGCTGCGCATAGAACCGACTCGTCAAGTGACTGACGAACAGGGTCGCGCCAAGCCTCGTTCGCCGGCAGCAGAGCCTTGTCGTGGTGCCCATCGAACGCCGCGGCTAGCAGTGACAGCTGATCATGTGAGACTTCGGCCAGATCAGGAACCGGAATCAGCCCGATGGTTTTGATGGAGAGATTGGCTCTCCCCTTCTGCTGGCGGCTAGAAATCCACCAGCGCGCGACGAGCCCGAGCGTGGTGTTGAGCCACGCGCACAGAGCTTTCTCCCACAGCAGGAGATCCGACTCGTTTGCGGCCGTGATGCCGAATGACGGCCAGGCTCGCCCTCCGAGGGCGTCCCGAGGGGTGAGACAAGCCCCGAGCGGCTGAGAGTTGACCCGGAAGTCGCGATTGATGTGAAGACGGGTCGCTCCGGCCGCGTCAGATGTGCCGCTCCACAGATCTTGTGCCGCCGACAACTGGCCGTGCCGAGGCGTGCCGTCAGAGTCGGGCAGCACTGTCATCATTGTTTCGTGTTCGTGCTTGTGACCCCAAAGGATGGGCCAAGACGCCTGCCTGTGCCTGGCTCGGTCGATCGGATCCACGTTGAAGGGGCCGCGCGGTTGCTCGTCGGAGCTTTGGGGCGCCCCGTTGATGTCGAGGTGGTAGGGGCCACGGACGCCGAGCGTTCGGAGCGCAACAGTCCGGAGCGGTTGCGCCCTCACGCGAGGAAGTCGCAGTTCCTCACCGGAGGAGAGACTTTCAGCGGCGTCAGCAACGCTGGGACCGAGAACGCCGGAGGGATGACCGCGGGCTTCTGACACGAAGTCGGATTCAGTGAGCCAGCCGATCGGGTTGTTACCGGCGCGCAGCAGACTTATCCCAGGTTCTCTGCGGACCGACTGGATGGCTCGGGCTGTTTCGAGAGCCTCCAGCAGCGATGCAGGTCGATGGTGCAGCATGGCGTAAGCAGCAGTGTCTGTCGAGTGCTCGCCCATTGAGAGGTTGTCCGTGTTCTTGGTAGCGACGAGGATCGCTTCAGCCATGCCCGTGTCAGCGGAGAAGGCTCTCGAGGTCGAGGACTCCGTGGCGGCGATGGTGACTACTACCAAGTTGCTGTAGTGGTCTCGCAACAGCTTGCGGGCCTTGGTCCAACTCTGGCCGGCGATGATCTGAGCCGGCAGTATCAGAGCTAGCACTCCGCCCGGCCTGAGCTTGTTGTGAGCAAGGTCGATGAAGTCGGATGCCAGACCCGCATTGCCGTGCCCGGCGCTGTGGTCGGGAGGCCTGAGTTTCCCGAGTCTCTGCGACATCTTCTTCTGGGCGGTCTCGCTGGTGCTCAGTCCCGCGAAGGACGGCACGGGCACGCCCACTTTGGTGCCCTCGTGGCCCGTGGACCGCGTGAACGGCGGATTCATGATCATCAGATCGACGCTGCCTGCGGACAACTGGAACGCAGTCTCGTCCTCGCGGACGCGGTGCTCCTGTCCAGCGAGACGCTTGGATTCCTGGCCGACGAGCGAACCGGTCTGGTCCTTGGCCATCAACTCTAAAGATCCCAGCCGCACATGTTTCGTCTCTAGGTCTTCCTCTTGTCCTGCTTCCAGCAACTTCCGCCCGGCGTGAGTCAGGCCGTAGCGGACAACGTGGATCTCGCAGGCGTCGAATGGTTTGGCGGGTTGAGCGGCTGACAGCATCATCGTGGTGAGATGCGCAGCGGCCGGCATCACGTCGGCGCCGATCAGCGACCGTCTCATCATCTCTTTGTGTATTCGCGCCGGATCCTTGCCACGACGACGATGGCGTGCCGCCACACGGCGGTATGCGGCTGACAAGAGAGCGCCGGTGCCGCAGGCGAGGTCGGCGATCCGCAGACTGGTGATCGCCGTCGGATCTGACCAGTCGACCTGGAGGCGAGACACTGCCAGCTCGGCTAATAGTGCTGCTGATGAGGGCCGCGTGTAGAACGTGGCGAGGAACTTGCGGTCTGCGATCAGCCGCCCGAGCATCTGTCCGGCTAGATCCTGCACCTCGACGGCGCCGGCTGTGGCCAAGTCTTGGGTTGCTGCCGCTAACCGTTCGCACACTGCGCCCGCCTTGTTGTCGGGCACAGCGGTGAGCACCTGCGAAGCGAGGCTGAACACCGGATAGTAGTTCACCTTGAGGATCTCGTGCCAGACGTCCAGGACGTGGCGCTTGGAGAGGCTTCGGTTTCTGTCCCGGGATCGAGTCGCGTCGATGTTAGGTGTCGAGCAACTCTCAGCGATTGCGGTCTGGCACAAGAACGCATCGGCAAGGACTGTCGCGGCCATCCGCATGGTCTGCGGTTCTGGAGTCTGATGCAGGTAGTCGGCGATCTCTTTCTGGCAGCCGTCGCTCAGACGGTTGAGGATTGCGGAGGCTTCGGCCACGGCGAGCGCAAGAGTGTCGGCAGCCTCCTCGACGTGTCGCGGCGAGATGGTGAGGGTCTCGATAGTGCCGGCTAGATCGTCGACGCCTCCACGCATGGATCCTGAGGCGGGGAACCTCGACGGGCTGCCGGTCTCGAATGCATAGAAGACGCGCCATTCGAGGTCGTCGGCATCTGAGAGCGCGGAATCCAAGTCGCTCTCTAGCACCGTGTCGCGGAATCGTCCGGGATAAACGAGAGCGACGGCCGCCTCCACGGGCATCGCAGCGCCCCCCACTTTGCGGTTCAGCCGCTCGATTGCGTCATGATCGACAGAAGCGGCGGGAGCGATCTCAGCCTCCACTATCACGGGCGCCCCGCTTCGAATCAGCACGTCGGGCTTCTTGAGGGGCTCGTCTAGGAGCACGCCCGTTTGTTCGGACACGACGGCTTCGTCGCGCCATGCCGGGTGCAGCCGCCGCAAGCAGTCCGCCAAGCGGTTGTTTATGGTTGGCTCTGTGTTCATGAGCGCAGGCGCCGCACCTCGAAGGCTATTCGGGCATTTACCGGAGTTTTCAATAAATACTGTGATCTTTCAGTAGATTCCTTGTTGTTCAGAAGTTAGAGGCTACGCCGTCGCAGGACAATAGCACACCAATTTCGGATTAGGCTCGTAGCACCTCGACCACTTCGCCGCAGGATTTGCAGCGATGCACGGCTCGGCACCGTGCCGGGCCGAACAGCGACTGCTCCACCAGCGCCTCGCTCCCGCAGCACGGGCATTGCGCAGGCGACGACGGCAGCGCCACCGCCACCGTGAACTCGCGAGCCATCGCAGCCCGCGCCTTGTCGGTGAGCCGCGCAGTGTCCCAGTCGCGCCTGCTGCGCCGCACCGTCACGTCAGCGACGCCCTCGACCTCGCCGACCGCCTCGGCGACGTCGGCGGTGATCATCTCAGCCGCGGGACAGCCGCTGAATGTGGTCAACAGCTCGATCGAGACCCGGTCGCCGTCGATCTCCAGCGCCTCGATCATGCCCATGTCCACGACGCTGACCCCGGGGTACTCCGGATCGTCGACGCTCTGCAGCGCCTCGCGCACGCCTCGCTCGACGGCGCTGCGGGCTCTCGCTGCCTCAACGTCTGCGACCACGTCTGCGACCACGCCCGAAACCCTACTGTTTTGTCCCGCCCGCCTGTCCTGCCCGTCTGTCCCGCAGGCCCGCTCTGCCGGCTCGCCTGCTTTGGCGATGCTCGTGATCGTGGGCTACAGTCTCGGCCTGATGTCGGCCACGCCCACGACTGAGCGCCCCTCGTGGGTGTCGACATTGCGCACGCCGCATCCCATCGCCTGGATGCTGATCGCCTTGATGCTCATCGCTGTCGTGGCTCACCTGTTCACCGACACCGGCTACCTGATCGGCAACCTCGACTGGTTCTGGTGGACTGCCATGCTCGTCGGCCTGGCCATGTCGCTGTGGCACGACGGTCTCAACCGGCTGCGCCTGGCGATCGAGGTCATCCCCAAGATCACAGTGAAGCTCGCCATGATCCTGGCTTGGGCCGTGTTCCTGCTGCAGTTCTTCAACGTGATCACTCGCTACGGCAACGAATACGTGGAGCGCGACATTCTCTACGGCGAGGTCGTCAGCTTGGCTTGGCAGTCGTTCGGTCTGATGTTCCTGGTGGCCGTCAACGCCGGGGTGCGCAACGGCGTCAACCCTCGAATCGACTTCTGGTGGGCCAATTTCCGCAACAAGACCAAAGCCGGCCTCGACTTCGCGATGCACACGATGCTGCTGCTGCCCTTCATCGCCATGAGCGTCAGCGTCCTGCAGACCTACACCGCCAGCGCTCTGGGGCAGCGCTACAACGGGGAGTGGCCCGCCGGATGGCGCGTCTGGAACAGCTGGGAGCAGGCCGTGGACGCCGGCGGCCTGGCGGTGGGCCCGATCAAAGCCATGATGCTGGTGGGGTTCGTTCTGTTCGGCCTGCAGGTTCTGGCCGAGGTCATCAAGACCGGGTTCGTGCTGATAGGCCGAGACGACTACGGCGACATAGTCGAATCCGACGCGCCGCTGAGAATCGAGTAGACGACGATGGTCTTGGCGATAGAGACGATTCTGGGCATGGACGCCGGAGTGTTCCTGGCTTTGACCATGTTCGTCGTCTTCATGGTGGTGATCCTGTCGGGCTACAACGTGGCCTTCTCCTTCGCCGCCACGGCGCTGTTCTTCAGCTTCGTCGGCGACCTGATGGGAGTGTTCGACCCCAACACCCTCAACACGCTGCCCGGACGCTGGTACAAGGCGATCAGCGACCCGACTCTGCTGGCGGTGCCGCTGTTCGTGCTGATGGGCGCGATACTCGAACGCTCCGGCATGGCCGAAAGGCTACTCAACGCTTTCGGCATGCTGATGGGACGACTCCGCGGCGGCGTGGCCGCGGCCGTGGTGGTGGTCGGCACCCTGCTGGCGGCGGCCACCGGCGTGGTGGCCGCAACGGTGATCGTGATGGGCTTGCTCTCGCTGCCTGCGATGGTGCGGCTCGGCTACGACAACAAGCTCTCCACCGGCGCCATCATCGCTTCGGGCACCCTCGCCCAGCTGCTGCCGCCCAGCATCGTGCTGATCTTGCTGGCCCAGCAGTTGAGCGTCGGCATTCTCGGCCTTTTCGCCGGGGCGCTGCTGCCGGGCCTGCTGCTCAGCGGACTCTATGTGGCATATGTGCTGATCCTGGCGTGGCTCAAGCCCGAGACCGGCCCGGCCATGCCCGTCGAGCAACGCAAACTCGAAGGCGACCCGTCACCGCGGACCAAGCTGCTGATAGCCGCGATCCTGGCCCTGATGGTGGGCGCCGTGGCGCTGCTGGCTCGTGCCAGCGGGATCGGCCTGTTGGACAGCGCCTGGTCGCCGCTCGTGGTGGTGGCGGCGAGCACCGTCGTGTTCGCCGTGATCCTGATGAACACCCGCATGCTGGCCGCCGAGGTGATGGTCGCCATCGTGCCGATCCTGGCGCTGATCTTCGGGGTGCTGCTGTCGATTTTCGCGGGCATCGCCACGCCGTCGGAGTCGGGAGCGGTGGGAGTGTTCGGCGCGCTGCTGCTGACCGTCTTGAACTGGTTGTTCGATGATCTGCTGGTGAAGGAGGGCGCCACCCACATCAACAAGGGCTGGCGCCTCAACTGGCAAGCCCTGAAAGACGCCGCGACTTCCACCACCAACGTGGTGGTGCTGGTGATGACGCTGCTGTTCTGCTCGACGTTCTTCAGCGCCATGTTCTTCCAGCTCGGCGGCTCCGATCAGACCTCGGAGTGGCTGGCCTCGATCGGCGGCGGCAAATGGGGTTTCGTGGTCATCGCCATGATCGCGGTGTTCTTGTTGGGCATCAACCTGGAGTTCCTGGAGATCACTTTCATCGTGGTGCCGATCTTCGTGCCGGCCATGGAAGCCCTCGGTTTCACAGCCGACGAGAAGATCTGGTTCGCGGTGCTGATGGCGGTCAACCTCAACATGGCCTTCATTTCACCGCCGGTGGGGTTCTCGTTGTTCTATCTGCAAAGCGTCGCACCGCCCGAAGTCAAGACCGCCGAAATCCACAAGGGCGCCTTCCCGTTCATGGCTCTGCAGGCGCTGGCGCTGGTGATCCTGGCGATCTTCCCGGGCATCACCTACACGTCCATCGACGTATTCAAATTCGGTTGACGCGACGCGCTCTGCGTGATCCGCTGAGCCCGTGCCCGTGCCGAATTGCACAAGGGCGCCTTCCCGTTCATGGCTCTGCAGGCGTTGGCGCTGGTGATCCTGGCGATCTTCTCGGGCATCACTTACACGTCGATCGACGTATTCGAATTCGGTTGACGCGACGCGCTCTGCGTGATCCGCTGAGCCCGTGCCCGTGCCGAATTGGTAGCCGAACGGATCACGCAACCGGGCGCAGTCTCGTGACGGCAAGACAAGAGCCGTAGCGTTGGTGCAGCAGCAGCCGTCGTTTTGGTACAGTAATAACCGTCGTGTCGGTGCAGCAGCAGCCGTCGTTTTGGTGCAGTAATAACCGTCGTGTCGGTGCAGCAGCAGCCGTCGTTTTGGTGCAGTAACGACCGTCGTGTCGGTACAGTAACAGCCGTCGTTTTGGTACGATAGCGTCCGGCGAAGTGGTGCGGGAGGCCCGCAGGCATGTATTTTTCGCGAATCGTGGACAGAGAACTCGACGAGCTGTGCAGCGAGTCGGCTGCTGTGGCCATCGAGGGGCCGAGGGCGGTCGGCAAGACCGAGACAGCGCTGCGGAGGGCGGCTTCTGTCCACCGCCTCGACGACGAAACCCGTCTTGACGTCATACGGGCCGACCCGGAGCGGCTCACTAGCGGCGAGCCTCCGGTCCTCATCGACGAGTGGCAGCGTCTGCCCGCTTCCTGGGACGTCGTGCGTCGCGCTGTTGATGCCGACCCGCGCACCCTTCGTTTCTTGTTGACCGGCTCGGCGGCGCCGGCTGATCTGCCCACCCACAGCGGCGCGGGACGCATCGTCACCGTGCGCATGCGGCCCATGTCGCTCGCCGAACGCGGCGTCAGCACGCCCACAGTGAGTCTCGGGAACCTGTTGAGCGGCACGCGTCCGCTGATCGAAGGAGCTTGCCCTTTGGGGCTGGCGGATTACACCGCAGAGATCACAGGCTCGGGGTTTCCTGCTTTCCGGGGCCGTTCGGGGCGGGTGGTGCGCGCCTACCTCGATAGCTACATCGACCGCATCACCGAGCACCACGTCCACGAGTTCGGTCGCACGGTGCGCAACCGGGCAGCATTGAGGCGATGGATGTCGGCCTACGCCGCCGCGTCGTCTACGGCTGCAACGTTTGAGACGATCCGCGACGCGGCCGCTCCCGGAGAGGCCGACAAGCCCAACAAGGCCACGACCATCGTCTACCGGGCCGCCTTGGAGGGACTGTGGCTGATCGAGGACGTGCCGGCGTGGCTGCCGACGCGCAATCATCTTCGGCGCCTTGCGGCGGCACCGGTGCATCAGCTAGCGGACCCCGCGCTCGCGGCGCGACTGCTCGAAGCAACCGCCCAAACACTCCTCGACGGCGCCGACAACGGTCCTGCGGTGGCACGCGACGGCAGTTTGCTCGGCGCGTTGTTCCAGTCGCTGGTCACTCAGTCTGTGCGGGTCTACGCTCAAGCCAACGAAGCCAAGGTGTTCCATCTCAGAACTCAAGGCGGCGAACACGAAGTCGATCTCATCGTCCAAGGAGTCGACGGGCGCATCGTGGCGCTGGAAGTGAAACTGGCCGCCAACGTCACCGACCACGACATCAGACACTTACGCTGGCTCGCTGAACGCATCGGCCCAGAGCTGGTTGATTCTGCGGTCATCACCACCGGCCCCGAGGCCTACCGCCGCCGTGACGGCATCGCAGTGATTCCAGCCGCTCTGCTCGCTGACTGAAAGCCTGTGTGCCGCGGACTCCAGCAGCACTGACGGTGCCGCGTCCGCTGCTGGCGGTTCGCTTTCCGCGGTCGTCACCTCCAGCTCCGAGGCCTACCGCCGCCGTGACGGCATCGCGGTGGTTCCGGTTGCTCTGTTCGTTGGTTGATTCTGCGGTCGTCATCTCCGGCTTTGAGGCCTATCGCCGCTGTGATGGCATCGCGGTGGTTCCGGTTGCTCTGTTCGTTGGTTGTGAGCCTGTGTGCCGCGGACTCCAGCGGCTTTGGCGGCGTCGCGTTCGTTGTTGGTGGTTCGCTTTCCGCGGTCATCACCATCGGCCCCGAGGCTTATCGCCGTTGTGATGGCGTCGCGGTGGTTCCAGCCGTTCTGTTCGTTGGTTGATTCCGCGGTCGTCGCCTCCGGCTTTGAGGCCTATCGCCGCTGTGATGGCATCGCGGTGGTTCCGGTTGCTCTGTTCGTTGGTTGTGAGCCTGTGTGCCGCGGACTCCAGCGGCTTTGGCGGCGTCGCGTTCGTTGTTGGTGGTTCGCTTTCCGCGGTCATCACCATCGGCCCCGAGGCTTATCGCCGTTGTGATGGCGTCGCGGTGGTTCCAGCCGTTCTGTTCGTTGGTTGATTCCGCGGTCGTCGCCTCCGGCTTTGAGGCTTATCGCCGTTGTGATGGCATCGCGGTGGTTCCGGTTGCTCTGTTCGTTG
>JAPOUM010000039.1 GCA_026708645.1 Acidimicrobiaceae bacterium | reverse complement strand
CACGGGCGGCGACCACAGCGACCGTCGAAGCGGAGACACAGCGAACAACAACAACAACCCGGTGAACGGCAGCACCGACAGCGACTGTGATGCGAGCACTTGCCGTCGCGACGACAAGGTCACCACAGTTCACGAGCATGGGGACGCTGACAGCACAAACCCAGCAACCGGCAGCAGCACAAACGCCGCAGCCAGCGCCAACAGCGAAAACACAGCCAACACCGACCCAGGCAACGCTGACAGCGACGACGCTGGCTGCGGTTGCGCTCAACACTCCCACAGCCCAGACGCCGCGACCAGCGCCGGCCCAGGAACCGACCCAGCAAACTGCTGCCACGGCGGCGCTCGAACCGGCGCCAGCATCCACAGCACAGCCGCGGACACAGCGAACAACGCCAGTTCGATGAGCGGCATCAGCCGCAGCGGCAGCGGCGCTCAAACCAGCGGCAGCGAAGAGAGCACTCGCCGCGATGACACAGTCGCCACAGTTCACGAATGTGAGAACGTCGGCAACACGAGGCCAGCAGCCAGCAAAGGCACAGACGCCGCAGTCAGCGCCAACAGCGAGGACACAGCCAACACCAACCCAGGCAACGCTGACAGCGGCGACGCTGGCTGCGGTTGCGCTCAACACTCCCACAGCACAAACGCAACAGCCAGCGCCAACATTGAGGACACCATCGGCGGCGATGCCGGCTGCACAGACGAGAACGCCGGCAGCAGCGGCGCGAGCGGCGGCTGGGTCGCTGACATCACAGTGCTCGCCCATGTCGACGACACCACCGGCGAACTCATCGGCGAGCTCTCCGACGGATCGAAACTCCCCGCCGCGGTGCTCGAAGAACTGTCGTGCAACGCCCGCTGGAGCGGGTTGGTGTTCGACCGCGCCGGTGACGCCATCTGGCGCAGCCGGTCACGCAGAACAGTCACCGACACGCAATGGCAAGCACTGCTCGCCACCTACGGCGGCTGCTTCCACTGCGCAGCGCCCGCAGGCATGTGCCAAGCCCACCACATCACCCCCTACTCACAAGGAGGCGCCACCAACCTCGACAACCTGATCATGGTCTGCTGGAACTGCCACCACAAAATCCACCACCACAACTGGCAAATCCACAAACACACCGACGGCAGCCACACACTGCACCCCCCAGACAACGACCCGGCCACAACCACAAAACCCCGCCACGGGCCAGCCCATGCCGACGACTATCCACCAAAACCAAAGCCGCCGACACGCCGAAGGCGAAGACGATCCCCGAGCCGACCCGAAACCAAGACAAGCCGAACAAGAACCGAAGCCAATCACGCCAGCAACCAGCCAGAAGCCAGGAGGACATAACCAGACCCGACAACACAACAAACAACGCACCAAACCGAAAGCGGACCGCAGCCACACAAGACCAAGCCAGCGCCCGCAGCCGCAGCCAGACCAAAGCCAGAGCCCGCGACCCCGCCCGTGTTGTTGCTGGGGCTGTCGGTCGTTTTGGGTGCCGCGGTCAGACAAAAGCCAGAGCCCGCGACCTCGCCCTGTGGTGACCGGTGGCATCTGGTTCGCCTCGGGCGGGTCGAGCACTCAAAGCTAGAGCTCGCGACCTCGCCCTGTGGTGACGTCTGCACCCATGCCAGCAGCGCCGCATCGTCGGACCCCAAAGCTAGAGCCCGCGACCCCGCCTTATGGTGACCGCCCCAGGTTCAGCGAACACACAGCCACCAGACCCACCCCGACCATGCAGCAGCCCGGCACTGCGGTCGCCGTCGGCGGGTTCAGCGAACACGCAACCACCAGACCCACCCTGACACCACACCGGCATCACGCGTCAACAATCTCACGACAACCGACAGCTAGGAGTCCTCGGCTGTGGCTGCGTCGTCGTCGTCGAGCGGTTCTTGAGGCGGCGGGAGCATGGGGCCTTGCGAGATCCGCACCCGGACCGTGCTGCCGACCGGCAACGCGGCGCCGCTGGCGGGCAGGAAGCCGATCACGGCGCCTTCGGCGAAGTCGTCTGAGAACTCGCTGACCGCTTGCGGCGACAAGCGCAACGCCGTCAAGGCAGCGGAGGCGTCGCGGAGCGTCGCGCCCGGCGGCACTTCCGGCACTCGCCGGTCCGCGGGACCCTGCGACACCAGCAGACCGACTTCGCTGCCCGCTTCGAGCTCGTGAACCTCCTCAGCGAGCGCCAGGCCGATCACGTTGCCGGCAGGCACTGCTTCATCGTTGTCGAGCGCCTCGTCCGCCACGACCAGACCGGCTGCGGAGAGCTCGACCGCAGCTTCATCGACGGTCAAACCGTAGAGGGATCGCAGCTCCGACACCAGCACCAGCGGCTCGCCCAGAGAAACGAACACGTCCAGAGCGGCGCCCTCGCTCAGCGGCTCACCGGCCGCGGGCTCGCTGCCGACGATCTCGCCGCGGGTGGTGTCGGGGGCTCGCACCAGTATCGGGTTGAGAGTCCAGCCCGCCTCGGCCGCAGCTTCGGAGGCGGCGGCTTCGGGCAGCCCCGTCAATTCGGGCACAGTGCCGACGGAGCTCTCCGACAGCAGCGCCCAGGCGCCCGCGACAGCGCCGCCCAGCACTAGCAGCAACGCCAGCACCAGCCCCGGCCAGCGACGGCGCGGCGCGTCGTCGAGCGGGATCCCGTAGTGCTCGGAGACGGTGGGGCCGATCTGGCTGAACGCTTCGGCCGGGGCGCCGGGGCGAGAAGCGTCGTCGTCAGCCGGGTTCTCCGCGACGGGACGCGGCAGCGAATCGGGACGCGGCAGCAGCGGCGCCACTCGCAGCAGTTCCGACGCGAAGCCTTCGGCGGTCAGCCGGGCGACAGGGTCCGCCGCGGTGGCGTGCTCCAGCAAGGCTTGAAGAGGCCCGAGGGCGGCCATCCCGACCGGGTCCGAGCCGTCCAGGCTGGGATGCTTGTTGCCGGTGACGGCCTCGCACAGCACCACAGCCAGATCATGCACGTCCTGGGACTGCTCGGCGAGCGTGTAGCCCGGCGACACCTCCGGCGTGTCGGTCGTGTCAGCCGTGTCGGTCGTGTCAGCCGTGTCGGTCGTGTCGAGCCATGCCACCGCAGCGGCCAAGCCCAGATCCGAGACGTAGGGCCGGGCGCTCGAGTCGAACAGGATCGCCGCGGGCGTCAAACCCAGATGAGCGCGTCCGCTTCGGTGAATGTCCAGCAGCGCCCGGGCGGCTTCCAGCCCGACCATGAGACCCTGCGAGGCGGTGAGCCGGAAGCCCTGAGCGATGAGCACGCCCAGGCTGCCGCCGGTGAGATGCTCGGTGACCACATACGGTTGCGGCGTCAGGCCCCAATCGTACATGGGCACCAGCCGCGGATGGCTGAGCGCTGCCGTCGCTCGCATCTCCGCAGCGAAACGATCGACGAAACCGGCGCGCTCGGCGATGCCGGCGCGCACGATCTTCAGTGCCACCCGACGTCGCAGCGTCAGATCTTCGGCCAGGTAAACCCGCGCCTGAGAACCCTCGCCCACGAACTCCAGCAGCCGGTAGCGGCCGCTGAAGGCCCGCCCGGAGTCCTGCCTGGGATTCACCGCCGCCACGGTACCGTGACCGCCGCAATGACTGTCCATCCGCCCAGCGACAGACGCAACAGCACAACCGGCGGCGACCCCGCCGATCGATCCCGCCGGACGCGATGACCGTCCATCCGCCCAGCGACAGACGCAACAGCACAACCGGCGGCGACCCCGCCGATCGATCCCGCCGGACGCGATGACCGTCCATCCGCCCAGCGACAGACGCAACAGCGGGCAGGCGCCCGCCGGAGGCGCTGCACGGCCCGCTCCGGCCCGCAGTTCGCTGCGGATCCGGATCAGCATCGCCGCGCTGATCGCATTCGGGGTCGTGGGGTTCGTGGTGTCGGTGCTGGTGTCGGGCGACGACGGCGCCGACGAGGCCGCCACCGCCAGCCCTGCGGTGGATCGAGTGATCCCCGCCGCAGGCGACGAAGTCCTGCAACAGCAGCAGGTGGGCGTGGTGCTCGACCCCCGCTACCGACTGTCGTCGCTGGTGGTCTACCCCAACTTCGCCTCCGGGGGCGGGGTGGACGTGACCGATGAGGTGGTCCGTGTGGACGGCCTCAACCGGTTCGAGTTCAACCCGGGCGCAGGCCGGCTGATCGAGGCCCTGTCGCCCGACACGAACTGCGCAGTAGCGACGTTCGTGCTGATCGCCCGCCCTGAGGAGGCCGACACCGTGCGCTGGTGCTTCTCGGTGTCATAGAGACCGGGCGGTCTTAGAGGCCGGGCGTTGCGCCGGGCGCCGCGGCGATCAACAAACACCACACGCAGCGAAGCCGCAGCCCGAGCAGTCCAGCGGTCGCAGCGGACAAAAGCGAACAGCGGAGCACGCCGCTCGAGCGACTCGGCCTATCGAGGCAGTTCGCCGGTTTCGAGCAGTGTCTTGAAGGCTGCTTCGTCGATTACCGGAACCCCGGCCGCTTCGGCTTTGCGAAGCTTGGAGGCGCCAGGTTTCGCGCCCGCGACCAGTGCGGTAGTGCTGCCCGATGGCGACCCCGGAGCGATGCCGCCTCTGGCCATACGGTCGCAGCGGACAAAAGCGAACAGCGGAGCACGCCGCTCGAGCGACTCGGCCTATCGAGGCAGTTCGCCGGTTTCGAGCAGTGTCTTGAAGGCTGCTTCGTCGATTACCGGAACCCCGGCCGCTTCGGCTTTGCGAAGCTTGGAGGCGCCAGGTTTCGCGCCCGCGACCAGTGCGGTAGTGCTGCCCGATGGCGACCCCGGAGCGATGCCGCCCCTGGCCAGCACGGCCTGCTTGGCTTGGTCGCGGCTGAACTCTTCGAGCGTGCCGGTCACCACCAGCGACATTCCGGCCAGAGTCTGCGGCAGCGCCTCGGCAGTGACAGCGCCGGCGGGCGGGGCGGCATGCATGCGCAGCCCGGCTGCTTTGAGACCCTCGATGAGCCTGCGGTTGTGAGGATCATCGAACCAGGCCCGCACTGATGCTGCGATGATCGGCCCGAACCCCTCCACTACGGACAGAGCCTCTTCGTCAGCTGCGGCTATGGCGTCGATGTCGCTGAAAGCCGCGGCCAGCACTTGGGCGTTGACTTGGCCGATCTCGGGGATGCTGAGTGCGAACAGCAGGCGATGCAAAGGCTGCTGCTTGCTGGCCTCTATCGAATTCTGGATGTTCTCAGCTGATTTTTCGCCTAATTTAGGCATTGCTTTGATCCGCTCAAAGTCGAGCGAATAGAGCCCGACCACATCGTCGAGCAGCCCCTCCGACACGAAGCGGTCAACGTTGCGCTCTCCTAAGTGCTCGATGTCCATGGCGCTGCGGCTGACGAAATGCTCGATGCGTCCGCGAACCTGGCACCGGCACCAGTAGTTGACGCACATCGTGGCCGACATCGCCTCGACGCGGCGCAGCTTCTCGCCGCAGACCGGGCAGTCCGACGGGAACTTCCACGGCTTGGATCCTTCCGAGCGCTCCGACAGCACCGGCCCCACCACCTCGGGTATCACTTCGCCGGCGCGGCGCACTATGACGATGTCGCCGATGCGCACGTCTTTGGCCGTCACCTGGTCGGAGTTGTGCAGGGTGGCCGTCTCGACTGTGACACCGCCCACGAACACCGGTTCGAGCCGAGCGAAAGGCGTGGCTTGCCCCGACGGCCCTATCGACACTTCGATGTCTTTGAGTCGGGTGGTGCGTTCCTCGGGCGGGAACTTGTAGGCGATGGCCCAGCGCGGCGCTTTGGCGTCGCTGCCCAGCCGGTCCCTGATCGCCAGATCATCGACTTTCACAACCATCCCGTCGAACTCGAAGTCGAGGTCGTGACGACGCTGCTCGAAGCCCGCCAAATGGGTCTCGACTGATGACAGATCGGCTGTGCGGGCAGTGTGCTCTTCGACGGGCAGTCCCAATGATGCGAGCCATTCCAGAGTCTGCAGATGCGAGTCGAAGCTAGGCGCCGGATCAGCGAAACCGATCTGATAACACCAGAACGACAAGCCCCGCTCGGCGGTGACGCGGGCGTCCTTCTGGCGCAGCGACCCGGCGGCGGCGTTGCGAGGATTGACATAGAGTGTTCTGAGTGCTTTGAGTTTTTTGGGTTTCTGGGGTTTTTGAGGTTTGCAGGGTTTTTTGCCTTGCTCGACTAGGCAAACGTTGAGCTGCTCGATTCGAGCATTGAACTGCTCGATTCGGGCGTTGAGCTGTGCGATTCGGATGTTGAGCCGCTCGATGCCGTCGTTGATCTGCTCTATTCGGGCGTTGCGTTGCTTGATTCGGGTGTTGAGCTGCTCGAACACCGACAACCGCAGGATCACCTCGCCTCGCACCTCCAGCACCGCCGGCGGCTCGCCTCGCAGCCGGATCGGCACATCAGCGATGGTGAGAACCGCATGGGTGACGTCTTCGCCGGTGCGGCCGTCGCCTCTGGTGGCGGCGCGTGCGAGGACGCCGTCTTCGTAGCGGATCGAGATGGCCAGGCCGTCGAACTTCAACTCCACTGCGAAATCGCCCAGCGCATGATCTTGGATGTCGGCGTCTGCGTCTGCGGCGTCTTCGATAGCCGGCTCGAAGTCCAGCGAACCCGCGGCGCCCAGCGACCCGGCGTCAAGCGTCTCGGCGCCGGCCGATCCGGCGCCCGCTGGCGGCAGCAGGGTTTGTTGGCCTGATCCAGCGGCCAGAGCACGCAGCGCACGCTGATGCCAAGACCGCAGTTCAGCAATGTTGAACGCGTTGTGCAGCGACATCATCGGCGGATCGTGCGCAACCGGCTGGAAGGCCGTGTCTGGCGGAGCGCCGACTCGCTGAGTGGGCGAGTCGGGATGCACCAGCTCAGGATGCTCCGCCTCCAATGACTGCAGCTCTCGAAGCAGCTCGTCGAAGTCGCCGTCGGTGATCTTGGGCTTGCCTTGGTAGTAGAGCGCCGAGTGATGGTTGAGCTGAGCTTGCAACTCACGCACACGAGCCGCCGATTCGTTGACGGGCGCGGCGACAGTACCAGTCGCTGCGACGGAGGAATCGGCTGCCGGCGCGACGGCCGATGCTGCCGCCGGCCGCTTGTCGGCAACGCCTGACTCAGCCATCGCTGCGAGGCTACATCCCCTGCCCGAACCGACGAGCCGAAACAGCAACACCCGAGTGAGCGCAACGAGCGCAAAGAACTGGAGGCTGACACGAATAGTGACACACAAGAGCAACTGCGTGATCGGATGGACACAATGGCGGTCGTGCCAAGTGATCAACGTGCTGCTGAGCGACTCGAGTCGCGCAAAGCGCTGACGCTGCGCTTGTCGGTGACTGGAGCGTGGCTGACTGTCGGTTCAGTGTCGCTGTTCGGCGATCTGATCCACCCGGCGCTGCGGCCCGACTCATCCGCGGCGCACACGACGGTGATCGTGGCCATGTGGATCGGCTACGCCGTGGTGCTGGCGGCTCTGCTGCTGGCAGGCGCGCGGGCTCTAGCGATAGCTCGCATCGGCGTCTGTGCAGGCGCCAGCCAACTGGCGGCTGCGGCAGTGTCCACGACTGCCGCAGCCGGATGGGTCGCAATGCTTGCGGGACTGTTCGGTGTGGTAGTGGTGCTGCTGCCCGCCTACGCGCAGTGTCAGCTTGATGCTGCCAGTTACGGCGACGAGCGTCGTTTCCTGCTGCGCCCGCCGGCTGTGGTGCTGTTCGCCCTGGTCGTGCCGTTGTGGGTTGTATCGGTGGCAGGTCTCGCGGTCGGGCCGCTGCTTCTGGCAGGTAGCGGTTGGAAGGCGGGGATCATCGGCGCCGCAGCGGGGTTTCCAGCGGCCGCTTTCGCCGCGCATGTGCTTCACCGACTCGGGAGACGCTGGCTGGTGTTCGTGCCCAACGGACTGGTCGTCCATGATCATCTGGCTGTGGCTGAACCGCTGCCTCTCGGTCGTCGCAGCATTGCTTCGCTGGGCCCGGCCCCCGCCGACACGACCGCCACAGATCTCAGCGCGCAAGCCCTGGGAATGGCATTGGAGATCCGCCTGGTTCAACCGGCCAAGGTTGCTGTTGTGACCGGCCGAGGCCGCAGCGAACAAAAAAGCGTCGACGCCTTGCTGGTGTCGCCGAGCCGTCCCGCCGCGGTACTGGCCACAGCACAACGCCGCGGCCTCAAACTCGAATGACTGACCTCACCACCGGTTGAATGCTTGCAGCACGACCGACGTGCTCACCAGCCGTACGGGTCCTTCGACGACCCAGAACCGCCACGACGACGCCTATGACTGCTGCCCGAACGGTGCCGGTCAGAGGATGAGCGGTAAGAACTGCCGCCTGAAGATCTGTGTCGGGTGCGGTCTGGGTCTTCAGCGAGCCTTTGCATGAAACGACGGAACTTCAGCCAGGCAGAACTCGGGCCATACGGCTCGGACTGTGACACTTCAAGAGCAGACCGGCGACTGCTTGCATCCGGGGCCGGTCGAAGTCGATGGTCGATACTGTCTTCGTCGTCTTCGTCATCTTCGTCGAGGTAGTCCAGGTAGTCCAAGAGCCGCTGTTTCGCATCCCACGATTTGCTCCACAGCTCATACGCTATCGACCACACGTTCTTATGCTCGAACTGGGCCGGTTCGACCATGATCTCGGTGTTGCTGTGCAGTCCGTTCATGGTGAGGTTGGCACTGCCGACCAACGCAGCTGACACGCTGTGGTTGTTGTATGTCAGCCAGGCTTTGAGGTGTGCCTCCGAAGCTCCCTGACTGGAGCGATTGGTTCGATACCAGTTGTGAACCTCTACATCGTCACGTTGCAGGAACCGGCAGGCATCCACACGATCCGATTCGCTCACATTCTTCCAATAAGTTTTTCGGGTGTCGCCTATCAG
The DNA here is from genome assembly GCA_026708645.1 of Acidimicrobiaceae bacterium. Classification (GTDB taxonomy): domain Bacteria; phylum Actinomycetota; class Acidimicrobiia; order Acidimicrobiales; family Aldehydirespiratoraceae; genus Aldehydirespirator. The sequence goes on along the minus strand of JAPOUM010000039.1, from coordinate 54,062 downwards.
AACACTGACCGACCGCCCCTGCGTGCGCTGATGCAGCCAGGCCAAACCGGCTGGCGTGGCATATCCGACAGCTACCAGCAGAGAATCGGTCGGATTGTCTGTCAGGAACCGGTCAATGCGCTCATCTATAGGCTCGACGGGCATCAGAAACCTCGCATAGTTCGGTCAGGAATACGAGCCAGCAACCATAGCTGCGGCGCCTCCGCCGATCACGATGTCGTCTTGATAGGCGACCACAGCCTGACCGGGCGCCACCCTGCGGCGAGGTTCGATCCAGCGCACCTGCTCACCGTCGGCATCGATCGTGGCAGCGGCCGCGACGCCGTGAGCTGAGGTCTGCACCAGCACTTCGCCGCTGACAGGCTGATCCATCCAGCGCCAGCCTGTCAATGGAGTGGCCTGGCAGTCGAGCTCCGCGAGGCTGCCCACTGTCACGGTCGCCGACTGCGCATCGACGTCGAGCACATAGCGCGGCGAGCCGCCGCCGAGGGCGCCGAGACCTCTGCGCTGGCCGACGGTGAGTAGCTCCAGGGACTCGACGCTGCCGACCTGGGCGCCGGAAGTGTCGACGACGCGTCCGGGGCGCATCGGGATCCGCTGCGACAGGAACCGGCGGCGGCCCTGCGCTGTGGTGATGAAACACACTTCCTGGCTGTCGGGCTTGTTGGCCGTGACCAGTCCCCGTTCTTCGGCTTCGCGGCGCACCTGCTGCTTGGTGGTCTCCCCCGCCGGCAACAGCAGCCGAGCGAGCACTTCGGGGCCGAGCATGTGCAGCACATAGGACTGGTCTTTGCCCGTGTCGGCACCTCGCCGCAGGCGCAGACCGGCGGCTGTAGAGACGATGCGAGCGTGATGACCGGTCGCCACAAGATCGAAGCCGAGCGCCTCAGCACGGTGCAGCAACCGGTCGAACTTGATGTGCCTGTTGCATTCGACGCACGGGTTGGGGGTCAGCCCGGCGGCATGGTCAGCCGCATACGGCGCCACCACATGACGCTCGAAGTCGTCGCCGAAATTGAAGACGTGATGCTCTATGCCGAGCTCGTCGGCCGCCCAGCGGGCGTCGTCGACGTCGGACACCGAACAGCAGCCCGTGTCGCTGGGGCCGCCCCAGAGCTTCATGGTGACCCCGGCGATCTCGTAGCCGGCGTCGAGCAGCCGCGCCGCTGCCACCGACGAGTCCACGCCACCCGACATGGCCACCAGCACTCGCTTAGTCCTTGTCTTCGCGGCCATCTCAGCTCTCTCCGGCCATGTCTTGCTCCATCCGGCGCTGATGCGTGCCCGCGCGCTCGCGGACACTCGCCTGCTTCGTGCCTCCTCGGCCATGTCAGCCGCCGTCGAAACGGTCGAGGCGCAGCACCGACTCGCTGATCGCCTCGACGGCGCGCTCTGCCTCGTCGCTGGTGGTGGTGTGCCCCAGCGACAGCCGCAGCGAACCCGCCGCGAGATGCCGCGGCACCCCCATAGCCGCCAGCACATGCGACGGATCCTGCGCCCCGCTTGAGCAGGAGGAAGCGGCCGAGGCCCGAACCCCGGCTGCGTCCAGAAGGAACAGCAGCGCCTCGCTTTGCACTCCGGCGATGCAGACGTTGGCGATGCCTGCGGCGATGTGGTCGCGGTCGCTGCCGTCAGGGGCTGCCGAGACCGTCACCCGGTCGCCGAGGCGCTCGATCAGACCGTCGATCAATCCGTCGCGCAGCAGTCTGAGCCTCTGCACGCTGTCGGCGCGCTGCTCGGTGGCTTCGGACAGCGCAGCAGCGAACGCCGCCGCTCCGGCCACATCCGGGGTGCCGGCGCGGCGGCCTCGCTCCTGGCCGCCGCCGATGATAAGCGGATCGAGCAGCACGCCGTCGCGCACCACCAGCACACCGGTGCCTACCGGGGCGCCGACCTTGTGGCCGGTCACCGACACTAGGTCGTATCCGACGGTCTCAGCGGCTACGTCGATCCAGTTGACGGCCTGCACTGCGTCGCTGTGCAGCAACGCCTCGGGCGCCAGCTCGCGCGCCGCTTCAGCCACTGCGCTCAGAGGGTTGATCGAGCCGGTCTCGTTGTTGACCGCTATCGCCGACACGACCGCCACGGCGGCGCTCTCGCCGGACGCGGACGGGCCGTCCGCTGATGCCGCAGCGACGGTTTCCCCCGACACGGCGGGCAACGCCGGCGCAGTGGGCTCTTTCAGCGCGTTGGCCAGTGCTTGCAGATCGACGACGCCCCGCTCGTCCACGCCTACTGTGACACCGCCGGAGCGGGTCACAGGGTCGAGCACAGCGTGATGCTCGACCGCGGTGGTCACCGCCAGCGCTGACGGTCCGCGGACTCCAAGAGCGCCGCGCACGGCCATGTTGTCGGCTTCGCTGCCGCCGGAGGTGAACACGATCTCGCCTGGACGCGCGCCGAGGCATGACGCCACCTGCTCTCGTGCCCGGTCAAGGGCGCGGCGCGCCTCACGGGCGGCGAGATGCGATCCGGTGGGGTTGGCGTGATGGCGTTGCGCGGCATCCAGCCAGGCGCGGCGGGCGCAGGCGCGCAACGGCGACGAGGCGGCATGATCCAGATAGATCTCAGGCGTTTCGCGGCGTGCCGGCACCATGTCATCCTACGGAGCACCCGACCACGCACCCGCATCCGCTGCCAGCCAGGCCAGCCATGCCACGCCAAATCGAAACAGCGAAAGCCTGGAAGCGGCGGCGCTGAAGTTGAGTCAAAAGATCAAGGCGACAGCTTCACAACAGAAGCTCGGGCAGGTCGGAGTCGCTTTCGTGATTGTCTTCGTCAGCGGCCGGCGCAACCGGATCGGCTCGGGCCGTAGGCGACTCTGTTGCTCCGGCCAGAGCCGACAAGGGGATCGGATCGGAAAGATCCACTCGCACGGCTTGATGCATCACAAAACCGTCCATGTGCAGGCTTCGCGAGAATGAACCCGGCTCGACGCCAGAAGGCGACTCGAGCCGCTGCGGCCACCAAAGAAAAGACCTCATCGCAAGACTGTCAGGCAAGTCGCGAGCCACAGGATCCAAAATGCTCGGCGGAACCTCAGAGTCGAGCCCCTCTGCCATGTCTGCGAACACCGCAGCAGCGGTCTCGTTCGAATGCGTGCCTGCCACGACCCAGCAAGACTCGACCTCGTCGAAGAGTTTGTCTAGCCCGGCACCGAACACGAAAGCGTCGAGACTCTCGCGCAGGATCGGATCGTAGTCGCCCGCATAGAGCCGCTGCACGAACGGCCAGCGGTCGCCATCGGCAGTGCGTATCAGGTCCTCGTTGTCGGGATACGGGTAGGCGCAGGCATCCGGCCAGGATCGACTTCCCAGAGTCGCTGTCTGCGGCGACTGAAGGCTCGCACGGTAAGCCTCGGCGGCGTGCCGATACTGGGCGTGCAGCCAGCCAGGACGAGCCAGATTCTCCTGCACGAGACGATTGAAATTCTCCTGACCTCGATCCGTCAGCTGCAAGTCGCAGCACACGAATTTCATCAACACGCTGCGGAGCGCTGCGTCGTCGCCGCCAGCTGCGGCGAGCTTCAGAGCCGCGCCGGTCGATCCGGAAGCGGCGCCGGACCCGGACGGCGCGTCAGGCGCCCCGTAGGGCATGCGGATGATGCGATGAAGCGCCAGCGCCGTGCCTAGCCAATGCGGCAGCACTGAGCCGAGGCGCTCAGCTTGCACCAAAGCGTCCTTGTGCCACGCCTCGAGCGCTTTGCACTCCTCTCGGAGTCGCTCCAACTCCAAATCTCGCCGGTAATGGTGCAGCGACACCACCGCGATGCTCGAGAGCACCAAGCACAGGGCCACCACGGTCGTCGCGGCGATCTTTCGGTAGTCGGCCGAATCGAGGAGGCCGATCCCGTCGGTGAAGCTCCCGTCGTTCAGCAACGACACCGCCACCACGAGCAGGTAGCCGACCACGAGCGCCGCCGACACTCTGAGCGCAGAGGTCGTGCGTCTACTGCGGACCATGAAATGGACGCACACCGCCACAGTGACGATCAAGGCAGCAACCAGCACGAACACCGCCCAACCTCCAGCTTCGGCCTCCAGCAAGTCGATGACTTCTTGAGGCGCCAACAGCAACCAGCTCGCTGCGCCGAGCACCGCGGTCGTGCCGACGACGAGACGGAGCTGCAGCCGCTCAGCTTTGCGAGGCAGGTTCAGCATCAGCAGCGCCAGCAGCACCGCCGCAGTCAAAGCGACGAAGACACGACTCAACCACCACGAGTTCGCGACTATGTCCACCCGCAGCAGGTCCCATCTCGGCAGGACGGTCCAGCACAGCACCCCGATGAGAATTCCGTATGCGAGCAGGTAGGGAACCGCAGGCGACAGTTCGATGTCGATGATCGACCGATCACGCAGGCGAGGCACGACTTCGGCGAGCCGGTCGCGGCATCGTGACAAAGCCAGGTCGGCCTCAGCCTTTTGGGCGGTGAACTCATCGCTGAGTCGCTGCAGAATCGACTGCGGCTTCTCGTCTTCTGCGGTGTCTTCGGCTGCTTGAGTGCTGTCGCCGGCAGAGCCGTCGCCGGGCTGAGTCTCGTCACTCGCAGTGCTGTCGTCATCCGCCGGAGTGCCAACATCGGCCTGAGGGGTTCCTTCGTCTTGGTCAGGCAGACTAGCTGTGAGCTGACGGTGGAGCGCTTCCAGGTCTCCGCTGCAACCCTCGGGCAGCGCAGCGAGATGCTCGCGGCCGACCAGCACATGGCGCCCGTCGCCTGAAGCATCCTCGCGGATCCTGCGAGCATGTTCGCCGTTGTCTGCCACCCCCAAGACGTCTTGCACGAGATCAGCCCAAATTTCCGGTGCCAGCACCTCGACAGGACCTGGGGCGCGAGCGAGCATCAACCTCTGGCCCGGGGCGTCGCTGCCGTGGTCGCCAACCGGATCGAACAGCCACGGTGTCTCGGCGCGCAGGACATCGGCCATCTCGTCGAAGACGGACTCGACCTCGCTGCGACCCTGCCCGCGCAGCCTCGCAGGGAAACGCCGCAGATCGCTCAACATGCGCCTCCCCAAGCCGGTCCAGAATCCCCGCCTCGTTGCGTCGGCGGCATTCGGCAGCGGAACGATCGAACGGCATTTCAGTTCCTTAGGGTGCAGCAGTCGCGCCGCTTGCTCGGTCATCGCGAAGGGCACAGGGGTGCGCATCGCCCCTCGAGCGACCGGCAGGGTTTCTGTTTGTGCATGCACTGACGGAAGCGGCAAGAGAGCGATCCGCACGAAGGACCGCACAAGGAACACCAGATGAATCCCTATTCCTGCTGCTGCCGGTTGCAGAGAGTCGAGGGCGGCCCCATCGACGGCCTCCCACAGTCCGCACAGCGACGCGACTTCCGTGGCCACATGCAAGCCGAACGCCTGAGAATCGCGAGAGTGAAGCGGTTGCGCCATGGCGAGCGGGTGCTGGCGGTCTTCGGGGATCACCACCAGCTTCGTGTCGGGCGCGCCGCCGAAAGCGGCGTCAGTCGGCGAGTCGTAGTTGCCCACCGACAGGCGGTGATCCCGAACCGCCACTTTCTCGGGCGCCAAGCGGCGCAAATCATGCACCAGCTCCGTCGTGGCTTCCACGAGCCTCTCGCCGTCTGAGTGGCTCAACTCCTCGGAGAAGATCGTCACTGCATCGAGGCGGTCTGTCTTGCCCGCCCTTTTCAGGGTGTCGAAGAAATCAGCGGCGACTGCAACACCGTCGACGATCAGCCGCTGCTCTGCAATGCCGTCGGCTGTGACGCGCAGTGCCAGGAAAGGTTTGACGACCCCGAGGCGGGAGAGTTCTTGCAGTGCCGCCAGGCCATAAGCGATGCTGGTGTCGTCGGCGTCGAGCACCAACACCACAATGCGGGCGATGTCGGCGTCGGCGTTGAGCAGTCGTCGATAGTCGAATTCGGCGCCGATGCGCTCGCTGGACCCGCTCCCGCCGATGCCGGCGTCAGAGGAGATCATCGCTGTCGTCGAGACGCCGCGCTGCGCTCGTGCAGGCTTCGGAGAGCTGTTCCAGCGCACGCGACATGGGATTCCACAGCCCCACCCACAGCGGTGCTTCTGTGATCTTCGCCGGGTCTCTGCTCCAAGACTCCTGCTCTTCACGGTGCTGCTGCTCGTATCCTCGGCGACTCTTCGAGAACAGATCGGCAAGCGCCTCGGCTCGACGGCCGGGCGCCGGCGCTGACTCCAATGCGGCTTCGATTTCCTGCAAAAAGCGATGCGCTCCGGTGATCGCAGCTCCAAGATCACCGGAGTCGATCCATCTTTGCAGCATCGGGGCGGGTTGCTTGTAGGACGACAGATCCGCATCTGCCTTACCGAGGTCGCGCAGTGCCTTGTAGGGGGCCAAAGGAGCAAGGTCGCCCTTGACCCCGACCGACATGTTGGCGAGCGCCAACGACTCCAGCACTTGGCCCAAGCGCTCGGACGGCTGGGAACGCTCCGTCAAGAAGGGGTGAGGGAACTCGACAACGCTGCCGCTTGAGGGGCTCATGATGCTCGCCGGACCTGATCCGTCACCAGGGTCGATGTGTCCCAGCAGAATCCCTGTGAACCAACCTCGGATCATGCACAGCAGCATCGACTGAGGGACCGGCACGAACTTGTCGAGAGGCTGGCCCCGACGGTGGCGCCAGAAGGCGTAGCGCGACCCGGCCAAGCTCGACGCTTTACCCCAAGCGTCCGCTATCGGCTGGATCAGCGACTTCATCGCCAGCAGCGAATGAGGAGCGTGCAGGATAGAAGTGATGTCGATGTGCTTCAGAGACGCATCGTTGCCCATGATGCCGGGCACTTTCTTGTCGTCGACGCCTGAAGCGACAAGCACCTCACTGACCTGCTTCTCGACATCGTGTCCCTGCAGCGGTATCTCGCTGAAGAACCGCTGATGGCTCACCCCCACACCGGAGGGATGCACCAATCCCAGCAGCGCGTTGTCTATGTCTACAAGAGGGGCGGAAGCCTTGATCGCGCCGTTCAGCTGATTGATGAACTGAGCGAGGCGATCCTTCTGATGTTTCTGGGGCACATGCTCCGCGAAGAGTTCCTCCGAGCCGAGATACGACCTCAAGGTCAGGTTGCCTAAATTCGCGAAGGGCGTGCCATCACGACCCATCCACCGCCGGGCGCGACGGCGCAAGTCACCGACGCCGGCCTTAGCCTCCACCCGCAAGTTGGCCGAAGGCCGCAGCGGGGTCATCGTCATCCATCTGGCACCCGGCCACCAGTTCTGCGAAACAGCGAGGCAGCGGGCGCGCCGATACTCGGAGAGGGTGACACCGGGCTGCGATTTCAAGAAGCGTCCGTCGATCACATCGCAACGGACCTTGTCTCTCTGCTCGCGCTCCGGCACCTCAGCGAACGTCTCGGCGAGCAGGTCACGGAAATGCGCTGGATAAGCGTCGGCTTCGATCAAGGCGAACTCGCCTGCAGGCGGCGTCACCATTTTGGGTGGGGCACCGTCGCCCCACGGTGGCCAGAGCATCACCTCGCCCTTGTCGGCTGCCGCGGCGGCATGAGCGTCCGAGATCGCCGCCGCCAACGGCATGAGCAGCCTCTTTGAGATCTCCGGGCACAGCTCGGCCGCACGCTCGCGCGCCAGTTCTTGGCCGACGTACTTGGCGTAATGAACGGCTTCTAGTACCGCTTCGTCGAGTGCCGGCTCGTCGGCTGCGACGCTGCCCGTCAAGCCCGCCAGACACTCGGGGAAGTCATGCTCCCAACGACTGTGCCACTCTCGGTACTTTGCGGCGTCATGTCGCAGGTCGGATTCCACGTCATCGTTGAGATGCGTCGCCGCTATTTCGCAGAGCGACTTGGCGACGTGCAGACCTCGGGCAGTGATCTGATCCTCCACGGCATCGAGGACGCGGTCTTGCAGTTCTTCGGCCCATCGCTCGGCTTGTTCTCTGATGGCAGTCTCACAGTCCTTGGAGTATTCTCTTTGGGCTTGGGTGACCGCGCTGCGGATGTCATCGGTCCAATCGCTGACAGGCTTTTTGGCATCCGAGCCGATGCTCGCCAAGAATCTGGACCGTTCCTTAAACTTTTCGACCAGCGTTTCCGGGGGCTGCAACTTGTCGCTTATCTGATTCTCTTCGGGCCCGTACTCCGACAGGCCCGCCGAGCGCAGGAAAGTGTCGCGATGATCCTCGGCTATGCGGCGCGACAAGACATTCGGATCCCTCTCATCGTCGGTCTTGGTGATCTGCCGCGCCTCTTCAGAAGCGACGTGATAGTCCACAAGATGCTCGTTGGCGTCGCGCGCCAAACGCAGAGCCGCATAGTTCTCGAAATGGTCGGCGCCGACGCTGACCCGCGCGAAGCCCAAAGCCGAGAACTGCGGGAAGCCGGCGCCTTCTCCGCCCTCATCCACCAGCACAGGGCCGAGAACGTTGGCCTTGGCCGCCACCTCCCAGTTGGCGATCGTGTAGGACACGAAACTGGATTGAGATGCCGACGCAGTCACCCATGACACCAGAGACCGTGCGGTCATCTCAAAAGCAGTGTCATGGGTGCCGAAGTGGACCCCGGCGGCGTTCTTGAGGCCCACCAAGAACGGAAAAGACGGCCCGCTGCCCGCTATCGTCTTAGCGCTGCCAGCTCCAGAAAGCACCGGACTCGGGGCCGATTCAGGGGATTTCTTGCGCCACATGCCGTTCATCAACTCAGAAGTGGCGGCCAGAGCGTTGGGCTGCACTCCCCCTGCGACGGAACCTCCGAGGTCGGCGAACACATCGGGCATGTAGAGCACGGCGAAGATGTCGTCGCCGAGAGTGCCGTCGGCGCGAAGCATGTCGCAGACAAGGTTGAGAAGCCCCGCACCGCTGCCGCCGGCGAGCGAAGACACCACCACGACATAAACGTTGGAGTTCTCGCCGGCTGGAGCGCCGTCGTTGACCTCGCTGTAGAGCTTGCCCAGCTGTGGGAGCACGTCTGCGCCGTGCAGCCTGGAGGCACGCGCCCTCAGCGTCTGATGGATATTCGAGGCGTAGGCCATGGCGACGCTCTGGCCGATGGCGCGCTCCTGACCAGCGCCCACACTCAAAGGAACGCCCACTCCAACAGGATTGACGCGCCAAGTGGCCATAGTCTCGTTCAGATCGGGACGCGCGTCGAGTGCTTTGGACACGACCGGAAAGCCGATCGCCTTTCCGACCAGACCCACATACTCATCGGGCGGCAGAGGGTCTACACGATCGTTGATCTCGGTGCCGTCGGCCACGGTCGGCGTGTCGATGTTGACGAACTGCCAGCCCACCGGAAGCGGGTCTTCGATTCCTTGGCGGCTCTGCCACCGCTGCAGGTCGCGTTTGAGGAACCGCAGCGTCTTACCGCCGGAGCCGCCCAGACCCACGAATAGGAACCTGCTGTACATCTGATCTACCTTGGCCTTTCTCTGGGCGGAGGAGGTTGCGAGCCTTTGCGGGGAGGAGGCTGCGACGCCTGTCGCGGCGGCGGCCCCTGCGGACCGCGGCGCGGAGGCGGCGACGCTTCTCTCTCGGAAGCACTCCCGTCTCTCACAGGAGAAACCCCGGCGAGTTCGCTCCTAGGCGCCTCGGTTGACTGATGCGGCGTCTGGCCGCCTTCAGCCGACACGGGGGCGCTTGCCGCACTGGAAGTCCTTGCTGCGCTGGGGGTCAAGTCCGCGAGGATTTCTTTGAGCTGGCGGCTCGAGTCCGACGACCGCATTCTCGGATTTTTAGGCACCAGCAGGAAGGCCATGCCACGGGGCTCAGCGGCCTCTTGCAAAGCGACCACAGCAAGCTCTTGGAATTGTTCAGGTGCAGTTGCGGCGGCGGCCGGCGAGGCTTGCGGGCCGGCGGGGCGAGCCGCCACCGGGCCACTGATGCCTCGCACTTCGAGTTCTCCCCAACCGCCGCGCAGCAGCTCCGGGAGCTGCCACCACTTCGGACGTCGAGCGGTGATCTTCAGATCTTCGACCTTCAGCTGCTTCTGGCCGGCGCCGCCCGCCACCGGCAGCGCATCAGAGGAGTCGAGGTCGAAGCGCTCGATCTCGCTTGAATGCAGTTTGCCCCGCTCGTCGCGGTGCGTGCTGAACTCCAGCCGATACGCCCAGAAGTTGCTCGGCTTCGGTAGCCGGTTCGTTGCTGCGACCACGCCGTAGAGCACCATCAGAGTCGCCAGCGCGGCGAGCAGAGCGATCAGCACAGCCAGCCACAGAATGCTGCGCTGCCACAGATCCAACGTGTATTGCGTCGTCGTTGTGGCGGTGAGCGGTGACTGCCAGCCCGGCGCCGTCCATTCGGCGCTGATCGTCACTGTCGCTGCGTCCGATGCGATGCGGTCGTTGGGCAGTTGTTCAGATGTCACGAGACGCAGCTGCGAAATGGTCTCGCCTTCGCCGAAGCGCAGAATCCGCCCGTCGTCGAGCAACTCCGACGCCGGCAGGAATCGCCAGTCGCTCAGCTGCGCCGGCAGGTCGTCGGCGTTCGGGGCGGCGGTGACAGCGAGTGACAGGTCGCCGCCGGAGACTCGCAGCGGGAATCCGCAGTCGAGAGTCGCTCGCAGCGGCTCGGCGGGCACTTCGTCTTCTTCGGCGTTGACTATCCGCAGCGGCTCGCAGCTCAGCTGGTCGTTCAGCAAACCGGGCGGTACGTCGATGGCGCGCCGATAGACCTGCGCCACGCCGCGTTCGGGTATCGCCGCGACTCTCAAGGTCACGATCCCGTGGTAGTCCCAGCCGTTGACTCCCAGTTCCTCACTGACGACGAGCAACCTCAGCGGAAGCGAATCGCTGCTGAGCGTCCACGGCGGAGACGCACCCGACTCGGACGACTCGACCGCATACCCGAAGTCGGGACCCGCTGCCGAGGCCTCCACGGCGATGGTGCCGCTGTCGGGCGGATCGACGCGGCATTCACTGACCACTACTCGCAGCGGCAGCCCGAGACTGATCTCAGGCAGGTCGCCGTCCAGTCCGCACGCCAGTTGTGGGCTCGACTGGATCTCCGGCATTGCGATCGTGGCGACCAACGGTACGAACGGGTCTTGAGGGATCACTCTCAAAGTGACCGTGCCGCTGCCGTCGAACCCCGCGCTCGGAACGACGACAGCCACCTCGAAAGGCTCTGTGTCGTCCGCAGCCCAAGCAGCCGGCTGAGGCACTGCAGCACCGGTGAAGGGATCGACGATCACCACTTCACTGCCGCCTTGCGTGCCAGTCGGGGATTGCACTGAGATTTCGGCGGGCGCGCCGCGCGGGCCGCGGCACTCAGCGACGACGAGACGGTCGGCGCCTGCGTCTGCCGGGGACACTTCCAGACGCGGCAGAACACCTCCCGCCCCTTGCGACAGCGCTCCAGAGGCACCGGAAGCGCCGCTGACGCATTCGATCGGCGACGACAGGGAAGGCCCGACGTTCAACACTTCTGAGCCCAGCACGCTGGAGCGGCCGTCTGCTTGCCGGAACGATGCTGTCACCTCAACAGTGCTCGGCACTTCGGGCAGATCGCCGGGCGTCATGTCGTCGCTGACGACATTGAACTCCTGCGGACCGTCCTCAGGCAGCAGAGGCTGCGGCAGCGGCTCGCCGTCTTCGGTCACGAGCCGGTAATCGGGCTGCGACGGCGATGAGTCGACATCCACGGAGGTTTCGCCTCCAGGCTGCGGAGTGAGCCTGCACTCTGCGGCCACGATGCGAGCGCGTGGCGCCCGCGTCTCGGTCCCGGAATCGATCTCGACCCGCGGCGAGTCCGCGTCGGTGAAGCATTCGAGCGGCTGATCCGACAAGATCGTCGACGACGGGCGCAGCTCGACGCTCACATCGAGCTGGGGTTCGTCGGGCCACATGGTCTCGGCGTGGAAGGGTGCGAGCCGCCCGGGCGCTTCAGTGATCCTTCGCTGATCGCCGGAAGGCACCGCCTCGAAGTCGCTGAACCATGAGCCGCCTTCGTCGCACTCGGCGCGTCCCAGGCTCGCGAAGTCGAGTGTCTCGATCCTCAACTCGAGGTTGCTGTCGTCGCAACCGTACGGCCCGGCGTCGGCGCGCAGGTCGTAGCGCTCGCCTGCTGTCAGCCACGAGGCCGTCTCGCCGGTGGCGGGATCGACGGCTCGGCCTTCGAGCCTCAAGGGCTCGTCGACAGGCTTCGAGAAACACGACAGCGTCACGTCGTCGACGTCGCCGCCGGGATCGGCGGCCACTTCCAGCTGCAGCACCCAACCCGAGGGTTGATCCGCCAAATCCGCGGAATCGAAGTCCACTTTGCGCGCACCCGAGCCTGTGACGACCCAGTCTTTCTCGCCGAGGCGGTAGCGCTCGATCGTGCCGCCATAGGAGAGGATCTCCATCTCGTCGATGTACGCGCCGGCCGGCAGGCGGTCGCTGGGACGCATCCGGCCTGAGTTCGACGCGCAGTCGGGCCAGCGTCTCAGTCCTCTGATCAGCGCCAAAGGCTCGATGAAGCTGTTCGGCAGATCTATCGGCTCACCTTCGAGCACATCACCCGACACCAGGTTCACGACATCGCAACCAGCGTCGACGGGCCTCCCGGCGATGAGTGTGTCTGCGGTGACGGCGCTCATCATCTGTGCCGACAGTTCTGCGATCCGCCGGTCGGAACTGTTCTGAGACTGCGCAGCCCTCTTGAAGCTGTCGCCGAGCAGCACCACCTGTGTGCGCACGCCTAGATCAGCGAGTCTCGGAGCGACGCTCCGGCACACCTCGCCATGAAGCTGCTCAGCCTGTTGGGCCTCTTCGGCGGTGGAGGGGACCGCAGTGTCATGCACTCCGTCGGTGAACCAGACCAGCTCGCGGCAAGAGCCGACGCGGGCATCGTCGAAAACTTCCAGAGAGCCGCGCAGCGCCTCGCCGTAGTCGGTGAAGGCGCCGCTGCGCGGGCTGTTCAGCGAAGCCTCGAGTTCGTTTTGGCTGGGATGGGCCGAAGCCCCTTCAGCGGCCGGCTCGAAACGGCTGGCGTGGAGGTTCAGTTCGCTGTTGAAGCCGATCAGTGCCAGATGTATGCGAGGTGCCGCTGACAGGCGGCTGCGAATGCTGCGAAGAGCTTCTCTGCGCTTGTCTCCTCCAGGATCGGCCGAGCGAAGCGAAGCCGACTGGTCCATCAGCAGCAGCAGATCGACCGTCTGGCATTCGCGGTTTCGGGATGCCTCCGTCGGCTGAGCCTGAGCTGACACGGGCTGCGTATCAACGGCGTCAAAGACGACCACCCCGATCAATAGCGCGACGGCCAATGCCGAGGCCGCTAAACGCCGCAGGCGACGCCTGGCCGCAGCCCGTGCGGCGGATCTTCCGGTGCTGCTCACAGCAGCCGTGTCAGATGCAGAGCGAACCCGAACATGTGCAGCATTCCCAAAATCCACGCCGCGGAAACGATCCAAATAATCAGCCCTCGAGGCGATATCCGCCAACTGCGGTAGCGCCTGGATGTTGATGCTTTGCGCCGATTGTCGAGCGCGACGAAGGCCCCGAGCGAAATGACGCCGACGAGAGAACCCGCAAAGAAACCCAGCACGTTCGCCGCAGGCTCACAGGTCGCGGCTCTGCGGCACGGCACGATCTCTCCTCCCGAGTAGAGCAGAACTGCCGAGGCGAGCAGCATCACCAGCGCCACCACGAAAGGCAGCACTGGAGGACCGATGAAGGACTGGGGGGCTCCTGCTCGGCTAGCCGACGATGGCGCTAACGGCGTCTCATTTGCTGGCGGCGGGGGGGGGGGGGAGAAAATGAGTTTGCGGCGGTCATGGCAGCGCCGTCCCGAAGCTCTGTATCGCCGGGAACCCGACTGAATCCGCGACTCGATTCTCAGACGATCTCTCGGCGCCTCGTTGAACACTCACAGCTTCACATTGTGCCCGACAGCTGAACCGGGTGACAAACCGGCCCATGGACACTCTGGACCGGGGGTCTAGCGGCGACCGACGCCTCGGATGCTCTGGTGAGAGCTATCGGGCTGCGGCTGCCAGCGACCCCGCCACCAGCAGCGCCGAAATCGCGCCGCCGGTCAACACCGCCAACCAGGCGGGCAGCCTGCGGCGTTGCATGGCGATGATCACCGCGCCCATCACCATGCCTGCGGCCAAGCCGCCGAAGTGCCCGCCGATCGACACCCTCGGTATCAGCAGGGTGAACACGACGTTGATCAGCAGCAGCGGTGTCAGCGGAGTCCGCCAGATGCTCCCGGTCTCGCGGCGGAGCACCAGCACGGTGGCGCCCATCAATCCGAACACCGCTCCCGAAGCTCCGACGGTGGGCACGTTCGGCGGTGAGAGCACCAGCACGCCGAAGGCGCCGCCGAGCATCGACACGACGAACAACGTCGAGAAGCGAGCCCGTCCGAACCCCGACTCGAGCATCTGCCCGAGGAACCAGAGGATGTACATGTTGAGAGCCAGATGGATGATCCCGTCATGCAAGAAAGCTGAGGTGACGAGCCGGTAGTACTCGCCTGCGTCGACCCCGATCAGCCTGAACCGGGCGCCTTCGATCAGCGAAGCGCCGGCGAACAGGCCGCCATCGATGAGCAGGTCTCGGTTGATGCGGGTGAAGCCGCCGCCGGAACGGTTCAAGACGACCGAGTAGAGGAACGCCAGCCCGTTCAGCGCCAGCAGGATCCAGGTGACATAGACCCGCCGGACGGCGGAGGCCCGCTGAGCGGCGCGTGCCGTCGCAGGCGAGCGGCGAGGCGCTGCGCAGGCCGGGCAGTGGAACCCGACCGACGCCTGACGCATGCACTCCGGGCAGATCGGTCGTTCGCAGCGCTGGCAGCGCACGCCGCCCCGACGGTCGCTGTGGCGGTAGCAGCGGCGATCAGGCGGCGGGGGCAGCACCTCCGGCACGTTGCTCATCGTGCAGTCACGCTCATCGTGGGCGTCACAGGCGGGCACCGTAGCGGCGCGGCCGGCAAGGCCGCTACAGCGTGACGAAAGCCTCGCTCATGCCCAGGGCGTTGATCTCGACGACCTCGGTGACTCCCGGAACCCGGTCGCGCATGATCCGCTCGATGCCGGCTTTGAGGGTCTGGGTGGATGCCGGACAGGTGACGCAGGCGCCTTGGAGTTCGACGGTCACGACGCCGCTGGCTTCGTCAACGTCGATCAACTCGATGTCGCCCTCGTCGGCCTGGATGGCCGGCCGGATCACCTTGATGATCTTTTCCACATCGGCGCGCACGCAGTCAGTCTTGCAGCACCAAGCCGAGACTCCGACCGCGCCTCCTCAGCGACCCGCCGTGGGAGAGCTCCTCCGCTGCCCCGTGCCGCGATCCCGCGGCGGCCTACACCTTGATGACGTTGACCGCGGTGCCGGCCTCTTTGGCCAGGCCTTCGAGAGCCTCGGCATCTGATTGCTCACCCGTCACAGTGATCTGCGTGGTTTGAGTGATGTGAGCGATCTTGCCTTCCTCCAGTCGGTTGGACAGCTCACGCAGGAGGTTCACTAGGGCGTCATCAGGATCGTCGGGGTTGACTGCCTTGTTGATGTTGAGCGTGAGTTGCCAGTGCCTGACTTGAACATTCGGGCCGTCCTGTTGGGCGCCCGGCTCGTTGATCTCTGGCCGCGTGCCCGTTTCTCTCCCATCTTCGATTTCGGGGGACGGTGGCTGCTCTTCGTCGACACCTGCCGGTTCGGCTCGGCGGATGCGAATGTCGGTGGCGGCTAGATTGATGTCGTTGCGCGAACGAACCGGGTAGACGACACCGTCAGAGCCGACCAGTTCGATGTCGCCTTCTTTGACGGCGTCAAAGATCGCTTCTGCGAGATCTGCTGCTCCGGTCGGCAGCAGAGGCTTGTGCGGGTTCGACCAGAATGCATCGCGGATCTCAGAGATCGGGCATCCGTAGTCGCTGTCACGCAGATTGTGAAGCAGAGCGCCGCGGGTGAACTCTCCCGGGTTGAACACTTTGCTGCGCTCGCGCAGTTCTTCCCAGACATCTGAACCGTTGAGAGCGCTCTGAGTGTCTTTGCTGAGCCTCACGAATTCGACGCTGCGGCCGTACTCGCCTTCGGGGGCGAGGTAGATGATGTGCTTGTAGCACTGCTTCACCATGTCATCGAGACGCCTGCCGGCTTCTCTGGCATCGGCTTGAGCCCGCTCGTGGGTGTCGCTGTCAGCTTGCACGGCGGGATGCTCAGCGACCCGTTTGCGGGCGATCCACTCAGATGCAAGACCGCGGGCTTGAGCCCGCACGGCAGTGTTGGCGCAGGCGAACACCGCCGATGACGCCCACTGGACGCTCACCGGATTCGGCCCGACGCCCAGCGCCGCGATGCACGCTTCGCGTGTGGCGCTGTCGTCGCCGTTGAAAAGCGAGAACCAACGTGAATCCAAGATCACCAGCCTGGTCTGATGCCGGTTGTCGATGCCTGCACTAGACAGCACATCAACACACTGTCGGCCTGTGGCCCCTGTGTCGGACGCATCCCCGCCATCGGCGCGAACGATCTTGTCGAACGGCCCAGAGGACGCAAGCGCGAAAGCACGATCCGTGATGGCACGATCACGATCAAGGTCGCTGACCGTCTTTTTCTCGGCCCGTGTCAGCATCGCCAAGGTCTTGCGAGTCTCGAACACCCATCTCTTGGCGGCTCCGCCCTTGCCAGGCAGAGAATCCACAGACGCTGCCCCCTGTTCGGTCTCCAGCAACTCGGCGGCTACCGTCTCGGCATCGCCCGGGCCGTAGGCACCATTGGGAACAAACGAAGCGGCGAACAGTTCAGGTTCAGTGGCGCCACGGGCGCCGCCTGAGCGAGGGCACAGGGATCTGACGAACAGTGCCGTGGCCATCCGCTCCGCAGATCGCGGGTTGTGCTTCGTCCAACCTTCGTCACGGGCTACGTCCAAGCGGCGCGCGGCGCCGCGTTGCGGATTGTGCTGGTCGACGATGTCGACGCTGGCTATCTCGCGCAGGTTGGCTTGAGTTTTTTCGTCAGCTATGAGACCGGAACTGAGCAACGACTCACGCAGTTGGTTGGATTGCAGAGGCAGGTCGCCGCTGTCGATCAATTCGGGCGACCATTCGCCTGCTTCAGCTCGGCGAGCCTGCTCATAAGCCGCTGAGGCGAACACCCGGATGATGGATCGCACCCGCTGAAACCCGGCGTGCTGAGCCCACTCGTCTTCGGCCAGCGCTATCAGACCGGGATGGAACGGATAGCACCGTGAGACCTCGTTGCGGAACTGCGACTCTGAATAGCCGCTCAGTTTCTTGAAGACTTTGGTATCCCAGGCACCGCGCATCTCTTTGAGGAACCGGCTCGCGACAGCATCCGTCACTTCAGCTGCGGACTGCTGCGCGAACAAACGGCGACCGATGATCTCCGCGAAATCACCGCCTCCGGTGACTGCGGTGGTGCGAGCGTTGCGAGTTAGCAGGTCTTCGAGCTCGACGCGATGCTTGGCGCCGGTATCGCTCATCACCATGTTGTCCTTGTCGGAGGCGATCATCACCACCACTGCCGCACAGTTCGCCACATCGTTGACCACATCAAGCAGCGCCCGCAGAAAAGCCATGTCGAGCACCGAACCGTCAGGGTCGGCTGCTGCTGTGACGCGGATGTAGTCCATGATCTCATCGATCAGGACCAGCACCGGCCGACCGATGCTGCTGAGCGCCGCAGCGAGTTTCGCTTTGTTGGCGATGTGCTCGCGGAAGGCCTCGTAACGGTGCGTGTCCGCGTCGAAGAGCCTCCACAAGAAACGCTCCCCGAGCCGACTCGCGGGACCGAAATCCTCCGCAGTGGCGGTCGTGTTGTCGCAGTCCAGCACCACGCAGATCGGATCGCTCAGACCGGCGCTCACCTGCCCCGACCCTGCGATGGCTTCAGCAGCGGCCATGACCTTCTTGCCGAGGTCGGTTGCTGACAGCGCCTCAGGATGCGCCGCCAGGTGCCACAGTCCGATCAGGCCGTGCGACTTGCCTCCGCCCATCGCTTGATCGAGCCGCCACACCGCGCCAGACTGCGTTGACCTCGGCGCCCCGAGACGCACTGCCACATGGGCCATCAGATCAACGAGACTGCCCGTCGGATGGGTGATGGCGCCGAAATAGGCCGCGTCGGCGTAAGGGGTGCGGCCCGCGCCGACGCCCTGAATGCCGAACACGGCGTTGTGCAGCGACATCTGCACATCGTCGACGGCGCCTCCGCTGCGAGATACCTCGTCGCGTAAGGAGACGATCTGCCACCAGGGCGCAGGCTTGTCAGACATGTATTGCTCCTGTCGGTGATGCTGGGTGCCAGTGCCTGCGAATGCGATGCCGCATCAATGCTGCTGGCACTGCTGACATGGCAGTTCGGGGTTTTGCGTCCATCTGCTCTGAGTCGCTAGAAGAGCTTGGTCTGGTCGTCTTGAGCTGCGTCTCGCGCGAGTTCTCGCTGACGCTGCGTACGCGCCCGATGAGCCTGGCCGCAGATCAACCCACGGTTGCGCACCGCCCAAGCCCAGACCTGCCCATCAGGATCGCCTTCGCCAACGAAACGAATCAAGGCGTTCATCGCCGCCCACAGCATCTCGTCGTTCTCGCGGTCGAGCAGATGCAGAGCCTCGGCTATGGCCGACAGCGATCGACCTTCAGCGGCTATCGCCAGCGCGATGTCGATCACGGCGCTGCTCGCATGCAGTCGATGAGCTTCAGGAGACTGAGCGAACTCTTCGCCGCGGGCGAACCTTGACCCGCCCTTGTCTTTGGCGAGCAAACCGTCGACGTCGCTGTCGGACATGTCATGTGAAAGTCGCTGCCATCTCGCCTCCGAGGCTGCGGCTACCCGACGGGCATGCTGACGCGCCCAGGAAAGGCTGAAGCGGGTCCGCTCATCGAAGTCCGTCAACCGGAACTGCTCGATCCGCACGTCGGCGGCCTCCTCCACCGCCCGGCGCGCCAAGCCCAGAAAGCGCTCGATCGGAACAGGCACGCCCGTGAAATCGCGCACTTCGCTGTAACGACCCACCACCTCCATGGCCGGGGCTATCGCCGCCATCCGCTGGTCGGAGTCAGCGAGGCCGTCGCCTGTCCACACCGGCACACGCTTCGTGATTTCGGCTCGGATCTCTTCATCGACGCGACGCACATCGCCCACCGGCCGATCAGCGGCAGCGGCGCGGCAGGCCATCATGATCGTGTTGTCGATGTACTCACCGGTCTGCTTGCCGCCCTTCTCGGTGCTGCAAGGCCACGAGCCTGTCAGCACCAAACCGGCATCGGAGATCGCGGTGAGCACTCGAGTCCATGCCTCGGGGTCGCCGTGGCCGAACACGATCGACACCACCCCGTCGGATTTGACTTTGCGGCGTGCTGACTCGAAAGCTCTGGTGATGCAAGCTTTGTAGTGCGTCTCGGTGCGGTGATCATCGCCTATTGAGCCGAACTTGATCACAGCCTCGTTGGTTTTCTCTTGCAGCCCGTCTGGGTCAGTCGTGATCCCGAACCAGGGATGCGAGTTCCGCAGCGCACGCTTGAGCCACACGAACATCAAGTCCGAAGAGTCGCAGTAGTTGATCATCGCGTCATAAGGCGGATCGGTAACCACTGCGTCAAGCGAACCGTCAGGCAACGGCAGTTCAGTCGCCGAGCCTCGCTGAACTGAAGCTGAACAACCAGGAGAGCGTCCAAGTTGTTTGAGTAAGCCTCTGACTGTATGCGCGGACAGCGACCCCCACGTAGCCGGGCCTTCACCGCACCCAGTCTCAAAGTAGTCGAAGCTATGAGATATCCCCGAATCATTGAAGTAGATATCTCCTGCCTTCTGATATGGGACTTCGAGTGTCGAACTTCGAGTACTGCGTCGCAGTCGGCGCGCTAGAATTGATGCTGAATACCCGCTGAGCGCAGTCGCGTAATCGACAGTGACACCAGCAGCAGTCAGTTCGCCATGCAGGTTGTTGATGATGCGCGCTAGACGAACGAAGCCCAGTGTCTGGCGGTCATTGCACAAATCGCCCCAACTTCGGTAGCCATACCCGGCGGGGCCAATGAACGCCGACAGCCTCGGATCGAGCCGCTCATCCGGTACGGCCGGGAGGCCCGGCGCGAAATCTAGCTCGGCTGCTAGAGAATTTCTAACTTCATCAAATACATCAAGATCGCCTACCCTCCCCCCCCCCCGCAATCGGGGTCCGGTAGCGCTTGCCGACTTGGTCGTCGAGGTCGGCCACGGCAAGCATGGCGTCGTCGCGTAGGCCGTCGCGCATCATCCGCTTGAGTGTGTCGAGTGGATGCGGATGCGAGCAGAAGCAGCACACCGCCGTATTGCCTCGCCGTCCGGGCAACTTGACCAACGTCGGGGCACCTGTTGGGGGACCGTCATGCACCTCGGACCAGAACCGGCCCTCGGAACTGTCCGCAACGATCCGGTACGACTGCCCAGGATCGGCGGGCTTGCGTCTCTTGCCGGTGCCAGCAGGTTTGGGACGGCGCAGTTCGAGGCTTCCGGTGAGGGGGAAACGGTTGCCGCAGTTGGTGCAGGGCAGGGTCACCGCCCAGACGTATCCCCAGGGACGTTTGCCGTTGACGACCGGATAGAACTCCCCCATCGCCTCTACATAGCGCCGTCCCACAAGGTCGAGCACGAAACGCACGTCGCGCAGCAGTCGAGGCTCGGTGAAATGCTCAGCCTTGTGCTGTTCGTAGCCCTCGAAAGGCAGGTCGGGCTCTGCGTCCCAGTCGCGCAGCGGATAGTCGGCCAACAGTTGGCCTGCCAGAGTCGCCACCGGCGAGTAGTCGATGCCCCATGCCTGCACTCCGAGTCGGGCGGCTTCTAGCGGGATCATGGCACGACCCGAGAACGGGTCGCACAGCTTCGCGCCTTGCGGGTAGTGCTTGGCCAGTTCCTTGCGCAGTTCGCCGTTGTTGGCGTCGTAGCCCTGCATGGCGCCGCGCACCAAGCCTTTGAGTCGCTCCTGTTCTTGCTCGTCGTCGGGCCACGGCAGCAACGAGCAAACCACTGCCGCCTTCGCCTGAGCCAGCGGACGCGAGGCGAACCAGGTGAACAAGCTCTTCTCTGCGAAGCCGCTACCCCAGCCTCTTCCAGAATGCTCGGACACCTCAGCGCAGGGGAACCAGCGTTCGATCATCCGCGTCGCCGCCACAGTCGCCCTACCGGCGCTCTCGAGTGTCCACGATCAAACCGTAGTGATCAAGCCTGCACTGTGTCTATTTCAGTGAAGTCGTCCAGATAGTCGCTCAGCACATGGGCCACGCCTTCATGCTGCGCCAGCAGCACGAGCTTCTCGAACAGTTCGCCGGTGCGCAACCCGCCTTCGGTTTCGAACTGCTGCTCCAAGCGCTGCGGCGACTCGCCCGCCAATGCACCGAGACGCTCGAAACCAACAGCACCGATGACGTAATCACGCAAACTGCCCCTGGCGATCTCGACCTCGCCCAAGATCAAGTGCTCGACACAACCGTTCAGAATGTGCTTGCGGATCTTGCGATCGCGTCGGATCCTCTTCTGGATAATTTCGTGGTAGTCGCCAGTGAGCACGTTGTTGCGCCGCCGGCGCCTGCGTTCTTTGGAGTCCCTGAAGCGCCACCACCGTGCGCGGATCTTGCGGCGCAGCCTCGCGAAATGATCCCACTGGCCCGGCTCGCCGCCGAAACTCTCCAGATAGCCGGCCAACCCAAGATGCAAGCCCTCGTGCTGCGCCAGCAGAACGATCATCTCGAACAGTTCGCCGGCCCGCAGCCCCTCATCTCCAGCGAACATCTGCTCCAAGCGCTGCGGCGACTCGCCCGTCAAGGCGCCGAGACGCTCGAAACCGACGGTAGCCATGATGTGATCGCTCATTTCGATCCGGGCGACCCCGGCCTCGCCTGCGATCAAACGAGCAACCGACCCGGCCAGCAGCACTTGCCGGTGCCCCGGCTCGCAACGGACCCGGCCCTGCACAGCCTCGCGGTAGTCCTTGGTGAGTGTCACGTCATACCTCCTTTCGAGCGCTTGCGATTCTTGTAGTCCCGCCACCTTGCACGAGCCTGCCTGATGTCGCGATGCTGGCGGTCCTTGATGCCTCCTGCAAGCAGAATCACCAACTCCTGCCCGTCCCGACCGAAATAGATCCTGTAGCCGGGCCCGAAGTGTAGACGATACTCCAACAACCCTCCGCCCAATCCCTTCACATTGGAGAAGTTGCCATGTCTTATGCGCCAAAGGGCTGCATAGATGCGTCTTGACGCGATCTCGTCAAGTTCGCCCAGCCAATCCTCGAAAGGCCGTCGGTCTCGCCCGTCGGTGTAGGGGCGAATTTCAACCACACGGCGAGCATAGTCCTATTTCAGTATATTTCAGTATATTTCAGAATCACCCAGCGCCGACTTGAGCCGGCTTCCCGACAACTGCAGGACAGGCACATCGGTGAAGCAGCCTTGGAAGGTCTTCGCGGGGTTCCTCCAAGCGGCGTAGAGGCGACCCTCGCCGTCCACGCAGTTCTCCACCACGTAGAGCCAGTAGTCGTCGCCAAGCTGAGCTGCCGTGGCCAACTCGCCGCCTGTGAGCCTTATCCCAGCGCTGGCCGCCTTGCCGGCGAGTCCCTTGACTTCGACGCATCTCAACTCGGCAGCTCGCTGAGCGTGCAAGTCGTAACCGCAGCCCTCCGTGTGGACATCTGTGACCTTCCAGCCTTGCTCGGCCAGAGAATCCGAGACCAGGTGCATCGACACGGCCTCGCTCTGAGGGTCAGTGTCGAGTGCCTCGTCATCTTGGACCGCGGCCACGTGCGCCCAGCCGATGCAGCGAGGCTCGCCGCGGATGACCGCAGCGGCACGTTCGGCTTGTTCGATACGTGCCTCAATGGTCGCTTTGATCTCGTTGCGTTGCGCCACTCTCGTTTCTCGATCGCGGATCGGGTCAGTCAGAACGTTCGGCAAGCGACGGAGTTCTTTCTTCAACTGCTGCACCCACAGACCGAGCCGATGCACCCGACGGGATCGCTCCGCCTCGGACGCTTCGATGGCTTGGCGGCTCGCGGCTTCAGCAGCCTCCGAAGACAGCGCAACGGGGTCGAGGTCCCCGGCCGGGGTCAGGTTGGGCAGGGTTTCCCACGACAGAGTGCGAGCCTCGCCTGAGGCTGTCACGCAGATCAGCCAAGACATGGAACTCTCGCGACGGCGCTGCTTGGGGTCGTGGACCGGCGAACCCTCAGTGATGTCGCACTCGAAGACGAAGAGCGTGTAATCCTCGCGGGCTGTCGAGTCTCTAAGCACTGCGCCCTGCCACATCTCGGGCCCGACACGATCACGCAGTGCTTCGACCAGCGTCGTGAGAGCAGGCTCGCTCGGCGCAAGCATGATCGCCTCGCCTGCACGGTTGTTGCCTTCGGACAACACCTTCTGACGAGCTTGCGCGGATGTAGTCACCAAAACGGCGCCGGCGGCGGATTTCAAAGCCTCCAGCGGCTGCCATCCACCAGCATCCGGAGATGCGGACAGGTAGAAGAAACCCTCTCCCAGTGGCATCGGCTCGCATTTCAGCAAACCACCCTTGGCGACGCGGTCTAGGTAGCGCTCAACGATGATCGGGTTGACGCGGGCGAGATGGTCGTCGTGGCGTGCGGCATTCGCCTCGGCCGCGTCCACTTCGCTGCTCAAAGCCCGTAGGTCAGCGAAATACTCGTCCCGCGCACGCCGGATCTCTTCCAGTGACGGCCAAGCGTCGCGGGGCGACTCGGTCGGGCCAGTGTCGTAGAAGAGTCGCAGCAGGTTCTCGCAGTCGGAGTGAGATGTCTCGGACTCGACTCGCTCCATGATGGCGTTGAGACTGTCGAACATCTGACCGCCGAGCTCGTTGGCGGCTTCGATGAGCCTGTCGAGCAGCCGCTCATGGGCGTCTCCCTCGCGAGTGCCCAAAGCAACCAGGTTGTAGAGCATCACCTTGTTGTGCTGGCCGATGCGATGGATCCGGCCCATGCGCTGCTCCAAGGTGACCAACGACCAGGGTATGTCCCAGTTGACCAGCACGTTGGCGGCTTGCAGATCAATGCCCTCATTGCCTGCATCTGTGGAGACGATCACCTCGAATCGGCCTTCCATGAAAGCAGCTTGGACAGCGGCCCTCTCAGTGTGATCGTCAGCGCCTGAGTAGCGTCTCGCGGTGAAGTGAGCGTCAGTGAACATCTGAACTAGCCAGTCGGCGGTGTCGGCGTACTCAGTGAACACCACAAGCTGCCTGCCCGATCCGGGTCTGATCTCGTTCGCGGCTAGGCGCTCAATCATCGGCGCCCACTTGGAGACGTTCAACTCACCCGGCGACAGCCGTTGAGTATCAAGCAGCGGATCCAGTTCGGCCAGCAAGTCGCTGATCGCCTGCTTCTCAGCCTTGGCGTCTAGTGATGCTGCTGACGCAACCCGCTCTTCGGAGCAATCGTCGTCGTAACCGAGTTCGGCTGCCGGTTCGCCGCCTGTCTCCATCTTGTCGCGGCGACGGTGCAACGTCCTAGCCAGCGCATGCAGTGACGAAGCAGCCCTCTTGCCGTAAACCATCGCTGCTAGCTGTCGGCCTTTCATGTCGAAGTAGGTCGTCACCAGATCCAGCGCCTGATCGTGGAAGCGCTGCTCGGTCGGGTTCATTCGAACCTTGACGTTGACCGCTTCACGCTCGCGGAAAAGCAGACTCTCGGTGTCGAAGTCGACCAGCTGCTCCTTCATTCGCCGCAAGAAATGCAACGGGCCTGGTTTCAACACAGCGGAGGTGCGCTCAGATTCCTCCCTGCCCGAGCGCCTCAGCTTCGACAATGTATTGCCCGGGTCGCTGTGCGTCGGGTAAACATCGGGATCAACCAGGTGCAGCAACTCGCGGAAATACTGCTCATCACCCCGATGAGGGGTCGCCGTCAGGAACACTGCGTGAGGCACGCTCACCGAGAGTTCCTTGCCCACCCTGTGGAAGGTCTCTGCCGTTGGGGTCATGCGATGCGCTTCATCAAAGATGACCGCGTCCCAGCCGGCTTCGTCGGGATGGAGCGCCTCACGAACCGCTGGATTGACCGCCGCTAGGTTCAACGACACCACCCACAAATCGTCGTCAGAGCCCGACAGGGCACTCTGGCGCACCGTCTCAGCGGTCGCTTCGCGCAAATCAGCATCAAAGAAACGCTTGAAGTCGGCGCGCCACTTGATCACCAGATGCGCTGGACACACAACCAGCGCACGCTTCACAAGGCCGAGCCTTTGAGCTTCGCGCAGCCACAGCCCCGACATGATCGTCTTGCCGGTGCCCGGCTCATCGGCCAGCAGGAAGCGCAGCAAAGGCTGGGTCAGCATGTGGCCGTAGACAGCGTCCATCTGATGCGGATACGGCCGCAACGTCGTGGAAGCCAGCACCGACGAACGAGCCGAGCGAACCGCTCCTAGCATCCACTCATTCCACAGCCCGGCCAGAACTACCTCTGGTCTAGCACCACCATCTTCGGTGACGACCTTGACCTGCCGGGCCTGCACCGAAGTCAGCTGCACTTTGCGAACCTCTTCTGATGTCACGTCGGCGCGCACATACACGACAACGCCTCCAAGTCGCTGCATTACCCCGTCAACGATCACGATCCCGTTCTCGCCGGGTAGCTGCACTCGCTGACCGCTCACCAGAACGTCTTGTGGCTCTGGTGGATTCTCAGACGTCATCGGACGACCTGCTTGACGCTGCTGGCGGGTTGCCCGTCTGGTGGACGCGCGACGACTCGTGCCATCGTTTGTCGGACAGTGAAGGTCAGGACTCCACCATGGCTATTAGTTCTTCGTCGCTGGGGATCTCCACACCGGGCACGTAATACGTGTAGAGGCCGGCGATCACGTCGCCGAGACCCGAATCGTCGGCGGCAGCCAGTTCGGCGGTGACCACCGAACCGTAGATGTGCAGCGACGAAAGGCGCCCGGTCGCCAGCAGACGGCGCGCCAGCTCGTCGCAGGGACGGTTGCCGAGGATCTCCTCGCCGGCTTTGTAACGCTCGTGGCCCATCCCGGTGAGCGACCGGTTCAACTCGAATCGCACGATGCCGGGCCTGGGCGACACGGTGCGCAGGAAGGTGACGGGTTGACCCATGACAACCCTCAGGCTAGCGCTGCTCAGCGCTCGGCGGCTGCAAGCCCCGCGGCCCCGTCAACCAGCATCGAAGAGCCTCAGCATCGGAGCGCTCACCCGGCGCCGTGATCGGCTTGGGTTGAGTGCTTGCCGACGTCGGTGAAGTCGTCCAGGTAGTCGCTCAGCTCACGGTCCACGCCTTCGTGCTGCGCCAGCAGAACGATCATCTCGAACAATTCGCCGGTGCGCAGCGCGCCTTCAGTGGCGAACACCTGCTCCAAGCGCTGCGGCGACTCGCCAGCCATGGCGCCGAAACGCTCGAAACCGACGGCGCCGATGACGTAATCGCGCAGTCTGAACCTGGCGATCTCGACCTCGCCCAGGATCAAGTGCTCGACGCACCCTTTCAAGACGTACTTGCGGCTCTTGCGCTCACGCCGGATCCGGTCCTGGACGCCTTCGTGATAGTCGACGGTGAGCACGTTGTTGCTTCTCAGGCGCCTGCGTTCCCTGAAGTCCCTGAGGCGCCACCACCGCGAGCGGACCTTGCGGCCCAGCCTTGCGAAATGGTCCCACCGGCCCGGCTCGCCGAACCTCTCCAGATAGCCACCCAACTCAAAATGCAGATCCTCGTGCTGCGCCAGCAGAACGATCACCTCGAACAAGTCACCGGCCGACAGACCCTCATCTGCGCCGAACACCTGCTCCAAATGCTGCGGCGACTCACCCGCCAGGACACTGAGACGCTCGAAACCGACGGCGCCGACCACGTAATCACGCATTCCGATCCGGGCGACCTTGACCTCGCCTGCGATCAAACGAGCGACCGCCCAAGCCAGCAGCGACTGCCGGTACCCCCGCTCACAACGAATCCGGTCCGGCGCAGTCTCGTGGTAGTCCTTGGTGAGCGTCACGTCATGCCTCCTTGCCTGCTCCCCCTGTTCTTGTAGTCCCGCCACATTGCACGCGCCTTCTTGATGTCACGATGCTGGCCGGCCTTGGTTCCGCCCACTAGCAGAACAACTAAAGCCTGACCTTCCCGCCCGCAGTAGATCCTGTAGCCGAGCCCGAAGTGTAGACGATACTCCAGCAACCCTCCGCCTAATCCCTTGACTTGCGAAAAATTTCCATGCTTTATACGCAGGATCGCAGCCTCAATCCTGTCGCGAGAACTCGGGTCGAGATGACGCACCCATACGCGGAAGGGCTTCCGGCCCAGACTGTCGGAGTACTCACAGACTTCAACCACACAGCCATTGTAATCTTATTTTATTATTTTTCAATATATTTTAGGAATTTCTAAACCGATTCGAGGTGGTCGTTGAGCCCCGAGATCCTCATCAGACGGCGCTGTCGAAGAGGCTCGTCTGGGAGTCGTCGCAGTCCGTCAGTCGAGGGATCCCGCTCCAGCGCAGGTCGTCCATGAACACCCAGCGGCGCCGGTGGATGGCGCAAGGCCCCCAGGCGGCCAGCGCGGCGACGTGGCGGGGGCACCGATAGCCCTTGTTCGAGGCGAAACCGTACGCGGGATAGCAGTCCGCGGCCGCGACCATGAGACGGTCGCGCGTCACTTTGGCCACCACCGACGCGGCGGCTATCGACAGGCTCGCAGCATCGCCGCGCACGATCGTGGTGACATCGGGCACTGAGCCACCGACCTTGACCGCGTCGCGGCCGGCAGCGGCGACAGGCGCATCGCCGAACTCAGGCTCATCGCCGGCCTCAGGCTCGGGCTCGGGCTCAGGCTGCGCCGGGGTCAGGAAGTCCCAGGCGCCGTCGATCAGCACATGATCAACCGGCAGGCCGAGACCGTCGACGGCGCGGCGCGCGGCGAGGCGCTGAGCGTCGGCCATGCCCAGATCGTTGCAGTCGTCCACGCTGGCGTGACCCACCGAGACCGCCCGAGCCCACACCCGAATGCGGTCGTGCAGAGCCTCGCGCTCGATCGGGTTGAGCATCTTGGAGTCGCGCACCTTGTAGATGCGCCTGTCGGGGTCGGCGACCACCGCCGCCACGGTCAGCGGTCCGGCCCAGGAGCCGCGGCCCACCTCGTCGACGCCCGCCACCACTGCGGCGCCCGACGCCCACAGATCCCGCTCCAGTCGCAGCCCCGGCGCACGACCCCGCAGAGCTTTCCGCAGCGGAGGCGAGGATTCGACCGTCACGCCTGGATGCCGCGGTGGCCGCCCGCCTGGGAGGCATGCCAGCGCAGCACCCGCTTCTCGACGGCCATCAACAACAGCACGAAGGCGACGCCGATGAACGCCAGCACGAACACGCTGCCCCACAACTGCTCGACGAGCAGCCGCGACTGCGCCACACGCGCCGCGTTGCCCAAGCCGTCGCGGGAATTGAAGAACTCGCCGACGACTGCGCCCACCAGCGCCAACCCCACACAGATCCGACCCGCCGCAAAAAGGTAGGGCAGCGAATGCGGAATGCGCAGCCTCCAGTAGATCTCCCAGCGGCCGGCGTTCACCGAGCGCAGCAGTTCATGCGTGTCGACGTCGACCGATCTCAACCCGATCAGCGCATTGGCCACGAAGGGAACCCAGGCGAAGAGCATGGCTGTGAGGATCTTGGGCCATGGCGAGAACCCGAACCACAGCAGAAAGATCGGCACCAGCACAGCCACCGGCGTCGACTGCATCAACACGATCACAGGCGTGGAAGCCCGCTCGAAGAGCTCCGAATGCGCCATCACCGTGGCCACGACCACCGCAGCGACGAAAGCCAGCACGAACCCCAGGAAGGCTTCCTGCACCGTCACCCAGCCGTTCTGGGCGTAGAAGCCGGGATTCTCCGCCACATGACGAAGCACCTGGGAAGGCTGGGGCAGAGTCAGCGGGCGCAGGTCGCGAACCTCGACATAGACCTCCCACACCGCCAGCAGGCCGGTCAAGCCGGCGAAGGGCGCCGCCAGCAGAAGCGCGCGACGCAGAGGCCGCCGCGGCAGTTCCGGCGGTTCCTCGAAGCGGCGCCCCGCGATCTCCTCGGCGTCTCCCTCTGCTGCGGCTGCAAGCCCCTGAGAGGCCTCAGGCGCCTCCGGCGCGGCCGTCTCAGGCGGCGCCTCCTCGAACGCCGAGCCGGAGCCGGCCATCAGTGCGACCATCCGTGTCTGAGCGCGTCTCGAACCTCGGCCAGGATCCGGTGGAACTCGTCGCTGTCCTCCACGCCTGCGTGACGCGGCCTGCTCAAAGCGACCTCGACGACCGTGGTGACACGCCCCGGGCGACCGCTCAGCACCACCACCCGGTCAGACAGCGCCACCGCTTCGGGGATCGAGTGCGTCACGAACAGCACCGTCTTGGCGTTGCGCCTCCAAAGGTCGAGCAGCAGATAGCGCATGTCGGCACGGGTGATCTCGTCAAGAGCCGAGAACGGCTCGTCCATCAACAGCAGCGGCGCCCCCAACGCGAAAGCCCTGGCGATGCTGGCCCGCTGCTGCAGGCCGCCGCTCAGCTCTTGAGGCAAAGCATCCAGAAACGGGGTCAGACCGATCGCGTCGAGCATGGCGAGCTTGTCGTGCTCCGCCATGCCGGCGACGCTGCTGCGGCGGTTGACCTCGCAGAGAAGCGACACGTTGTCTCGCACGGTCCGCCACGGCAGCAGCGCCGGGTGCTGCGGCACGAATCCGTAACGTTTCTGTCGGCGAGCCTCGTCCGGCGGGCGGCTGTGGACGGCGACCCTGCCGCGGTCGGCTTCGAGCAGCCCCCCCGCCAAGCGCAGCATGGTGGACTTGCCGCAGCCCGAGGGCCCGATGAGGCTGACGAACTCTTCGGGCTCGACACTGAAGCTGACCTGTGACAACGCGTGAGTGAGCCGTGCCTTGGAGCGGAACCACTTCGACACATTCTCGAAGCTGACAGCCGCAGCGTCCGTCAGGCCGTCATCAGACACGTCCGCAGACACATCCGCGCCGACTGCCGCAGACGCGCCGACGCCGAAAGGTTGCCCGGAGTGTCGCGTCGTCAAGCCGTCATCAGGCACGTTCGCGCCGACTGCCGGACCCCGCCCCGACAAGAGTCCGGCCTCAGCCGCCCGGCCAGATCAGCGTGGTGCCGTCGTAGGCGTCAGCGGCGAAAGCGCCGTCGATCATCGACCTCCAGTCCGGCACCGGCTCGAACACGCCGGCGCTCACTTGAGCTTCGATCTCGGCGCCGAGCAGGGCCTCGTCAGGGATCCCGACTCCACGGCCCTCGGCGGCGAGGTCGGCGATCAGAGCGGATTCCACGTCCCAGCGGTTTCGTTCGGCTTCCATGGCGAGGAACATCGGGTTGCCTGCCGCTTCGATCAGCTCGAAAGCGTTCTCCACGGCCGTGTCGGGGTTCGCGGCGGCGAAGTGGTTGCCGCGGATCAGAGCCCGCACCACGTCGGCTACCAGGCCAGGGTTCTCGTCGATCATCCGCCGAGTGGTGAAAGTGATGCCGAAACTCGACGGAACGCCGAAGTCGAGCGGGTCGAGCATCGTGAACGCCACGCCGTTGGCGGTGAGAATGCTGGGTTCGTTGGATTTGTAGACGGGCAGGGCGTCGATGCCGAGGTCGAGGTGGGCTATCGGATCGAATCCGTCCAGCAGGATCTCGTCGAAGCAGTCCCGGTCGATCCCCGACATGGTCACTGACGCCTGCAGCGAAGGCGGAAGATCGCCCTTGATGCCGACCAGTTTCCCGCACAAGTCCGAGAAGGTCTCGACGTCGCTGCCTTCGGGCAGAGCGATCGCTTCGATCGCGGTGCGGCCCCAATGGAGCACAGCCACCAAGTCACCCTCGCCTGCGACATTATTGGCGACGAGCTCGGCGAACGACCCGGCGTTGCCGAATTGGGCCTGCCCCTCGATCACCAGAGCGCTGTTGGAGGGGGCGAACCCGGGCTGCACCTCGAAATCGATGCACAGCTCATCGAAATAGCCTTGAGCGTCGGCGACGATTGCGTCGATTATCCCCGCCGAGGCCGCGAACCCGAAGCCGGTCACGAAGTTGATCGTGCCGGCGTCGCGGTTGGCTTGGCAGCGGGCCTCAGCAGCGTCGGCCGCGTCGTCTCCGTCGCCGCAGGCCGCCGTCGATGCTGCAAGCACCAGCAGCAATCCCGCGCAGACCGTCCGAGACCGCAAGACGCCCAGCGCCCAGCGCCCGACTCTCCCCGCAGCATCGGGCTCAGCCGGGGAGGTCTCGTTTCGTGAGTTCATGCTGGAAGCGCGTCCTTGAGTTTCGTCGGCCAGACACGGCGTCCGGGCCCGGTCCAAGCTAAGGATGGAGGGTCTTGATCTGAGGCTAGGGCTGCCGATGGCTCTCAACAAAGAAAGCGGCGCGCCCCGAGGCCCTCAGAGGCGTCCGGGCGCTCACGGCTGAAACCCTAGACTCGCTGTGTCACAGCCCAAGGCCCACATGGAGCCGCCTCGTGCCGTCGCCGCACAATTCAGCGCCGCATGACTCCACGGCCGCGGACGCCTCAATCAACGGTCGCGCCGCAGGCACTCCAGCCGCAGCCGTGATCGTGCCGATCCGCAGCTTCGACGGGGCTCTGTCCCGGCTGGAGTCCGCTCTCGGGCGCTCGGGGTGCCGGCAGCTGATGCGTCGCATGGCCGGCCGAGTGCTGGCAGCAGCCGACGGTCTGGCAGTGCATGTCGCGAGCGACGACGCCGAGGTCGCCGCCTGGGCCGAGAACCGAGCGGCTTCGGTCGTGAGGGTGGGGCGGCCCGGCTTGACCGCAGCGGTCACGACAGCCGTGCGGCAGCTGTCGGCCGCCGGAGTCGAACGGGTGGTGGTGGCTCATGCGGATCTGGCGCGGGCCCGCTCGCTGCGTGCGGTGCTGGGCTCGGGGATGGTGATAGCGCCCGACAGGCGGCGCGACGGCTCGAACGTGATCTGTGTGGCTGCCGGGGCGGGTTTCCGGTTCAGTTACGGGCCCGGCTCGTTCCAGCGCCATCTGAGCGAAGCGGAGCGGCTGGGATTGGCGGTGACAGTGCTGGACGACGAGGATCTGGCCTACGACATAGATCATCCTGAGGACCTGCTGGAGCTGTCCGACGCGGAACGCGTCGCCTTGGGCGTCGAACGCCACTTCGTGAGCCTGTGACCGGACCGTCGCTCTGCCGCGCTGAAAGCCGCCGGGATCCGTGCCCACTGTAGATCTGGCGCGCCCGGCACGGGCTCTCGCCATCGGCGCCCACCCCGACGACATCGAGTTCGGTTGCGGGGCCACGCTGGCCAAATGGTCGCAGGCCGGATGCGAGGTGAGCCTTCTGGTGTGCACCGACGGATCCAAGGGAACCTGGGACGCCGACGCCGACATCGCCGCACTGGCGGCCCGCAGGCAGTCCGAGCAGTCCCGTGCCGCTGAGCGTCTCGGCGTCACCGGCGAGGTTCGATTCCTCGGCGAAACCGACGGAGAGCTGCATGCCACCATGACGCTGCGCAGCCGTGTGGCTCGTGCGATCCGCGAGCTGCGCCCGGATGTGGTGCTGGGGCATGACCCCTTCAAACGCTGGCGCCTGCACCCGGATCATCGCGCCGCCGGGTTCTTGTGCATGGACGCGGTGGTCGCCGCCCGCGACCCTCACTTCTACCGGGAGCAGCTGAGCGAGCACGGGCTGGCCCACCACCGGCCCGACGAGTTGCTGCTGTTCGAATGCGAGGCGCCGGACCACTTCGAACGAGTCGACCGAGCCCAGATCTACGCGAAGGTCGAGTCCCTGCTGGCGCATGAGAGCCAGTTCGAGAGCACGCACGGCATCAGCGGCGACGACGACGGCGCTCAAGCCGACGCTTTCAGCGCCGGAGTTTTCGAGAAGTGCCGGGCGGCCGGCGTCAGGGCGGGCGTCGGTCACGCTGAAGCGTTCAAGCGCGTCGAGAATGTCTGAGGACGAAGCGCCGGGCCGGGCCCGCGCCGGCGCCGGCACACCGGCCGGGCTCAGCGTGCTGGCCGGGATCAGCGTGCCGGCCGGGCTCAGCTCCGAAGAGGTGCAACAGCGCAGACGCGACGGGCGCACCAACGACGTGCCGGACCAGCCGGTGCGGACGGTGCGTCAGATCGTGCGCAACAACGTGCTCACCCCGGTCAACGCCATCATCGGCTCGATGTTCGTGCTGATCATGGCGGCCGGGTATCCCGCCGACGCATTGTTCGCCGGGGTGGTCGTGTCGAACAGCGTCATCGGCATCGCCCAAGAGTTGCAAGCCCGGCGCACTCTCAATCGTCTGGCCGTGCTGTCGGCGCCTCGCGTGCGGGTGGCACGCGACGGGCGCATCCACGAAGTCGGCACCAGCGAAGTGGTGGCCGACGACATAGTGGAGTTGCGGCCCGGCGACCAGCTGGTGGTGGACGGCGAAGTCGTGTCGGCCCGAGGCTTGGAGATAGACGAATCGCTTCTCACCGGTGAGAGCGACCCTGTCGACAAAGCTCCCGGCGATCCGGTGATGTCGGGATCTTTCGTCAGCGCCGGAGCGGGCTGGTATGAGGCCACCGCAATCGGCGCCGACTCGTACGCGGCCCGGCTGTCCGAAGAGGCCCGCAGGTTCAAGCTCGTCGGCAGCGAACTCAAAAGCGGGGTTGACACGATCCTGCGGCGCTTGCAATGGATCATCCCCTCAGCGACGGCGTTGCTGCTGGTGAGGCTGCTGGTCAACGAGGACCGCTGGCAGGACGCCTTGCGGGGCACGGTGGCGGCCGGGGTGGCGATGGTGCCCGACGGGCTGGTGCTGCTGACCAGCCTGGCGTTCATCACCGGGGTCGTGGCGCTGGCCCGCCGTCAGGCGCTGGCCCGCGAGCTGGCGTCGGTGGAGCTGCTGGCCCGGGTGGACACTCTCTGCCTCGACAAGACGGGAACCATCACGACCGGCCAGATCTCCTTCGACCGTGCCGAGCCGCTCGGCGCAGCCACGCAGGCCGAGGCGTCGCTGGCGCTGGGGGCGCTGGCCGCGGCCGACCCGGCGCCCAACGCCACCCTGGCGGCCATCGCGGCCGCTGTGCCGGAAAGGCCCGACGGATGGGAACTGACCCGCAGCGTGCCCTTCTCGTCGGCTCGCAAATGGGCTTCGGCCAGCTATTCGCAACAGGGGACCTATCACCTCGGAGCGCCTGACGTGCTGCTTCGGCCGGAAGGCGCCGACGCCGCGCACGACACGGCCAGAAACCGAGCCGCCGCTGCTTCTGCCGCGGGCGTCCGGGTGCTGACAGTGACCCACTCCCGATCAGCCGACGACTCTGACGGCGAGGCCGCCGGGTCGACAGTCGCCTCAAACACCTCAAACGTCTCAAGCTCTGCTCATGCCCTGCCCGAGGATCGCCAACCTGTCTGCCTGGTGCATCTCGGTGACACGATCCGCCCCGACGCGCCGGAGATCCTCGCCTTTTTCCGCCGGCAGGGCGTAGACCTGAAGGTGATCTCCGGGGACCATCCCGCCACTGTGGCAGCGATCGCTGAGCGTGCCGGCATCAGCGACACAGGCAGCGCCGACAGCGCCGGAGCTTTCGACGCACACCGCTTGCCGAGCCGGACCGACGAGCTCGCCGACGTGCTGGAGTCCAACAGCGTGTTCGGCCGAGTCGATCCCCATCAGAAGAGGGCCATGGTCCAAGCCATGCAGTCGCGGGGACGAACGGTGGCCATGACCGGAGACGGGGTCAACGACGTGCTGGCGCTCAAGGACGCCGACATGGGCATCGCCATGGGCTCGGGGTCGTCGGCCTCGCGGGCCGTGGCGCAGATCGTGCTGCTCGACAACCGTTTCGCCACCCTGCCGAGGGTGCTGGCGGAGGGCCGCCGGGTCATAAACAACATCGAGCGCGTCGCCAACTTGTTCATCACCAAAGCGGTCTACGCGGTGCTGCTGACCCTGCTGATCGGGATCGCCGGCTCGCCTTTCCCGTTCCTGCCGCGCCATCTGACCCTGATCGGCACGTTCTCGGTGGGGGTGCCCGGCTTCTTTCTGGCGCTGGCGCCCAATCATCAGCTGGTGGAGAGCGGCTTCCTGCCGAGGGTGCTGCGCTTCTCGCTGCCGGCGGGCGCTGTGGCGGGCGCCGCGACTTTCGTCTTGTATGAGGTTGTGCGCCGTCTCGACGGCCACACCCTGTACGAGGCCCGCACTGTGGCGACGATGACACTGCTGGGGATCGGCTTGGTGATACTGCTGCTGATCAGCCGTCCTCTGCGAGGCTGGAAGGTGGCACTGGCTGCATGCATGGCCGGGTCGTACGCAGTCGCCATGGCCGTGCCTTTCGGACGCGAGTTCTTCGAGCTCGAAGCTCCGACCGTGAGCGGCTGGATTCTGATGCTGGCGGCGGTGGCGTTCGGCGGGTTAGGGGCGTGGCTGGCGGTCGACCTGGCGCAACGCCGGTCAGCCGACCCGCCCGGGAGCGTCTAGCCGTCGGCTCGGAACGCTCTCAGGGCTCAGGGCTCAGGGCCGAGACCGCCGAGCCCGACGCGCCTTTCTCAGTAAGCGAACCTCACTGCGCCGGGCGCCGCCGTGGCCGTGAGCGGCGCCGGTGCCAGCGGCTCGCCGTCGGCCAGCAGATCCAGCGGCTCGCTGTCGAGGCTTTCGACGGTGACGCTGCGTCCCCGGAACAGATGCACATGACGATGGCCGACATGGCCGCCGTCGAACACAGCAGGCAGCAGACGCAGCAGCGTGATCCGGTTGACGGCGCCGACCACGCACAC
The DNA here is from genome assembly GCA_026708645.1 of Acidimicrobiaceae bacterium. GTDB lineage: Bacteria > Actinomycetota > Acidimicrobiia > Acidimicrobiales > Aldehydirespiratoraceae > Aldehydirespirator. The sequence continues at coordinate 18,439 of JAPOUM010000039.1, read as the reverse complement.
GTCGAGCAGTCCGTCCTGAGCATCGGCATCAGGGCAGATGGCCATGCCCCCGCCGAAAGTCGCCGTGTTGGCCACAGCAAAAAAGGCGCTGCGGAACTGTGAGCGTTCGCCGTCCACCGTGACCGCAAGCTCACGATGGCGCAATCCTGGCAACGTCAGCAGGGTCGCCGCGGTGTAGCGACTCCGCCCTTTGGGGAAGCGCATCCGCTCGGCCCTGCGGTTGACGTCCACGCAGAAGCCCCCCATCACGTTGAAAGCAGCCCAGCGCCCGCTGCCGGTGGAGATGGCGTCCACAGCCTGCGCCGGCCCCAGGGCTCGCTCGGTCGACTGCTCGACGCTCAGCCCGTGCAGGCCGAAAGCCCGTGCGTAGTCGTTGCCGGTTCCCGCAGGCACCAGGCCCAGCACCGTGTCGCTGCCGGCGGCGGCTTGAAGCGCCAAGTGCAGGCTGCCGTCGCCGCCCACAGCGATCAGGCGCCGCGCCCCGCCGGCCACGGCTGTTATGGCTGCCGCTTCAGACTCCGCAGCCGATGCGCCGCTCACATCCACCGGAGTGTGGCCGGCTTCCTCGATCACCCGGCGCACTGTCGCGGCAGCGGCCGCAGCACGACCACGACCGCCTCGCGGGCTCACCAGCAAATGAATCTCAGTCACAGCACCCAATCGTAAATCCTGCCTGCCGCAGCTTCATCGTTGCCGACTTCCTTGCCGCCGCATCATCACAGCCGCATCACGGCATCGCGGCAGCACCGCCGCTCATTTTTTACTTGACTGCCCCTTGCAGGAGAGACTCGACGCCGACGCTGTCAGGACAGTCCTTCCCTTCCAGAAGGGCGGGTCGGCGGATCAGCGGGAGGGTCGGGCGGAGGCGTCGTCCTGCTAGCTTGTGTGCGGTTCTCGGCGGGCGTGCCACAACCATGACCATCAGATCCTCCTGCCACCGCTGCAAGTCGCCGCCCACGCTGCGACCCTTGATTCTGCGCTCGGACGCGGCGCGCCTGGCCGGGGGGTGGCGTCACCGATCCTGGCTGGCGTTGGCTGCGCTGCTGTGCGCTGCAGCCTTCGCTGTGCCGGCAGCCGCGCAAAGCGATCAGGAGATCATCGAGCGGAACCGCCAGAGCGTGCGCGACACCGAAGCAGAACGCAGAGCGCTGCAGGAGGCTGCGGCGGTGGCCGCTGAGAGCCTCGACGCGGCCACCGCCGAAGCCGAGGACCTCCTCGACGCCCTCAACCGAGTCCAAGCCGCCGTGGACGCCCAGCAGTCGGCGCTCGACGAAGCCGCTCGGGCGGTGGTCGACGCCGAAGCTGTGGTATCCGAAGCCGAGGACCGCATCGAGGCGTTGCAGGCCGAGTTGGCTGCCGCTCAAGAAGGCCTGCGCATAGCTGTGATCGAGTCGTACGTCTCTTTCCAGGCGCCCAGTGGAACTTTCAGCGTTCTCGGCGCGGATCCCTGGCAGAACGCCCGCGAGGAGGCTCTGGCGAGCTTCGCCACCGGCAGCCGCATCGACGACATCGACGAGGTCAGGCGCATCGGCGGCGAGCTGGAGCGCTGGCGCTTGCAAGTCGTCGCTGCGGTGGAGGAGGCCGAAGCCCAGCGCCAGGCTCAGGCTTTGATCCTGGCCGACCTGCGGACAGCCGTGGACCGTGAGGCGGAGCTGTCACTGGCTGCGGAGGAGCGGGTCGAGAGGCGCCTCTACGAAGTGCAGACGATCCGCGAGATCGACGCCTCGCTGGCAGCCGAGATCGAGAATGCGGAGCGCCAGATTGCCGCTGCCCTGGAACGCCAACGCGCCGAGGAGGAAGCCCGCCGCCGGGCCGAAGAGGCGCGCCGCCGGGCCGAGGAGGAAGCCCGCCGACGAGCCGAAGAGGACGCCGCCGGCAGAGAACTGGCCGACTCGGTGAATCCCGCCGACCCGGATCTGCCGCTCGTGTGGGTGGCCGGCTTCCAAGTACACGAGCAGATCGCGGACGGGGTCGAGGGGCTGGTGGCGGCAATGGAAGCCGAAGGCTTCGACCTCGGCGGTTGGGGCTATCGCACCGCTCAGCAGCAGATAAATCTGCGCAGAGCGCATTGCGGCAGTTCCGAATGGGCGATCTGGAGCAAGCCCTCGCGCAGCTGCCGTCCGCCGACGGCTCGACCCGGGCGCAGCAACCACGAACGCGGCCTGGCCATCGACATCACCAACAACGGCCGGCTCATCACCAGCCGCAGCAGCGCGGCGTTTCAGGCGCTGAGCCGTCTGGCGCCGGGTTTCGGGCTGGTGAACCTGCCCAGCGAGCCTTGGCACTGGTCAGTGGACGGCCGCTGAAGCTCCGCTGCCCCGTCTGCGGCTGTCGCCGAAGACGCCCGCCCCCGTCACGCACGCGCCCGTGCATCCCGTCACGGGTCCGTGGCCCCGATGCCCGCTGAAGCTGTGCGGACAGTGCGGACGACTAGGCGGCTAGGAGCTGTGGGTCCAGACGGGACGGCGCTTCTCGGTGAACGCCTTGGGCCATTCGGCGCCGTCGCCGGCGGCGGCTTTTGCTGCCATCACGTCGACTGCGAGCTTGTAGGCCTCGCCGACGGGAAGGTCCATCTGCGCGTAGAGGGTCTGCTTGCCGACGCCTTTGGCGTGGCGGCTGCCGCGGGTGGCCCGACCCAGCAGTTCCATGGTGACCTCGTCCAGCCGCTCGGGCGGCGCCACCCGGTTCACCAGCCCCCAATCGAGGGCGGTCGCAGCGTCGATCGTGTCGCCGGTGAGCGCCAGCTCCGCGGCCCGCTTGCGTCCGATGGGCCGAGCCAGAGCCACCATCGGGGTGTGGCAGAACAGCCCGCCTTTGCCGCCGGGGGTCGCGAAACCCGCCTCGGTGCTGGCCACGATCAGGTCTGCGCTGGCCGCTAGTTGGGCTCCGGCCGCTGTGGCGAGAGCATGGACTCTCGCCACCACCACCTGCGGTATCTCAGACATGGCGACCATGGTGTCGGTGCATTGCGTGAACAGCCCTTGAAGCTCGGCGTGGGTCATCTGCGCCATCTCTGCCAGGTCGTGGCCCGAGGAGAACACCGGCCCGTTGGCGGCAAGCACCACTCCGGCGACCTCGCCGTCGGCGCCGACGGAGCGCAGAGCATGCTCCAACTCGCCGAGCAGCTCCGACGACAGGCAGTTGCGGCGCTCGGGCTGGTTGAGCGTGATCGTCACGTAGTAGCCCTCGTTGCGGCTGTCGGGATGCGGGCCGCGCTCATACAGGAGGCTGCGATAGTCCATCGTCTCCAGTTCCCTTCGGATGAATGCCTTGCTTGTCTTGATTGTCCGCCGGAGGCCGGATCACCGGCGCCAGGTCCCGGCGGCGCGCATGCGGTTGGCAGTGCTGACCACCGCGCGCAGCGACGCCGAGACGATCGACTCGTGCAGCCCCACGCCCCAAGTGGTGTTGCGGTCGCCGGTGTCGACTTCCACATAGGCGGCCGCGGTGGCGTCGCTGCCGGCGCCGATGGCGTGCTGGTAGTAGTCGTGGATCTTGCCCGCGAACAGCCCCTGAGATTGAAGCGCCGAAACGAACGCGTCGATCGGCCCGTTGCCCGAGCCCGAAACGGTGCGCTCCTCGCCGCCGACGCGAAGCCGCGCCTCCAGTTCGGTGTGCGAAGCCTCGATGGTCTCGGTGGTGGCGCGGTGGCCGATCAGTTCCATCCAGGGCTGCTCCGGCGCCACATACGACGACATGAAGCGGCGGTGGATCTCATAGGAGGTGATCTCGGTGCCGGTGTCCTCGGTCACGGTCTGGATCTGGCGGGAGAAGTCGACCTGCAGGCCTCGCGGCATGTCCAAGCCGTACTCGTGCAGCAGCACGTAGGCCACGCCGCCCTTGCCTGACTGGCTGTTGACCCTGACCACCGCCTCGTAGCTGCGGCCCAGATGGCGGGGATCGACCGGCAGGTAGGGGACGTCCCACACGTCGTAGTTGCCGACCAGCGCCTCGCCGGGCGCCACGTCGTAGATGGCGGCCATGCCTTTCTTGATGGCGTCTTGGTGGCTGCCCGAAAAGGCCGTGTAGACGAGGTCTCCCACGTAGGGGTGCCGCTCGGGGACCGACATGCGGTTGGCGTACTCGAACACCCGGCGGGCCTCTTCGATGTCGCTGATGTCGAGTTCGGGGTCGACGCCCTGGGTGAACAAGTTCAGCGCCAGGGTGACCACGTCCACGTTGCCGGTTCGTTCGCCGTTGCCGAACAGGGTGCCCTCCACCCGGTCGGCGCCGGCCATGACGCCGAACTCGGCTGCGGCCACGGCGGTGCCGCGGTCGTTGTGGGGATGCAGCGACAGCACGATCGAGTCGCGGTCGCGGACGGAGCGATGGAAGCGCTCGATCATGTCGCCGTAGATGTTCGCCGACGACATCTCCACGGTGGCGGGCAGGTTGAGGATCAGCGGCCAGTCGGGGGTGGGGCCGATCACGTCCATGACCGCTTCGCAAACCTCGACCGCGAAGTCGGGCTCGGTGCCGGTGTAGCTCTCCGGGGAGTACTCGAAGCGGATGCCGTCGCCGTCGCCGCGGCTGCGAGCCGCATCGAGGCCGCGCATGCACTGCTCGGCGCCGTTGACGGCGATCTCGACGATGCCGGCGCGGTCGGTCTCGAACACCACCCGTCGCTGAGTCGTCGATGTGGAGTTGTACAGGTGGACGATCGCCCGCGGCGCGGATTCGATGGCTTCGAAGGTGCGCTCGATGAGTTCGTCCCGTGCCTGGGTGAGCACCTGGATGGTGACGTCGTCGGGGATCCGGTCTTCGCTGATGAGCTTGCGGCAGAAGTCGAAGTCGGGTTGGGAAGCGGCCGGGAAGCCGATCTCGATCTCCTTGAAGCCCATGGACACAAGATGATCGAACATGCGCTGCTTGCGGGGGATGTCCATGGGGTCGACCAGAGCCTGGTTGCCGTCGCGCAGGTCGACCGAGCACCACAACGGCGCTTCGGTGATGCGCCGATCGGGCCAGGTGCGGTCGGCGAGCTCCACTGCGGGATAGGGCCGATACTTGGCGAACGGCATGGCTCTGGTCTTGGCGGGAGTCACGTTCTCGTCTTCCTTTTTTGATCTCTTTGTTGATCTTTGTTGATCTTTGCTTTGTCGGTCTGCGTTCTTCATGGTCTTGGCTCTCGTCTTCCGGCGCTCGCTTGAGCCCAGAAAGCACAAATCCCCCCGGCTTGCGAAAGCACGAGGGGATTCGGCGAGCACCGGTATGTGGTGCTCGCCTACACGAGAAGCAGCAGTACGGCGAGGCGGTTCACGAGCATGAACATTAGCGCATGTCGCCGCAGTAGCCAACTCTCGTTCCGCCGCGCCATGCTTGGGGGGTGAGCGACGGGTCGAACTGTCTGATGTGGGAGACGGCGCCTCCGGATCTGCGCTCGCCTCTCTTGGTGGCCGCGTATCACGGTTGGTTCGATGTGGGCGGCGCCGCGACCGGTGCGCTCGAATGGCTGAGCGAACGCAGCGAGTCGCAGCAGATCGCTCACATCGACGGCGAAGAGTTCTTCAATTTCGCTGAGCAGCGGCCCAGTGTGAGCCTGCGCGACGGCCGGCGGGAGATTTCCTGGCCTCGCAACGACATCCATGTGCTGAGACCGCTCGACGGCGAGCACGACCTGGTGCTGGTGGTGGGCGCCGAGCCGCAGCTGCGCTGGCAGACCTACGCCGAAGCGATCGTCGAGCTGGCGGCGCGCAGCCAGACGACGGCTCTGGTGACAGTCGGGGCGCACCTCGCCGACGTGCCCCACACCCGACCTTTCGAGGTGACCGGCTCCACCAGTGACTCTGCCCAGGCTGAGGCGTGGGGATTGAGCAGTCCTTCTTATGAGGGGCCGACCGGGGTCGTGGGGGTGCTGCACGAACGCTTCGAGAAGCTGGGGATCCCGGCGGTGTCGCTGCGGGTGGCGGTGCCGCATTACGTGTCGAGCTCGCCCAACCCGAAAGGGTCGCGGGCGCTGCTGGAGCGCTTCGAGCGGGTCACCGGACTGGCCACCGGATGGGCCGAGCTCGACGAGGCCGCGGCGGATTGGGAGGAGCGCGTCAACAACGCCATGAACTTCGACGATGACGTGGTGGCTTACGTCCGGCGCCTCGAAGCCCGAGCCGACGCCCGGGCCAAGCGCAGCGTGCCCAGCGGAGAGGACCTGGGGGCGGAGTTCGAGCGCCTGCTGCGCCAGCAGGGCAACCCCGACTGACCCCCCCCCCCGAACCTCCCCTCCCCCCGCCGACGAAAACGGCTCGCGTGAGGTTGTTAGCTGTCGGCTCGCGCGATGTTTGGGCACAACCAGCCTTCGCAGCACTGCAACACGAAACTCGCCCAGAGAGCGGCCGTTACCGCAATTCGCCGAGTTGCGACAAGCGCAGATGCCGAATCGAAGGCCGGCGAGGTTAACGGGTAGGTTCTGCACGTCATGTTGCCGCTCATGGATTGGGCCGGGCCGAACGATGCACTCGGACGATACATCGCCGAAAAGTCGCAGAACACGCTCGACGCCTACCGCGCATCGCCGGATCTTGTCACGGAGCACGCCAACCTCGAAGCTGACACCGCCGGCGGCGGCTACCAACACCGTCAACTCTTCGAGCTGGTTCAAAACAGCGCCGACGCGCTCTCGCCTGCTGTCGGCGCCAGCGCAACGGTGCCGAGTCCGAGTTCTGCCGAGGCCGGTCGTATAGAGATACGGCTGACCCAAGACTGTCTCTACTGCGCGGACGACGGCACCCCCATCGACGAAGACGGCGTGACGGCGCTGATGTTCTCGCACATGTCGCCCAAGCGCGCCACCAGCCAGATCGGCACTTTCGGCGTCGGTTTCAAATCATTGCTCGGAGTCAGCGACGCGCCGGAGTTCCTGAGCCGCGCGGGCTCGTTCCGCTTCGACAGGGACCGAGCACGCAAGCAGATCCGCAAGCAGCTCGAACAAACCGCACGGAGCGCGGAGTCTTATCCGGTGCTGCGAGTCGCCTTCCCGGTCGATCCCGCAGAGTGCCTCAGCGACGAGGTCGGGGTAGAGCTGGCTCGGTGGGCGTCCAACATCGTGAGACTCCCGCTCAAGCCTGACGCGTATGAAGACTTGCACCAGCAGATGCGCGAGTTCCCAGCGGAGTTCCTGCTTTTCGTCAAGCATGTCGGCCGTCTGCGACTCACCGACGATGCACGGAGGCTCGACCGCGGCCTCGAACTCTCGAAAACAGGTGACGTCTGGCACTTGAGCGACAGCGACACCGGCAGCGACTGGAGGGTTTTCGAGCGCCGTGCGCGCTTGTCGGCCGATGCCCTCGCCGACCGTCTCCGAGACGCGACTCAAGACGAAGTGCCCGTCTGGTGGGCTGCGCCGCTGGATCGGCTCGATAGGCCCGGCACATTCTGGACCTACTTCCCGACTGAGACTCAGAGTCTTGTGGCCGGGATCCTGAACGCTCCCTGGAAGACCAACGTGGACCGCCAGAACCTCCTCACCGGGCCATACAACGACGAGTTGATACGCGCCGCTGCCAAGTTGATTGCACAGGCGCTGCCCGAATTAGCGGCATCGGCGGATCCGGCCCGTCACCTCGACGCGCTGCCACGCCGCCAAGAGGCGGGCGACTCTCATCACGCGCAATTGCTGCGGAAGCGTCTGTTCAAAAAGATCCAGGGGCGCAAGATCCTCCCCGATCAGGACGGCAAGCTCCGAAAGCCCGACAAACTCTCCTACGGTCCCGAGTTGCGCGACTCGAGCCACGAACAAGCGGCGAAAGTTCGTGAACTGTGGGCATCTCACGGAGCGCAGCCGACTGGCTGGCTCCACCACAAAGCCCTGTCGCGCAACCGGATGGCGAAAATCGACGCATTGTTCGCGGCCGACCCCTTCTCGGTTTACAGCAAAGCGCCGCGAACGTCGGTCGGCGAATGGCTGGAAGCCCTGGTAGAAGAAAGTCGCTGGAATGATCCCGTGCCGGCCTCGAAGACAGCCGTGCAGATCGCGGCCATGCTCAAAAAGACGGCCATGATCAAAAGGCAGAGTCACGAGCCCGAGGACTTCGGCAAAATCCTGCTGACGGCGAGCGGCGTCTGGAGACTCCCCGACCCTGAACTGGTATTCCTGCCTCAAGAATCACCGACGGTCGGCAGCACCATCAAACCCGGCGACTGCGTGCATCCGGCGCTGACCGCCGACCCTGAAGCGCGTCAAGCCCTCAAAAAGCTCGGATTCCGTGAGCAGACGCTGGAGAGTCGTTTCAAGACGCTCGCGAAACGCTTGCTCCAAGACGGCAAGATGCACAGAGGCAAACATTTCAGAGAATTCTGGATCGCGTCGCGTGATATCGACACAAAAACTGCCTTGAGCGTGATCGCTGAGCACACAGAATCTCAGCACGACGGAATCCGAGTCCTAACAAGATCGGGCAAATGGGCGGCGCCGCACTCCGTTCTGCTGCCGGGCGCGATCGTGCCCGGTGACGGCAGCCGCGACAACGAGGCGACGGTCGACATGGACTTCCACGAACCCGACAAGAAACTGCTCAAAGCTCTCGGAGTGGTGGCGGCACCACAAGACGAGCGTGACTTGTGGGACGAATCGGCTTATCACGCGTACCAGGACGACTGCGAAGTTCAGTACCGCTCACGCGAAGATCTTCCTGCGGAACCTCGTAGCGGTTATCTGCAGTTCACGGACAGTGACGGGACAGGTCCGCTCACCGTGCTCGCAAACCTCACCGAAGAAGGCCAAGCGCTCTACGCCGACGCCCTGCTGTCACGCGAACAGTGCTACGAGCCGCTGACGATGTGGCACACCGGAACCACCCGGTGGTCGTATCCCGAGCAGAACTTCGAGTCGTTGGCTCTTCACATGATCCGCAAACACGGGCGGATCAGAACGACTGATGGGATCGTCCCGTTCACAGACGCGCTGGGCGAGAACCCTGCAAACCCCGATGCCCTGCTATGCCTGTTGCGCCATCCGAACGCCGGCCGCATCAAGGAGGCCTTCGACTTGGCCGATCCGGTGCCGGAATTCTTCGGAGTTCACGACCCGGTTCCTCTGATCGACATGTGGCCCGGCCTGTCAGACTACCTGCACGGCGAAATCTCCTCGCTCCAGCTGGTCCGTTGCGAGCGCATCCGGGTGGGTCACGAGGACCGAGAGTGCCTCTGTGACGGCGCCGACGTCTACCTTGCGTCGGCATCTGACACAGACGATCCAAACACTCTGACGCAAGTGTCACAGACACTCGATCTCGGTCTGAGCGGCAAAGAGATCAGCGACATCGTCAACGGCACCACCCCGTCGGAGGTCGAGAGGCGTCGCGCCGACGTGCGGCGCCAGACCACAGACGCCGGTCGTCTCCTCGTCGCTGTCGGCGCCGGCAACCTGCGCGCCGGTCTTCCATTCTCTCTGCTCGACACGCTCGAGCGCGACTGCCCGGACGGACTGTCCGATACAGAAATCGCCGAAGCCGCCATCGCCACACACCACACCGACGCCCTCAGACAGTTCCGTCATGCGCTCGACAAACTGAAGCCTCCCCACCAGTGGGCCGGGTCTGCTAGGGCAGTCGACTTCGTGCAGTCTCTAGGATTCTCAGAGGAATGGGCGGGAGAGCGCGGCGAGAAGCGCCCGCCCGTCGAGATCGTCGACGGGCCGTGGGAACTGCCCGACCTGCACGACTACCAGAGCACGGTCGTGAGCAACCTTCGCCGGCTGCTGCGGGGCCGGAACCCGAGGCAAGACGGCAGGCGAGGGTTGATCAGCATGCCGACGGGATCAGGCAAGACTCGTGTGGCGGTGCAGGCCATAGTCGAGGCCATCCGAGACGACGACCTCGACGGCGGAGTGCTGTGGATCGCGGACCGCGACGAACTCTGCGAACAAGCGGTGGAGGCGTGGCGTCAGGTGTGGGCCAGCATCGGCAGCCGCGCCACACGGCTGCGCGTCTCGCGCATGTGGCGCAACCAGCCTCAACCCCTGCCGGTGCGCGAGCTGCATGTGGTGGTGTCGACGATCCAGACCGCTCACAGCAAGATCTCGTCACCGGGATACGACTTCTTGAAAGAGTTCCGGCTGGTGGTGTTCGACGAGGCTCACCGGTCTATTGCTCCGACCTCGACCCGAGTGTTCGGCGAGCTCGGCTTGACCTTCCGCACGAGCCATGACGAGCCGTTCCTGCTGGGTCTGACCGCAACCCCCTACCGGGGCCATAACGAAGACGAGACGAGACGGCTCGTCAATCGCTACGGCGACAACCGGCTCGACAGGGGCGCCTTCGCCAGCGACGACCCGCAGCAAGTCATAGAGGAGCTGCAGAGCACTGGAGTGCTGGCACGCGCCGACCACGCACTGATCGACGGAGCGACGCTCACGCTGACCGACGACGAACTCAGCCAGATGCAGAGGTTCGCTTCGGGACGGTCGGCGCCCGATGCGCCGCTGAGCAGTCCCTGGCTTCCGCAAAGCGCCGAGGACCGGATCGCTGGTGACGCTGGGCGCACCAGGCGGATCATCGACGCCTTCAACAGTCTCATCGAGCCGGACTGGCCCACCCTCGTGTTCGCCACTTCGGTCGAGCACGCCCAGACGGTCTCGGCGTTGTTGAACCGCCGCGGTGTCACCGCCCGCGCGGTGAGCGGCTGCACCGACCACACCACGAGGCGCCGAGTGGTGGAGCAGTTCCGCTCCGGCGGAATTCAGGCGCTCGTCAACTACGCCGTGTTCCGCGAGGGCTTCGACGCGCCGCGCACCCGCGCCATCATCGTGGCCCGACCGGTCTACAGCCCGAACCTCTATTTCCAGATGGTCGGGCGCGGTCTGCGAGGCCCCGCCAACGGCGGCAACGACCGCTGCCTGATCCTCAACGTCGCGGACAACATCGAGAACTTCGGCCGGGACCTCGCCTTCTCCGAACTGGACTGGCTCTGGGCGCCCCAGACCTGATCCATCCAGAGTTCCGTAGGTTGTAAGCGCTGCATTCAATCCGCCAGGAGCGTTCTTGGGCTTCGCTCTCTCAGTGCATCCACGAGATCTGATCTGCGATGCCATGGCAGTCATTCCCACTGGCAGAGGTGCCTGTGTTGCACAATCCCTCGGAGGGCAGGGGTATGGCCGGCTTGCTGCCGGCGGGTTCAGGCGGCGGGCGGGCGGCGGTAGTCCAGCAGCGCTGACTGGCCGAGCATGGCGACCACCCGGACGTCGAGCTCGTTGCCGTGGGCGTCGACGAGGTTGAGCGGCGCACCGCCGACTGTGAAACCCGCCGGCTGCTGCCGACCGCCGTCTATGGCGACATTCGTGGCGTAGAGGTGCATCCTGTCGGAGGTGTCCAGAATCGGGTTGAGGCGGCCCTCGAGTCCGGGCACGTAACCCGTCTGATCGGCGAAAATGACCGACCCTCCGTCGACGACTGCCTGCAACTCGACCTGCAAGGGGCCTTCGGCGGGAACCCATCCATCGACCACCGCGGCACTGAAGCCTTCCGCGGCGACGAACACCGTCATCGCGGCGTCGGTCGTATAGAGCTTGAGATGCGCCATGCCCGAGTCGTCTGTGCCGGCGCGCTGCCAAGTCTTGTTCGGGAACAAAGCCAGCACGTCGGCGCCTGCCACCGGGGCGCCGCCGCAGTTGACGCTCACCGACATGTCTGCGTCGAAGCGCCGCAGAGCCTCATCGAAACGCCCGAGCGGCAGGACATCACCCGCACTGCGGGTCTGCTCCTCAGCACCCGCGTACACGACAGTCCTGGCGATCACGTCGGGCACTTCTCGTGCCACCGGCTCGAAGGATCGGAACCAGCTCGCCGAAACGGTCGAGCCCGACTTGGCTTCGATGGCGTTGATGCCGCGTTCGGTCTCATAGAACAGGTCGCACTTCAAGCCGCGCGAGTCGCGGAAGAACGAGAGCCTGGGGTCGCGGCCGCGGTTGTAGCCGTGTTTGAGGGCCTCGCTGACCACGATGTTCTCGAAGAGCTGCCCGCGCAGCGGATGGGTCGTCACCTGGCCGGGGCTCTCGATGCCGATCAGGTAGCTGGCCAGGCCCACATCATGGAAGTAGAGCTTGGGGGATTTGACGAGACGCTTGCGGACGCTGCGAGCGAACGGCGGCAGCAAATGCACGACATAGCAACGCTCGAGCAGCGTGAGCCACTCGCGGATCGTCGTGCGCGACACGCCGACGTCGTCGCTTAGCGACGTCAACGACAGAAGTTGGCCCACCCGTCCCGCGCACAACGCCGTGAAGCGAGCGAAAGCCGACAGGTTGGCGACTCCGCCCATGCGCCGCACATCGCGCTCGACGTAAGTCTCGAAGTAGTCGCGCAACGCCTGACGGGGTTCGAGCCGCTGGTCGATTATCCGCGGATAGAAGCCACCGAAAACTATGTCGCCCAGAGCCTCGGAAGCACCGGCGCGCCGCCGCTCCGCAAGCGAGAACGGCAGCAACCGCACCAGAGCGGCTCTTCCCGCCAACGACTCGCTCACCTCGGCTGCGAGAGTCAGGTTCTCGCTGCCGGTGAGGATGTAGCGCCCGTTGCCGCCGCCGGCATCCGCGTCCTCTTTCAGATACGTGAGCAGCGAAGGAACGTTCTGGATCTCGTCGATCACCGCAGGGACGCCGGTCTCGGCCAGAAAACCGCGAGGATCGGACTCCGCGAAGGCCCGGACGTCGAGAGCGTCGAGACTGCGATAGGCGAGGTGGCCGAACGCCGACCGGCACAACGTCGTCTTGCCCGCCTGCCTGGGACCGGTCACGACCACGAACGGATACTGACGGAACAGCCTCGGCAGTCTTGATGTTATTTCACGTTCGATCACACTCACAAACTAGCATAATTTGCACAAATCGTCGGTGATGATTGCGGATTGTGCAGCCGGAGTGCTCGGCTCGCTTCGCTGGCGGGGAGGGGCCGGCAATCCTGCGCCTCCGCTAGGATCGCAGGCCTGCCCTGCTGACAGCGAGAGCCGCGAGGAGGCTGACGTGGGTGAGTTCGTTCGAGTCGAGGCCGGCGGCGGGATCGCCACCATCCGCATCGACCGACCCAAGATGAACGCCATCAACCCGCAGATGCTCGACGAGTTGACCGACGCCGCCGACAGCCTGGCGGCCGACAGCGAAGTGCGGGCCGTGGTGGTGTGGGGCGGCCCCGACATCTTCGCGGCGGGCGCCGACATCAGCGGCTTCACCGGCGTGGCCCCTGAAGACGCCGCCCGGCTGTGCGCCAAGTTCAACGACGCTTTCCTGGCGGTGGAGAACATGCCTCAGATCACAGTGTCGGCTGTGAACGGGTACGCCCTCGGCGGAGGCATGGAACTGTCCATGGCCACCGACTTCCGGGTGGCCGGCGAGGACGCCGTGTTCGGCCAGCCGGAAATTCTTCTGGGGATCATCCCCGGCGGCGGCGGCACGCAGCGCCTGCCCCGACTAGTCGGCATCACCAAAGCCAAAGAGATCATCTACACCGGCCGCCAGATCCGTCCCGATGAAGCTTCGGACATCGGGCTGGTGTCAGAGGTGCATCCCGCCGCCGAGACTTACGACGCCGCTGTCGAGATGGCCGCCGGCTACGCGGCGGGGCCTGCCGCGCTGCGCATGGCCAAGAAAGCGATCATGGACGGCTTGGCGCTGTCACTTGCCGACGCCGTGGTCTGCGAGGCGCAGCAGTTCGCCGAATGCTTCGCCACCGAAGACGCCGCCATCGGTGTGGCCAGCTTCCTTGAGCAGGGCCCTGGCAAAGCCGACTTCGCCGGACGCTGAACCACCGTCCGCGCATCCGCGACTGAAGAGACAGCAGAGACGGCCCAAACGGCCCCGCCCGACGCCCGACGCCCGGCGCAGCTCAGACGACTTCGGGGCGCCGCTCAGGCGACGTCGATACTGCTGAGCCGCAACGTCGCCAGCCCCAGGCACGCCACGGACACCCCGGCGAGCACGATCAACGAAGTGGCGCTGCTGTAAGCGTTGAATCCAGTGTCGAGTTCGGCGATGCGGTTGAGCAGCGACTTGATGTAGCCGCGCAGCGAAAGACGAACCGCGAATTCGCCGAGCCCCACAGCGAGCCCCTCCCAGAGGAGCACATAGCCGAGACCCCACATGATCGGTTTGCGCAGGAGCAGCCCCACCAGCACGAAAAGCGACGTGTAGGCGAATGTGCCCAACGCCGAAGCAGCGAGCGCCCCGATCACCAAATCCGCGGATCCAGCTACACGGTCGGCGGCCAGCCAGCCTCCCAGCGCCGTCGGGATCATCGCCAACGGCAAGGCTGCGGTCGCGGCCGCGGCAGCCGCACCGACAGCGATCGGGAAACGGCCCATGGGCCGCAGCCACAAATACACCAGAGTGCTGTCCTCTCGGGCTTCTCCCAGCACCGAGCAGCCGAACACCAGCGACACGATCGGCACCAGCAAGACCAGCCCGAAACCGTCAGCAAATGTGGCGCCGTCGTGAAGCAGTTCGCTAGCCGGCGGAGGATCGCCGGGGTCGGCGCCTTCGATGCCCACCAGCCAGCCGACCAGCACCATCAACGCGCCCAAGCCTCCCAACGCCACCAGCTTTCCGGGAGTCACCACTTGGCGCACCAGAGCCTGATAAGTCAGAACCGCCCCACGCACTGCAGGCACGCTGCGAGAGACGCTGCTTGAGGATCTGCGCGAGGGGCTGCTCGAAGGGCTGCTCGAGGTCGCAGGCTGCGGCATGGTTCAGCGCCTCTCCACCAGATAGCGGAACACTGACTCGAGGTCCTCGTCCAGGGGCGCGACCCGTGTCAGGCGAGCATCTAGACGCTGCGTCAGCGGCGCCACTTCGCGACCGAGTCGGTCCACGTCGCGTGTGTCGACCACGATGGCGTCAGAGCTGACGCTGACCCCAACCACTGTGCCCGATTCGACCAGCGCCGCCGCCACCTGGCGCGGTCGGTCGACGCTGATTCGCACACGATGGGGACGGTCGTCCATCATCTCGCGCAGTTCCCGATAGTCGCCTGAGGCAACCAGGCGCCCTTGGGCGATCACCAGAATCTGCGAGCCGAGCCTCGCCACTTCTTCGAGGACGTGGCTCGAAACCAGCACGCAGCGACCCTCGTCGCCGAGCCCGTGGAACAACTCGATCATGCGGCGGCGCTGCACAGGGTCCAGCCCGGTCAGTGGTTCGTCGAGGATCAGGACTTCGGGGTCGTGCACCAGCGCGGCCGCGAGCTTCACCCGCTGTCGCATGCCTTTGGAGAAACCCGAAACCGGCCGCGAGTCGTCGGGATCCAGTTCGACGATCCCCAAGGCACGGCGGGCGGCGACCTCAGGGTCGGAAACCGCTTGGGTAGCAGCAGCCAGAGTGACGAACCGCAGAGCGTCGAAACGGTCGAACAGGCCGTCTTGTTGAGGTGCGAGCCCGATGCGGCCACGCACGCGGCGATCATGTCGAGCTTCGGCGCCGAGCACCCGCACGACGCCTCTGCTCGGCGGGGTAAGTCCGCACATGACCCTGAAGAGCGTGGACTTGCCGGCGCCGTTGGGGCCGAGCAAAGCGGTCACTCCCGCACGAACAGAGAACGACACGTCGGACACCGCCACCACATCGCCGAAGGCTTTGGACACGTTGTCGACGACGATCACCGCTGAGGCGTCGAACGGCTGAGGCTTCTTAGACGTCTGAGGCGTCGCCGAGGCGTGCCGCCTCCCCGGCGGGGGCGCTTTCGGCGGGGGAGGCACCGGCGGCACGGTGGAGGGCGTCGGATTCGCCGGGGTCACAGCAGCAGGCGTTGCGCCGTCGGAGTTCGTCGGAGCTGTCATCGACTAAGCGCCAATCGCCTGTAGCGCCACCAGACGACGAGGCCTCCGAGAGTCACCCAGGCGAGATTCGCCGCCACCACGAACACAGTCGACAGTTGCGAACGCTCATAGGCGGGATCGAAGCCGTAGAGCCCTTGCGGCGGGGGGTCGGCGGCGTATATCCGCTGGGTCAGTTCTTCAGAGATCCCGTTGAGGTCGAGACCGAAAAGCCGCCCGTCCAGTTCTGCTATCTCCACCACCAAGGGAACCAGCACCGAGGTGCTCCACAACAGCACGATCACGCCGATCGTGGCGAAAATTCTGCGATCTGTGAGGCTGGCCGCCGCCAGGCTCGCCGCGGTGAACGCAGCGGAGATGGCCGCTCCCGCGGCGATGATGCGCAGGAAGATCTGCGCCCATTCGCTCAGTCCGTCGGGTCCGGAGCCTTCTATGGTGTAAGCCACCAGCAAGAACAACACCGGGCCGACGGTCAGCACTGCCAGTGTCAGTGAAACGGCTATCGCTTTGGAGGCGAGGTAGCTCCAGCGCTGCAACGGCGACGACAAATACAGCTGAAGCATCCCGTTGCGCCGGTCGGGCACGAGTATGTCGGGAACGACGACGGCGCAATAAAAAAACAAAGCCGTGGTGATGTAAGCGTAGTACTCGTGATAGTCCGGCAGTATCTCGTCTTCGAGCACGTTGAAGTCGAGCACGATTGCGATGCCCACAAAAACAATGCCCGGGATCAGCGCAATCACGACTGCGAGCCACGGGAATATCTTGTGCCGGGCGGGCCTGCCCAGGCCGAGCGTGTGCCTTATCGAGTAGGTCGCAACCGAGCGGATCGATCCCGACAGACCGCGGCGCACTCCGTCGTAATGCCTGTATCCCAGTTCCATGATCTGGGCGCCGTCGGCTGCGGGCTTGGCACCGCCGCGGGCGCCGGGGTCGTGGGCGCCGGCCGCCTCCTGGGTGCTGTCTCCCCGGGTGCCGGCGTCGTGGGTGCTGCTCATCGGGAGTCGGCGGCTGAGCCGTCGAAAAGGTCTTCAAGCGTGCGCCGCCGCGCTTCGAGACGGCGAATCCGCGCGCCCGCTGCGGCGACCGAGTCGCGGGCATGGTCGCACAGTTCAGCGAACTCGGCGCCGCGGACAGCCAGCACGGCGGCTTCGCGTCGCACTTCTAGGCCCGCAGCAGCCAAGGCCGACTCGACCGCGTCGACAGACCCCGGCGGATCGGCCAAATCAACCAGCTCGAGGGTGATGCCGTCGCCTGCGCCGACGAGTTCGCTTATCAGCCCGCAAGCCACCAGACGGCCGGCGTCCAAAGCGACGACATTGTCGCAGACCCGTTCCACTTCTTCGAGCTGGTGCGATGAGAGCACCACATCGATCGAGAAGCTCTTGCTTATCTGGCTTATCAGGTTCAGCATCTCGCTGCGCTGCACCGGGTCGAGCCCGTCGGTGGGTTCGTCCAGCAGCACCAGCTTCGGATCCGAGGCGATGGCTTGAGCGAGCTTCACCCGCTGGCGCTGCCCGGTGGACATGGTGCCCAAAGTGCGCAGGCGTTCCTCGCCGAGGCCGACCAGCCACAGCGTGTCCGATGCCCGGGTGCGGGCCTCGCTGCGCGGAATTCCCTGCACTTCGGCCATGTGGCGCACGAAATCCACGGCGCGCATCTCGTCGGGCAGCACGTTGCGCTCGGGTGCGAATCCGATCATGGCCCTGAGACGGTGGCCTGCCTGCTGCGGGTCGATCCCGAGCACTGTCAGCGATCCCGCAGTCGGGGTTCGAAGTCCGAGCATGGCACTCAACAGAGTGGTCTTGCCGGCGCCGTTGGCGCCCACCAGCCCGGTCACCCCAGGCTGCATCTGCAGGTCGAGGCGGTCGAGAGCGACGGTCTGCCCGAAGCGCTGAGTCAGCCCTTTGGTCTCGACCATCGCCACGACCCAAGCATAAGGTCTGGCGCTCCCCCGTCGGGCTTCTGCGGATCACAGATCCAGATGCAATCGAACCGCGTCGTCGATCCTCACCATCAGATGCAGAGGCAAGCTGCTGATCGTTGCGCCCAGCCTCCCCACCGCCACCGACCTGATCTGCTCGGCCTGCGCCTTGGAGTCCGAATCGAGCCCGGTCTCAGCAGCAGGCAACAGCACCTGGAAAGGATGAACGAGGTCGATGTTGGAGGTCAACGGGACGACAGTCACTGCGCCGCGCCCCAAGCGCGCTGCTGTGCTGTTGGCGCCGTCGTTGCTGACCAACACCGCTGGACGCTTGCCAGCAGCCTCAGACCCTGCCACAGGATCCAGGCGGACTACCCGCACTTCTCCTCGCCTCATGAATCAAGCCTCAATCTCTTGCAATCCGTCCGCCACCGCTGAGTCCCAGGCACAATCCTCGTCGCTGTCCTCCCACTCGACGAATGCCGCCGCGTAGTGCTGCGCCAGTTCCGAAGTCCGCAACAGCCGTATCGCTCGATGCAAGGCCGCCGACCGCGAGGCCATACCGCGCGACTTTGCATACTCGTCCAGAAAGGCGACATCGCCGTCCGGGATGCTCACACTCAACTTCATACCGTGATCCTACCTAGATGCTACTTGAGTGGCTACCCGATTGCTACCTATGCAGAGCTGTAGCGGCTTTGGCTGGTTGGTGGCTGCGACGAAAAGCGCGGCCGGGGGGACCGAGCCCGGAACGCTGCGCTGACG
>JAPOUM010000027.1 GCA_026708645.1 Acidimicrobiaceae bacterium | reverse complement strand
GAGTCGAGTCGGTGACGCCGGACATGTTCACCCCCGACAGCACCGGCGACACAGAGTCACCGAAGCGGTCGTCTTACAATTTTCCGGACAGTGTCGCGAACTCTTTGTGCAAGTCGGACGACCCTCCACTGAGTGACGCTTTGTCGGCTTGTCTATGGCATCTCGACCGCAGCGAAGCGATCAGTGTGAAAGCCGGCTCGCCGGCCAAGACCTACGCCCCGCTGGTGGACATAAACATCGGCAACGTGTGGGACACCAACAAAGGCGACGGCATCACCGTGTCGGTAGTGGACACGACATGGGAGGCAGGCCATGAGGACCTGGCCGGAAACGCCAACCGGGCTGCCAGCACCTACTGGGGCGGGCGCACGGGCGAGAACGCTACTTCTACCCCCTATCACGCCACAGCCGTGGCGGGGATCATCGGCGCGCGCGACAACACTGTCGGCGGTCGCGGCGTGGCGCCGCGCGTCGGCTTGTTGAACGTCAACTATCTCGATCATCAGAGCACCTACACCCGCACGCAGGCCTTCCTGCACCGTAAAGAAACGGTGGCGGTGGCGAACCACAGCTACGGGCCGTACGACACCGGCCGCCTCAACCGGCAGTCGCCGATCGTTGTAGCTGCCTTGGAGGAAAGCCTCGAGTCGGGTTTCGGCGGCAAAGGCATCGCGCACGTGAAAGCGGCCGGCAACGGCAAAAACGACGGCGTCGGCGACGAGGCCGCGCTCGACGAGGGCCTCAATCATCGCGGTCTGATCGTTGCCTGCGCGGTCAACTCCGGGGGCACCGACGCGGCCTACTCCGAGGAAGGGGCGATGCTCTGGGTGTGCGGCCCCTCAGGCGACACTCCGCGTCACGGCCTGCTGGGGCCGATCGGCAAGAACCAGTACCACTCCGGGCTGCGCGGCACCAGCTACTCGGCGCCAGTGGTTTCTGGGGTGGCGGCGCTGGTGCGCAGCGCCAACAGCGCCTTGACTTGGCGTGACGTGAAGCTGATCCTCGCCAACACCGCCCAGAAGAACGACAGCAGCGACTCGAGCTGGCAGGCGGGCGCTCTCAAGTACGGCTCTAAGACGGATTCGTACTCCTACAGCCGCAAATACGGCTTCGGTCTCGTCAACGCCTCCGCGGCGGTGGCCGCCGCCAATAACTGGACGGCTCTGCCGCCGGCGCTCGCAGCTTCGAATTCGTCCAGCGGGCCGTGGAACGTCACTGACTCCGGCAGCGCCAAAGAGTTCTCGATCGACCTGGCCTCTGACATCAGCTTCATAGAGCATGTCGACGTCAACGTCAACATGAGCACCTCGCACTTCCGTGCCATGAAACTAACCCTGGTATCACCCAGCGGACGCGAGTCGCTGCTGGTCGATTCCAGCCTCGCCACCGGAAGAGGGTGCCGCTGCCCGCTCTCCGGCAGTTTCAAGTTCGCTTCCACACGGCATCTCGGCGAATCCGCAGCCGGCACTTGGAAGCTCAAAGTGCAGAACGCCACCGGTGTCGCTGCGACGCTCAACTCATGGGGAATAACGGTCTACGGGCACAATCCGTCGAAGACTGAAGTGATCGAACTGTCGGCGCCTTCCTCGGTCGCCGAGGGTGACGACTTCACTGTCACCGTCACCCACAAGGGCACGTTGCTCACTTCGGATCTCGTGGTGCCAATCGTGCTGAACCCGGTCTCGGCGACTCCTCCAGGGCAGGCCGGCGCCGACTACACAGCGCTCACGTCGATCACCATCCCGGCTGGTTCTGCCACCGCGTCGGCCACGGTGTCCACCACCGAAGACGAGGTGCATGAACTTTATGAGAGCGTCCGCGTGCTGATCGGTTCGCTGCCATCGCCCTACACATCCAACTCCATCCCCAAGCGCGTGTTCATTCGCGATGACGACCAGCCGCAGGTCAGCATCACAGCCGTCAAAGGCAGCGTCAACGAAGGCGAGCCGGCCGCCTTCCATCTGACTATGGACCGCGATCCCGCGAGAACCATCGTCGTCGTCGGCGAAGTCCAAGAGAACCACAAGCCTAGGGCTTACCTGAGCCGTGAAACCGTGCGGTTCTACGCTGTTTTCGCTTCTGCCGGCACTAAGACGCTCAATGTCGCAACTTTGATGGATCGAGTCGATGATCCGAGACGACTGATCAGCGCTCAGATCCGTAGTTCCTCGTCTGCCGATTATCGGATCAAGGGTTCGGGTTCTGCGTATGTGTGGGTGTCTG
>JAPOUM010000031.1 GCA_026708645.1 Acidimicrobiaceae bacterium | reverse complement strand
GAGTCGAGTCGGTGACGCCGGACATGTTCACCCCCGACAGCACCGGCGACACAGAACTCGGCACAGATTCACCTAAGTCGTATCCTCTGATAAACAGCATCGCACACGGTAGCTGCAATTCGAACAAACCTCCAATGAGTGACGCTTTGTCGGCTTGTCTATGGCATCTCGACCGCAGCGTGCGCAGCGGCACGGCGGTGGACATCAATATCGGCAACGTGTGGGATACCAACAAAGGCGACGGCATCACCGTGTCTGTAGTGGACAAGACCTGGGAGGCCGGCCATGAGGACCTAGTCGGAAACGCCAACCGGGCTGCCAGCACTTACTGGGGAGGCCACACGGGCGAGAACGGTCAGATTAACCCTTATCACGGCACAGCCGTGGCGGGAGTTATCGGCGCGCGCGACAACACTGTCGGCGGTCGCGGCGTGGCGCCGCGCGTCGGATTGTTGAACGTCAACTACCTTGATCATCAGAGCACCTACACCCAAACGCGCGCCTTCCTGCATCGCAAAGAAACGGTGGCGGTGGCGAACCACAGTTACGGGCCGGCCGGCACCGGCCGCCTCTATCGGGAGTCGCCGATCGTTGTAGCTGCTTTGGAGGAAAGCCTCGAGTCGGGTTTCGGCGGCAAAGGCATCGTGCATGTGAAAACGGCTGGCAACGGCAAAGACGACGGCGTCGGCGACGAGGCCGCGCTCGACGAGGGCAACAATCATCGGGGTGTGATCGTTGCATGCGCGGTCAACTCTGGCGGCACCGATGCGGCCTACTCCGAGGAAGGGTCGATGCTTTGGGTCTGCGGTCCCTCAGGCGATCTCTCTTACCTCGGTATGCTTGCGCCGATCGGCAAGAACCATTATCACCCTTGGCTGCGCGGCACCAGCTACTCGGCGCCGGTGGTTTCTGGGGTGGCGGCGCTGGTGCGCAGCGCCAACAGCGCGTTGACTTGGCGTGACGTGAAGCTGATCCTGGCCAACACCGCCCAGAAGAACGACAGCGACGACTCGAGCTGGCAGGCGGGCGCTCTCAAGTACGGCTCTAAGACGGATTCGTACTCCTACAGCCGCAAATACGGCTTCGGTCTCGTCAACGCCTCCGCGGCGGTGGCCGCCGCCAATAACTGGACGGCTCTGCCGCCGGCGCTCGCAGCTTCGAATTCGTCCAGCGGGCCGTGGAACGTCACTGACTCCGGCAGCGCCAAAGAGTTCTCGATCGACCTGGCCTCTGACATCAGCTTCATAGAGCATGTCGATGTCAACGTCAACATGAGCACCTCGAATTTCCGTGCCATGAAAATGACCTTGGTATCACCCAGCGGGCGCGAGTCTTTGCTGGTCGATTCCAGCCCCATCCTCAGAGCTAGAAGTGCAGAAGTGTGCCTTTGCGCGCTCTACGGCGGTTTCAGGCTCGCTTCGACTCGTCATCTCGGCGAATCCGCTGCCGGCACTTGGAAGCTCAAAGTAGAGAATACCACCGGGGTGGCTGCGACTCTGAACTCGTGGGAAATAACGGTCCATGGGCACAACCCGTCGAAGACTGAAGTGATCGAACTGTCGGCGCCGTCCGCGGTCGCCGAGGGTGACGACTTCACCGTGACCGTCACCAACAAAGGCACGTTGCTCACTTCGGATCTCGTGGTGCCGATCACTTTGGTCCCGAACGGGGCGACCCCTCCAGGGCAGACCGGCGCCGACTACACAGCGCTCACGTCGATCACCATCCCGGCTGGTTCTGCCACCGCGTCGGCCACTGTGTACACCACCGAAGACAAAGTCCATGAAATTGCTGAGAGCATCAACGTGCGAGTGGGTTCGCTGCCATCGCCTTACACGGCCAACTCCATCCCCAGGCATGTGATCATTCTTGATGATGACCAGCCGCAGGTCAGCATCACATCCGTCGAAGGCAGCGTCAACGAAGCCCAACCCGCCGCCGTAACGTGGAACTTCAGGGGAAAGCCTTTACTGGTATCGGCCGGCAGCATCCACGAAGGCCAATCCGCTTCCTTCAATGTGACTATGGACCGCGATCCCGCGAGCCCCGTCATCGTCGTCGTCGAAGTCCAAGAGAGCCACAAGCCTAGGGCTTACCTGAGCCATGAAACCGTGCGGTTCTACGTTGTTTTCGCTTCTGCCGGCACTAAGACGCTCAATGTCGAGACTTTGATGGATCGAGTCGATGATCCGAGACGACTGATCAGCGCTGAGATCCGTAGTTCTTCGTCTGCCGATTATCGGATCAAGGGTTCGGGTTCTGCGTATGTGTGGGTGTCTG
>JAPOUM010000011.1 GCA_026708645.1 Acidimicrobiaceae bacterium | reverse complement strand
GGCTCACTCGCGGTCGAGTGCCGAGGGCGCCGTCAACAGCTCGGCGACCCTCGGCTTGGCGGTCACGGGCCGATCAAGCAGTTCCGGGGAGTTCAGCCCGAGCCTCGAACGAAGCCCATATCTGAACGCGGCGTCTCGCTGCCCCCGCCCCCGTCGAGGTGGTTCACCGTGGGCGCACAGAGTCGCCGCCATTAGCGGGGGATGGAGTGTCCGCGCCTCCGAGCTTCAGCTAGATGTCTAGCGTCCGGGCTGCTGTGATGACTTCCTCGAAGGTCGGGGGCTGCCCGATAGCGATACGGTTGATGCCGTTGTTGTAAGCGTCGGCTAGCGCGTCATAGGCGGCTGAGCCGGTCGTGAACATGGGGCTGTTCCCGTATCCGCCGTCGGGGCGGTCCACTGCCGGGCCTCCGTCTCGGTTCATTCGGTGCCACCACTGTGAGACGTTGGCGCGGCACAGGTCGGCGTGAGGTTGCAGGCGAGAGATGTGATACAGGTCGTAGATGTCGCGGAATCTCCGCTGCAAGCCTTCCCATCGCTGTGTGGCTGCCCGCCGATGGAGAGCGTCCAGCTTGTTGACAGCGATGTAGGCGGGCTCGATGACCGGCAGCTCGAATCCGCCCAACTCCGTAAACTCCTCACAGAGCCCGTCTGGGTCGTCTGAGTAGCGTGCCATCAACCCAGCGACCGCTTTTCGCTGACCTGTCACCTGCTCTGGCGACAGCGTCTCAAGAACATGATCCATCTTGAACCTTAGTGAGTCTGAGGCGACGAGCACCGTGTGAGCGATAGTCGCTGAGCCTGTTGTCTCGTCTTTCGTTCCGACGGCTTCAGCGGCCATATCCGTCACCTTCTTGCGGATGGTGTTGAACGATGCTTTAGGAGAGCCTTTGGGTTGGAAGATGGATGCATAAATGTCTTCAGACCATCGCGGTGACAGCTTCCAGGCGGCAGTCAGGCTGGTGCCTCCCCCGAACGCCCAAAGGCCTTTGACAGGCTGCATTTCGGCTGTGCGCCCCTTTTTGATGTCCTTGTCTGTCAGCGCAGCTTTGAACACCCCGTCAGCAGGAAGCCGCTCAGCGATGCCGCTCAAAGCGCGTATCAGCCAGTAGTCGTGAACAATCTGGTCAGGAGTGAGCCCAGTCGAGGCTTGCGTGCTGAGTAGGAGCGTCTGAAAGACGGCTGGGTTGTCTGTGAGGTTTCGGCTGGGTTTCACTGCGCTCCTTGCGACTGTTCGCGTCAGGAAAATTCGGTTTCTGCTGGGGACGGAACTGCCCACTGTTGCCGGGCATTCCGCGGGGTTGCTGACGGGCCCGCTTCGACGCATCCGAGGTCATATCAGCACCCAACCCTCCCGGTCGGCTTTGTAACGAGTTTCGATAGCTGCCGCCACATTCTCGATCCGGCTTTTCAACGGAACACCGTGCGAAGGGCCGCAAGAGTCAAGCAGCTTCGCCTCAAGATGGGTCGGCTTCTCAAGCGCGGCGACTTCCCTGAGCGCGTCAGGCCGCAGATCCCCTCCGATGCTGTTCAGCGTCCTCCAGAACGGGCACTGCGGCTTGGTCATGATCTCTTTGAGAAGGTCATCCCACTCGCGTTCCACCCACACGGTCCAACGCGCCGCCTCCAACAGCGAGCACTCCGCGCCGCTCAGCTCCATACGATGCTCAGCGTCAGGGATCAGTTCCCATCGCACCGCTTTCAGCGTGGGCGTGGACGGCAAAGTGTCAGCGGCTGTGATCAGGTATGTGGCGTTCGGCCTCTGCCACACCCAGAAAAGGCGGTTCAAGGCAGTGTAGTTGGTCATCCCGGCACCCGGACCAGCGATCCGAAACGCTGCGCGTATCACATCATTGCTGTTGTAATCCATCGGCCAGGAATCCTCTCGCTTGAAATACAAGCCATGACGCACCCGCTCGACGCCGCTCGCATCCGGGTTAGCGGCCATCCTCGACAGCATCGACAGAACCGTCGCCTTCGAGCCTGGCACATCGCCCGGCTCGAACAACGAGCGAGGAGGAAGCTCGTCGATCCATAGCCTGGATTCGCTCTTGGCAGCCACGTCCCAAGTCTATCAGATCATTCGCAGAACACTCAATATTCACAAGATTCCCAAGAAATCTAGGGCAGCGGCGGTCCGTCTAGCCACGCGGCCGCCCGCGGCGAAAACCGCCTAGCTGCCGGTTCGCGTGGGGTTGTCGGCTCGGCGGAGGCAGGCGTGGGGGTAAGTGTGTGGGATTGCTCACAGCGCCGGATGCGCACTGTTCGAGTGTGGCGCTACTCGGTGAGGAGGTAGTGGGCGACTTCGTTTGCGGTCATCTCGTGTATGCCGTCGGGCGGCGCTGAGCGGATCGTGAAGAAGTAGAACTCTCGACCCAACTCATCGCCGAGCATCTCTGTGAGGAAGGAGATCAGATGCTCGTGGGCGGGGTCGTCCGCGTCGAGCTCGTCGGCGCCGCGATTGTCGGGAGCGCAGCACCAGGCGTGAACCCCGACCACGCCGCCCGGCTCGACGAAACGGGCGACACCGGCGGCGAACAAGTCGACGGCACCGGAGTAGATCTCCCCGTCGGCGGGCACGACGGTGACGAGCCCGGCTTCACGGACGAGTCGGCCGGTCTCGACGTTGATCCGGTCGTCTTCGGAGCCGTCGCTGTATTCCAGCACCAATGTGTCGACTTCGGGATGGTTGGCGATCAGGTGGCGGATCTGCCGGAAGGTGTTGCGACCGAGACTCCCGGTCAGGACGGCCCGGTTGCCGTCCAGCTCGAAGCGGCTGCTGCTGGCGCCGACCTCGAATGCGAACTCGACGTCGGACGTGACCCCGTCGGACCCGACCACCTCGCCGGCGAACGAGAGGCAGCTGCTCGCCGAGAATCGCAATGCGTCGCCGGGGCCAGGGGGGGGGGGCTGCTCGGGCCGCGGCCTCATCTCCGTATGGATGTTGCCGGTTTTCTTGGGTTGCATCGAGCAGCTGCCTCCACCCCGCTGGCGCAGCGCCCGTGAACTCGACCACCATCCCGTCGACGCAACGCCAGCATCGAACAGACATCTCCACCCCCGTCCGCAGCGCAGCCGGAGACAGAAAGACGTTGTCGGTTCTCTTGGGTTGCATCGAACAGCCACACGGTCGAGCAGCGCCCACGGTCGACGCCGGGCTATGGACGCCGTTGGCTCTCCTGCCCGCTCGGCCTTTGAGCGGCTGGGTGAAGGTTTGGGGTTGCGAGTAGGTTTGACGCTGTGAGCATTCCTGTGGCGCCCGAGGACTTGGCTGCGACTGTGCGCGAGTATGAGCACGGACCGACGGCTTTCGTGTTGACAGTCGGCGACGACGGGCGCACTCGTGTGATCCACGCCCGAGCCAGCGTCGACGACGGCGGCGTGGTCAAGGCTTCAGTGGGCCGCAGCGCCGCGGCCAATGTGTCGGCGCGGCCTGATGTGGTGGTGCTGTGGATGCCGGCGGAGGCTGACGGTTTCTGTCTGATCGCCGACGGCATCGCAACCGTCGACGCCGAGCCTGGCACCGAGACACCCATCATCATCGAGACCTTCTCGGCGGTGCGCCACAAGCCGCCTGCCTGACAGCGCCGCCGCAGTCGAGCGCAGCTCGGTGCGTCACAAGCCGTCTGCCTGACAGCGCCGCCGGATCCGGCACCTGCCTGACCGGCGTCGCTCTAACTCTTGGCGGGGGAAGGTTTCGTGTTTCACACTGAAGTATCACCCGATGCGGCTGTCTGACAGGTGTCGCTCGAACTCTTGGCGGGCAGCGGGGGGGGGGGGTTAGCAGCCGTCCTGTTTTCAGCCTGTCTGCCTCGTTCGTTTTCTGCCTCGTTCGTCGCTGCGGGTTCACTCTGCGCCGAGCCTCCGTTAGCGTCACGGGCCGTGTCTTTGCTGTTGCGGCGTTCGGCGGCCCGTTGCGTGCTGCTCGACAGCGACCGGCGAGTGTTCTTGATCCGTTCGGCTGACCCGATCGACCCGCACAAGCCCGAATGGCTCGAAATTCCCGGCGGCGGCGTCGGCCCCGGCGAGGACTCAGCAGCCGCCTGCCTGCGTGAGCTCCACGAAGAGACCGGCATCCGCGACGTCGAGATGGGGCCGTGCGTGTGGACGCAGTACGTGGAGTACACCTTCTGCGGGATGCGCTTCGAGTCCGACGAACGCATCCATGTCGCCTGGTGCGAAGGCGGCGAGTTCCGTCCCGCAGGCCTCGAAGCGCTCGAAGCTGCGGCCTTCATCGACGCGGGCTGGTGGACCGTCGAGGAGTTGCAGGTCAACCGCGAGCCCACCGTTCCAGCGCGTCTGCGCGAGTTCCTGCCGGCGTTGGCAGCCGGTGACATAGCCGACCCGCCCATCGACATCTCACCCGACGCGCACGCATGAGCATCTTCAGAAGTAATCAAAAATAATCAGAAGTAATCATCCCGCGCGCCGGGAGCGAGCAGGCGCTCAATGCCGGTCGTCGGCATCGTGGGCATCGGCGTCGGCCTCGTCACCCGCTTCGACATCGTCAGCCACATCGGCCCGGTCGTGGCCACGTCTGCATCGCCAGCGGCCATGCCGGCATCGCCGTCCTCGTCGGCCTCGTAGGCATCGTCGGCCCGGTCGTCGGCATCGTCGGCTGCATCGCCCACTTAGGCGTCGGCGGTGTCGGCCACGTGGGCATCGCCGAGCCGAGCCGAGCCGAAGGGGGGGGGGGAGGGGGTTACCAGTCGTCTTCCCGGTCGGCGCGGTCAGCTGCCCGAACCCCGTAGCCGATGATGATCGCGGGCAGCAGCAGCACCGACCCGATCACCAGCGTCACTGCCGCGACAGTGGCGGGAGTCGTGGTGAAATCGGTCACCACCCCCGCAAAAAAAGCCAGCAGAGACACGCCGTAGAGCCCGTAGCCGGCCCTGCGGCCGTCGCGAGCCAGCCGAGCCAGCCGCCGGCGCCGCTGCAGCACGGGGTCAGCAGGCGCCGTCACAACGCTGTGCCTCTGGCGCTGCCCAGCAAGGGTTCGTCGTCGGTGTGGTGCAGCCAGCAATGAACGCCACGATAGCGAGCCACTTCGTGCTCGAAGTTGGTGCGGGTGGGCGTGAACACGTCGATCTCATACACCGACAATTCGTAGCTCTGCCCCACGAACGCCTCGAACTGCTCGTAGCACTGCGTCAGCGCGTAGCTGCGCACTGCTTCGGTCCCAGGGTAGACGGCGGGATGCTCCGCTTCGATCTCGAAGGTGTGGTAGACCTCCGCCAGATGCGGCTCGGCGCAGTCGATCCGCGATGTCACAGTCAGGCGCCGGCCGGCTCGCAGCGACTCGAAACGGTTGAAACATTCGCCGTCCGTCAACGAGAACTCGCTGATGATCTCGCCGCGGATGTCCAACGGGTCGAGCACCGGCTCGATCTGGTCGCCTGCGCCGCCGCCGTCGGTCTCGGCCTCGACGGAGGCCCGGTCGTCGTCGGCTTCACCGCCGTCTTGCAGGGAAGCCGCCACATCGGCGGCTGCTGGGTCGGCTGTCGCCACCGCCTCGGTCGGGTCTGTTGATTCGGCGCCGCCCCCCTCGTCTGAGTTTCCGCCGCAAGCCGCCACAAGCATCACAGCCAACGCAGCCAAGGCGACCGGCAGCACTGTCGCCGCCGCGCCGCCCGGCAGGTTGAGGCTGCTGCGGTGGCCGGGCGTTGCCATCGTGGTGAGGCTAGAAGGTTCACCGAGAGTTCATCTCAAGATCGGCTGCGATCCCCGGACGGCTGCCTAGAGTGTGCCCGTGCAGCCCCGTGCTCTGGTGGGCGAGTTCATCGGGACGGCCTTCCTTCTGGCTGGGGTGGTGGGCTCGGGAATCATGGCCGAGCGCCTGAGCAGCGACGTGGCCGTGGTGCTGCTGGCCAACGCGGTCGCCACCGCCGGCGTGCTGCTTGTGATCATCCACATGTTCGCGCCGGTCTCGGGCGCTCATTTCAACCCGGTCGTGACCCTGGCGGAGGCTCTGCTCGGCGACCGGCGCTGGGCTGAGGTGGTCCCCTACATCGCGGCGCAGGCGGCCGGCGGCGTGTTCGGGACGGTCGTCGCCAACCTGATGTTCGACCTCGACGCCGTCAACGTCTCGACCAAAGCTCGCAGCGGCTCGCATTTGTGGATGGCGGAGGCAGTGGCTACCTACGGTCTGGTGCTGGTGATCTTCATGCTGGTCTACAGCAGCCGCACGAAACTCGTCGCGGGGGCGGTGGCGGCCTACATCGGCGCTGCCTACTGGTTCACCTCCTCCACCTCCTTCGCCAATCCTGCGGTCACAGCCGCCCGGACCCTCTCGGACACCTTCGCCGGGATCGAGCCCGCTTCGGCGCCTGTGTTCATGGCGATGCAGCTGCTCGGGGCGTGCCTGGCCGCGCTGACGGTGCGCCTGCTGTATCCGCCCGCCCGAAAATAGGCCGGACTCAGGCCGGAGGCAGGGGGTTCAGCGGGTGAATTCGGCGTTGTCGGTCGGTGCCGACGGACGCGCGCGCTGCTGGTGGCCCGGCAGCGACGAGGCTTATCTGGCCTATCACGACCACGAATGGGGCCGACCCGTCGCCGACGATCGGCGGCTGTTCGAGAAGCTCTGCCTGGAAGGGTTCCAGTCGGGGCTGTCGTGGCTGACGATCCTGCGCAAACGGGAGAACTTCCGGGCCGCCTTCCGCGGGTTCGACATCGCCGCCGTCGCCGGTTTCGACGCAGACGACATGGGACGCCTGCTGGGCGACGCCGGCATCGTGCGCCATCGCGGCAAGATCGCCGCGGCCGTCAACAACGCCGCCCGCGCATTGGAGGTGATCGAAGAGGCCGGGTCGCTCGCCGCCTACATCTGGAGCTGGGCGCCGGCCGGTGCCGCTCCGGCGCCTGAGAGCGTCGAAGCGCTGCCTGCGTCCACGAAGGAGTCCGCAGCGCTGGCCCGAGACTTGAAACACCGAGGCTGGAGCTTCGTCGGGCCGACCACCGTCTACGCCTTCATGCAGTCGATGGGCTTGGTGAACGACCACGTCGCGGGCTGCTTCGCCCGAGCCCAGTGCGACTCACAGCGCGCCGCCATGGCGGCGCCTTCACGCTCGCCCGCGCCGATGTAGGAGGGCGACGCTGTCGCGGTGCTCATGTAGTGGTTCGCAGCGACTAGCAGACATCGCTTCGGCGTTCGGGATCGAGGGCGACGCTGTCGCGGTGCTCATGTCGTGGTTCGCAGCGACTCCGCCATTGTGTCGATGATGCGGCCGATCTCGTCGTCGGTGATGACCAGGGGCGGCGACATTGCCAGCGCGTTGTTGATGGGCCGCACCACCACCCCGCGCCGCAGCATTTCGTTTCGCACGTTCATCGCGGGCCGGTCCAGCACGGCGGCTCTGACCGCCCCGGCGCCGCGATGCGATTCGATCAGCCCGTCGGCGGCTAGCGCTTCGAGACCTTCGCCGAGCTTGGCGCCCACATGGTTGGCCCGCTCCACAAGGCCCTCTTCGGCGAGGATCTCGATGTTCTTGACAGCGGCCGCCGCGGCGGTGGGATGCCCCGAATAGGTGTATCCGGTTCGCAGCATGAACTCCGGCTCTTCGAGCGTTTCGCAGATCCGGCGGTTGACGATCACCCCGCTGAGGGGCAGATAGCCCGAAGTGACCCCCTTGGCGAAAGTCATCAGGTCGGGAGTAACCGAGAACGTCTGCGCGCCGAACCATTCGCCGGTGCGTCCGAAACCGCAGATCACTTCATCGAAGATCAGCAGAGCGCCGTGCTGGTCGCATAACCGGCGGGCGCCTTCCAGGTAGCCGTCCGGCGGCGGGAACACACCGCCTGCGCACTGCACCGGCTCGGTGATCATCGCGGCCACCTGATCGCCGTGCTGCGCGAACACTGTCGCCAGAGCCTCGATGTCGTCGTGGGGCGCCTCCACGAAGTGGGGCACCAGCTCGCCCCAGCCTTCCCGGTTGAGGGCTATGCCCTGAGCGGACGTGCCGCCGAAGTTGGTGCCGTGGTAGCCGTTGGTGCGGGTGATCACCGTCTGTCGCTGGGTTTCGCCGGTGCGCTGGGCGTGCAGGCGGGCCAGCTTGAGAGCGGTGTCGACGGCTTCGGAGCCCGAGCAGCCCAGAAAGACCCGACCTTCGGTCAGCGGCGAGCGCTCCACGATCATCTCCGCGGCGCGGGCTGCGGGCTCGTTGGTGAACGGATCGAAAGTGTTGTAGGTGGCGAGCTTGCGCATCTGTGCGGCCACGACGTCGGCCATCTCGGGCCGGGAATGACCGATCTGGCAGTACCACAGGCTGGCCAGGCCGTCGATGTAGTCGCGTCCTCGGTCGTCGTAGAGGGTTGACCCCTCCGCGCGCACGATGTTGATCATCTCCGACTCGGGCTTGGCCGGAAAGGAGAAAGGATGAAGCAGCGCGTGATGAGCCATGGATCAAGACGGGTTCAGGAAGGCGCAGCGGCGGCGGTGACCAGGATGCGTTCGGTGGCGTAGTTGCTCAGACCCACAGCGTCGCCTTCCACGTTGAGCGTGAGCGTGCCGTCGGGCGAGCGGGCTGTGACCTCGCCGGTGGCGCCGGGCGTCACTCTTGACGCCTCCAGGAACTTCAGCATTCCCGAGGCGAACTCCAGCTCCTCGGGGATCCGCTGCACCACGAAACCCTGACCCACCGCCAAATCACCGAGCGGGGTCATGTCCGGCGGCTCGTAATCCGATCCCGGGATCGGGTTGCCGTGCGGGCAGGTGGTGGGCTGCTTGAGCACCCTCATCATGGCATCTTCGACCGCGGGCGAAATGACGTGCTCCCATTTGCCGGCTTCTTGATGCGCGTCAGCCCAAGAGAGCCCCAGCATGTCGGTCAGGAAACGCTCGGCCAGGCGGTGGCGGCGCACCACCGTCTCGGCCAGGGAGCGGCCCTTCGGTGTGAGCCTGATCGCGCCGCGGCCCTCTTCGACGAGACCCTCGGCCTGCATCCGCCGGATCATCTCCGACACCGCCGGGCGTGAAATGGCGAGACGGTCAGCGATGCGGGCCTGGATCACGTCCAAGTCGTCCTCGGCCAGCTCGAAGATCGTTTCGCAGTACTCCTCGAAGGCGGGATGCCACTCCGGCGACTCATAGGGCGCCGAGTCCGGGGCCGCTGCTGGCACTGTTGCTGGGGCTGCTGCTGGCGTCTTTGCGGGCACCATGGATCAACTTTAGGCGTTTCAGCCGCCGGTCGCGGCTATTGCGCGCTCTCTTGGTGGGTTGTCGCTCCGGCGAAGGGTCGCTGCAAAAGCGCAGGCTAAGCCCGAGCGAGAGCGCTGCTCGACCCGGAGCGCAGGTTGAGACACCGCGGAAGCGGCGCGAGAAGAGATCGAAGAGTGAAGAAAGATCGAAGAGTGAAGGGCGGGCAGAGAGCGGAGAGCGTGAGGCGCTACTCGCCGTCGAGTTCTGCGATCACAGCCGAGAAGGCGTCCAAGTCGTTGCCTCCTTGCAGAACCATGTAGCTGAACCCCCAGCGCTCGCGCCGCCGGCGCAGAGAATCGGCGATCTCGGGGGGCGAGCCGATGAGGGTCAACGGGATCTCTGCGACCACTGAAGGCGGCTGGCCGAACAGCTCGGCGGTCGCTTCGAGGGCTTCGGTGGTGGCGCCGCCGCCGGAAGTGATCTGCGTGGACTGCACCAGAATGTTGATCTCGAGCTGGTCGAAGCGGTCGCCGGCGCCTTCGCGCACCCACTGCAGCTTCTGGTCGAAACGCTCGGCGCTGAGCACGTCCTGCATGGTCTCGAGCCCCACCTCGCCGGAGCGCAGATTAGCGTTGACGCCCACGATGTCGGCGTGGCGGCCTGCGATCCTCAGCATCCGGGGCCCGCCGCCGCCGATCACCAGCGGCACATGCGACTGCACCGGCTTGGGCAGGCCCTCGAGCCCTTTGATGGTGTAATGCTCGCCCTCGAAGTCGACGGGCCCGTCACCGAGCAGTCCCTCGATGATCTCCAGCGACTCCAGCATTCGGTCGATGCGCAGCCCGGGACGGTCATAGGCCATGCCCGACTCGTCGTAGTCGACGCGCTTCCATCCGGCGCCCAGGCCCAGCTCCACCCGACCGTTCGACAGCACGTCGAGAGTGGCCGTCTCTTTGGCCACCATCACCGGGTGCCGGTAGTCGTTGCAGTAGACGAAAGCGCCGAGCCGCAGATCGGTGGTGGCCGCGGCGGCGTCAGCGAGCGCCGGACCCACAGCCAGCTGGTCATCGAAATGGTCCGGCACCACCAGGGTCGAAAAGCCGAGGTCCTCCACATGCCGTGCGCTCTGCGCCCAAGTGCGCCCCGGCAGCGGCACCTTCATGATCGTGCCGAAGCGGAATCGGTGAGTCATGGAAGCAACTCTAAGCCTTGAGCGAGCGGCTGGCTCTAGCGGCGAGGTTGACTCGTGCAGGCACACTCGCCGTATTCCTCCCCGCCTGCCCTGGCTCGCACCGGCGCGCCGCAGCGCTGCTTGCACTTCTGTGCTCGTCCCTTTGCGAGACCTCCCCGGCTGGCCAGCTTTTGTGGCCTCTTTGCTGTCAAAGTAGTCGCCTGCACAATAAAATATTCACATGAAAATATCCACATGAGTGTTCCGGCCCAGACTTCCGTCGGTATTCGCGAGTTGAAAGCCAAACTCTCGGAGTGTGTCGCTCGGGCGGCCGACGGCGAGGCCTTCATCGTCACCGACCGGGGCCGTCCGGTGGCGCGACTGGTTGCGCTTGACGGCATGTCGATGATCGAACGCGGTGTCGCTGAGGGCTGGTTGACATCTGTAAGCAGGAGCGGGCTCGATACTCCTGTGCGATTCAGTGTTTCGAGCAGCATCGCCGAGGCGCTTGACGAGGATCGCGGATGACGCTTTACGTTGACACCAGCGCCTTGCTGAAGCGCTACGTCGCCGAGCGCGACTCAGAACGCGCCGATGGTTAGCTGTAGTGGACATAGAGGTCGGTAGCAGCGTGTAGAGGATGGGCCTCTTTGGGCCTCTTGTGCAAGTGTGTGGTTGCAGCAGCAATCAGCACGCACACGGAGAGGCTTGATGTCGCACGCTGCTGCACTGTTGATGCCGCAGCGCGGGTGATGACGGTCCGCCGGCCATAGCGACCCGTTGCAGTTGATCGGGTCGGTACTGTTGGCGCGATGGCCGCCGATCCGCTAGCTGCGTTCTCTGAGCCTGCTCGCGCGTGGTTCGAGGCTTCGTTTTCTGAGCCGACCCCGCCGCAGCGGCAGGGCTGGCCGCCGATCGCTGCGGGGCATCACACGCTGGTGTGCGCTCCCACCGGCACCGGCAAGACCTTGGCGGCTTTCCTGTGGGCCGTCGACCGGCTGATGACCGCAGGGTCTGCTGGTGTCTCTGCTGGCGGCGAAGGCATTGCTGACGCCTCCGCTGCTGCGGGAGGGGCCGCCGCCGCTGGACCTGCTGCCGATGGATCCGCTGTTGCGCCTGACCGGTTGCGCCGCAACGCATCCAACCGGAATGCCGCTGGACCTGCTGCCGATGGATCCGCTGTTGCCGCCTCCGCTGGCGTTGCTGTTGCTGGATCCGCTGGCGCCGGCGGCGCGGCTTGCGCGGGCACGGCGGTGTTGTATGTGTCTCCGCTGCGGGCGCTGGCCGTCGACGTCGAAAAGAACCTGCGAGCACCGTTGCAAGGCATCCGCCTCGCTGCGGAGCGCCTCGGCACGGAGGTCCGTGTGCCCAGTGTCGGGGTGCGCACCGGCGACACCTCGGCCGAGCAGCGCCGCCAGTTGGTGCGGCACCCTCCGCAGATACTCATAACCACGCCGGAGTCGTTGTTCTTGATGCTGACCAGCCGGGCTCGTGAGACCCTCACCGGCGTGCGTCACGTGATCATCGACGAGATACATGCGCTGGCCGCCGGCAAGCGGGGCGCGCACCTGATGGTGTCGCTCGAACGCTTGGAGGCGCTGTGCGATCAGCCGCCTCAGCGTGTGGCGCTGTCCGCCACTCAGAGGCCGCTCAGCGAGATCGCCCGATTCTTGGGCGGTTTCGAGACGGCGCCCGACGGCACGCCGACGCCGCGTCCTGTGGCCGTCGTGGACGCCGGCTCACGCAAAGAACTCGATGTCGAGGTGGTGGTCCCGGTTGCTGACATGGCCTCGCTGGGCGAGACGACAGATCCGCCTGCCTCAGCCGGTGCCGCGGCTGCCCCGATGCGGCGCAGCATCTGGCCCGCCATGCATCCCCGCCTGCTGGAGCTGGTGCAGGCGCATCGCTCCACGCTGATCTTCGCCAACGCCCGGCGCCTGGCCGAACGTCTGGCGGCCCGGCTCAACGAACTGCACCTGCAAGAACAGCAGCACACCCACGTCGACGAGCCTCGCGGGCTCAACAAGTTCGCCGAACGCGCTGCCCCTGTGGATCCAGCTGATCCCGACGAGCTTGCCGGGCTTGCCGATCCCGTCGATCCAGCCGATTCTGCAGGGTTTGCTGATCCGGCCGGTTCTGCTGATCCTGTCGCCCCTGTCGGTCTCGCTGGGCTAGCCGTTCCCGTCGTTCCTGCCGATCCCGTCGGTCTCGCTGGACTTGCTGATCCCGCCGATCCAGCTGGTTCTGCCGGTTCTGCCGGTTCTGCCGAAGCGGGGGCGGGCGGCGAGCGGCGCCAGCACCGTGAGGCGCCGCCGTTGGACAAGGCCCCGCCGGTGGCTTCAGGCGACGAGCAGGTCGGGGTCGGATCCGACGAGGGCTTCGAGTTGGTGAAGGCCCATCATGGTTCGCTGTCGAGGCAGCGGCGCCTGCTGATCGAGGACGAGCTCAAGCGCGGCGAGCTCAAAGGGCTGGTCGCCACCTCCACACTCGAGCTCGGCATCGACATGGGCGCCGTGGATCTGGTCGTGCAGGTGGCGTCGCCGGGGTCGGTGGCCTCAGGGATGCAACGCATCGGCCGTGCCGGGCACCGGGTGGGTGAACCGAGCCGCGGCCGGATATTTCCCAAACACCGAGCGGATCTGCTCGAAGCCGCGGCCGTGGTCGAGCGCATGCACGCAGGCGAAGTCGAGCACACCCGCTATCTGCGCAACCCCATAGATGTGGCCGCCCAGCAGATCGTCGCCATGTGCGCCATGGACGACTGGACACTCGATGACGTGGCGGCGCTGCTGCGCCGCGCCGCGAGCTTCGCCGAATTGTCCGACGAGGTGCTGCGCAGCGTGCTCGAACTCTTGTCGGGCAACTACCCGGCGGAGGAGTTCTCGGAGCTGCGCCCCCGAGTGGTGTGGGACCGCTCCATGGGCACGCTGCGAGGCAGAGCCGGATCGCAGCGTCTCGCGGTCACCAACGCAGGCACAATCCCCGACAGGGGGCTGTTCGGAGTGTTCCTGCCCGACGGCACCCGAGTGGGCGAACTCGACGAAGAGATGGTCTATGAGAGTCGTGTCGGCGAGATCTTCCTGCTAGGCGCCTCGACGTGGCGCATCGTCGACATCACCTTCGAGCGAGTGGTGGTGACCCCCGCGCCCGGCGAGCTCGGCAAGATGCCCTTCTGGCACGGCGACGGCCCCGGCCGGCCGGTGGAGCTGGGCGAAGCCGTGGGTGCCTTGGTGCGCGAACTGCGCAGCGGCGACCACGACTCCGCCGCCGCACGGCTGCGCCAACGCTGCGGCCTCGACGAGTCTGCCGCCGCCAACCTGCTCGCCTATCTCGAAGACCAGGCCGAAGCCACCGGAGCGGTGCCCGACGACCGCACCGTGGTGGTCGAGCGGTTCCGTGACGAGATCGGCGACTGGCGGGTGTGCGTCCTCACCCCGTTCGGTGCTCAAGTCCACGCCCCTTGGGGGGTGGCGCTGCAAGCCCGGCTGCGTGAGGCGTGGGGCACCGACGTGGATCTGATGTGGGGCGACGACGGGATCGTGATGCGCCTGCCCGAAGCGGTGGACGAAATGCCGGTGGACGACCTGATGTTCGACCCCGACGAGGTTTCCGAGCTGGTGGCGAGCCGTCTGCCGGAGACTTCGATGTTCGCTTCGCGTTTCAGGGAATGCGCGGCCCGGGCGCTGCTGCTGCCGAGACGGCGCCCCGATCAGCGCACACCGTTGTGGCAGCAGCGCCGACGTGCCGCCGATCTGCTGTCGGTGGCCGCCAAATATCCGTCGTTCCCGATCCTGTTGGAGACCACCCGAGAGTGTCTCAACGACGTTTTCGAGCTGCCTGCGCTGCGGCGGCTGATGGAAGATCTGCACAACCGGCGGGTTCGTGTGGTGGCGGTCGACACCGCCCAGGCCTCGCCTTTCGCCCAGTCGCTGCTGTTCTCGTGGATAGCGGTCTACATGTACGAAGGGGACGCTCCTCTGGCGGAGCGGCGTGCTGCGGCTTTGGCGCTGGACCGCGACCTGCTGCGCGACCTGCTGGGCGCCGAGGAGTTGCGCGAGCTGCTCGACGCCGGGGTGATCGCCGACATGGAGCTGGAGTTGCAGCGGCTGACAGCCGACCGGGCCGCCCGCGATCCCGACGAGGCGCACGATCTGCTGCGGGTGCTGGGCCCGCTCACAGACGAAGAGGTCGCGGCGCGCTGCGCGCCGCCGCCAGCGACGGCGGGGGGATCGGGATCGGACAGGCCCGGCACCGAGCAAGTCTCCGGCGGGGCTTCCGGCGGGGTCTCTGCGCGAGTCGCTGAGCAGGTCGCCGACAGGGTTTCTGGCGGGGTCTCCGGCGTAGCTTCGGATCAGGTCGCTGAGCGGGTCACCGACGGGCTCTCGGAGCAGAGATCTGAACAGACCTCCGTGCAAGTCCCGGATCAGGTCTCGGAATGGCTGCACAGCCTGGTGCAGCAGCGTCGAGCCATCAGGGTGCGTCTGGCCGGACGCGAAGTGACAGCCGACGCAGCCGACGCGGCACGCCTGCGCGACGCCGCGGGCGTGCCCCTGCCGGTGGGACTAGCCGTCGGCGACGTCGAGTCTGTCGATGATCCCCTCGGTGACCTGTGCGTGCGTTTCGCGCGCAGCCACGGGCCGTTCACCGCTGGTGACGTGGCCCGCTGGCTGGGCGCCGGCGAGCAGCCGGTGGCGATGCGCCTGGCTGCGCTCGTGGCAGAGGGGCGCCTGCTGCAGGGCGAGTTCCGTCCCGGCGGCGCCGGCCGCGAGTTCTGCGACTCCGAGGTGCTGCGGCGGATCCGTCGTCGAACTCTGGCGCAGCTGCGCCATGAGGTGGAACCGGTGCCGCCTGAGGCCCTGGCCAGGTTCCTGCCGCAATGGCAGGGAGTAGCGGGCCGTCGCAGGGGAGTGGACGCTCTGGCCGACGTGGTGGCGCAGCTGCAGGGAGCGCCTGTGGCGGCCTCGATTTTGGAGGCTGATGTGCTGGCCTGTCGAATGGCCGGCTACAAACCCTCGGAACTCGATCAGCTCTGCACCTCCGGGGAGGTCGTGTGGGTGGGCGCCGGCGCTGTCGGCGCCCGTGACGGCAGGGTGCGCCTGGTTTTCCGTGACCAGGCCGGCTTGCTGGTTCCCGCCGCGGCGCCCTGCGAAGGGGCGCTGCATGATGCCCTGCGGGGTCGTCTGGCCGACAGTGGAGCGTCTTTCTGGCCGGATCTGGTGGCTGTCGCCCAAGCGGCTTCGCTGCCTTATGACACCGAGACGGTGCTGGCAGCCTTGTGGGATCTGGTGTGGGCGGGCGAGGTCACCAACGATTCGCTGGCGCCTCTGCGCGCCCGCATCACCGGCTCTAGTTCAACTCGCAGCGCAGCGCAGCGCCGTCAAGGATCGTCTGGGCGCAGTGTGGCGAGACGCTCCGGCGGCGCCCGTCGGTCGCGTCTGCGGCTGGGAGGGCTCAACGCCTCCGGCCCTGCGTCGGCGGCCGGACGCTGGTCGCTGGTGGCGCCGCTGCTGCAACCTCAGCCTGCCGCCACCGAAACGGCGCTGGCGCGCGCTCATCAAATGCTGGACCGCTACGGGATAGTCACCCGTGAGACTGCTCTGGGAGAAGGCGCCGAAGGCGGTTTCGCCGGTGTATACCCGGTGCTCAAAGCGTTGGAAGAACGTGGCGAGGCGCGCCGCGGATATTTCGTCGCCGGGCTTGGTGCAGCCCAGTTCGCCCTGCCGGGAGCTATCGACCGGCTGCGAGGGTCGCGAACGGCTGAGCCCGACGGTGGGCCCGTGGTGCTGGCCGCCGGCGATCCGGCTCAGCCCTACGGCGCGGCGCTGGCCTGGCCCGACTCGCCGGGACGGCCTGCGCGCAGCGCGGGCTCTCATGTGGTGCTGATCGACGGGGCGCCGCTGGCGCTGCTGGAGCGAGGCGGACGCTCCCTGACCACCTTCGAGGGCGCAGAGTCGAACGACGCCTGGATCGAGGCGTTGATGGGACTCGTCAAAGACGGGCGCCTCCGCAAGCTGGAGATCGCCAAAGTCGACGGTCAGCCTGTGCGCGAGACCCCCTGGGCCGTTCGCCTTGAAGCCGCCGGCTTCGTCTCGGCCTACCGAGGAATGCTCTACCGCCCGTAGTGCCGTGCTTCGCTATGCGCGCGCCTCGCTTCTTGCGCGCCATGTGAGCCGTGTCGTGGACGGGCCGACCGACGAACTGTGCTTTGCTGTGCGCGCGCTTCGCTTCGTGCGCGCCTGCAGGTCGGACTGGTAACCGCAGCGTCGCGGTCACTCTCGTCGAGAGGGTCAGCCGCCAAAGCCTGATCGCCGCGCTGCACCACGGCTGCACCGCCGACAACACCACAGCAGCCGTCATCTCGGCGCTGATGCGCCAGCCGCAGTGCGGGGGGGGGGGGGGTGAGGTTCGGCGCATTTCGTGCGAGGCGTATGCCACGTCGTCCACCGGTCGGGCTGGTAACCACAGTGCCCGCAGGGCGGGGCCGCTGACCTGCTAGCCGACCTGAAGGGCCACGGCGCCGTGGAGTAGGCTTCAACCTCATGTCCCTGCGCGAAACCATTGAGCGAATCCGGTCAAGTCCTGAGCCCCCCAACGAAGAAGCAGCGAAGTTTCAGATTCTGGCGCCGATCCTGGCTGGCCTTTCATGGGATCCGTTCGGGCAGGAAGTGCTTTGGGAGCATCCGGTCGGCGGCAAGAAGCGCGGCGGAAAGGTTGACATTGCGCTCAGAGCCGAGGGCCACATTTGGGCACTCATCGAAGCCAAAACGCCGGGCGCCAATCTCAACAATCATGTCGAACAAGTCTTGGGCTACGCGTTCTTCGAGGGAGTGGAAATCTGCGCTCTCAGCGACGGCCTCCATTGGTGGCTCTACCTGCCAAGGGAATCGAGATCCCACGAAGAGCGCCGGTTCTCGGTTCTGAGTCTGGACAAGGATCCGGTCGATCAGACCTGCAGCGATCTGGCCACATTCCTGGGACGGGATTCGCTGCTGGGCGGACAGGCGGTCGAACGAGCCCAGCAGGTCCTCCGAGCGCTTCGCGAGGCCGCCCGACTCGAGAAGGAAATGCCGGCCATTTGGCAGCAGATGCTCGCCATGCCCGACGACGAACTCGTCAAACTCATAGGCCAAAGGGTCTACGACAAGCTAAGCCTGCGCCCCGGACGCAATCAGATCGTCGCTGTCCTTCGCAACAGGCCCATACCGCCCAACCAGCCCCCAACGTCGGCGCCTGCAACGCCTGAGCCCCCGAATCCCGACCTGCCGCCGAAAATCAAGCCGACTGCTTTCATGCTCTGGGGCGAGCGCCATCCCGTCCAGCTGCACAGCGACATTTTGGTGACCGTGGTCGAGCAGCTCTACAGACGCTACCCCGAACGTTTCGAGCAGACCGTCGAGCCTCTCCAAAGCGGGCCTTGGATGGGCAAGGGCGGACCTTGGCAGTACGCGTCCTTGGACCGCCGACGAGTGCCGGGCACGAATCCTAAGCGGACGCCGTCCGGCCTCTGGGTCAATGTGAAAATGGCTTCTGCGCCAATTATGAGCAGGGCGATCGAGTTGCTGGAAGCTTTCGGTCACAGCGAGTCTGACCTGCAGCTCCTGTATGAGGACGACCCGGGCGAGAAGCCCGAGCGCTCGGAACGTGCTCCCAAAAAACGAGCCCGGCGTCCTGTCGCGGTCCGGATCTTAGGCAATCGTCATTCTGTGAAATATCACCAGGATGTCTTGGTGACGGTGGTGAACGAACTCCATCGCCGCCACCGTGGCGACTTCGACTACACGGTGGCACGGCTCAAGTCGGGAGAGTGGCAGTACGTCGCCTCCGACCCCCGGCTTGTGCGCGACATCAACATCAAGCAGACCGCCTCCGGGCACTATCTGGATGTCAATCTGAACGCGGCGACGATCAAGAGCCGCGCAATCGAGTTGCTGGAAGCTTTCGGCTACAGCGAGTCCGACCTGCAGCTCCTGTATGAGGACGACCCGGGCGAGAAGCCCGAGCGCTCGGAACGTGCTCCCAAAAAACGAGCCCGGCGTCCTGTCGCGGTCCGGATCTTAGGCAATCGTCATTCTGTGAAATATCACCAGGATGTCTTGGTGACGGTGGTGAACGAACTCCATCGCCGCCACCGTGGCGACTTCGACTACACGGTGGCACGGCTCAAGTCGGGAGCATGGCAGTACGTCGCCTCCGACCCCCGGCTTGTGCGCGACATAAGCATCAAGCAGACCGCCTCCGGGCACCATGTGGATGTCAATCTGGACGCGGCGACGATCAAGAGTCGCGCAATCGAGTTGCTGAAAGCGTTCGGCTACAGCGAATCCGACCTCGAGTACATCTACGAGTAAGTCCCGCCACCGTCGTGGGAGGTCGCGCATCAGGCTTCAGATGAATCGCGCAGTAGAACTTAAGCAAATCGCGCGATAGCACTCGCGCAAATCGCGCATTAGAGTGTCGTAATAACGCGCGGTAAGACCGTGGAGCGAACTAGGCAGGCAGATGTGGTGGCGCCACCGACACGGGACTCGCGGCGGCCATGCTCAACACCTCCCCCAAGTCACTGGCGAGGCCCACCGACCCGGCACGCGGCCAGATGTTCGAGACCTTCGTTGTGAACGAGATGCGCCGTCAGTGCGGCTGGTCGGAATATCAGGATGGATCTGTTCCATTACCGCGACCGCAACAACAAAGAGATCGACCTGATATGCGAGGCGCCCGATGGGCGTGTCGTAGGCATCGAGGTCAAAGCCGCAGCCACCGCCAAGATTGAGCACGCCCATCACCTGGCCTCGCTGCGCGACGCTCTCGGTGATCGCTTCACGGCCGGGGTAGTGCTCTATTCGGGCGCCCTCGCCTTGCCTCTCGGCGACCGGATCATGGCCCTCCCACTGTCTGCCCTATGGGAAGCCTGAAAACCGCCAGATTTTCAGCAGAGCGCGCCGTGCTCCGCCAGCACCTCGCAGCGGTGCTTGGAGTTCGGTCATCAGGCCAGCGACATGATCATCAGCGCCAACAACCGCAGTGCTGTGGTCACTCTCGTCGAGCGCAGAAATCCAGGCGGAGCTGCGACCATGACCTGGGACCAACAACCGCAGTGCTGTGGTCACTCTCGTCGAGCAGGTCAGTCGCCAAAGCCGGATCGCCTCATTGCCCCACGATCACACAGCCGAGAACACCGCAGCTGCCGTCACTGCGGCGCCCGCCCTTGTCGTGATCTGGATCGGGGTTTTCGCTGGGGGCAGTCGTGCGCTGGGTGTCGTACTGCTGCGTTGGGTGTCTTTGTCGTGATCTGGATCGGGGTTTTCGTTGGAGGTGTTCGTCCGCTGGGTGTTTCATCGTCGCGTCGGGTGCCCTTGTCGCGATCTGGATCGGAGTTTCCGCTGGGGACAATGTCACGGATCAAGATTTTTTCGCGCAGCGGCGGGACACCGAAGTCGCGACCGCAGTCTCTGCCGGAGACAATGGCACCCGACTCGCTTTTCCTTGTCCGCTTTGGTCTGTTCAGTCCATGTGTTGGGATGCGTGCCACCGACAGAGACTCGGCTTCGCTCTTCCTTGTCCGCTTCGGTCTGTTCAGTCCATGTGTTGGGATGCTTGTCACCGATAGAGACTCGGCTCTGCTCTTCTTTGTTCGCTTTGGTCTGTTCAGTCCATGTGTTGGGATGTATGTCACCGATAGAGACCTGGCTTCGCTTTTCTTTGTTCGCTTTGGTCTGTTCAGTCCATGTGTTGGGATGTATGTCACCGATAGAGACCCGGCTTCGCTCTCTCCTGACCACTCCGGCCTGCTCAGGTCGCGACCGCAGTCTCTGCCGGAGACAACGGCACGGCGCTGGCGGTGATGGTCGTTGCTTGAGCGTGCCTATCTCGCCATAGCGCCGCAGGGCGACCGCAACTCGCACGGCTGGCGGTGATAATCGGGCCGTCTGCACCGGCCCCCGCACGGTCACCATAGGGCGGGGTCGCGGGCTCTGACCTCGGTTCGGCTCCGGTCTTTCTGGGCTCGGTTCGGGGTTCTGGGTGGTTGTGGCGCAGCGTCGTCCGCGTGGGCCGGCCCGTAGCGGGGTTGCGTGGCCGGGTTGTCGGGTGGGTGCAGGCTGTGGCTGCCGTCGGCGTGTTCGTGGATTCGCCAGTTGTGGTGATGGATTTTGTGGTGGCAGTTCCAGCACACCATGATCAGGTTGTCCAAGTTGGTGGCGCCGCCTTTGGCATACGGGGTGATGTGATGGGCTTGGCACATTCCGGGCGGCGCTGCGCAGTGGAAACAGCCGCCGTGTTTGGCGAGCAGTGTCTGCCATTGTGTGTCGGTGACTGTGCGACGCGATCGGCTGCGCCAGATGGCGTCACCGGCGCGGTCGAATACCAGTCCTGTCCAGCGAGCGTTGCATGACAGCTCTTCTAGAACCGTTGCCGGCAGCCGTGACCCGTCAGACATTTCGGCGATCAGTTCGCCGGTGGTGTCGTCAACGTGAGCCAGAACCGTGATGTCAGCGCTCCAGCTTGCGCCTGAACCCTCGTCTGCGCTGCCTGTGTCGCTGCTGCCCGCATCCTCGAAGCTGGCGTCCGCGGCGTTGAGGCTTGCGTCTGCGCTGCAGG
This sequence comes from Acidimicrobiaceae bacterium, assembly GCA_026708645.1. Classification (GTDB taxonomy): domain Bacteria; phylum Actinomycetota; class Acidimicrobiia; order Acidimicrobiales; family Aldehydirespiratoraceae; genus Aldehydirespirator. The sequence continues at coordinate 364 of JAPOUM010000011.1, read as the reverse complement.
TCGCGCATCCGCTGCTGGTTGCTGAGTTTGCGCTGCGGGGTTGTTGAGCACACTCACAGACATTGCTGTTTGGAGCGGCACCGGTGCCGCAGCCCGCTGTGCTGGCGCCGGAAGCGGCGTCTTTGTTGCGGGTTTCGGCGTTGCAGGATGGCTCCATCCTCAACCCCGGCGCCATCCCCAACCCTGCTGCGCGGGTGCTGGCCGCAGCGGCGTCTTTGTGGCGGGGGTGGGTTGTGCAATGTTCCAGGGCGTCGGCCATGCACTGTGGGAACTTGCGTCGCTGCGCTTCGGGCAGCTTCTTGTCGGCGGCGAGCAGTCTGCCGGCGGTGTGGCTCAGCCGGTTGCGCAGGCGTGTGCCGGTGAT
>JAPOUM010000036.1 GCA_026708645.1 Acidimicrobiaceae bacterium | reverse complement strand
GCAGACGACGAAAACTGCGGAGCTGTTGTGGGACCGTTAGTGGCGATGTGCGTGTGGATCGATCCGACTGCCAAATCACCGCTTGACTGATACGATTATGAGTGCGAACGTGACATGCGAGCGATCAAGTAAACTATCTCGCGTTTTGTTGCTGCTGGTTTCGCTGTTCGGTTTTGTGTCGTGCGCGGGTTCTGAGCTTGACAGAGATCCTGTGATGATGCCGCCGGTCGCCTCTACTGCGCCCGACAGCGGCTGGTTCTCCGACCCGCGCGACAGCTCTGAAGCAAAGGAGTCTGATGACGCGGAGCCTACCGACAGGATAGCCGTGTCTGAAAGCACAGCAGAGAGAGACGAGCTAGATGAGAGCGAGGTTTTCGTTGGTGAGCGTCAGGCATCTGAAGGTGAGGACACGGATAACAACGAAGACATCAACAGGAACGAGGCTGTTGACAGAGACAAGGTTGTTGATGAGGGTGTGATTGTTGATGACGGCGAAGTGGATGGCTTTTCAGGTATTGAGGATGATGATGGTGGGGTCAGTGGTTTGAGGCAGGTGGGCGAACTGGTCGGCTTGTCGGATAGACCTGGTGCGGTGGTCGGACCGAGTGAGGGCCCGCTTCGCAGTCACGGACCGTCGCGGCTTGCGCCTTGGGAGACGGTGATGGGTGAAGTCTACGAATTATGTCATAGTGACCTCACAGCGACTTTGATCAGTAAGATGGAGGCTGCTGGAGCAGATCCGACAGCACTGGGCAAGCATTGGGTCGGTCACAAAGTCTCACAATCTTACGATACTTATTGCCGTACCAATAATAGATTGTGGTATGTGCATATCACATGGGATGGTCCGGGTCCCGCGAAACCGACGCCTGAGGAAGCTACTCTGGCAGTGCAGAATGATTCGTGTTTGTACGGTTGCGGGCATCATCTCGGCTCCGGCGGTGAGGAGTTGGGGTATCAAGCGCCTCATGATGTTTTCGCTGTGGAAACCCCGGTTGATGAGGTGATCGTGTTGTGGGACACGATAGCGTTGAGAGACGACAAACTGTTGGGGCTCGTGCAGAACAGGTCTGCTGCTTTGTTCGCGCGTGAAGTGACCGTGACCCTAGACGAACACGAATCAGTGTTCGCGTTGACGCTGCAACCCGGCGAAGTCGCGCCTTTCGAGCTGGACGCAGAGACTCTGTCCGCTCTGCCGGAACGCTCAGAGATCACAGTGAAAGCAATACTGTCCCCAGACCCGGATCTCAGCCGAGCATTCTACGGTGACCCGATTAATATTTTCAATCCGCTGGGTTCGGTGGACTGGAAAGTTTCCTGGATTCAGATGCAGATAAACGATCCGGATTTCGGAGCGAACTGGGTGCCGCTGGATCCTTCCCTGAATCTTGACGACGAGGTATTCATACGCGTATGGCAGATCAATGTGGACCTACTAGAGCCGACTTCGCATTCAGATAATGCTGCTGTGGCTGCTGGTTTAGAGACTCTGATTATTAAGGATATGCGCGCCTATCTGACACTCCTTGATGAAAAAGGCAGAGTATTCGAGTCGCGTCGACTAATCCCTTTTTATTTCGGAGATGAATCAAACATTCCGCTGAAAGAACTGCCGCGAATCAGCAGCAACGGCAAACGTTACTATGATTTCTACCTAGAATTTTATTGGCCCGCCGACAGTGAATACGACAGTGGTAAGATCGTTTTGCATATCGGCGGTGCTGGCCCATGGACACGCCCACCCACCGAAACTCCATGATGCCAGACCCCAACCCGATGCTCGACTCGATCACTGACTATTGCTGCATCGATCTCACTACTTGCGGAGAGCGCAGCGTTCGCCGCGAAGCAGGTCTCACATCACTGGAATGGCTTCTGATCGTGGCAGCAGTCGCAGGACTAGCAGCAGTCTCAGTAGTGATCATCAACAATGTCATAGCCGACACCGGCGAGAGAGTCCGCTCCGGCGACCCTCGCCAAAAAGCCGCTGACCTGTCCGTGACCTCCCTAGCCGAACGCTGGGAGAAAGAAACCCCAAGCAGCCAACAAGAAGCCGACGACATCAACCGCCGCTACAGGAACCGATGCCTCCAACTAGGAGTCATCTACAGCGACATCTCACTAACCGCCGAAGCATACGAAGGCACCTACACCGGCGGCCACGGCTGGGGCCCCCTCGGCAAACACAAACCCTCATGCCACATCTACTGAACCGAATCTCGGGGACCAGTTCGAACGCTGCGCCGCCAGCGGAATCGAGTTGGTCGCCCCCACCTGGGTGACGCTGCACAGTCTGTGTGGGCTTGCCGATTTTGCCGTGAGCTTCTAATTGACTTTGTCGATCACCCGGAAGGCGTAGTCGCGCTGTTCATCGCCTAGAGCGGCCCGCACCCGATAGCCGCCGGACTTGGGGAACTGCAGGATGCCTGTCACTACCAGAGGCGAGCGGCTGTCGCTGCCGGGCACCTTTCCCGGCGGGCGGCCGACCTCGATGTTGGCGGAGGCCTGCATCAGCTTGTGATGGCCGTCCTCGTCTTCGACGCTGATCACCATTTCGTGGCGCTGGTTGTGCTCCGCCCACTCGACCAGCACCGAGACGGCTATCGAGAAATGCTGCGGCCGAGGCTTCTCGCCTTCCTTGTACGACCTGGTCACCGTGTCCCAGCCGGCACCCATCAGATACAGCAGCCCGTTTTGCACTTCGGCATGGTTGGCCAGCGTCAGCATCTCGATCTGTGGCACCTGCGGCAGTCTATGCGGCTTAGCGAACAGGCCGCCGTTCGCTTTGTTCGGGCTGCTGAAACTGGGCGGCAAACCGGCCAGGGCAGCCGGTGTCTATCCCCCTGAACCCCCGCCCTCCGCTCACTCGCTCCCCTGCCTCCGCTCAGAAGTCTCCTTCGAATGCATACGTGGCGGCCAGAAGTGACAGCCCGACGCAGGCCCCGCTCCCCCAGGCCCCGCTCAGGAGTCATCTTCGGATGCGGCTGCGAGGCCCAGGCGTTCGGCCAGGCCGATGCGCTGCAGCTTGCCGGTCGCCCCCTTCGGCAGTTCGTCTGTCACCACTATGCGGCGCGGCACTTTGAACGCTGCCAGCGACTGCGCCACGAAGCGCCGCAACTCTCGCTCGTCGGGAGGATCGGCGGGGCTGACGAGCACCACCGCGGCTGCGACTTCCTCCCCCAGTTTGGTATGCGCCAACGCGAAAGTCACCGCTTGAGCCACCTTGGGATGCGCCAGCAGCGCCTCGTCTACTTCCAGCGGTGAGATCTTCTCGCCGCCGCGGTTGATCTGCTCCTTGAAGCGTCCCGTCAGGAACAGGTAGCCGTCGTCGTCGAGGTAGCCCTCGTCGCCGGTGCGGAACCAGCCGTCGCTGAAAGCCGCCGCGTCGGCTTCGGGGTTGTTCTCGTAGCCGTCGATCACTGCCGGCCCTTTGATCGACACCTCGCCGCGTCCGCCTGAGGGCAGCAGCCGGTTCTGCGGGTCGAGGATCGCCAGTTCCACCCCTGCGGGGATGCCGACCGAGCGAGGCTTGGCGACTGCGGGCGGCAAAGGGTTAGCGCACATCTGATGGGTGGCTTCGGTCATGCCGTAAGCCTCCACGACCGGCGCCTCGAACAATTCGGCGAGCTCGACCAGCACCGGCGCCGGCAGAGACGCCGACGACGACCTCACGAACCTCAGACGCGCGGCCCGAGCGGCGCCGCGGTGGCGATCGGCGCGCGACAGCACCATCTGATGCATGGTCGGGACCGCGGTGTAGTAGCTGGGTCGCAACTCCTGCAGCTGCGTGAAGAACCTGAAGGCGTCGAATCCTTCGGTGCAGGCGACGGACGCGCCCGCCGACAGCGGCGCCAGCAGACCCGCCAGCAGGCCGTGAATGTGGAACAGCGGCATCACCTGCAGCGAGCGGTCCTCGGGGCCCAGCGCCAGCGACGCGGCGATGCCCGTCGCCGAGCAGGCCAGGTTGCGTTGGCGCAACGGCACGATCTTGGGACGCGAGGTGGTGCCTGAAGTGTGCAGCACCAAAGCCACGTCGTCGCTCGTCGGCGGGCGCGGGCGCGCGGCGCCGCGGCGGGCCTCGGAAGCCGCGGCAGTCTCCGAGCAGAAGTCGAGTGATCCCGGCCCGTCGGCCGCGGCGCCGTTCAAGGCCAACGCCAGCACGTTCGTGCCGCTCGTGCCGCCCGCGCCGCCCTTGATGTGCTGAGCCGCGGCACGTGCTTCGGCACCCGATTCGTCGGGCCTGGTGATCAGCGCGTCGGCGGCGAGGTCCTCGAGATAGAAGCGCAGCTCTGCGGCGCGGTATCTGGGATTGAGCGGCGCCGCGCAACCGACGCAGGCCGCGGCCAGGAACGCCACAGCCATCTCTGGGCCGTTGGGCAAGACGATGGCGACACGGCTTCCGGCGCCCAGACCGAAGGCGCGCAGCCGGGAGGAGAGCCTGTCCACTTCGCTGCGCAGCTGGCCGTGGGTGAGCACCGCGCCTTCGGGGGTCACCACAGCCGCAGCGTCTTCAGCCCCGGCGTCGAGAGCCTCGCGCAGTGTCACCGGGGGCGGAGGCTCGGACGGCGTCATTCGGGGCGCCGTGACTGCCGCTCTCTGAGGCGGCTGTCGAGCAACGCGGCCAGGCTGTGGACGGCGCTGATCGCAGGCGTGCCCACACCGGTCAGCTCGCCCAGCTCCACGAAAACGCCCACCAGGGGGTCGAGCTCCAGCGGGCGTCCGGCTTCCAAGTCTTGAAGCATCGAAGTCTTGTGATCGCCGACGGCTTCGGCGCCAGCGATGCGCTTGTCCACGCCGATGCGGATATTCACACCGAGCGCCTCAGCGATGTCGGCGGCTTCGGTCATCATGCGAGCCGCCAGACCGCGGGTGGCCGGGTTGCGGCAGATCTCAGCCAGCGTGGCCCCGGTCAGGGCGCTGATCGGGTTGAACGCCAAGTTGCCCCAGGCCTTCACCCACAGATGGGCGCGTATGTCGGTCAGCACCCGCGACTTGAAGCCCGCGTCGCCGAGCATCTCCGCCAGGCGTCTGGCCCGCGGCGATTTGGCGCCGTCCAGTTCGCCCACCGGGAACCGGTCGCCCTCCACATGGCGAACCACGCCGGGGGCGTCCTTGGAGGCGGCCGGGTAGGCGATGCAGGCCACGATCCGTTCGGCGGGAACCGCCGCGGCGATGGCGCCGTCCGGGTCGAGCGATCTCAGCCGGCGCCCGTCGTGAGGGCCGCCGTGACGCTGGAAGTACCACCAGCCGATGCCGTTCTGCAGCGGCACGACGGTGGTGTGCTCGCCGCAGAGCTTGTCGATCTGGTCGGCGACCGCAGCGATCTGGTGAGCTTTGAGAGCGAGCAGCACCGTGTCGTGCTCGCCCAGAGCGCCGAAATCGTCGGAAGCTGCGAGCCCTGCGGCGGTGGTGGCTGAACCGTCGGCCTCGAGCAGTCTCAGGCCGTGGTCTTTGATGGCTCGCAGCTGCTCGCCTCGGGCGACGACGCTGACCTCGTGGCCGCTGCCGGCCAGGCGCGCCGCCAGCATCCCGCCGATCGCTCCGGCGCCGACTACGCAGATTCTCACAGCGCGAGCATGCCGTCAGAAAGCAGCGCCGGTGAGAGGGCACGCCGGCTCGCGCACCGGTCGCGCCCTCTCGACAGCAGCGGTTCAGAGGCCGAGCGAATAGGAGAGCCAGCCGTGTTCATAGGCCGAAGAGCCCGTGGCCCGAGCGGCCCTGAGGTCGCGGCGGACTCCAGCGGGGATGACACGGCAGAGACGCGACAAACTCTTACTTGTTCGCGAGTGCTCTCGATAGATTGCGGTTCGCGGCTGCCTGGACGGCGCTGGCTGCGGCTCAGCTCAGCGTCATGTCTTCCACGCGGGCCGTGTCGTCGTAGCGCGGGATCCAGCTGAGCTCGTCGACGCCGCCGTTGACGCTCAGATAAGTCAGCACCGGCAAGAGCGCGACGTTCTCGCAGGTGTACTCCATGATCTCGTGGTACATCTCTTCACGATCACGCGGGTCGAGCTCGCCGGCCGCGTCGGCCAGCATCCCTTCGAGCGTGTCGTCGAGATAGGACGACAGGATCGTGTTGCCGATGTAGGAGCCGAGGCGCGACCCGTCCTGCAGCTCGTTCGACGACGACGACAAGAAAATGTCGCCGCGCGTGGGCCCGCTCTGATCGCCGACGGGGGCCGGATAGGTCAGGAACTCCTGGTTCAGCCAAACCTCCCAGGGCATCAACTCGAAGTCGATGTTGAGCCCGGCGTTCATCATGTCGGCCGCTATCGCCTCTGACAGCTCGTCGAACTTGGTCCAGCGGGTGCCGTTGGCCCAGAAGGTGATCGCCTCGCCCTGATAACCGGAGTCAGCCACGATCTGCTGCGCCAGCTCGGGGTCGTAGGGACGGTCGCTGATCTCCGGATTGTGCCCGAACACTCCCGAACCGAAGATGTGGCAGTTGGGCCGACTGGCCTGACCCTCATAAATGAACTGGATGTAGTCGTCCACGTTCAAGGCGTGCGCTATCGCCACTTTCAGGTCGGGATAGTCCGCCAGGGGGCCCTCGTAGTTCTTCATGCGCAGATACGGGTATTCGATGCCTTCGTCGCGCACGAACAGCTTGGGCACGTCGCCCACCGAATCCGACGACAGCCCCACGGCGAGATGCACTTCACCGGCCTGCAGAGCCGACACCCGTGCCTGCTCGTCAGGCAGGAACACGAACTTCACTTCGTCGATCTGCGGCGGCGCGCCCCAGTAGTCGAGGTTGCGGGTGAGGGTCAGCGAGTCGCCGGCGCTCCATTCCACGAACCGGTACGGCCCGGTGCCGTCTGCGTCGTCGGCGAGCCCGTCGTTGGTGGCGCCGGCGGGCACCATCTGCACCATGTAGAGCCGTGCAGGCAACACCGGGTCAGGCCCGGCGGTCAGGATCTGGACCGTGTAATCGTCGACGATTTCCACGCCGGTGATGGTCTCTACCTGCTCTAGCAGGTCGGAGTTCAGCTCCTGATCGAAGAGGATCCGCTCGAAGGAGTGCTTCACCGAGGCCGCGTTGAACGGCTCGCCGCTGTGGAATGTGATCCCGCGGCGCAGCTTCAGTTCCCAGGTGGTGTCGTCGAGGCGCAGCGGCAGCGACGCAGCCAGGCGCGGCACGAAGATCGCCGGGTTGACGAGATCCCGTTCGACGAGTCGCTCATAAACGTTCTCCATGGTGCGGCGCATGGCGCCGTCTTGGAAGTGGGGGTCGAGCTTGGTGGGCTGGTTCGCCGCGGCGATCGTGATCGACACGGGCGCCATAGCCGCTGCAGCAGCATCGGCGGCCGCTGCGGCCGCGGCTGCGGCAGCTTCTTCTGCGGCGGCCGCGGCAGCAGCCTCGGCTGCTTGAGCCGCGGCCAGCTGCTCCTCGAGTTCGGCGATGGCGTCGGCGTCCATCGAGCCGTCATCGGCTGCTGCCATGGCCTCTTCGAGCGCTGCTTGCGCGGCTGCGGCCTCGCGCTCGGCTTCTGCGACTGCAGCGGCAGCCTCATCGGCTTGCTCCTGTGCGGCGGCAAGATCGTCGGCGAGGATGTTGACGGCCTCGACAGACGAGTCGTCGACATCATCATCACCACAGGCCGATGCGACCATTGTTAGAGCGAACAAAGCAGCCATCAGCCGCACAGCGAGCTTGGTCTTGTTTGACATCTGGACATGACCCCCGTGGATCCGTGGACAACAACGATTGCGGCTCGACGGCCCGCCACCGTGTCGGCCACGCTAGAGCGCGGCAGGCCACTGTTGCAAGTTTTTTGTATACAGCGCGACCTTGCATGGCCGTCGGCACGGGCTGAAGCTCTCTGAAGCTCTCTGAAGCCTCTTGTCATGGATGCGTCAGACAGCATTCATCAGGGCTCGGCCACGGCCCAAGGAACGCCTCCGGCAGCCCTCAGGAGCGCAGGTAGACCGTCTTGGTGCGGGTGAAGAAGTCGAGTGATGCTTCTCCCCCTTCAGCCCAGCCTGCGCCGGAGCGTCCGTAGCCCTCGAAGGGCACATGGAAGGGAATGCCCGTGAGCGGCGCGTTGACCTTCACGGTGCCCGCGTCAGAGCCCTGCCAGAAGCGTCTGGCCACGGCGATGTCCTCGGTGACGATGCCCGACGTGAGTCCGTAGGCGGTGGCGTTGGCGGACTCGATCGCCTCGGCGAGGGTCCGGATCCGCTCGAAGGTCACGACAGGCCCGAAAATCTCGTCGCTGGTCAAAGGCCCCGCAGCAGGGTCCACCAAAAGCGCGGGCGCCACTCTGTCGGTGTTCCATCCTCCAGGATCGGGACGCACCACTTCGCTGCCGGATTGCTCGGCCAGCTTCACGTAGCCCTCGACCCGTTCGGCTTCGTCGTCGCTGACCAGGATCCCCAGTTGATCGGCGCCGGAGTTTTCGGTCATGGCTTCGAGACGCCGTGTCAGCAGAGCCAGCAGGTCTTCGTGGACCGCGTCATGCACCAGCAGTCGGCCCGCAGCGGTGCAGATCTGGCCGTTGTTGCGGAAACTCGAAGCCACGATGACGTCCACAGCCTTGTCGAGCTTGGCGTCGGCCCACACGACGATGGTGTTCTTGCCGCCGAGCTCGGCTTGGAACGGCACCTGTACCGGCAGCCTCCTGCGGATCGCCGCAGCCGCCTCATAAGAGCCGGTGAGGCTCACACCGTGCAGACGCGGGTCGGTGAGCAGCGCTTCCTCGATCACCGGAATGCTCCCGACGACGGCGTGCAGCAGACCTGCCGGCACACCGGCGTCCAGCAGGGTCGCCGCGATCGTCAAACCGGTGACCGCCGCGTCGGCGGACGGCTTGAACACCACGGCGTTGCCTGCCGCCAGCGCAGCCGAAAGCTTGCGGATCGGGATCGTGAACGGGAAGTTCCAGGGAGTGATCAACGCCACCACGCCGAGCGGCTCGATCAGCGTGAAGACGTCTTCGTCGGCGTCGGTGCTGAAGGTGGCGCCCAGTCGCCTGTAACCGAGTTCGGCGTAGTAGTCGAGAACGGCCGCGCCTTTGGCCACCTCCACCGTGGCCTCCGAGGCGGGCTTGCCCATCTCGGCCGAGATGATCGGCGCCAGCAGCTCAGCACGCTCACGGAACAGACCGGCGGCGCGGTGCAGCACCTCGGCTCGGCCTGCCGGGCCCAGCGCGGCCCAGCGCGGCGCTTCGGTGGCGGCCGCCGCATAGGCGCTCGCCACTTCGGCGGGTCCGGCGCTGCTAACCCTGGCCAGCACACTGCCGTCTCTGCGGTTCTCCAGCTTCATCTCCGGACCGGAACCGGCGGTGATCACGCCGTCGATCAGGACTCCGACGTCGTCAGGGTCACCGCTGCCGCCGACGGTGACACTCGGATGGATCAGTGTCATGCCTGCCTCTTGATGTTCATGTTCTGCCTCCAGCCGGCGTCCGCAGCCGGCGCGACCGCTGATCGTGGGCCTGGACGGACGCTCGCCGGACCGTGCCCGCGTTCTTGTATACAAGTCGCTGCATACCATAGGTCTTCCGGCTTGAGAACTCGCCGGGCGAACACATGCACAGACACACTCGGGCGCACACCGACAAGCCCAGCCGTAGCCGCGCTGGCGAGGCGCACACGCACGCGCACACAGGCACGTACGCGCGCGCGAGCAAGACACACGAGCACACACGCACACAAGCGAAGTACAGAAACGCACGCGCACGGGCGAGACACACGGGCGCACACGCACGCAGGCGAGGCGCGGGAACGCAAACCAGCACATGCAAGTCACACGGGCAAACGCGCACACAGACGCACCCGGCACGAGCGCAAGCGAAGTGCAGCAGGAAGCCCGCACCCGACTACAGCAAAGCGTCTGATTGATGCCGGGTTTTGCTGATCGCCGGGCGGGGTTCACGGCCCTCGTGACGGCGTCGCTGCTGGTCACAGTGGCAGCCAACCTCAGCCCCACGCTAGTGAGCGCCCTGGCGGTGCAGATCTCCGACGACCTCGACATCGGCGAAACCCAGATCGGCATGACCGTGAGCGCCTTCTTCTTTGTGGGCGCCTTGACTTCGGCTTGGTCGGGGCGGACGGTCGAACGGATCGGGCCTGCCGCCGGCTTGCGCCTGTCGACTGGCGCGGCCTGCGCGGGGCTGCTGGCCATCGCAGCGCTGGCACGGTCATGGCCGACGCTGCTGCTGCTGGTGGGCGCAGCTGGCCTGGCCAACGCCTGGGGTCAGCCTGCCGCCAATCTTTATGTGGCGCGCGGCATCTCCATCTGGCGTCAGGGTTTGGCGCTGGGCATCCAGAAGTCAGGCATTCCGGCGGCTTCGCTGCTGTCAGGGCTGGCCATTCCCACAGTGGGCTTGACGATCGGCTGGCGTTGGGCTTTCGTGATCGGGGCACTGATCGCTATGGCGGTGTCGCTGGGGGTGCCCGCAGTCGACGGCGCAGGCGACACGCCCGCCAAGCCTGCGAAATCTGCCAAGCCTGACAAATTCGCCGAGCCTGCGAAATCTGCGAAATCTGACAAACCTGCGAAACCCCGGGTGTCAGAGGATCCACGGCCCGATGTGGCTGTCCGACTGCTGGTCACCGTGACCTGCTCCACCGGTCTGGCCGCCATGGGCTCGGTGTCGCTCAGTTCGTTCTTCGTGCTGTCGAGCGTGAACATCGGCGTCGACGAAGCCGCCGCCGGGGTGCTGCTGATGGCGGGGAGCCTGGTCGGTATCGCTTCGCGCCTGGCGATGGGCGCCGGCGCCGACCGGGCGGGCCTCAACCCGTTCCACATGCTCACCACGATGTTCGGTGTCGCTGCATTGGCCTTCGTAGGGCTGGCCACGGGATCCGCGACGGTGCTCTACTTGTCGCTGCCGTTCGCTTTCGCTACCTCGTTCGCTTGGCCCGGTCTGTTCCATTTGGCCATGCTGCGCTCGAATCCTTCGGCACCGGGCGCGGCCACCGGGATCACCATGACCGGCAATTTCACCGGGGCGGTCATAGGCCCGCTGCTGTTCGGCTGGCTGGTCGAGACGAGCAGTTACGGCTGGGGCTGGGGCTTCGCGGCCTTGACATCGGCTGTGGCGTCGCTGGTGATGGCCCTGTCGGGGCGCCTCATCAGTCGTCGCGCCTGACCGCGCGCCGACTCGACTCGCTGGAGTAACCGCCGACGCGCCCTAACCGCACGAACTGCTCACGCGAAGCGTCCGCGCGCCTTCTCACTAGGCCAGTTCTCACCGCGCTATCTCTCACCGACGAGACGTAGCCACAGCAAACGCCCACGACATTGGAAGCCCACGCACACAAACCCCACGCACAATCCCTCACCGACGAGACATAGCCACAGCAAACGCCCACGACGCTGGAAGCCCACGCACACAAACCCCACGCACAATCCCTCACCGACCCCGTTATTGATCTGAATAGTGACAAGCCCCGTAGTCCTCTCACACAAACCCCACGCACAATCCCTCACCGACGGGACATAGCCACAGCAGGCGCCGACGACATTGGAAGCCCTCTCACGCAAACCCCACGCACAATCTCTCACCGACAAGACGTAGCCACAGCAGGCGCCGACGACGCTGGAAGCCCTCTCACACAAACCGTGCGCGCGATTTCTCACTGACGGAGAGCGGCCTGTAGTGTCGCCGACGCCTGATCGGAGGACCCGACAGTGAGCCTAAATGTAGCAGAAACCGGCGAGCGGCCTTTACGGGAAGTGGTGGCGTGCCGGCTGCGCCTGATGATCCTCGAAGGCGCGCTGAAACCCGGCGAGAGGCTGGTGGAAGGGCAGCTGGCCGAGCGGCTCGGGGTCAGCCGCAACCCGGTGCGCGAAGCCATGCGCTCGCTCGAGGCGACCGGCCTGATCGAGGTGGTGCCCCGGCGGGGCGCCTCAGTGATCGTCATCGACCCTGAAGAGGCTCACCACATTCAACAGATCAGAATCCTCGTCGAGGGGTACGCCATCGAGCAGGCAGCCAAGCTGGGCGACGCCGAGGCACTCGAGAGGATCCGTCTGTGCATCGAGCGGGGGCGCAGAGCCACCGAACGCGGCGACGCGGTCGAGGCAGCCGTCTGCCACCGGCAGTTCCACATCGCCGTCGAGGCAGCCGCCGGGATGCCTTTCCTGCAGCAGATGCTGGACCCGCTGCGCCAACAGACCGAGCTGGTGTTCTCGGTGGTGACCGACCGGCGAGGCGACGTCACATGGGACGAACACGAAGCCATCTACAACGCCATCTCCGCTGGCGACGCCGAAACAGCGCGCGAGATGGTCCGCAGTCACATCATGAACGCGCTGGATTCGTTCCAGGCCGCAGCCGAAACTTGACGACGCAGTCCTCGAAAGAGAGCGCGCCAACAAGCGAGAGTCCGTCATGTCGCGGCCTGCTCGCAACGTTCCCGCCGGACACGGACGGCGTGAGCGCGCCAACAAACGAGAGTCCGTCACGTTGCGGCTGCGCCGCTGGAGTTCACTACGCTCACGAGCCGCTCGATCCACGGTTCGCCTGCGCATGAACAAACGCATGAACAAAGCCGACTCTCAGACTAGTTCGACTTCTCAGACCAGTTCGACTTCTCAGACTGCACGGCAGCCACACGACCAAGACAGCGCCGGAGCGCAGCACACGGACTCTGCTATTCGCTCGGCCTCTCAGACCGCACAGCACGGCACCGAGTCCGCAACCTCCGCAGCATCCGCAACCTCTCCAGCCGGCCAAGCATCCGAACAGGCCGAGGCGGCGAGAGTCCATGCTGAGGCGCAGCGTTGGCTGGCCGCTGATCCCGACCCTGTCACCAGCGACGAACTGCGGCTGCTGATCGACACCGATCCGCTAGAGCTGCGGCGGCGTTTCAGCGGACGGGTCGCTTTCGGCACGGCCGGAATCCGCGCGCCGATGGGGGCAGGGCCGACCCGGATCAATCGTGTGACTGTGCGGATCATTGCGGCGGCGCTGGCGCAGCGGTTGAATCTGCACGACTCGGCCCGTGGCGGTGTGGTCATCGGATACGACGCGCGCCACGGCAGCCGCGATTTTGCTTTCGACACGGCCCGTGTGCTGGCAGGCCGGCAGATAGCCGTGACGATGCTGCCGGAGATGCTGCCCACGCCCGTGCTGGCGTTCGCGGTGAAGCATCTCGAAGCCGCCGCCGGGGTGATGGTGACCGCCAGCCACAATCCCCGCAGCGACAACGGCTACAAGGTCTACTGGCGCGGCGGCAGCCTGATCAGCTCGCCCATCGACGCCGAGATCAGCAGTCTGATCGACGAGACTCCGCCTCTCGACGAATCCGATCTGGCGCCAGACGACGATCCGCTGATCGGCATCGCAGGCGACGACCTGCTGGAGGCTTATCTCGACACTGTGGCGGGCCTGCTGATGTCCGGCGGGCCGCGTTCGCTGAGCATCGCTTACACGCCGCTTCACGGGGTGGGCGCCAAGACCTTCTGCCGGGCTCTGGCACGGACGGGCTTCGATGCGCCGCGTCTGGTGGCCGAGCAGGCCGAACCCGACCCGGATTTTGCGACCACGGCGTTCCCCAACCCTGAAGAGGCCGGCGTAGTCGACCGTCTGCTGCGACTGGCTCAGCGCATCGACGCCGACATCGCCTTGGCGCACGACCCCGACGCCGACCGTCTGGCAGTAGCAGTGCCTGACGGCGACCGCTGGCGGCTGCTGACCGGCGACGAAACCGGCTGCCTGCTGGCCGAACATCTGCTGAGCCGCATCGACACCGACACAAGCACTGCAAAACACACAGACATGACGGCGGCAGCAAACACGAAACCCGGCATGGACACGACGGCTGGCACGAACACAGACACGGCGCCGGCAGCGACAGACACGACGTTCGACACGAACACAATGCCCGGCACGAACACGACGGCAGCCACAGACGCAACGGCAGCGACACACCCAGACGCAGGCACGACAGGTGCGACGGACACGACGCCCGGCACAGACACTGCACCCCACACAGAGACGACGGCTGCGACGCACACAACACCTGACACAAACACGACAACCGGCACAGACACGACGACCGGCACCTCACCCACCACTGCACCCCGCGCGATCGCCAGTGGCGACATGACGTTCGACACGAACACAATGCCCGGCACGAACACAATGCCCGGCACGAACACAATGCCCGGCACGGACACGAGAACCGGCACAGACGCAGCGGTTGCGGCCGCCGGGTCGCGCGAGGCGCGGCTGGTCGTCAACACGGTAGTCTCGTCGCGTCTGCTTGCGGGCATCGCCGCCCGTCACGGCGCTGAACGGGCCGAGACTCTCACCGGCTTCAAATGGGTGATGAGAGCCGCCGCCCAGCGGCCCGCCCACCGACTGGTATTGGGCTACGAGGACGCGCTCGGCTACGCGGTGGGCCAAGCAGTCAACGACAAGGACGGGATAGGCGCCGCCTTGGTGATGGCCGAGCTCGCCGCCTCGCTGAAGTCACGACAGCGCAAGGTGCTCGATCTGCTCGACGACCTGCATCGCCGTCATGGAGCGCACTGCACCGGGCAACGCTCGATCCGGTTCGAGTCGAGCGCCGGGGCGGGACGTCCGATAGCTCGGGCCATGCAGCAGCTGCGCGCCGCTCCGCCCTCCGAGTTGGGCGGCGCCACCGTGACTGCGGTGCATGACTTCGCCGCCGGGTCCCAGCATCTGCCGCCTGCTGATCTGCTGGCTTTCGACCTGCACGGCGGCGCCGCCCGGGTGTTGGTCCGTCCCAGCGGAACCGAACCCAAGATCAAGGTCTACGGCGAGGTCGTGGCCGAGTCCAGCGGATCCGACGGATCAGACGGCACTGTCGGCAGGCTGCGAGCCGCTCAAGCGACCGCCCGAACGCAGCTGGCGACGCTGATTGACGCGACCGTGCGCCGCGTGGCCGACTTCGAGCGAAGAACACTCGAGCCGGCATGGCCTGCAGACGACGACGCGACGGCACCGCATGCTGCCCCTTCGCCTGCAGCGGACGAGCCAGCGACCCACACCACAACCAAAACACCGGCAGCCGCGACAACGCAGCCTGCAGCGACAGCAGAAACCACGCCCGCAGCCAACACCACAGCAACGACAACCCACAACGACCCCCACCAAAACCACACCAACACCGACACGGCCAAACCCGCAACCCACACCACAACCAAAACACCGGCAGCCGCGACAACGCAGCCTGCCGCGACAGCAGAAACCACGCCCGCAGCCAACACCACAGCAACGACAACCCACAACGACCCCCACCAAAACCACACCAACACCGACACGGCCAAACCCGCAACCCACACCACAGCTACAGCGCCGGCTGCCGCGACAACGCGGTCTGCAGCGCCGGCTGCCGCGGCGGACCTGCCTGCGACCGTCGGTATGCCGGTTGAATACTCGCCGGACACGGCGGGCCTGGGCTCAGACCTCGACTTCGACGATCTGCGGCTGGTGGTGCGGTGCATCGACTTGACCACCTTGGAAGGCGACGACACGCCAGGACGCATCCGGGCTCTGTGCGCCGAGGCGCTGCGGCCCGACCCGGCTGACCCGACTGTCGGGCCTGTGGCCGCGGTGTGCGTTCATCCGGCTCTGGCCGGGCTGGCCGCCGAGTTGCTGGCAGGCACCCCGGTGTCAACGGCCAGCGTGGCCGGGGCGTTCCCGAGCGGCTTGTCGCCTCTGGAGGTGAAGACAGCCGAAGTGCGGGCCGCGGTCGCCTCCGGCGCTCAAGAGATCGACACCGTGTTGAACCGCTCGGCTTTCTTGTCCGGCGACGCCGCTACCGCTTCAGCCGATCTGCGCGCCCTGAAGCAGGCCGCAGGCGACGCACGCTTCAAAGTGATCTTGGAGGTGTGCGAACTCGGATCTGCCGAGACGATCGCTGAAGCGACCCGTCTGGCCGTTGCCGCAGGCGCCACGATGGTCAAAACGTCCACCGGCAAGGGCGCTGCCGGAGCGTCCGTCGAAGCCGTGACCGCCATGGCCGAGACGATCGCCGCGCACTGCGCTGCCGGGGGTCTTCCCGTGGGCATCAAGATCGCCGGCGGTGTTCGCAGCGCTGCGGACGCTGTCGGCTACGTCGAAATCGTGCGATCGGTGCTGGGAAATCAGTGGCTCAACCCCGAACGTTTGCGCTTCGGCGCTTCCGGCCTGCTCAAAAATGTGGTCGCCGCCCTGACCGGCGAAGCCTGAGCCGCAGCAGGGTTCACCGTCGTGAGATTCACAGCAAGGGTGTTCAACGCCGTGGGATCCGGCTTACATAGAGGCCGCTCAACCCCGACTCGCTGGGAACAGCTGCACCCGTCCGCTCTTCGGCTGCGCCAAGACGGCCCGCAGCACGAGGAGGTTGTTGCACCACCGGGAGATTGTTGTGCCATCGGGAGATTATTGTGAGCCGAGTGCGTCGCCCGGACCGATTCCGATGCCTGCCAAGCCAGGATCACACAAACCAGGAACACAGCCAACCAGCAGCCACCACCAACACCGAACCAGCGGTGGCAGATCGGCTCATGCACACCACACAAAACACAGCCAGAAGGCTGCCGCCAGCAGCAAAGCCGAACCAGCAAACTCCACCAGCAACACAACAACATCCCAAAAACACAACCAAACAGCAGCCGTCGGCGATGCCGGGAGCTTGCAGCCGATGGCGCGGGTCTACTGTGAAGGCGTCCGATGACGAATAAAGACGAATAATGACGAATGATGACGAATAACGGGCAGGCCAAGCCGGAGCTGGCGGTCAACCAGCACGGCGCGACCGTGGCCGACGCGCTCAACGGTTTCATCGGCCACGCCGCCGAAGGGCTCGCCCACGACGTGCGTCTCGACATCGCCACCGCCTACTTCAACGCAGGCGGCTACTCGCTGCTGGCGGACTCGCTCGACAAGCTCCACAGCGTGCGGCTGCTGCTGGGCGCCGAGCCCGCACCTCCCGAGCGATGCACCCGAGCCTTGCGCAGCGAGCCGGTCAACGCCCGCCGGGCCGAGAAGCACAGAGTCAGCGGGGTGCTCGCCGACCACGAGCAGGCGCTCGCCGTCGACCGCGACCTGCTCGGCTTCAGCCGCGAAGCCGACGCCTCCGCCCGCCGTCTCGTCGACTGGCTGCGCTCGGGCGGAGTGCAAGTGCGCCGCCTCGAGGACCGCTTCCTGCACGGCAAAGCCTTCGTCGTTGCCGCCCACGGGCACGGCGTCGTGTCGGGATCGTCGAACTTCACCCGGGCCGGGCTGAGCACCAACCTCGAGCTCAACTTGGGCAACTACACGCCGCACACCGTGTCGGCCGTAGCCGCATGGTTCGACGAGCTCTGGGACGCAGCCGCCGACTACGACCTCGCAGAGCTGTTCGAGCCTCGCTTCGAGGCACATCCACCGCAGCTCATCTATCTGCGAATGCTGTGGGAGCGTTACCAGGCCGACTTGGACGAGGAAGCCTCCGCCGACGAGCCTCGATCCTCGATCAAGCTGACGTCGTTCCAGCGTGAAGGGCTGGTGCGAGCACGCCGGCTGCTGAAGGAGTTCAACGGCGTGCTGATCGCCGATGAGGTGGGCCTCGGCAAGACCTACTTCGCGGGCAAGCTCATAGAGGAAGCAGCCATCGGGCAGCGCCAGAACGTGCTGGTGATCTGTCCGGCGGCGTTGCGTGACGGCCCCTGGAAAGCTTTCGAGCGTCAGCACAATCTGCCGATGACGCTGATCTCTTTCGAGCAGCTGACAGCGGGCCGATACCTGGAACAGCAGCTGACGGTGCCTCACCAGAAGTATGCGCTGGTGGTGGTGGACGAGGCCCACAATCTGCGCAATCCCTCAACTCAGCGGGCCTCGGCTCTGCGCGAGCTGCTGAAGGGGCTGCCGCCCAAGAAGCTGGTGCTGCTGACCGCCACTCCGGTCAACAACAGCCTGATGGACCTCTATCACCTGCTCGGATATTTCCTGCGCAACGACGGCATCTTCGCAGCCGAGGGCATCCGCTCGCTGCGCGACCATTTCACCGAGGCGATGCAGAAGACCGCCGGCCTGTCGCCGCATCACCTCTTCGACGTGCTCGACACAGTGGCGGTGCGCCGCACCCGCTCGCACGTCAAGAAGCACTACGGCGACGCCAAGATCAGCGTCGACGGGGTCGAGCAGCAGATCGTGTTCCCCACCCCCAGAGTGCGCAAAGTGACCTACGACATGGATCAGGTGCTGCCGGGTTTCTTCGATGATCTGGCCGCCGCCATCAATCCCGACGCCAATCCCGACGCCGACGACAAAGCGCTGACTCTGGCGCGTTACGTGCCGTCCAACTATGCGAGAGACCGCAACAACCCCGAGTCTTATGAGTTGCAGCTCGCCGGGCTGCTGCGCTCGGGCATGTTGAAGCGTTTCGAGTCGTCGCCGCATGCTTTCGCCTTGACTTGCGAGCGCATGGCCCGAGGCTGCGAGGCTTTCGCAGCGCTCGCCGAAGATCACCACAGAGTCGCTACGGGAGGCGCCATCGCCGACTGGGCCGCCACCGACTCCGACGACATCGAAGAGATCGACAGATACCTCGAATCGCATCTGGAGGACCTCGAAGACGCCGACGGCTACGACCTTGAGCGGATGGTGGGCCACGCCCGCCGAGACCGCGACCTGCTGGCGGGTTTCGCCGCCAAGGCGCGCACCGTCACCCGACGCAGCGACCCCACTCTGGCTGCGCTGACTGATGAACTGGCCGCCATCGCCGCCCAAGCCCGTGACGAAGGCATCGGCGAAGACGACGAACGCAACAAGCGCAAAGTGCTTGTGTTCACTTATTTCGCCGACACGGTGGAGTGGATCTTCGAGTTTCTCGAGGATCAGGTGCAGCGCGACGACCGCCTCGCCGTCTATCGGGGCCGGATCGCTCAATACACCGGCTCTGACAGCAGCAGAAGCCCGGCCATGGAGTTCGCGCCCGAGACCGCCGGCGGCGCGGGCATCGGCGATTTTCGCGACCGCGACCGCTACGACATTCTGGTGGCCACGGACGTGCTCGCTGAGGGTCTCAACCTTCAGCAGGCCCGTCACATCATCAACTACGACCTGCCGTGGAATCCGATGCGCCTGGTGCAGCGCCACGGGCGCATCGACCGGATCGGCTCGAAACACCGGGAAGTGTTCCTGCGGTGCGTGTTCCCCGACGCGCGGCTCGACGAGCTGCTGCGACTGGAGGAGCGTCTCAATCACAAGATCGCCCAAGTGGCGGCGTCGGTGGGCGTGGGCGAGGTGATACCGGGGCAGCAGCACCAGCTCGAGCTCAATTTCGCCGACACCCGCAGCGAGATCGAGAGGCTGCGCGACGAGGACGCCACGATCTTCGAGCAGGGCGGCACCGCGATGGACGCGCAATCCGGCGAGGAGTTCAGGGCCGAGCTGCGCCGAGCCATCGCGGACGACGACACCGCGGCACGGATACTTAAGCTGCCGTGGGGCACCGGCTCGGGCATGGCCGCCTCAGGTGCTGGTGCGAGCTCGGCTGCGGGGACACTCTCGGGCTCAGGCTCGGGCGCGGCAAAGTCCGGGTATGTGTTCTGCGCCCGAGTCGGCGACGACCCCAAGCCGCTGTTCCGGTTCGTGCCCACAGACGGCACGAATGCCGGCAGCGCAACCGGCAACGAAGCAACCGGCGATGCAACCGGCGCGAACGCAGACGGCACAACCGACGATGCAACCAACGATGCAACCGACGGCGGAGCAACCGGCGCGAAAGCTGGCGGCACAACCGGCGGGGCAATTGTCGATGGAACTCTCGAGTGCTTGCTGCGAGCCCGTCCGCCGCAGGGCTTCGACACTCCCCGAGCGCTCGACGACGACACCGCTGCGGGCGCCTACGACGCCTGGCAGTCCGCCCGTGCCGACATTTTGGAGCGCTGGAACTTCCACGCCGACAAGGCCAACCTCGAGCCCCGCATCCCCAAGGCGCTACGCGACGCTGCGGAAGTGCTGAGATCGAGCCCGCCAGCGGGTCTCGACGACGAGCAGATCAGGTCGGCTTGCCTGGCTTTGCAGTCGCCCTACACGGATCGCATCACTCGCCTGGTCCGCAAAGCATTGCAGAACGCTGTGACCCTTGCGGCCCAGGCTGAGGCGGTGCTGCGTGTCGTCGAAGAGCAAGGCTTGACGCCCCAGCCAGTAGCGGCGCCGCTGCCGGTGATCACCGCGGACGACATCCACCTGGTCTGCTGGCAAGCCCTCTCCAGCTAAAGCCGTCTCCCCCGTCATCGGAGGTCAGGCTGGCGACGACTAGAGCTCGGGTTGAAGGTCGCGCAAATCCTTATCGATCTAATGTCAATAGACGAATTTGTTCGGCGACAAAAGATTCCTTAGGTCAATCCAGCATTATGTCAACCCAGCATTGCACAAGAGTCCTGTTCCTCGACGATTCTGGTAAGCCGTCGGCCGCGGACGCCTCAAAGGCTGTCGTCATTGGCGGCTTCTCAATCCCTGCTCAGAACGTGATCACGCTTGATCGCCGGACAGCCGGGGCAAAGGCCCGCTTTTACCCGAACCGTGGAAATCCCGGCACATGGGAACTGAAATCACACCGAACCATCAATCCAAATCCATGGAACCGAGCAAAGAACCGCAATTTTGTGTATGAGATGCTGCGCATCCTCGGCAGTCTCGATGCCTCCGTCTACAGCGCCACCATCGACAAGCGCCGACTGCACCACCCAATGACCCTGAACACAACGATGCCGCTGCAACTCCAAGCGCTCGTAGAGCACTTCGCCGTGGAGTGTCAGCAGCATCGGGAGACGGGATGGATCGTGTCGGACTGGTCCTACCATTCCCTCGACGCCCACGCCAGCGAGTGTGTCAGAACCTTCGTCATCACGAGGTCTCTTCCAGTTCACCCAAGCATCTACTACGCTAATTCAAGAGCTTCCCATGCGATCCAAGTTGCGGACCTCATAGCGGGCATCCGGCGCCGTTCGGCGGAGGGCGACAAAAACCTGCAGCAGACCGATGCCGACTTGGCCGCGATCAGAACGCTCCCCCAGGCTGCGCCCACCACCCACAAAGGACACGCCTACACCAATCGAATCCAGCTGATCTGAAGTTGCACTTGCAACCGAGGCGTCGGATCGTGGCGGAGGCGCATCGCCGCGACCCGCGGATCAAGAGATCTGAAGTTGCACTTGCAACCGAGGTGTCGGATCCCTAGGATTAGAACTGCTTGACGGTCCGGTTAGTAGGCGCGAGCCGAATGCAGCCGACATGCCGCTTGCACGGGACCCCGGAACGCACGGGGTCCCTTTTCTTTGTGCCGCAGGTTCGACGCAACGAAGCGTCCTGGCCCGTGCGGTTCGGAGGGATCGGGCGGCTTTGGGCGGTGTGCAGGTGTAGCGCTGCCGCCGACCTCCAGGCAGTCACCACTCGCGAGCACGACCGTGAACAACACGCTGATCGCAGTATCGCGCTGCCGCCGACCTCC
>JAPOUM010000034.1 GCA_026708645.1 Acidimicrobiaceae bacterium | reverse complement strand
GGGATCGTCACGGTGCGGGTGCCCGCGGTGACGCCGTAGCTGCCGGAGGTCGCGATGGTGACGGTCACGTCGAGGCTGGCGTGCGGCACCGGATCAGCGGTGAGCGTGAACACGGCGTTGCCGCCTTCGGTGACATCGCCTGCTGAGGTGATGCTGACCGCAGGCGTTTCGTTGTCGGCCACGGCGACGGTGGCGGTGGCGGTGGAGCCCAGATCGTAGGCGGCGCCGTCGACGAGCGTCGCGGTGATTGTGCCGTTTGCTTCGTCGGTGCTGTCGTCAGTAGTGGCGAGCGTCAAGGTGGCTGTGCCCGAGGTGGGGATCGTCACGGTGCGGGTGCCTGCGGTGACCCCGTAGCTGCCGGAGGTCGCGACAATGACTGTCACGTCGAACTGCGCCGCGGGCACCGGATCAGCGGTGAGCGTGAACACGGCGTTGCCGCCTTCGGTGACGTCGCCGCCTGCGGCGATGCTCACCACCGGAACCGCCGGAGTCGCGCATTGTGCTGCCTCTTGTTCGAGACGCTCAAGCTCTTGACGGATCGGCGTCCAGCCGTCCCACACCTGCTCATCGTTTCTTGCTTCTGCGGCCGTGAACGGTTCAAGCGTGCTGGACGTCTCAGCACCGAACGCGATCAGCACCCGCAACCAGTTCTGGTTGTAACCCGACTTGGGCCTGTTCGAATCGTGGTAGCCGCGCACCAGTTGGATCAGATCATCAGAAGGCGCAGTCACCGTGCAAGACCCCTCATCATCGGAGACGCTGACCGTGGCCGCAGCGACCGAGTCGACGCTGTAACCCGTGCCCGAATCGACAGTGACTGTCACAGATCCGTCGGATTCATGAATGTCGTCGTCGAGCGTGTCAACGCTCAGCGTCGCCGTGCCCGAAGTCGGGATCGTCACTGTGGTCGTGGCCGCAGCTGCGAAGCCGCCAGCGGAAGTCACGCTCACGTTCACAGTCATGCCCACACTCGGCGGCGGAACAGCTGTGAGCGTGAAGCTCGCAGCAGTGCCCTCAGTCACACTAGGGCCGGCAGCGATGCTCACCACAGGAGTCAGGGAACTCACGCATTCCGCTCTGCGGCGCTCAAGCTCTTCACGAATCGGCGTCCAGTCATCTGAGGTATTCTCTTTTGCTCGCGCTTCCGCGACCGTGAAAGACTCAAGCGTGTCAGACGACTCGACACCGAACGAGATCAACACACGGAACCAGCTCTGGTCATAGTTGGAGCTAGTCTTGTTGTTATTGTGATAGCCCCTAACGGTTGCAATCAGATCGTCAGAGGTCGGAGTCACCGTGCCTGTGCATTTCACAGCAAGCGATGTGCGATCAGCGACCGGTACCAATGTCAACGCCGCTATGCCGGGGTGATCAGCCGCATATTTGTATGAACGGTAGGTCCAGTAACCGGAGTCAAAAAGGGGAGGAGAACCTTCAGTAAGAATACCTTTTCCAGGATGAAGGGGGTTGCTATAATGCCAAACAACGGTGCCATCCGGCGTGACTTCGCTAATTCTGGCATGGTTCCCTTCCGTGATGAGAGTGTTGCCGTTGGGAAGCCGCTGCGCGCTTGACATGATCCAGGTATGCTCAGCCAGACGATGGGTCCACAAAAGAGTAGGTTGCATGAACCCGTCACCCGCGCGCAAGTACGTGTGTTCTGAGGAGGGGAAGGCCAACTCGTCCACCGACGCGTAATTGCGCAGGAAACCGGGATGCTCGTGGCCATTGTTGTAAATCAGAATATTCCCGGCACCCGGCAATCCGCTGGAGATCCAGTGGGCGTTGTGAGGGAAGAAAAGTCGCTGATCACTTTTGCTTCCGTTCTGGTGTGTGCGCGGATTGCCGTAACGATAAAGGAGGTTCCCGCCCATGTTGCTGTCACCGCCTGAGCCGGAAGCAGCTTGAGTGGTAGTCGTGCTGTGATCGATCACCCAGACTTCGCTGAAGTGACGAGACGTGATCAAAATTTGATCTAGCGAAGCATTGTAGTCGATGGCGTTCAAATGCGTCAGATGGTGCGGATCTTTAATGTAAACATTGCTGCCAGCATGTATCTGACACAAACCATAGTTGATGTCGATCAACTCGGGATGATCTGCGACCACCCCATAGTTGTCTTTGGTGGAGTCAAAGTCCTGGATTAGATGATCCCAGACATTCCACTTCCACACGATCGATCCGCCGCTCGGACCAACTGGCTGCATCTCGATTATCGAGTCTACTTCCAGGCCGTTCAAGTCGAGACAGTCAGGGTTCGCACCGGCAGCAATAGCCTGTGCTGTGGTGTAATACTCCGAACTGATGAACAAATAGTTGCCGTTTGCGAGCTTGATCACGTCATGATGTTGATTCTTTGTCTGGTACTTCCATGCCGCTGTTCCGTCTGGGCTGATCTCGGCCACGTTGGAGCGGTTGTGTCCTGTTATCAGGTTGCCATTGTCGAGAAGTTTCCCCAAAGCGCCGGCGGCGTTCCAGCTGTAAGCCTTTCGACCTTCATTGTCGACCAGATAGAAGCTGCCGTGGAACGGGGTCGTCAGCAGCACGTAGCCGTCAAGCGCTCCAGCCTCGTTGACGTGCAGGCCAGCACCACTGTAAGCCGTAGCTGTTCCGACGGCGATGGTCGCCTCGCTGGGACTGCCGACGCTGTAAGCGGCATCAGCCAAGAGGCGCACCGTGATCTCCGCGGCTTCGGAAAGATACCAGACGCTGTCCGTCTCGGATGCCCCTGTGACGACCACGCTCTGCTGATATGCGAGACTCCGACTGCCGGTCGCGGCGACCTCGTATCTGACGGTCAGCCCCCCAGCTTGCGACGGGCTCACCGAGAAAGTGCATTCCACCGCTCCAGGCGCATCACCTGACTCCACAGCAGCCACCCGATCGGGACACGACACAGACACCGTGGGCACGGTCTGCGCCTGCGCCGGCCGCTGAAAACCGACGACGATCCCGACGAGTGCCGCCGCCGCCGCCAGTGTCAGGCAGGCCAGCGGCAAAGCCAAAGCTGAAGAGAAATTCCGCACTGCTGCAAGGCGCATAATCTCGACCTTTCGATTGTTCTACACCTGCACCCAGAATACCCCCCCCCCCCGAAATGCAAGATTTCGTGAGAGCGTCGACGCACGCGGCTCGGGGCTTGTCATGGGCGCGGCCCGGTCATGTCGTCGGCGCCCTTCGGCTCGGCGGGGCCAGTCGGCATGACGGCTCTCGTCGGCTCGGCTTGACGGGACGGCTCTCGGCTCAGCGGTGCCCGCCCGGCGGGCAGTTCGCCCGCTTCTATCAGGCCTTGGCAGCCAACTGGCAGCTAGTAGACCTCGGGCACGAAGGTCTGCTCTGCGAGCGGCGGACGCACGTAACCGACGTCCGGCTGACGCTCCGGCAGGTCGATCTCCTCCCAGGGCACCGGCTCATACGGGATCAGCGAGAGCAGATGCGCGATGCAGTTGAGACGCGCCCGTCGCTTGGAATCAGCGTCGACCACATACCACGGCGCCTGCTTGATGTCGGTGTGGGCGAAAAGTGTGTCCTTGGCTTTCGAGTAGTCCATCCACCGTGAGCGGCCCTCCAAGTCCATCGACGACAGCTTCCAACGCTTGCGAGGATCTTGAAGCCGGCTCTGGAAGCGCTGCTCCTGTTCGGTGTCGCTCACCGAGAACCAGTATTTGATCAGGATGATCCCCGAGCGCACCAGCATCCGTTCGAACTCAGGGCAGGACCGCAAGAACTCCTGATACTCCGACTCGGTGCAGAAGCCCATTACCGGCTCGACCAGTCCGCGGTTGTACCAGCTGCGGTCGAAGAGGACCATCTCGCCAGCGGCGGGAAGCTCAGCCACGTAACGCTGGAACCACCACTTGCTCTTGTCGCGGTCGCTCGGGGTGCCCAAAGCCACCACTCGCACCACTCGAGGGTTGAGCCTCTCGGTGATGCGCTTTATGACCCCGCCCTTGCCGGCGGCGTCGCGCCCCTCGAAGATCACCACCACCTTGAGACCTCTGAGACGGATCCAGCGCTGCAGCAACGCCAGCTCTTCCTGCAAGCGCTCCAACTCGCGCTCGTATTCGCTCTTCTTCATCTTCGGCTTCGGTCGCTCATCGGCGTCGTCACCGTGCCCACTGCTGCCCGGCTCATCACTGGGACCATGGCCCGGCACCGCGACGCCACCGGCTGTCGTGTCTAAGCTCACCAGCGCCGACACTAGCGCCAGGGGCGAACACTCCCGCAGAAACGCCCGCAGCACCCTCCCCAAGCGAGCCCATGAACACATGACTCATGAACACATGAACACATGAACAGCAGCCGAGACCCGTCTGCACGAGAGCAGTTCACCACCATGTCGGGGATCGCCGTCGATCCCGTCTACGGCGACGGCCCGCTGCCGGGCGAGTTCCCCTTCACACGGGGCATCCACCCCGACATGTACCGCAGCCGGCTGTGGACCATGCGCATGTTCGCCGGCTTCGGCACCGCGGTCGACACCAACGGCCGCTTCAAGGAGATCCTCCGTCACGGAGGCACCGGGCTGTCGACCGCGTTCGACATGCCGACGCTCATGGGCCGAGACTCCGACGACGAGGTCTGGTCGGCCGGCGAGGTGGGCCGCGCCGGGGTGGCGGTGGACACGCTGGCCGACATGGAGGACCTGTTCGCCGGCATCGACCTCACGGCCGTGTCGACTTCGATGACGATCAACGGCCCGGCCATCGTGGCGCTGGCTCAGTACATCGCCGTAGGCGACGCAGCGGGCGTGCCCCGAGACCGACTGTCAGGCACCATCCAGAACGACATCCTCAAGGAGTATCAAGCTCAGAAGGAGTACATCTACCCGCCACGGCCCTCGATGCGCATAGTCACCGACATGATGCGCTTCACCACCGCGGAGATGCCGCGCTGGCATCCCGTGTCGATCTCGGGCTACCACATCCGCGAGGCCGGCGCCACAGCCGCTCAGGAACTGGGCTTCACTCTGGCCAACGGTTTCGCTTACGTGGAGGCGGCCCAAGCGGCGGGTCTCGCCGTCGACGAATTCGCGGCCCGTTTGAGCTTCTTCTTCAACAGTCACAGCGACTTCTTCGAAGAGATCGGCAAATACCGCGCCGCTCGGCGCATCTGGGCCACCTGGATGAAGCAGCGTTACGGCGCCACCGGTGAGCGCAGCCTGAAATGCCGCTTCCACACCCAGACAGCGGGCGTGTCGCTGACCGCTCAGCAACCCGAGATCAACATCGCCCGAGTGGCTCTGCAAGCTTTGGCCGGGGTGCTGGGCGGCACGCAATCGCTTCACACCGACGCCTACGACGAGGCGCTGGCGCTGCCCACCGAGAAAGCGGCCCGCATCGCCTTGCGGACCCAGCAGATAGTGGCCCACGAGACCGGTGTGGCCGCTGTGGCCGACCCGCTCGGGGGTTCGCCGTACGTGGAGTGGATCACCGACGAGATGGAGCGCCGGGCCGGCGAGATCTTCGATCATCTGCTCGAACTGGGCGAAGGGTCGATGCTCGAGGGCGTCTACCAGGCCATCGAAAACGGATGGATCGTCGGCCGGATCGCAGACTCGGCCTATCGCTTCGAGCGCGAAGTCAATGACGGCGCCCGGATCATCGTCGGCGTCAACGCCTTCACCGAAGGCAACGACGAAACTGACGGCAACCTGCTCCGCATCGATCAAGCCACCGAGGATCTGCAGCTCAAGCGCCTGGCCGCGGTGAGGCAAGCCCGTGACGACGAAGCGGTGAGCCGCGCTCTCGACGGTGTGCGCGCCGCGGCCCAGGACCCGGCCTGCAACCTGATGCCGCCGGTGATCGACGCTGTCAAGGCCTACGCCACGGAGGGCGAGATCTGCGACGCTCTAGCCGACGTGTTCGGGCGCTACGTCGAAAAAGCCGTCGTCTGACCCTGCTCGCCGAACCGTTGCCTGAGACTTCGAAGCCGTTGCCTGAAACTTCTCATGAAGACCAAGCCTCGGGACGCCGCCAGGCTTCGCGGCGGGCGCCGACGCGGGTGGTCTTGGCGAAGCTGGGCCTAGACGGCCACGACCGAGGACTGAAGGTGGTGGCTCGGATGCTCAGAGACGCCGGCATGGAAGTGATCTATCTGGGTCTGCGTCAGACCACCGACAGCGTGATCGAGGCCGTCGAACAAGAAGACGCCGACGTGGTGGGCTTGTCGATGCACAACGCCGGGCATCTGGCGCTGGCGCCGCGGATACTTCAGGCCTTGAGCGACGCCGAACTGGACGTGCCGGTGGTGATCGGCGGGATCATCCCCGAAGCCGATGTGGAGACGCTCAAAGAAATGGGGGTCAGCGCCGTGCTGCATCCCGGCGCCTCAGCGGTGGAAGTAGCCCAAGCCGTGCGCGGCTCACTACGCGAAGAAAGAGCCGAGTGACAGGCCGGCGAGTAAGGCGAGTGACAGGCCGGCGGCGAGTGGCAGGGCCAGTCGGGCGTCGGGCGGCAGGCCGGTCGGGCGTCGAGTGAAACGAGCAGCGGCCAAACTCAGACTCGCCGACCCTGTCGACCTGCTGGAGCAAGCCGTCGCCGGCAGGCGCAGGGCTCTGGGGCGCCTTTTGACCCTGATCGAACAAGGCGGCCGGATCGCCGACGAAATCACCGAACTGCTCCACAGCCGGACGCAGGACGGCGCGCGCGGCGCACACACAGCCGCTCTCCGCGGCGCTGCCCGCAGTGCCGACAGTGCCGCCGTGATCGGCGTCACCGGAGCGCCGGGATGCGGCAAGTCGACTCTGGTGGGCCGCCTCGTAGCAGAACTTTCCAAACTGCCCGAGGAAGCCGGATTGCCCGAGGAGTCCGGCCTCGGTCGCAGCCCAGCGGTTCTGGCAGTCGATCCTTCATCGCCGCTGACCGGCGGAGCGATACTCGGCGACCGCATCCGCATGGAGGACAGCGGCCCCGTCGCGAACTCAGGCCGCTCAGGCAACGCCGGCAACACAGCCGGCAACACCGACAACACAGCCGGCAACACAACCGGAAGCAGAGTGGCGGGCTCAGCCGGCGCTTTCATCCGTTCGATGGCGACCCGCGGCCATGCAGGCGGACTGGCATTGGCAGTGCCTGCGGCTCTGCGGCTTTTCGAGGCTTGCGGCTATGGACCGCTGGTGGTGGAGACGGTGGGCGTCGGCCAGGTCGAAGTGGACGTGACCCGCACCGCCGACACCACTGTGGTGGTCGTCGCGCCCGGAATGGGCGACGCCGTGCAGGCCAACAAGTCGGGCCTGCTGGAGGTGGCCGACGTGCTGGTGGTCAACAAGTCCGACCGTCCCGGCGCTGAGGACGCCAAACGCGACCTGCAGCACATGCTCGACCTCGGGCATGTCACCGGTCTCACCGAGCAGTGGCGCCCGCCGGTCGTCATGACCGCCGCCACCGTCGCCGCAGGCGATGGCGCCGACCGGGTCGTCGGCGCGGTGCGAGCCCATCGTGAGCATCTGCAACAGCAGGGACTGCTCCAGGCCCGCCGCCAGGCGCGGATACGCCAGGAAATCCACGACCGAGTGTCGCAACGCCTGAGTGCAGCCGCAGAGCACTGTTTGGGCGCCGAGCCTGAAGCTCTGGCAGAGGCGCTAGAGGGTCGCATCACTCCAGCCGCGGCAGCAGCCGCGATCAGCCGCCGACTGCTGGTGTCTGAGCCGTAGAGCCGGAGAACCTGCGGAACTCGAAGCTATCGGGCCAGAAGAATCCTTCGGGCTTCGCTCAACTCGGCGATCCGGTCGGCGGCTTCGGTCTCGGCCGCGCCCAAGTCGGGGTGGGCCGCCCGCAAAGCCTCACGGAAGCAGCGCCGGACCGCGGACTGCCCGGGGACTCCGCCGCCGCGTTCGAAACCCAGGGTTTCCAAGGCCCAGTCGATCGGGTCGCTCGCCGCCAGCTCCGCTCTTGCCCTTGCGGACGAGTCTCCAGAGGCCAAGTATGCGAACAACGCCGGCCCCACAACACCACGCCAGGCCAGGCCCTGACGCACCGCCTGCAACGCCTCGCCGCGAACCGGCGCCGTCGTCATGCCCGCGGCGTAGACGGCGCCCAGGATCAACTGGCTCGCGGTGGCTCTCGACCCGTCGAATTCGCAGTCAAGCCGACCGAGCGATTCGGCAGAAGCAGCCGCTTCGGGGCCGTAGAGGCGCTGGCGGCTGCGGGTCAGCCCGACCCGATCACTCTGCAGCCGGTGGCGCAGCCGCGGCTGCGCTATCGGTTGACGCTGCTTCAGGTCATGGACGAGCTCGGTGATCTCACCCAACTGCTCCGACGACAGTTCGGGAGAGAATCGGGCGCACACCGCGCCCAGCAGCAAACTCCCCGGCGCGGGCGCATGCCCGTTGCGGGCGTCGTGCAGTCGGGCGCTGTCGATGGCGAGGCGCCGGGTGGGAGCTATCGGCCTGGAGTGAAAAATGTCCAACTCGGCCAGCAGCACCAAACCAAGCTAGCGGGCAGTTCGCGCAGCACTCTGCGGTCGAGCCTCCGCGATCGAGACTTTCGGAGTGCGCCGCGGGCCGGGTCCTGTCTCAGGTGCTTCGGGCTGAAGGCTCAGGCGTCGGCGATGACGGCTCGGGATCCGAACTGGGCTGCGGCGCGGGAAGGTCGAGGCCCCAGTCCTCCAGCAGATCCTCCAGACCCTCGGGGGCCAACGGCAGGCCTCCAGGACCGAACGTAAGACCTCCAGGACCGAGCGGCAGGCCTCCGAGACCGAGCGGCAAGCCGCTGCCGAAGAGCTGTCTCAGCATTTCCTCCAGCATCTCTTCGTCCAGCATTTCCGGGCCTGATTCTGGGAATAGGTCGTCGGCCTGCTCTGATTCATACTGTTCTGGTTCGTCTTGTTGCGGTGTTCCGGGGAGTGCCTCGGGCACACTGAAGCCGAATCCGAGCAGTCCGCTGTCGCCGAGGAACTGTCGCAGCAACCGCTCCAGCAGTTCCGTCTGCTCCCCGTCTATCTGATCTGTCCGATCGAACTCGTCGAGGCTGCCCTCAGGCAGCACTAGGCCTAAGCCGAACGGCAAGTCGCCACCGAACATCCGAGGGCCAAGACCGCCGAAACCGCCGTCACGGCCCCAGAGATCGCGGTCTCGCCAGTCGTCATCCAACCAGTCGACGTAACGCCAGGCCAGGTCGACCAGATCGAAGAACCGCTCGATCAGCCAGAACACCGGCGCAAGGTTCAAACCCCATTGCCGGTCGCTGTAAAGGTCGCTGTGACCGGAACGTCCACCGTCACGGCCCCAGAGATCGCGGTCTCCTCTGTAACCGCAATGTCGGTGGTGACTTTGCTCATAGTGACCATGGTGCTCGAAATATTCGTGCTGATGTTCGTGGCGATGACAGTCGTGGCGGTTTCCGTAGTCGGGAAGCGCCGGCCACATGCCGTGTCTGAAGCCATCGTCAATCGAAACCTCATACGGCAGCGTGCCCGCCACGTCGTCATCGTCGTCGAACAAGGCAACGACAGCCCATGCCGCTCCCGCAACAACGGCAACGGCTGCGACCACGCCGCCGGCTATCGGTGCGACCCGCCTGATCCTGTCGCGCAACGGCCTGCCCGCGGCACGTCCGCCGGCGGCGGCGCCTTCGCCGGCACCGTCCTCTACGACACTGTCCTCCGCGCTGTCTTCCGCACTGTCCTCCGCGCGCGGCGCTATCAGAGACGACGCCGTGACCGCCGCCTCAGCAGCGCTGTCCTCTACAGCTTCTTCGGTAGAAACATCAGCGATCCAGGGAGCCTCAGCCTCCGGCTCGTCGTCAGCGGCGAGCACTGGATCACCCTCAGCCTCCAAATCGTTATCAGCCTCGGGCACTGGGCCGCTTTCAGACTGCTCACCCTCAGACTGCTCGCTGTATAGCTCGCCTTGAGACTGCTCTCCGGCGGACTGCTCTCCGGCTTGATCCTCGGTCAGATCGTCAAGTTTTTCTTCTTCAGCCATTCCACCAATCTAGGCCCGCAAGGCAAGCGGCAAGCAACAACCCGGAAGCACTCTCTACAGATGCATCGCCTGCAGCCGGGTGCGACTAGCACGGTAGATGCATGGGCCGGGGATGTCGACCAAGCGCTCGATGCCCCGCCACTGGCACATTAGAACCTCGAGCTGGGTCCACACGGTGCGAGCGTCAGCGCTGGTGAGCACAACCAGTCGCAGCTTGTGCTGGACCACGGCATCAATCTCAGCGATGCGTCTCGAAATCCTGGAATCACGAGAGATCGCAACCATCTTGTCGGCAGCCACAAGAGGAATCCAATCGACATCGGCGACATCTGCGCTGGAGATCACGCACGGGGATCGCTTCTGCTTGTGTACTAAAGCGCCCTGATCGCCAGGGTAGGTTGCGTCAGGCCCAAGCCGGGCGACAACTTTGCCCAAGCCGAGAACGTCGGCATCGAAGTAGTAGCGAACCGTGGCAGGTTTCACGCGGCCAGAGGTGCAGCGCGGGAAGTCTCATAGGCCACTGCCCAGCGGACATCCTGCACAGCCAGATCAAACTGATCGGCTATCTCCTCCTCGTGCTCTCCTCCATCGAAATGCTCGAAAATTGCCGAAGTGCTGATGCCGTATACGGCAGGTCGGCCGAACCGCTGGCTGGGACGGCACCGAACGGGTGAGCTCGTGTCGTCGTGGGGTCTCCAAGACACAGGCAGGTCACCGTCCCATTCGACACGCTTCACGAACGACTCAGCCGGCGGCAGCTGCATCAGCTGCCCGCTGACAGGCGCTATGAGCCACAAGTCGCCGGGCAGGTCGCACTCCTCCTGAAACCGCATGAGCAGGCGCATACCCTCTCCGACCCACGGACGGGCATGGGCCAGCGGATGCTCAATGCTCAATTCATCCCTGAGCGCTGCAACGAATCGTCGTATCTCATGCAGCTGGACTCCAAGATCGCGGCGATACTGGCGCAACAGGCCGGCTTCGACGAATTCCGCCCATGTGAGGCTGCGCTCGCCTGTCCGCTCGACTCGGATCACCGGTGGATAGATGCTCCGCCCGCGCTTCCCTCCGTCGAGCCACCAGGCAAGGGTGCCGGCGCCCATTCGCAGAATCTCCGCAGCGTCAGCAAGGGAGTAGATCCGACGGTTCAGCGTCTGCACATCCACGCCTCCATAATGACCGACAGACGTTTCAGTTGCGAACATCCGGGCATGGAGGCAGAGCGAAGCGGGTGTGTTCCGGCGGTGTTTGTTCCGTTCCTGGACCAATGATCTTCTACACCAGCGTTCTGAGAGTGTCGCTCATGCGCTGGGCAGCCTCACGCAAGGCTTCACTGTTGCCGGCGGCGCCTTCGACGCCTGATGCTTCGATCTCGGCCTCGTCGGCTTCGTCGGCCTCAGAGACTCCTGAATCGTCGAGGCCTGCCGCATCTTGGCTGTCGGCGGTTTCTTGGGATTCGCCGCTTTGAAGGCCCGACATGCTCTCGGCCAGCGCGAGCAGTTCGGTCATCGAGTCGCGCAGGTTCTTCCAGTTGCCGGAAGAGAATCCGAAAGGCGTGCGCACCCCTGTCATGCGCTGACCGTCGGCTCGCAGCCCCTGCAAACCGCCGACGTCGAAAGGATCGCGACGCAGCCGGTCGCACGCCACGAACAAAGCGCTCAAGAGTTCGTTGGCCTCCAAGCCGTCGAGCTCCTCGAACTGGGCCTCCTCTTCACGGGCCAGCAGATCATCGATCAGCAGCTCGACTCGCTCCTCGTCCGCTTCACGCACCAGCAAGTCGCATACCGACTCGCGTGCATCAGCACCGGCGACGGCGTCATCGGTGGCGGTGCGACCGCCCTCATGCCCATGCTCGACGTCGTCGCTGCCGGCACCAGCATCATCGTGCTCCGCCTCGTCATTGCCGGCATCAGCATTGCCGGCATGCTCATTGCCGGCGTCGCCAGAATCCAGCTCAGCTGCAGCGTCGGCGTCAGGCGCGCTGGCGCCATGCTCGGAGAATCGCTTAGCTGGAGCAACGTCGGCGTCAGCCGCTTCATGCTCAGCCTCCGCCTCGTCATTGCCGGCATCGGCAAGATCATGCTCAGCTTCGCCAGAATCGCCTGTGGGCGCATCGCTGCCGGCTTCGGGGGCGCCTGCGATGTCGCCTTCGGTGTCGAAAATGTGCGTCACGCGGGCCTCGACCAGCAGATCCACCAATTCGGAGCGCAGTTCTGCGGGCCATTCGCTCAAGTCGAACGCTGTCAGGGCATCCTCCGGACCGATCGGACGAGAAGTCGCTTCCTTGGCCTGCTCGGCCTCATCCACCTCGTCCACGAGCCTGTCGACCTCATCCTCCAGCGACTCATGCACCATCAGGGTGGTGCCCTGCCACGAATGCACCACTTTGTCCACCACCAGCAGCTGCTGCAGCATCACCCGGCTCTCGAGCGACCACTCGTGCAGCTCATAAGCCAGCCACTCCCCCGCCCCTGCCGCATCCGCAGCGTCCTCAGAAGCCTCTGCAACATCTGCGTCCTCAGCAACATCAGCAACATCAGCAACATCGAGCGGGCCGCCGACCACTCCCGCAGCTGCTGCATCATCCGGAGCGTCACGCGGATCGTCCGCCGGCCCGGCAGAACCGCCGAGACGACTCCATGACCCGGACGCATCATCCGACGCGTCGCGCGGTTCGTTCACTGACACGTCTTGCTGCTCGGCGCCTGGATCGGTTTGTGATCCTGGCTCGGCGTCGCCGGCGCGGCGTCGGAATTTGTCACGAAAAGCGGCGGCCATCAACGCCATTGTGCCACCTCCGACGCTGCCACACTTCCACAAGCACCGGCGTGGGCCGTTCTTGGGGTAGCTTCGCGCCCATGGAGTCCACGGCTCACCCCAAACCCGACCGCAACATCGCTCTCGAGATGGTGCGGATCACCGAAGGAGCGGCCATAGCAGCCTCTCGCTGGATGGGACGGGGCGACAAGGACGGCGCTGACGCAGCCGCCGTAGACGCCATGCGCATGGTGCTGCGCGAAATCTCGATGGACGGCGTAGTCGTCATCGGCGAAGGCGAGAAGGACGACGCGCCGATGCTGTTCAACGGAGAGCGCGTCGGCAACGGGCAACCCCCGCAGACCGATGTGGCCGTGGACCCCATCGACGGCACGACCCTCACATCGCTGGGCAGGGCCAACGCCTTGTCGGTGATAGCGGTAGCCGACCGGGGCACCATGTTCAGCCCCGGCCCTTGCGTCTACATGGAGAAGATCGCCACCGGTCCCGAGGCCGCCGGCAGCATCGACATATCCAAGTCGCCGACAGAGAACCTCGAGGCGGTGGCCGACGCCAAAGGCGAAGCTGTCAGCGATCTCACGGCGGTGATACTCGACCGCGACCGCCACGAGGACCTGATAGCAGAAGTCCGCGAGACCGGCGCTCGGATCCGGCTCATCCCCGACGGAGACGTGGCCGGCGCCATATCCACCGCATGGCCCAACACCGGTGCCGACATACTCTTCGGCATCGGCGGAACACCCGAAGGCGTGATCACCGCTGCGGCCATCAAATGCATGGGCGGCGCATTGCAGGGCCGGCTTTGGCCACGCAACGACCACGAGCGCAAAGCTCTGACCGAGCAGGGCTACGACTTGGAGCGGATACTCACCCAGGACGATCTCGTCAACACAGACAACTGCTATTTCGCTGCCACCGGAGTCACCGACGGCGATCTGCTGCAGGGAGTGCAGTTCGATTCCCGCTACTGCCACACGCAGTCGCTGGTGATGCGCAGCCGATCAGGCACGGTGCGCATGATCGAAGGCCGCCACCGCCTGAACAAAGCCAGCCGGATCTAGACGAAACCGGATCGCTTCACCTCGGACGCAAACCCAAAAAACCCAGGCCTGAAGCGATCAGCCTCAAGCCCGGGTTTTCTGGGAGGGGACTTTATTCAGGCGTCAGAGCGGAGAGCCGACAGACGGTGCTCCGACGAGCCGCTTCAGTTCGTGTGAGCCACGAAGAGTCGCCGCGTCCATTCGTCGCTATCGGATGTCGACTGTTCTTCGACCAATGCGACCACGTAGTCCTCACCGACTGCCTGTCGCGCCCAGGCAGCAACGTCGTCAACTCCGAAAGCGTCGCTCAGAGTCTGCCAGGCCCAGTCTGCGCCATCAGCCGACCAGCCGATCACATCCTGAGTCACGTAGATTCGCTCACTCTGTTCGGCGGCGGCTGCGGCAATGCCGGCTTCGAACTGAGCCTGGACGGCATCCATGTCGGCAGCCGTGAAAATCACCAGTTCGTCGCCTGTTTCGGGATCTGTGAAGATGATCTCGCCGTCTGCGGTTGCACGAACCCCGTCGATGCTGTCAGCGGTCTCGATGGAACTCAGGACATCCTCCAGGTCGATCACTGCGACTACTTTTTGCCCGGTAGATTGATCAACAAGGGTCATGCCACCCGGCGGATCGTTGTAGTGCAGCTCGTATCCGTCTCTGGCGACGGTAGCCGTGAAAGACGGCGGCTCGATAGCGCCGGCAAGCAGCTCCGTGTTGGTCGATGCGATAGTGCTCAGGCCTGCGGGACCGACGTTGAGTCTCCCGAGCATCATGCCGTCGAAGGTCGCCATCTCCTGGGCTTCGCCGCCATGGGCGGCACGGATCACGGTTGTTCCCGTGAGATCGCTGATCGGGCTCCAGACTGTGTCCGGGGTCAAACCGAGCCGATAGAAGGACAGTGAGTCTTCTTTAGTGTCCTCCTGGGTCCAGGAGCGACCGTCAGGCGAAGTCAACAACGCACCCTGAGTATCTTCTTGATCGGTTAGATACACGGCAAAACCCGAATCTGTGACTGTGCCCAATACTTTGCCATCGAGGATGCTGCGAGTTACTTCTGCGGTGCCGCCATCGCTGTGAAGCAGCCGTGTCACGGAAATCGAGCCGCGCTCCACGTCCTCCTGCTCTTTGGGGGTCAATCCCAACTCCGAGGGGTGGACCCTAATCGTCTCTGAAGCGTAGAGGGGCCGATCGCCGTCAACGCCTTCGACTGATCCTTCGACTGAGTCGACAAAGCTGGGCTCCAAGATCAGCAACAAGCTTTCGTCATCCACGAGTCTGGAGTGAGACCAACCGATAACACGTTTGCCTTCGGGCACGACTCCGCGATCTTCGGCTAGCTCGGCCAGATCGATTTCCGCGAGATTGCCGAGCGCAACGACGATGTCGTCACCTGACACCATCAGCAAGTCGATGCTGTAGAACCGGATCATTGTCCACTCGGTGGTCAGACTAAAGACGGCAGCCTTGATGTCGATTTCGTTCCAGGTGGCGCCAGCGTCTTTGGAAGCGAACAACCGGTTTCTCCGATCGCTGAAGTCACCGGTCCTGTCAAGGCCGCCGACCACCCAATGGTCACCGTCTGCGGCGATCTTATCATGACTCACTTCCTGCGGCAGGTTCACCTCGGTAAAGTTTCGGCCGTCGGAGGTGACCAGCGTCACGGGCCGGGTGTCGACCTGCGGAAGCTCGACCGTGTTGACACTGCCATGCACCAACACTCGGCCGTCGCCGAGGCTCTGCACATGTGACATACTCCAGAGATCTGTTCCAACAAGAGACCAGTCAAGCGGCGGGGCTGTGGAGACCTGCTGCAACATCGCTGAAAGATCGTCCGGGCCGGCGGCAGCATCGACGGCTACAGCAGATGCAGCAGGAGAGGAATCCAGCCCGGCATCGGCTACAGCGGCGTCGGCGTCATCGCTCGCGGCGGCAGCATCGGCTACGGCAGATGCAGCAGGAAAGGAATCCTGCCCGGCTTCAGCGACTACCACTACTCGGCTCGGCTCGTCGTCGAGCATCCTGTAGCCGACCACCGACGCGACAGTCGCGACGCAGGCCGCCACAGCGAATCCGGCGCGACCGGCCTTACGGCGGCGGGCCCGTACCCTGACGCGCTCTAGCACATCGCCGAGCGAATAGATGCTGCCCCCGGCGCCGTTGGACCGGTCGGCTCGAGTGGACACCGAGGCGCGCAGCGCCTCGCCGATCTGGCTCTCCCAGGCGTCGCGAGCATCGTCGCTGGAGTCGCGATCATCGCTGGAGTCGAGAGCGTTGTTTCTGTTGTAATGGTTGGTGGTGTTCATGCCTACAAAGACGCCTCATCCACGAGTTTGGTTCCCGAACTGCGAACTCCGGCGAGCCCTCGCAGGAGGCCGCGTCAAAAACTGTCAGAAATCCACCGGAGAGGGCGAAAAAAGTCAGATTTTCTCGAGAGGCGCCCATGAGAGCAGCAGCTGCTTCTCGCCGACGCCGGCGAAGCGCACCGCGGCCTCTATGTCGTCGCCCGTCGCCTTGACGTCGATGATGACGCCCTCGCCCCACTTGGCGTGGCGCACGTCGTCGCCCACGCGCAGCCCTAGCCGCTCGGCGCCCGACCTCGACGCGGCCGGCGACGGCGTCCGGCCAGCGTCGAGCGCCCGGTCCACGATCTCGTCATGGTTGGCTGCCTGGCGATCGCGGCGGTCGAGGCTGCGCTCGTGGTGGCTGCGATGCCGGTAACTGTGCCGCGCCGTGCGCGCCCCGTTGACGGTCTCGATCAGTTCGTCGGGGATCTCTTTCACGAAACGGCTCACAGGGTTGTACTGCCGGCTGCCGTACAACAGCCGGCTCCAGGCATGGGTGAGGGTCAGTCGACGCATCGCCCGGGTGATCCCCACATAGGCGAGGCGACGCTCTTCCTCCAGTTCGTGCGGCTCGCCCAAAGCACGAATGTGGGGGAACACCCCGTCCTCCATGCCGATCATGTAGACATCGGGATACTCGAGGCCTTTGGCGGAGTGCAGGGTCATCAAAGTCACAGCCGAATCATCGCCGTCATCACCGGCCGAATCTGCGAGATCGTCGGTGTCGGCCGCCAGAGCCACCGCCTCCAAGAAGCCGTCCACCGTTTCGTGCTCGCCGGCGGCGCCCACTAGCTCGGCCAGATTCTCGAGCCGGCCGTCGGCTTCCACCGTCGGATCGGCGCGCAGCTCATCCAAATAACCGCTGCGTTCCAGCAGTTCTTGCAGAAGCGCCGCGGGTGACGCCTCCAGCGAAGCCGCTTCATCGATCAGCTCCGTGAACTGGGCGACGCCGGCAGCGGAGCGCCCCGACACGCCCGCCGCGGAGCATCTGCTGAGAGCCTCATAGAAGGTGACGCCCTCAGAAGCCGCGTAAGCGTCGATCTTCGCCACCGAGGCGGCGCCCACCCCGCGCTTGGGCGCGCCCAACGCCCGTTTCACGCTCACCTCGTCGCCGGGATTGACCACCGCCTTCAGATAAGCGACCGCGTCACGCACCTCGCGGCGGTCATAGAACCGTGTGCCGCCCACCAGCCGGTAAGGGATCTCGGCCGCTATCAGTTGCTCTTCCACGGCGCGAGACTGGGCGTTGGTGCGATAGAACACGGCCGTCTCCGAGAGGCGCATCTGCTCGTCGTCGCGCCGCCGCAGAATCTCCGACGCCACGTAACGGGCTTCGTCGGCCTCGTCGTCGGCGTGATAGCGGATGATCGACGGCCCCGAGCCCTGATCGGTCCACAGGTCTTTCGGTTTGCGCCCGGGGTTGTTGACGATCACCGCGTTGGCGGCGGTGAGGATGTTCTGCGTGCTGCGATAGTTCTGGTCCAACACCACGATGCGCGCGTCCTCGAAGGCGCGCTCGAAGTCGAGGATGTTGCGGATGTCGGCCCCGCGGAAGGCGTAGATCGACTGGTCGGCGTCACCGACCGCGGTCACTTGGCGGCTCGCCGCCCCCAAGCGGATCACCAGCTCGTTCTGCACGGGGTTGGTGTCCTGATATTCGTCCACCAGCACATGCATGAAGCGCTGCTGCCAGCGTTGCAGCACTTCCGGCACGCTGCGGAACAGTTCGACGGTGCGCGTCAGCAGGTCGTCGAAGTCCATGGCGCCCGCCGAGGCCAGCCGGCTCTGGTAGTGGCCGAACACTTCGGCGATGCGCCGCTCGGCGATGCTGCCGGCGCGTTCGGCGTAGTCCGCGGCGCTGACGTTGTCGTTCTTGGCCGCTGAGATGGCCGCGTGGACAGAACGAGGCGGGAAGCGCTTCGGGTCGAGGTTCATGTCGCGCAGCACATATCCGCAGAGGCGCACCGCTTCGCCCTGGTCGTAGATGGTGAAGCTGCTGGGATAGTCGATGTGGGCCGCTTCGCGTCGCAGGATGCGCACGCAGGCCGAATGGAAAGTCGACACCCACATGCTCTCGGCCACTGGGCCCACCAGACCGGCGACACGATGCCGCATCTCGCCGGCGGCTTTGTTGGTGAAGGTGATGGCCAGGATCCCATACGGCGACACATCGTGGGCGTCGATCAGATGAGCGATGCGATGAGTCAGCACCCGGGTCTTGCCCGAGCCTGCGCCGGCCACCACCAGAAGCGGCCCGCCGGTGTGGGTGACGGCTTCGTGCTGCGACGGGTTGAGGCCCTCCAACAACGAATTCACCGCGCGCCCATTTCCATCGGCTCTTCGAGGACGCAGAGGCTCAAGCTCGAACACATTCCGAAGTCACCGCGCGCCCACTCCCGCCTGATCTTCGAGAGCGCTGAGGATCGGGCTCATTCCCATTCGATAGTGGCGGGGGGCTTGGAAGTGATGTCGTAGACCACCCGGTTCACTCCGGAGACTTCGGCGACGACCCGGCTGCTCATCGCCTCGAGCACATCGTAAGGCAGCCGCGCCCAGTCGGCGGTCATGGCGTCGGAGCTGGTGACGGCCCGGATCACCAGCGGCCTGCCGTAGGTGCGTTCGTCTCCCATCACGCCCACGGTGCGGATGTCGGGCAGCACCGCGAACGACTGCCAGATGTCGCGTTCCAGGCCCGCTTCGCGCAGTTCTTCACGCACGATGGCGTCGGCGCGGCGCAGCGTCTCGGCCGCGTCGGGGGTGACTTCGCCGATGATCCGCACCGCCAGTCCCGGCCCTGGGAAGGGCTGGCGGTGCACGATCTCCGACGGCAGCCCCAGTTCGGCGCCAAGCAGCCGCACCTCGTCTTTGAACAGCATCCGCAGCGGCTCGACCAGCTCGAAATCAAGATCGGCGGGCAGGCCGCCCACATTGTGATGGCTCTTGATGGTGGACGATCCGGTGGTGGCGCCCGACTCGATCACATCGGGATAAAGCGTTCCCTGCACAAGGAACTTCGCGTCGGGGACTCTGCTTCGGGCCCGCTCGAAGGCACGGATGAACTGCTCGCCCACGGCTCTGCGTTTGGCTTCGGGGTCGGTGACCCCTGCGAGCGCGGCGAAGAATTCGTCGGCTGCGTCCTCGAGCATCAACTCGATGCCGAA
This sequence comes from Acidimicrobiaceae bacterium, assembly GCA_026708645.1. Lineage (GTDB taxonomy): Bacteria > Actinomycetota > Acidimicrobiia > Acidimicrobiales > Aldehydirespiratoraceae > Aldehydirespirator. The sequence goes on along the minus strand of JAPOUM010000034.1, from coordinate 2,506 downwards.
ATGGCTGCTGAAGGCTTCCTGCACCGCTGCGGCTTCGTTCATGCGCAGCAGGCCGGTGTCGACCAGCACGCAGGTGAGCTGATCGCCTACGGCTCGATGCACCAGGGCTGCGGCCACTGCGGAGTCCACGCCGCCGGAGAGCCCGCAGATGGCCCGAGCGTCGCCGACCTGTCCACGGATCGCGGCGGTCGCCGTCTCGACGATCGAGTCCATCGACCAGCCACTGCCTGCGCCGCAGGCCTGGCGCAGGAACCTTTCGAAAATTTCCTGGCCGCAGGCGGTGTGCTCCACTTCCGGATGGAACTGCACCCCGTAAAGCCCGCGTCCGGCGTCCTCGAAAGCCGCCACCGGAGACGCCGGCGTCTCGGCGGTGACCGCAGCGCCCGGCGGCGGCGAGACGATCGCGTCGAAATGGCTCATCCACACCGGAAGCGGCGAGGACTGCGAAGAAAGTCCGGCCAGGAGCAGGCCCCCGTCGCCGCCGACGGTCATCTCGGCTCGGCCGTATTCGCCGCGTTCGTTGGGGGCGACCGAACCGCCCAGTTGCTCGGCTATCAGTTGAGCCCCGTAACAGATGCCCAGTATCGGCACGCCGAGTTCATAGATCTCAGGGTCCAGGCGCGGCGCGCCGTCGACGTGAGCCGAAGCGGGGCCGCCGCTGAGGATCAGTCCGCAAGGCCGGCGTGCCGCGATCTGCGATGCGGTGACCGCAGCGGGGACGATCTCGCTGTAAACCCGGCACTGGCGCACCCGCCGGGCGATCAGCTGCGAATACTGAGCCCCGAAGTCGACCACCAGAACCGTGTCGGAATCTCCTGAGAGTGAGCCGTCCGCAGAGCCGCCCGCATCGTCCGCGACGACTGCGGTTCTGGCCTCGGCGGCGGCAGCACCGGGCGCGCCCCGATCTGCTGCGGTTGGGGGGGTTTTCACTATGAGGTCGCTACCAATGCGGCGCGCTGGAAGTCTTTGACGTCGGTGTAGCCGCATTTGGCCATGGAGGTCGCCAATGCGCCCATCATGTTGGTGGCGCCCATGGCGTCGAGGGCGGGGCCGCGCAGGATCTGCTGGATCGTGCCGAGCGGGGCCACTTCGGCGATGCGACCCCGAGGCAGGGTCGCATGGCCTGCCGACAGATCCCAGTGCCGGCCCGGGCAGGGCGAATCGACCGCTGACGCCAGCGGCATGCCGATCATGGCCGCGTCGGCGCCGCACACGATCGCTTTGGCGATGTCGCCCGCGGTGCGCATCGTGCCGTCCGCGATCACATGGCAGTAGACGCCGGTCTCGTCGAGATGCCGCATGCGCGCGGCGCGGGCGTCGGCGATGGCGGTGGCCTGAGGCGCGTCGAGGCCGAGCACGTGTCGGGTGGTGCCCGCATGGCCCGAACCCACACCGACGAGCACCCCGGCAGCGCCGGTGCGCATCAGATGCAGCGCCGCCTGATAGCTGACGCAGCCGCCCACCACCACCGGCGTCTGCATCCGCCGGATGAAGGTTTTGAGGTTGAGAGGGTCGCCGGCGCCGGAGACGTGCTCAGCCGAGACGATCGTGCCAGTGATGAACAGCAGATCGATGTCGGCGGCGATGGCGTGAGGGGTGAGTTCCTCGGCTCGCTGCGGACGGACGCGTCCGGCGGTGCGAACCCCCGAGGCGGCGATCTCAGCCAGCCGCGCCGACACCAGATCCGGCTGCACCGGCCGAGTGTAAATCTCACGCAACCGGGCCGTGGCCGCAGCCAGCGGCGCCTCGGCCAGTTCGGCGAGTTCGGCGTCGGGGTCCTCGCAGCGGGTCCACATGCCTTCGAGGTCGAGAACCGCCAAACCCCCGAGCCGCCCCATCTGTATGGCCGTGACGGGGCTGGTGACGCTGTCGGAGGCCGCAGCGAGCACCGGAATGTCGAAACGGTAGGCGTCGATCTGCCAGGAAATGTCGACGTCGGCGATATCGCGGGTGCGCCTGCTGGGCACGACAGCGATCTCGTCGAGCCGGTAGGCGCGCCGGGCGGATTTGCCCAGCCCTATCTCGATCTCAGCCAATGCGTTGCCCTCTCCTTGACGCTCTCACTTCGAGGCCTTCGCTCTGCAAGCTAACCCACACGCCGAAACGGCGAACCGACGGCGACGGCTTGAACGCTTCACTGCACAGCCTCCGCTCTGCAAGCTAGCCCACAAGAGACTCGACAAGGGGTCAGGGTCAGGAGTCTCGCTGATCGGCCAACCCTTGCAGCAGGTCACGCAGCCCGCCGGTCTTGAGGTCGCTCATCACACGACCCGGAGGGGTCTCGCCGCTCTCCCACTCCTCCCAGTGGTCCAACAGTTTGCGAGGGTCCGGCGCCGGTCGATCCATCGGCATGAGACTACCGGCGCCAAGGGGCCTGTCAGAATTTTTGTGTATCTGGCGTGCTCATTGTGGCGGCGGGTCGGGGTTGAGGTGTCGGGTTGCGCGGGTGATCATGGTGGCTGCTTCTTGGCGGCTGATCGGCTGGTCGGGGCAGAAGCTCAGAGGC
>JAPOUM010000032.1 GCA_026708645.1 Acidimicrobiaceae bacterium | reverse complement strand
TGGCGGTGACGATCACCGCGGCAGGCAGCTACGGAGCCGCGACAGGCGCCCGCACGGTCAGCGTTCCGACTTCTGGCAGCGTCACTTTGACGGTCGCCACCACCGACGACGACCTAGACGCGCTCGACGGTTCGGTGACCGCGACTCTCGTCAACGGCACCGGCTACGGCCTGGACTCCAACGCTTCGTCCGCGACTGTCGCTGTCACCGACAACGACACACCCGAAATCAGCATCGCAGCGACGGGCGGTGACATCACCGAAGGCGAGACAGCCGTGTTCACGGTCACTGCGGACCCGGCGCCGGCCGCTGCGCTGGCTGTCAGTTTCACCGTCAACCAGCTCGGCGATTTCGGGATAGACGGACGCACCCGAACACTCACGATCCCCACCACAGGCAGCGCCACACTCAACGTCAACACCCAAAACGACAACACCGACGAACCCGACGGACGCATCGAAGCAACCCTGCTCGCCGGAACCGGCTATATCTTGGACTCCAATGCGCGGTCAGCCAGAGTCTCAGTAGCCGACGACGACACGCCGACGCCGGTGGTGAGCATCACCGCAGGCGGCGACGTAACCGAAGGCGGCTCAGCGGTGTTCACACTGACCGCTGTCCCGGCGCCCGCCGCGCAGTTCGACGTGACCGTCACCGTCGCCGTTGCCGGCGACTACGGGGTCACAGCCGGTTCGCGCACTGTGACGATCCCCACTTCGGGCACAGCCACCCTCACGCTCGCCACCACTGACGACAACACCGACGAAGCGAACGGATCCGTGACCGCGACACTCGTCGACGGCGCCGCCTACGACCTCGACACCACCACCACAGCCACCATCAACATCGCCGACAACGACAACCCGACCCCCGCGACACCGGTGGTGAGCATCACCGCAGGCGGCGACGTCACCGAAGGCGGCTCAGCGGTGTTCACACTGGTTGCTGTCCCGGCGCCCGCGGCGCAGTTCGACGTGACCGTCACTGTCGCGACCACCGGCGACTACGGCGTCACAGCCGGTTCGCGCACCGTCACCATCCCCACTAGCGGCACAGCCACCCTCACGCTCGCCACCACTGACGACAACACCGACGAAGCGAACGGATCCGTGACCGCGACGCTCGTTGACGGCGCTGCTTATGATCTCGGCTCGACTGTCACGGCCACCGTCAACGTGGCCGACAACGAAACGCCTGCGGTCACCATCACCTCAGCAGGCGACGTCACCGAGGGCGGCAACGCCGTGTTCACACTGGTTGCTGATCCTGCGCCGCACGCCAGCCTCGACGTGACCGTCACCGTCGCCGTTGCCGGCAGCTACGGCGTCACAGCCGGTTCGCGCACTGTGACGATCCCAACTTCGGGCACGGCCACCCTCACGCTCGCCACCACTGACGACAGCACCGACGAAGCGAACGGATCCGTGACCGCGACGCTGGTGGACGGCGCCGCCTATGACCTCGACACCACCACATCAGCCACTGTTGCCGTTGCCGACGATGACGGCACGACCCCGACGGTTTCGGCGCAGTTGATTTCCGATGTGCGCGGCTACGCCGCGGAAACCGAGAACGGCGACGATCACGTGAATCGTTGGAAGCGGGTGCTGCTGGCATTCGGTGAGAGCGTGCCCGGTTTCACTGGCACAGCGATGACCGCTGCTGAGGCTCAGACCTTCGCAGCCAAAGGCTGGAGCCGTTGGGATCCGGTGATCACCGCGCTGCGATCAGTAGAAGCAGGCACCGCCACTCCGCCGGCGACGCCGGTGGTGAGCATCGCCGCTGGCGGTGATGTCACCGAAGGCGGCTCAGCGGTGTTCACACTGACCGCTGTCCCGGCGCCCGCGACACAATTCGACGTGACCGTCACAATCGCGACCACCGGCAGCTACGGCGTCACAACCGGTTCGCGAACGGTGACGATCCCCACCGGCGGCACGGCTACCTTGACGCTCGCTACCACTGATGACAGCACCGACGAGCTGAACGGTTCTGTGACCGTGACGCTCGTCGACGGCGCTGCTTATGACATCGCCTCCACCGCCACAGCCACCGTCAACATTGCCGACAACGATGATCCGGCCCCCGCGACGCCGGTGGTGAGCATCGCCGCTGGCGGTGATGTCACCGAAGGCGGCTCAGCGGTGTTCACACTGACCGCTGTCCCGGCGCCCGCGGCGCAGCTCGACGTGACCGTCACAATCGCGACCACCGGCGACTACGGCGTCACAACCGGTTCGCGAACGGTGACGATCCCCACTAGCGGCACTGCCACTTTGACGCTCGCCACCAGCAACGACAGCGTTGACGAAGCGAACGGTTCTGTGACCGCGACGCTGGTGGACGGCGCCGCCTATGACCTCGACACCACCACATCAGCTACTGTTGCCGTTGCCGACAACGAAACGCCTGCGGTCAGCGTCACCTCAGCAGGCGACGTCATCGAGGGCGGCGACGCCGTGTTCACACTGGTTGCTGATCCTGCGCCGCATGCCAGCCTCGATGTGGCTGTCACCGTCACAACCACCGGCGATTTCGGCGTCGCAGCCGGTTCGCGCACAGTCACCATCCCCACCAGCGGCACAGCCACTCTCACGCTCGCTACCACTGATGACAGCACCGACGAAACGAACGGCACAATCACCGCGACGCTCGTCGACGGCACCGCTTATGATCTGGACTCGGCGTCGTCGGCGACTGTCGCGGTGGCTGATGATGACGCGCCGGCGGGGTCTTGCACGGTGACTGCGCCTTCTGATGATCTGATTCAGCGGGTGCGCGGTTATCACGATTTGAACAGGCCCAAGCCGGGTTACAACCAGAACTGGTTGCGGGTGCTGATCGCGTTCGGTGCTGAGACGTCCGGCACGCTTGAGCCGTTCACAGCCGCGGAAGCAAGAAACGGTGAGCAGGTGTGGGACGGTTGGACGCCGATCCGTCAAGAGCTTGAGCGTCTCGAACAAGAGACAGCACAATGCGCGACGCCGGTGGTGAGCATCGCCGCTGGCGGTGACGTCACCGAAGGCGGCTCAGCAGTGTTCACGCTCACAGCCGCCCCGCCGCCTGCGACGCAGCTCGACGTGACTGTCACTGTCGCTGCCACCGGCGACTACGGCGTCACCGCCGGTTCGCGCACCGTCACCATCCCCACAGGCGGCACGGCCACTTTGACTCTCGCTACCACTGATGACAACAGCGACGAAGCGAACGGCACAGTCACCGCGACGCTCGTCGACGGCGCTGCTTATGACGTAGCTTCCACCGCTACAGCCACCGTCAACATCGCCGACGACGACAACCCGCCGCCGGTGGTTTCGGCGCAGTTGATATCCGATGTGCGCGGCTACGCCGCGGAAACCCAAAACGGCGACGATCACGTGAACCGTTGGAAGCGGGTGCTGCTCGCGTTCGGTGAAACAGTGCCCGGTTTCACCGGCACAGCGATGACCGCTGCTGAAGCACAAACCTACGCAGCCAAAGGCTGGACCCGCTGGGACCCGATAGTCACCGCACTGCAAACAATAGAAGCAGGCACCACCACACCCCCGCCGACACCGCCTCCGACACCGGTAGTGAGCATCGCAGCAGCAGGCGACATCACCGAAGGCGGCAACGCCGTATTCACGCTCACAGCCACGCCGGCGCCCGCCGCGCAGTTCAACGTGACAGTCACCATCACAACCACCGGCAGCTACGGCGTCACAACAGGCACCCGCACCGTCACCATCCCCACAGGCGGCACAGCCACCCTCACACTCGCCACCACCAACGACAACACCGACGAACCGAACGGATCCGTGACCGCGACGCTCGTCGACGGCAGCGCCTACGACCTCGACACAACCACCACAGCCACCATCAACATCGCCGACAACGACAACCCGACCCCCGCTACACCGGTAGTGAGCATCGCAGCAGGCGGCAACATCACCGAAGGCGCCAACGCCGTATTCACGCTCACAGCCACACCGGCACCGTCGGCGCAGTTCGACGTGACCGTCACCATCACAACCACCGGCAGCTACGGCATCACAACAGGCACCCGCACCGTCACCATCCCCACTAGCGGCACAGCCACCCTCACGCTCGCCACCACCAACGACAACACCGACGAACCGAACGGATCCGTGACCGCGACGCTCGTCGACGGCAGCGCCTACGACCTCGACACAACCACCACAGCCACCATCAACATCGCCGACAACGACAACCCGACCCCCGCTACACCGGTAGTGAGCATCGCAGCAGGCGGCAACATCACCGAAGGCGCCAACGCCGTATTCACGCTCACAGCCACACCGGCACCGTCGGCGCAGTTCGACGTGACCGTCACCATCACAACCACCGGCAGCTACGGCATCACCGCAGGCACCCGCACCGTCACCATCCCCACCTCGGGCACAGCCACACTCACACTCGCCACCACCAACGACAACACCGACGAAGCAAACGGCACAATCACCGCGACGCTCGTCGACGGCGCCGCCTACGACCTCGACACCACCACCACAGCCACCGTCAACATTGCCGACAACGAAACGCCTGCGGTCAGCATCACCTCAGCAGGCGACGTCACCGAAGGCGGCAACGCCGTATTCACACTGGTTGCCGATCCGGTGCCGCACGCCAGCCTCGACGTGACCGTCACCATCGCGACCTCCGGCAGCTACGGCGTCACCGCAGGCACCCGCACCGTCACCATCCCCACCTCGGGCACAGCCACCTTGACGCTCGCCACCACTGATGACAGCACCGACGAAGCAAACGGCACAATCACTGCGACGCTCGTCGACGGCGCCGCCTACGATCTGGGCTTGGCGTCGTCGGCGACGGTGGCCGTGTCTGACAATGACGACACCACAACTGTGCTGATATCGGTGAATGACGGTTCCGGCGACGAAGGCGACCAAGCCGATTTCACTGTGACCTTGTCACAGGCGGCGCCTCACAGAGTCACAGTGCGTTGGGCCGCTCGCTGGGGCGGCGCGGGCCGCACTGCTTTGACTGGCGAGTTCTGGCGCATGTCGGGCACGATGGTGTTCCAGCCCGGCGAAACAACCAAAAGCGGGTTCACCTTCCTAGACGACGACAACCAACGAGAAGGCGACGAAGTCTTCCTCATCCAGCTGTCCCAACCCACCGGCGCGACCATCGAACGCGGCACAGCCACCATGACCATCATCGACAACGACTGAACCGTCCAGACTGACGGCGCCGGCCTCTAGCCCCGACGCCGCCAAGGCTCACCAGTCGGCGGCTATGTACTGGGTTTCGCAGAATTCGTAGATGCCTTCGCTGGCGCCTTCACGACCCAGACCTGACTGCTTCATGCCGCCGAAGGGAGCGGCCGGGTCCGACACGGCGCCGCGGTTGATGCCCACCATGCCAGCCTCGATGCGCTCGCTGACGTGCAAGCCCTTGGCCAGGTCGCCGGTGTAGACGTAGCCGATCAAACCCATCTCGGTGTCGTTGGCCGCAGCGATCATCGCATTCGTGTCGTCGAAGGCGATCACCGGCGCAACCGGGCCGAAGATCTCGCTGCGTGTGATCGGCGACGACGCGTCCACGTCGGCGAGCACGGTCGGCTCGTAGAAGAAGCCCGGCCCGTCCACCGGCCCTCCGCCGTTGACTTTGCGCGCCCCGTGGCCGAGCGCGTCCTGCACGAGAGCGTCGATGCTGTCGACTGCGCCCGGGTTGATCATCGGTCCGCAGGTGACGCCGGGCTCGAAACCGTTGCCGACTCTCACGGCGGCCATCGACTCGGCGAAGCGCTCGGTGAACTCCTCAGCCACCGGCGCCTCCACGAAGAAGCGGTTGGCGGCGGTGCAGACCTCCGCCGAATGGCGCATCTTGGCGACCATCGCCCCGGCCACGGCGGCGTCCAGGTCGGCGTCGGCGAACACGACGAACGGGGCGTTGCCGCCGAGTTCCATGCAGACCTTCAGCACCCGGTCGGCGCAGCGCCGCAGCAGCGTCCGCCCGACTTCGGTGGAGCCGGTGAACGACACCATCCGCACCGCCCGGTGATCGACGACGGCGTCGAACCAGGCGCCCGACGACCGGGTCGGCACCACATTCACCAGCCCCGGCGGCACTCCCGCCTCCTCGAGCAGCTGCGCCAGCCGCAGCGCTGTCAACGGTGTGTCTCGGGCCGGCTTGATCACCGTCGCGTTGCCGGCTGCGAGAGCGGGCGCGACTTTGCGGGCGATCATCGCCGCAGGGAAGTTCCACGGCGTGACCATCGCCACCACGCCCACCGGCGGATGACGGGTGATGATCCGCTTGTCGCCCGACGGCGCCAAGCTCACCGAGCCGTGGACGCGCACAGCCTCCTCGGCGTTCCAACGGAAGAACTCAGCCGAGTAGGCCACCTCGCCGAGCGCGTCAGCCTGGGGCTTGCCGTGCTCGCGGGTTATCAACTCGGCTATCTCGGAGCTGTGCTCCAACAGAGTCTGATAGCAGGCCCGCAGGATCTCGGAGCGCTCCCGTGGCGCAGCAGCCGCCCATTTGCGCTGGGCGGCCTCGGCCGCGTCGCAGGCCGCGAGCGCGTCGGCGGCCGTTCCGGCGGCGACTTCGGCGATGCCTTCGCCGGTGGCCGGGTCGACGACCTCGAAGCGTTCACTGGCTGCGCCTTCGGTCCAGTCGCCGTCGATCAGCATCCGTGTCTGCATCTGGGCAAGCATGCTTTCAACCTCCGAGTTTGGGGATCGTGTGGCTGCCGTAGGCCACAGCCACGTTCTTGGTTTCCATGTAGAAATCGAAGCTCCAGTCGCCGCCGTCGCGACCGACGCCGCTGCGTTTGACCCCGCCGAAGGGAGTGGGCAGATGCCGCACGTTCTGGGAGTTGACCCAGACCATGCCCGCATCAATGGCTGCGGCCAAGCGGTGGGCCCGTCCGACGTCGCCGGTCCACAGGTAGGCGGCGAGCCCGTAGTCGGTGTCGTTGGCGATCCCGACCGCCTCGTCCTCGGTGTCGAAAGCGATCGAGGTCAGCACAGGGCCGAAGATCTCTTCGCGGGCGACGCGCATGTCGTTGTCGGCGTTCGATAACAGCACCGGCGTCACGAAGTTGGCCGGGGCCAGGTTGCCTTTGGCCAGGCTGCCGCCTGCGAGGCTGCCGGCGAACAGGTCCGCGTCGGGCGGCCTGCCGGACACGACGACCGCGCCTTCGGTCTCGGCGAGCGCTATGTAGCCGCGCACCTTCTCGCAGTGATCGGGATGGATCAGCGGGCCTACCACAGTGTCGGGATCCAACGGATGGCCCACGACAATGCTGCGGAGCTTGGCGGTGAGCCCGGCGATGAACCGGTCGTGGACGCCGCGCTGCACGAGCAGGCGGCTGGAACTGGTGCAGCGCTCGCCGTTGAGGCTGTAGATCATAAAGACCGCCGCGTCGATCGCCCGGTCGAGGTCGGCGTCGTCGAACACGATCACCGGGTTCTTGCCTCCGAGCTCGAAGTGGAGCCGTTTGAGGGTGGGCGCCGTCTGAGCCTGGATGAGCGATCCAGTGGCGGACTCTCCCACGAAAGCCACGGCTGCTATCTCGGGGTGTTCGGTCAGGGCGCGGCCTGCCGTCTCTCCGAGGCCGTGAACCACGTTCAGGACCCCCGGCGGAAGACCGGCTTCGAGCGCGATCTCGGCCAGCACCGCAGCACTGAACGGGCTCCACTCGGCCGGTTTGTGTACTACTGTGCAGCCCGCCGCCAGAGCCGGGGCGATCTTCCAGGTCGACAGCATGAAAGGCGTGTTCCAAGGGGTGATGACACCGACCGGCCCGATGGCCCGCCGGCTGGTGTAGTTGAGATGATGAGCAGACGGCAAAGCCAGTCCGTCCGCGGCTGACGGGGCGCGGTCGGCGAAGAATCGGAAGTTCTCGGCGCCTCGCAGCGCCGCGGAGGACATGAACCGGATCGCCTGACCGGTGTCGACGGATTCAAGCAGGGCGATCTCCGCGGCGCGGGCCTCGATGGCGTCGGCCACGGCATGGAGAATGCGTTTGCGCTGCTCGCCGGGCGTGTCGCGCCACTCGTCGAAGCTGCGACGGGCGGCAGCGGCGGCAGCGGCGACGTCCTCAGCGCCGCCGGCGGCCACATCACCGAGATGCGAGTTGTCGATGGGCGAGATGTTGGCGAAAGTCTCGCCGGTGACGCTCGCGACGGGCTCGCCGTCGATCAGATGCAGCGTGGTTTCGGCCTTGAAGGGCGCCAGGTGCCCGATGGCCTCTGCGAGGTTGGCGCTGAGAGCTCGGTTAGTCATGTCGTGTCCCGCTGTCGCTCGGCTGCGCCTCCGAGGCTAGAGGCCGGACGACTGGCGTGCGTGAACTTGGTCCGCGGCCCTTACGGCATCGCCCGGCGTCGCGTCCGGGGCTGGAGGCCGAACAACTGGCCCGAGGCGCCACCAAGCGTCACGCGGCGCTCACGAGAGCTTCTCAAACGCTGATCTCGCCGCTGCTGATCGACCGACGCAGCCACTCGCGTGACTGAGGATGAGTCAGAGCCACGCGCCCGCGGCCCGCCGGGCGGATCATGCCCGACAGGATCAACCGGCGGCGGTGAGTGCCGACGCTCCCGGCGCGCACTCCGCCCGCTTCGCCTGCGGCAGCGGCGACAGGGGCGTCCTCGTCAGACAACGCCACCGCAGCAAGCATCCGCTTGTCGCCGTCGGACAGCTCCTTCCATGTGGGCAGGAACAGGTGGTCGGCCAAGACGGCCTCGGCGCCGGCGGCGGCGCTTCGCGCGTCGCTGATCGTGATCCCTCTCCGCCCGTGGTCGGCGGTCTGCCACATCCTCTCGCCCATCACTTGCAACATGTAGGGATGGCCTCTGATTACCGACGCCGCGAAGTCCAGCGCCTCCGCGGAGATCGAGCATCCGTGGTCGGCGAGCGGCTCCTCGATCCCGCGGCGGACGTCGCTGCGGCTGAGGTTGCCGACTTCGAGCGTTGTGATCCGCTGCACGAAAGTGGATCTCCGGTCCGCTAGCAGCGTGTCCTTCATAGTCGGCAGGGCTGCCCCGACGAACACGACCGGCAACCGGCGGCGTTTGACGACATGCTGCAGACACGCGCCGATCTGCCGGGCCTTGACCAGCGGCACAGCGTGCAATTCGTCCATGCTCACCAGCACACGCGAGCGCTTCTCGGCGGCCGCCTCCGCGAGCCGTTCAAGGTCTTCCGTCAGGTCATCGCCCCACGATGTGCGCCGCTGCGAGGCTCGGGGGGCGACCGACAAGCTCGCATGGACGCCCATGGCACCGGCGCTCGCTCCCGTCACCGTGCGCCGGCTGTCGGACGCCGACTGCTTGCCCGTTTGGTCAAGCGCTTTGCAGACGGCCTTGTGGAGTTCTGCCACAGGGTCGCCGAAGCCGGCGGTGACGACCACGGTCCAGCCACGCTCCGAGCGGGCGGCCTCCTCAATAACGTTGAGCATCACTGTCTTGCCGATCCCGCGCGGCGCCAAGATCGCCTGAACGCCGCCGCTGCCAGCCGGGTCGCCGTCGAGGCGGGCGCAAATCTCGGTTATCTGGGAGTCTCGTCCCACGAGACTCGGCGGCGTGGCGCCGAACGACGGAACGAAAGGCGCAGGCGGCGCCTTCTCAATGGGGAAATATGCAGAAGACCGCCGAACAGGCATCGGACTCGCTTTCGCTAGGCGCTGCGGACCCAACCGCACTGCCAATCTACACTACGGCTACATAGCGTGCATTTCTTGATCGGTTTACATAGCTTACATTTTTGAACCGATCTGCATAACGTGCATTTCTTGACCGAAACACCGGACGTTCCCGACTCCGGAGTAGGCGAAGGACAACACGCGACCCCGTGAACGCGTGAACAAAACTGTGCAAGCCAGACACAGCGTTAGCCGAAGACGGGGCATGACCTCCGTGCATCTGGATTTCTTAGCCGTGGCGTTCAATCTCGTCTAACACGGCCCGGACCAACTCCGCGGCTGACGACTCTGTATCACCTTCGGACCAGTCAAGCACGAGCCACTCGGCATCGGCGCGAAGTCTCGATCTTTCAAGGGGCGGCGGGCGGCTCTGAGAGGCGGGTGCGGATGTGGTTGCGGTTTATGCGCATGGCCGGGTCGATCAACTGGATTTCGGCGCTGACAGCCACCGGATGCTCCGGGAGGAGCGGCGCCAGCGCTTCGTCGACGGTGTCGATGAGACGTATGAGGAACTCTCGCATCGTCTCGCGGTCGCGACCGGGCGCCATGCGGGCGTAGACCGCGACGAACCCGTAGCTGGGATCACCGTCGGCGATGCGATAGTGGCGCCGGGCGGCGGCTCTGGTGCGCAGTGCAGCCGGTTCGGCCAGGCCCCCGGCGAGGGCCGCTTGATGAACTGCGTCCACCAAAGAACTCATGTCGGTCAGTTCGGCCAGGTTGGCGGAATGCTCGATGATGATGTGCGGCACAGTTTCTCCAGGTTTCTCCGGGCACGATTGTAGGGTTCGGGACAGTTCTGGATTTCAGCTTGGGCTTCGACGCCAGGACAGCTCGGGCTTCGGCGGCGGGACTCGGTGAGGAGACGGAGAAGACGGATGCGCCTGCTCAGCTACAGCGTCGACGGCAAGGCTTCGTTCGGGGCGCTCGACACAGACGGCACCGGGGTGATCGATCTTGCGGCGCGCCTCGACGGAGTCGCCGACCTGAGCGACCTGCTCGCTCAGGGCCGTCTCGACGAAGCCCGAAAGGCTGCACGAGACGCTTCTCGGGACGCCGCTGGGGCTGATCACACGCTCGAGGCGATCACCTTCGAGCGGCTGCTGCCGAAGCCCCCCAAGATCTTCTGCATAGGCGTCAACTACGGCGGGCGGGCCAGCGAGCACGCTGACGATCACGCGGACGCGTATCCCAGCGTGTTCGTGCGCTTCCCCGAGACGCTGGTCGGCCACGGTCAGGCGCTGCTGCGACCGCCGGAATCGCAGCAGCTCGACTACGAAGGCGAGATCGTGGCGGTGATCGGCACTGGCGGGCGCCGCATCGCGCCCGAGGATGCCCGCAGCCACATCGCCGGGTTGAGCCTCGGCAACGAGGGAACGGTGCGCGACTGGGTGCGCCACGGCCGCTTCAACGTCACCCAGGGCAAGAACTGGCATCACAGCGGCTCGCTAGGCCCGTGGCTGGTGACCCTCGACGAGATCGGCGACCTCGCCGGCTTGCGCCTCAACACTCGTGTCAACGGCGACTCGCGCCAGGACGACCGGGTCGCCAACATGGCTTTCGGGATCGAATACCAGATCCACTATCTGTCCACTTTCATCGGTCTGCAAGCCGGCGACGTGATCTTCACCGGCACCCCCACCGGCGCAGGCGCCCGCCTGGATCCGCCGGTTTGGCTGAAGCCGGGCGACATTGTCGAGGTGACGGTCCCCGAGATCGGGACCCTGCGCAACCCTGTCCGAGACGAGGCCGCCCCCTGAAAGAGCCCACCCCTTTGTGCTATCATGTAGAACATGAGCAGGGTTGGAATCCGCGAACTGAAGCAGAATGCCTCGGCCGTCGTGGCACGGGTCCGGACAGGTGAGACGATCATCGTGACCGACCGGGGGCGGCCCGCCGCGTTGCTGAGTCCCATACCCGGATCAAGGGTCGAAGAACTGGCCGTGTCGGGAAGGCTCCGGCCTCCTGCGCTTTCGTTCGCGGACCTCCAGCCTCCGGCGCCCCACGCCAAGCCCCTCACGGAGACTCTCCAAGAAATGCGAGAAGCTGAGCGCTGCTGATGGTCTTCTATCTGGAGACGTCGGCGGCGGTCAAGTTGATCGTGCATGAAGCCGAGACGGAGGCGATGCTGGCCTTCGCTCTCGATCAGGACGGCAACCTCTTTTCCAGCGACTTGACCCGCACCGACCTGCTGAGAGTTGTGAGAAGGCACGCTGCGGACCGCGGCGTCGAAGCCCGGCGCCTGCTCGACCGGACACATGTCGTCGATCTGCCTTCCAGCGTGTTCGAGAGGGCCGCCATGCTGGATCCGGCGATACTTCGCACCCTCGACGCCCTGCATCTGGCGGCGGCGCTGGAACTCGGCGCAGACCTTGAGGGAATCGTCACCTACGATGACCGGCTGGCGTCGTCGGCGAGAGTCCACGGCATCGCCGTCGTCTCGCCCGGCGTCGCTGACACCGTCGATCCGCCCGAGGAAAGATCGCCATGACCGCGCATTCAGACACAAACAACGCAGGGATACAGATCGCCGAGACCGGCGACCCCGAGGTGATGCGGCTCGTGCGGATCGCCGAGCCGACGGCGGGCGAAGGCCAGATCACTGTGCAGGTGGCCGCCGCCGGAGTCAACTTCATAGACACCTATCACCGTTCGGGCCTCTACGACTTGGCTCTGCCTCTGGTGCTGGGCCAGGAGGGCGCCGGCGCGGTGCTGCGAGTCGGCGCAGGCGTCAGCGGTTTCGAGCCCGGAGACCGTGTGGGCTGGGCGGGCGCTGCGGGCTCATACGCACAAAGGGTCGCAGTGAACGCGGCAGCGGCATTCAAGGTGCCCGACGGGGTGGCCCTGGAGACGGCCGCCGCGGCGGGAGTGCAGGGCCTCACCGCCCATTATCTGGTGACCGACTGCCCGCCGCTCAAGCCCGGCGACCGCTGCCTAGTGCATGCCGGCGCCGGCGGCACGGGACGCCTGATCGTGCAGATGGCCAAGATCCGCGGCGCCGAAGTTGTGGCGACGGTCGGCTCGGACGCCAAAGTCGAGTTGGCTCGAAGCGCCGGGGCCGACCATGTCGTCAACTACACGACCACTGACCTGGTTTCCGGGGTGGAGGCCGCGGTCGGCGCCGACGCCATAGACGTGGTTTACGACGGGGTCGGCGCCGCCGTCTATGAAGACAGCCTCAAGCTGCTGCGCCCGCGCGGTGCCATGGTGACCTTCGGCAACGCCTCGGGGGCTGTGGCGCCGCAAGCTCCGTTGCATCTGATGGGCAAGTCGCTGTGGTTGACCCGTCCGAAGCTCTGGGATTACTTGGCGAGCCGCGAAGAACTCGACTCACGCGCTGGCGAAGTGTTCGGCTGGATCGCCGACGGTCGTCTCGAGGTGCGGATCGCGGCGCGGCTGCCGCTGGCCGAAGCAGCCGAGGCACACCGCCTGCTGCAAGGCCGCAGCCTCGCAGGCAAGATCCTGCTGATCCCGTGACCCGCGTGTGTTGGATCGCTGTTGGATCGCTTCACCCGGTCAGATCACGTTGCACCGGTCTTCTGTGGCATGCCCGAAGGCGCAACAGGCTCAATGCCAAGCTGCGCGCAACCCTCGAGATGATCGTCTATTGAACTGTATTACTGAAAAAGAAATTCTGGGTGAGGCGGAGTTGCTCGACCTTGCTGAGCGCGAGCGGCGGCAGGTGCGGCAAACCACCAGTGTCCACCCGCAGATGACCGTCGACGACGCCTACCGGGTTCAGGCCGCTTGGCTGGATATCCGCGTCGACCGCGGCGAGAAAGTGATCGGCCACAAGATCGGCCTCACCAGCCGAGCCATGCAGCAGGCCATGAACATCACCACTCCCGACTCGGGGTTCTTGACCGACGCGATGGTCTTCGCCGCGGATCAACCGGTCACGGCGGCCGACTTCTGCGACCTGCGCTTGGAGGTGGAGCTGGCCTTCGTGCTCGCCGACGACCTGGCAGGCGGCGACTTGAGCATCGACGAAGTCTTGGACGCCACCGATCACGTGACCGCGGCGGTGGAGTTGATCGCGGCCCGGACCCCTCGCACCGACCCGGTCAGCGGGCGCACCCGCACCGTGGTCGACACCATCGCCGACAACGCCGCCGACGCTGGCGTCGTCACCGGAGGCGAGCCGCTGGCGCCGCGACGGACGGATCTGCGCTGGGTGGGCGCTGTCGCCTACCGCAACGGCGCAGCAGAAGAGACCGGGCTGGCCGCCGGAGTGCTCGGCCATCCCGCGAACGGCATCGTGTGGCTGGCCCGACGCTACGCCGAACGCGGCCTGAAGCTGGAGGCCGGGCAGTTGATCCTGTCGGGCTCGTTCACCCGGCCGATGACAGTGTCACCAGGCGACGATTTCCGATTCGATTTCAACACGCTGGGAGCATTCGACATCGCCATCGTCTGAAACGCCGGCACGGCCGGGCGGCGGGGAGGCTCAGCGAGAGAAGATCGACGAGAGGCCGCCCGCCAACGAGCCTTCGTCCTGCGAGCCGCCGTGTCTCAGGTTGGCGATCACCCGGTCAGCGATGCGATTGAACGGCAGTGACTGCAGCCACACCCGGCCCGTGCCGCTGAGCGTCGCCAAGAAGAGCCCCTCGCCTCCGAACACCATCGACTTGAGGTTCCCGGCTCTCTCTATCGAATATTGGATCTGCGGCTGGAACGCCACGATGCAGCCGGTGTCTATGCGCAGCGTCTCGCCCTGAAGATGCTTCTCGATGATGGTCCCGCCGGCGTGCATGAAAGCCAGTCCGTCCCCCGAGATCGACTGCAGGATGAAGCCTTCCCCGCCGAAGATCCCGGTGCCGAGCTTGCGGTTGAAGGCGATGTCGAGCTTCGTCCCCGACGCGGCGCACAGGAAGGCGTCCTTCTGGGCCAGCAGCCGGCCGCCAGCCTGGGCCAGGTTCACCGCCAGGATCTTGCCGGGATACGGCGCTGCCATGGCCACCCTCTGCTTGCCTTGGGGGGCGCTGTTGCGAAAATGCGTCATGAACAGGCCCTCGCCGGTGATGCCCCGCTTCGCCGCGGACTTGAGCTTGCCCCAGGTGCCCTGGTCTGGGTCGGAGCCGTCGCCCATCTTGGCCTCGAAGGTGACGCCCTGCTCCATGTACATCATGGCGCCAGCCTCGGCCACGACCACCTCGCCGGGGTCGAGCTCGACCTCGACGAACTGCATGTCGTCACCGTAGATCCGATAGTCGATTTCATGGCTCCGCAAAGCTGCCTCCTGCCTGTTCGAGCCTGCCCAACGAGACTACCACCCACCCGAAAATCACAAGCCCACCCCCCTGCTCGCTCCCTCGATCCGGTCGGCGACGAGGCGCTCGTCAGGGAGAAGCAGACGCACTACAGCCTCTTCACGCCGGATCTGGATGCACTCTACGCCATAATTCTTCGCCGCGCTCTACCTGATAGCGTGCCATGCATCACCAGCTATTGCAATCCTAAAATTACAGGATTGAGACGCACCCAAATGGGATCTTCCAAATCATCCACCACTTTCTCATCGAACTTGCCGTCTGGATGCACAATGAGAAGAGAATATGGACCAGAAGGCGGCACATCAATTTCGATCTCTGTTCCAGAGTAATACCACTCTACTTGTATGCCGCCATGTGACATAGGAACGACTACAGGTTCTGGCCCTCCAAGAGCAACTCGGTAGAGAACAACCAGAGTGCGAACTACAGCCCGCTGACTGATGGCTTCTTCGCCGTATCCGTTCCAATTTCTGTCATATGACATGAACCGCCGGAGCCGTTCATATACATTCAAAAACCATGGCTGCGCTAGAAGTTCTTGAAAAATGAGACCAGAAGACCACGGCGGCTTAATGCGGACAGGCAATGAGTGAGATGTTGCTGATTGCGATACAGTCTCTGATACTCCTATTATACGAGAGTTCCACGGTTTAACGTTTGTCGCTATTGGGCTAGTCTGATGTATAAGAGTCATTGTAGGCGTCCCCAGATACTATGTGCTTCTGAAGAAGTGACTGCTGTAAAGCCTAGGACAATCCAGCGATGAGCAACATCAAAGAAATCCAAAGCGCTCTCCAGATCATTGGACAGTGCATGACCCCTAGCTGTCAGGTTCAACATCATGCTCGTTGCATTTATATTATCTTTTTCAGGTTCCGATGTTGTCCAGCTGTCCACATTCAGCTAACCTTCCCGATCTTCTGGGAAGAGGCAATGTAAACTGAATTGGCATAAATGTTTTGCGGGAATGAAGCTGTTGTCGCTAACGCCTCGCCAGGGAACTAGCAATCTTGCTGTATCTTGGGATGACTGCCAACCTTCATCTATTCCAATGTTGTTGATATATTGTATCTCACACATGTCGGGAGTCGGTTCGTCATGGCCCAAGTCACCACAGACGCGCTCCAGCCGTTGCCACGCATCCTGCAGTCGTTCGCGTACGACCTTGTACCGCGGATACGCGCCGGATCCTTCCTTACGCCAGTTCACTACGAGCCTGTCCTGCTGAATCTGCACTACTTGATCGCCTGCGTCGTTCTGAAGCCAGAGGCGAGGGGGCACCACCCGCTCCGCGTTGTCGAACAGATCATCTAAGAGACTTTCGACTAGATCGTCGCCGGGCCAATCCATGCGCGGCAACGGCGGCCGCTCGTCAGCCTTCGGCAGCGAGCCGGCCCACTCGGCGGCCAGCCGACCGAGATCAAGAGTGCGGAACCTGACAGCCTGCTCGAACTCGACAGCTAGGGCCACCTCAACGACCGGCGGCCTTTCATATTCGGGTAGTGCTACTTCGTCAGCCATGTGCCACTACACGGGAGGGTCCTCATGATGCTTCCTCCGATTGTCTTGGAAGCATGCAATTACGCTACTTCGAAGCAAGTCAGGCACGCAACTATCCCCATCTGTCGGCATCCGATGACTCTAGGGACTGTGGCACCAAGAGATCGACCGTCAAAGCCAGGTCCAGGCTTGGGTTTCGGCGAGGCTTGCCGCGGCGACCAGCACAGCCACCTCGCCGGCCTGCTCGACCGCGCCCAGGACGTCGCCGGTGATGCCGCCGAAGGCTCGCCGAGCCACCGTCAGCACCAGAACCGTCGCCACGGCAGCGACCGCCAGCCCCGCCGCTCCCGGCACTCCCAGACCGGCAGCAGCCGCACACGACACCGCCACCGACACCGCAGTCCGCACCCGACAGAGATGGGTCGTGTAGCTGTGGCCGAGGCCGGCGCCTGACACCGCGGGCATCGTCGCCATGGCCGCCACAGCCATGGCACGCCCCAGCATGTGAGCCAGCAGCAACGCCGCCAAACCGTCCAGCGGCGCCAGCGACGACACAGCGAACACTCGCACCAGCACCGTCAGCACCAGCGCCAGCACACCGAAAGTGCCCACCCTCGAGTCTTTCATGATCTCGAGGCGCTGCTCACGGGTGACACCGCCCAGAGCGTCGGCCGTGTCAGCTAGACCGTCCTCGTGGAAGGCGCCGGTGACGACGACGCTCGCAGCCACCGCCGCCGACGCCGACAGCGCGGCGCCCAGCGGGCCGTGCAGCCACCAGTAGACAGCGCCCGAGAATGCTCCGATCACTACGCCCACCAGCGGGAACCAGCAGACGCTGCGGCCCAGTTCCCGGTCGTTTCGGGGGTGCGTCCCGCCGGGCAGCCTCGTCAAGAAAGCCCAGGCGGCCCGCAAGCTCACCTACCTGAAAGCGAGCGCGCGCAGGCGAGTTCGTCGCGTCGCGAAGGCATCATTGCAGCGCCGATCACAGTGCCGGACGGACTGGAGATCGGCGAGACGAGTTCGTAGCGTCGCGATGGCGTCATTGCAGCTTGTGTTCGCTGCGGCCTGAGGCGCGCCCCGGTGGCTCGGGGTGCGCTGGCAGGCGCAGCGGCGTCACTGCGGCTCGTGTTCGCGGCGGCTTGGGGCCGCTCGGGTCACGGCCTCGACTTGTGGCGACACTGTCGGCTCTCCTGGTCACTCGGCCTCCAGCCCCCACTCAGAGAAGGTCGCCACTTCGGTCACGCAAGCCGCCGCCATGCGGACCAAGGGGACAGCCAGCAGAGCGCCCGAACCTTCGCCCAGCCGCAGATCGAGCCGCATCAACGGATCGAGCCCCAGAGCCTGCAGCGCCCGCTGATGGCCCGGCTCAGCCGAGCAGTGCCCCGCCAAGCAATGGTCGAGACTGCCGGGTTCGGCCGCCGCCAACGGCGCGACCGCAGCGGTGGCGATGAACCCGTCCAGGATCACCGGCAGGCGCCTTCGCCGAGCTTCGGCTACAGCGCCCGCCATGGCAGCCAGTTCACGGCCTCCGAGGCGGCGCAGAGCCTGCAACGGCGTGACAGCTCCCACCCGCTCGAGGGCTTCAGCCACCACATCGCACTTGTGGGCCAAGGCGGCGCCGGCAACGCCGCTGCCGGGACCGACCCAATCAGAAGCCGAGCCGCCGAGCACGGCTGCGGCGACCGCTGCGGCCGCAGTGGTGTTGGCGATGCCGATCTCGCCGACTATCAGCAGATCGGCCTGGACCGAAGCGACCGCGTCAGCGCCGGCCGCCACCGCTAGATCGAACTCTTCGAGGCTCATGGCGTCGCTGACCCGAATGTTGGCGGTGGGACGGCCGATCCCCACGTCCACCAGATCGAGGGTTGCGCCGACCTGGCGGGCCAGCACCGACACCGTGGCGACGCCGGCTTCGATGGCGGCGGCTATGGACGCGGTCACCTCTTGGGGATACGCGCTGACACCGTCTTCGGCCACGCCGTGGTCGGCGGCGAACACGATCACATGAGGTTGCCGAACCTGCGGTCTGGTGGCGCCCTGCCAGCCGGCCAACCACCCGGCCGCCGCATCGAGGCGCGCAAAAGCGCCTTGCGGGCGCAGCACATCAGCGGCTCGGTCCGCCACCGCAGCGCTGGCCGCCGCATCCGGGGGATGACGGCCTTGCAACAGCGCCGCCAACAACCCACCGGGCGAATGCGCAGACGCCTGCTGCTCTCCGCCGGCTGCATTCATGACACTGCCCGCAGCAAAGCCAGACTCATGCAAGCGCGGCTCGGCTGCTGTCTTCCACTCGGCGCCTTCATTGTTTCACCTTCCTTGCTTGGCTTCTTCGATATGCGCCTCGGACGACACCGAACTCAAGCTTTCTACAGGATCGACCAACAGGCCGAGCCGATAGGAGAGCCGACAGCGTTCACACGCAGGCGAAGTCGTGGCCCGAGCGGCCTGTGAGCGCAGCGAACTCCAGCGGGAATACACAGCTGCGAAGCGACTAACTCTCACTTGCCAGCGCTTTCTCCAAGGCCAGCAAGCGTCCGGCCACCACCAGATAGGCGCTGTCGGCGGCTTGCACCACCGCCTGGTTGACCGAGCCCAGCAGATCGCGGAACTCGCGCCCCAGAGGTGTGGGCGGCACCACTCCCGAGCCGACCTCGTTGGTGACGATCACAGCCAGCCCACGACGAACGGCCAGACTTCGTGCCAGCCCAGCAGCTTCCGCGACGATTTCAGCATTCGTCTGCTCGGCAGGCGCCCGCACGGCAGACACCTGCTCAGCAGATGCTTGTTGTGTGGCTGCCGGCTCGGCAGCTGACCGCTCGGCAGCTGACCGCTCGGCAGCTGACCGCTCGTCCATAGTCTGACTGGCGGTTTGTCGTGAGAGCATCCGGTTGGACACCCAGACGGCCAGGCAATCAATCACGATCGTGTCTGCCGGATCAACATCGGCCACGGCGGCGGCCAAATCGTGCGGCGCCTCCACGGTGGCCCAATGCGATGGACGCTCAGCCCGATGCCGGGCGACGCGCTCGACCATCTCGTCGTCGCCAGTTTCGGCAGTGGCGACGAACGTCACAGGCGCCCCCTGAGACGCGGCTGCGTTCACCGCCGCAGTCGACTTGCCTGAGCGGACGCCTCCGGTGAGCACCATGAGCACCATCGCGCCCTCTCAGTAGTCGATGCCTTTTTTGGCCAGAACCCCGGATTCATAGGCATGCTTGGTTTTGACCATCTCGGTGGCGGTGTCGGCCAGTTCGATCATCCATTCGGGAGCGTCGCGCCCGGTCAGCACCAGCGACACCTGCTCGGGACGGTCGCGGAACGTCGCCTCCACCTCGGCCTCGTCGATCCAGCCCCAGTTCAACGGGTAGGTGATCTCATCGAACACCACCAGCCGATGCTCCCCCGCTTCCACCAGAGCCTTGCCGTGGCGCCAAGCCTCTCGGGCTTCGGCTTCGTCACGGGTCAAGTCGTCACTGTCCCAAGTGAAACCCTCGCCCAGCGACCAGAAATCGACGCCCAGCGGCTCGGCCATCAACTGCTCGCCGGTCACCCAGTCGGGTGACTTCAGGAACTGCACCACGGCGACCCGCCAACCGCGGGCCTTGGCGCGCAGGACCGTGCCGAACGCAGCCGAAGACTTGCCTTTGCCGTCACCGGTGTTGACCACTACCAAGCTCTTGGCGTTGCACATCCCGCCGGGTCGCGGATCCGACTCCGGCGGCGTGTCGATGGTCCCGGCAGCAGTGCTCGCTGAGTCAGCTGCTTCAAAGGTCCGAGCAGTCTGAGCGGTCTGAGTGTCTGAGTCGTCAGGATTGATTTTGTTCATGGTTTCCTCTTCTGTTCATGGTTTCCTCCGCTGTGGGACTCCAACCGGCCTGCCGCCGGCCGGCGATGCTCCGGCTGTTCACTGCGCAGACCCGCTGTCGGAACGATCACGGGACCCTCGAGGTCGTCGATGATCCGCACGGTCGCCCCGAAGTGAGCGGCGATGTTGTCAGTGGTCAACACCTCCGCGGGCGGGCCGGTCGCAACAACGCTCCCGTCTGAGATTATGGCGACGCGGTCACCGTAACGGGCTGCCAAGGTCAGGTCGTGCAGTGTGGCGACCACGGTGAGGCCACGCTCGAGGCGCAGCGTTTGCACCAACTCGAGAACTTCCTGCTGATGGCCGAGATCGAGCGCTGTGGTGGGTTCGTCTAGCAGCAGCACATCAGCCTGCTGGGCCAAGGCCCGAGCGATCACCACCCGCTGGCGCTCACCGCCCGACAGCGACTGAACCGTCCGACCGGCAAAATCGCTCAAATCAAGACGTGCCAGGGTCTCGATCACGACACCGACGTCCTCAGGGGTTTCGCCGGCGAAAACGCCTCGATGCGGCACTCGACCCAACAGCACGTAGTCGCTGACGTGCATACCCGGGGGAACGACCGGCGCCTGCGGCACGTATGCAAGCTTGCGCGCACGACGCCGTCGGTGTCGTCGACCCTGAAGCCCGGCCACGGTGATGTCGCCACTGTAAGACACGAGACCCAGCAAGGCTCTCAGCAGCGTAGTCTTGCCTGCGCCGTTGGCGCCGACGATGTTGATCCACTCGCCTGCCGCTGCTTCGAAGTCCACTCCTCGCAGCACGTCGGCGCCGTCCAGGTTCACTCCCACGCCCCGCAGCCGGATCTCGGGCGGCGCCGATGCCGATCTGGTGGTTTTCGATGCCGGGGCAGCCGGTGACGACGGCACTGACGGCCCCGCACACGGAACCGGCAGCGACTGAAGTTGAGATGCTGCCGAACCGGCGGGCTCGACCGCGACGGCGGGCGCAGCCGAACCGGCGGCCTCAATGGTCACCAGATCTCCCGTCGGCTGGTTCGCAGCACCAAAGCGAAGAACGGCGCCCCCAGAAAAGCGGTCACCACGCCGATCGGCAGTTCCGCCGGCGTCAGAACGGTCCGAGCCGCCAAGTCAGCCAGCGTCATGAAAGCCGCCCCGAACAGAATCGACAGTGGCAGCACCACCCGATTGCTGGCGCCGAACACGAGTCGCACGGCATGGGGCACGATGATGCCGACGAAACCGATCAGGCCGCTCACCGACACCGCCGCAGCCGCGCCCAGCGAAGCGGCCAGCACCACTATCAGACGCACCCGCCTGGGCGCTATCCCCAGCGCCGCAGCTTCCTCGTCGCCCACCGACAGCACGTCGAGCGCACGGCGATAGCGCAGCACCACCGTCGCGGTGACCGCGAAGTAGGGCAGCAGCAGAGCCGGCTCGGACCATCCCGAAGTGGCAATGCGGCCCAGAATCCACGAGAAGATCTGCCGGAAGGCGTCGCTGTTGGCTTGCAGCACATAGGTCTGGCAGGCCGTCAGGAAGCTCGCCACTGCGATGCCCGCCAGTATCAGCGAAGCCACCGAGCGCCCGCCGATGTGGCCCACCAGATACGACACCGAAACCGACACCAGCGCCCCCGCGAAGGCAGCCATGGGCACCGGGTCGAACGCTCCGGCGCCGTCGCCGAGGTTGCTGGTGATGGCGACGGTGGCGCCGAGCCCGGCGCCGGCGGCGATCCCGAGCAGATACGGATCAGCCAGCGGGTTGCGGAAAGCGCCCTGATAGGCGGCGCCGCTCATCGACAGGGTGGCACCGACCAGCAGGCCGAGAGCGACCCGAGGCAGGCGGATCTGCTCGACGATAGCGGCATGAGTGCTGCTGAGGCCCGAGTCGAGCGAAACTGCGGGCAGAGCGTCGAGCAGCTGCAAACCAACCCGGTGAACAGCGATGTTCACGGGTCCGACAGCCAGACCGGCGCCGGCAGCGATCACGACCGCCGCCACCGCGGCCACGACGGCGACGGGCGTCAAACCTGCTGAATGCAGGCTCGGCTCAGTGCCGGCGCCCAACCCGGTGCTCCTGTCAGGATCGCTCACTCGGACGAAGCCGCGCCGTGAGAAGGCTCAGCCTGAGCCTGCGGCATCTAGAGACGCCAGCTCCTCGGATATGGCGGCGATGAACTCCACCAGGCGGGGACCCCAGCGCGAGGCGACATCGTCGTTGAGTTCTACGATGCGGCCGTTCTGGACTGCCGTCAGCTGATCCCAGCCGGGTCTTTCGGCCACAGTCTGAGCGTTCTGGCCGCAGCACAACGTGTCAGCCAGAAAGATCAGATCAGGGTCGGCGTCGACCAGATACTCGGCACTGAGCTGCGGATACCCGAAAGAACTCCCGTCGGAGTCGGCCGGGTCAGCCACATTCTCCAAGCCGAAGAGCCCGTAGACCTCTCCCACGAAAGTGCCGCTGGTCACCGTGTAGAGCGTGTTGTCCAGTTCGTGGTAGTAGCTGAGGCCCGAAGCGTCGGGAGCGGCGGCCACCAGATCGTCGATCTGTGAACTGATCTCAGCGTTCAGCGCCGCTGCTTCAGCGGTCAGGCCGACAGCTTCTCCGAGTTGTTCGATCTGCTGATAAACGTCGCTGAAGGTGGCGGGCGCGTTATGGGACCAGACATCGATGCCGAGCGCCTCGAGCTGCTCGGCAGTCTCGACGCCGCCTTGCATCAGCACCAGGTCGGGCTCGTACGAGGCGATGGCCTCGACGTTGGGACTCCAGCCGTCGAGGTCGGTCACCGGCGCCTCGGAGGGGTAGTAGGAGTACCGATCGACAGCCACGATCAGGTCGCCGGCGCCGATGGCGAAAGCCATTTCGGTCGCGGTCGGCGAGATCGAGACGATCCGCTCGACGCCTGCGTCTTGAGTGACCACAGTCACTGTTGTGGCGGGCGCCGCGGCCGCAGTCGTGGTTGTGGCCGTGGCCTCTGTCGTCGCTGCTGTCGTTGTTGATGTTGTTGTTGTGGAGGCGGCGGTCTCCGCAGTCGCGGACGGTTCGGCGGCCGCAGTCGTGGTTGCGGCTTGAGCGACTGCGTCACTGCTGTCGTCGTCGCCGCAGCCTGCAGCCGCAGACATCACGGCGAGAACCGCTGACACTGCGAACAGGCGCCGTGTGAAGCCGAGAGCCCGCCGGTTTGCGGCGCGGCCCGTTTGGGAACGGTTTGCGGTGAAGATCATGTATGGGTCTCCCTTCTGCTCGAGTTCAGGGCCGAGCAGCAGGGTCGCCACCGCACAGGCCTTCCCTTGCCTCGAGGGTCGGTCCTTCAAGCCGGCAGCCAGGCGATCGGACTCGTCTCTCCGGCCTGAGGCCGGGGAGCTTCACCGCTGCGGGACAGTTCCGGGTTCGAACCGGCTTCGCTGCCTGTCGGCGGGCGGCAGCGTAGCACGCCGAATGGATCCGACTGCGTTCAGAGCACTCGAATGCAGAGCAGCTCGTGGCTGATGCCGACCTGATGCCGCTGGACGCGCCCGGCCTGCGATCAGATCAATTCAAAAACAAAGCGGCGCGTAGTTGTAGTTGCGTTCCGCTAGTTGCTCCAGCGCGAGATCCAGGCCGCGGACGGTTTCGGCGCGCGGGCCGCCGCCGTCGTGCAGCAGCACCACCGACCCGGGCCTGATCCGCTTCACGATGTAGTCGGCGATCTCTTCGGCCGGCGGTTGCAGCCAGTCGCTGGGCGACACCGACCACATATGCAAATCCAGCCCGTGCGCCGCGGACCACTTCTTGGTGGATGCGTCCGTCGCGCCGTAGGGGGGGCGTATGCAAGGCGTGGCGTGCTCGCCGAGAATCGCCTGAGTAGCGCTGACGGTCCGATCGAACTCCGCACGAGACAGTCCTGCCAGTGATTCATGGTTCCAGGTGTGGTTGGCGACTGTGTGCCCCTCTGCGATGATGCGCTCGAAGACCTCGGGATACAACTCGACCATCTTTCCGATCACAAAAAACGTCGCCTGCACGCCGTGTCGGGCCAGCACGTCGAGCACTTGCGGGGTGTAGACGGGATGGGGTCCGTCGTCGAAAGTGAAATAGACCAAGTCGCCGTCGGGAACAACCTGCGGAAGCCGAGGCGGCGGCGGCGCCTCAGCCGGCGGCAGCACCGGCAATTCCTGGTTGCCCTCCGAAACCAGCGTCTCGCGGGCAGCGGTGTTCGCGGCGGTGCCCGGACCGGGGTCTGCGGCTCGGCCCTGTTCGAGGCTTGCCTGCCCGTCTTCATCCCCGGACTCCGGTCTGTCGGACTCTGGCTCTTCATCGCCGACGGGTTCAGCGGCCGCCGGCGCTGTGGTCGTGGCCGGCGGCGGCTCGTCTCTGACGGCAGCGGCGACGGTGGTTGTCGTGGTCGTAGTCGGTGTCGTCGTTGTGGTCGATGCCGATGATGTGGTCGATGCCGATGATGTGGTGGAGGCGGCAATGTTCGCTGACGGCAGCTCCGCTGACGCTGACGCGGACGCCGTCGTGATCATCGGCAGAGCCTGCGATGACGGCAGCGATGGCGAGGTTGCTGAGACGGCCGCCGGGCCGCTGTCCGGCGCTGTGTCGCGGCTCATGAAGATCAGACTCACCAATCCCACTGTCACCAGGCCCAACACCGTCGCACCCGTCAAGATCCGTCGCCGGTCGAGCTTCAAGCGGCGCAAACCGGCCAGAAGCTGTCGCAGCCCGGCGCTCATCGACCGGCGGGATTCTCGCAGCGGTTCATTCACGGCCGTCGCCGCCTACACGTTTGAGGACTCGCAGCGAGCCGACCGCTGTCTGCTGCTGAAAACGCCCTGAAGAAAGAGCACGAGACCAGATCTCATAGGGCGGGAGACCCCCTTCGGCGGGATCGTTGAACACGTCGTGTATCGCCAAAATCCCACCGTGGGCCACATGCGGCGACCAGCCCTCGTAGTCGCGGTGCGCCGGCTCGGCGCCGTGTCCCCCGTCGATGAACACCATCGCCAACGGTGTGCCCCATAGCGCTGCCACAGTCGGCGAATCGCCCACCACAGCCACCACAGTGCTCTCCAGACCGGCGCTGTTGATGGCGCCGCGAAAGAACGGCAGTGTGTCGATCAATCCGAGTTCGGGGTCGACCACTTCGGGGTCGTGATGCTCCCAGCCCGGCTGGTTCT
The DNA here is from genome assembly GCA_026708645.1 of Acidimicrobiaceae bacterium. Lineage (GTDB taxonomy): Bacteria > Actinomycetota > Acidimicrobiia > Acidimicrobiales > Aldehydirespiratoraceae > Aldehydirespirator. The sequence continues at coordinate 43,286 of JAPOUM010000032.1, read as the reverse complement.
CCTCGGAGCCGCGATGGTGATCCACACAGAACAGCACCCGGCCCGCTTGCCGCGCAGCGGCGCCGAGATACAGCGCCGACTTGCCGCAGTAGCTGCCCACCTCCAGCAGAGGGCCTTCCACTTCAAGAGCGGCCGCCGTTTCGTGCAGAGCCAGACCCTCTTCGCCCGGCATGAAGCCCCGCGCCTTCTCGGCCGCCAGTAGCAGGCTCTCATCCATCGTCAGCAGGCTCTCATCCATCTTTGCCATCGACCTTAACGCTCCACAGCACCTGATCCAAAAAAATGTACCGAGCCACCCACACGATCCCGTAGGCAGCGAGACTGGCGGCCACCACCAGCGGGGTCGCGTCGGCGAGTCGCTCGACGGTGGCCACCGCCAACGAGGATACGGCCAGCCCGACAAGCGCCAACACCCAGAAAGTGAGCACTTCACCGCCCAGCCGGTGCGGGCCGCGACGCTGCCACACCCAGGCCCTGCTCATCACATATGCGGGGGCGGTGCCCACCAGCCAGGCCGCAAGGTTCGCCGACACCGCCGGCCAGTCCAGCAAGCCGTGACAAATCGCCAGCACACCGCTGCCGATGCCCACATTTACCGCCGACACGGCGCAGTACCGCAAAGCTTTCAGGCCGTGCTCTGATCTCAGCCTTCGCAGCGCGGCGGTCGCTGACGACACGACGGCAGGCTATTGGCGTGAACACCGCCTCTGCGTCGAGCACCTCGGCGCTCGGCGCGCCGGACGCTCAGTTTGACGCTTAGGTTGAAGCTCAGGTTGACGCTTGAGCTACACTAATCTAGTATAGACTAGTTTATATTTACGAGTCGTTATATATTTACCGAGTCGAAGAAAGTGTTCTCCATGGATCCCGGATCAGTCAGCAAGCAGGCGCCTTGGACGGTTGCCGATGCCAAGGCACGACTTTCGCATATCTTGCGATGCGCCGAACAGGATGGACCGCAACGCATCGGAAGGCGCCATACCTTCGTCATAGTTCCGGAAAGGCTTTGGGAGGAACGGTCGTCGCGGGACGCTTCTGTCGGCCGTTGGCTCATCGAGCACATGCCGAGGGGCTATGAACTCGAGATTCCGCACCGGCATTCCGATCGGAGCACGCCCTTTGCCGGCTCGGATCCCGACGCGATATGACCGGGGTTCTGCTCGACACCAACGTCGTGTCGGAGACGGTCCGCCCCGAGCCTGATGGCAGTGTCCTGAGTTTCCTGACTGCTGATCGTCAATTCTGGCTCTCGACGATCGTTCTGCATGAGCTGGACTACGGTGTGGCGTTGCTTCCGGTCGGCTGGCGCAGGGACAAGATCGCGGCAGCCTTGAAGTCGTTGGCCGCGCTCCATGCAGACCGGATCCTTCCTGTCGGTCGTGCTGAAGCCGCCGAGGCCGCCCGGCTTCGTGCCCTGGCCCGACAGTCAGGCCGCTCCCTCGATCTTGGCGATGCCCTCATAGCCGCGACCGCTGCCGCGAACGGGCTGGCTCTCGCCACAAGGAACACCGGGGATTTCTGGGGTCTAGATCTTGAGGTGGTCAACCCATGGAATTAGAAGCCAAGAGAACAGGGAAGCCAAAAGCGTCGGCAACGCGCGGACTCGGGGCTTCAGCGGGCATCATGGGGCGATGCAGACAGCGCTCGACAATGTGGTGGCGATATTGGACCTCGAAGCCGTCGAAGTCAACTTGTTCCGTGGCCGCTCACCCGAAGACGACCGTCAGCGCATCTTCGGCGGCCAAGTCGCCGGGCAGGCCTTGGTGGCCGCCGCCCGCACAGTCGAGCGGGGATCGGTGCATTCGCTGCACGCTTACTTCCTGCGTGCGGGCGACCCCAAGACTCCGGTGATCTACGACGTCGACCGCATACGAGACGGAAGGTCGTTCACCACCCGACGCGTGGTCGCTGTCCAGCACGGCAGGGCCATCTTCCAGTTGGCGGCCTCGTTCCATGTCGCCGAGGACGGTTTCGAGCACGCCGACGAGATGCCGCGAGTTCCCGACCCCGAGACCCTGGCGCAGCGCAGCCCCGGCTCATCGCCGAACAATCTGTGGAAGTGGATGCAGGCCTTGGACATCCGCTATGTGACCACGAGCCCGCTCGATCGCAGCGGGCCTCTGCCTCCCGATCAGCTGGTGTGGATGCGAGCCAACGGCGTCCTCGGCGACGACCCGGTGCTGCACGCCTGCCTGCTGACGTACGCCAGCGATCTGACCCTGCTCGACACGACCCTCACGCCCCACGGCACCGCCGCAGGCGACCCGTCGGTGATGATGGCGAGCCTCGATCACGCCATGTGGTTCCACGGGCCGTTCCGCGCCGACGAGTGGCTGCTCTATGACCAGCACACCCCGTCCGCCGGCGGCGCCAGAGGCTTGGCAACCGGCAGGGTGTTCACCCGCGACGGACGCCTGGTGGCTTCGGTGGTGCAGGAGGGCCTGATCCGCCGGATCGCCCGGTGAGGCGACTCAGCCGCCGGACTTCGAAGGCGCGGCACGCAGCAACAGGCTCGGGGATGCGACGCAGACTCCTGATTTGGAGTTTCACTATGACGACGCCGGCGCTCCTCGGCGCGGCATGCGCGGCCGACGACGAGCTTGCGGTCCCCGTGCCGACGGCGCCCGTTGTGACCGCCACTTCCGCCGTCGACGGTCCGGGCGGCACAGCGCCGAGCTCAGACGACGGAACCGGCTCAGCAGCAGCCGCGCCGCTCGCGTCGCAGCAGGACCCGGCGGCGCGGGCGCAGGCAGGCCGGGAGACGCCCGGATCTGAGCAGCAGACCGCTCCCGAAACAGCAACAACATCAGCAACATCAACAGCGACCTCCGCCACCACCGCCGTCGGTCCCGACGGCGACTTCTTCGACGCCGAAGTGGCCCTGCAGCCGCTTCTCAGCCTCTCTGAGCCGATCGACATGGCTGCGCCCCCCGGCGACGACCTGCTCTGGATCGCCGAGAGAGTCGGCCGTGTCTCAAGAGTCGACCCCGGCAGCGGCGAGGTGGTGGAGACGATCCTCGACATCAGCGCCGAGACTCGGACGACAGGCGAGCACGGGCTCCTCGGCATCGCCGTCACCGAGGGGTGGCTCTACGTCAACTTCACCGACCTCGCAGGCGACAGCCGCGTCGATGCCTTCGAACGCGACGGCGACCGTCTCGGCGACCGGCGGCGCAACATCCTCATGCAAGCCCAGCCGTTCGGCAACCACAACGGCGGCGACCTGGCCGTAGGCCCCGACGGGTTCCTCTACGTCGCTTTCGGTGACGGCGGATCGGGAGGCGATCCGCTCGACTCAGGCCAGGATCCCAGCACTTGGCTGGGTGCTCTGTTGCGGATCGACCCGCGCCCCGACAGCCCCCCAGGCGAAGACGCCTACGTTGCCGCGGCCGGCAATCCTTTCACGGCCGACGCCGACGGCGGCAGGCGGCCCGAGATCTTCCTGAACGGTGTCCGCAATCCTTGGCGCTTCTCGTTCGACCGTCACACCGGCGACCTGTGGATCGCTGACGTGGGTCAGGACCAGTACGAGGAAGTGACGCTGCTGCTGGCGGCCAACGGAGGCGGCGCCGGGGCCAATCTGGGCTGGCGGCTGCGCGAAGGCCTGCACAGCTTCGCCGGCGACAAGCCGCCCGGCAACGTCGACCCGGTGTGGCAGTACGGCCACAGCGACGGCTGCAGCGTCACAGGCGGATACGTCTATCGGGGCAGCGCCATCGAGGACCTTTACGGGGCCTACGTGTTCGGCGACTTCTGCACGTCACGGCTCTGGGCGTTGCAGATCTCCGGCGGCGAGATCGAGTTCCGCGACCTGGGCGCCGACGTGCCCGGCGGCCGGCTGATCTCCTTCGGCGAGGACGCCTCCGGCGAGTTGTACACCATGTCGCTCAACGGCGAAGTCTCCCGCCTCGTGGACCGGCGAACCTTCCAGGGATGACGGCGCCGCCGTCGGCGGGGCTCACCCCCCCCCCCCGGCGCCAGCGAGCAGCAGTCTCGTCAGGCGGATGCGCCGAGGCCCAGTTCGCGGGAGATCACCAGTCGCTGGATCTCGCTGGTGCCTTCGCCGATCTCGAGGATCTTGGCGTCGCGGTAGAAGCGGGCGACCGGGGTCTCATCGATGAAGCCGTAGCCGCCGAAGATCTGGGTGGCCTCGCGGGTGGCCGAGACCGCGGCTTCGGTGGCGTAGAGCTTGGCGATGGCAGCCTCTTTCTTGAACGGCTCGCCGGCGTCTTTGAGCGCCGCGGCGGTGTAGGTCATCTGGCGGGCCGTCTCGGCCGCGACGGCCATGTCGGCGCATTTGAACGCCACAGCCTGATAGCTGCCGATGCTCTTGCCGAAAGCTTGACGCTGCTTGGCGTATGCGATGCATTCGTCGAGGCAGGCCTGGATCAGGCCCACGGCCAGCGCGGCGATGGCGATGCGTCCGTCGTCGAGCGTGGACAAGAACTGCTGGAAGCCCTGCCCCGCACGGCCCAGGAGGTTCGCTTCGGGCACTCGACAGCCGTCGAAGACCAGTCCGTGGGTGTCGGACGCGTGCCAGCCCAGCTTGCGGTACGGCGGTTCGACGATGAAACCCTCAGTGCCCGACGGCACGATGATCGACGACACGCCCTCGTCGGTCAGCGCCGTGACCGTCACGAGGCTGGTGATGTCGGCGCCGGAGTTGGTGATGAAGGTCTTGGCGCCGTCGATCACCCACTGCGCCTCGGCGCCCGAGCCCTCCAGCACGGCCCGCGTCTTGGTGGCGCCCGCGTCGGAGCCGCCGTCGGGCTCGGTCAGGCCGAAGCCCGCCAGACGCCGCCCCGACACCAAGTCGGGCAGATAGACGGCCTTCTGCTCGGCGGAACCGAACTCGGCTATCGGCTTGGCGCCCAGGCACACGCCTGCCTCCAAGGTGATGCCCATGGACTGGTCGGCGCGCCCGATCTCCTCTATGGCGATGCAAAGCGTGGTGAAGTCGGCGCCCGAGCCGCCGTGATCCTCGTCGAAGATCAGCCCGAACAAGCCCAAGTCGCCCATCGCGTGGACTGCCTCGACGGGGAAGACGTGCTCGCGGTCCCACGCCTGAGCGTGAGGAGCGATCTCAGAGGCCGCGAAGTCTCGCAGCACGGCCCGGAAGTCGATTTGTTCCTGAGTGAGGCTCACAGCCGATGCGCTCCTTTTTCACGATAGTAGTGATAGAGAACGGCTGCACCCTGCGCGCCGTCGTCGAAGCCGGCTTGCGCAGCGTGCTGTCGGAGAGCGCCGAAGCCGGGTCCTACGTGCTCGAGGATCTCAGTGTGGGCGACCCAGAGGCGCCGAATCCGCTGGAACGCTACTCGTGGCCCGAGTTGCGTGAAGTGATCTACGGCGGCGGGGCCGCACGGTGATAGCCGTCGACTCCAATGTGGCTGGTCTACGCCCATCGCCGTGAATTGCCTGAGCACGACTCCGCAGTGCAGATCATGCGCGGGCTTGCCGAGGGCAGCGAGGTCTGGGCGATCCCTTGGCCTTGTTGTTATGAGTTCTTCGGCGTGGCGACCAACCCGCGCATCTGGAGTGACGAGGCGACTTCGTCCGAGCGCGCCCTGCAGCAGCTGCAGGCGTGGACAGGATCCGACATCGGTTGTTTCTTCAAAGGATCGTTTCGGGACGGTGTGTGAACGGATTCACGACGGTCACTGTGTCGAGGATTTGCCCGTCCTGGAGATCTTCGCTGAGCAGGTAGTCGCAGTCCGCAGTCACCGCAGCGGCCACGATCAGGCAATCCCAGTACGACAGGCCGAAGCGATCCTCAGCTGTGAACGCAGACTCCACGAGGTCTGTGCTGAGAGATACCGGCACCCAAGCATGCAAATCGGCAACGTCGGCGCGGGCCTCGCGTAGCGCAAGGCCCGGAGTGAGCTTGCGAGTGACGGTCACGTAATACTCGTTGAGTACCTGCACGCTGGTGCGCCCCCGCAGCGCCTCCCACAGTGCAGACATCCACTCATGGGCGCGCTCCTGTTTGGCGGGCACCGACATGTCCCGTGCGTACACCAGCACGTTGGTGTCGACGAAGACGCTCACAATGGCTCAGCGTTGATGTATCTCGTCCCGCGTCGGCATCCGACAGTCGCTTGATCTTAGCGGTCGGGCCGCACGGGTCAGATAGGAGCGCCGAGCCTGATCGAAGTTCTCGGAACTCTCCATACGCTCCCGCAGAACCTCGCCGACGAAACGCGACACGCTCATGTCGTGGCTGGCCGCCTCTATCCGAGTCCAGAGCGCTGTCTCTTCGTCCAAGCTCACGGTGACATTTTTCATGAGTTTCACGATATCACTGTTTTCGTGAAAAAGTGCCGAGAGAACGGCTGCACCCTGCGCGCCGTCGTCGAAGCCGGCTTGCGCAGCGTGCTGTCGGAGAGCGCCGAAGCCGGGTCCTACGTGCTCGAGGATCTCAGTGTGGGCGACCCAGAGGCGCCGAATCCGCTGGAACGCTACTCGTGGCCCGAGTTGCGTGAAGTGATCTACGGCGGCGGGGCCGCACGGTGATCGTAGTTCTCCATGGTTGTGGCGGTGCTCTAGCCTCACAGGCTGTGATTCCTCCCGACATCAACACCGACGGCGCCGGAACCGACAGCCCGCCAAAAACCGACGGCGCAGACGGCGCCAGTGAAACCGCTGTCGAGGTCGTCGTCGATGCCTGTCGGAGCGTCGACGACGAGCTGGTTGATGCCATGGCCCGACTGATCCCTCAGCTTTCGTCGCATCCGCCGCCCGGCCGCACCGAACTCGAAGAGATCGTGGCGTCGGGCGCCGCCACCCTGTTCGTGGCCCGACTGCAAAACCGCATCGTGGGCGCGCTGACCCTGGTCGCTTTCCGCATCCCCACAGGTCTGCAGACCCGCATCGAGGACGTGGTGGTGGACGAGGCGTTCCGAGGCCGCCGCGTGGCTGAGAAACTCGCCCGCGCAGCCTTGGAGACGGCCCGGCGCATGGGCGCCCGCAGCACCGATCTGACCTCGCGGCCGTCGCGTCAGGCCGCCAACCGCCTCTACACCCGGATGGGCTTCGAACGGCGGGAGTCCAACCTCTACCGTTACACGCTGTGAGCGCTGCACTCTGGGCGCCGTCGGATCGGCGAGCTGCCGGAGCTGGCCGCGACTTCGAGCGAGCAGGCTGACAGTCGGCAGTCTCAGCAGTAGAGGCCCGGCAGCGCTCAGCGGCGGCGCACGCGAGGTTCGGCTGTTGCACCGATATCGTGGCTTCAGTGGTGAACGAGGCGGCACCTGAGCCGACAGACGAGTTGGAGCATGTCGCATGGCTGGACCGTGAGTCCCGGCTGAGCTGCCCCACTCTGATAGCCGCGTTCGAAGGCTGGAACGACGCCGGCGACGCGGCCACCACGGCGGCCGCGCATCTGGCGGACAGCTGGGAATGCGAGACTCTGGCGTCGATAGACCCGGAGCCGTTCTTCGACTTCACCGCGACGCGGCCCATAGTCCGCCTCGACGACAGTAAGGCTCGCAGCATCGACTGGCCGACCAACGAACTGCGAGCGGCCCGCCTCGGCGAAGCCGGCAGCGGCCGCAGGGACGCGCTGTTGTTGATCGGCACCGAGCCGCAGCTGCGTTGGCGGACTTTCACCCGCCAAGTGGTGTCGGTGGCCGAACTGCTGGGCGTCGAGCAGGTGATCACCTTGGGCGCGCTGCTCGCCGAGGTGCCTCACAGCCGCGATGTGGAGGTCTACGGCTCCACCGAGGATCAGGAACTGCAGGAGACTCTGGGCTTGACCCCTTCACGCTATGAGGGACCCACCGGAATCGTGGGGGTGCTTTCGGCGGCGTGCCGCGACGCCGGTTTCAGCACCGCCTCGTTCTGGTCGGCGGTTCCGTCGTACATGCCGGCAGCGCCTTCGCCCAAAGCCGCTCTGGCGTTGATCGACCGTGTGTGCGCCGTGATGAAGACGCCGGTTCCGACCCTTGAACTACAGCAGCGGGCCAAGCTCTACGAGCAGGAGATCACCAGGATCGTGGCCGAAGACGACGACACTGCGGAGTATGTGGCCCGCCTCGAACGCGCCTGGGACAACCGCGAGCACGAAGACGACGCCGCGGGCGGCGGCGCGGACCTCATCGACAATCCTGGCCTGCTCGTGGCTGAAGTGGAGAAGTTCCTGCGAGACGGAAGCTGAAACGGGCCCGAAGGAGCCTCACCCAGGAATTTTGACGCAAGCATCCCGAAACAGTAAATTCATGAACAACAGTCCAACCAACGAGTACAAATGTGCTTACCAACTGGAGGGAACAACAATATGAAGTGGATCAGGCTCATCGCCCTGGCTGCCGCGTTCACAGTGATCGCAGCAGCCTGCACCGATGACGACGACGACACGTCCGCATCGGACACTGCCACGGCCAGCACCGTTGCAGCCGTCGACGACGACGACGCGGCGCCGGAACAGTCGGATCAATCCGATGACGACGCCGGCGGCGCAGACGCAGGCGACACGTCCTCTGCGGGTTCAGGCGATGACGCGATGATGCCTTCCGGAGATTTGTCTTTGGATGGTTTCACGGTTGGTGTGGCTGTGGTCGGCACTCAGCATTTCTGGGATCGTGAAGCTTTCGAGGGCGCCAAAGACGAGATCGAGCGCCTCGGCGGCTCAGTCGTCGCCGTCGACGGCGGACGCGACAACGCAGTACACGCCGACAACCACGACACGTTCTTGACCCAGCAAGTCGACGCGGTCGTCACCATCTTGGGCGACGCAGCAGTAGAACCCAAACTCGAAGCGCTCAAGAACGCAGGCATCCCCGTGTTCGGCGTGGACCACGCGTCACCGCACATCGTCAACAACACCGGCTCAGACAACTTCTACGCCGGCTCGGCCGCGGGACGCCTCATGGCCGACGCCATCGGCGGCGAAGGCCAAGTCGTGGTGTTCAACGCCTTCAGCGAAGCGCTGTCATTCTGCGGCGACCGTTACGAAACCTGGAAGTACGTGCTCGACAGCGCCTACCCCGACGTGACCATCGCCGAGGAACTCGCCGAAGAGTTCGCCAACGCCCCCGAGGACGCGCGCCAGCAGACTCTCGACTTGTTGGAGCGTTACCCCGAGGGTCAACTGCACGCCATCCACGTCGCCTGCTGGGACCAGCCCGCCATCGGCGTGTATGAAGCTCTCCAAGAGGCGGGACGCACCGAGATCGTCGTGTCAGCGATCGACGCAGGCCCCGACACCCTCGAACTGATGATGGAAGACGGCAGCCCCTGGCTCGTCAACATCGCGCAGCAGCCGCGCCAAATCGCCACAGTCGCCGTGCAAAACGCCGCACGACACCTCGCAGGCGAGAACCTCCTGCCACAAAGCTACGTCGACGTGATACCCGTCAACGGCCCCCAACAAGCCGCCAACGTATACCAACAACTCGGCTACGGCGACGCTCCTGATGTGGCGCCTGCGGCTGATTCGGGCATGGCTGTGAGCGATTTGTCTTTGGATGGTTTCACGGTTGGTGTGGCTGTGGTCGGCACTCAGCATTTCTGGGATCGTGAAGCTTTCGAGGGCGCCAAAGACGAGATCGAGCGCCTCGGCGGCTCAGTCGTCGCCGTCGACGGCGGACGCGACAACGCAGTACACGCCGACAACCACGACACGTTCTTGACCCAGCAAGTCGACGCGGTCGTCACCATCTTGGGCGACGCAGCAGTAGAACCCAAACTCGAAGCGCTCAAGAACGCAGGCATCCCCGTGTTCGGCGTGGACCACGCGTCACCGCACATCGTCAACAACACCGGCTCAGACAACTTCTACGCCGGCTCGGCCGCGGGACGCCTCATGGCCGACGCCATCGGCGGCGAAGGCCAAGTCGTGGTGTTCAACGCCTTCAGCGAAGCGCTGTCATTCTGCGGCGACCGTTACGAAACCTGGAAGTACGTGCTCGACAGCGCCTACCCCGACGTGACCATCGCCGAGGAACTCGCCGAAGAGTTCGCCAACGCCCCCGAGGACGCGCGCCAGCAGACTCTCGACTTGTTGGAGCGTTACCCCGAGGGTCAACTGCACGCCATCCACGTCGCCTGCTGGGACCAGCCCGCCATCGGCGTGTATGAAGCTCTCCAAGAGGCGGGACGCACCGAGATCGTCGTGTCAGCGATCGACGCAGGCCCCGACACCCTCGAACTGATGATGGAAGACGGCAGCCCCTGGCTCGTCAACATCGCGCAGCAGCCGCGCCAAATCGCCACAGTCGCCGTGCAAAACGCCGCACGACACCTCGCAGGCGAGAACCTCCTGCCACAAAGCTACGTCGACGTGATACCCGTCAACGGCCCCCAACAAGCCGCCAACGTATACGAATACCTCGGCTACTGAGCTTGAAGAGTCGGAAGAGCCGGTCGGGGGGTGCGTGCTCTCGCACCGCCCCCTGACCGGCGCCGGCCGGCACGAACAGAGGACTCGCGTTGAACGCAACCGGCGAGCAGCACGACGCGGACTGCGCCCTGCGAATGGAGGGGGTCACCAAGACGTTCCCGGGCGTGCGCGCCCTCGATGGAGCGAGCCTGTCGGTCGGCCGAGGCGAAGTCCACGGCCTGGTGGGCGAGAACGGCGCCGGCAAGTCGACCATCATCAAGATCCTCGCCGGGGTTTATCACGCTGACGCAGGCAGCGTGAGCGTCGACGGCGAGCCGTTGGAGAGGATCGACCCCGCTTCGGTGCATCGCCTCGGGGTCAGGTTCATCCATCAAGAGATCAGCCTGGTGCCGCATTTCAGTGTGGCCGAATCGGTCTTTTTGGGCCAAGAGCAGACAGGCAGGCTCGGCACAGCCAAGCGAGCCATGCGGGAGCGTGCCGAGACTTTCCTGGCCGAGACGCTCGGCGTGGAACTGGACGGGCGGGCCTTGGTGCGGGATCTGAGCGTGGCCGAGCGCAAGCTCGTGCAGATCGCACGCGCCCTGATCGACGGCCGAGCGAAGCTCGTCGTCTTCGACGAGCCGACGGCCGTGCTGGCCGCAGCGGAGGTCAAGACGCTGTTCACGGCGATCGACACGCTGCGAAGAGCGGGCAAGTCGATGCTCTACGTGTCGCATTATCTCAACGAGATCCATCAGATCTGCGACCGGGTGACCGTGTTCCGAAACGGCGCCGACGTCGGTGTCGTGGATCTGCGGCAGCCGCAGCAGCCGCAGGTGCGGGTGCCGGAGATCATCCGTTTGATGGTCGGGCGCGACATCGGCGACCTCTACCCGCAGCGGCGGCGCTCCGAGCGGACGCGCGACGCCCTCGAGGTCGCCGGCCTCGACGACGGCCACCGCCTCAGAGGCGTGTCGCTGACGGTGGGCGCCGGGGAGGTGGTCGGGCTTACCGGGATCATCGGGTCGGGGCGCGCCGAACTGGTGGACTCGCTCTACGGCTTGCGCAAGATCCGAGCCGGGAAGATCACGGTCGACGGAGAGCCCGCGAGAACCAATTCGCCTGCCAGGGCTGTGCGTTCGGGGCTGGCTCTGGTGCCGCGGGACCGCCGCAACGACGGGCTGGTGCTCGACATGACCGTCGCCGACAACGTCAACCTCGCCACGCTCGAGGAAGTCAGCACGCTCGGCTGGCTGAACCGGGCTGCTGCCGGACGCCGCGGCGAAGAACTGATGGAGCGTCTCGATGTGCGCCCCCGCGGCTCGCACGCCGTCTCTCGCCTGCTCAGCGGCGGCAACCAGCAGAAAGTGGTGCTGGGGCGCTGGCTGGCGTCGCAGGCGAGCGTCTACGTGCTCGACGACCCCACCGTGGGCGTCGATGTAGGGGCTCGCTCAGAGATTTACCGTCTGATAGCGGATCTGGCGCAAGCAGGCGCCGGGGTGCTGATGTGCTCCAACGATCCGGCCGAACTGCTGGGCATGTGCGACCGCATACTGGTGATGGTGCGCGGCCGCATCATCGCCGACATCGCAGCAGCCGACACCGACCACGAGCATCTGACCGCGCTGGCCACCGGCGGCGCCGAAGCGGCATGAGCGAACCGGCTGTCCAAACTCTGCCGCCGACGCGGCCGAGACTGCGGCAACTTGCGGCGACGCCGGCGCTGCGGCTGCTGCTGGCACGCTTCCCGCTGCTGGTGTTCGCGCTGCTTTTCGTCTATATGGCCCTCGGCAGCGAGTTCTTTCTGGAGTGGCGCAACATTTCCAGCATCCTGCGCCAGAGCGCGCCCGACGCGATCCTGGCGGCGGGGCTGGCCGTGGTGGTCACCGCGGGAGGCGACGACATCGTGTCGGGCGGGATCGACATCAGCCTCCCCGCAGCGGCGACCCTCGGCGTCGGCATACTCTCAGACCAGCTGGTCAACGGCCGCCCGTTCGTTCTGGCGATGCTGCTGGCCGCCGCGGCGGTGATCGCGGTCGGCCTGCTCAACGCTGCTCTGGTGGTCAAAGTGGGCTTGACTCCCCTGCTGGCGACCCTGGCCTCGTGGGTTGCGGTGGTCGGCACCACCAAATGGGTGATCGACAATCGGCGGATCACCGTCGACGACCCGCTCATCAACAGCGTCCGCGACGGCACCGTGCTCAATGTTCCCGTCCCGGCGGTGTTCGCGCTGGCAGTGCTGATCGTGCTCAGTTTCTGGATCCATCGGACGCGCTTCGGGCACCGGCTGCAAGCCTCAGGCGGCAATCGCTCAGCGGCCGAGATTTCCGGGCTAAACCCCGACTATTTCCTGGCCCGCTCGTTCGTGATGGCGAGTCTCGCGGCCGTGGTCGCCTCAGTGGTGCTCACCGCCCGCGGCTCGGGGCTTTCGCCGGGCATCGAGGAGCGTCTGCTGCTCGACATGGTGCTCGCCACTTTCGTCGGAGCAGCCTTCTCTTTCCGCCGGGTGGTGACCGTTCCGGGGGCGATGCTCGGAGCGCTGCTGGTGAAAGCGCTGGGCAGCGGCTTCCAGCTGCTCAATGTGGACATCTTCAAGGTGGGCATGGTCAAAGGCGTGCTGATACTGATCGTGGTCGCCAGCGCCGCCCTGGAAGCAGGACAACGCCGATGACCGCTGAAACGCCGGCGCCGAGCCGCGCCGACAGCGCCGCCCCGACCGCCTCGCAGGCGCGCTCGGCTTGGAGCAGGCGAATCTTCGACGTCGTGTCGCGCTACGGCTTCGTGATCGTGTTCTTCGCCTTCGCGGTGTTCTTCGCGTTGCGGGCCGACGCCTTCTTGAATCCCAGCAACCTGGTCAACATCCTGGAAGGCAACGCGGTCCTGTTGATCGCCGCGTTGGCGATGACTCTGGTGGTGGCTTCAGGGGGCATCGACCTGTCGATCGGCATCGCCATCGACTTCGGAGGCTGGTTCGCCATCATCGCCATGCGCGACTACGACCTGACCTGGGCTTCGGCTCTGCTCGTGGGCGTGCTGGCGGGCGCCGCCGTCGGAGTGCTCAACGCCGGGCTGATCGTGCGACTCAAGATCAGCCCGTTCCTGGCCACGCTCGGTACCTTCTTCATCGGCAGCAGCATCCAGCAGATCTACACCAGCGGCGGGGGGCAGGTGCCTTTCAGAGAAATGTCGGAGTCGTTCCGCAGCCTGTCCACCGGCGCGGTGCTCGGCGTGCCGACCGAGATCGTGATCGCCGCCGTCGTGGGAGTCGTCTACTTCGTGCTGCTGGAGCGCTCCGTTCACGGCAAACGGATCCACGCGATCGGTTTGCAGCGTTCCGTGGCTTCAGTCTCGGGGATACGGGTCAGCGGATATTTGGTGTTCGTGTTCGTGTTCGCCTCCGCGACCGTCGCGCTCAGCGGAATCATCCTCACGGCGGGTTTGCGCCAGTTCACTCCCCTGTCGGGCTTCTCCTATCTGCTCGACGCCATCGCGGCCGTGTTCATCGGCGCCTCCATGCATCCGCAGCGCAGGCCCAACGTGGCCGGAACGCTGCTGGGCGTCCTATTTTTGGGTGTGGTGTCCAACGGATTGAACCTGATGGGGCTGGACTTCAACCTGCGCGACGCACTCGAAGGCATCATCTTGGTGGGGGCCTTGGCGCTGGCCTTCGCCAACCGCAACAACCGCGCCAGGGCGGTGTCGATATGAGCATCCTCGCAGTGGACGCAGGCACTTCGGAGGTGAAAGCGGCGCTCATCGGCGACGACGGGGCGACGATCGCTTCGGTCTCGCTGCCGGCGCCGCCGTCACAAAACCCGGCCAGCGAACGGGTCGATCCCGAGCGCTATTGGGGGGCCGTGGCTGAGGCGATGCGCGCCGTCGCGGACGGCGGCGCCGCGCCCGATGCCATCGCCGTCACCGGTCAAGGCGACGGCTTCTGGTCGTTGGACTCCGCCGGAGAGCCGTGCGGCGCCTACCAGTGGAACTCCACGAGGGCCGGCGAGGTCGTGCTTGACTGGGAGGCCGAAGACGCCATAGCCGAGCACTACCGTTCGTCGACCACAGTGCTGTGGCCCGGCACCAGCGCAGCGATCTGGAGATGGCTCTCGACCGAGAAGCCCGAGCAGGCGCAGCGGACCGCGTCGGTTTTCTGCGCCAAGGACTGGATCAACTACCGGCTCTGCGGCGTGATCGCCACAGACGTGACCGACGCCACGATCCCCTTCCTCGACCTCGATTCGGGCGCCTACAGCGACGAGGCCTTCGCCCGCCTCGGCTGCGAGGATCTGCGCGACAAAGTCGCTGCGATCGGTCCGGTCGGCGAACAGATAGGCGTGCTGAGCCGCGAAGCCGCGCTCGCTGTCGGCGTCGCTCAAGGGACCCCGATTCTGATGGGATGCATCGACGTCGCGGCCATGGTCCACGGCGCGGGCTTGGAGAATCCGGGCGAGGCGCTTCTGGCTCTGGGCACCACTGCCGCCGCGCTGGTGATAGTCAACACGACCGACTCCTCCGGGCAGGCGGCCGGGGCGACTCTGAAACTGCCCGGAGCGGACCGGTTCCTGCGTGTGCTGGGCAACAGTTCGGGCACGTCCACTCTGGACTGGGCTCTGAAGGCTCTCAGCTATGAGGGAGAGGACCGTTTCGAGCGTTTCTGGGCCGACGTCGCAGACGGCGCCCCAGGCCCGTATCTGCTGCCCTACCTCGCCGGCGAGCGGGCGCCGTTCCTGGCGCCGGAGGCCACCGGCGCCTTTCTGGGGCTGACGCAGAGCACAAGGCGAGCCGACCTGGCCCGAGCCGCCGCGGTAGGCGTGACCTTCTCGCTGCGGCACTGCCTCGATTCGGCGAGGCGGCGCCAGCGCGGCTCGACAGTCTTGGCCGGCGGCGGGGCGATCGAGCCCGCATGGTGCCAGCTCGTGGCTGATGTGACAGGCGATGCCGTGGCCGTCGACCTTCACGGCGTCGGCGCCTGCGAAGGCCTGGCACGGATGGTGACGGGGTCGGCAGCCACGACAACGGACCGTTTCGTGGTCTACGAGCCGCGTCGCTCCCACTACACCGAGTACCAGAGCTTCGTCGAGCTCGGCCGCCTGATGCGACCCGTCTGGGCCGCGGCTTCGGACCATCTAGCACCGGGAGACGACTGACATGACCACGGCCAACCCGACTAACGAGACGCCCGCATCACCAGCGGCTGCATCTGAAGCCGGCGCGCTCCGGACGCGGGCCGCCCGCGAGATTCCCTCGGAGATGTCCGTCGGCATTTATTACGGGCCCGGCGACGTCCGGGTCGAACGCCGGACGGTTCCCGACTTCGGACCCGACGAGATGCTCGTGGAGACTCTGGCCACCGGGCTGTGCGCCAGCGAGGCGCTCGACTGGTATTCGAGGCGAGCCGGGGGCAAAGTCCTGGGCCATGAGCCTGTGGGCGTGATCGCCGGGATCGGCGAACGCGTCGAAGGCTTCGAGATCGGCGACCGCGTCTTCGTCAACCATCACGTCGGCAGACTCAACTCGCACTGGGCTGTTCGCGGCCGCTTCACCAAAGACCCCTACTTCAAATCGAACCGCCTCGATCCCGGCGCCATGGCCGAGTACTTCCGGGTGAGCGCCGCTCACCTGCGCGCCGACGCTCACGTGCTCGACGACGCCATCGACGACGCCGCGGCCACCACCATCGAGCCGTGGTCGTGCGTTCTCGGCGGCCTCAAGCAGTGCATGATCCAACCGGGCGACACGGTCGCTGTGGTCGGCGCCGGTTTCATGGGGCTCGGCTTCACGCACATGGCGCCGCTGTTCGGCGCAGGACGGGTGATCGCTCTGGACTTCTCCGACTGGAGGCTCTCCAAAGCGACAGAGCTGGGAGCTTCGGCTGTGATCAACCCCGGCGATACCGACCCGGTGGCGGCGCTGCGCGCCTGCAACCGCGGCCTTCTCGCCGATGTGGTGGTGCTGACCGCGCCGAGCGAGTCCGCTTTCGTGTCGGCGCGGTCCCTGGTCGAGCCCGGAGGCACGCTGCACATCGGCGCGCCGGGGCCTCCGGGGTCGCAGTTCGTGCTCGACGGCACCGAGGCCTTCCTCAGCGAAGTGACCATCAACTCGAAGTACTCGGCTGATCATCGCGACACCTACCAGTTCATCCGGCTGCTCGAAAGCGGTCGAGTCGATCCCTCCGCCGCGGTGACCCACGAGCTGCCCTTCGAACGGCTCGCTGAAGGATTCGAGATGCTCACCGCCGCCGACCGTTCCCTGAAGATCGTCATGAGGTTCAAGGACCGCCCGCCGCGGCCGGGATCTCGGCACGCTGCCGGGGACGGCCACGCTGCCGGGTCGCAGAACGCCGCCGGAAAGGGCGGCCACGCCGGAAAGGGCGGCGCCGATGCTTGAGGCACTGCGCGAAGAGGTCTGCGCCATGAACCTCGAGCTGCCCGCCAACAAGCTCGTGGTCGCCACAGGCGGCAACGTCAGCGGACGCGACCCCGACAGCGGATGCGTGGTCATCAAGCCCAGCGGCGTCAGCTTCGAGGCGCTCGATCCTTCGTCGATGGTCGCGGTCGATCCGTCGGGGCGGGTCTTGGAGGGCGCTCTCAAGCCTTCGGTGGATCTCGGCATACATCTGCACATCTACGAGCACAGACCCGACGTGTTCGGCATCGCCCACACGCATTCGCCTTACGCCACCAGCTTCGCGGCGCGCGGCGAGGATCTGCCCGCCGCGCTGACGCCGCTGACCCATCTCATCGGCGGCGGCGTGCCCTGCACGCGTTGGGCCACGCCCGCAGCAGAAGACACCGGCGCGGCGATCATGGAGGCCGTCGGCGACAGCGGTCTCGCCGCATTGGCGGACCGTCACGGAGTCTTCACCATGGGCCGCTCCGCAGGCGAAGCGCTCAAAGTGGCGCTGCATGTGGAGGAGGCGGCCCTGACGATCCGCATGGCGCAACTCTCGGGTCCGGTCACCGCCCTGCCCGACGAGGAGATACAGCGCTGCTTCGCTTGGTACAGGGAGAGCTACGGGCAGTGAGCGACGCACCGCAGACCTCTGAGAAGAAAACTCCAAAAGCCCGAGCTGGATCGGGCGGATCGGCTAGATCGGCTAGATCGGCTGGATCGACTGCGTCCGCGAAGAAGCGTCCCGCAGCCGGCGAATCCACGAAAAAGAAGCAAACGAAAACAGCCGGCAAGCCCGCGAACAAGCAGAAAAAAGATTCTGTCGAACGCATCGAGCAGATCGCGGCCGGTGTCAGGCGCCGCGTCTTCGAGCACGTGCTCAAACACGACGGCGGCTACCTGTCGCAGGCTCTTTCGGCGGGCGAGATCTTCGGCGCCCTCTACGGCGGAGCGATGCGCCTGGCGCCGTGTGAGCGTCCTCTCCGTGCAGGCGCTTTCACCGGGGTGCCGGGCTCGACGAACGGCGACTACCGCAGCGGCGACCGTTTCAACGGCGAACCCGCGCCGGAACTCGACCGCTTCTTGTTCTCGCCTGCGCATTACGCGCTGGTGCTCTACGCCGCTCTCATCGAAGTCGGCCGCCTCGATGAGTCAGCGCTCGACGAGTTCAACGTCGACGGCTCGACTCTGGAGATGATCGGCGCCGAGCACTCGCCGGGCGTGGCCACCACCACCGGTTCGCTGGCGCAGGCTCTCAGTCAGGCGTGCGGCATCGCGCTGGCACGCAGAATGCGCGACGAGCCGGGGCGGACCTGGGTGTTCATGTCCGACGGCGAGTTCCAGGAGGGTCAGACCTGGGAGGCTCTGGCCTTCGCCTCGTTCCACGGACTGTCGAGGCTGCGAGCCGTGGTGGACGCCAACGGCCAGCAGTGCGACGGCGCCATGTCGAGCGTCGGCAACATCGAGCCGGTCGTAGAAAGAATCCGATCCTTCGGCTGCGACGCGGTGGAGGTGGACGGCCACGACGCGGCGGCCCTCGAAGCGGCCATGTCCGAAGAGGTTGACAAGCCTTACGTGATCGTGGCCCGCACCGATCCGGCGCGGGGGCTCGAAGTCATGGCCCGAAGAGCGCCGCTGCTGCACTACGTCCGCTTCACGTCCGCCGACGAGCGGACCGACTTCGACGCCGCATTCCGCCGGATGCTCAAAGAGGCGCCGCAGGCATGACCGACCGGCCAGAAACGACGGACACAGACGCTGACACGAGCACGGGCACGGACGCTGACACGGACGCTGTAGCGGATCCTGTGATGGAGATGGTGTCGCGTCCCCACGCGGAGAACTTCATCGCTTGGTCGGCGTCGCGCCCCGAGGTGCTGGTGCTGTCAGCGGACCTGACCAACTCCTGCGAGGTCGGGAGATGGCGCGACACCTACCCGGATCGTTTCATCACGGCCGCCATGGCCGAACAGAACATGCTGGGCGTGGCCGGCGGGCTCGCCCGCGAAGGTTTCGTGCCGTTCATCCACACTTTCGCGGTGTTCATCTATCGCAGGGCTTATGACCAGCTGGCGATGTCGGTGGCGTATCCCAACCTCAAAGTGCGGATGCTGGGATTCCTGCCCGGGATCGTGACTCCCGGCGGCGTCACCCATCAAGCCATCGAGGACGTGGCGATCATGCGGGCCACTCCGAACATGACCGTGCTCGAGACTGGCGACGCCACCGAAGTCGAGTCGATGCTCGACGCGGTGGAGCATGTGGACGGACCCGTCTACATCCGGGTGCTGCGCGGCGAAGTGCCCCGCTTGTTTCCCGCCGACGAGCCGCTGCGGCTCGGCCGGTCGAGACTGTTGAGCGACGGCGGCGACGTGGCTGTGCTGACAGCCGGGATCACCACCGAGGAGGCCTTGAGGGCGCGCCGCGCCTTGCAGCGAGCCGGTGTCGGGGTCAGCCATGTGCATGTGTCCACGCACAAACCTTTCGGTGACGAAATCATCGAGAACGCCGTCAGCTCCGCCCGCTGCGGGGTCGTGACCCTGGAGAACCACACCGTCGTCGGCGGTCTGGGGTCAGCGGTGGCGGAGTACATGGCCGAGCGCGGCATCGGGCGGCGACTGGTGCGACTGGGACTAGACGACACTTACGCCCACGGCGCATCCAAGGCTTACCTGATGCGCGAGCACGGCCTCGACTCGGCCGCGCTGGTGACGGCGGTGGAGTCTCTGGTCGGCGAGCGGCTCGGCGTGACGGACGCCGACTTCGCCTCGGCGCGAACCGACGCGGTTCACAGCGAAGCCAAAGCCGAAGCCCTCTAAGCGCTGCTGTGCACAGGAGGCGAAGACCGCCGCCGCAGGCAGCACCGGTCTAGCCGGAGGCGACCTCCGTCGACAGGGCTGCTACGGAGGCCATGACCGCTCGGCTGAGCCCGGCGGAGATGCCGTCGTGGCATCCGACCAGCGATCCGGTGAGTGAAGCGCTGGCGTCGCTCACCAGAAAATGAAACACCGGCGCCATCTCATGGGCCTGACGCACAATGCCGCCTGCGGTCAGGCGCCTGATGATTTCGATGGTGGGCGCAGAACCCGCAAGGTCGGTCATCTCAGTCTCGACGATTCCGGGCAGCACTGCATTGACCCGGACCTGCCGCGGGCCCAGCTCCATCGCCCAGACTCGCACCAGATGATCGACAGCCGCCTTCGAACCCGCGTAGGCGGCCATCCCCGACACTGCCACCGAGCCCGCCGGCGAGCTTGTGACGATTACCGATCCGCCGTCACGCACCGCGGTGATCCCATGACGCAAAGCTCTGGCCACACCCAAAGTGTTGACTTCGAAAACCTGTTCGAACACGGCAGCGTCGAGCGACTCGATCTCGCCGTGTTCCAAGTTGACTCCGGCGTTGAGGATCAGGGCGTCGATCTGCTCGAAAAGCTCTGCCACACGCTCGAAGGCTCGCCGGGTCGAGTCCTCGTCGGTGACGTCCATAGAGATGAAAGTGGCGCCGATGCGATCAGCGATCCCCTCGCCGTCGCTGCGACGCCCGCCTATTACTACCTGCGCTCCGTGGGCAACGAGATGCGCCGCGGCGGCGAGGCCGATCCCGGCGGTACCTCCAGTGACGACCACTCGCCGACCGCTGACGTCGAACAAACCGCCTGCGTCATTCGCGCTTGAGGACATGCGGCGAGTTTATTCGCTCGGCCTCCGAGCGCCGGTTCGACGGGCGGCCTCAGCCGGCGCAGCTGCAGGCTCGTTCGTGGCTCAGCCGCGGATCTCGCTGGTCGGGGGCCTGTCCAGCAGCGAGCGGTAGGCGGCGGCGGCACTGCGGCCGTCCTCGACCACAGCCCTGACCTCCTCAGTTATCGGCATGTCAACCGACAATGAGCGGGCCAGCGCGGCCAACACCGGAGCGGATCCGATCCCTTCGGCCACCTGATCCATCGACGCCGCTATGTCCTCTATCGACTCTCCCCGCCCCAGCCGCTCGCCCGCATGGCGGTTGCGGCTCTGGGGACTCACGCAAGTGGCCACAATGTCGCCGACGCCGGCGAGTCCCGCGAAGGTCGCCGGATCCCCGCCGAGCGCGACTCCCAGTCGGGTCGCCTCGGCCAAGCCGCGCGTTATCAGCGTCGCTCGAGTGTTGTCGCCCGCGCCCATCCCGTCAGCGATTCCAGTCGCAAGGGCGATCACGTTCTTGGCTGCGCCCGCGATCTCGACTCCGATCTCGTCGGTGCTGGTGTAGACCCGGAAGCCGCGAGCGCAGAAAACGCTCTGAAGCTGCGCCGCCAGCGGAAGCTGCCCCGGCGCCATCGCCAGAACAGCGGCAGCCGCGTGGCCGCTGAATATCTCTTTGGCCAGGCTCGGCCCGGACAGTACCCCAGTGGGGCGGCCCGGCAGTTCTTCGCCCACCACCTCGGTCATCCGCTTGCCGGTGGCGCTCTCGAGGCCCTTGGCGAGAGAAATGACCGGCGTCTGTTCGCCGACATGCGGCGCCAGCAGCCGCAGAGTCCCCCGGAAGCCGTGGGAAGGCACAGCCATGACCACCGCGCAGGCGTCTCGGGTCGCCTCGCCCATGTCGGAGGTGACTCGAAGCTCGGGGTGCAGCGTCCGGCCGGGCAGGTAGCGAGAGTTCTCGCGAGTCGCGTGCATCGCCTCGGCCAGTTCTCCGTCGCGGGCGTAAAGCACAGTGGCTGCGTTGTGGGCGCACAAGTGAGCGAAGACGGTGCCCCACGACCCCGCGCCGACGACCGCTACCCGAGAAATCACGGCTGCCATGCCGCCGTCAAACTTGCATATCCGCCGCATTTCCGCGTGGACGCTCACTCGCCGAGAAAACGACGAAGGTTCTGGAGCGGATGCGGCTGATTCCGCCCGGCACCAGCCAAGTGAGCGTCATGTTCAACACTGGTCAGCGAGTGCGCGCCACGATCTCTTCGGCCGACCCCACAAGACCGGTCACGAACGGCCCGAAGTCGGCGTAGACGGCCGAAGCGCGGTCATAGCGCATCGTGTAGACGGTGTCTTTCAACGCAGCGATGTCACTGCCGAACAAGGTGACGCCCCACTCCCAGTCGTCGAGTCCGGTGGACGAGGTCACGAGTTGCACGATGCGACCCGCGAACTTGCGGCCCGAGGCGCCGTGCTCGTGCATGAGCTGCTTGCGGTCGTCGAAGCCGAGCTCGTACCAGTTCTGGCCTGGATTGCGTCGTTTGCTCATCGGATAGAAGCACCAAGCCGGCTTGCCCGGCGGCGGCAGCTTCGGGTTGAGGCGCATCTCGGCCATCTCAGCGGGCAAACCCAAGGCGTATTCGGATAGCTCGGTGATCGACACGTAGCTGTCGACGATCCTCAGACCGGCTGCTTCCAGGCCGGTCTGCAGGTCGCGCAGCACCCAGGCGTCGCTGTGCAGCCCCATGAAACAGAGCTGGGACTTGTGCCCGAGCGTCGCCACGGTCACCACCTGCGCGCCGGCTTCATCGGCTCGCTGCAAAGCTTGGAGAACCTCAGCGTCGTCGCTGTCGGGCGCGCGCGCACAGAACAGGTGCAGCACCAAAAGACCCTGAGCAACGCCGACGGATTCAAGCATCGTCTGAGTCTAAGAGGACGAGCGCATCGAAGAGCCAGCAGATCTCATAAGTCGGCTAGGGCATAGTCCGAACGCGCCGGTGTGTCCAGCCGGGCTTGATCAACCGCCGGACAGCTTTCATGCGTCGGCGAGGCCATGGTCCGAACAGCCCGTGATGGCGCTCACAGTCAGATATGCCGGGCCGCTCCACGGGATGCTTGTCGGCCTTCGGTCCGGCCGGCCCGTGAGCGCGGCTCACAGGTAGACGGTCATGGCGCCGTTGCGGGCGAAGCCTGCGAGTTGCATGCCTGCGGCTTCAGCGGTGGTCGCCGCCAGAGCGGTGGGCGCGCTCACAGCTGCCAGCGCACGGAAACCGCCGGTCCAAGCCTTGTGAACCAGCTCGAAACTGGCCCGGCCGCTGACCACGAGACCCAGCCCCGCAGCCGGCAGGCGGCCGTCGAGCAGCATCCGCCCGATCAGCTTGTCGACCGCGTTGTGGCGTCCCACATCCTCGCGCACCAGCGACACCGAACCGTCGCGGTCCACCAACCCGGCGGCATGAACTGCGCCGGTGTCGTCGAAGAGCTGCTGAGACGCGCGCATCCTTGCCGGCGCTGCGGCCAATGACTCCCACGGCAGCGGATCGCCGGCGACCCTGTCGAGCTCGGCGAGCAGTTCGTCGATCTCGCTGGTGCCGCAGAAACCGCACGAAGACGTGGTGGTGGTCAACCGCGGCCGCGGCTCGGGCGCGTCGCCGGCGGTCGTCACCGTCACCACATTGAAATCGGACGCCACGGCCGAGCCCGCAGCGCAGTATTTGACTTGCGCGATCTCGGCGTCGCCCAGCAGGCCTTCAGTGAAACAGAACCCGACGGCCAGCTCGAAGTCGTTGCCGGGCGTGCGCATGGTGGTGGCCACTCGCACATCGTTGAGTTCGACGGCCATGGGCTCCTCGCAGGCCAGCCGGTCGGTGCGCCTGTCGGCATCGGGCACTGACTCGCTCCAAGGCCTCACCAGCCATTGCCGGCTTCGTGACTTGAAAGCCATGAGAGTGCAAACTAGCCGGGCGCGCAGCAGCCCGGCGCCTGAAGAATGGGGGGCAAGCGCCGGGCTGCTGCTTCAGGGAGAGTTGAGGTCTCCCGAGGGGGCTTTTACGGCAAGTCTCTCTCGAGAGGCGAGCCTGAGAGCCTGAGGCTTCTAGAAGTCCATGTCGGGCATTCCGCCGCCGCCGGAGGCCGCCTCCTCGGGGGTCTCAGCGATGACCGCCTCGGTGGTGAGGAACAGCCCGGCGATCGAGCCGGCGTTCTGCAGAGCCGAACGGGTGACCTTGGCAGCGTCGATGATGCCCGCCGCGATCAAGTCCTCGTAGTCGCCGGTGGAGGCGTTGAGCCCGTTGGGGCCTTCGAGGCCTCGCACCTTCTCGACGACGACGCCGCCTTCGAGGCCGGCGTTGACGGCGATCTGATTCAGCGGCGACACCAGCGCCTTGGCAACGATGCGGGCGCCGGTGCGCTCATCGGCGTCGTCGAGACCGCCGACAGCGGCTTCGACCGCGTCGACGGCACGCAGCAGCGTCACACCGCCGCCTGCCACGACGCCCTCTTCGATGGCGGCTTTGGTGGTGCTGACCGCGTCCTCGATGCGGTGCTTCTTCTCTTTGAGCTCCACCTCGGTGGCGGCGCCGACTTTGAGAACGGCCACACCGCCGGACAGCTTGGCAAGACGTTCCTGCAGCTTCTCGCGGTCGTAGTCGGAGTCGGTGTTGTCGATCTCGCCTTTGATCTGAGCGATGCGACCGGCCACATCGGCGGCGTCGCCGGCGCCTTCCACGATGGTGGTCTCGTCTTTGGTGACGATCACCTTGCGAGCCGAGCCCAGCATGTCCACGCCGACACTGTCGAGCTTGAGGCCGACCTCCTCGCTGATGACCTGGCCGCCGGTGAGGATCGCCATGTCCTGCAGCATCGCCTTGCGCCGGTCGCCGAAGCCCGGGGCCTTGACCGCGGCCGAGGTGAACGTGCCGCGGATCTTGTTGACCACCAGCGTGGCGAGAGCCTCGCCTTCCACGTCCTCAGCGATGATCAGCAGCGGCTTGCCGCCCTGCATCACCTTCTCGAGCAGCGGCACCAGGTCGCGCACGTTGGAGATCTTCGACGCCACGAGAAGCACGTAGGGGTTGTCGAGCACGGTCTCCATGCGCTCTGGGTCGGTGACGAAGTAAGGCGAGATGTAGCCCTTGTCGAAGCGCATGCCTTCGACGGTCTCCATCTCCAGACCGAAGGTCTGGCCTTCCTCGACGGTGATCACCCCGTCCTTGCCGACCTTGTCGATGGCGTCTGAGATGGTGACGCCGATCTCCTCGTCGGCTGCGGAGATGGCCGCCACATTGGCGATCTGCGCCTTGTCGGAGGACACGTCCTGGCTGTTGCTGCGCACAGACTCGACCGCAGCGGCGACGGCGCTCTCGATGCCTCGCTTGAGCGACATCGGGTTGGCGCCGGCGGCCACGTTGCGCAGGCCTTCGCGCACCATCGCCCACGCCAGCACGGTGGCGGTGGTCGTGCCGTCGCCGGCTACGTCGTCGGTCTTCTTGGCGACCTCCTTGACCAGCTCTGCGCCGATCTTCTCGTAGGGGTCCTCCAGCTCGATCTCTTTGGCGATCGAGACGCCGTCGTTGGTGATCGTGGGGGCGCCCCACTTCTTGTCGAGCACCACGTTGCGGCCTTTGGGGCCGAGCGTGACTCGCACCGCGTCCGCGAGCTGGTTCATGCCCCGCTCGAGCGCACGGCGCGCTGTCTCGTCGAACTGGATCGTCTTGGCCATTTTGCACCTCCTGAGGCAGCCGCTGGTTCGCAGCCGGCCGCCCTTGATTGCCTGAATTGCTTGATTGGTTTGGCACTCTCGTGCCGCGAGTGCTAAGTCAATCGCGGCCAGCGTCGAATCACAACCCGCTGACGTCTGAGAGCCCGCGCGGCGCGCCGGCTAGATTGCGTATCAGCCGCCTGCGACGGCGGGCACGATGCTGACTGTGACGCCTTCAGCGACCGATGTGTCGAGTCCGTCGAGGAAGCGGACGTCGTCGTCGTCGACGAACACGTTGACGAAGCGGCGCAGCTCGCCTGCGTCATCCAGTATCCGCTCGGCGAATCCGGGGTGCTTCGACTCGAGCGACTCGAGCACCTCGGCCAGGGTGGCGCCTTCGACGGACGCCTCCGACGCGCCGGCGGTCAGAACTCTCAAAGTGGTGGGCACTCGCACGGTCACAGCCATAGGCGCCTGATCCTAGCGCTGCAACCGAAGCAAGCTCTCCACGGCTTCTGTCACGCAGCCGCACGGGTCGTCCATGGCCCTCGACGGCCCGAACCGGGCGGTCAGGTCGATGATCTCCAAGCCCTCCGGCGCCGCCGCGACGGCACCGGGGTCGGCTGAGCCGACCACCGCCACCGCCCGAACGCCGGCCGCGGCCGCCAGCGCCGCGACGCCGCCCACCACTTTGCCTTGCGCGGACGTGGCGTCGTAGCGCCCCTCGCCGGTGACCACCACATCGGCGTCCTCGATGCGCTCGGGCAGACCTGTCTCATCGGCCACCACCGTGAAACCGTCGAGCAGCGCGGCGCCGCGAGCCGCGAGCCCCCCGGCGAGCCCCCCGGCCGCGCCGGCGCCAGACAGTTCGGTGACGTCCACCCCGAAGTCGCGCTCATAGATCTGCGCCAGACGTTTGAGCCGGCGAGTCAGCAACTCGACTTGGGGCGGCGTTGCGCCCTTCTGCGGGCCGAAGACCGTCGCTGCGTCCAGAAACTCCGTGCGCACGTCGCAGGCCACCACCATCTCCACGCCGGTCATCCGAGCAGGCGACGGCAGAGCTTCCAGCGCGCCGAGTCCGCCGTCCGTGGTGGCCGAACCCCCCACGGCCACCAGCACTCGCCGTGCGCCGGCGGCGACGGCTGCGGCGATCAGTTCGCCGGTGCCTGCGGTGGTGGCGTTCACCGGGTCGTTGCGGGCGGCGCCGCCGGCGAGGGCCAGACCGGAGGCGAGGGCCATCTCCACGACGGCGACGCCCCTGCTCAGCCGCCAGGGCGCGGTCACAGGATCACCGGCCGGGCCCGTGACAGCGCTTCGGCGGTTGGCGCCGCCGAGGGCTTCAAGGGTGCCTTCGCCGCCGTCGGCCATGGGCGCCGAGTCGCATTCGGCCGAGACTGCGGCGCCTGCTGCGGCGACTGCCGCAGCGATCTGGTGCGCCGAGGCGGTGCCTCGGAACTTGTCGGGCGCTGCCAGCAGCCGCAATGCCGTCACTGCCCTGTGCCGGGGCTGCGGCCAGCGGGACGCGTCAGCCGGCGGCGGGCGGCGTCGGATCGAGAATCGTGTCGTCGGTGCCGAGCACCACGAAAACGTGGAAATCCACCAGATCCGCCGGTGACTCCGGGTTTCGTATCAGTGTCATGATCGTGGCCGGTGCGGGCGTGATGATGTCGGCCGCGGCGCCGAGCGCTGAAGCCACTGCTTTGGCGTCGTCGCCGTAACCCTGCCGGTAGTAGACGACCGAGTTCTCCACACGGTCCTGCTGAGTGTTCTTGGCTGCGGTGACATAGCCGCCGGCGTTGAGCTTGTCGGCGGTGCGGCCTGCGCGGCCGCGCACCCCGGTGCCGTTCATCACAGCCACCTTCACCTCGCCGGCGGGCCTGGTGACCACCGGCGGCGGCGCCACGGTGGTGGAGGTGGTGGTAGTCGCGGGAGCACCGGCGACAGTGGTCGCGGTGACTTCAGGCTGCGCTTGGGATCCGCTGCCGGCGGGTTCTGCGGATTCTTCGCCGGACGTGTCCTGGGAACTACCGGCGTCGTCATCGAAGCCGCGAGCCAGCAGGAACGCACCCAGAACAACCGCTACCAGTACAAGCACGACAGCCCTCCCCGCAGAGCCTGCACCCGACGATTGGGCGTGCTGGAAAGACATGGGCTCGATACTAGCCGCTAGCGAACGCCGCGTTCATCGTTGCCGTGAGCTCGCTCGCATCAACGACGATTCAGCGACGATTCAGCCTCCGCGGCTGCGGCCCGCGGCCACGGAGGCGAACTCGACGGCGAGGCGGCCGGCGGCGGTCCCGCTGCGGACTGCGCCTTCCATGGTGGCGGGCCAGCCGGTGTCGGTCCAGGCGCCGGCCACATAGACGCCGGGCAGACGGGATTCGCAAGGCGCGCGCAACGGATCGGTTCCGGGGCGCCCCATGAAGGTGGCCGAACGCTCGCGTGTGACCATCGAATCGGTGACTTCGGCGTCAGCCGCAGCCGGCAGCAGCCGTGTGATCTCGGCGCTGAAATGCGACACCAGGTCAGCCGAGGTCCGGCCTATGTAGGACTCGGCCGCCGACAGCGACACCGCCAGGCATTGACGCCCGTCGTCGAGGCCTGCGGCCTCGGTGCGGTCGAAAACGAACTGCGCGTCGCTGCCGACGGTCGCGAAGAAGTCCAAGTCGGTGACAGGCCGGTCGTAGACCAGATGAACGTTGACTATCGGGGAGCTGCCCAGCTCTGACAGCCTCTCCTGGGCGGCGAGCGTTCCAGGCGGCAACAGCCCGGCAGCGGCGTCGTGAGGCACGGCCACCACCACCGCGTCGGCCGCCGCTGCCTGAGCGTCGGAGCGGTCGGCGCCGGAGGTTCCATCGTCGCCCGTCGATCCGCTGTCGTCTGTTGATCCGCCGGCGGTCGGCGGCTCGCTGCTGCGCGGTGTTCCTGGCGACTTGCTCAGGTGAACTTCCAGACCCTGCGCGCCCGGCTTCACCGCTGTCACTGAGAGCCTCGAGCGGATCTCGCCTCCAGCCGCCTGCAACGCCCGGCGTCCGGCATCGGCATGCAGGGCCGTCAAAGGCGTGCGAGACCAGCCGATGTCGGCCGCGCCCGCCTCGGTGAGCATCCCGGTCACGAAGACCCGCGCTGCGAGCTTCAGCGAAACCTCGGCAGCGTTGACGTTCACGGTCGGCAGAACGATCAGATTCCAGAAGCCCTCCACCGCCGCCGCGTCCTGGCCGCGCGCCTCCAGCCATTCGCCGAAAGTCATCCGGTCGAGGTCCCGGTCGTCAGGATCCAGGCGTCGCAGCGCCAGCCCGGCGCGCGCCGCCGCAAGCCTTTGACGCAGGCTCAGATGGCGGTAGGCCAGCAGAGCCGGCGCCAAGTGCAGCGGCGCCGGGCCGATGGTTCGTTTGATCGCGGCGCGTCGGCCGCCCGGCGACAGCACCACGACGTCGAGCCGTTTCTGCAGCCTCACATCTGAGTCGGCGCCGATCCGCTGCAAGAAGGCCCGATAAGCGGTGCAGCAGCGCATGTAGACATGCTGGCCGTTGTCGAACCAGATGCCGTTGCGCTCGAACGACCAAGTGGCGCCGCCCAGGCGGGGGCGCCGCTCGAACAGGGTCACCGCAGCGCCGCGGTCGGCGGCTTCTATAGCAGCCGACAAGCCGGCCAGTCCGCCGCCGATCACTGCCACCCGCGGCTTGCCGGGGCCGGCATTCGCCGACGCGGGGCTCACGGTCGCAGACCTGCCAGGCTGCGCGCCGCCACCAGAGCCTTGTGCGAGGCGGGCAGGCTGACACGGCCGCTCAACGGGGCTCGCGGATCAGCCATGATGCGGCTCAGCAGCCTGCGGTAGATGCCGGCCATGGCGGCAGTGCAGGCCCGGCTGCGATAGTCGAGATGATCCAGCAGGATCAGGCCGCGCTCGAACCAGGCCACCGCTTGACCGGCCACGAACTGCAGCATCTCTGCGGCGTTGTCGGCAGGTTCCCAGCCGCCGGGTTCGATCCCGAAGCGTTCGCGCTCGCTCTCCGGCAGATAGACGCGCCCCATGCTGCAGTCCTCGAGCACGTCGCGCAGCATGTTGGTGAGCTGCAATCCGACACCGAGATCATCGGCCAGCTCTTCCAGGGGCCGCGGCGGCGGCTGGGCCGCGGACGCAGGCTTGGCGCCGAAAACGCCCAGCGACAGGCGGCCCACCGAGCCGGCCACCAGCCGGCAGTAGCGCACCGTGTCGTCCATGGTGGCGTAAGCCGCGGCGCGCACATCCAGTTCGCAGCCTTCCACTATCTCATGCAGCGCCTGCACCGGGATCGGGTGCTCCGAAGCGGCATGACCCACAGCCACCAGCACCGGATCGGACTCGTCGGCGACCCTGCCGTCTGCAAGGGCGTCGATCGACCGGTGAAGATCTTCCAGCGCCGCCAGTTTGCGGTCGTCGGGCCAGTCGCCGTCGCCCACGTCGTCGATGCGTCGGGCCATGGCGTAGAGCGCTGCCAAGGCTCTGCGTTTCGTCGGCGGCAGCAGCCGGATCCCGTAAGCGAAGTTGCGGGCCTGTGTCCAGGTGATCTGCTCGCAACGCTGATAGGCCGCCTCGGTCGAGATCGCTTCGGTCATGGCGAGTCTTCGCTGTTCCGAGGCGATGCGGCCTTGTGGCGGGCCGCGGCGACATGCAGCCGCGCCAGACAGGACAGAAGTCTGAATGTCCCAGCCTTGCGGGTGGCGCCCAGCACCTCGAAGCGCGACGCCTCCAACGCGTCCAGTCCGGCGAGCCCCCCGGCCACGAAACCGCTGACAGCCAGACGTGCCGGGCCTCTCAGAGACGCCACCAGTGCAATGCCCTGCTGCATCATGGCCTTCGCTCGGGCCGCCTGATACGCCACCAAGCCTCGCAGCGCCGGTGATGCGGTCGGCGCTGCGAGATCCGCTGCGTCCACACCGAAACGCGCCATGTCGTCCGCGGGCAGGTAGACGCGGCCCCTGGAGGCGTCCTCGGCCACGTCTTGCAGATGCTCCAGCACCTGCAAGGCGCTGCAGACCTGATCGGAGAGGGCCAAGCGTTGCAGGGTGGCCGCCTCGAACACTTCCAGCACGAGGCGCCCCACGGGGTTGGCCGACAACGTGCAGTAGTGCATCAGCTCGTCGAAGTCGGCGCAGCCGGTCTTGTGCTGATCGAGCCGGTTGGCGGCCAAGAGCTGATCGAAGGGCTCTCGACTGAGATCGAAACGTGTCACGGTCGCAGCCAGCGCGGCGAAGGCTTCGTGGCGGGGGCTGCCGGCGAACAGCGCATCCAGTTGCGTTTGCACCCAGTCGAGGGCTGCGTGCCTGTCGCCTGGGTACTCGTCGCCGAGATCATCCACTAGGCGCGCATACCCGTAGATGGCTCGCAGATGACCTTGAGCCTCTTTGGGCAACAGACGCAGAGCCACCGGGAAGTTCTCAGCCGACGCCTGGGCCATCACCTGATCCAACTTCACGTGTCGCTCGACTGCGCCGGCGCCCTCGCTCATTCAGTTGAAGCTACCACTCACCGCCCACCGGGCCTGTGCAGGTTCGGCGCGGACGAGCACATCCGTCGGCAGCGGCTACGCCTGAGGCAACCGCCGTCCGCCGCGGACGACGGCGGCGACCAGGGGCGGGGGAAATCCACGTCAGGGCTTGTTTTCGCCAGCGGCGCAGCAGTCGCTGAGATGCTTGGATCAAGAAATAATCAGAAAATACTTGAAAAGGGTTGTGAAAGCATTTCAAACCTGCTTTACTGTTTTCATGCATTTATATGATTCTCAGTTATCTGCTGTTCAAGAGCGTCGGCGGGGCGCGGGTCGGGGCGCCGCTCCAAGCTGCAGTCGGCGGGCGATCGGCGGCCCTGGTCGTCGTTTGCGGATGCTCGCGCTGCTGG
Organism: Acidimicrobiaceae bacterium; assembly: GCA_026708645.1. Taxonomy (GTDB): domain Bacteria; phylum Actinomycetota; class Acidimicrobiia; order Acidimicrobiales; family Aldehydirespiratoraceae; genus Aldehydirespirator. The sequence goes on along the minus strand of JAPOUM010000032.1, from coordinate 12,326 downwards.
CGGCGCTCGGGGTGCTCGCAAGCAGTTGCAGCCAATCGAGCAGCGCCGACGACCGTGGCTTGACGGCTGTCGCCGGCGGCGACCCGGCGACCAGCGACGACGATCCCGGCACAGGCGCACGGGCGGAGACGAGAGCGCCGGGCCTGCTGGTTCCGCTGCGAGCCGCGGCGACGGCGGCGAGCGACACGATCCCGGTCACAGCAGAGGGCGCCGGGACCACGCCCGAGGGCGGGCATCCGCCGGCGCCGCGGGCGGGCATGATCCCGCGCCGGCATCCCTATTGGAATCACCCCGACTGCGCTCCGGGCCCCCCTCGGGCATCGGACTGCTATCCGCCGACGGAGTGGGAGACCCCGCAGGACTTGTCGGACTGCTTCGCTCCCCGACCCGAGCTCGGAGCAGGCGGCATCTGTGCCAGCGGGCCGACCGACGAACTGCCGCGCTGGACGAGAGACGTGGTCGGCTGGACGAGCTGGTGTTTCGATCAGCCGCGCGGCAACTGCACCTGGCTGCTTTACGAGATGAAATGGGCGCTGGACTATCTGGGCGCGCATCCGTGGTGCGTGCTCAACGAGTATCAGGCACGCGCCGACGCCTACGGCAGCGGGGCACGCGGCAAGACGGTCCAGAACCGTCACGGCTGGCACAATTGCGCCAGCGTCATCGACCCGCCGGCTGCCGACCCGCCGGCCGGGCGCTTCAACGACGCCGGGCTGCTGCTGTCGGACACGGTGTCTCTGGCCGAGCAGTGCCGCATCGTCCTGCCCGCCGACGTCGAGCTAGAGACTCGCACTTCTCTCTTCGGAGAGCAGCCCGAACAGCGCTTCGGCTCGGACTGCGGCGCCTGGGCGCGCTGGGTGCAGAACCGGCCCAAGGGCCGTGAGAGACGCGACTGCGACCGGTCGGCGCGCCTCGCCGAGGAGTGGATGGAACATCACCACGCCACACCGGAGCGCTACTTCATCGTCTACTGCTGACGACTTCTGCTGTGCGCCGTTCTGCCGCCCGATGCCCTGACGGCGCCGCCCGCACGACAAACGCCGAGCACAACCAACCAACGGAGGCCCGATGACTTCTCCAACAAGATCGCCTGATCCGCTGCCGTCGAAGCAACAGCGGCGTCACAGGCTGCTGATCTTGGCACTGACAGGACTGACGGTACTGGGCGCCGTTTATGCCCAGCATGACTCCGCTTCGCCGAGCTTGGGGGCCCAGCCTGCCTGGGCTCATCCCGGTCCGCCGGGTCACAGCCACCGAACGCCCACCACGACCGCTAAACCGCGCTGCTACAGCCGCTACAGCTGCTACCGGGCAACCACCACCACCAAACGACCCCGCTGCTACAACCCCTACAGCTGCTACCGGATAACCACCACCACCAAACGGCCACGCCGACCACCCGCCACCACAACCAAACGACCCCGCTGCTACAACCCCTACAGCTGCTACCGGATAACCACCACAACCAAACGGCCACGCCGACCACCCGCCACCACAACCAAACGACCACGCTGCTACAGCCGCTACAGCTGCTACCGGGCAACCACCACAACCAAACGGCCACGCCGACCACCCGCCACCACCACAACCAAACGACCGGCCACCACCACGACCAAAAGACAACAAGCAACCCGACGGCCCGCGACCACCACAACCCGACGACGGCCCTCCTCGACCATCCCCCAGCCACGACGGCGGCCTGTCACCACCACAACCCGAAGACCGGCGACCACCACGACGACGCAGACGGGTTGTCGCGGCTGGGCGTGCGGTCATGTCGACTCCGGCGTGTCCAAGGGCTACCTGCCCGAATCCTTCGATCACGACCGTGACACCAACATCGAGGACCTTCGCAGAATCATCGAGGCCTACGGCAGCCACAACAGCGATTTCGACACTGACGCCGCCATAGAGGCTCTCAAGAACAGCGAGTCGGTCGAGGTCGACCGTGGCGACATGTTCAACGTGATCGCAGCAGGACTGAGCATCACTTATGACCCCGACGATCCCTTCAAAGTGGCTTCGGAACTGGCTGACAGGGGCATCCTGAAGGGCCACGACCGCGACGGCGACGGGATCTCCAACCCCTACATCCGCCCCGACGCCGACCCCGACTCGACGATGACCAACGAGCAGCTAGCGGCCTTCTTGGATCGAATCACACCCGAAGGCACCGACAACGGTCCCCGACCCCCGACAACGCGCCCGCCCGACCAACCAGGCGATCCGGGCAAACCCGGCAAACCTGGCAAACCTGCCGATCCCGACAAACCTGGCAAACCTGGCAAATCAGGCAAACCTTCCAGACCCGGCGAGCCCGGCAAGCCTGACACGAAGAACCCTCCCGACCCCGCGGATCCCGATTCCTCGAATCCGGGGGCGCCGAAGCTGCCCGCCGACAAAGCGTGCGGCAGCGGCCTGACGCTTGACGGCAACCGCCGCAACGGGCTCCTGAGCCGGCTGCAGTGGGCGACTCTCGCGAATCTCGGAACTCGAGGCGAACCGGGCAGACCCTGGCCTCCCCATCGCGACGTGCCGGGAGGCGGCGCCTACCTGCACCTTTCGGCATCGCCCATGTGGCCTGTGGTCTCAGCCCAGGGCGGCTGGAACGTCGTCGGCAACGACGGCTGCGGCTGGCGGGTCGTCTCCTTCGAGGCCCGCCTGACTCAGCTTCTGGCGTGGAACTCGACCCATTACGCCGCCATGCGCCGCGCCGATTCGCTGCGGCCCGATGCGGGGTTCGGCATTTATCTGCAGATCTGGGACAACCTCAGTGCCGCAGAGAAGGCTCAGGCCCAGCGCAACCATGTAAACCACGACGTCAGCGCCCCGTCGTGCCCGATCGCCAAAGCGACGGTCTCAGCTGATTCCTACGTCGACTGCCGCTGGGAACTGGCGACACCGGGGATTTGGAGATGGCAGGCCGGCGTCTGTTTCGAGGCCGTGTCCGGCGGCCAGACCTTCCGGGACTGCGAGACCCTGGCAGAAGGCGTCGAGTGGTTCTTGGAGATCATCGACTACACGTCGGGCTTCACGCTGCAGCCTCCGGGAGGCGCGCTGCTCAACGAGCCCCGACCGCGCCTGCTGGCGGCTGGTGCGCCTGAGCCCGAACCCGGTCACGAGTCCCCGTCCGGGCACGAGACCGAATCTGTAGCCGGTTCTGAGGCCGGATCCGGTTCTGAGTAGGCACCCGAACAAGGAGGCAGATGCATGCTCGCATACCCTGGATCGCTGACAGGCCAGGCACGGCGTTTCGCGGCCGCTGCTCTGGTGGTGGCAATGGTGGGAGTGTCGCTGTGGCTGTTCGGGCGTCCCGAGCCGCAGGTCAGCGTCCCGGTCGTGGCCGCCGCCGAGGACTGGCCCGCGGGACGCGAGCCGGGCAGCTTCACCACCGTCGAACTGCCCGCCGAATCTGCTGCGCTGTTCGTCACGCCGGAGCAAATGACCGGCATGGTGCCCGCCGTGGCCGTGCCGGCCGGGACGGTCGTGTCGGCGTCGCTGCTGACCGAGTCGGCTGTGCCCGCCGCGTCGGAGCTGTCTGCTGCCCTGCTTGCCGTGGCTGTGGACCCGGCCCTGTGGCCCGAGCCGGGGCCCTCCGCCGGCGACACCGCGGTACTGGCCAGACAGCCGGGCGGCTGCGCCGTCGCGGTGCTTCCCATAGTGCTGGCCGGCGAACAAGCAGTGGTGGTCGAGGCCGAGCCGCAGCTCGCCGCAGTGCTGGGGCCACTGGTCTGGTGGATCTGGGAATCGCCTGCGGCTGGCTGGCCGGCATGCCCGCCGGAGCAGCCCGACGTGGAATTCGACGAGCGAAGCGACTCGGGCCTCGACACGGACTCCGGCGCCGAAGACGACACAGAACAGGGTTTCTCGGATTTCGACCCTGGCTTCTCGGACTTTGATCTCGACAACCGAGACGAATCGAACCTAGATGACCCGGCCCTCACGGACACGGACCAACAAGCCGCGAACCGACAAGACACAGATCCCGGCGACGAAGACGACACCAACGACACGGACCTCGGCGCCTGGGAGTGAGACCGGACCGCATGTCGCGGACCAGCGAGAAGCGGGACCGCCGATGAGCGCCGACAGTCGCTCGGACAAACATCAAGAATGGAGGCAAGGCAGTGCTGATGATCTCAACTGACCGGATGCTGGATCAGCGGACAGCCGGCTGGATAGTGCGCACGATCATCGACGGCGTGCGGGCGTCGATCGCCGATGTGGCGGTGGGCGATTCACTGGCCGACCCGACCCTGGCAGCTGCCGCTCATCGGGCGACGGTCGTCACAGTCGACGAATCCGCCGGCGACAGCGTGCTCAACTCCGCAGCCGCCGCTGCCGGTGTCGTCTGGGTGACCTGCGGTTCGGGCTGCGGCCTGCGAGAACGCTTGAATTTGCACACCAAGTCGGCAGCAGACGTGAAGCTGGCGCTGGTGGTCGTCTCGGATCATCCGGTCAACACCGGCGAGTTGCGCATGATGGCCGGCGCGCAAGTGACGCGAGCGGTGCCGTTCGCCCCCTCACGACGCTCAGAGCGTGCCATGCGACGCTTGGGCCGCTCGCTGGGTTCCCTTGCGGCCGCCCCTCAGCGCATGGACAGCGCTGATCGCGTCGTGCGGCGAGAGTCGGCTTCGGCAGCAGCCGCTCGACGTCTGCGTCAACTGCTCGACGAACAAGACGTCGAGGAGTTCCAGATCCGAGGCGGCGAGTCGATGGTGGTGGAATTCTCCAACGGCGTCCGGGAGAGCCGCCCGTCTCCTTTCGCAAGCGACGACGAGCTGATCGGGGCGTGCCGTTTCCTGGCTGCCTACTCCGGCGAACGGCCGCAGCGATTCGACGAGCTGGACCCTCGTCTCGACACTCGCATCGGCGACCGCTGGAGGCTGCACGCCGAAGCTTTCGTGTGCTCGCCGCCGACGCTGGTACTGCGAAGCAACATGGGAGGCCGCCACAGCATCGCCGAACTCGGCCTCTGCGAGCAGCAGCTCGCCGACATTCTGGTGGAATCGGTGGCCGGCGCCGTCAGAGCCAATGTGGTGATCGCCGCAGCCATGGGCGGAGGCAAGACCACCCTTTGTCAAGCTCTTCTGGCGCGAGTGCCGGGCACCGAGCGCATCGACACCATCGAGGACACTCCCGAACTGCGGCTGCGCGAATACGGCATCCATCCCAATGCTTATGAGCGGCTCACTCGTGACGCCAACAACGACGGAGTCGGCAAGCACTCGATGGCTGATCACGTGCGCGACGCCAAGAGGGCCAACAGCTCCAAGCTGGTGGTAGGCGAAGTCAGGGGCGAAGGCACCATGGCGCTGCTCGACGCCATGTCGTCGGGGCTCGACGGCTGCATCGTCACCCTGCACTCTCCGCCGGGTGACGCAGTGATGGAGAAGCTCACCGGTTACGCCACTTCAGAGGGCGCGGATGAGGGGCTGGCCCGGAGATCGATAGCTGTGGCAGTGCATCTCTTGGTGTGGATGGGTCGCAACAACGACGGCGAGCGTGTCATCGCCGACGTGACCCAGATCATCGGCACCGACAAGAGCGGAGCGATCCTGACACGCTGCTTGTGGCGGCTGCAGCCGGGCGAGCGTTGGGCTGCTGCTGTCAACCACCCGGTGGAGCGCATGGCCGAGGTCTATCGATCTGCTGGTGTCGCCGTCCATACACATCTGCCGGAATCCGCGCCCGAAATCGCTGCTCCGCCGGACGAACTCACACCTGCACCCGAGGCAGGCCCCGGCTTGGCGCCTGTCCCCGATCCCGGATTACCGGATCTGCCTGCGGCAGCCCGCTCAGGGGTCGAGGCTGCTTCAGAGGCACCCGAAGCCCCGAGGCAGCGGCCCGCGCTGGAACTGGTCGGCAGCACTTCAGGCGTTGCAGGCGGCGCCGAAGCTTCGAGACGCAACGGAAGCAAGCCGCTGTGACCCCTGCGGGCGTGATCATCACCGCAGGCGGTGCAGCAATGCTGACCATCTTGTTGTGGCCAGCAGGCGGGACCCGCTTGTCGCTGCGTGCCAACACGCGCCTCAGTTCAACCGTGTCGCTTCCTGCTGAAATCCCGGTAGCTGTCGTCGCCGGGGCGACCATGCTCGCGGCGGGCCTCGCTTTGGGCCACGCCGGTGCTGGGGCGATATGCGCCGTGGTGTGCACCTCGTCGATCAAGGTGCTGATCTTCTCGAGCCGGCGAGTCCGCATAACCGAAGGAGTGGCCCGCTTCGCCGGCGTTCTCAGCAACCAAGCCTCGGTGGCGGTCACTGTGGCCGACGCGGTGAGCCGAGCCGCTCCGCTGGTCAGCGGGCCCGTGGGGGAGGCTGCGACAGCCTTGGCGTCGGACTGCGAAAACGTCGGCGTCGACGTCGCCGCTCAACGCTTCGCTGCCCGGGTGCCTTCTGCCGTGGCTGCCTCACTGGCTGATCTGATCGCTATTTCAGCGGCAGGCGGCGGGCGCTGGACCGAGACCGTGACCGTGCTGGAAGCCGAAGCCTCGCAGACGGCAGAAACCGCTCGACTGTTCCATGGCCGTGTGGCCATGGCCATGCCCACCCTGACGCTGGTAGTGCTGCTATCCGCAGGCTTGGTGGCTGGAACCAGCCTGGTCGCCAGCGACGTGGGCTCATGGCTAGCCGGCACTCAGGGTGGCGCGCTGCTGCTGGCTGCTGCTGTTGTGATCGCAGCGATGAGCGCTCGAGTGCTGTTGCCGGCGCGAGCGGCTGCACGCTACGGAGGTTTGCCATGATCTGGCTCTTCGCGGCTTCTGGCGCCGCCGCCGCTCTCAGACTGGTGCTGGGCGTCAGGCCCGTCCGCGTCACTGGCAGCACTGCAGAACTCAGCGCCGCGGGCTGGCCGCCACAACGGCTGCGCGCAGCCTCAATGATGTCATCGACGTTCGCTGTGATCCTGGTTCTGGCTTCTGTGACGCTGCTCGCCGGCTACCGCAGCGGTGTCCTGGCTGCGCTGACCGTCGGCTTCTGGGCGCCTGCTGTGATGCCGCTGCTTTTGAGCACTCTGGTGATCTCGGGCTACCGGGTGCGTCGCGACGCCGCTTTGCTGGAATGGCTGCGGCGGATCAGGCTCTACACCGCTGCGGGCCGTCCCATCAACGACGCCGCAGTCGAAGCGGCCGAACTGGTGGAGGCGCCCGCCTTCGCGCCTGCTGCCAGCAGCATCAACCTGGCTCTGGCCTCAGGCAGCGACCCGCTCAGCGCCGTCTCGCAGCATTTCGCCGGTTCCGAGGCCGAGACTCTGATAGGCACACTCGCCGCCGCCGAGCGGGGCGGCGCAGCAGCTGCCGGTCTGGTGGATCGGTTGGTCTCCGGGGCGGTGAAAGCGCTCGAAGACGCTCGTCGAGTGCGCATCGAAGCCCTGGGCCGAGCGGTCGCCGGCACCTGCACTGTCGCGTCCATCGTCGCCGGTGCGGTGGTGGTGCTGGCGCTGCTGGCCGGCATCGACCTCGGCGTGTGAGCGGCGAACATTCGCATCAATCGGAACCTTCCGTTACCTGCCCCGCATCTCACCGTCGGATCCCGATCCCCTTTCGTCCCCAATCCCCGATTTCGCCCTTAATCCCCAATCCCCCATTCGTCAATCGCCTTTCGTCCCCAATACCCGACCCAAACAGAAAGAAGCGTGTCATGGAATCACCCGTTGCCAAGATCATCATGCTGGCTGCGACCATTGCGATCACCGCTGCGGTGGTGCTCGCCACTTGGAACATCGTGGGCGCCAACACCCCCGATCCCAACGGCAAAGTCACCGACAAAACACAGATCAAGCATCAGGCGCTCTGCGAGGCGGTCGGCGGCAGCTGGAGCGGCGGCAAATGTTCGTAGCCGATCTCGCGTCGTCTCCTGTGTTGCCGCCTTCGCCCACAGGACAGCCCAGCCCGCCCGCAACTCCGCAACACAGCGGCACAGGTTCGTAGCTGTTCATGCGTTGCCGTGGCTGCGGCCGCTGGACTGATTCTCGTCGCTGAGCGAACAGGAGAGCAATGGACACCGTCTACGCCGCGCTGCACACCACTGCGATGATCTTTTTGGCTGTGTCGATCAGCTTCGGCGTCTACCTTCACCAAGTGGCGAAAGCCACCGCGTCCGCCGCGGCCGTGGCTGCAGCCAACGCCGCCGTGCAGGTGCTCGAACACAGTGACTGGAACTGCAGCGACCAGCACGCCGCCTGGCCCGATGCGGTGCAGGCCGGCGCCGTCGCCGCGGCGGCACGCACCGATGACCGCTCCGCCGCCACAGCCACGCAGTATCAGATGTTCGCCGAGCCGTCATGCACTGTGCTGGCCTCAGTGACGGTGGGCGTGGCCGGTGTGCGCAGCTGGCTGGAAGCGAGCGCCGTGGCTTGCCGTCCGGCTCGGCCCGTCGGCCCCACAGGCTGGACGCTGGCGCCGCCGTGCTAGCCGCTCCGAAGAACATGACTGCCTGCCTATTGCCGCCGGACTTGCCGCATCAACCAATGCTGGACTCCGACGGCAGCGACAAGGAGATGCCCGCATGACAGCTGACATGGCCGTGCCGAGGAACCCGATGCAGGGCTGTCGCGGTAGTCGCCAGCGCCTACCAGCAGGTGTAGCTGACACGTCCGCGCCGAGGAACTTGTGCAGGGCTGTCGCCATGGATGAGGCGGTGGGCCTTGCGATGACTTATTCCGATGACGACTTAGCGCAGACTGCGTCGGGCTGTCGCCATGGATGAGCCGGTAGCTCTGGCGATAGCCATCCCAGTGATAGCGATGTCGCTGTGGGGGGTGTCACTGACCGGCGGCGTGGCGAACGGTCAAGCCCGAGTTGCCGTGGCTTCCGAACTGGCCGCACAGGCAGCAGCTTCCGGTGCAGCCGACACAGCCGTCGCATCCGGCGTAGCCGACCGAATCGCTGTGGGCGCCACGCTGGACTCGTGCGTCAACACCAACTCCAGCTCCAGCACTGTCGCCGCAGGCGGCGCGCCAGCTTCGAGCCGCTCGGCCGCGGTCACCGTGGTGTGCGAGGCGCCGGGGCCCTTCGCCGACATACAGGTATGCGTGATCGGCTACGCACAGACCCGCCCGGCTGTGTCGGCGCATCATCGAGTTCCATGCCCGCCCAAGAAGTGAGCAGAGAATGACCGCGCATACACGCTCCAGCTGCAGCGACCGCACGCATCCCGGTTCGCGTCACCACGACTCGCAGCAACGCGGCCGCTCGACAGCGTCCGTCCATCCGCCGCCGTCCCCCGCGCGTCGAAGGTGGCCTCGGCAGCAGCAACGCGGCCGCTCGACAGCGTCTGCCTGCACTCCGTGGTCGTATCGCAGTGCGTGCAGCCACTCCTTGTCGCAAAAGAGGCAGGAACTCCATCTGTTAGCGCGTTTCAGCTTCCGAGGCTGCTCGCACAGCTACGAAACGGAGCTGTGATGAGCGTTCCAGTGCTGGTCTTGATGCTGGCGTCGATGATCACTGCGATGACCGTCTCGTTGCGCGATCACGCTGCCCACGCAGCCGCCGGCGACCTGGCCGAGATACGAGCCGAGCACGCCGCGACCCACTTTGTGAGCAGCTGCATATCCGCAGCCGGTTGCGCGCCGCCCGAGACCGAGGGCGTGACGGTGTGCGCAGCGCAAGACGACGGGCTGGTGGTGTCGGCGCAGGTCGCTTGGTCGCCGCTGCTGTGGAAGGCCTTGACCCCGGTGACCTCAGATCGGGTCGTCGCCTACGACGCAGTCCTCGGAGCAGGTCTCAGAGCCCGAGCCGCCGCTGCGGTCACCCCCTGCTGACAGCCGAAGCCGAGTCGGCATCCTTTGTTGTTATGACGTTCTTTGTTGTTATGACGCTTCTACGACGCTGGCTCGCATCGGGGGTCCCCAGCTGCTGGTGTCTGGGGTGGGGCTGGGTAGCGGGGTTTGTGAACCGCCGAGGTATATCCTCATTTCGGAGTGTCCGCCTGTGTGGAGCTGGAATGTGATGGTGCCGGGGTGTGTGAGAGTGAACCGGTATTGACTGCTGGTGTCACCCTGGTCGATCTTCGCAGGAACCCATCGGTCTTCGAACGGGTAAGGGCCGCAGTCATCGCAGCGAGCGTTGCTGCCGGGGCGACGTGCCGAAGCGAAGATCTGGAAGAACTCAATGCCGCACATCCTCTCGCCGAGTCTGGTGCGCAACCTGAGCGTGGCTGTTTCACCGACTTCATAGGTCTCTTTGTCCCATTCGATGATCACACCGCTTGGAGGCACAAAAACCTGACGCGTGTTCAGAGCCTGCGCGTACTCACGGCGTTCAGCGTCGGTCAGTTGTGAATACTGGGTCTTGGTCGGGCCGAAAACATCAGCTACGCTGGGACGCATTGCTCGGCAGATCATTTGACCTCCGTGCAGTTCAGAATAGTGGTGGTTGTTCGGCGGTTCATACTCGTCGTCTTGCACAAAGACTCTAGCCTCAGATCGCGCGATCGGCGCGGGTTCATAACCATCACCGCTCATCACTTCGGCGATCACTTCGCCGTCGGGCTCATCAATATTGTCATCGTTAGTTATCACGCTCACACGCACACTGCCCGAAACAGGCACTACTACCGTTTGTGATCCTTCACTGCTTGCCGTCACGAAATCACGACCCGCGCCGCGACGGTCAACAATGTTGATCATCACCGCCAAGGGCGCAGCCGGTGGCGGATCGGCAGTCACAATGAACACAGCTTCATCACCTTCGACGATGTCAGCATCACCGGCGCTGACAGTGACAGTCGGCGTCACCCCAGAAAACGTGTCGTCATCGGTGATCGAGACATTCGTGTTCGTGAAGGTCACCCCGGCGAGCGTTCCGGTGATTGACAGCGACTCAGCCGGCTCGTCGATACTGTCATCAATGGGAGTCAACGTGAAATCAACGAAACCACTGACCGCACCCGCGGTGATGACGATAGTCTGATCCGCCACCATCGCATAATCGATTCCCTCAGTCGCAGAATCGGTTGAAGCGCCGACTGCGACTGTAACCATTTGCTCTGTTGCGAAACGCGTCGAACCGTTGATGGTGGCGGTCACTCGCACTGTTTTGGCGCCCTCACCCTCGCCCACAGCGCTTTGCGCGCCGGTGGTGCCGGAGTCGGCGTCCACTGACAGTGTGATCGCTGTCGGGACGGCGACATCATCGTCGTTGACGGTGACTGTCACACTGTCGATAGTGATGCCACGATAATTGCTGTCAGAGGACGCCGATACATGCGAGATCACTGCGCTGCGCATATCGCTGGGATTGTCGATATCGTCGTTGACGCCGGTCACCGTGATCGTCTGAGGGTCATCCCAAGTCGACGCAGTGAACGTCAGCGTCTCTGTGGCTGTCGGATCGTCCGGGTTCGGGGTGTCGGGGCCGTCCAGCAGCGCCGCGCTCGGCGTTCCCGAAGTCACCGTCACAGTCACATTCGCCGTCGGTTGACTGTCGAGCACGATCGTGTAAGAGTCGCTGCCGCTGTCCTCTGCGACGGTCGTGCCGCCGATCTCGGTGATCGTCACACCGGCGGTGTCGTTGTCAGCGATGGTCACCGCGACGCTGGAGGGATCACCGGTGGCGTAACCCGACGGCAGAGTGTGCAACTCCAAAACCAGCGACTCCGAATCCTCATCCAACTTGTCATCTGTCGCAGCGAACGTCGCAGTCCCGGTCGTGTCGCCCTGCGCGACAGTGACGCTCGCAGCAGAAAGCATGAAATCAGACGCTGACGCGGTCGGGCTGCCGGACGTGCGCATACGCACCGGAACGCTCACACCGCCCGACGGCGCCGCCGCTGCGAGCGTGACAGTGACGGTGAGCGTGCCGCCCTCAGTCACCGCGCCGCTGTTGCTCACCGCCAACGTCACCATCACATCATCCGGCGCCGGGGGGTCATCGTCATCAGTGATCACAACACCGAAAGTGTTGTCGTCGGTGCCCGAGTCGCCGTCGTCGCTGGCCTCGGCACCGCCGCCGACGTTCGTGCCCAGATCCGTGTCAGCGAGATCATCCAACGCGACGGTCACCGTCTCGGAGTCGCCCTCGTCGCTGCTGTCATCAACAGCGGTGATCACCAGCATCGCCGTCTGCGCTGCCGCTCCGGCGAGCTGCACCGTCGGCTTCAACGACGCAGCCCCGGTGAGCGTGACGCCAGTGTTGACACCGGCGCCGGTTTTCAACGCCAAACCGAAATCAGCCGCGGCAATGCCCGCGCCGGTGAACACCAACGGCACATCCACCCGCTCACCCGCAGCCAGCGCCCTACCCAGCGTCACCGTGAACTCCGCGGCGCGATCAGCCGCAGACGCCGACGCGTCCTCGACGATGACGCCGTTGCCGCTGCGCGCCAACG
>JAPOUM010000019.1 GCA_026708645.1 Acidimicrobiaceae bacterium | reverse complement strand
GGAAGCTCGTTGAGCGCCGAACCGACGTGCCGGCCGCTTCGCGCCGGGCGGCACCCGGGCGGCGCCACTGACAACTGCTCGACTCTGGCGCCTCGCCCTCGACAGACGAAACACCCAGCCCGACAGTCGATAATAGCGGTTACTACACCTTGGATGAAGGGTCGACTGCGGGTGCAGGGATCGGAAGAGAGATGGAAGAAAGACGGAACCTGTCACTGCGGCGCTGCGCCACAGGCTGCTGACAGGGCCGGGTGCAAGGGAAGAGACTTCGCCGGAAGCTCGTTGAACACCGAACCGACGTGCCGTCCGCTTCGCGTCGAGCGGCGCCACTGACAACTGCTCGACTCTGGTGCCTCATCCTCAACAGACGAAACACTCAGCCGACAGTCGATAATAGTGATTACTACGCCTTGGATGAAGGGTCGACTGCGGAGGCAAGAGAGAGAGAATGAACCTGCCGCTGTCGAGCGAACGGACGAACGCCAAGCACGAACCGATCTTCGCTGCGACGGCGAGCGGGCGGGCGGACGCTAGGTGCCGGGGGCGGCGACCGGTGCCTGGGGGGTGCTCGCCTCGGCTGTGGGCAGGTCAGACTGGAGGCAGGGACGCAAGGGGCGAGGCTGCGCCGGAAGCTCGTTGGGTGCCGGACCGACATGCCGGCGGGCGCGGCCGAGCGGTCGTGACGCACCCGGTTGCAGATCCGGAAGCTCGTTGGGTGCCGGACCGACGTGCCGGCTGCTTCGTGCCGGGGCAGACGCATGGGGCGAGGCTTCGCCAGAGGCGGGGTCGGAACCCGCTCAATCTCATAGACAACACGAGGCTGCGCCGGAAGCTCGTTGGGATGTGCGCGACCCGAAGGAGGCTCACCGACCGTCTCGCCGTCGGCGACGGCCAACACGACGGACCACCGACAAGACGCAGCACCACCCAAAGAAAACCCCCAACAACCAGCCCGCAGCCGATGCCGCCCCGGCGAACATGACACACTCGGACCTGCATGGCAGAGAGGCAGAAAGAAAGCTTGGCGCCCATCTCGCCGTCGGCCTTTGTGGTGTGCGGCGGGCCGCTGGCGGCCAGCGAGGCAGAAAGAAAGCTGACCAGCCGTCTCGCCGTCGGCGACGCCCAACACAGCAAACTGCCGCTTGGACGCAGCACCATCCAGAGGAGGCTCCCCGGCTTTCTCGTTTTGGCTCGTTTTGGGTCGTAAGGATGTGGTTGAGTAGTGTCCGGTCGGGCGGACCCGCCAAAAGCGTCCAATGCGTCCAGTCCAATGCGCACTGGCTCGTTCTAAAACGTCCTCGAACGTCCGATAACTAACTTCCGATAACTGAGGAGCAGACGATGATCAGCGTCAACCGTGAAGCGATGAAGACGGTGAGAACGATCCTCGAAGAGGCTGACGCTTTGGGCGTCGCTGTGGAGCGGCTCGAAAACGGCGCCACGGTCATCGACATGGGACTGAACGCCAAAGGAGGATGGCGCGCCGCGCAGTACTACACCCTGGTCAGCCTCGGCGGGCTCGGGATCGTCAGCTACGAGCCTTTCGACCTGGCCGGGAGGATGCTCACCGCGGTGCGCGTGATGATCGACCATCCCATCGAGGCCTGCGTGGCGTCGCAGATCGCGGGCTGGCGGCTGCAGGCCGCAGGCACCGAACATGCCGCGATCCTGGCCGGGCCGGGCCGGGCCTTGAACCAAGACAGCCTGGACCACTACTTCGAATGGATCGACTACCGCGACCGCCATCACGAGTCGGTGGTGGCGATCCAGACCTCCGAGCCGGTGCCGGCGGAGATGGCCGACATGATCGCAGAATCGTGCCGGGTCGCCCCTTCAGACTTGTACGTGCTGTTCGCTCCCAATCGCAGCCTGGTGACTGCCGTGCAGGTGGCGGCGCGCATCGTGGAGCAGTCCCTCCACCGTCTGGCGGAGGAGGGCATGGACCTGCGCAGCCTGCGTTGCGCTTACGGCCTGGGTGTGGTGCCGCCGTTAGTGGACGACGACCTGATCTCGATGGGGCGCATCAACGACAGCCTGCTCTACGGCGGGATCGCCAACATCACCCTCGAAGGCGACGACGCCCAATGCGCCGAGATCGTCGGCCGAGTGGTGTCAATGGCCTGCGAGGCCTACGGCAGACCCTTCATCGAAATTTACGAGGACGCCGGACGGGACTTCTATGAGATTCCCATCGAGCTGCATTCTCCGGCTGAGATCCATCTGACCAACCTGACCAGCGGCAATACCTTCAGCGCCGGGCGCATCAACCGTGAAGTGCTGTCAGCCTCCTTTTTCAGCCAGTAAAGATTCTCATGACATGGGATTGCATTAATTTTGATGTAGTGATATGGTGCTGCCATGGCAGTCGGAGCGACAGCGCGAACAGCACAGGAACTGCACGGGCCCATCTCGACCGAAGCAGCCACAACCGCCGCGCCGCCTGCCGCAGCGACGGCTCGACACTGGCCGCAGCTGATTCCTGTCGCTCAGCTGCTGGCGGTCGTGCTGGGAGTGATGGCCATCATCTGGAACCAGCAGCAGACCACCGACAACCTGCGAACCGAGCTCCGGACCGAGATCTCCGCGCTCGAGAACAGCCTGCGAGCCGACATGGCCGAACTGCGCGCCGAGCTGCGCGCCGACATGGCCGCGCTCGAGAACAGCCTGCGCGCCGACATGGCCGCGCTCGAAGCCAGCCTGCGCGCCGAGATCGCCGAACTGCGTGTCGAAGTCCGCTCCAACGGCGAACGGCTCGCCCGCATCGAGGGCTTTCTCGAGATCGGCATCCCCGAGGAAGCCGCCGTCCCTTGACGAGTCGATGAGCCTCCCCGGCGCCGCGATGCAGCCCGCATACTGGACCCTATGGCGGGGACTATGGAGCGTGACGAGTCGATGAGCCCTGACCACGGCATCGGCGCCAAGCGGTCGATGGAGAATGGCGGGGACTATGGAGCGTGACGAGTCGATGAGCCTTCCCGGCGACGCGCTGCAGCCCACGGCTGACGACGATCCGCGCGGCGGCCGGGCGCGCCGCGGCACGAAGCCAGCCACGGACGCAGCTCAAAGAACCACGCCACCCCACAACCACCCAGCGAACGCACGCCGCGGCGCGAAGCCGGCCACGGACGTGGCTCAGAGAACCCGAGGCGCCGCGGCGGGCGTCGAACTGGGCGTCCAGATCGTGCCCACGATGGGCTCAGCGGAATTGATCGACACCATCGTCTGCGCCGAGCAGCTCGGCTACGCGTATTGCATGGTGGCCGACGAAGGACTGATGCTCGACGTCTACGCGGTGCTCGGCGCCGCGGCGCGACAGACGGATACGATCCGGCTCGGGGCGGTCACCAACCCTTACACGCGCCATCCGGCCGCCACTGCCGCCGCCCTCGCCACCGTCGACGAGATGAGCGGAGGGCGAGCCTTCGTGACCTTGGTGGCCGGCGGCACCATGGTGCTGAATCCCATGGGCCTCGAACGTTCCGAGCCCTTGGCGCTGCTCGACGACACCATCACGGCGTTGCGCATGCTGTGGTCAGGCGAGCCGGTCGACTGGCAAGGCCGCAAACTCCGACTGCAGGACGCGCAGATCACCACAGGCGCCCATTCGATCCCGATCTGGATGGCAGCCCGAGGCGAGCGGATGCTGAGCCTGGCGGGCAGCGCTTGCGACGGCCTGGTGCTGATGGTGAAATCCGACCTCGAAGACGCCATCAGCATCGCCGAAAAGGCCCGCGCCAGCCGCGCCAGCAGACCCGACCGGCCCGGCCAGCAAGACTTGGCGCCGCTGCGGGTCTATTTGGATCGTCTGGCATACAGGCCCGAGATGATCGACGAGGCCAAGCATCTCTACGGCTACGCCGTCATGGACAGCCCGCCGCGGATACTCAAGAACCTGGGCCTCGACGAAGCCGGGATCGCCGAACTCAAACAAGCCTTCGAGTCGGGCGGGCCCGAAGCCGTCGGACGGCTGATCACCGACGAGCTGGTGGCCGAATACCAGATCGCAGGCACACCCGAGCAGTGCCGCGACCAGCTCCAGCAGATGATCGCGGCGCATCGTCTGGACGCGTTCTTCCTGAACGTCATCTCACCGGGGCTGGACGCCAATCGTGAGCTGATGACTGAAGTGGCAGCGATCGCGGCGGCCGCGCAGCCCGCCCGTCAGCAGCAGTCGCACTAACCGCACAGGACAGCACAACCAGACCGCCCGTGCAGCCCCGCACAGCCAGGCACGAACCCGAACAGCCCGGCACGGCCTCGCACGCCCCGGCGATCTCGAACAGCGCGGCACGATTCTGTGCGGGCTTGTGCAGGCTCGCACGGGCTTGCACGCTTGCGGGGATTTGGCAGCCCGACGAGTCTGTGCTTGGCTATCGGCATGCGCATCGGAAGGCTCGACATCGCTCCGCAGCTTCATGAGTTCATAGCCAATGAGGCTCTGACGCACACCGGGATCGAAAGCCAACAGTTCTGGGAGGCTCTGGAATCGATCCTCGACGACTTGGGGCCGCGCAACGCGGCCCTTCTGGCACGGCGCGACGAGCTCCAGGCCCAGATCGACGACTGGCATCGCGCCGCTCGTGCAGACGGGCGCCCGCACGACCCGGAGGCCTACAAGGCTTTCCTCTACGACATCGGGTATCTGCGCCAATACGACGCCGAAGTGTCCGTCGCCACGGACGGCGTCGATCCCGAGATCGCCGCGGTGGCCGGGCCCCAGCTGGTGGTGCCCGTCGACAACGCTCGCTACGCCTTGAACGCCGCCAACGCCCGCTGGGGAAGCCTCTACGACGCCTTCTACGGGACCGACGTGCTGCCCGCCGCCGACGGATGCGCCGCAGCCGGCGCCTACAACCCGATCAGAGGAGACCGGGTGATCGCGGCCGGACGCGACTTCCTGGACACGCATTTCGCTCTGGACACGGCCGGCCACGCCACCGTAACCCGCTACTGGGTCGAGCATGGAGCGCTGCGAGCCCGAAGCGGCGACGGCACGGTCAGCGGGCTGCTGGCGCCCGAGCAATTCGTCGGCTACGCAGGCGACGCGGATCGGCCCGAGTCGCTGCTGCTGCGCAAGAACGGCCTGCACTGCGAGCTGTGCTTCGACCCGGATCACCCGGTGGGCCGCCGCGACCATGCGGGCGTCTGCGACATGAGGCTCGAATCGGCTGTCACCGCCATAATGGATTTCGAGGACTCGGTGTCGGCAGTGGACGCCGAAGACAAAGTGGCGGTCTATCGCAACTGGCTCGGGCTGATGAGCGGCACGCTGCAGACGACCTTCGAGCGAGGCCCGACGACTGTCCACAGGTCGCTGAACCCGGATCGCAGCTTCACCGCAGCCGACGACTCAGCCAACGAACCCGCCGCAGCCGACGACTCAGCCGACGAAGCCGCCGCAGCCGGCGACTCAGCCGGCGACTCAGCCGATGCCGCGGGCGACGACACGGCGTTCACGCTGAGCGGACGGGCGCTGATGCTGGCGCGCAACGTGGGCCCGCATCTGACCACCGACATGGTGACCCTCGACGGCGAGCCCGTCTATGAGACCATGGTCGATGCCATGGTGACCGCTCTCTGCGCTCTCAGCGACCTGCAAGGACGCGGGCGCTTGGGAGACCAGCCGATCCGCAACTCGGCGGCCGGGTCGGTCTACGTGGTGAAACCCAAGATGCACGGCCCCGACGAGGTGGCGCTGGCCTGCGAGTTGTTCAGCCGGGTGGAGGCGGCGCTCGGCCTCAGCCCCGACACCATGAAGATGGGGATCATGGACGAGGAGCGGCGCACCTCGCTGTCGCTCAGAGAGTGCCTGAACGAGGCTCGCCGACGCGTCGTGTTCATCAACACCGGCTTCCTGGATCGCACAGGCGACGAGATCCACACCGACATGGAGGCCGGGCCGGTGCTGCCCAAAAACGAGATGAAGTCCGCCACTTGGCTGGGCGCTTACGAGGACTCCAACGTCGACGTCGGCTTGGCATGCGGGATCGGCGGTCGCGCCCAGATCGGCAAAGGCATGTGGACCATGCCCAGCGAAATGGCCGAGATGGTCAAGACCAAGATCGGGCATCCGCTGGCGGGCGGCAGCACCGCCTGGGTGCCGTCCCCCACTGCGGCGACCTTGCACGCCATGCACTATTTCGTCGTGGACGTGGCCGCCCGGCAGGCCGGACTGGAGAGCCGGCAGCCGAAACCGTTGACGGACATGCTCGAAATCCCGGTGATGGCAGCCGACAGAGAGCTCAACGCGAACGAAGTCCAGCGCGAGCTGGACAACAACATCCAAGGCATCCTCGGCTATCTGGTCCGCTGGGTGGGGCAAGGTGTCGGCTGCTCCACGGTGGCCGACATCAACGGCCTCGGTTTGATGGAGGACTTGGCGACGCTGCGCATCTCCAGCCAGCATGTCGCCAACTGGCTGCACCACGGGCTGGTGTCCGACGACCAGGTGCGCGCGACCATGCGCCGCATGGCCAACCTGGTGGACCAGCAGAACAGCGTCGACGCCGCCTATCAGGCCATGGCGCCGGACTTCGACGCAAGCATCGCCTTCCGGGCGGCGTTGGAGCTGGTGTTCACATCGCGTGACGCGCCCAACGGCTACACCGAACGGGTGTTGCGCTCGCACCGGCGGCGAGTCAAGGCCGGCACCGACGCATAAACCACACGACGCGTGGGCGCGAAGCGGTAGCATCGAACGGTAACATCGGTTGGCCTATGAGTCATTTTCCGCCCACAAGCGATTCACACTGAGGAGTTGTCAAGATGGAAATCAACGTCGAGAGGCATGAAGGAGTTGTTGTCATCGGGGCCGAAGGCCGCATCGACAGTTCCAACTCTCGAGAATTTCATTCTGGAATCGAGGCTGCTATCGCTGACGACGATCAGGGAGTCGTGGTCGACTTCGAAAGAGTCTCCTACATCAGCAGCGCCGGCATGAGAGTCATCCTTCTTTTGGCGAAAACCTTGAAGAACAAGGGCACGGAACTCGCTCTCTGCTCGATGCAAGAGTCAGTTCTTGAGATCTTCACGATCAGCGGTTTCGACAAGATCATCGCGTTGCACGACTCGCGGTCCGACGCAGTGTCGGCGATAACCGCTTAGAAGGCATCACACTGAGCGCGCGGTGCCCTAAGAAGATTCCATGACAGATAACAACTCACAGCACAAACACAAGATCCTCGTAGTAGACGACGAGCCGGATCTAGAGCCGCTCATGCTGCAGCGAATGCGGCGTTACATCCGCACCGGCATGTACGAGTTCGTTTTCGCCCATGACGGCGTCGAGGCACTGCAAGCACTCGACGAGGACAAGGGCATAGACATGGTCTTATCGGACATCAACATGCCCAAGATGGACGGATTGACGCTTCTGCAGCGGATACCGGACGTGGCGCCTGACATTCGAGCTGTGATCATTTCAGCATACGGCGATATGAAGAACATTCGAATCGCCATGAATAGAGGCGCTTTCGATTTCGTCACGAAACCCGTAGATTTTGATGATTTGAAGTTCACAATAGATCGGACTTTGCAGCATATCCGCGAATGGAAAGACGCTCTCAGCGCCAGAGACAAACTGGTCGTATTGCAGAACGAGCTCAATGTTGCGAGCATGATGCAGCAGTCCATACTGCCGAACAAGTTCTCTCGGAACGAGAATTACAGGCTGTTCGGCACCATGCAGCCGGCGCGCAACGTCGGCGGGGATTTCTTCGACGTGATAGGCCTTCCCGACGACAAGGTGGGCTTGGCCATAGCGGACGTCTCCGGCAAGGGCGTGCCTGCGGCGCTGTTCATGATGTCGAGCCGGACTCTGCTGAAGAGCGCCGCCATCAGGGCTGACGACCCCGGCGACGCGCTTTCGGAAGTGAACGAAGTCTTGAATGAAGACAACGACGCCTGCATGTTCGTGACCATGATCTACGCCGTCTACGACCCTCGCACGAACGTGTTCAGCTACTCCAACGGCGGGCACGACGCGCCGGTGGTGGTTCACGCCGACGGCAGCACCACCCAGCTTCCGGTGACTGAAGGCCTCGCACTGGGCGTGCTGCCGGACTTCGAGTTCAGTCATCTCTCCTATGAATTGCAGCCCGGAGAATCGATCGTGCTTTACACCGATGGGGTGACCGAGGCGATCAACGCCGACGAGGAGCAGCTCGGGTTGGCGCGACTGCGCGAAGCTTTCGCCGCCAATCCGCCCACTGACGCCGAAGATGCGGGGAGGCGGGTTATCAATTTAGTCAACGATTTCGCCGGCGACGTGCCACAATTCGATGACACTACGTGTCTTGTGATACGCCGCGAGAGCTGACCGTCCGCGAGCGAGTCGACATGCTGTTCTTGAAGGTCAATATCGACGGCCGGGCCGAGAGTTCGAGTTATGAGCATTTGCATGAGATGATCGAGGCCGTGGAGGCCGCCGGAGAGCATGACGGCTGGCCTCCGGATCTGGCTTTCAAAGTCACGTTGGTGGTCGACGAACTGTCCCAGAACGTGATCGACTACTCCTGCACTGAAGGACTCAACGACGTGCTGGTGGAGTTGACCACGAACCCTGACGAGATCACCGTTGAAGTCATCGACGACGGCATCCCGTTCAACCCTCTGACCGACTCCGCGCCGCCGGATCTGACCTCGGCGATCGAGGACCGGGATCCCGGCGGGCTGGGCGTCCATTTCACAAAGACCTTGATGGACGATGTGCAGTACTCCAGAGTGGAGGGCAAGAACCGCGTCAAGATCACCGCCCGCAAGCCTCGATGACCCGGATCCGGCATCCGCGACCGCGCCGAGCACGAGCAGAGAGCCTTCGGGGCCCGGCGGCAGCAGCAGCGGCAGCAGCGATGGTCGCGGCGCTGGCGATGGTCGCCGCCTCATGCTCGAGCAACGGCGGAAGCGGCGGCGACAGCACCGTCGCCGACCTCCAAACCCGAGCGTTCGAAGCTTTCGCCCAAGGCGACCGCTCAGAATTGAACCAGGCTGCCGGCAACTCCGTGACCCCGGCGATGGCGCCCACGACGGGCATAACCGACCAGAGGATCCTGTTCGGGCAGTCGGCGGCGCTCAGCGGCCCGGCCAGCGAGTTGGGCGTGAACATGCGCCTCGGGATAGAGGCCGCGTTCAAAGAGGCCAACCGCGCAGGCGGCGTCCACGGACGGATGCTGGAGCTGCAGACCCTCGACGACGCCTACGAGCCCGAGGACGCCATCGTCAAGACCCGCCACCTCATCGAGACCGAGCAGGTGTTCGCCTTGATCGGCGCAGTGGGGACGCCGACATCTCTGGCCGCCACCCCGATCGCCCGGGCGGCCGGAGTGCCCTACATCGCTCCGTTCACCGGCGCGGCCTTCCTGCGCGACTCTGAATGGGACAACATCATCAACCTGCGAGCCTCCTACGGCCAGGAGACCGAGGAGATGGTGGCTCGCCTGACCGACGATCTCGGTGTGACCCGCATCGGGGTCGTGTTCCAGAACGACTCTTTCGGCCGAGCCGGATTCCGAGGAGTCACAGCAGCGCTCGACCGGCGCGGCATGACGCCGGCTTCCATCGGCCTCTACCCTCGCAACACCACCGCCGTCAAGACGGCCCTGATCGACGTGAACCAGGGCGACCCCGAGGCGGTGATCATCATCGGCGCCTACGAGCCCGTGGCCCGACTGATCCAGTGGGCGCGCCTCATCGACAGCGACCCGATCTTCATGACGGTCTCGTTCGTGGGCAGCAACGCCTTGGCCCAGGAACTGGGGCCCGAGGGCGCCGGCGTGCTGGTCACTCAGGTCGTCCCGTTCCCTGAGGATGATTCGCTGCCCGTCGTGCAGTCCTATCAGACTGCGCTGCGGCGCCACGACCCGCTGGCGGACCCCGGGTTCGTGTCGCTCGAGGGGTACATGGCGGGACGCATGGTGATCGAGGCTCTGCAGCAGTGCGGCGCCGACCTCGACAGGTCTTGCCTGCTCGAAGAGCTGGTCGAAATCGGCAGCATCGACATCGACGGCTTCAATCTGGAATTCGGCGAGAACGACAACCAAGGCTCCGACGAGGTCTACCTGACTGTGATCGGCAGCGACGGCGCATACCACCCTGTGGACACTCTGCTCGAGACCAGTCGTTGGGTGACCCAGTGAACCCTCCGGCCGACGATCCGACGTCCGATCGAGCCGCGGCCCAGCCCGACGGCCAGACGACCGGCCAAGCCGGCGACGGACAGGCAGCCGACCGACAAGCAGCCGAGCAGACCGGCGACGGACAAGCAGCCGGGCAGACCGGCGCCGAGCCCGCAAGCCCGGCGGACGACGGCGAGGGCATGGAGCGGGCCAGAGAGGCGATGCTGTCGGCGCCGGGGCTCTTCTCGCGCATCTCCACCAAGCTCTACGCCTCCATCGGCGTGGCCGTGCTGCTGACTTTGGCTGCCAGCCTGGTCGGCTGGTTCTCGTTCATAAGGGTCGACGACGCGCAGAGCCGCGTCAACGACGGCAGCGTCCCCGAACTGGTAGCCGCGTTCGGGGTCGCCCAGTACAGCGGGCTTTTGACCAATGTCGCCCCGAGCCTCGCCGCCGCGAACTCGGCGCTGGAACTCTTCCAGGAGAACCAGCGAGTCACCCGCACCGTGAACGCTTTCGGCGAGCAGCTCGACAACCTCATCGCCAGCAGCGGCGGCGGCAGCAGCGAAGCGTCCCAGATCAGCGAGAACGCGGACACGCTGCTCGCCAACATCGCCGAGATCCAAGACCAGGTCTTCGAAGCCATCCAGATCAACGAGCAGCGAGACGAGACCAGAACCGAACTGACCGCGCTGAGCGCTCGCACCAGCGAGTTGATGCTGCCCGCTCTGGACGACCAGATCTTCTACACCTTCACCGGACGAGTAGATTTTGAGACGCCGGCCACGGACCGCTCCGAGCACTTCTCCGAAACGGAACTCCTCAACTACCGGCGGCTCGCAGAGCTCGAAGCGGACGCCATCTCCAACTCCGACCTTCTGACGAGCGCTTTCGTGGTGAGCGACGCGAGTCTGCTGGTGCCGCTGCGGGAACGCTTCGAAGCGGCCGCCAGCCGCATCGACCGGAACCTTCTGGAACTGCAGGGAACCCCCTTCTACGACGAGGCGGCCCCGACCTTCATCAGGCTGCGGGAACTGGGCCTCGGCGACGACAACACGTTCCAGCTGGCCGCACGAGCCTTCGAGATCAGACAGCGTCAGACGCAGCTGCTCAATCAGAACAACCAGATATCTCTGACGCTGCTCACCGAGGTCGACAGCGTGGTGCGCTCCACCCAGGAGAGAGTCGCAGAAGCCACCTCCGCATCCGAGCAGGCCATCACCACCGCTCAGACTCTGCTGCTGGCGATCAGCGCGGTCAGCATCGTCGGCGCGCTCTTCATCGTCTATTTCTATGTCGGCAAGCTGCTCGTGCAGCGCATCGCCGGGCTGTCCGATTGGATGCGACGCATGGCCGGGGGCGACCTGGAGGCCACCGAGTCGATCAGCGGCCGCGACGAGATCGCCAACATGGCCGCCACTTTGGAGGTTTTCCGTCGTCACGCTCTCGAAGTGCAGCGCCTCAACCTGGTCGAGCAGCTGGCCGCCGAAGTGCAAGGCAAGAACAAGGAACTCGAAGGGGTTCTAGCCGAGCTGCAGAAGGCGCAAGACCAGATAGTGACCCGCGAGAAACTGGCCGCTCTCGGCGAGCTCACCGCCGGCGTCGCCCACGAGATCAAGAATCCGTTGAACTTCGTGAAGAACTTCGCCGAGGCCTCCCAGGAGCTGATCAGCGAACTCAAGGAGCTGCTGGAAGACATCGGCGAAGACATCAGCGAATCGAACAAGGACTACGTCAACGAGATCGCCGCTGATCTGACAGGCAACATAGAACGGATCCGCTCACACGGCGAACGCGCCGACCGGATCGTGAGAGACATGCTGATGATGGGCCGCGACTCCGGAGAATGGCAGCTCACCGACATCAACGGCCTGCTAGAGCAGCACGCGCAGTTGTCGTTCCACAGCGCCCGGGCCATGGATCCGGACTTCCAGTTGGACATCCAGAAGGAACTGGACCCCGAAGTGGGCGAGTTGCGCGTCATCGCCCAAGATCTCGGGCGGGTGTTCTTGAACATGGTCACCAACGCCGGGCACGCCACCAGCGACCGCGGCCGCGTCGAGGCGGCCACGGGCAACACCAGCTTCCAGCCGACGCTGTGGCTCAAGACCAAGCGACTGGACGATCATGTCGAGGTGTGCATCCGCGACAACGGCACGGGCATGCCTCCCGACGTGATCGAGAAGATCTTCAACCCGTTCTTCACCACCAAAGAAACCAACCAGGGCACCGGCTTGGGGTTGTCGATCTCGAGTGACATAGTGCGCCGTCACGGCGGCAGCATCGCCGTCGAGTCCGAGCCCGGCGAATTCACCGAGATGTGCGTGACCCTGCCGCTGATTTCGCCGTCGGAAGCCGAGCAGGCCGAGACGGCCTCGCACGCCGAGACGGAAACCACCCAGGCCCCGTCGGCCTGACGCCGGCACCGGCACTGGCAGCGCGTCCGACGCCGGCACTGGCTGCGCGTCCGACGCCGACGCCGGTGCGGCGAGCCGTCGCGCGGCTTCGCTCACGGGCGCCTCACATAGATTGACTCGCATATGGTGCAGGTGCCGCGACAGGCTTGGCTGACGCTTGCGGTCGTGTCGGCGTCGGTGTTCATGGTCGCCATGGAGCTGACCATCATCGCTCTGGCGCTGACGGAGATCCGCGACGCCTTCGCAGGCACCACGACCGCCGCGCTCTCCTGGGTGATCAGCGCGTACTCGATCGTGGTGGCGGCGTTGCTGCTCGGATCGGGATGGCTCGCCGACCGCTACGGACGGCGGCGGATCTTCCGGCTGGGACTGACCGTCTTCGCGCTCGGATCGATCGTCGCGGGCGCTTCCACCAGCATCACCATGCTGATAGCGGCCCGCGGGCTGCAAGCCGTGGGCGGATCGATGCAGTATCCGGCGGGCTTGGCTCTGCTGCTGTCGGCGTTCCCTCAGCAACGCCGACAGACCGCCATCGGGATCTGGGGCTCGATGGGCGCCCTGGCGGCGGCGATGGGGCCGTCGGCAGGCGCGCTGCTGATCGAGTTGTTCAACTGGCGGGCCGTCTTCTACGTGAACGTGCCCGTCGCGGCCGCGGCGCTGGCGCTCAGCGCGCGGGCGCTGCAACGCGACCAAGGCGACGAGAGCCGCGGCCGGGTCGACATGATCGGCGCCCCACTGGCGTCGTTCGGGGTGGGCGCGATCATCCTCGGCGTCGTGCAAGGCCAAGAATGGGGCTGGGCCAGCGGAAACAGCTTCGCTGTGTTCGCTCTCGGCGTCGTCATGATCGCCGGTTTCGTGGTTCGCAGCACCCGTCATGCAGCGCCGCTGTTCGACTTGGAGCTGATGCGGATCCGCAGTTTCAGTCTCGGCAATCTCGGCTCGCTGTTCTTCTCGGTCGGGTTCTTCGCTCTGCTGATACCTCTGCCGGCGTTCATGCAGGACGTGTGGGGATGGTCGGTCGTCGAGACCGGCCTCGCCTATGCGGTGGGGCCGACAGTGTCGTTCTTGGTGGCGCCTCAAGCAGGAAGGCTCGCCGACCGGGTCGGCAACGCGCCGCTGCTGACTGTCGGCTCGCTCTGCGGGATGGGCGGCACGCTGTGGTATCTGCTGGCGCTCACGACACAGCCGGCACTCGGGCCGCTGCTGGGCGGGTCCGTGCTGTTGGGGATAGCCGCCGGGACCGGCTTCTCGCAGCTGGTCGGGGCTGCGCTCCATGCCGTTCCCGCGGATCGTTACGCCATGGCCGCCGCCGGACGCACCACCTTCTTTCAGCTTTCGGTGGCCTTCGCCATAGCCTTGGCCTTCACATTGATCGGAGAGCCGACCGGCGCCGCCGCCACGCTGGACGCCTATCGCACCACATGGCTTCTGAGCGTCTGCGCCTTCGCCTGCAACTTCGTGCTGTTCGCGGCTGTCTACCCGGGCCGGTCGGTTCTGCGGTTCGGCAGGCTGCGCCGAGCGCCGGCGGACAGCTAGCGTCTCGTGAGTGAACTCCGCAATCTGCTCGCCGGGCTGCTCGTCGAGCTGCGCGTTGAGCCGCACGCCCGCCCGCTCGGCGGGGGCTGCTTGAAATGTCGGAAGCAGCCGAGACAACATCCGACGCGCGGTCCGACGCGCAGCAGCAAGCGCGCCGCATCCACCGAGCGGACCGGGCGGCAGAGCAGTTGGGCATCGAGCTGACCGACGCCGGGCCGGGCACCGCGAGCGGGCGGATGCTCGTGCGCTCAGACATGCTCAACGGCGCGGGCACCTGCCACGGCGGGGTGGTGTTCACCCTGGCGGACGTGGCGTTTCAGTGCGCCTGCAACAGTCACGGCCGGCTCACCGTGTCGGCGGCTTCGTCCATCCAGTTCGTGCGGCCGGCCCTAGAGGGCGACGAGTTGACCGCCGTGTGCGTGGAGCGCTACCGCAACCGCTCAGGCGGCGGATACGACGTCACCGTCAGCCGCACTGCCCGCGGCGGCGCGTCTCAAGAACCCGAGTTGGTGGCGCTGTTCAGAGGACAGGCGCACGAACTGCGCTGACAGGGGCGCCGCAACAAGCCGCGGCGACGAGCCCGCCGGTCAGTCGAACGTCAAACCCGTGCGGCCGCCGGTCAGTCGAACGTCAAGCAACGCGTCAAGCCGTGCGTCCCGGCGGCGCGCTCGAACTTCGAACAGAGTCGGGCACGCCGGCAGCCCCGCACAACGCCGACAGCCCCGGGCGAGCGGATCGGCTCGACCCTGGGGTTGTCGGTGCTTGCTTGGGTTGTCGGTGCTTGCTTGGGGTTGGATCGTTGACTAGAGCTGGGTCTGCTGACTCAGGTAGGAACGCTCGGCGAGGCCGTGCCACTCGGCGATGCCGTCACGGAACTCGCGCCACGGGCCGAGAATCCGGGCGAAGTCGGCGTCCTCGGAAGCCACCGAGTCGAGCACGTTCTCGGTCTCGTCCTTGAACGCCCTCATCAACTCGGGCGAGAACTCGCGGATCTGAGCGAAGCCCTTGATCGTCTGAAGATCGGCCTGGTTGAGCACGTCGTAGGTGGCCATGGTCGACATGTTGGTCTCTGCGGCGGCGCTGCGGACAGCCGCCTGATACTCCGGCGGCAGATCGTTCCACAGCTCCAGCGAGATCTGCACCTCGAGAGCGGTGCCGGGCTCCCACCAGCCAGGATGGTAGTAGTACAGGTCGCCGACGAACTCGTTGAGGCCCAGGATCAGGTCGTCGGTCGGGCCGACGAACTCGGCGCCGTCGATGGCGCCGGTCTGGATGGCTTGGAGGATCTCGCCGCCTGCCAGAGTGACCTGCTCGCCCCCGAGGTTCTCGAGCACTCGTCCGGCCAGGCCCGGGATGCGCATCTTCAGGCCGTTGAGGTCAGAGACCGAGTTGATCTCCTTGCTGAACCAGCCGCCCATCTGGCAGCCGGTGGCGCCTGCGGGGAAGCAGATGATGCCGTGCTCTTCCGCGTAGAAGTCGTTGAGGATGTCGATGCCGCTCTGACGGCCTTGGTTGGCGAAGGTTCCGTAGAGCCAGGCGTTCTGCTGGCGCTGGGACAGACCGAACGGCACGGCGGTGCCGAACTGCTGCACGGGGCTGATGCCCACGTAGTAGTAGGAGGCGGTGTGACCCATCTCCACACCACGGTCGCGCACGGTCGGGAGCACTTCGAGGCCGCCCACGATCTCGCCGGCGGGTCGGGCGTTGATCTGGAATCTGCCGCCGGTGAGAGCCGCAACCCGCTGAGCGAAGAACTGCGCCGAACCGAACAGCGTCACCAGCCCGGTGGGCCAGCTGGTGGCCATCTCCCACTCGATCTCGGGGCCCTGCGCGGTGACCGCCACGGTGTCGGTCGTCTCCGCGGCGGCGGTCGTGGTGGTGGCAGCGGCCGTGTCGGTGGCAGCGGCCGTGTCGCCGCTGTCGTCGTCGTCATCGCCGCAGGCGGCCAGAATGGCGGAGGCGGCCGCGAAGCCCGCTACACCGATTCCTCCCTTTATGAAGCCGCGTCTAGCCAAGCCAGAGGAGTCCCCCTCATCGAGGATCATGTCCACGGCCGACTCGTCGGACATGGCGGAATTGTCTTGGGTCACTTGTCCCTCCGTAGGTTCCGATGGATTGTGAGCCGTCAACAGCAGCCTCGCCGGCAGCGCCGCATGAGCAGCGCCGCCAAGCCGACCGTCTTGGGCTGCAAGCAGTTTACACCAGCCGCTCTGAGCGTGCCCAAGAACCGCCCTCCCCCCGATCTCGAGCGTGGAGAGTCCCGTGTTCGGGGGGTTGTGTTTGTGTTTTACTGTGGCGGCGGGTCGGGGTTGAAGTGTCGGGATGCGCGGATGATCAGAGTGACTGCCACACCGCCGCCACGGCACCACCCGACAGCACCAGTTGAAGTGTCGGGATGCGCGGATGATCAGAGTGACTGCTCAGCTGTCGATCCCGACGATCGGCTCCGCCCGGCTGAGGTGTCGGGTTGCGCGGATGATCATGGTGACTGCTTGTTGGCGGGTGAGGAGCTGGCCGGGGCAGAAGCTCAACGGTTCGCTGCTGCAGCCGTTGGTGATGCCTGCCGCGTGGATGGCGTCTATGGCCGCGGCGTGCGGGTTGTCTGCGGTGTCGGCGAACCCGGCGGGGTCCGCGGCGGGGAAGTTGTAGACGACGGCGATGAGCCGGGCCGCTTGGGCTCGGGTGAGCAAGTCGCCGGCGCATGAGCCGTCGTCGTCGCTGTCTGTGTCGGT
This sequence comes from Acidimicrobiaceae bacterium, assembly GCA_026708645.1. Classification (GTDB taxonomy): domain Bacteria; phylum Actinomycetota; class Acidimicrobiia; order Acidimicrobiales; family Aldehydirespiratoraceae; genus Aldehydirespirator. The sequence continues at coordinate 5,290 of JAPOUM010000019.1, read as the reverse complement.
GTCGATGTCTGTGTCGCAGATTGTGGCGACGCCGAGCTCGGCGAGGCGCCGCAGGTAAGGCGCCCACCAGTCGTCGGTTGCTTGGCCGACGGCGCCGGTGTCTTGTGTTCCGCTGGCGGGGTTTGCGCTGTCGTCGTCGGGCTCGTCGTCGCCGTCTGCGGTGACCTGGGTTCGCTGGCTGTCGATTCGTCGTGCGAGTATGACTGCGAATTCCCAGGCGGTGATGGGGTCTCGGGGGCAGAGCCGATTGCCGCCGCAGCCGGTGCCGTCGAGGCTGCCGTCTTCGGCGAACTCAGTGACGGCTTCGCGATGTGTGTCGGAGGCGTCGTCGAGGTCCGCGAACACCGGCTCGATGCCGGTTTCGTCGGTCGCCTCGGTTGCGATGTATCGCCCTGTTCTGACGATGAGGCTCGCGAATTCTTGCAGTGTTATCAGCTTGTCGGGGCAGTAGTTCAACGGTTCGCTGCTGCAACCGTTGGTGATCCCGGCCGCGCGGAGCGCGTTGATCGCCGCGGCGTGAGCAGCGTCTTGTGGCACGTCGGCGAAAACGGCGTTCTCTGAATCCGGCAGTCCGAAAGCGGCAACGATGTAGTCGGCGGCTTGGGCTCGGGTGATCCGCTGGTCACCGCAGCCGTCGGTGTCGTCGCAGCCGGCGGTGAGGCCGAGTTCGGCGAAGCGCTCCAGGTACGCCGCCCGCCACGCTTCGCCGTCTGGCGTGTCGCCGTCTGGCGTGTCGCTGTCGGTCTCGGCGACGGGGGTTCCGTCGGGGTTCAGCTGATTGTTCTTGTCGAGTTGGCGCAGGAGCATGACAGCTAGCTGCCAGCGGGTGAGGGGTCGTTTCGGGCAGAGGCGGTTTTCGTCGCAGCCGGCGTTTTCGAGGGTTCCATCGGCGATGAGCTCGATGACAGCTTCGCGGTGCGTGTCGGAGATGTCGTCGAGGTCCTCGAAGTCCGTTTCGATCTCGGTCTCGGATCCGGGATCGAGTTCCTGCCCGGTCCCAGTGTCGGAGCCAGATCCCGGGGTCGTCGTCGACGGCGTTGACGGCGGCGGAGTCGGCGTCGGAGTCGGCGTCGGGTCGTCGTCGGTGATGGTCACGGCGACGCTGCCGACGGAGATGTTGCGGTATTCGGCGGCAGAGGCGGCGGTGATGGTGTGGGTGATGACAGCGCTGCGCCGCTCGCCGGGATTGTCGATGTTGTCGTTGATTCCGGTGACGGTGATGATCCGGGGCTGGTCGTAGTCGCCGGGGGTGAAGGTGAGCGTCTCGGACTCTGTCGGCGTGTCACCGGGGTCGGGTCCGTCGATTCGTGCCGCCGACGGCGTGCTGCTGGCGGCGACGATGATCACGTTCGCGCTCGGTTCGGCGGCTAGGACGATGCTGTATGCGTCGGTTCCGGTGTTCTCTGCCACGATGGTGCCGCCGCCGGTCTGGGTGACGGTGACTGCCGGCACAACGACTGAAGCCCGGTCATAGATGGTGACCGTCACGCTCGACGGCGTGCCGGCTGCGTAACCCGGCGGCATGGTTCCGAGCCGTATGGTGAGCGTCTCTGCGGGCTCGGCGCTGTTGTCGTCTATGGCGGTGAGCGTGACCGTGCCTGAGGACGCTCCGCTGGTGATATCGACCGAAGCGGCTGAGAGTCTGTAATCCGCGGCTGTGGCGGTGCCGAGCACGACGGTGACCGGGATGGCCACATTCGTTGCGGCGGCTGCGGCGAGTGTGACAGTGACTGTGAGGCTGCCGCCTTCGGTGACGTCGGCGCTGTTCGTCGCGATGGTGACGGCGACGTCGGGGGGTGGGTCGACGATGACGGGCGCGTCTTCGATGGTGAACGCCGCGGCTGTGTCGCTGCGGCTGGTGCCGCCGCCGAGGCCTGACGCGGTGAGCGCGCCGAGCCCGATGTTGACGGTCTCTCCGGTTTCTGTCGTGTCATCCGCTGTGGCGGTGACCGTGACCGTCACCGAGGCTGTCGACGGGCCGGTGAACACGACCGTCGCGGCGCCGCTGTTCAAGTTGTTGCAGGCCACGCCCGCAGGCAGCGGGTTCTCGCAGGCGAGCGTGTAGTCGCTGCCTCTCGTCGCGGCGCCGCTGCCGGTGTTGAACACCAGCGGCACGGTGAGCGTCTCACCGGCGGCCAGGGCGCGGCCAAGTGTGAGCGTGTGATCGATGCTTCCGCCCTCAGTGAGCGTGGCGCCCGCGGCGCGAGCGAGCGTCACCGTGGTGGCGTCGTTGTCGGTGATGATGACCGACACGCTCGACGGCGTGCCCGCTCTGTAACCGCTCGGCAGCGCGCCGAGGCGTACGATGAGCGTCTCTGCGGGCTCGTCGTCGCTGTCGTCCGTCGCGGTGAGCGTGACCGTGCCGAAGATCTGGCCGCTGGTGATGGTGACGGAGGCGGGTGAGAGACTGTGATCGGCGTTGGTCGTGGTTGCGTTGGCGACGGTGACCGGGATGACCGTGTTGGCTGTCGCCGCGGCGGCGAGCCTGGCAGTGACCGTCAAGTCGCCGCCCTCGGTGACGCTGCCGCTGTTGCTGACCTCGAGCGTGACGGCTGTGGCGGGGGTGTCGTCGTCGGTGACGGTGACGCTGCGCAGGTTCGACACGTCCACGCTGTAACCGGTCCCGGCGCGCACTGTCAGGCTGACGGTGCTGGCGGCCTCAGCGGTGCTGTCGTCAGTGGTGGGCACGCTGTAGGACACTCGAGTGTCATAAGCGGGCAGCGTCACAGTCTTCTGACCTTGACCATCGGCATCGACATGATCACCGGCGCCGGTCTCGGAGACGGTCAGGTTGACTGTCAACGGCAGCGACGACGCGACGGTGGCCACCAGCGTGAACACCGCGGAGGCGCCTTCTGTGACCGACGCGTTCAACGGCTGCAACAAAGAGACGACCGGCGCCGTCTCGTCATCAGTCAACACCAACTCCGCTTCGTTGACCGTCAAACCCGCAGAGACGCCCGAGACGGTGACGGTCGCGTCGGTTTCGTCGACTTGATCATCGACCGGCGCCAACGTGAACGTGGCTGTGCCGGTCGCGGCGCCTCGCGCGATGGTGACCTCGAAAGCCGGCGGCGGCGTGAAGTCCACATACTCGTCGCCGGACGGGCCCGCGACGGTGACGCGCACCGTCTTCGCAGTGTCGAAACGCACCGTCCCGGCGACTGTGGCGGTGACCGTCACGACCGTGTCCGCAGCAGCGGCGTTCTCGGCTATCGCCGCCCGATCCAGACTCAAGTTGATCTCCGGGGTGGCGTCGTCGTCGCTGACCGTCACCGCCAAATCGCGATCTATCGTCGAATAGTTCGGATCCGTTGAGCCGACATCGTGGTTTATCGTCGCGGCGCGCTTGTTCCCGGTGTTGTCCAGATCGTCGTTCTGGCCCTGCACGCGCACCGTCTGCGCAGTGCTCCAGTCAGTCGTGGTGAAAGTCAACGTCTCAGACGCTGTGAACGTGCTGTCGCTGTCGGGGCCGTCGAGCAGTGCCGCGCCCGACGCTGTCAACTCGACGGTCACGCCCGCGGTCGGGGGACTGTCCAACTCCACCGTATAAGACACGACACCGCTGTTCTCAGACACGGTCAACGCCGACACGGACAATCCGAGACCGGCGCCGTCTTCGTCGGTGACAGTCACGTCCACACTGCTCACACCCGACAATTCATGATACTTCATGTCCGTCGATGAGATCGTGTGCGTGATTGTCGCTTCGCGCTCGTCGCCGACGTTGTCCACAGGGTCATCCACGCCATGCACCGTCACCGTCTGCGGCGTGTCCCAAGGTGCCGTCCCGCCCGACGGAGTGAACACCAACGTCTCAGAGACCGATCCGGCAGTGCCCGCGTCACGACCGTCCACCAGCACAATATTCTCGTCACCGGAAATGATCGTCACGGTCACATTCGCGGTCGGTTCGCTGTCCAAAACCACCGTGTAGGTCACCGTGCCGGTGTGCTCTGCGACGGACAGCGCCGTCTCAGACACGGTCACACCCGCTGTGTCGTCATCAGTCAACATCAACTCAGCCGACGTGACCGTCGCTGAAGGCGGACCAGACGATGTGCCTCTGATGGTTATGGTCTCCTCATCCTCATCGACGCTGTTGGCGGTCGGGACCAGCTCGAAAGTCACGGAACCCGACGTCGCCTCAGCGTCGATCGTGACATCGAAATCATCGACCGCTGCGAAACCCACGACCCCGGTCTCATCGGAATCCGCGACCGCCACAGTCACAATACGGTCAGCATCGAAACGCACCGTCCCGCTGATCGTCGCGGTCACGCTCACCTGGATCTCGCCGTCATTGTTGCCGTCGCCCTCACCCACCGACTTCGGCGCGACGCTCAACGCGATCGACGGCACGGTCTCGTCATCAGTGATATCGATGCTCGTGTTCGTGAACACCACGCTGCCGAGCGTGCCGGTTATCGACAGCGACTGCGTCGGCTCAGACAGCGTGTCGTTGATCGGGGTCAACACGAAAGTCGTCGACGCTGACGCTGCGCCGGCGGGGATCGTGATCGTCTGAGCCGCCACCGACTCATAATCCGTGCCCTCGGTCGCGGTGTCAGCAGCGGCGCCGACCGTCACCGTGATGCTCTGCTGCGTAGCGAACCTCGTGTTACCGGTGATCGCGGCGGTCACCCGCACGGTCTTCGCGTCGTCGTCCTCAGCCACGCTGGTCTGCACGCCGTCCGCAGAAGTGTCGGCGTCCACGCTCAACGTGATCGCGGCCGGCGCATCGTCGTCGTCGGTGATGGTCACCGTCGTGGCCGTCTGGCTGCCGAGCGTGTAACCAGTGCCGGCAGCGAGCGTCAAGATGATCGTCTCAGCCGGCTCGTCGAGACTGTCGTCGCGCACCACCACAGGAATCGTGACGGTGCCGACACCCGCAGCGATGGTGGCCGTGCCGGTCAACGGCGTGTAATCATCACCCGACGCAGCAGTGCCGGAAACCGTGTAAGAAACGACAGTGTTGACAGCCGGCGCCGGTGACACGCTCACCGTCACCGTCGCGCTGCGGTCACCCGTCGCTTCACCAACGGTGTAGGCCGCGGCCGCGAACTGCACCACCGGCACGTCATCATCAGTGACGGTCACCGTCACGCTGCCGACGCCGGAGATCGCGTTGTATTTATCGTCGTCGGATGTTGTGGCGTGGCTGATCACCGACGTGCGCCGGTTGCCGGGATCATCGAGACTGTTGTCGACGCCGGTGACCGTGACCGTCTGCGGGTCATCCCAAGTCGACGCAGTGAACACCAGCGTCTCTGTGGCTGTCGGATTGTCG
>JAPOUM010000017.1 GCA_026708645.1 Acidimicrobiaceae bacterium | reverse complement strand
CGCCGAAGGCGAAGACGATCCCCGAGCCGACCCGAAACCACGACAAGCCGAGCAAGAACCGAGGCCAATCACGCCAGCAACCAGGCCGCTGCTGTCGCCAACCCCGCCCCCGCGGCTGCGGCGAGCAAGAACCGAGGCCAATCACGCCAGCAACCAGCCAGAAGCCAGGAGGACATAACCAGACCCGACAACACAACAAACAACGCACCAAACCGAGAGCGGACCGCAGCCACACAAGATCGAGCCGCGGCCCGCAGCCGAGACCAGACCAGACCCAGAGCCCGCGACCCCGCCCTCTGGTGACCACTTGGGGGTCGGCGTTCTTGAGCGACGATCACCACCACCGCCCAACACTGACTACCGGCATGTTCGACAGCCGCCATGCTCGGGCCGGAAATCAGCACAACCGACCGCTACCACCACGCTCAACGACGACACGCCCAGGCCGGAAATCAGCGCCTGCTGCTCCACGGAGCGTCCCGACGACCACGCCGCTCAACGACGCCACGCCCCCGAGCCGGAAATCAGCACAACCGACAGCCACCAACACCACGCTCAACGACGACATGCCCGGGCCGGAGATCGACGCACCCGACGACTACCAACAGACTGCTAACAGCGTCCGACGTGATCGGTGCGGGTCTTGGCCGAGAGCGGCAGGCGAAGCTCAGCTCAGTTCAGCTCAGCGGGCAAGCAACATATGACACGAGAAGCTTCTGGTGCTGGCTTCTCGGCTTCTGGTGCTGGCAGAGGCGGCACCATGCTGCTGACGGCCCCTGCAGCCAGTTGTCTCTACGTCTACTACAACTAGAGGGTTGATCGTGACTGAAGGCGGGTGCGCAGCAGGTTCAGGGCAGTGATGGTGCCGAGTTGGCGGACAACGTCACGGTCCATGTCGGTGAAGCGCACCTCCACCGCTTCGGCTACACCGTCAGCAGCTACACCGTCAGCTGCACCGCTGGCTGCTCTGCCGGTTGCTCTGCTGATGCTGGCGGCGGCGGCCTCATCCGCCTGGTTGTTGATGTGCAGGCCGATCCAGACGGTGCCCGGTTCTGCGCCTTCGTGGCTCTGGGGACCGGCGGCGCCGGTGGTCGCAAGACCCACGTCGGCGCCGAGCACCCGGCAAACCCCCGCAGCCATGGACAGAGCCATCTCTTCGGAAACGGCGTTCACATCCGGGGCGCCGAGAAGACCCGTCTTGACGGAGCGGTCATAGGCCACGACCGTGCCGAGCAGCACGTCACTGGCGCCGGCGACCGCTGTCAGGCGCGACGCCATCAGCCCCCCGGTCACCGACTCCGCCAAACCCAGTTTGAGCCCCCGTGAGCGCATCATGTCGAGCACCACCGACTCCATGGTGTCGTCGTCCACTCCGAACACGGCGCCGCCGATCACCGCTCGAACCCGCTCCTCCACCGCCGCGAGGATCGCGTCCGTGCTGCTGTCATCGACCGCTTTGGCAGTGACGCGCACCTTGATGCCCTCCACGCCGCTGGCCAGAAAAGCGATCGTGGCCTCGCCGGTGGCGTCGAGACGGCGAATCTCGGGATCGAGCCGCTCGGCCAGATCCGACTCGGAGAAGCCCCAGGTGCGCAGCGTCCGGCTGCGGATCACCCGACGGCTGCCGGCACGGCGCTGCAGGTCGGGCAGCACGCACTGGCCGACCATTATGCGCATCTCCCAGGGAACGCCCGGAACCGCGTAAAGCACTTTGTCGCGGCCTTGAGGCTGCCGTCGGGACGGCGCCGCCGCGCGGACCGGGCAGATCAGCCCCGGAGCAGTCCCGGGATGAACGTCCATCACCTGGGCGCCGGCGGGCACGTCGGCCTGACGCAGATTGCTCTCGGGCATGTGCCGGCCCCGCCTGACGAACATCTCGCCGATGCGTTCGGCCACTTCGTCGTCGCGGCGCAGCTCGACGCCCAGCACCGCCGCGACGGCTTCGCGGGTGATGTCGTCGGGAGTGGGGCCCAAGCCTCCGCAGACGATGACGGCATCGCTGCGGTCGAGAGCCTGCCGCAGCGCGGCGGTCATGCGCTCGAGGTTGTCGCCCACTCTGGTCTGGTAGTAGCTGTCGATGCCGGCGAGCGCCAACTGCTCGCCGATCCACGCCGAGTTGGTGTCGACGATCTGGCCCAGCAGCAGCTCGGTCCCGACCGCCACCACTTCGCAGTTCACAGCACTACCTCCGAGATCACGCTGCTATGCGCCATCGCCGCAGCCGGCAGAGCTTCCTGACAGCGCTTCCAGACAGCGCTTGTCGGGCAGCGGCACAGCGATACAGCGCGTCCGACAACGACACATTGACGGCACATAGGCGGCACACTACTGCCCGATCAAACGCAGTCCCGCAGCCCCGCCACCAACCCCGCCACCACTGCAACAACACGTCGGGACGAGCGACCCGCGGCCCGGCGTCGGCGCGAGCCGTGGCCGGCCGCGACACCACAGCAGACAGCGGCACAGCGCGCCCGGCAGCGGCAGAGCGAGGCCGAGATCGGGGACGGGAACGAGCAGCTCCTCGACCGACAGCGCGATCCAGCGGCCAGACAGCACAACGAAAGCAAAAGCGGGCCGCTCATACATCGTCACCACCCGCAAGCAGCGCCGCAAGATCGCGCAGATCATCGATCTAGGCCGAGATCGGGAACGACCAGCTCCTCGACCGACAGCACGATCCAGCGGCCAGACAGCACAACGAAAGCAAAAGCGGGCCGCTCATACATCGTCACCACCCGCAAGCAGCGCCGCAAGATCGCGCAGATCATCGATCTAGGCCGAGATCGGGAACGACCAGCTCCTCGACCGACAGCACGATCCAGCGGCCAGACAGCACAACGAAAGCAAAAGCGGGCCGCTCATACATCGTCACCACCCGCAAGCAGCGCCGCAAGATCGCGCAGATCATCGATCTAGGCCGAGATCGGGAACGACCAGCTCCTCGACCGACAGCGCGATCCAGCGGCCAGACAGCACAACGAAAGCGAGAGCGAGAGCAGGGGCAGGAGCGAGGGCGGGCCGCTCATGCATCGTCACCGGAACGCGCCCGCGCTCTCGCGCTGCGTCCGTCGAGCAGGTACTGCAGCCCGGTGACCGCGGTGAAAACCACCGCCACCCACAGCGCGGCCGTCACAAGCGGGTCCGCGTCCTGCAGGGTGGGCAGCACCGCCATGGCCAGCGCCACGCCCTGCACGAAGGTCTTGTATTTGGCTGAGCGCCGAGCCGGGATCGACACCCCCTCGCCGGCCCAACGCGCTCGCCAGGCGGTGATCCCCAGCTCGCGGAAAGCCAGGAGGGTCACCGGCACCCACCAGTAGCGCTCCACTGCCACCAGGCAGTAGGCGGCGCCGAGCACCACCACCTTGTCGGCCAGCGGATCGAGGAAGGCGCCGCCGCGGCTGGTGACGCCGGCTCGGCGAGCCACCCGTCCGTCGAAGAAGTCGGTGCCGGCCAGAGCCACGCCCAAGCCGAAAGCCGCCCAGGAGGCGCCGCGGGTGGAGTCCGCCTGCAGGATCAACAAAAACAGCAGCGGAGCGAACAGCAGCCGCGCCAAGGTCAACAGATTGGCGGGATGCAGCAGGCTGGCCTGCGACGGAGCGTCACGCGAGCCTTCCTGCGCTGATCCCGCTCGTGAAGCCGCCTCGCTTGAAGCACTCATGGCGTCGCGACGCTAGCAGCCTCCAGGTCGCAGCCGTGCGCCGCGGTCACAGTCAAGCGCGCGAAGCCGCCAACTGTCAGCTCGGCCGGCAGATGCACTACGCCGTCGATCTCGGGAGCTTCACGATGGGTGCGGCCCACGCCCGGTGAGTCCACCAAGACTTCGACGCTGCGACCGATCAGCAGGTCGCGGCGCCGGGCGGTGATGGCGTCCTGCAGCTCTGTCAGCTCGGCGAGGCGCTGCGTTCGCAACGCCGGGTCGACCTTGCCGTCGAGGACGGCGGAGTGGGTGCCCTCCTCTTCGGAGTAGGCGAAGAAGCCGCACCAGTCGAGCTGGGCCTGCTCCACGAATTGCAGCAGCCGATCGTGGTCGGCCTCAGTCTCGCCGGGGTAGCCGACGATGAAGTTGGAGCGGAAGGCCGCGTCGGGCTCACGACGGCGGATGGCTTCGATCCTGGCCAGGAAGCGCTCGCCGTCGCCCCAGCGGCGCATTCTTCGCAGCAGCGGCGCCGACACATGCTGAAGCGACAGGTCGAAGTACGGCACTCCGGTGGCACAGACGGCTTCGATCAGGGCGTCATTCAGATCCGACGGATACAAGTAGAGCAGCCGGGTGCGCGGCACTCGCTGCGACACCGCTTCGACGAGCGTCACGATGCGCCGCTCGCCCCGGCCCTGATCGCGTCCGTAGGCGGCCAAGTCTTGCGCCACCAGCACTATCTCGGCTGCTTCGAGTTGCTCGACCTCGTCGAGTATCTGCGTCATGCTGCGGCTGCGCTGCGGGCCCCGGAAGCTGGGGATGGCGCAGAAGCCGCAGGCCCGGTCGCAGCCCTCGGCGATCTTCACGTAAGCCCACGGGCGCGGCGACGAAGGCCGCGGCAGGTTCAACAGATCGAAGTCGGGAACCTGCTGTGACGACTGGGCTGCAAGCGCGGGGCGCTTGCGGCTGCGGCCGATTCGCACCGGCATCGGGCGGCTGCCGTGCCCGCTGGGACTGTGTTCGCTGGGACTGTGATGCAGGGTCGAGGGGCTGCCGTGCCCACTGGGGCCGTGCTCGCTGGGACTGTGTTCGGCGAGGCCGTGCCCGACGGGACCGCGCTCGGCGAGGCCGTGCCCGACGGGACCGCGCTCGGCGAGGCCGTGCTCGGCGAGGCTGCGCTCAGCGGGGCTGTGCTCGACGGGGCTGTGTTCGCTGGGACTGTGATGCGGGGTCGAGGGGCTGCCGTGCTCGCTGGGGCTGTGCTCGGCGAGACTGTGATGCGGGGTCGAGGGGCTGCCGTGCTCGCTGGTCAGCTCTGCACCGAAACCTGCGACATGGTCTATTTCGGGCATGGCTTCAGCCAGTTCGGCGCCGTAGCGCTGCGCCAGGCAGCCGGTCACCACCAGAGAGGCCTCGGGCGACTTGGCTTCGGCCAGCGCCAGGATCGTGTCGATCGACTCCTGACGGGCCTCTTCCACGAAGGCGCAAGTGTTGACTATCACCAGGTCGGCCTGCTCGTCGGCGCCGGCCTGCGAAAGACCGTCGGCGGCGAGCAGACCGGCGAGCTTGTCGGAATCGACCTGGTTCTTGGGGCATCCGAGCGTGTGCAGGACGAAAGACCGCGCTTGGGAACCGTCAGCCCGAGAACCGCGGGACTCAGCACCGTCGGCCTGGGAACTGCGGGACTCAGGACTGCCAGTCCAGTAACCGCCGGCCTGGGAACCGTCAGCCCCCGAACCGCGGGACTCAGCACCGCTGGACTCGGAACCGCTGGACTCAACACCGCCAACCTCAGAACCGCCAACCGAGGAACCGCGGGACCCAACACCGCCAACCTCAGAACCGCCAACCGAGGAACCGCGGGACCCAACACCGTCGGCCTCAAAATCGCCAGCCGAGGAACTGCGGGACTCAGAACCGCCAGCCGGGGAACTGCGGGACCCAGAACCGTCGGCCGGGGAACTGCGGGACCCAGAACCGTCGGCCTGGGAACTGCGGGACCCAGAACCGTCAGCCTGCGAAAGCGCAGCCTGGCGCCGCGGTCTCATTTACGCAACCTCATTCGCAGCCTCATCGCCGCAGCAACCGAGTCTCATTTGGTCTCATTTAGATCTCATCTTGTTTAGATCTCATCTTGACGCCTCTACCACGCGAACCGCGTAGAGCTTGGGCCAGAGTTTGCCCGTCATCCAAAGAATGCCGGCGTCTTCATGCAGCGCCACGCCGTTGAGCACGTCGATGCTCGAAGCGTCAGCGTGTTCGAGCACGTCGTCGAGCAACGGCGAAGCGTCGATGACGGCCGCCACGGCACCGCTGAACGGGTCGATCACCAGCAGCCGGTCGGTCTGCCAGACGTTGGCTATCACCAGTCCTTCGACGCACTCGAGCTCGTTCAGATGGTCGAGCCTGCCTTCGTAGCCGGTGGCGGTGACCGCGACCGCGGAGAGTGCTTCGAAGGTCACCGGATCTCTGAAAGTCAGGCGGTCGGAGCCGTCGGACATGACCAAGACCCGGCCCGGGAGGCTCTCGTTCGAGCCAGCGTCCAGAGCGCACAACCCCCAGCCTTCGCCCTGATAGGAGTGCTCGAACAACAGGTCGAGGGTGGCCCGGTCATACACCAGCGCTCTGCCGGACAGCCAGGTGAGCTGGATTATCCGGTCGTTCACGATGGTGAGTCCCTCACCGAAGAGCCCCGCGTCGAGGTCCGCCCGGGCTGTGACTTCGCCGCTGGCGCCGTCGACCGTGCGCAGCGAGGAGCGCCCGAACAAGCCGGTGCTCTCGTAGATGATCCCGTCGGACGTCTCGAGGCCCTGGGTGAAGGCGGCGGGGTCGTGCGGGCGGCTCTCGACGATCTCGACCGTCCAGCGGGCCACTCCCCTAGCCGGGTCGCCTAAATCCGGGAACAGGGTCGCAGGCGCCAGCGGTGAGGTCACAGCAGCGACACTCGCCGTGGACGCAGCAGCCACCGGCGCCGCGGCAGAACTCGCCGTGAGACTCGGCACCGCGGCCGAAATCGTCGTCGGAGTCGTCGTCGCGGAAGAGTCGGCCGTCGCGGCGGAACTAGTCGTAGGAGAACTCGTCGCGGGAGGGCTGACAGCGGCAGAACTGGCCGTGGGAATTCTTGCCGTGGGAGAGCTTGTCGCTGCAGAACTCGTCGCGGCAGAACTAGTCGTCGCGGCAGAACTTGTCGTCGCGGCGGACTGCGGTTCTGGCGCGGCTGCACTCGGCGGCGGCTCGCTGAGTTCGGGCGGGGTCGTGACGGCGGGCGCAGGCGGAGCAGTCACTCCCCCGGAGTCTGAGTCCGTGCCACAGCCTGCCGCCAGAACCGCGACGATCACGCCTGTGAGGCAGGCCCGCACGACGCGCCCACACACGCCCCCGACGGCGCGAATCACCGGCAGCCCCGACGACCACGACACGCCGACCACACACGACGCGCCCGCCCGACGACCTCCAGCGCGTCTCAACATTCGACCACCGACCACGACACGCCGACCACACACGACGCGCCTCGCTCGCACCCGACGGCGTCGCTTCATGCCCGTCAGCCTGTCAGTTCGTCAACCCGCCAGCAGGACGATGCTCACCAGCCACAGAGCCAGCAGCACCACACCGTCGCCGCGGCTGACCCGATGACCGATGGCCATGTCCGCCCAGCTGGTGACGCAGATCACGACCATCATCCCAGCTCCGAGGGTCTGAACCGCGACATCTCCCACCGGTCCCGGTCCCACCAGAGCGATCACGCCGCCCACGGCCAGCGAGTTGAAGACGTTGCTGCCCAGAAGGTTGCCCACCAGCAGCTCGGTCTGGCGCTGACGGGCCGCTGCGACGGCGGTCACCAGTTCGGGCGCCGAGGTGCCCACCGCCACCATCGTGTAGCCGACGAAGCCCCCCGAAAGGTCGAGCGCCTCGGCCACTCGTTCGGCGCCCTCCACCAAGATGTAGGCCGAACCCGCCACCAAAGCCAGCGACACCAGCGTGCGCGCCGTCTCGAGCCCCAGAGACGGCGCCGACTCGCCTACCAGTTCTTCCAGTTCCGCTAGACCGGCGCCGTCGTGGCCCTCGCCTCCAGCGTCGTCGTCGCTGTCAGTGCCGGCGTCGGCGTCGGCCGCAGCGCCCGACGAAGCGCTCTTGGCGGCACGCGAGCCGCGCAGCACCAGCACGAACCAGGCGCCCAGCGCCAAAAGCAGCAGAGCCCCTTCGAGGCGGGTGAGATCGCGCTGCACCAGCAGGGCGAACAAGCCGACCGCCGCCACCGACACGGCGGCGTCGCGTCGCACCACCGACGAACTCACCGGAACCACGGCCACGAACGACGCCGTGCCCAGCACCAGCGAGATGTTGGCCACGTTGGAGCCGACGATGTTGCCGACGCCGATGTCCAGACGACCGTTGACCGCGGCCAGCGCGGACACCAGCAGCTCGGGCGCGCTGGTGCCGAAGCCCACGACGACGGCGCCCACCACTATCGGAGCGATCCGCAGGATGACCGCGAGCCGAGCCGCGCCGCGCACGAACTGATCGGCCGCCAGCGACAGCACCACCAGTCCGACTATCGAAAGAACCAGACCGACCAGCATCACAAAACCCTCGGGAACGCCTGCCCTAACGCCTAGCCGGCGCGTAGCTTCTGGAGGTCTTCCGCGGTGATGAGGACTTCGCGTGCCTTCGAGCCGGTGGACGGCCCCACGACGCCGCGCTGCTCGAGTTGGTCCATGATGCGCCCCGCTCTGGCGAAACCGACCTGCAGCCTGCGCTGCAGCATCGAGGTGGAGCCGAGCTGCGTCTCCACCACCAGGTCCATCGCCTGATCGAGCAGCTCGTCGCCGTCGTCTCGCTTGTCTCTCGAAGACGGCGGAGGGTCGGTGATGTCCCTCGACACGCCCGACACGCCCGGCGTGGCCGAAGCGCCCGAAGCGCCCGCAAGACCCGGCGTGGCCGACACGCCCGACACGCCCGAAGCGCCCGCAAGACCCGGCGTGGCCGGCGCTGCGGTGCGCGGGACGGCTTGCGCGTCTGCGGGATCGTCGTTGGAGACGGACGGGTCATCCCTGAAGTCAGGCTCTTGCTCCACCCAGTGCGACACCACGGAGCGCACCTCTTTCTCGGTGACCCAGCATCCCTGGATGCGGTGCGGCGTCGACGACGACGGGCCCAGAAGGAGCATGTCGCCCTGGCCGACGAGCCGCTCGGCGCCAGCCTGGTCGAGTATCACCCGCGAGTCGGTCAGGCTCGACACCGCGAAAGCCAGCCTGGCAGGGATGTTGGCCTTGATCACCCCGGTGATGACGTTGACCGAAGGGCGCTGAGTGGCGATCACCAGATGGATGCCGACCGCTCGCGCCATCTGGGCGATGCGGGCGATGGACTCTTCCACGTCGCGCGCGGCCACCATCATCAAGTCGGCGAGCTCGTCGACCACCACCAGCACGAATCGCAGGGCCAAGCAGTTCGGCGGCGCTTCGTCGGATCCTGGGAGGAAACCGCCCAGATCGGCCACGGTTTCGTTCATCTCCTCGCTGGGCGGCGCGGCGCCGGCAGCGAGGATCTGCGCTTCGGGCTTGAGGGCGCCGGACTCGACGGCGGCGTTGTATCCGGTGATGTCGCGGAAGCCCGTCTTGGAGAGCAGGTCGTAGCGCCGCTCCATCTCGGTGACGGCCCAGCTCAGCGCGTTGGCTGCTTTGCGAGGGTCGGTGACGGGCGCCGTCAGCAGATGGGGCACACGCGCGTACTGGCCCATCTCGACCCGTTTGGGATCCACGAGTATCAGTCGCACCTCGTCAGGGGTGGTGCGCATCAGCACCGAGGTGATCAACGAGTTGAGGCACGAGGACTTGCCGGCGCCGGTGGCGCCCGCGATCAAGAGATGCGGAGTGGTCGCCAGGTTCAACAGCACAGACGCGCCGTTGATGTCGCGGCCTATGGCCGCCTCCAGCGGATGCTCCGCAGCGGCCGCCTCGGGCGAGCGCAGCACGTCTCCGAGACGCACGACCTGACGGTCCAGGTTGGGGACCTCCACGCCGATCGCCCGGCGGCCGGGGATGGGCGCCAGGATGCGGATGTCGGGCGAGGCCATGGCCAAGGCGATGTCTTTGCGGAGGCTCTCCAGCTTGGAGACCCTGACCCCCTCGCCGAGTTCCAGCACGAAACGTGTGACGGTCGGGCCCACCACCGGCTCAAGCAGACGGGTGGGCACGTCGAAGCGCTCGAGCGTGGACTGCAGCAGCCGGCCGCGTTCGGCCACTTCTTCTTTGTCGACCGCGCGTGAGGGCGTCGCCGCCAGCAGTTCCATGCTTGGAAGCTTCCATTTCGACTGCCGTCGGCGGGATTTCCGCTCTTGGGCTGCTTTGGATCGACCGGAGGCGGCGCCCGGTCGCCCGGCCGCGGCCTGCGACGCCTCCACAGAGTCGCGGTCCGAGACTGCTTCGACTGCCCCGGCTGACTCGACTGCTTCGGCTGCCCCGGCTGATTCGGCTGATTCGGCTGCGGCGAAGGCGCCGTCTGCGAGCGCTTCAGAGCCGGGCTCGTGAGTTGTCGGTTCTCTGCCCTGGGGTTCGGAGATGTCGCTGAAGAGACGCATCACGCCGGCGCGCAGCAGCCGCCAGAGCCACTTCAGCACGACCGCCAGACGAGCCGCTGCGGTCGAAGCTGAGATCTGAGTGACGAAGATCGTCCCGAGCAAGCCGGCGAACACCAGCAGCAACAGCGAGCCCCAGAGCGCGGTCCAAGCGTGCAGTGCGCCCCCGACCGCCACTCCCAGCGCGCCGCCGGCATCGCCGAGCTCCTCGACGCCGTCGGACAGCCCGGGGCGCCCGGCCGCCAGATGGAGCAGACCGGTGGACGACACCAGCAGCAGCATTCCGCCCAGCAGCACCCTGGCGAGAGGGTCGACGCGCTCGGCGTCGGCGTCAACCCGCGGGGCTCGTCGCTCGGGGTGGCCGTCAGCGGAGGGGTCGTCAGCAGCGGGGTCGTCAGCAGCTCGGATCGCCCGTCGGCGCCGGGCGCCCAGAGCCGCCGCGCCGATCACGGCCAAACCGACCGGAATAGCCATGCGCACCAGACCGAAACATGCCGCAAGGACGCGGTCGACCTGCTCGCCGACAGGACCGGAAGCCCCGAACCAGACGCTTCCGGCCACCAGCAGCGCAGCCACGATCGCCGCCAGACCGTAAATGTCGCGGCGGTGCCGGCGAAGCACCGAACGAACCGCGTTCGAGCCTCGCCGCGACGCTCGCCTCGCTTTTCTGTCGTTTCTGCCGCCGCCGCTGCCGCCGCTATCCGTGCTACGGCGGGCCTTGCCCGACCGTGCGCCATTGCCGACGGC
This sequence comes from Acidimicrobiaceae bacterium, assembly GCA_026708645.1. GTDB lineage: Bacteria > Actinomycetota > Acidimicrobiia > Acidimicrobiales > Aldehydirespiratoraceae > Aldehydirespirator. Next base: position 153,711 of record JAPOUM010000017.1, on the reverse strand, counting down.
GGGCTGCTCAGAGGCTCGGGACGCGCCCCCCAAGGCGCCGGCCGGCGAGGGCGGCGGCGGAGGCGGCTCGGGCCGGCTATTCCTGCGGGGCATGATCTGCGACGCTACCAGTGACTCTGCGGCCACGAAGTGATCTCGGCGCCGGGTCGTCGAGTCGATGGCGCGCTCAATGCTCGGTCACGACCGCCACGATCACAGGCCGGCGACGGGTGCGCTCACGGGACGTTCTGCGCGCCGTGCGCATCATCAGATCCTCCAAGGCGTCGCGCTCCCTCTCGCCGGCGGCCAGAGCTCTCTTCAACTCTTTGGCGACAGCGTCCGCGACAGCCGCCTCATGGCCTCGCAGCGCCGGTTCCTCCACCCAGCCGTGCGTCTTGATCCGCGGGCCTGAGACGAGCGCGCCCCGGTCGGGGGCGACTCCCGCCGCCACCGCCACGAACCCGTCGGCGCCCGCCTTGCGCCGCTCCGCCAGAACCTTCGAGCCCAGATCCCCGACGGTCCCGTCGACATAGACGTGTCCCCCGCCGACCGATCCGGCATGGCTCAAGCCTCCGTCGGACAGCTCGATGCGATCACCGTCACAGCACACCAGCACCCGTTCCGCGGGCATGCCCATGTCCTGCGCCAAGCCTGCGTGAGCCACCAGATGCGAATACTCGCCGTGGACCGGCACGAACCACTCAGGCGACGCCACCGAATGCAGCACTTTCAGCTCCTGCTGCTGCCCGTGGCCGGTGGTGTGAACATCCAGGTTGCCGGTGTGCAGCACTCGGGCGCCGCGGCGCGCCAAGCCGTTGCGCAGCGCGGCGACGGCCGCCTCATTGCCGGGGATCGGATGCGAACTGAGAATCACCGTGTCGGTGTCGGTGACGTCGACCCACTTGTTGGCGCCCTCAGCCATCTGGGTGAGAGCGGCGAGCGGCTCGCCCTGCGAACCGGTGCAGACGATCAGCACCCGCCCGGGCGGCAGGTCTTCAAGGTCGCTGATGTCGCAGAGGGCGCTGTCAGGTATCCGCAGAAGGCCCAGCTCGCGGGCCAGGGCCACATTGCGCTGCATCGAGCGGCCCAGTGTCGCCACCGTCCGGCCGACGGCTGAAGCCGCTTCGATCACCTGCTGGACGCGGTGGATGTGACTGGCGAACGCTCCCACGATCAAACGGCGACCGGCCTGTTGGGCTATCGCCTCGCGGAGCACCTCGCCCACTTCCCGCTCCGAGCGCGACGAGCCGGGAGCGTCGGCGTTGGTCGAATCGGCCAGCAGCAGCCTGACGCCGGGGTCGTGAGCCAGCGCGCCTATGCGCGACAGCGCGGTGCGGCGACCGTCCACCGGCGTGAGGTCGAGCTTGAAGTCGCTGGAATGCAGGATCACGCCCTGCGGGGTGGTGAAAGCCGTGATGAGGCCGCCGGGCACCGAGTGCGTCACCGGCATCACCTCGCACTCGAAAGGCCCGGCCTTGAAGCTGTCGCCGTCGCCGACCCTGCGCGGCTCGGCTCGGTCGCGCAGCCCCGCCTCGCTCAGCTTGTGGTTGAGCAGGCCCAGCGTGAAATCCGATCCGTAGACGGGCAGGGCCGGCAGCTCCGGTTGCAGGCGCTCCAGCAGATGCGGGAGCGCTCCTATGTGATCCTCATGGGCGTGGGTGACGACGCAGGCTTCCAACGGCCCCGACGGCCCGCCTCTGTCGAGCAGCCATCGGAAATCGGGGATCACCGACTCCACTCCGGGCAGGTCGTCACCGGCGAACATGCGTCCGCAGTCGAGCAGCACACGACGGCCGGAGGTCTCCAAGACCGCGCAGTTGCGTCCTATCTCACCGAGGCCGCCGAGGAAGGTGACCGCGACCGTTGCAGCCACAAGCGACTCGGGCTTTCTCTCAGCCCGCCGGGAAGGGCGGCGGAGAGGGTGGGGGCGGCGGCGGCGGTGGGGGCGGCTGCGGCGTGGAGGACTGGGTCGGCTGCTGCTGCAGCGGCAGAGGCGGATGCGGAGATGGCGGCGACTGCATCCAGTCTTGCGGCGCTGAGGCTTGAGAATCCGAGGCATCCGGCGCCGAGGTATCCGGGACCGAGAGATCGGAAGCCGCAGTATCAGAAGCCGAGGTATCCGGGGCCGCAGGCTCAGAAGCCGGGGTATCAGAAGCCACTGGCTCAGAAGCCGCGAACTCAGAGGCCGCGAGATCAGAATCCGGGGTTTCGTGAGCCGAGGTATCCAGGGCCGAGGTATCCGAGGCCACGGCATCAGAAGCCGCTAGCTCAGAATCCGGGGTATCCGGGGTCGGGGGCTCGGGCTCGTTCAACGCGGCCAGCACTTGATGCGCCCGGTCTTCGAGCCCGTCCGGCTCGGGTCCCATCGGCAGGCGGCACGGCCCTGTCGGCATTCCCATGAGGCGCATCATGCATTTGGCAGGCACCGGGTTGGGGGCGTCGTCGCTGCTCTCGAAGCGGTAGGAGTCGATCAAGCGACGGTTGATCGCCGCCGCTTCCGCCGTCCGGCCCTCCTCGAAAGCTTCGATCATGTCGAGCATCAGGCGGGAAGCCCAGTGCGAGGCGACCCCTATCACGCCGGTCGCCCCGACCGCCAGCAGCGGCAGAGTCAGCGAATCGTCGCCTGAGTAGACCTCGAAATCGTCGGGCGCCAGAGCCAGCAGGCGAGCGGTCTCGTCGACGCTGCCGGCCGCGTCCTTGAGCGCCACGATGTTGGGAACCTCGTGCGCCAAGCGGACCAGGGTCTCGGTGGCGATCTTGCGGCCGGTGCGCGCCGGGATGTCGTAGATGATCACCGGCAGGTCGGTAGCGGCGGCGCAGTGCCTGAAATGCGTCTCCAGGCCGGCCTGCGACGGCCGGTTGTAATAGCCGGCGACGTGCAGCAGCCCGGCCGCTCCGGCTGCGGCGCACGCCTCGCTGAGCTCCATGGCGGCTCGCGTGTCGTTGCTTCCGGCGCCGGCCACCACCGGCACGTCCACCGCCTGCACCACCGCAGCCACGAGCTCCGCCTGCTCGCTGTGGGTCAGCGTGGGGCTCTCGCCGGTGGTGCCCGCCACCACGAGGCCCTCGTTGCCGTTGGCCACGAGCCAGCGGGCGAGACGCGCCGCTGCTGCCAGGTCGAGAGCCCCGTCGTCTGTGAAGGGGGTGACCATGGCTGTGAGCACACGTCCGAAGCGAGCCATCGGCTACAACTGTAGTTGCGGATCGTGTAGTTGCGGATCGCCGGAGACCCGCGCCCGCCCCGAGGCGACGCGGGCGGCACGGGCGGCACGGCGCAGGATCAGCCCGTAGACCACGACCGTTCCGGCGGTGAAGAAGAACCACTGGAAGGCGTAGGAGAGATGCGGGCCCTCGCCGAGGTCGGGGTCGGGCACCGGCGCGGGCAGGCCGTCGGGCTGAGGCGGCGACTGGGCGCGCAGCCGTATCCAGACGTCTTCGGTGTCGAGGCCCGTCACCTCCTCGAAGCGGGCGAGGTCCATCTGCGAGATCTCGGGCGCTTCACCGGCGGCGACCTCGGCGACGCGCCCGCCGGGAACGCTCCCGAAAGCGAGCCCGGCCACCACTGCGGGGCCTGACGGCGCGGCGACGCTACGGGCGTCGAGGCCTGCCAGAGCGCGCCGTGGCGCCCAGCCCCGCACCACCGCGACTATGCGCCCGTCTTGCAGCTGTAGCGGCGTGGCCAGCCAGAAGCCGGGCTGTCCCCCGCTGCTGCGATTGGCGATCCGCACCTCGGCGCCTGCGAGGTAGCTGCCCGCTGCCGCTATCGCGGTGTGGTCGGGCGGAACGCCGAAGGAGTCGAGATAGGCGGCGATGTCGACGGGCTCGGCCGCGATCGCGGCGGCAATCGTCGTGTTGGCGACGCGGCGGTCGTCGAGGCGGCGCAGCTGCCACAACCCGAGGTTGAGCATCAGCACCACCATCGCCGCGACGAACAGGTGCGAGGCGACCCACCCCGGCGACGCCAGCCGACGCAGCCACCCCGGCGAGCGCCTCGGGCTCGAGTTCAGCGGCGCCTGGCTGACCGCCGGGCCTGCAGCGTCCGCCGGGCCTGCAGGGCCTGCCGCGCCACTCGGAACCGCCTGGTCTGCCGGGTCTGCCGGGTCTGCAGGGCCTGCCGAGCCACTCGGAACCACCGGGCCTGCCGGGTCTGCCGAGCCTCGCAGATGCTTGAGACGCCTCAGATGCCCAGAACCTCGGCGAGGCCCACGGTCACTCCCGGCGCCATGGCGACCACCCGTTTGGCGGCCACGAGCATGCCCGGCATGAACGCAGAACGGTCGATGGTGTCCTGACGGATGGTCAGAGTCTCGCCGGCGCCGCCGAGCATCACCTGCTGATGAGCGACCAGGCCCTTGAGGCGCACCGAGTGGATCGGTATCCCGGCCGGGCCGCGGCCGCCGCGAGCCCCGGCGAGGGTTTCGCTGGCGGTGGGGTCCGGCATCCATTCGGGGGACGCTTCGGCCATCGCCTCGGCGGTCGCCAGAGCCGTGCCCGAGGGAGCGTCGGTCTTGCGCTCGTGGTGCATCTCGATCACCTCGGCGGTGTCGAAGAACGGCGCGGCCAGAGCCGCGAAGCGGGCCATCAGCACGGCGCTCAAAGCGAAGTTCGGCGCCACTATGCAATGACTCCGAACGAAGCCCGCCCTCAAAGCGTCTAGGTCGGCGGCGCCGAGTCCGGAAGTGCCGATCACGGCGTGGACTCCGGCGGCGCTCAGCACCGGATGGTTCTCGCGGACCGCTTCCGCCACGGTGAAGTCCACCACGGCGTCGACTCCCGCCTCGACGAACTCCTCTGCTGAACCGCTCGATCCGATGGCGGCCAACAGCTCGGTGTCGGGGTCGGCTTCAATGGCCCGGCAGGCTGCGACGCCCATGCGCCCGGTCGCGCCGCACACGCCCAGCTTGATCATCGCGGGCCGTCTAGCGCGGGCCGCGGGGGCCGCGTCGTCCGCCGCGGCGAGCCCTCTGATCCGGTCCAAGCTCGCCGAAGTCTCGCTCCAGCTGCTGATCGAAGGAATCCTCGAACGACACCGACCTCGAACCCGGCGACTCCCGGCGGCCCGGGCCTTCGCCGCGGCCCTCGCCGCCGCGTGATGCCGCGCCTGCACGTCCGGCACGTCCGTCGCCGGGGCCGCGACGGCGTGGAGGCTCGCCGTCGTCGTCGTACGTGGAGCGCCTCGACCGCCTGGCAGCGCTCGACGGCGCCTGCTGAACCTGCTCTTGCAGCGACTTGGGGATCAGCGAGATCTTGCCGTTGGGGTCGACGTCCTCGACCACGACTTCCATCTCCTCTCCGAGCTCGAGCACGTCCTCGACCTTGTCGATGCGCCGTCCTCCGCCCAGCTTGGAGATGTGAACCAGGCCGTCTCGCCCCGGGAGGATGTTGACGAAAGCGCCGAATTTGGTGATGTTGACCACCCTGCCCAGATACTCGGCGCCCACGTCGGCGGTGGGAGGATCGAGGATCAGCTTGATCTGACGCTCAGCCTCAACCACAGAGTCACGGTTGACCGAGGCGATGGCCACGACGCCGACAGCGCCGTCGTCGTCGACGCTGATGTCCGCGCCGGTCTCGGCCTGAATGGCGTTGATCACCTTGCCTTTGGGGCCGATCACCTCGCCGATCTTCTCCACCGGGATCTCGAAGGACACGACCTTGGGCGCGGTGTCGCGCACGTCGGGCCGCGGCTCGATGATGGTCTCCGCCATCACGTCGAGGATGTCCAAGCGAGCGGTCCGAGCCTGCCGCAAAGCGTCGGCCAGCACCGCCGCGGGGATGCCGGCGATCTTGGTGTCGAGCTGCAGCGCGGTGATGAAATCGGTGGTTCCGGCCACTTTGAAGTCCATGTCGCCGAAGGCGTCCTCGGCGCCGAGGATGTCGGTGAGGGTCACCCAGGCGCCGTCCGCGTGGACCAGGCCCATGGCCACTCCCGCGACCGGCGCCTTGATCGGCACGCCCGCGTCCATCAGCGACAGCGTCGAGCCGCAGACCGACGCCATCGAGCTCGAACCGTTGGAGGCCATGACCTCCGACACGGTGCGGATCGTGTAGGGCCATTCTCCATAGCCGGGCACCACCGGGAAGACGGCCCGCTCCGCCAGTGCTCCGTGACCGATCTCGCGGCGCTTGGGGCCGCGCATGAAGCCGGTCTCGCCGGTGCTGAAAGGCGGGAAGTTGTAGTGATGGAAGTAGCGCTTCTTGTCGGTGGGCGAGAGATCGTCCACCAGCAGGTCGCTGCGGCCGATCCCGAGAGTGGTGAAGTTCAGCACCTGGGTCTCGCCGCGCTGGAACAGCCCAGTGCCGTGAGCGGTGGGGATCACCCCGACACGGCACATCAGCGGGCGCAGCTCGTCGGTGGCGCGTCCGTCGATGCGCACGCCCTCAGCGACGATGCGATGACGCACGGCTTGCTTGGTGACGGCGCGGATGGCGCTGCCGATCTGTTTGACGGCCGTGGGATCCTCGCTGAAACGCTCGGAGAGTTCCGCGACGATCTCGGCCGACAGCTCGGCCTCGGCGGCCTGACGGTCGGCCTTGTCGGCGATCTGCTGCGTGGCGGCTATGCGCTCGCCGGCGACGGAGCGCACGCTCTCGAGTATCTCCTCGCTGTGATCCACCGACAGAGGCGCTTCCATCTTGGCGACCTCGCCGACGGCCGCGACCAGACGCTGCTGCAGCTCGATCATCTCGCGAATCCAGGTTTTGGAGGCTTCGAGGCCCCCGGCGAGAACCTCCTCGTCCACTTTGGGCACGCCGTCGGCGTAGAGCTCCCAAGTGGCTTCGGTCCCGCCCGCTTCGACCATCATCACCGCCACGTCGCCGTCGTCGGCGAGGCGGCCGGCCACCACCATCTCGAAGGCTGCGGCCTCGCCCTCGGCGTAGGTCGGGAACGGCACCCATTCGCCGTCTGACGACCAGCACAGGCGCACCGCGCCGATCGGGCCGTCGAAGGGGATCGGCGATATGCACAACGCCGCTGAGGCCGCGTTGAGCGCGGCGATGTCGTAAGGGTTCTTCTGGTCGGCGCCGAGCACGGTGGCCACGACATGCACCTCGTTGCGGAAGCCGTCCGGGAAGGCGGGCCGCAGGGGACGGTCGATGAGCCGGCACGTCAAGATGGCCTGCTCGCCGGCGCGGGCTTCGCGCCTGAAGAACGAGCCGGGAATGCGCCCGGCTGCGTACATGCGCTCTTCGACGTCGACGGTGAGCGGGAAGAAGTCGGCGCCCTCACGAGGCGCTTTGGCGCCGCTGGCGGTGACCAGCACCACGGTGTCGCCCACTTGGACGGTGACAGCGCCGCCTGCGAGAGGCGCCAGAAGGCCCGTCTCGAAGGTGACGTCTTTGCCTTCGGCGCGCGTCAACGCGCCGCTTACAGAAATGGCATCGGCCATGGGTGTCTCCTTGCGGGCCTCGCGTCGAGGCCCGAAACTCGGCACGACCCCGCCAGTTTCCCAGTCGTATCGGTCCCGCCGGGGCGCCGGACCCGCTCACGCCCCTGTCGTGTCGTCGGGGACGGGCTGAGAGTCCGGGCCTGAGGGCCGGGGCCGATGCGACTAGCACCGGAGCGGTCGCGCCTGAAATCAATTTCTCACTGGGATGCGTCGCCGGCGTCTCGTCGCCTTGATGGCGCTTCGTCGCCGGAGTGCGGACGGCTCTTGAGTCGCTGCTGAGCAACTGCTGTTGAGCTGATCGCTGCTGAGCTGTTTAGCCTTTCTGTGGGTCGAGTCGTCCTTAGGTGTGCTTCAGATGTGCTTCAGCGCCGCAGACCGAGATGGGCGATCAACGCCCGGTACCGCTCGACGTCGTTGTCTTTGACATAGTCGAGCAGCCTCCTGCGCCGACCCACCAGCATCAGCAAGCCCCTCCGGCTGTGATGGTCCTTGTTGTGGACCCGCAGATGCTCGGTGAGGTGGTTGATGCGATCCGACAGCAAAGCGACCTGCACTTCGGGAGAACCTGTGTCGTTCTCGCCGAGTTCGAAGGCCGCCGCTGTCGAGGCGATGGTTTCGGCTTTGGGTGGGAGGCTGGTAGGCATGGAATCTCCGTCGGGTGTCGGACCCTGCCGCACGGCCCGCAGTGCGAAGCCGGCAGCGGCGCGTGCTCATGCACACGAAGGCCCCGCCTTGCGGCGAGACTTCTAGAGCCTAGCGGCGCGATCCGCGCTCATGCGCGAAGCATGCGCGAAGCAGACTTCGTGTTCCTCCTGCAGGCGGCGTCCTGCTGACTGGCGGCGTCGGGCAGGAAGCGTCGGGCAGGAAGCGTCGGGCGGGTGGCGTCGCTGGCGGCGGTCGCGTGAAACTTGACTACTACATAATATTTTTCAGGTGCAGTGTTTGCTATCGGCATCTCAATGTGCTTCAATAAACTTCAATCAGCTCATTGGCAGCAGAAATCACGAAAAAGGCTATAAAATCGACTGGAAAGGAAAACTCATGGGCGCTACATACGTGGATGTGAAGGTGAGCAACCCTGCGGCACCCGAGCAGGCCTGGGAGGGCGAATTCCTAGTGGACACCGGCGCTTCTCACAGCGTAGTGCCCCGCAAGCACCTAGAAGCCATCGGGGTGAAACCTGTGAGACAACGGGAGTACGAAATGGCCGATGGCAGCGTCAAGCCTTTCGACGTCGCCCCGGCAGTGCTGGAATTCATGGGCGTTCCCACGACAGGCTCAGTCATTTTCGGAGACAGCGAAGCAGAGCCGCTGCTGGGGTTCATCGCCTTGGAGGACGCAGAAATGGAAGTCGACCCGCTCAGAGAGTGCCTCAAACCGAGGACTGACTCCTGGCTGATAGCCGGCCTGGATCACTTCATCGAACGAAAGCCCAAGGCTTCAAGCGAAGAGACCGACCGTGGGTGAGACGTATGTGACCGTGACGGTCAAGAATCCGGCGGACCGCAGCCGGGCCTGGGAGGGCCGGTTCCTCGTGGACACCGGCGCCCATGAGACGTTCGTGCCGCGCTGTCACCTCGAAGCCATCGGCATCGAGCCGCTCGGATCGTCTCTCTACGAACTGGCCGACGGCAGCACGTCCGAATTCGACACCGCTCAGGCACTGCTCGAATTCATGGGCGAGTCTGTTCACGGCAATGTCGTGTTCGGCGATGAAGGCGTAGAGCCGCTGCTCGGATACCTCCCCTCGAGGCGGCCGGCCTAGAAGTCGACCCCTTGCGTGGACAGCTCAACAAGAGGCGCCACGCCGGACACCTAGTGAGCTTTCGCCGCGTCGCAGACCAGAACTAGCCGCATCAGCACAGCTCTGACCGCCAGCTGATTCAGCGGCGGCGCGACACGGGCGCCACCCGGTCGAGGAGGGTCTCAAGAAGCCCGCTGCCCCAGGTGAGCAGAGTCACGTCATCATGGGCTTCGCACACGCTCCGGTCGAATGCCACCGGCACGGGCGCCGGTGCGGCGTCAGCCCCTCCGAAGCCCGTGTCGAGGTCGAGCAGCCACACTCCGCAGCGCTGCGGGTCGGGCTTGAGCAGCCGCGCCGCGGCAGGCACGGCAAGAAGGCGCTCGCGCAGCCCTTCGAGGGTCATCGCCGGTTCGAACTTGCCGGATGGTTCTGGCACGGCTTCGAGATCGTCGACCGATATCGCCGCTTCGCTCGCCGCGTCGACCGAACTGCTGATCTGCATTGAGGCCTGCTCTGCGGAGATTGCGCCCATCGCAGCGTCGAGCACTGCGCCCTCCACCGTCGAAAGCACCGGGGAGCAGCGTCCGAGCATCGCCTCGAAACTGCCGAAACGCTCCTGCAGTCTGTGGAAGACGTCCACCTCGACGGTGTTGCTGTAGTAGAGGTTGTGAACGTGAACCAGGGGCTTGCCGCCGATGCGGTCGAGTCGTCCGATGCGCTGCTCGACGCGCACGAAATTCCACGGCAGGTCGAAGTTCACCAGCACGGCGCAGGTCTGCAGGTTGAGCCCCTCCGACATCGAGTCGGTGCCGACCAGTATCTGCACTCCGCCGGAACGAAACTCCGCTTTGACATGCTCTTTGGTTGTCTCCACCCAGCGGCGCGATGCGTTGTCGTAGATTTCGCCTCTGCCGCCGTAGTAGCAGGCCAGTCCGTTGCGGTAGGTGTGCAGCAGCCGCTCGCGGATGTAGCGCAGCGTGTCGGCGTACTGAGTGAAGATCACCACGTTGCGGTGGCCGTCCTCGAAGCACTCTGACAGCAGCGACGAGAGTCGGCGCATCTTCGGATCATCAGGCGGCAGATCGGCCAAATCGTCGATGAACTCTTCGAGTGCGGACGTCTCGGCGACGCGGTCGTCGACGCCGAGACGCTGCGCGTGCTCGTCAGCGCTGCCGAAAGGATCAGCGCCGAGAATGCTGTGGTGGTCCGAGCCGGGATCGTCGAAGCCCGGCAGCGGCGTGACGGCGGCGCTCTCGACGGCGTGACGGTCGTCGTCGTCGAAGAGTTGCGCCAGAGCAGAACGGTTCTCCAGGGCGTCGAGCCTGCGCTGCAGCGAACAGTGGATCGCGCGGAGGCTCGAAGTGAGGCGGCGCCTGTAGACGGTCATGATGAAGCCGAGCGCTCGGCCTTGCGCTCCGCCGGTGCTCGCACTGGCTTGATAGCGGGTTCGGATGTAGCTGTCGATGCGTGCATAAAGCTTCTGCGCTTCGCCGAGATCCTCGAACCAGTCCGTGATCCGCCGTTGCGGGATGACGGTGCCGGCAGGCAGCAGCCCGTCGCGCTGATAGGCGTGCAGCGTGGCGCGAGTGCTGCGGAACACTCGGTCGCGCACAGGCGTGGCGGCTCGCAGCCATTCGTCCCAAGCGGCACGTTCAGGCTCGGGGATCGCTGCGGGTCTCAGCAGCCCGTGCTTCGGGAAGTTCTTGATGCGGTGACGCGCCGCTGGGCCCGCCTGCGCCAGCGAAGCAGCGGCGCGTGCGTCGCTGGGCGCTCCCGAGGCGCTGAGTTGCGATTCTGCGAGACGAGCCAGCAGATCCCAATCTCGGGCCGCGAACGGTTCGCTGAGCTGCTCGTAGTAGCGCTGCATCGCCTCAGCGCCGCGATCCCATAGCGGCGGCAGCCCCAGCAGGCTCAGCAGATCCCAAAGCTCGTGGGGGTGCATCTGCATCGGCGTGGCCGAGGCGAGCAGCAGGATCTTGAACTTGCCGTGGCGCTTCAGCGCTTGCAGCAGGGCGAGCATCTCGTTGGGTGCAGAGCTCGCTTTGGCGCCGCTGCGACGGGCGTGGTGCGCTTCGTCCATCACCACGAGATCCCAGTCGGAAGCGTTCAGCAGCAGCTCTCGCCGGTTGCGCATGCGCGCCAGCTGCGAAGACGCCAGCAGCAGCGGCTCGGAGCTCCACGGGTCGCTTGCGGCCCCGGTCGGGCGGCGCCTCGGCGGATCGTTGAACACCACGTCGGCGCCGTCGAGACGTGCCGCATCGAGGCAGAACTTCTCATGCAGCTCTTGATGCCATTGGATCAGCACCGACGCCGGCGCCAGTATCAGCGCACGCTCGATGAGACCCGACAGCAGCAGCTCGCGCAGCACCAGGCCGATCTCTATCGTCTTGCCGAGCCCGACCTGATCGGCGAGCAGATACGACCGCGGCCATGTGTCGACGATGCGGCGAGCGATGTTGAGCTGATGCGGCCACGGGGCCACCGCAGCCGAAACCAGGCCCACTCCGCTGCCGCTGGCAGGCGCCGCGCGGATCTCTTCGACGAGCTTGCGATCCGTTTCGCTGAGCGTCTCCGGTTCTGGCGGCTCTGGTGGCAGCGTGCCGGGCGTCTCAGCCGGGTCGTGCGCGGGAGGCGCATAGTCGTCGTCGACGAAGTTCAACAGTTGCCGCTCGAAGGCTTCGGGCAGTGCCACGATGCGCCAGCCGGGCTCGGTCTCGCCGTTCCAGAGCCGATCAAAACGCTGCTTCAGGGGCTCGCCGTAGTCGGCCCAAGCCTCGGGTTTCCACGACATGTAGACGTTGAACTGCTCGTAGTTGCGCCTCCAGCCCTGCGCCGACTCGTTGATGCTGCCGCTGAACGCCGCAATACCGCCGCAGGCATCTCGCATGACGCCGCTTTTGACATGGAAGTAGCGACCGTCGTTGTCGGGATGGTCGGCTGCCAAAGGCTCGTCGTCGATGCCGCAGGGCACCCCGACACGCATCTCCAAGCGCCGCCGGCGCGCCAGCCAGGAGACCACTTCGAGGCGCCGCCGTTCCAGATCGTCGATGTCGGCGAGCCCCGCAGCGAGCCTGTCGGCGAGCACATCGTCGAGGTTCTTGCAGCCTCGCAGCGCCGCGCAGTCATCGGCGCTGAGCTGAGCGCCCACGATCAGGCGCATGGTGCCGCCGCCGTTGACGAAACGGGCCAGCCCCGCCGCGGCGCCGGCGAACGCCGACGACGAGAAATATCCGGCTATGCGGTCATAGCTCACCGCCCGGCTGAGAGCCGGAACGTAGAAGTCTGCGAGCAGATCGTCGCTTCCCGAGGAGTAGGAAGGCTTCAACGCCAAAAGTCGCAGACCGCCTGGGGTGAGCGTCTCGCAGCCGCCCGTCGGCAGCGCCGACGATTGCCCGTGTTCGACGCCGTGTCGTGACGCTGGAGACCACTGTTCAACCATCGGGAACCTCAGCGAGGCTGAGGCTCTGCTGCTCACTCGACGCCGCTTCGGGAGCGTCGAGCTGGATTTCGCTGCTGAAATAAGCAGACACCAGGTTGTGCAACGTCCCGGCTTCGACGACATGCCAGACGCCTTCGCTACTGCGGGTGTTCGGCAGCGCTCTCGCGAACGCTGCGAGGCAGCCCATGAACTGCGAGTCGCTCGTCAAGCCGCGATCGTCGAGCCACGACTTCGCTGCGGCGAGGCCGTCCTGCGCTGCGACGTAGACGACGGTGTGCACGGCGTCGATCGGCCTCTCGAACACGGTCGCAGAGCGGTCCACGCAGCGCGATCGTCGGCGGCGCTCATCGGGTGTGGTCAGTGTCACTTTGCCGCTGGCCGCGGTGACCACGCTCAGCCGCTTGAGTTCGTCTATGTCGAGCCCGCCGGTGGCGTAGGCGAGGCGACGCGCCTCGTCGAACGGGAACTTTCGCGCCCCGAACACGTCCCAGGCCAGGATCGTGAAGTCGCTGACCGGATCGAAACGCACGCTCGAGCCGACCAGGCGTCCCAGCATCAGCCGGGTGACTTCGCTTCGTGCCACGTTCAGCGCCTCTTCTGGTTCGAGACGGCGGGAGCGCCCGTCTTCACCGGCGGCATTCGAATGCACCGGCCAGTGGCGCGAAAGCACCGACAGCGCCGGTCCGTAGGTGGCGAGCAGCAGATCCACGCCGCTGAGACCGGTGACCGAGGCGCGCTGAAGCGCGGAAGCCGCCGCCTCACAGAGATCAGGTTCAACGTCGCTGAGGTAGCGCAGTTCCGCCCCGCTGCCGGACGGGGCCGTGCGTCGTTTGCGGCATACCAGCAGAATGGTGGAGTTGGCGGAATTCTGGCGTGCCTGATGCAGCGAATTCTGCGACTCGGTGCGCACCGGCCACGAAGTCTCGACGCTGAAACCGGCTTCGAGCAGCGCCGTGCCGAGAGCGTTCCAGGCGTCGGCGGCTTTGTGGGTGAACATCACGCACATCACGCCGTCGTCTCGCAGCACTCGGCGGCATTCGGCGAAGACAGCGGCCATCTTGAGCGTGTAGTCGTTATGGGCCATCTCCTCGGCGCGGCGGCCCAGCGCTGCGAAGCGGGCCTTGTTCTTGACGGCCTCGTCGGCTTTGTTGGTGAGCTGCGCAGCGAACATCTCCGGCAGCACACGGCCGAGAGTTCGCTTGTGCCAGACATAGAAATAGTCCGACAACTCCGCGTACTGCACATTGTCGTAGTAGGGCGGGTCGATGCACACCAGCGTGTGCGACCCATCAGCGACATCGGCGAGGTTGGCGGCGTTGGCGTTGGTGACGGTCACCTGCGGGCGCGGCGCGGCTGACTCCGCGAATCCGGCGGCCTGCTGGGGACCGCTGTCGATGAGCCCGGCGATGCCTCTGTAAGCGTCGAGCAGCTGCGACAGACACCACGGATACAGCTGGCGCCCACCCTCGAACTCGCCAAACGTCTTCTTGAACGGGAACGCGTGCATGCTGAACGCTGGCACGAGAGTTTGCCGGCCGACATGCCAATGGGATTGGCGTGCGTTGAAGTTGAGCGCCTTGCCGCCGATCATTGCCAACAGCTTGAGCACGGCGTCGGCGCGGGCGGGATCGTCGGCATGAGCCTGGCGCACTTCCGGGATCAGTTTGCGGTACTCCTCGACGAAGCAGCCATGCACCAACAACTGGCGCGGCGTGAACATGTCACGCCAGCGCTTGACCCCGTAATTGTGGGGCTCTTTGGTCTTGGCGCCGGACGGCGCCGACTCGTCGGGCAGCACATCATCGGCCTGCCAGGCCGGCAGCAACCGAGCCAGTTCCGCCTCGGCTGCGGCGATGCCTGCGAGGTCGATGTCGCTGGGCGCACGGAAGTGCCGCTGCTTGCCGACGCGCACCGCCACGGCGTAGAGCAGGTCGCCCATGCGCCCGGCCTGCGCTTCGGCGCGGATCTGCTCGCCGTCTATCACCTGGCCGTCGTAGGGCGACACGGCTTTGCCGCGCGACCATGTGGCCGCCTCTTTCGGGTCGTAGCCGCGCAGCGCTTCATGTCCGTCGAGTATCGCGAAGACCGGCTCGTCGAGTTCCGCTCCGCCGCGCTTGGTGACCAGCCGCACCGCTGCCGGCTTGTCGCCGCGTCGCAGCCACCAGTCCCCCGCCAGAGGCACCGTGCGACCTGTGCGAGGGCAAGCCACAGTCCTCGCATAGATGAAAGTCGCCACATCCCCGTCATCACCCGACGGGAAGAATTCGGCTAACCGCGCAACCAAGCGGCCACAGAGTTCATCGCCCCAGTGTTTCAGGTCGCCAAGAAGCTCGAGGCCGTAGCTACTCGGGGATAAAACACCGGCGTGCAGCACCGCAGTCGCCACCGGGTTCAGCTCGTTGGCGTGCGTCTCGAGGCGATAGCGCAGCGCCTCGAACGGTATCGATCCGCCACCAGCGGTGGGGTCGACCACCGACGGTGTCTCACCCCAGACCTCGTCGAGCACTTCATGCAGCAATGCGATGTCTTCGGGTGACGGGCTGTTCTTGAAGGCCTGCTTGTAGCCGTAGGCGTTGCCCTTCGTGGTCGCACCTCTGGACACAGCCTCGTCGATTGCTTTGCGGGCTTTCACAGGGTCGCCGAGGATGCCGCAGAGCTTGAGGAACCATCTGCGATACGCATCCTCGGATTGCAACTCGGCGTGCCGGCCGAAGCGGGCCGACAACTCGGGAGTCCAGGCCGGCATCAGGCTGCCGAGCACCGCCGCCGCGCTGGCCACCAGCGGCCGCCGCGCCCACCAGACATGCAACGTCTTGAGTTTCGGGAACTGTCCCGGGATCGGCGCGCTCTCACGGACGCATTCGACGCCGATCTCTTCGACCGGCAGCCAGTCCTCGATCAGCACTCTCGGCAGGTCCTCGCCAGGGCGAGGCAAGGCTGAGGCGCTCACGACCCGGCTGATTCAGCGAGCATCGGCGGGCTGCGCTGTGATCGCCACATGGCCTAGCGCCGAGCCTCTGAGCACGGCGCAGAACTGCTGATAGTCCGCGCCCCCCACGTCGATCCCCTCGGGCCGTGTCAATGTCAGCGTCAAGCTTCCGCTCACATCGCTGGCGAGTTCGAGCACGCTGCACAGCGAATCGAACGCGTCAGCGCAAGCGTCAGCATCGCCTTCGAGCCGTACTTCCACGCTGCCGGACGCGCCCGCGAACTCGGCGGCGGCTTCGAGTTTCAGCTTCGAGGAGAAGCGGGCGAGCTGCGAGACGCACAAGCCGAGAACACGCAACGGCTGCACTCCTTCACCGATCCCGGCGGCGGCAGTGACACCGATGCTCGAAAGCGTCGACGCGGCGGCGTCGCTCAGTGCGTCGCCGAGCTTCTCGAGCGCCACCCCGGCGCTGCCCTTGACCGAGAGAGCGCTCTTAGGGTCGTTTTCCGGGGGTTTCGGGGGCTTCGGCGTCGGCTCAGTCGGCTCCTGTTGGAGCAGTCCGAGTTCGGTCGCTCGCTGCTTGCTGTAGAGCATCACGTCGGCGGCGATGCGGGCACTGCCAGGCCGGCGCGCTGTGAGCACCTCGCCGGAGGCGGTGTCATGGAATACCCAGGCGCCGTTGCGCACGCCTGCCTCGATCGCTTTGACCAGCAGCGCCTGATCAAGCACCAGAGCCTGCTCGGGCGCCCGCCACGGCGTCTGCGCCAAAGCCTCGGTGGTGATCTCGCCGCTGCGATCGAAACCCGAACTGCGTGCCAGCACATCAGTGGCAGGCGGCGCATCTATCACTTTGGCGTAGTCGCGCATCAGCTTCAGCACACGCTCGGTCTGGGCGCTGCTCGTCTTGGCGTGATCCGAAGGAGGCAGTTCCATCGCTTTGAGATCGATGCGCCCTCTGGACACCCGCTGAGGCCACCAGACGTGGCGGTAGGCGCGGCACAGCGCCATGCGGGTGTCGAGTTCGGTGCGCTGCGCCAACGCTTTGATCTGTTTGACCACTTCGTCACTGAAGTCGCTGAGACGCTCGGTTTCACAGACCCGCCGCGCCGCCAGTTCGAGTCGCACTTTCGCTCTGGCGTTGTCGCCGGCGCCGGGAATGTCGTCGTCGCTGTCGAAGTCGCCGCTGCCTGCCACCACGAACACCAAAGCGTTGCGGAAGGTGCGCACACTCTCAGCGGCGCCGGCGCGTTCAGCGATGCGCTCCAGCAGATCGGGCGGCTCGCCCTTCGCCGGATCCGCTGCCGCGTCGCTGTGGCTCACCACCACGAGCTGCAGCTGCGCTGTGTCGTCCACGTCTGCTGGGCCGGCGGGGAAATGCACGACTTTCGCTGCGCCTGACGAGACGAACAGTTTGCGGAGTTTGGCTTCGATCTCTTCTGTGATGCCGGCGTTGGACACGTTCGCGGCTTCGGCGGCGACGATCTTGTTGGCGTTGGGCTCCACCCTGATCCGCCAGCGGCCGCCGTCGGAGTGCAGATGCCAGGCTGCTGCGAGCGTGGCGCCTAAAGCCTCGTCGATCATCGGCGGCTGCTCGCCGGGACGCAGCGTTCCCAGATTCACGTCGCTCGCAGCAGCGCCGGCTGCGTCTGTGGCGACGCTGTGGCAGAACACCGTGGTGCAGGCGCGTCTAGCCAGACGCGACCGCGGCCACTGCTTGTCGTCGATCAGTGCCGCGTGGCTGCCCGATCCGGCGAAGTCGGCCTGCGCGGGCGGGTCAAGTTCGGGCCGGTTGATGCCGCCGGTGATGCAAGCACGGACCGCCGGCGTGCTGAGGGGCAGATCGCCGAGATTGACCACCGCCAGAGGGTCGCCGGACGCCGATGCCTCGCTGTGGAGCACAGCCAACGACTCGGCCAGCATCTTCAAAGCGCCCCGCGCCCGCTGAAACCCCGGCAACGGGCCGATGCGCTTGTCGAGGCAGTCGATCAGCGCTGGATGGAACGGATAGCACGAACGGATCTTTTCGCCGTATCCGGCAGGGTCAGCGGTTGCTGCGCCAAGCGAATCAGGGTCACGCTCTGCGAGTTGCGCGTAGGCGTCGGTGTAGGCGCCGCGAGCGGCTTCGGCGGCGTTTTGGTCGATGCTCTCAAAGAGCCGTCGCTGCAGGATGCAGCCGATCTCGTGTTCGTGCGCGGGCCGCCCGACCGCGCCTTTGGAGCGTGCCATCACGTCGTGGGCGGCGCTGCTGGCGCCTTCGATCGACACGCTCGATATCGCCTGCTCGAGCTTGTCGGTCTGCTCGGAGAACGCTGAGGTGCCTGTTGCGAGAGTGAAGATCAGTCGCACCGCCGGCGCTGCGGTCGCCGCCTCGAAAAGCACCTTCAGCGCTTGCACTGTCGCCTGTTCCTGACGGCGCACGTCGGCGTCGGCGGAGCTGGCCAGCTGCGCTAGATGGAGCGCCAACTCGTCGACGACGATCAGTGTGGGCTTCGTCGCGAAAGCGTCGAGCCACATCTGCTTGCCGGGAGCGGTCCTGCTGGAGTCGCTGCGCTCGAAACGCTGCCAGGTTTCGGGGCTGAGCTGGCGTGCGATCTCGCCCCAGAACGTGAAAGTCGTTGTGCCGGTCGCAGGGTCGTGCAAGCCGTTGATCGGGTCGAGGCAGTCGCCCACCACGGTCGCGACAGCGCACGGCTCGTCGGGCATCAGAGCCGGATCGACGAAGTCTGCGAGATTGTCGGGCTTTGCGCCTGTGGCCAGATGCCACAGAGCGATCAGGCCGTGGGTCTTGCCGCCCCCGAAAGAAGTCTCATAGCGGTAGACGGCATGCTGCGCTCCGGGATGGCCCGAAAGGCTGCGAGCCCACCCCCCCCCCCCCGATCGCAGGATTGAGGCGCGCGAAGGTGCTCGACAGCATCTCTTTGAGACCTGCGGTCGGATAGGTCAATGCGAAGAACTGCTCGGCGTCGGCATAGGACTCATAGCCGGGCGAGCGCATCACCACCTGGTCGAGCTGAGCGGCGAAATGCTTGTCCTCCAAACCGCCAGCGAGCACATCGTCGCGCGGCACGCAGGTCTCGAGAAAGCCGCAGATCACGCTGAGCCGCCATGCACGGGCGGCGATTCTAGACGGAGCGGCTGCGGTTTGTCCAGCCGACTGCACGGCGATCCGACCAGGCTGCCGCCACTGATTGCAGACCCTGTTGCATCTATATGACACTATCTGATACATTTGCATTATATTACAGACCGCAAGCTAAAGATACGTGAAAAGAGTGGAGATGGAAGCCCCTGCCTCCGTCACGAAGGAGAGGAAACCAATGGGATACACGCATGTCAATGTCGTAGTCAGAAACCCGGCAGAGCCCGAACGGGCCTGGGAGGGCGAGTTCTTGGTGGACACCGGGGCGCACGACACGGTCGTGCCCGGCAAGCGACTCGAAGAGATCGGCGTTGGGCGTCTAGAAAAGCGCGGCTACGAACTCGCCGACGGCAAAACCGTGAACTTCGATGTCGGCGGTGCCCGGCTGTCGTTCCTCGGACGCAGCACCACCACCGACGTGGTGTTCGGAAACGACGACGCTGAGCCGCTGCTCGGAGTGATCGCGTTGCAGGCGATCGGCGCCGAAATGGATTTGCGCAATGAGAGCATCGCTCTCCGGCCCTTGCTGCGCCTCCCGACAATGCTGCGGCGAGACGAGCCGGCCGGATCCGAAGAATGACCCCGCAGGAATCACCACAAGAATTATTGAACGAGAGGAAACCAATGGGATACACGCATGTCAATGTCACCGTCAAGAACCCGGCGGCGCCCGAACGGGCCTGGGAGGGCGAGTTCTTGGTGGACACCGGGGCGCACGACACTTTCGTGCCGCGGCGACGTCTCGAAGCCATCGGCATCGAGCCGCTCGGATCATCTCTCTACGAACTGGCCGACGGCAGCATCGTGGAGAGGGAGGTCAGCGGAGGGCTTCTTGAGGTGATGGGGCGTTTCGGGAATTGCAACGTCGTCTTCGCCGACGACGACACCGCGCCGCTGCTGGGTGTCATCGCCCTCGAATCGCTGGGCGCCGAAGTCGACCCGATCAACGAACGCCTCCGGCTGATCCCGGCGAGGCTCGCCCTGTCACCCAGACGGGTGGCGCAGCCGAAAAGGGCGGCTGACAACAATGGGTGAGACTTATGTCGAGGTCACAGTCAAGAACCCGGCGGCGCCGCAGAAGGCTTGGAAGGGCGTGTTCCTCGCCGACACGGGCACTTCCACAAGCGTCGTGCCGCGCCGCCGCTTGGAGGAGATCGGGATAGAGCCCATATCGAGCCGCTTCGTCGAGTTGGCCGACGGCAGCACTGTGAGTTTCGACTTGGGCGCCGCCGTTTTGAGCTTCGGCGGCCAGGACAATCCCGCTGCGGTGTTCTTCGGCGCCGACGACGTCGAGCCACTACTGGGAACCACCGCTATGCAGACGGCCGGTGTGAAGGTGGATCCCGTGAACCACCGCCTCGAGCCTGCGAAGATCCGCTGCTAGCGGCATCTGAAAGGACAACCAATGGGTGAGACTTATGCGACTGTGACGATCAAGAACCCGGCAGACCGCAGCCGGACCTGGCGGGGCGAATTCTTGGTGGACACCGGCGCCCACGAGACTTTCGTGCCGCGCTGTCGCCTCGAGGCCATCGGCATCGAGGCCGAAGGCAGTGAACTATACGAACTCGCTGACGGCAGCACTGTGGAACTCGACGTGGGAGCGGTCGTCGTCGAGGCGCTGGGACGCTTCGGCGGGCTCACCGTCGTATTCGGAGCAGATCACGCCGAGCCGCTGCTCGGAGTGATCGCGCTGGAGACGCTCGGTGCTGAGGTGGATCTCCGCGGCGAGTGCCTGAGGCTGCTGCCGGCGAAGCGCGCTGTCACTCCGCGGCGCGTCCGCAGGCGGGGGCGCGGCGGCTAGAGCTCAGCGGCTACGGCGAGAGCCTCGTCGAATGCGGCCTGCTGCTCGATCATCGTCCGGTAGCGCATCACCTGCCGGGGGCGGTTGAAACCAAGCACTCCGGTAATGCGCCCCTGCCGTCCGTAGATCGCCGTGAAGCGCCGCTCCTGAAGCGAGCCCGACACCACCCGCACTTCGTCGTCGGGGCGCACCCGGCCGGCGAGTTGGATCTTGCGGTCGTACTGGTCGCTCCAGAACCACGGAACCGGCGCGAAAGGCCCCACGCCCGGGTCGAGCAACCGGCGAGCCGCGTGCGCCCCCTGCTGCGCGGCGTTGTCCCAATGCTCCACCCGCATCGTCTCGCCGAAGAGCCGGTTGGGCCAGCGAGCCACGTCGCCTGCCGCGGTCACGGACTCGGCCGCCGCACAGGACTCGTCGCAGAGCACCCCGTCGGCGAGGTCCAGGCCGGCGCCTGCTAGCCATTCGGTGCTGGGTGTCACCCCGATGCCCACCACCACGACGTCGGCTTCGATCGTCTTGCCGTCGGTCAGGGCCACCTGCCGCACCCGGCCCTCGCCGACGAGATCGGCCACTCCCACCCCGGTGCGCAGATCGACGCCGTGGTCCCGGTGCAGCTCCGCGCACACTCGGCCCATCTCGTCGCCTAGCACTCGACTCAGCGGGTTGGCGAGAGCCTCGACCAGCGTGACCTGCAAGCCCCGGCGGCGCGCCGTGGCGGCCACCTCCGCTCCGATGAAACCCGCGCCGACCACCACCACACGCTGCGGGGACGCATCGAAATCGGCTCGCAACACCAGACAGTCGTCCAGCGAGCGCAGCACATGCACCCCGGCGAGACCCTCGGCGGCGGCCAGAGTGCGGCAGCGGGCGCCGGTGGCGATGATCAGCCCGTCGAAACCGACCGTCGCGCCATCGACGAGAGTCAACTCCCGTGCGCCGAGATCCAAAGACTGCGCCGCCGCGCCCAGACGGGCCTCCACCTCAAGGTCGGCGAGCTCGTCGTGGTCGGTCAACTCGACCCGATCAGGCGTCCAGTCCCCGGCCAGCACCTGCTTGGACAGCGGCGGCCGGTCGTACGGCAGATGCTTCTCGGCGCCGATCAGCGTCACCGTCCCGTCGAAACCCGCACGCCGCAGCGCTTCCGCCGCGTTCAGCCCGGCGAGCGAAGCCCCGACGATGACCACAGAGCCGAGCTGCAAACCCGAAGAGCCGGTCATCGTGTCAGGCCGCGCTGGGCAGGGCCGCGCGGGTCAGTCCTCGGCAATGGAGATGGCCTGCTTGGGGCAGCGCCGCACGCATTGCTGCACTCTGGTGCGGTCCGATTCGTCAGGCGTCTCATTGAGGATGTACAAGAAGTCGTCGTCTCGCACCTCGAAAATGTCGGGTGCCACGTTCATGCAGACGGCGTTGCTCTCACACAAGTCGAAATCGACGACTATGCGCATTGACGGTCCCTCCTAACAGTTCTCCGGTGACAGGCGGTCGCGCCGCGGCGGCGCGCCGACAGAACTTAGTGCGGCTCAAGCCAGAAACTCTGCCATGCGTTCTTTGGCCTTCAAATCGCCGAGGGGGCGCCCGATGATGGCCTTGTCGGCGCGCACCAGCACCGGACGCTGCAACAACCGCGGATACTGCAGCAGCACCTCCACCACCGCGTCGGGGTTGTCGACGTAGTCGTCGGGATCCAACCCCAGCTTGGCGAACTGCGAATCCTTGCGGACCAGGTTCTCCACCGGGTCCTCCAGACGCTCCACGAGGCTCTGCAGCGTCGCGCGGTCGGGGCGATCCGACATGTAGAGCACCACATTGAAATCGACGCCGGCGTCCGTGGCGACCGCCACGGCATTGCATGAAGAGTTTCAATGCTTGTTGTGATAAATGGTCACTTCGGTCATGGGCTCTCAGGCTCCTTCCTGTGAGTTTGATAGTGGATGTGATAGCGGTTTTGAGTTGATCGTGCTCGTGATTGCGATCCGCTGCCTGTGTGCCTCACCGCCAGTTCGCGGCGACATCGACAGCATCGGCGGCGGCGGCAGCGTCTGCAAATACGGAGACCGTCGCCTCGATCCCGGCGAACGCCGGGTCGTCGCCTGCGGAGTCGACGATGTGTTCGGCCTTGCCGGTCAGGATGAGGTGACCGCTTTCGCTGAGCAGGCCCAGAGCGCCTGTGCGGAAACGGCCCCGGACATCGAAAGCGCCCTCATTGAGAGCGGGGTCGGTGTATCCCGCGAACAGCATCGGGCCGCTCACCCGCACCTCCCCTTGAATCCCCGCGGGAGCGGGCAGCTCACCGCCGTCGGCGGACATCGCCACGATCGACACCTGGCAGCCGTCCGCCGGGCGCCCGACGCTGCGCGCTAGCTCTTCGTCGCTGTCATGCGGCGATCCCTGCGCTATCACCGGGCATTCGAGCATGCCGTATCCGTGGGCCAGCGGCACGCCCAGCTGCTCTCTCACCTGGTAAGAGAGCCGCGGCGGCACGGCGGCGCCCGAGCCGGACAGCAGCCGCAGCGCGGGCATGGCCGGACGGCCGTCCGCCTTGCGCGAACGCTGATCCTCGGACAGGAAAATCCGATAGAACGCCGCGGACCCGCCGGCCAGGGTCACCCGATGGCGGGCGTAGTCGAGCATGGCCTCGACAGGGTCGAAGCTCTCTATCAGCAGAGTCGGCGCCCCGGCGGCGAGCATCATGGACAGATAGCAGAGACCGCGCACATGGGCGTACGGGAACGCCATCGAACCGACGTCGCCGGCGACCGCTTCGAGTCTCTGCATCAATGCCAGCCCGCAGGCGACCAGCGAAGCGTCGGAGTGTTGCACGCCCTTGGGATCCGATCCGGCGCTCGAAGCGCCGAAGCTGTAGTAGAGCCAGCGAATCGAGCCCGGCGAACTGTCAGTCGGGCTGGGCAGTGCCCGCGGATCGGCGTCGGGGAGGCTCTCGTAGCCGTCGAGCGTCACCGGGCGACACGAGAAGCCGCTGTCCGGATCGCTCAGCATCTCGCTGAACATGGCCCCGTAGTCGAAGCCGCCCCAGACGCCGGGATGGATCGCCAGACGGGCTTGAGTCTGACGGATGCAGCGCTCGACTTCGCTGCGACGGTAGACGTGAACGATCGGGTTCTGCACTGCGCCCAGCCGGCTGAGCGCGAAGCTCAACAGCACGGTCTCGATTCGTGTCGGCAGCATCCAGGTGACCGGCGTGCCTTCCGCCACACCCATTCCGTGCAGCCCCGCCGCCACTCTCTCGGCCTGGTTCTTGAACTCGGCGAAGCTCAAGACACGGCCCGAGCCGTCGATGAGCATCCTGGCGTCGGGTGTGGCCTCCACCCTGCGGCAGAGCAGATCCCAGATCGTCGAGGCTGCGTGGATCGACTCGCTCAAAGCAGTCCTCTTGGAGATTTCAGGCCTCTCGGGGATTTCAGATTCTCTCAGCGGTACGGGAACGGCATGGGAACGCGCCCGAATCGAGCTTCGGGCATGGTCTCACCGGACGGCCAGACTACACGCCCGCTTCGAGGCCCGTCACGCGCCGGAGCCCGCCAGCGACTACTGACGGGCTCCGCACGGTCCCTGGAGGGGGAAGGTGGATCCGGGTTTTCGGAATCTTGTTAGTCAGACCCGGCGCCTGCACACCACGTTACACCATTGTTACGGCTTTGTCACACTTTGTCGGCGAATTTCTTCGAGGCGGCGAACCGGGGGCTGGTCGAGGCGGCGCCGAGTGGTCGAGCCGGACCGCCCGCTAGCCGTCGCGGCGGCGGACCCTGAACTTGAGGGCCGTGCTCCCCAGGTCGAACTGCTCACGGAGGATGCGCTCGATGTAGCGGAGATAGGTGCGAGGCAGGGTGCGGTTGACGAACAGTGTGAAGGTGGGCGGGTCGGTGGCGACCTGCGTGGCGTAGAGGATGCGGGCGCCGGCGGGCGCCGGTTGAGTGCTCTGCGCCGCTCGCACTGCGTCGTTGACTCGCTTGGTCGGGATGCGCGCCCGGTATTGCGAGACCGCCGAGTTGAGAGACGGCCAGAGTCGTGCGACGCCTTTGCCGCTAAGCGCGCTGACGCGCAGCACCGGCGGCGAACCCAGAAATCCCAGTCTGTCCGCGACATCTCCGCTCACCGTGCTGCGATCCTGCGTGTCCAGCAGGTCCCACTTGTTGAGCAGCACCACGATCGGGCAGCCGGCAGCGTCGACTCGTTCGGCCAGCCGCTGGTCCTGGTGGGTGACGCCGACCGACGAGTCGATCACCAGCAGAGCCACATCGGCGGAGTCCACGGCGCTCAGAGCCCGCAGCAGCGAGTAGTACTCGGTGCTCGAGTCGATCCGCGCCCGGCGCCGCATCCCGGCAGTGTCGATGAACCGAACCGGCCCCTCCTGGGTCTCGACGAGGGTGTCTATGGAGTCGCGGGTCGTGCCGGGAAGATCATGCACGATGGCTCGGTCTTCGCCGGTCAAGCGGTTGAAGAGCGTCGACTTGCCCGCGTTGGGGCGGCCCACGAGCACCACCGAGAACGCTTCGGCCGCGACCGCCGCGATCCCGTCGGCGTCGGCGTTATCGGCGATGTCGGCAGTATCGGCGGCGACGTTCTGGGAAATCTCGGCCGGCGCCGCTGTGTCCGCCGTGTTCGCTGAGGCAGTGTCCGCTGGGCCGGATTGGCCGCCTGCAGGAATGCCGCCGGGCAGAGCCGGTGGCGCGGCAGCGGCCGCCGCTGGGTCTGATTGGCCGGCCTGCGCGTCCGAGCTCGCAGTGGCGCCTGCAGGAATATCGCCGGGCAGAGCCGATGGCGCGGCGAACGGCTTCGCATTGTCGGCTGACGGACATGGTGCATTGCCTGCGCCCATGTTGACCGCCGCTGGCGCGACGGACGGCTTCGCATTTTGGGCTGTGTTCGCTGTGCCTGCTCGACCAGTACGCGCGTCCGAGCCCGCAGTGGCGCCTGCGACATCGGCGCCCGCTGCATCCCGGGACGCGACCGCTGGCGCCGCGGCGGCCGCGTCGAGGCGGGCCATCAGCTCGTCCAACAGGTCGCCGGTTCCTCGGCCGTGCAGCGCGCTCACCTGATGAGGGGCGCCGTGTCCCAATCCGAGCAGCTCCCATGCCAGAGCGCCGCTGCCGTCATGGTCGACCTTGTTGGCCACCACCAGCACCGGCAGGCCCGCGCCGTGCAGCACCCTGGCCACCTGGTCGTCATCGGCCGTCACTCCCACGACAGCGTCCACCACGAACAGCGCCGCATCGGCCTGGCTGACGGCCTGCTCGGCTTGCGCGCTCACTTTGGCGTCGAGCGCGTCGCCGGAAGCGCTCCAGCCGCCGGTGTCGAGCAGCGTGAAGCGTCGGCCCTGCCATTGGGCGTCGAGAGCTTTGCGGTCACGGGTCACTCCGGGGCGTTGTTCCACGATCGCCTCGCGCCGTCCCAGGATGCGGTTCACCAGAGTCGACTTGCCGACGTTGGGCCGCCCGACCACCGCCACCACCGGGACCGACGCCCGAACAGGCGGCGTCTGGACCGGCGACACCCGGCCCGCGGATCCCCCGCTCGGGGGATCAGAGCTCATGGCCGGCCTCGACGGCGCCACTTCCACAGTTCACATACTCAGGCTAAACGGGCAGCGCTGCAAGAGCTTCGAGTATCAGCCGCAACGCGCGGTGCGGGCGTCCGCTTGGAGCTGGCCGGTGATCAGCTGACTGCAAGAGCTTCGAGGATCCCGCCGCAGCCGGCAGCGAGCTGATCACCAACTGCTCACCGCAACCAGCAGCACTTCAAGAACTCCGGGAATCCCGCCGCAGCCGGCAGCGAGCTGATCACCAACTGCTCACCGCAACGCGCAGCCGCTTCAAGAACTCCGAGGATCCTCAGGATCGGTCTCGTTCATGACCTCGCCGGACTCGCCGCAACCAGCAGCACTTCAAGAACTTCGAGGATCCTCAGAATCGGTCTCGTTCATGACCTCGCCGAGATCAGCCGCAACAGGCAGCGCTTCGGGCGGTCTTGCGCCGCGACACCCTGTTTGGCCCGGAAGCTCCGGGGATCAGCCGCATTCGAGCGCGTCGCGCAAAGCCTGTCCGTGGGTCGCGATGATCTCCACCCGGCGCGGCAGCTCTTGCGGGGACGTGCCGTCCAGGAAGCGTCCCCGGCTGAGGCAGACGTCGGGCAGGAGATAACGGTCGCCTTCGGGCTGCCCGGCGAGCACCCGTGCCAAGTCGCTGCCGACCATCAGACCCGTGACACCGATGTTGCCGCCGAAGAAACGGTTCTCCACCGGCAGCACTCGCACATCGCTGCGATCCAGCGAAGCCACCAGCGGCGCCACCACCGCTGCGCCCAGAGTGCCGGTGAGCACCGCCACAGGGGCGTCCCGGCCGGGACGGCGCCTCGTCAAAGCCACAGGCACGACGTGCGGGCGATCCTCGGGGCCGTCGCCGGGTAGCTCCCCGCACGAGCTAGGGACAGCCTGCGGATCAGCAACCGCCGGATCAGCAGGCTGCGGATCAGGCGACCCATGCCGAGGAGCGCGGTAGCCGTCGGCGGGCGCCCCGTCCACCCAGGAGAAGAAACCTGATCTGGGGGGAGTCGGTTCTCGGCCCTGCACAGTGAACTGCGCATGGAAGGCTCGAGCCATGCCGACGCCGTCCTCGTGCATATCGAAGCCCTCGTAATGATCGTCGTCGGGGAAGCCGCGTCCGCACATCAGGTAGTACTCGTCGGCCAAGAACGCCAGACGCCGGCCCAGCGCACGCAAGAAGCGCGACTGCCAGCCCTCGACCAGGTCGACCACGGATGCGGCCTCCGCGCTGGTGTGAAGCCGCATCCGCGGCTGGCGGTTGTAGCGGGACAGCCCCAGAGGCACCACGCAGAGCGTCCGCAACTCGGCGAAGCGGTCGAGCACTCCCGCAAGGGTGTCTTCCAGCACTGCGCCGTCGTTGACGCCGGGGCACACCACCACCTGACCGTGGACTTCGATGCCTGCGTCCAGCAGCAGCCGCAGCCAGCGCAGCGACACTGCTCCCCGACGGTTCTGGAGGATCGCGGCCCGAACATCGGGGTCGGTGGCGTGGATAGACACGTACAACGGCGAGAGCCGCTCGCTGACCACACGTTCGTAGTCGAGTTCGTTGAACCGGGTGAGAGTGGTGAAATTGCCGTAGAGGAAAGACAGCCGGTAGTCGTCGTCCTTGAGATACAACGAGCGCCGCATACCCCGCGGCAGCTGATGCACGAAGCAGAATTCGCAGTGGTTGTCGCAGGTCTGCACACCGTCGAACACCGCCGCGTCGACTTCGGCGCCCAGCGGCTCGCCGTCGCGTTTTGAGATCTGCACGCTGAAGCGGGCGCCGTCGCGCAGTATCTCCATGGGGAACCGCGCCCCGTTGCTGAGAAGCTGCCAGCGGATCACGTCGCGGGGCGATTCGCCTCCTATCGCTGCGACCTCGTCGCCGGGTTGCAGACCTGCCCGCTGTGCCGGGGAACCGGACGCGACAGCCACGATCTGCGGACCGGCCATCGTTGAAGATTAGTCGACGAACCTTCGCCAGAAACACCGGTCGCTCCGCCCGACCAACGAAGCCCGGGACGGGCGAGCTCGACAAACGGGCAGACGCCCGGCTCGCACTCACCGTCGCAACCCCGGCAACGGCAAGCCCGACAAACGGGCAGACGCCCCATTCGCGCTCACCGTCACAGCTGGCAGAGGCGAACTCGGCGCGAGTGTTGCTTTTTCAATATTTATAGAGTATTTTTGTGTTATGAGCATAATTATAGATTTACCACGAGGGTGCGACAGAGTGCCTAACAGAAGGCGCTGCAGAAGGAGCTGCAGAGGGCGCGACACGGGCTGCTTGACAGCGGCGAAGCGTGTCGCCGCGTGTCAGCGGGAGCGGACATGGCAGCGGTGACGGTCAGTCGCAGCGACGAGCGCCTGATCGCCGTCAAGCAGGCGCCCGCGGAGCGAGCCGAGTCTCTGGAGCGAGAGGCGGAGCTGCTGCGGCGCTTGGACCATCCGGGCATGGTGCGTTTCGTGGACCTCGTTGAGACCCCCGACGGCGGTCGTGCTTTGCACACCGAGTTCGTGAACGCCGACACTTGGGCCACCCGACCGCTGAGCGACCCGGTGGAGCGCGCCGCGGGGATGGCCGCGCTCGCGGCTGTGGTGGCCGACTTGCACCAGCTGGGCGTGGCGCATCTTCAGTTGACTGGGCCGCACGTGCTTCACGGGGTCGACGACCGTCCCGTGCTTTGCGGTCTGACCCGCGCCGACGAGGCCACGACCGAGAACTGCCGGCGTGACTTGGCGGCTCTGGCCGAGCTGTGCCACGACTCCTCGCTGGGCAAGAGCGCTCTCTCCGGGAAGCTTCTGGCGGTGGCGGACGCGGCTCGCGGCGGCTTGATCGGCGCACGCGAGATGGCGAGACGACTCGACTTGCTCGCCGCTCGGAAGCCGGCCAAGAAAACCAGACCGGCGCCGGGGCCGGGGCAGGGGGATGAAACAGCCGCCGTGAGGGCTGCCGGACCTGGCAGCGAGCGACTCAGCCTGCGAACCAGACGACTCCTCATCGCCGGAGCGGTCGGCTTCGCGATCGTCGGAGGTTTCGCGCTGGGCAGCCGCAGCGCCACGACCGACTGGCCTGCGACGTCACAGACGTCGCAAGAGACGGTCCAGCTGGAGGCTGCCGAGAACGCCGAGGCTGCCGAGAAGTCTGAGAAGTCCGAGAACGCCGAGAAGTCTGAGAAGTCACAGGATGCAGAGGATTCTGCTGACGCTGCGTTCAACGTCTCAAGCGACGACACCAGCAGCGGCGCCTCCGCGATCGGCTCTGAAACGCCAGAAGAACCAGCAGCACCGGAAGCTCAGGCAGCACCGGAAGCCCCAGAGAAACCGGCAGCATCGGCAGCATCCCTGCGACAGGCTGCGGCGCTGCTGAACCACGGGGGTCGCCGCTTCGCGCTGGGCGTCTCCGGTGATTTCGTCGAGATCGGCGACTGGGACTGCGACGGCACCGCCACAGCCGCGATCGTCCGCCCCGGCAACGGCGGGATAGCGCTCTTCGACGACTGGCCCGAGCCGGGCGAGACGTTGACGCTGCCGCAACGCTGGCGCATCGACTCCCCCACCGGCGCCGAGGCCGTCGCCGACGGGGAATGCGATCTGCTGCGGGTCTACACCACCAACGGCTCGAAGCTTTTCGACCCGGCTGGCGAAGCCGACCTGTTCACGGTCACCCAGGTCGCCGACCGCTGAGCCACGCGACACCCGGCAGCGGGCAGCTCAGATGCCGAAAACGGCCGCCGCTACCCCACACCTCGGCGCCGCCTGCCACGCCTGCCACTACTCCCACTACTCCCACTACTAACCCGCGGGCGGCTCGGATGCCGGCAGGTGGCCGCTGCGGCGGGCAGCCAGCAGAGCCGCTGCTGCCACAGCAGCCGTCTCGGCGCGCAGTATCTGCGAGCTGAGGCAGACACGCCGACCCACCGCGGCCGCCTCCTCGGGGCTCCAGCCTCCCTCGGGGCCCACCATCACGAAGTTCTGACACGCCGACAAGGCGCCGGCGGCGGGATCGGGATCCGCCAGCACGGCATCGCTCAGATCAAGCTCAAAGAACCTCTCAGGCGCCGACACCTGCGGCAGCCACAAGCGGCGACTCTGCATCACCGCCTCCGCAGCGACCCGCTGCCAGCGCTGCAACAACCGCTGCGCCCTGGCCGCTTCCCAGCGGACCACCGACCGCTCCGCCACGAAAGGCACGATCCGATCGATGCCCAGCTCGGTGAGCTTCTGCACGACGGTTTCGCTGCGCCCGCCTTTGAGCACCGCGAAACCCACCGCCAGCTCGGGGCTCGGCGCAGGCGCCGAAACCACCTCTCCCGCCGGTTCGAGCAGACTCCTCGCGCCGACGCCGGCGAAACGGCAGAGCCGCCAGGCGCCGGCGCCGTCCCCCACTGTGAGCGAGTCGCCGGCACGCAGACGCAGCACCCTGGTGAGGTGATGAAGGTCGTCGTCTGAAAGCTCGGGGGCATCCACATCGACAGCGTCCACCAGCACATGCGGGCCCGAACCGGCGTCGCCGGCCGTCTGAGCCGCGGAGGCGCCGCAGCGCCCGGCTGCACGGCTGCACGGCTGGCCGCCGCCGACCCTCACCGGCCGGACGCCCGTCACCGGAAGGCGTTGCGGATCCGGCCCAGCAGACCCTCGCTGGGCTCGGCGACTTCCTCGCCGCGCAGTTCGGCCAGCCGGCGCACCAGCTCCTCTTGCTCGGCGGTCAGGTCGTCGGGCACGTCCACCACCAGCTGGATCAGAAGATCGCCCCGGCGGCGGCTGTTGTTGACATGCGGCACGCCCAATCCTCGAAGTCTCAGCACCGCTCCGGTCTCGGTGCCTCTCGGTATCGCCACGTCCTCGTTGCCGTCGAGGGTCTCGTAGTCGATCTGCGCCCCCAGCGCCGCCTGAGTGAAAGGCACGTGCAGTTCGTGCACCAAGTCGCTGCCGTTGCGATGAAAGCGCGGATGGGGCCGGACCCGGACATGCACGTAGAGGTCGCCGTGCGTGCCGCCACGAGGGCCGGCGGCGCCTCTGCCGCCCAGTCGCAGCGTGGTGCCGTCGTCGACGCCGGCAGGAATGTCGACGTTGTAGGTGCGTCGCTCGATCAGGCGCCCGTGGCCGTCGCAGTCTTCGCAGGGCCGCTCGATCCTCTCCCCGAGTCCGCCGCAGAGTTCACAGGCGACTGCTGTCACCATCTGGCCCAGCATCGACTGGCGCACCTGACGGACCTGACCTGAGCCTTCGCATTGCGAGCACCGCACCGGCGACGTGCCCTCCGCTGCGCCGCTGCCGTCGCAGGTCTCGCAGCGCACCGCGGTCCGCACCGACACTTCACGCTCGGCGCCGAACACCACGTCGTGCAGATCGAGTTCGACATGAGTCTCCAGGTTCTCGCCCGCAGGCGGGCCGCGACGCTGCGCGGTCGAGCCGAAACCGAAGCCCGAATCGCCGAAGAAAGCGTCGAAGATGCTGCCCAAGCCGCCGCCGAACGGGTCGGACACGCCCCCGGATCGCGTGTCGTCGGTGCCGAACCTGTCATAAAGCGAGCGGCGCTCGGGATCCGACAGCACCTCATAGGCGGCGCTCACTTCTTTGAAGCGGGCCTCGGCGGCGGCGTCTCCGGGATTGGCGTCGGGATGGAACTCACGAGCCTTTTTCCGGTAGGCCCGTTTGAGTTCTTCGTCGGTGGCGCCGCGCTCCACGCCCAGCGTCTCGTAATGATCAGCCATTTAGAGATGATCCGCCTCTTGGAGACGATCAGCCGCTGAGAGGCTCAACTGCCCGACAGTCGCCCGGCACGCCGCGGCGGGTTCAACGGCTCAGACTTCGCCGAGGGCGGAACCGAGCTTGCGGCTCACGGCAGCCACCGCCGACAATGCCTGCGGATAGTCCATCCGGGTGGGGCCGATGACGCCGATCGCCCCGCCGTCGGTGTCTTCGGTGCTGTACGGCGCCAGTACCAGCGAGCAGTCGGCCAGCGACGGCACCCCGGTCTCTTCGCCGATCGCCACCCGGCGGCCGCCGTCGATCACCCGGCGCATCAGCGTCACCACCACCAGCTGCTGCTCCAGCAGGCTCAGCACCTCGCTCAACTGCTCGACCGCGTCGAAGGCGGCGGCCAGTTTGGACGTGCCGCCGACGAACACCTCGTGGTGCGCCCGAGCCTCCTGCAAAGCAGTGATCGCCGCAGCCAGCAGCATGTCGTCGGGCGGGTCGCAGTCGCCGATCTCCACCAAGGTCCGCCCCACGATGCGGCGAGCCAGACGCTCAGAGGCGTCGGCCACCACTTCCGGCTTGATGTCGACCGGAACCTCCAGGTTGCGCTTCTCGATAACGCCGTTGGACATCACCGCCACCACCAGCACCGTCGTCGACGACAGCTCCACGAGCTGCGCGGAGCGCACGGTCGCGGCTGCGGGGCTCGGCGCCACCACCACAGCGGTCCAGTCGGTCAGATCCGACAGGAGTCCGGTGGTGTCGCTGAGGATCGATTCGAAACCTCCGTGCGGCGCCGAGAAGAACTTGTTGACCTGCCGACGGTCGGCGGCGTCGAGCACCGGAGCGGGAGACTGCCGGCGCCACTGGTCCACGAAACAGCGGTAGCCCTTGGCCGTGGGCACCCGACCGGCGCTGGTGTGAGGCTGTGTCAGGTAGTGCTGCTCGGACAGAGCGGCCATCTCGTTGCGGATCGTGGCCGGCGAAGCGTCGATCCCCGCCAGGCCGGCCACACGACCCGAGCCCACCGGCTGGGCGGTGCGGATGTACTCCTGAACGACGGCATACAGAATGGCGGCCTTGCGATCATCGAGCGCAGGGGGGCTCGTCTCTGCGATCAAGGAGTCCTGCTGTCTGCCGCTCATGCTCGCAGCCGGGTTCGGGCTCGTGCTGCCACCCGAGCGCACGCCGTGGCTGACGCTGGGTTCGCTCATGTCGCCGGGCTTGTCGTCACGCATGCAGTCGTCACGCATGCGTCAGACTCTACCGCTGCATCCGGCGGCGCCTGTTCAATCCTCGAGGGTGAGAGCCGAGATGAAAGCCTCTTGGGGGATGTCCACCCGACCGATGCTCTTCATGCGCTTCTTGCCGGCCTTCTGCTTCTCGAGCAGTTTGCGCTTGCGGGTGACATCGCCGCCGTAGAGCTTGGCGGTGACGTCTTTGCGGAAAGCCTTCACGGTCTCGCGGGCGATGATCCGCCCTCCGATGGCTGCCTGAATCGGCACCTCGAACTGCTGTCGCGGTATCAGATCCCGCAGTCGTTGCGTGAGCGCCCGCCCGTAGGCGTAGGCCTTGTCGCGGTGCACCACAGAAGAGAAAGCGTCGACCGCGGCGCCCTGCAACAAGATGTCCACCTTCACGAGGTCGGCGTCGGCGTAGCCGTCGGCGTCGTAGTCGAAGCTGGCGTAACCCTGAGTGCGGCTCTTGAGCTGATCGAAGAAATCGACCACCACCTCCGCCAGCGGCAACCGGTAGCGCAACTCGACGCGCTCCGGCGACAGATAGTCCATGCCTTGCAGCTCGCCACGACGCGACTGGCACAGTTCCATCAGCGTGCCGGTGTAGTCGGCGGGGCTGATCAGCGACGCCGCCAGGCAGGGCTCGGCGATGGCCGCTATCCGGGCGGCTTCGGGCATGTCGGAGGGATTCGACACGGCCAGCGTGTCGCCGCTGGTCAGAGTCACCCGATACTCCACCGAAGGAGCGGTGGATATCAACGAGAGGTCGAACTCGCGCTCCAAGCGCTCGCGCACGATCTCCATGTGCAGCAAGCCCAAGAACCCGCAGCGGAAACCGAAGCCCAGAGCGCCCGAGGTCTCGGGCTCGTAGTTGAACCCGGCGTCGTTGAGGCGCAGCTTCGACAGAGCCGCCCGAAGGTTGGAGAAGTCGTCGCCTTCGGTGGGGTAAAGACCCGAGAAGACCATCGGTTTGGGTTCGGAGTATCCGGCCAGGGGCTGAGACGCGGGCCTGGCGTCGTCGGTGACGGTCTCGCCCGAGCGGGCTTCGCCCACGTCTTTGATGCCTGCGATCAGATAGCCGGTCTCGCCCGGTCCGAGACGCTCGAACGCCTCATTGTCGGGGGTGCGGACTCCGAGTTCGTCAACGCTGTGAACCGTGCCCGCCTGCATGAAACGCAGCCGTGTGTCGGCGGTCAGCGTCCCGTTGACCACCCGCAGCGAAGACACCACCCCGCGGTACTGGTCGAAATGCGAATCGAATATCAGCGCTTGCAGCGGCTCGTCCGACGAACCGGCGGGCGGCGGAGTGCGCTCCAGAACAGCGTCGAGCAGTTCGGCCACGCCGTCGCCGGTCTTGGCCGAGATCTGCAGCACTTCGGCGGCGTCGATGCCGAGCACCCGCTCGATCTCTTCGGCCGCCCGGTCAGGATCCGCTGCGGGCAGGTCGATCTTGTTGAGCACCGCCACCACGTCCAGATCGTTCTCCATGGCCTGGTAGCAGTTGGCCAGCGTCTGGGCTTCGATCCCCTGGGCCGCGTCCACCACCAGGATCACCGACTCGCAGGCGGCCAGCGAACGGCTGACTTCGTAGCTGAAATCGACGTGGCCCGGCGTGTCGATCAAGTTGATCACATGGTCTCGCCAGTTGAGGCGCACCGACTGGAGCTTGATGGTGATGCCCCGCTCACGCTCGAGGTCCATCGAGTCGAGATACTGCTCGCGCATCTCACGCGCCTCGACCGCGCCGGTCAGTTCCAGCATCCGGTCGGCCAGTGTCGATTTGCCGTGATCGATGTGGGCGATGATCGAAGTGTTGCGTATGCGGTTCAGTTCCATGGGCGGGGATCTTGAAGCGGTAGTAGAGCGGTCGGTGCGGCGATCAGTCGTAGCGGTCGGAGAGGCGGTCGTAGCGGCGGTCGATGTGCGGTCGGTCGGAGAGGCGGTCGATGCAGCGGGCGTCGAGGCTCTCGAGGAGGACGCAGGTGGAAGCTGCGAGGGAATCCGCTCGTGACGGTGCAGCCGCAGCGCCGCAACGCTAGCCTCGGCAGTCGCCTCTACACGGGCGCCCCGACGGTTCCGTCACACGGATCCGCGGCGGCAGGCTCTACAAGACCGGCAGGTGAGCGTGGCCAACATCAAGTCCCAGATCAAGCGGAACCGGCAGAACGAGAAGCGACGTCTGCGCAATCGCACGGTCCGTTCAGAGGTGAGCACCCGCGCCAAGGCTGCGCTGGCTGCCGTCGACGGCGACGAGGCGGCGTCCGCTGAGGCTCTGCGAACGGCGGTCAAGCGCATCGACAAGGCCGCCTCCAAAGGCGTGCTGCATCGCAACACGGCCGCCAGGCGCAAGAGCCGCCTGATGCGTGAGGTGCAACAGCGCCGCTCAGCCGCCGGCTAGTCGGCGCACCGAGACAGGCACGCCGAGACAGGCGCCGAGCGGGGCGCCGAGCGGCACGTTTGGCGCGTTGAACACACGCGGCGAGCGGGACCCGGCGCGCCAGGCACGCTGCGACAGGCGCGCCGGGTCAGCGTTTGGCGAGAGCCGCCAGCCGGGCCACCAGAACTTCCATCACCAACTCGTCGGGCCAGTCGATGGCGCCGCGAAGAGCCAGATCCGCTTCGGCCAGCAGCCGGATCGCTCTCGCGATCTTCTGTGATCCCAGCCTGCGGGTCTGCCCCCAGAGCTTCTTGGCAGGAAAAGTCGAGCCTTTCATTTCCAGGATCGCCGCCGCCTCACGCTCATCGGCGGCGTCGGCGCCGTCGAGTCGGAGCATCCGCTGATAGCGGCCCGCCAAAGCCGCCAGCAGCTGCAGAGGGTGGCGAGACCCCAGTTGTCGGTGCAACACTTCGAGAGCTCCGCCGATGTCGCCGCGGTCGATGGCGTCATCGAGCTCCCACGGCACCACCGACCCGGGATCGCCGCCGTAGACGGCCACGTCGTCGGCGGTGACAGTCGCCTCAGCTCCCAGAGCGCCTTCCAGGGTGCGCAGAAGCCCCACGATCCTGCCGTGGTCGGCGCCGACGAGCTGCTCGACGGCCTTCATGGCGGCAGGCTCGAATCGCAGCGGCGACTGGCCGAGCTGGTCGCGCAGCCACTGCCCGGCCTGCGACTTGCCGCGTGGCGGAGTCACGTTCAGCGACACGCCTCCGGCTGCCTTCACCGCCTCGCTGAGCGCTTTGGGCAATGCGGGCAGGCGGTTCATCGCCGGGTCGACTCCTCGCTCCCACACCAGCACCAGATGTGTGGTGGCGGGCAGTTCCTCCAGCAGGCGCAGCAGCTCGTCGTAGTCGCCCCGGTTCGAGAAACGCGCCAAGTGCCGACCCACCACCACCCGCTTCGAGGTGAGGAACGGCTCGGTCCGGGCGGCGTTCACCAGCTGTGTGAGCCGCCAGTGCCCGTCGGGGTCGCGCAGGCTGGTCTCGTCGAGTAGCTGCAAGGCCAGGCTGCGGTCCTCGTCACCCAATGCTTCGGCTATGGCCTTGTTGACCGCCTCCGACACCAGGACGGGATCGTCGCCGCTGAGCAGCTGCACACCCATAGAGCCACCGATGCTACGCACTACTGTGCAGGGTCGCGGGCTCTTATCTCGAGCCGAGGCTCGGTGCTGAGCATCTGCACCTCCAACGAGCCGGCACGCACCACGTCGCCGGCACGGACAGTGCGGGCGCCGGGCACTCGATGCAGCGGCGGCGCCACCACCGAAGCGCTGCGGTAGCGATCACGCAAAGCCAGCACCGCATAGGCGTCGGAAGCTTTGCCTGAGGGCGCCACCACTAGATCCACCTTGCGGACCCCCGCAAGGCGCAGCGACTCCAGCAGGTCTCGCGGCCGCACGGACGGCGCCAGAACGACCATCACCGTGCCCTGCTGCCGGAACAGCTGCGCTCCGGCGACTTGCGACCACCCGGTCGGCGGAGCGGCTGCCGTGACCAGGCTGCTGGACAGAGTGACGACCACCAGCGCCGTCCCCAGAATGCTCAAAGCCCGTCCGCCGACGCCGGGGCTGAAGCGGCGTCTAATGCTGTGTGCTCGGCTGAGTCTCGGGGCTCGGCTGAGTCTCGGGGCTCGGCTGGGTCTTTGGGCTGCCAGCAGCAGTGCCACCCCCGACCCGAGCAACAGAGCGCCGCCGGCGCCGATCATCGCAGGCGGCGCCGCTGCAGAGGCGGACGCGACGGTTCGCACCCACCAAAGCAACGCAGCGGTGGGGCGGTGCATCAACCATGCGACCGGCCCGCCGACCAATCCGGCACCGAGCCCTCCGGTGAGCCCCCACATCATCACCGGCGCGGTCGCCGGCCCGGCTGCCACGTTGGCGGGAAGCGAAGCCACCGGAACCGTGCCGAACACTGCGATCAGCAGCGGCATCACTGCCAGCTGGGCGCCCGCAGTGGTGGCCACGGCCAGCCGCAGCGGTTGCGGGCCCCGCAGCTTCGCCGCCAGCGCAGGCGTGATCCACAGCAGTCCGCAAGTGGCGCAAACCGACAGCTGGAATGCGAGCACACGCACTAGGAACGGATCGATCAGCACCACCGCCGCCACAGCCCAAGCCAGGGTTCTGCGCCCTGTTTCGGGACGCCCCAAAGCAGCGCTGACCACTGCCACCCCTGCCATGGTCACGGCACGCAGCACCGAAGGCTCGAACCGGGTCAGCACCGCGAACACTCCCAGCAGCGCCAAGAGCACCAACAACCGCACACCCGGCCGGGCGCGAGCCACCAAAGGCGACGCCAACGCCAGCACGAAAGCGACGTTCTGTCCCGACACCACCAGCAGATGCCCCAGACCGGCCGCTCGGAAGTCGTCGTAGAGCCGCGGCGACTGGTCGCGGTCGTCGCCGTAGACCATTCCTGCGAACATGGCTCGACTGTCGTCGGAGAGGCTGACAGCCCCGGACTCCAGCAGCCGCCTGATCCGGTTGGTGAAGGCGGGCAGTGGCGCCGCATCGGCGCGGTCGCCTGCCGCCGTCACGGTCAGGGTCGCCGCCACATGGCGCCAGCGGTGCCAGTCGCTGGTCGAGGGCTTGGCCGTTCCTGTGACGCGCAGGCGCTCGCCGGCCAGCAGGTCGTCGATGCGCGAAGCGACCGCTCCGTATGCTCGAGCCTCCAATCGAGCCCCGTCGTGACGGACGGTGACACGGACTCCGCGTCGGCCCAGCGGCCGCGGATCCTCAAGCAGCGTCACCCAGCCTTCGACAGGCCCCGAGACCGGATCATCCAGTCCCGCGAGCGCTCTGGAGCCCAAGAAGCCGGCCAGGGCCGCCACCGTCAGCAGCACGAGCAGCGGATTCGGGCGCCAAGCACAGAGCGCCGCGAGCAGCACCACCAGCAGCAGGGGCACTCTCGTTCCGCTCAGCAGCCATGCCCCGGCTGCGGCGCCCGCCGCTGCGGCGTAAGGAACAGCGGAGGCGCCCCAACTGCGGCGCAGCAGCTCCAGCGGTCTCTCAGGCGTCAGCGGTCGCTCCCGCGATCCGTCCAGCCAGCGCTCCCGCGATCCGTCCGGCAATCCTTCCGACGGTCGATCAGGCGATCCGTCCAGCGGTGTCGGGGACGGAATCAACGGCCGCCCGCAGTGACCAAGGGGCGGATCTGCTCGAGCTTGGCCGGGCCGATGCCCGACACATCATCGAGCCGGTCTATCGAAGCGAAAGGGCCTCGCTGCCCACGGTGCTCGACTATTGCCGCGGCGAGCGCCGGACCCACGCCCGGCAGTCGCTCCAGTTGTGACGCTGTGGCCGTGTTGACGTCCATCGGCGCAGAGCCGCCGGCCGCCCCTTCGTCCGCGCCCGAGACCGAGCCGGTGCTCGAAGCCCGTGGGCGGGTCACCACTTCCAGGCCTGCTTCGTCGTCGAGCGTCGGCACGTAGAGGCGCGCGCCGTCTTGGAGCGGCTCGGCGAAGTTGAGCCTCATGCGGTCGGCTTCTGCTTTGAGGCCTCCCGCCGCGGTCACCGCGTCGACTATGCGGCTGCCTTCGAGCAGCTCGTGAACGCCGGGGGTGACCACGGCGCCGACCACGTCCACAAGGATCCGGCCGGCTTCGGCGGTCGTCGTGGTGATGGGGATCTCCACCGAGCCGACTCTCGGCAGTATCTCCGCCGGATCGGGCCCCGGGGGAGATCGCAACGCCCACCAGCCGCCCAGCGCCGCAGCGATCACAGCCAACAGCCCCAGCACCACCACAGCCGGAGACACTCCGAGCCGGTCAGCCAGAGCCGTCAGAGAGAATTTGCCGAATCTTCCGTAGGGATATCCGCCTGGCGGACCGTCCAATGCTCGCACTCCCGTGTGTTCGCGGCTGTCTGAGGCAGCTGTCCGTGCGGCTGTCTGAGGCGCCGTCGGGGCAGCTTCCCGGGCGATTGCCTGAGGCGCCCGCTTCGAGATTTTTCAAGCTATTATAGCTATTTTCAGTATTATTCAACTATACCCGGATGAATCCACCCGCGCGCTTCGGGCACGGCTGCCTCGGCTATGCCTCGGCTCTCCGGCTGCTCGGCCTCTCGGGGGGGACGCCCCGACAGTCGACGGGAGTTTCAGAAGAGCGCGGCCGAGAGTCGCTTGCGCCAGGCGAGCGTTCGGGGATCGTCGGCGCCCAGCACCTCAAGCAGGTCGACGAAGCGCTGACGGGCCGTCTCGTCTGTTTTGACTGTCGCCAGCAGCTCGGCCAGCTCGGCTTCGATCTCGTCGGGCCGGACGCCTGCGGCGTCGCCTGAGCCCTGCACTCGGGCCACTGCTGTCAGGCGCCTCGTCTCGGGGGTCTCGGGTATCCGTTCGAGCAGATCTGCGGCCTCTGCGAGCCGCCCGTCGTCGATCAGCAGCTCGGCCAGCGCCGTGACCGCCGCAGCGTCGTCGGACTCGATTTCGAGCGCGGCCCTGAGAGAAGCTTCGTCGCCGGCTTCGATCAGCCGCTCGATCTCGGTCTTCTCGGGCGCCGGCAGCAGCCGCTGCACGAAATCGCGCACTTCCGCCTCGCCTTGCGCCCCCAGGAAGCCGTCGGCCACTTGGCCTGCGACCATGGCGTAGACCGCCGGTATCGACTGGACCCTGAAAGCTTGGGCGACTCCCGGGTTCTTCTCGATGTCCACCTTGGCGAGCTCGACTGCGCCGTTGGTGGCGGCGATCTCTCTTTCGAGCAGCGGCGTGAGCTGCTTGCACGGCTCGCACCATGCAGCCCACAAATCCACCACCACCGGAACGGTCTGAGACCGCTCCACTACCTGGGCCTGGAAGGTGGCGTCGGTTACGTCAGCCATCTCCCGCAACGGTAGCGTTCTCCGAGCATTTTGACGGATCGCCCCGCCCCGGCGCCCGCAAGCGCATCACCGCCCCTCCGTGCGGCACGGCGCTAACGACGGAGCGGATCAAAAAATTGAGCGACCCGGCTCAGTTCTTCTTGGAGGCCGGCGGCGAACTCGACTCTGAACGGGGCACTATACACAGTCGCAGGATCAACATCGAGAGCCATGCTTCTCAATCGTTCTAGCGCGCACTCGACGTATGAGTCGATCCGGTAATCATCTTGCTGAGTCACCTCAAGGACTTCATGAGTCAGATCTCGGCCACTAGTCACAGGCCACTGAGAAATCATGCCCCTGCCTCTCCAGCCGCGATCTTCTCTCCAGAATACGCGCCGACCGTCATCGAGATCAGCGAACTCCTTTATACGTATACCGTGCGATCCGCCAAGTCGTCCAGAGTCAAGTCTACATAGTGCTCCAAGAGCTACTACACCCAGTTTGCACACACTGTCGTCTTCACTTGTAATTACCACGGAACACAGTAGACGTTTGCAATATTGCTAGCAGTATCAGCAGGATCTGGCATACCATCTATATCTATATCTATATCTATATTCACAACAGCGCTTAACCCGACTTTTCATGAACTTGTAATTAACTTATCAGGCCATCGCCTGCTCGTCAACTCCATCTCGCCGATGAGTCGGGCTGCACGATGCTGCACAACCGGAAAGAGCCGCCAGAAGTGCAGTTTGACTTTCGCATACCGGTAGCATCATGGCTGCGGAATGGAGGCATCATGAAGATCGACGCTTGGATCGGACTGCCGGAAGCTTCGGCTTCGGAGCGTCACCAGATTGCAGACCTCGGCGCCCATGCACACATGATCGAAGCCGACGGCTACAGCGGCCTGCTGTCAGCCGAGACGAGCCACGACCCGTTCCTGCCGCTCGCGCTGGCGGCCGAGCACACCGAGCACATCGACTTGATGACCGCCATCGCGGTCGGATTCGCACGCAATCCGATGGTGCTGGCTCAGGTCGCCTGGGACTTGCAGGCGTTGTCCGAGGGGCGCTTCCTGCTGGGTTTGGGCAGCCA
This sequence comes from Acidimicrobiaceae bacterium, assembly GCA_026708645.1. GTDB lineage: Bacteria > Actinomycetota > Acidimicrobiia > Acidimicrobiales > Aldehydirespiratoraceae > Aldehydirespirator. The sequence continues at coordinate 112,470 of JAPOUM010000017.1, read as the reverse complement.
GATCCAGCCGCACATAACCAAACGCTTCTCGATGCCGTGGTCGCAGCCCGCCGCCCGCATGGAAGAGATGATCGCCGCCATCCGCGCCATCTGGGACTGCTGGCAGACCGGTGAACGGCTCAATTTCCGAGGGGACTTCTACCGCCACACACTGATGACGCCGATGTTCGATCCGGGGCCGCTCGACACTGCGGCGCCGCCGATCCTGATCTCTGCGGTGGGGCCTCTGATGACCAGAGTGGCGGGCCGAGCCGCCGACGGGCTGGTGTGCCACGCCTTCCAGACAGCGGATTACTTGCGGGATGTGACTCTGCCCAACGTGCTCGACGGGCTGGAGGAGGCGGGGCGGGAGCGTGCGGATTTCCAGATCGCCATGCCGGTTTTCGTGGTGTCGGGTTTCTGTGAGGAGGACGTGGCTGAGCAAGCCGCTCAGACCCGCCGGCAGATCGCCTTCTACGGATCGACGCCCGCTTATCGGGGAGTGCTGGAACATCACGGCTGGGGAGACGCCCAAACGGAGCTCAACCGCTTGTCGAAGCAGGGCAGATGGATCGAAATGGGCGACGTCATCGACGACGAGATGCTCGCCGCGTTCGCTGTGGTGGCCGAGCCCCGTGAGATGCCGGCACGCATCGCTGAGCGCTTCGGCGGCATACTCGACAGGCTGCAGTTCTATGCGGGCGTGCAGGACAAGCAGCGCTGGGCGCCGATCCTCGAAGAGATCAAAGCCGCGTAGCCGATCGCGAGGCGGGCGAGCCCGCAGGCCTGTGCAGCCGCAGGCCGCCGCTCGCAGACCGCGGGCCTCGGGCCTCGGGCCGGACGCTCGGCACCGCGCCGCTCGCCGGGCTGCACTCTGCGCCGACGAGCCGCCGGCCGGCTGTGACTGTCCGGCGCTAAGCGAGTGGTGTCGAGCGGCCAACAGGGCTAGCCTGCTGAGACCCGCGGGGCTATAGCTCAGTTGGTAGAGCGCTTCCATGGCATGGAAGAGGTCAGGGGTTCAATTCCCCTTAGCTCCACCCCCCGGCACTCCAAGGCCGCCGCAGCCGTCGCCGCGCTGCGAGTCAGAGCAGTGGCCTGCCCGTGTTGAACCTGACTCATCCGCACCGTGCGTGAGCAGTTTCCGAAACGTCCCGTCGCAAGGCGTATGGTAGATTTATATACAAGATGTCTACCCAAAATTGGAGACTTCGAGCTATGAGCATCAACATCAAGAACCAGGAGACATGCCAACTCGCCGACGAGTTGGCGCGGCTGACCGGCGACACCATGACCGGCGCCATCACGGTGGCCCTCCAAGAGCGCCTGCACCGCGAGAGAAGCGAGCGCGACGCTCAGGAAAAAGTCCAGAGGATTCTCGCCATAGGAGAACGATGCGCCGCCATGATGGGCGACGGCCCTTCGGCAGTGGAGCACGGCGACCTCCTGTACGACGAGCAGGGACTGCCCAAATGATTGTGGACACCTCGGCGGTCTTGGCGATCCTGTTGCGCGAGCCTGATGCCGAACGATTCGCCGGAGCCATCGCCGGGACGCCGCACCCGCGGATGTCGGCCGCTGCCCTCTTGGAGGCGAGCATCGTGCTGGAGAGTCGCTGCGGCCCCGCAGCTGGCTACGAGCTCGATGCTTTCATTCAGGAGACCGGAATCGATCTGGAGGCGGTCACGGCCGAACACGCGCAGGCCGCACGGAGGGCGTGGCGCAGATTCGGCAAGGGCAACCATCCGGCGGGACTGAACTTCGGCGACTGCTTCGCATACGGCCTCGCGGAGGCCGCGCGGCAACCGCTTCTTTTCAAAGGCGGGGACTTCGACCTAACCGACATCGAGGCCGCCTGAGAACCGTCGGAGGCTCATGCGGCAGCGGCAGGCGGTCAGCGGTCGGCGCCGGTGATCTGCCATTTTGTGCCGGCGAAGCGACTCAGCATCATGATCAGGCGGAAGGCCATCCAGGCGTGCAGAGCAGCCCACAGCCAGCCGATGCCGGCGCCGAGCGCCACCACCAGCAGGCCCCCGCCTGTCAGCACGACGCCGGCGCCGACCATGGAGACAGCCAGGAAGCGCAGATCGCCGGCGCCGATCAGCACGCCGTCCAAAGCGAATACGACCCCCGCGGCCGGTTGCGAGAAGCCGACATGCAACAGCAGGAATCCGGCCAGAGCGGCCACGGCAGCATCAGACGTGAACAATCGCGGCAGCACCGGCGACAGCGACAGCACCAGCACTGCGGTCATCACCCCCGCGGCTGCGCCCCAGCCGATCATGCGCCGCCCCAGAGCCCGTGCCCGTTCGGGGCGTCCGGCGCCCAGAGCCAGCCCGATCAGGGCCTGTCCGGCGATGGCCACCGCGTCGAGGATCAGAGCCAGCACCGTCCACACTTCGATGACGATCTGGTGGGCTGCCAGATCATCGGTGCCGATGCGGGCCGCCACGGCCACGGTGACGATGAGGCCGGCCCGCAGCGCCGTCGTGCGGATCAGCAGGTCCCAGCCCGCGACCGCCAGCCGCCTTATCGCCGCCAGATGAGGGCGCAGACTCACACCGTGACGAGCCACGGCCTGCCTGATCCACCACACGAAGACGATCGCCGCCGCGCTCTGAGCGACCACCGTGGACAGCGCCGAGGCGCCGATGCCCTGATCGAAGCCGAACACGAGCACGACCTCGAGCACGAAGTTCGCGGCTGCTGAGCCCAAAGCCACGAAGAACGGCCTTCTGGTGTCCTGCACTCCCCGCAGATACCCGACCCCGGCCAGCACCACCAGCATCGCCGGCAAGCCGAACAACGAGATGCGCAGATAGACGAGCGCGTTCTCGATGACAGCCGCGTCGTCGCCGCCCAGTGCTCGCAGCAGCCGCTGCGAGGCCAGCAAGCCGACCACCGCCAACAAGGCGCCGGCGGCCACTGCCAGCCAGATGCTCTGAACAGCCTGACGGGCGGCCCTTTGATGCTGCTGCGCCCCGAGCAGGCGGGCCACCGCCGCAGTGGTCCCGTAGGCCAGGAATATGAACATGGCGTGGGCAGCCAGAAGGATCGACGAGGCCAGCGCCAAACCGCCGAGTTGGACGGTGCCGATGCGACCGACGATGGCTGTGTCGGCCAGCACATACAGCGGCTCGGCCACCAGCGCCCCGAACGCCGGCCACGCCAAGCGCCAGATCTCGCGGTCGTCGTCGGTCCAGTCGATCCTGCGTTTCACGCATCACTCCGGGATTCGAGGGCCGAACTTGAGACGGGAATCAGATCCAGGCCTAGACCGCGCCGGACAGCGCCACCACGCCCCGGTTCAGCGAGCGAGCCACCGCAGCGGCGGACTCAGAAATCCCGGCGTCGGGGGCGACGGCGGCAAGTTGGCGTGCCAGGTCGATGACCTGCTTGACGTTGCGCACGAAGTCGCCGGCAGAGAAACCCTCGTCCTGCAGGGCTTCGAAGGACTCCCCCGCCGCCCAACGGTGAGCCGCCGAAGCGAAACCGGTGTCCAACGAACGGATCGGCTCGAGCCCGAAGCGGCGCTCGGTGCGATGCAGTTCCGCCACGAGCGCCTCGATGCGCCGCAGTCTTCGATGGGCGGCGCCGGAAGGGATCCAGACGTCGGGGGGCGGTTTCGGAGAACGGTGCTCATAGCTGAACGCCGACAGCACCGAGGCGAGCTCGGGCGGCGACAATCCGACGAACAAGCCTCCCGACAGCGCCTCGGCCACCACCAGGTCGGCCTCATGGAAAATCCGCGAGACCAGCAGGCCCGAGTCGCTCAGGTCCCAGTCATGGAGATGCCCTCGATCACGCAGCACGGCCGCCACCGCATCGAAGCGTCCGGACAAGTCCGTGCGGGCGTCCGGCGTCTGCCGTTGCCGTTCGGCGCCTCGGCGCTGGGGAGGCTTCGAGCGGCCATGAGGCTCGGAGGGTTTCGCTGAACGGTCGGAGCGTCGCGGCTGCGGACCCTGATGATCCGCCTGAAACTGCCGATCGGCCTGAAACTGCGCGAAGGAGCGGCTCATCAGATGACGGGCCGCCTCGGCGGAACTGCGGCTCAACAGCGCCGCCACCATGTTGTAGGTGGGCCTGAAAGCCGAGCGCAGCTCGAAAGCTCGACTGGCGGCACGCTCGGCCACCTCGCTGAAGCTGCACTCCGGCGACCATAGATCCACGGCCCAGCCCTCGTCGTCGATGCCGCGGCGCCCGGCGCGGCCCGTGAACTGCGTGTGCTGGGCGGCGCTGAGAGCCACGGTGCGCTGACCGTCGAATTTGAAGGGCTTGTCGATGACCACGCTGCGCGCCGGCATGTTGACGCCCAGAGCCAGGGTCTCGGTGGCGAAAACCACCTTCACCAGCCCCTCGCTGAAGCACTGCTCGACCGCCTCCTTGAGCACCGGCACCATGCCGGCGTGATGCGCGGCGATGCCCAGACGCAGCTGCTCGCGCCAGCGTCGCACGCCGAGCACCGCTAGATCCGACGGGTCGAGGCGCTCGAGGCGGCGTGCGACTATCTCGTCGATGCGGTCGGCTTCGGCCTCATCGTTGAAGCAGGCGCCGTCGCGCTCCAGCCGAGCCGCCGCGGTATCGCAGCCTTTGCGGCTGAACACGAACCAGATCACCGGCAGCAACCGCCGGCGGCGCAGTTCCGCCAGCAGGTCCACCCGGCGCGGCGGGCGCCAAACAGAGGCCGGCGGGCCGCGACGATGCCGCGCTGAGCGCGAGCCCGTGCCGCTGCCGGCGCCTTGCCTCCCAGCAGCGTCGCCGGGCCGCGGGCCGCGACCGTCCAAGCGCCTTGAGCCTCCACCCGTGCCGCCGCTCTCGCCGCGCCGCCTCGGAGCGCCGCCGGCGGCGCCTGCGCCTCCCCTGTGAAAGCGTTGCCTCGCGGGACGCGGCGGCGCGTCGAAACGTTTGCCCTGAGGATTGGATTCGCCGTCCACCAGGGTCGGCAGGATTCTCACCTCGCTGCTGCGGCGGCGCCCCACGGCATAAAGGTTGTTCAAGGGAACCGGTCGTCGCGACTCGCTCACCACCGCTGTCGGGCCGCGAGCCTGATTCAGCCAGTCGCCCAGCTGTCGATGATTGGAGACGGTGGCCGACAGGCACACCAGCACCACGCTCGCGGGCAGCAGGAGGATCACCTCCTCCCACACCGGCCCTCGATATGGATCCTCCAGATAATGGACTTCGTCGAGCACCACCACACCCAGCCGCGACACAGCGTCGCCGGCGCCCCCAGCATCCCCAGCGTCAGACCCAGAATCGCCAGACCCGCCGGCCGCGTCAGGACCGGACGCATCTGCCCTGCCGGCCGCATACAGCATGTTGCGCAGAACTTCGGTGGTCATCACCACCACGTCCGCGTCGGCGGCGATCACGTTGTCGCCGGTCAGCAGACCCACCCGCGACTCGCCGAGCCGCTCGCGCAGATCCCGGTACTTCTGATTGGACAAAGCCTTGACCGGTGTGGTGTAGAAGGCGCGCCTCCCGGTCGCCAGGGCCATATCGACGGCGTGTTCAGCAACGACCGTCTTGCCTGAACCCGTCGGCGCTGCCACCAGCACCGACCGCCCCGCGTCGAGATGCTCGACAGCCAGCCGCTGAAACTCGTCGAGGATGAATCCGGCCCCCGCGGGGCTGTTCACGTCGCTGCCGCTTCTCGTTTCCTGCGGCGACGATTCGTCACCACTCCCCAAATAATCGAGATCTCATAGAAGGCGTACATGGGGATCGACAGCGCCATGAGAGTGAAAGGGTCGCCGCTGGGGGTGATGACCGCCACCAGCGTCACGATGCCCACCACCGCATAGGAGCGGATTCTGCGCAGTGTGCGGTTCTCGACGATGCCCATGGCCTGCAGCCCGATCAGCACGATCGGGAACTGGAACGCCAAACCGAACGCCACCATCATCTTCACCACGAAACTCAGGTAGCGCTGAGGGCTGAACAGCGACACCAGGTCGGGTCCGCCGATCGACACTAGGAAGTCCAAAGCCCGGGGCAGGCTCCAATAGGCCAACCCTGCGCCCAAGAAGAACAGCAGCGCGCCGGCCGCCACGAACGGCACCGCGTAGCGCTTCTCGTGGCGGTAGAGCCCAGGCGCCACGAAACGCCAGCCTTGCCACAGCACCACGGGCATCGACAGCGCCAAGCCTCCGTAGCCGGCGACGGTGAGCCTCACGCTGAACGGCTCCAGCGGATCCGTCACGAAAAGGTTGCAGCCCCCTCCGGGCCCGAACAGACGCGAGTCGATGCGATCCTGCACAGGGAAGGTCCGGCAATAGGGCTCCAACAAGAAATCGAGTATCCACGGGTAGAAGATCCAGCAGGCGATGCCGCTCAGAGCCACAGTCACCACCGACTTGATCAGCCTGTTGCGCAACTCCGACAGATGCTCTATGAGCGTCATGTGAGCGTTGTTCAGGTTTTGTTCCGGCCTGTCGTCGGAGCGACCCGCTGAACTCGTGTCTTCGACTGTGTCGGTCATCGCAACAGCGCAGAGTGCTAACCGGCGGCGCCGTCGGCACGGGAGTCGTCGTCAGGCTCGGCGGCGAGCCCGGAGGCAGAGCCGAGAGAAGCCGAACCCTCGACTATCGCTCCCGGCTTCGTGCCCGACTCGGCGGTGCCGGACTCGACAGTGCCGGACTCGACAGTGCCCGCAATCGCTTCAGACGCTTCTGAGGTCTCGTGGGAAGGCGCCGGCGCAGGGCTCGGCTTCGCCTCGGCGGGGCCCCATGAGAGTGGCCCGGCCGTGGAATCCGTCGTCAGCTTCGACGCCGCTGTCGGCGCCGCGGTCGCCTCGTCGATGCCGGCGACAGGGTCGGATGCGGATTTCTTGTCCGGCGGCTCAGGTGAGATCACTTTGCGAGGATCAGCCGCCCGCAGCGTCTCGGTGGCTTCGGCGAGAGGCTTGGAGGCCTCGCGCAGCTCCTGCTGGAAACCCTGTCCCATACGGCGAATCTCGCCCACGAACTTGCCGACCTGGCGCACGGCCGGCGGCAGCTTGGTCGGACCCAGAACGATCAGGGCCACGAGCAGTATCACCAAGACCTCTGCGCCGCCGAGATTTCCCACGAGCCCAGCCTAGAGGACACCTTCTGCCAGGCCCCAGAAACCGGGCTTCCCTGCATTGACGGACAGACTGACGGGACCTGACTCGCCTACAACGACGACCCCCTCACTGACGGGACCTGCCGACAAGAAGACCGTCCCCCCCCTGCTGAACCTGCCGACAGCGGAAGCCGGCCTCACTGACTAGACCTGTCAGGAGTCCGAGCGCCGGTGCGGCTTGTGGCGCCTCCAGCGGCGGCGCAACCGCGCAGTCGCGGACACAGCCGCCGCTCTCGTGGATGCGGCGTGATCTCCGAGCCGCGCGGCTTCGCGCGACAGCTCGTCGCCGGCGACGGCCGCCGACGACGATTTGCGCAGCGCCTCCCTCAGCTCCGCCGAAGCGCCGGCTACCGTCCTCATGCCGACGACCAGCGCCACCGCGGAGCAGACCGTGGCCGCGGCCGGCACCAGCATCCACATCCCGGTCACGCTACCTGCTCGTCTTCACTCCAGAAGAGAGCCAGAGCCTCGGCGATCCTGTCGACGTGATCGCTGTAGACCGCATCGATGCCGGCGTCCACCAGATCAGCGATCTGATGGACTTGCTGAGCGTCCCAACCCAAAGCGAACAGTCCGAAACGGTGATACAGCGTCGTCAGACCCCCGTTCCAGTCCGCACGATGCAGGTTCACAGCATCGATGCCCGCTGCCGCCAGATCAGCGGCATGCCGCTCGGGGCCCTGCGGCAGTCGATCCAACCGCGTCGAATGAACCAGAAGCGCCTCAGCCGCCGCGGACCGCCATGCGGCCAAGGTCTCGACGCTGCCATGACATATCCACAGACGGTCGGACGCTCGATGTTTGCGGGCCGACTCGATCACCCCGCCGAAGGCTTCATCGTCTTTGATGTCCACACTCAGCGGCAGATCAGTCCCGCAGCGCCGGTAGTACTCGTCGAGACTGGGGACATGGGCCGGCAGCCGCGACCGGGGCGAACCCGCGATCCGGCGGCCGACGATCCTGCGAACTGCGGCGCTCGGCAGTGTCCCGACAAACCCGTCATGGTGCAGTACCACCACACCGTCAGCTGTGACCCGTGCGTCGGTTTCGATGCCGGTGGCGCCCATCTCGTGAGCCAGCGAGAACGCCTCGAGCGTGTTCTCTCGGGCATGCGCCCGCCCCCCGCGATGAGCGAAGCCGATAGGCGGCGCGCAAAGGGCCGGCAGCCGGGTAACCACAGCACCAGTATCTCGCGTTCGAACCCCGTCCCGCTCAACAAAAAATCAGTTCTAGCGGAGGTGGAGTAGGCCCTGACCCTGGCGACGCGCGCCGGAGCGGCCCGCCCGGACGAGTCTGAGAGCTTCCGGCAGGACTGGCCCCCGCCGTCGGGGCTGAGGCGCCTCCAACGCTGCAAAAGCCTCCGACGGTTTCAGAGGCCTCCTAAATCGTTGGGCGGCCATATCTTCACGACGGCCCGACCCACGATGTCGTCGACGTCGACCGGCCCGAAGAAGCGACTGTCGCGGCTGCCCTCGCGGCTGTCGCCGAGAACAAGGACTTTGCCTTCGGGGACCGCGCAGAGTCGCGTGTCGGCTTCGTTGATGCAGCCGGGGATGGGCAGCTTGGGGAGGGTCGGCTCGCCGGCGCGCAGGTAGGGCTCATCCAGAGGCTCGCCGTCGATGCGAACCGCGCCGTCGCTGATCTCGAAGGTCTCTCCGCCGAGGGCCACCACCCGTTTGATCAGGTCGTTGGCCTCGGCGCCCGCGCCGGGGCTCTTGAAGACCACCACGTCGCCGCGGTTCACGTCGTGGAGCCGGTAGCCCAGTTTGTAGACGGCCACCCGGTTGCCGTCGGTCAAGGTGGGCGCCATAGAGCCCGACGGGATCACGAACACCTCCACCAGGAAGGCTCTGAGCAGAAGCGCCAGCACCAGCGCGCAGCCCAGGGTCAGCAGCCATTCGACAGCCGCCGGGACCCTCCGGCGCCGGCGGGCGGAAGGCTCGCCGTTCTCAGCCCGCTCAGCCCCGTCGTCGCCGGACGGCTCGGACGCGGCCGGCGCGTCTCGGCGCTCGTGCAGTGCCGCGTCGCCGTCGCGGCGGTCGTCGGGAGCGTCGCTTCGAGGACTGCCGGACGGCTCGGACGCGGCCGGCGCCTCGCCGCCTCCGTCGGTCTGCGCCGCTGCCGTCACGTCGGTCGTCGGCGGTATCGGGACAGCACACGGGCCGCGGTCCGGGCCCGCAGATCTCCGTGGATGTCCTCATGGCAGTCGATCAGCTCCGCGTCTTTGCCGAGCTGCAACAGCAGCCGCGCCAGCCAGGGTTCACCAGCGACAGCGAACACCGCTTCGACGCTGCCGTCATCCGACGCTGTTCGCCGGCGCACCGGGTAGTAGTCCGCCGCCCAGGCCGCTTCAGGGTTGAGCCGCAGCGTGGCTGTGCTTTCCACATCCTCCAGCGAGACCGCCGCGGGCGCTGCCGCGACGGGCAGCTTGACAGTCGCGGCGGAGTCCAGCACTTCCAGATCGCGTATCCGCTCCACACGAAACACCCGCTCGGCCTCGACGTGGTGGCACCAGCCGAACAGATACCACACGCCTTCGTCGCTGAACAGCCGCACCGGGTCGACCGTGCGCCGCGTCATCGCGTCGCGCGACTGCGAGTAGTAGTCGATGTCCACGGCTCTCCTCCGGCTGATCGCGCTTCGCAAGCTGTTGAGCGTGTCGCTCGGGGCGTGGCCCAGGCATACGTCGATCGCGTCGAAGACCGTTGCAGCGGTTTGGGCGTCGTCGGATCCGTCGACGCCCAACGACAGCGCCAGCTTGGCGAGCGCCCGCACCAGGGGCTCGGCCGCGTCGTCGCTGTCGCCGTCGGCAGCGTCGGCCGATGACCGGCCTTGCGCCACGCCTCGCGAGGCTTCTCGCGACATGTCGAGCACGGTGCGTCCCGCAGCCAGCAGCTTGGTCGCCTCCTCGCCGTTCAGCCTCATCGGTTTGGAGAACCAGTCGGCGTAACGGATGTCGACGATCCCGTCTGTGATCTCGACTTCGATCAGCGTGTCGGGAGTGAAGGGGTGGACTCCCACGAAGAACAGCCGCTGCGTCAGGTCCTCGAGCAGTTGCTCCTGGGGGTAGGCGAAACGCGCCGCGATCTCCTCCAGATGTGCGCCTCCCTGCTCGACGACCCAGGGGACGGCCCCCAGCAGCCGAGCCATGCGCTCGGTCACCGTGAGCCGAGCAGGCTCTGCTCCGTTCGCTGGGGTCACACCGAAACCCTAATCGGCGCCTGCGTCACCTCAAGGCCCTGCAGCAGTCGGATCGGCGCCCGTGACACTCCGGTCAAAGAGCCTCAGGCTCAACTAGAGCCTCAAGCCAGTCTGCGATCTCCGTGCGGAGCCATTCAGGCTCGAGCAGCTCGGCGTGCTCCAAAAACTCCAGAACGAAAGCTCGCAGAGCCGAACTGTCGCGAACGGACAGCGTGAGCACGACCGAGCCGTCGAGCTGTCGCTCGCCTTGGCGCCCGGCACGGTGGCAGGCCCAAGCGGCCTGATCCGCGTCCACGAGCAGGCGCGCCTCGACGGGATCGCCTTCACCGTACTCCCACGGCTTCAGGGACCGCAGGTCCGGTCCCGTGCCCGCCGGCCGGGCGGCCGGGCCGGCATCGGCGACTCCGCCGCTGATGCGGTCCACCCTGTACAAACGCTCGCTGGACTGCCGGCGATCCCAGCCCGCCAGGTACCAGCGCCCACGATGAAACGACAGACGCCACGGCTCGACCTGTCGCTGCTCGTCCCGGTAAACGAACGAGACTGCTCGACGTCTGATGGCTGCCGCCACCAGCTTCGACAGCGCCTGATGGAACGGCAACTCCCCCACCGTCTGCGCCGCCGCTGCGGGCACGTCTTGAGGCTCGAGCCCGGACCCGGGCCCATCGGCGGCACCGCCGAATCCTCCGCCGAGCCGCGCCAAGCCTTCGCCGGCGCCCTCCACACGAACCAGGTTGGTGGCCAGATGCAGCACCGCCAGCTCGTCAGGATCGAATCGCTGGTCACGGCTCGTGTAGTCCGCATCTGCTATCGAATAACCGTCGACGGGCGGATCGAAACGGTGCAGCGTCGTCACCTCTATCGGCACGCCGATGGCGCGCAGATCGGCCTTGTCGCGCTCGAACATCCGCCGGAACGCCACGTCGTCCTCGGAGTAGGCCCCGGCCATGCGCCGGCGCAGCTCGCGCGCGCTCAGCGGCTGCTGGCAGTCGCGCAGCGCCGCGGTGAGGTTCAAAAGCCGCTCTAGCTTGTCCATCGCAGCGTCACACGCCCCACGCGCCTGACTGGCAGCCACGCCAGAGAACGCCTCGGGAACCTCGCCGGGAATTGCATCACGAATCCCTCCATCTGCGGCCTAGTGCTTGCTCATAGAGACGCGATCAGCTTCTCGACGCGCTCATCGTGCGACTTGAACGGATCCTTGCACAGCACGGTGCGCTGCGACTGGTCGTTCAGCTTGAGATGCACCCAGTCGACCGTGTAGTCCCGTCTGCGTTCCTTGGCCCGACGGATGAACTCGCCCCGCAGCCGCGCCCTGGTGGTGGCAGGCGGGTTCTCCACTGCGTGACGTATCTCGGCTTCAGTCACTAGCGTCTGCACCATGCCGCGGTGCTGCAAGCAGTAGTAGAGGCCCCTGCTCTGGCTCACGTCGTGGTACTGCAGATCGACGAGCGCGACCCGCGGGTCGGTCAACTGCAATCCGTGCCGCTGACGGTAAGCCTCGACCAGCTTGTGTTTGATCACCCAGTCGACCTCGCGGTCCAGCTGCAGCGGATCCTGCTCGATGGCCGTCAAACAGTACTCCCACATCGTGAGCGCCTTCTTCTCCTCGTCCGAAAGGTCGTGATGCTCCGCGTAGCGCAACGCCCGGTTGAGATACTCCGACTGGATCTCCAGAGCGCTTACCTCCCGTCCGGTGGCGAGACGCACACGCCGACGACATTGCGGGTCGTGGCTGATCTCGCGGATGGCTCTGATCGGGTTCTCCAGGGTCATGTCGCGCAGCACCACCCGCGGGTCCTCCAGCATGCGCAGCATCAACGCGCAGGTTCCGACCTTCAAGAAATTGGTGTACTCGCTCATGTTGGAGTCGCCGACGATCACATGCAGGCGCCGGAAGCGCTCGGCGTCGGCGTGGGGCTCGTCGCGTGTGTTGATGATGGGGCGCGAACGGGTGGTCGCCGAGGACACGCCCTCCCAGATGTGCTCGGCGCGCTGGCTGATGCAGTAGACGGCGCCTCGAGCGGTCTGCAGCACCTTGCCGGCGCCTGCGAATATTTGGCGGCTCACCAAGAACGGGATCAGCACCTCGGCGTAGTCGTTGAGGTCGTCGCGACGGCTAGTCAAGTAGTTCTCGTGGCAGCCGTAGCTGTTGCCGGCCGAGTCGGTGTTGTTCTTGAACAAGAAAACGTCGCCGCGAATGCCTTCCTCGGCGAGCCGCTCCTCGGCGTCGCCCAGCAGACGCTCGACGATGCGCTCGCCGGCTTTGTCGTGAACCACCAGATCATGGGCCGAGTCGCATTCCGGTGTGGCGTATTCGGGATGGCTGCCCACGTCCAGATACAGCCTCGAGCCGTTGCCGAGGAACACGTTGCTGCTGCGCCCCCACGACACCACTTTGCGGAACAGGTAGCGGGCCACCTCGTCGGGGCTCATGCGACGCTGGCCGCGGAGAGTGCAGGTGACGCCGTACTCGTTCTCGATGCCGAAGATGCGCCGCTGCATCCCGCCACGGTAGTCGCACCACGCATCAATAGGGATTTGCTGTGCAAGCCCCCCCCCCCAGCCCCAGCCCCCAGTAGGTATCGGACTACAGGGCGCCGATTAGCAAGCCCGGCGGCACCGGACAGACCGCTGAGCCTCGATGACCAAGAACTGACTTGCACAGCTCTCTTGACTCGTCGGCAGTCGTTTGGGCTGACTGCCGACGAGTCGCTCTATGTCATAGGGTTGTGCGATAGTAGGCAGCGAGCCTGCGAGTGGGGCCCCTCGCAACCAATCGGACGGAGTGTGCCTGTGCCATTTGATGTATTCTCTCTCAGGGATCGGCTGATCTCGGAGTACCGGAGCTACTCGGAAGGCTTCGTCGAGATCGCCGATGAGCGAATCCGCAGCACCGTGAACGACGCTTACGACAGGGGGCTGCTGTGGCCGGCGCCGCGGGTCGGGCTCAACCCCTCCTTCGAGCCGGGCGCCAGCGTGGCCGAACTAGTGGGCAGCGGCCGCCTTCACCCGCTCGCGGCTGAGATATTTCGCAAGGATAAGACCGAAGAGGATCCCCACGGCAAGCCGATGACCCTTCACCGTCATCAGGTGAAGGCCATATACGCAGCCGCTCAGGGCCGAAGCTACGTCCTCACCACCGGCACCGGATCAGGCAAGAGCCTCGCCTACATGGTGCCGATCGTCAACCATGTGCTGCGTTCCGGTTCAGGCCGGGGCATCAAGGCGCTGGTGCTCTACCCGATGAACGCTCTGGCAAACAGCCAGTGCGAGGAGCTCAGCAAATTTCTAGACCACGGGCCATGGACTGCTTCGAGCGAAGACCTCAACCTGCAGGAAGGGCCGGAAAGCACACGTCCCGTGACCTTCGCCGTGTTCACCGGCCAGCAGGACGAGCAAGAGCGGCAAAAGATACGAGACAATCCGCCCGACGTGCTGCTCACCAACTACGTGATGGCCGAACTCATCCTCACCCGCTACAACGACGTCAAGCTGGTGAACGCTATGAAGTCGCTGAGGTTTCTGGTGCTAGACGAACTCCACACCTACCGAGGCCGTCAGGGCGCCGACGTAGCGATGCTCGTTCGCCGCATCCGTGAAGCGTGCGGCGCCTCTGAGCTTCAGTGCGTGGGCACCTCGGCGACTCTCTCCACCGAGGGAAGCCACTCCGAGCGCGGCAAGCAGGTGGCGACGGTCGCCTCGAAGCTGTTCGGCACCGAGGTTCGGCCCTCCGAAGTCATCACCGAGACATTGCAGCGCATCACTGACGACCCGCCCATCCACCCCAACTTCAAGGAGTCTTTAAAGCGCAGCGTCACCGGTGAAACTCAAGAGCCCTCGGACTATAACGCCATGTGTCGTGATCCATTGTCGTCATTTATCGAGTCCGTGTTCGGATCGGAGACGCAAGACGGCGTGATGGTGCGCGTCAAGCCAATCCCGGTCGAGGGCGACATGGGCGGCGCCGAAATACTGGCAACCGAGACCGACTCGCCGCGTGAAGACTGCGAGCAAGCTATACGAAGACGGCTGCTGGCTGGCACCAAGATCAGAAATCCAAAAACCGGCAATCCCGTTTTCGCCTTTCGGCTCCATCAGTTTCTCAGCGCGGGCGGCACTGTTCACGCAACCCCGGAGGCACCATGTGACCGGAGCATAACAATGCGGGTTCAGCGCTTCGTTCGCAACGAACGCCACCGGGCATACCTGCCCTTGGCGTTCTGTCGTGCCTGCGGACAGGAGTACTACGTCGTTTCCCGCGAGACTTCGTCGACGGGCAGCCAGCGAGGCAAAAAACTTGTTCCCCGCGACTTGGGGGAACGCACGGCAACTGCTGCTCAACCTGGCTTCTTGTTTATCGCTCCCGAGCCGAGCACCCAGTGGGATCAGCCATGGCCTCTCGACAGCGAAGGCATCCGCAAGCGCCTTCCTGCTGACTGGTTCAACGCTGATGGTCAGCTCCGTGACGCCCGGCGCAACGATGTACCCGCCCCGCTGCAGGTAGCCGCAGACGGTTCCCTGCACCCCGCGGAAGCTTTGGACGGGACTCAGACCACCACAGCGTTCTGGCTCACAGCGCCCTTCCGCCTCTGTATGAGATGCGCGATCTCCCACGCAAACCCTAGAGGCGGCGACTTCAGCCGGCTCGCTCCCCTCGACTCTCAGGGCCGCTCCACGGCGACGACAATCACCTCGCTGGCCACGATCCGGCAGCTTCGAGAAGTAAGCGAACTGCCCCGCACAGCACGAAAACTTCTTTCGTTCACGGACAACCGCCAAGACGCCTCGCTTCAGGCGGGGCATCTGAACGACTTCGTGAACGTCACCTTGTTGAGAGCTGCCCTCTGGCGGGCACTCAGCGACGCCGGTGCGGAAGGGTTGAGCCACGACTTGCTGGCTTCGCGAGTAGTGCAAGCACTCGGCCTGCACGTAAGCGACTATTCGCTTCAGCCGGCAGCTAAGGGCCGTATCCGGTCGTTGGCACTCAAGGCCCTCACAGAGATGGTCGAGTACCGGCTCTATCTGGACCTAAGCCGGGGCTGGCGGGTCACCCTCCCGAATCTCGAACAATGCGGAATGTTGCACATCGACTATCCAGGGCTTGATGAGCTTGCCGAAGACACGGGCGAGTGGCGTCATCGACTGATTGTCGATGCCGACCCAGAAACTCGTCTCCGCGTTATGCGGGCACTGCTCGAAACGGGACGCCGCGACCTGGGCATCTGCGTTGGAGTCCTTGACCCCGGCAAATGGGATCCAATGGAGCACCGCAGCGAGCAGCACTTGGTCGACCAATGGTCGCTGGCAGGCGAACTGCAAACAACGTCGTCCCTAATAGCCACCGGAATGCGCTCCCCTGATAGCCGTCGCCACAAAATCATCTCGATTACGCCTCGCAGCGGCTTCGGTCAATTCCTCAACCGAGCCGACACGTTCGGTCACACCGAAAAACTGTCATTGGACGAGCGGCTGGCGATCATCGACGATCTGGTTGAGACGCTGACACGCTACGGACTGCTTCGCCATGTGGAGACCGACGGTGAGATCCAGACCTGGCAGATCCCAGCGGCCGCGCTGGTCTGGAAAATGGGTGACGGCACGCCATACCACGACCCGATCCGCACTCCGTCTGCTTCCGAGACGGGACTCACGCCCAATCCATATTTTGTCGGCCTCTACACGAGCATCGCTGCGGGTCTCGGAACGCAGTCGGATCATTCCAATCCAGTCGAAGACTCTGGCGGCAACATCGAAGCTCGAGAGCACACAGCGCAAGTCGCCCACGAACAGCGGGTCGAGCGCGAACACCGCTTCCGTGACGGCAACCTGCCGGTGCTGGTCTGTTCGCCGACTATGGAACTGGGCGTTGACATCGCCGAGCTGAACGTGGTCAACATGCGCAACGTCCCCCCGACACCTGCTAATTACGCCCAACGCTCGGGGCGGGCGGGCCGCAGCGGACAAGCCGCACTGGTAACCACGTTCTGCTCATCGGGCAGCAGTCACGACCAATTCTTCTTCCGCCGGCAGGAACTCATGGTCTCCGGCGAGGTGGAGGCGCCACGACTGGATCTCACCAACGAGGAGCTGGTCCGCTCGCACATCCACTCGGTGTGGCTCGCTTGCAGCGGACTCGACCTCGGCAGCCGCATGGGTGATCTGCTGGACCTGTCAAGCGAAGGCGAGGAGCCTTCCTTGAAGCTGTTGGACCAGGCTGCGGACGTACTCGCTGACCGAGGGATTCGCAAGCAGGCCCAGCGCCGAGCACAGGGACTGCTCGACGATCTGAGTTCGGAGTTGGCGGCTGCCGACTGGTTCACCCCAAGTTGGTTGGACGACACCATGCGCGCCGTCCCGCAGCGCTTCGAGGAGGCGCTGTTGCGTTGGCGGTCGCTCTACGCCGCCGCGCACCGCCAAGCCGCAGAGCAGGGACGGATCATGCTGGCGCACGGCCACAGCAAGACCGAACGCAAACTAGCCGAGAAGCTGCGGCGCGAGGCCGAACATCAGATCGAGTTGCTGAGAGGCGACAGTGGCGCAGGCTTCAACTCGGATTTCTACCCCTACCGCTACCTGGCCTCGGAGGGCTTCCTGCCCGGCTACTCGTTCCCGCGTCTGCCGCTGTCTGCCTACGTCTCACGCCGCGACACTCTCAGAGGCGAGCTGATCCAGCGACCGCGTTTCTTAGCCGTCTCAGAGTTCGGCCCGCACAGCATCATTTATCACGAGGGAAGCCAGTACTCGTCTAACAGGGTGCAGCTGGCCGCTGCCGACCTTGACGCAGCCGGCGACAGCGCCTCGATCCTCAAGACTTCGGTCAAGCGCTGCGAGCACTGCGGCTATATGCACCAGATTGATGCTTCGAGCAATCCCGACCTGTGCGAACTCTGCTCGCGGCGGCTGCCCCCGGCCACTCGCAACATGTTCCGTATGGGCAACGTGGCGACTCGACGCCGTGAGCGGATCACCTCCGACGAGGAGCAGCGTCAGCGAATGGGCTACGAGATTCTCTCCGCGGTGTGTTTCAGTCATCGCTCCGGCACTGCATCTCATGTCGAGAGATGCCTGGCGGCGACAACGCCCGACGGGTCCGGCGTCGGTGTTGAGACCCCACGGCTCCGGCTTCGCTACGGCGACACCGCCACGATCTGGCGCATCAACCAGGGATTTCGCCGTTCTGGGGACCTAGCTGGCCAGATCGGTTTCGTGCTTGATACAGCGACCGGCTACTGGGTCAGAGACGACAGCGATGAACTGTCCGATAACGCTGAGGCTGCACCAACATCTCGGCGCATCGAGCGCGTGATCCCGTATGTGACCGACACTCTTAATGCACTATTGATAGAGCCCGTTACAGGCCCGCAACCGGAAGCGCTTCTGGAGCTGCACAACAGCAACGCGGCCGAGAATGTTCCCAACACAGAAATGATGGCGTCGCTGCAGGCATCGCTGCTCAAAGCGCTGCAGGCGGTGTTCCGATTGGAATCCAACGAGATCGCAGCCGAGGCGCTGCCGTCGCGTGACGATCGTCGCATGCTTCTCATCTATGAGGCCGAAGAGGGGGGTGCCGGTGTTCTCAAACAACTCGTGGACGATCCGTCCCTGTGGTCGCGGGTAGCCGCCGAAGCGCTGCGGATCTGCCACATCGACCCTCTAACGGGCAGTGAAGACGATGCCGACACCGGTGAGGACGGCGCTTGCGAGGGCGCCTGCTATGACTGCCTCATGTCATATGCGAACCAGCCCGACCACAGTCTGCTAGATCGAAAACTGGCAGTCGATTTTTTGGCGCCTTTTGTTGAGGGTGCCGAGTTCCTCGCTGATGATCACGACACCACGCTTGCAGAGGGGGCTGAGTCGGGCCTAGAACGGGAGTTCTTGAAGTTCTTGGGAGAGCACAGCTACCGGCGGCCTGACCGTGGACAAGTTTTCTTTGAGGAGGCCCGCACCCGGCCCGATTTCGTTTACGACGACGCCTGTGCGGTGGTGTATGTGGACGGCCTGCATCACGACTATCCCGAACGCGCCCGTCGCGACGCCGAGCAGTCTGCGGCCATGCAGAATCTCGGCTACCGAGTGATCCGCTTCAGCCACCACGACGACTGGCGCAGGATCGTCGACGACAACCCTGCGGTTTTCGGACCGGGCAGCAGGAAGGACGTCAATCCATGACCTTCGCACCGGGCGCTCTGGTGAGCGCCCGCGGCCGTGACTGGGTGGTGTTGTCAAATGAAACGCCCGAACTGGTCATGGTGAGGCCGCTCGGTGGCAGCGACGACGAGACCACGGGCATCCTCACAGTCGTCGAGCCTGTCGAGCCTGCAAGCTTCGGCCTGCCCGACCCGGTACGCCATCTCGGCGACGCTCATTCGGCTCGTCTGCTGCGGGATGCTCTGCGGCTCGGGTTCCGCTCCGGCGCCGGACCGTTCCGCAGTGTGTCGAGGATCGGCTGCGACCCGCGCCCTTACCAAATTGTGCCTCTGCTGATGGCGCTACGACTCGATCCGGTCCGCCTGCTCATCGCTGACGATGTGGGCGTCGGCAAGACCATCGAGGCTGCGCTGGTCGCGTCCGAACTGATCGCACAGGGTGACGCTAAGCGCCTCGCTGTGCTGTGTCCGCCTCATCTGGCCGAGCAGTGGCAGGCCGAACTGAGCAACAAGTTCCACATCGACGCCGAGCTGGTACTCGCCTCCACCGCCCGTCGTCTTGAACGCGGCCTCGCATTGGGACAGTCGATCTTTGAGCGTCACCCCAACGTGATCGTGTCGATCGACTTCATCAAGTCCGACAGGCACCGCAACGACTTCATCAGAGCGTGCCCCGAACTGGTGATCGTAGACGAAGCCCACACCTGCGCCCGCTCTGGCGAGCGGAGCAACTCCAGCCGTCATCAACGTCACGCCCTGGTGCGGGACCTTGCCAAAAAAGCCGACCGGCATCTGATCCTGGTGACGGCCACGCCCCACTCCGGCAAGGAGGCCGCATTCCGCTCGCTGCTCGGCCTGCTCGACTCGGAGTTCGCAGAACTTCCCGAAGATCTCGCAGGCGAGGCCAACCGCCGGCACCGCGAGCGCCTGGCCCGCCACCTTGTGCAGCGTCGCCGCTCCGAGATTCGAGACTTCCTCGGCACCGACACACAGTTTCCGAAACGCGCCGAGGCGGAGGTCGGCTACGAACTGTCGGATGACTACCGGACTCTGTTCGATCAGGTGCTGTCGTATGCACGCGGCAGCCTGTCCGAACACGAGCGCGACAGCCGCCTGCAGCGCATCCGCAAATGGTCTGCGCTGGGCCTGCTGCGAGCCTTGGCGTCGAGTCCGGCAGCCGCCGCTGCGACGCTGCGCACTCGCGCCTTCGCCGCTGATGCCAACGACCTTGACGACATCGACGAGCGGGGGCGACGACTCATCCTCGACCTCGACGACGCCGAAGAGACGCCGGACGTGGTCCCGGGAAGCCAACCCGATCAGCCGGACGCAGAGTCCGCGGTGGCGCGCCGACTCCGCAAGTTCGCCAAACAGGCCGACGAGATCGCTTCGGGTTCAACCACTCAGGGCGTCGACGCCAAACTCGATCGGCTCATCGAGATACTCACCGGGCTGCTCACCGACGGCTTACGTCCCATCGTCTTCTGCCGTTTCATTGACACCGCCGAATATGTAGCCGAGCGCCTTGCGACTCGCCTACCCAAAAGGACCCGTCCTCAGATCGCTGCGATCACAGGACGGTTGCCACCGGTAGAGCGAGAGGCACGCATCACGGAACTGGCTGCGCACCCCCGCCGCGTGCTCGTATCTACAGATTGCCTCAGCGAAGGCATCAACCTGCAAGATCATTTCTCGGCGGTCGTCCACTATGACCTGCCCTGGAATCCAACGCGCCTTGAACAGCGAGAGGGTCGGGTCGACCGTTACGGCCAGTCGGAACCGGAGGTTAGGGTGGTCACCTGCTGGGGCACTGACAACCGGATCGACGAAACGGTGCTCGAAGTTTTGTTGCGCAAGCATCGGTCGATCCGCTCGACACTCGGCATCTCCATCCCGGTTCCCGGCTCCACCAACGAGATTGTGGAGGCGTTGGCCGAGCAGGTTCTGGAATCCTCCGGCCAGGCGCAGCAGATGCCGCTGCCGGAGATCATCGAGCAGCTGCGCCCGCAAACTGACGCTCTAGAGACTGAATGGAACCGTTCGGCTCGCAACGAGCAGCGCCGCAGGTCCCTTTTCGCCCAGAGCCGGATCAACCCTGCCGAAGTCCATGCCGAACTCTTGAAGATGCACGAGGCCATCGGCTCCGGCACAGACGTTGAGCGGTTCGTGCTCGCAGCCCTTGAAGCCCACGGCGCAGCGGTCACCAGCCGGGGTGACCCGGCTTCGGCATCCTACGAAATCGACCTGTCGGAGGTGACTTCATCCGTGCGCGGCGCCTTGACCGCGCCCGGCGCGGCAAGTCGCCGCCTCGACCGTCTGAGCGTCGGCTTCGGCCCTGCCGTTACTGACGGCGCTGCAAGACTGTCGCGCACTCATCCCACTGTCGGCGGACTTGCGGCATACGTGCTGGACCGAGCGCTCGACTCCGCTGAGACCCACGGCAGCGACATCGGATCGGGGAATGTCGGCGATGCCGACGGCGAACAGTTCTCCTGCCTGGACCTGCCGGTCGCGGCCCGCTGCGGAGTAATGCGAACCAGCGCAGTGCCGATCATCACGACCCTGCTGCTGTGCCGCGTCCGCATGTCAATAACAGCGACAGCACGAGGTGGTGACCACCACATGCTCGCCGAGGAGGCTGTGCTCTTGGCATTCACCGGCGCTCCCCAAGAACCTCAATGGCTTGGCGCCGACGAGCCCCTTGAGCTGCTTGAAGCCGAGCCAGCAGGCAATGTCACACCGGCGGCTGCGTCGGAGCGCATCGCAGCAATCCTTGAGAACGAAGCTAATTGGAGGCCCGAGGTTCATGCCGAAGCCGAAAGACGTGCTGCGGCCCTCGCCGCTGCCCATCGCGGTGTTCGGGAAGCCGACCGACGGCCCGGTTCGCTCCCGAGAGCAGTGGCCGTGAAAGCTCAACTGCCAGCGGATGTACTGGCCGTGTACCACTTTCTTCCCAAGGTGGGCACCACATGACCAAGGGCTCGATCTCCACGGTTGGAGGACTCCTGACCCGCGAAATCCTTGAGCACCTCGACAACGGCGACACCACGCTCCCCGGTCTGGTGCCGACAGATTTTGAACTTGCGCCGAGCGAACGGCTTCGTGACGCAATAACCCGCTCATGGAACCGGCTCACGGCACTGTGGATCGCGTTCCAACGGGAGGAGCAGATACTTCCGGACACTGATGACAGCGCAACAAGGCTCACCAGAGAGCGCTGGCTGCTACCCCTGCTCAACGAACTCGGTTTCGCCGGTCTGGATGCTGTGCAGAGCCTCTCCCCCGGCAGCGACGGCAAGTCCTACGCCATCAGCCACGAGTGGCGCAGCCGCGTGCCTGTGCATCTCATGGGCTGGCGCACGCAGATCGATCGCCGTACTCCCGGCCTGCCGGGCGCTGCGAGAGCGTCTCCACACGGACTGTTGCAAGAGTTTCTAAACAACTCCGACACGCACCTGTGGGGCATCGTGTCCAACGGCAGGGTGATGCGCCTGCTACGCGACAACGCGTCGCTGACCCGGCAGTCCTACGTGGAGTTCGACCTGACGGCGATATTCGACGGCGAGTCTTTCGCGGATTTCACGCTGCTGTGGCTGTGCTGTCATCGCACACGCTTCGAGGGCGAGACAGCCGCCCGCTGCTTGCTGGAGTTGTGGCACAAGGAAGCGGCCACCCGAGGCACACGGGCACGAGAGAAGCTCCGCTCAGGCGTTGAGCAGGCCGTCGTCTGCCTCGGTGAGGGCGTGCTCGCCCATGATGCCAACTCGGCTCTTCGAGCCCGGCTGCACAGCGGCGATCTGACTGCCGATCATCTGCAACGCCAACTCCTGCGACTTGTTTACAGGATGCTGTTCCTGCTGGTTGCCGAGTCGCGCAGCCTTCTGCTTGCGCCTGACGCGCCCTCCGTTGCCAAGGACCGCTACGAACGCTTCTACTCGATTAGGCGGCTGTGCCGTCTCGCCGGCATCCGACGCGGCAGCACTCACAGCGATCTGTGGCAGACGCTGAGCGTGACTATGGCAGCGCTTGATGTCGGCGACGAGCCGCCCCAGCGAGCCGCACGCGGAGCGCTCGGCCTGACATCGCTGGGCAGCCTGCTGTGGGCGCGTCAGGAGACGGCTGACCTGTTAACGGCCCATATCGACAACGCCCACCTGCTGGAAGCGGTGCGACATCTGGCGTTCGTCCAAGACGACGAAGCCAAACTGCTGCGTCCCGTGGACTATCAGAACCTCGGCACCGAAGAACTTGGCTCGGTCTATGAGTCCCTCTTGGAACTACACGCAGTCCTCGACCCCGAAGACCGCACTTTCACCCTGGGCTCGGCGGGTGGCAGCGAGCGTAAGACGACCGGCAGCTACTACACCCCGCCGGAGCTGATCTCGCATCTCCTCGATGAGGCCCTCAACCCCATTATTGAGGAGGCAAAGGCGAAACCCGAGCCGGAAGGTGCGCTGCTTGATCTGAAGGTGCTCGATCCGGCCTGCGGCTCAGGCCATTTCCTGATCGCAGCAGCTCACCGCATAGCTGACGCGCTCGCGTCTGTGCGCGACGGAGGTATTGAGCCTTCTCCGAAGTCTTCGCGCACCGCGTTGCGCGAGGTAGTGGGCCGGTGCCTCTACGGAATCGACATCAACCCCATGGCAGTGGAACTGTGCAAAGTAAGCCTCTGGCTAGAGTCGAACACGCCCGGCAAGCCGCTCGGCTTCCTGGACCACCATGTCATCTGCGGCAACAGTCTCTTGGGAACCACTCCTCGACTGCTGGCTGAAGGCATCCCCGACGCCGCCTTCAAACCTCTGACCGGCGACGACAAGGCACAGGTAAGCGCCTTGAGGAAGGCAAACAAGGCAGAACGCAAGGACCGATCCCAGATCGTGTTGGCCGTCGAATGGTCCGCAGCCTCCGATGCTGATCATCTGGCTGCGAGGCTACGCCGCATTGATGTGGCGGCAGACGATACAGCCGAGCAGGTCGTAGCCAAACAGGTTGACTACGCCCGCCTGCGTGCCTCGGCACCGGCCGCGAAGGCGAAGGTAATCGCTGACGCATGGTGCGCCGCTTTCGTAGTGCCCAAGACTCACGGCGACCCTCCGATAACTGACAAAACCCTCAGAATGCTGCAGGACATCGAACCGGATCAGTTGGTGGCTGACATCTGGATCGCACCCCAGAACGAAGGACTCAAGGATCTCAAAGCCACCATAGATGGCGTCCGGCGCGTGGCAGACCAGTACCAGTTTACCCATCTCCATCTAGCATTCCCAAACGTCTTCAAAGTCCCCGAACACCCAGACGACGCCGACAACACCCAAACAGGATGGTCAGGCGGCTTCAGTGTAATAGTAGGCAACCCACCCTTCCTGAACCAGCTACGCGATATGACCGTTACCTCCGGTCGCATAGCGAATCTCCAAGGCAAACGCCATGGAGGAGCTGCCGAGGGCTTGGCGGATACCGCTTACACCTTCTTCTCGCTGGCCTGTGAGGCGGTCTGTAAAGACGGCGGGCGCGTCGGGCTAGTACAACCTGAGAGCTTTCTCGCAGCTGACGGCGCTGCAGCGCTGCGTAGGCATCTAGCGTTGTACTGGACAATTAGATCACTATGGCTCGCGGGGGAGAAAATGTTCTCCGCCAACGTTTTAACGTGTGCTGTGACTGTCCGATCCGGTCAGTCACAGCAGCTGACTGTCGTCCGGCGAGCCGTGGGCAAGAACATCGAGCCGATTTCCGAGCTAGATATGACAATGACTGAGGTGATGAGCATGCCGACATGGGGTCCGCTGATATCCGACGGCTTCGGTGTGCCCACAGTCCGTATCAAGCACGGCCTCTGCCTTGGCGAGGTTGTCGAAGCAACCGCCGATTTCCGCGATCAGTACTACGGACTCCAACCCTTCGTGACCGAAGCCGAGGGAGAGGACAACGGACACAACCCCAACGGCGGTGCACTACTAGCCCCACTCATCACGGTGGGGCTCATTGATCCTCTGCACAGCCTCTGGGGCAAAACGCCGACCCGGTTCGCCAAGCGCAAGTGGAACTCGCCGACGGTAGACGTTGCGAGTCTGCGATCCCGCAGTGATCTCCACAAGTGGGTTGACCGCCGGCTCGTGCCGAAACTGCTAGTTGCGACCCAGACTCCGGTGCTTGAAGTTCTGCCCGACGAGGCAGGCGTACTACTGCCGTCGGTGCCGGTTATCACGGTGGTGCCTAAGACAATCTCGTTGTGGCACGCCGCTGCGCTGCTAACGGCTCCTCCACTCACAGCTTGGGCAGCGGCTCGCTACCTCGGCGCATCCTTGAGCACTTCCGCCCTCAAACTGAGTGCCAGCCAGATTGAGGACTTGCCACTCCCGCCTCCATCACAGGCATGGGACTCTGCTGCCACCCATGCCCAAGCCGCGTTCGAATCTGAATCGGCGCAAGAACGTTCCGACCACCTGCACCTACTAGCCGCGAGAATGTGCGAAGCCTTCGAGATTGAGGATGCAGCCGAGCTCATTGCTTGGTGGAGCCACAGATTGCCCAGACGCGACATCAACCGGACTGAAGGTACGGCAACTTCTATCGGTGGTTGCGACTGAGGGCATTGTAGATGTTGTGGGGGGGGGTGTTCCAGTTGTGGGGTTTACGGGGCATGGTGTTGAGGTGGTCTTCGATGATCGCGAGTTTGATTGTGCTGATGTTGAGGTTGTTGCTTTTGGGTAGCCCGCGGCTGCCGGTGTGGTCATAGCAGGCCACATAGATCGTCTCCGCGTACAGCGTCTAGCCTCTGGAGCGCAGATCATGACCAAAATGTCGCATCCACAAGTGGAGGTCGCCCACTTACAGTCCACACTGACCGCGCGCTGTCGCCACCCCAGCTCAATGCACTTTATTGAGTTCTCCACTCCAACAATTCCACTGACACAACCTCGCATCTCAGGGGCATGGCAAAGTGCCGAAAAGGCCAGCGCCTGAGAGCTAGGCAAACATCGAAAGCTCGCTCAGCCGTTGAAAGGCACCACCTCGTCGGGTGGCTTCAACACAGCCATGTCGGATGCATCCAAACCGACCGCATTGTAGAGAGTGAAGGCCACAGTGTTGAACACAGCCGCTGCGGTCCTGACCGCCGTCACGGCATGAGGCATCTGCAGTGACCAACTACTGTTTTCTTTTTCGGCCCACATGCTGCTACGTAGACTACTCGACAACGCTGACAATGACTGTGGGATCTCTGCGAGCTTTTGTGAATCGGCATGGACGATCGCATTGCGGAAGTACTGGATGGCATCAAGGCGAACTGCCAGCTCATCCCATCCCCCTGAGAACTGTAATGTGGTGCCTGAGCCAGACCCTCCCCGCGCCTTTTGCTTGCAGCGAGCGGTGAAGTTAGCAACGTCCGGGACGGTGATCATGCTCCTCAGAACCCCGAAGTGAGCCATCATGAAGTTCTCAATCTTCTGCGCGTTGGGTGCCGACAGTGGCATCGAGTTCAACAGCCTTCCCCTGGTGCTATCCATTTCATTCCCATTCGAGGCAACAGTGCTTCGGCTCAGGAATCGGTGATAGTGAGCTACAAGTCCTACGTCGACCAAACCAGCCTCCAAAGCTGCTAGTGCCAGAACGAGCACAGCACGCCACTCCGCCTGCGGCTGTCCAGGCGGCCTACCCGACCCTCGTGAACGCCGGTCGGCTGCAATAGAACTCATCAATCCAACAGCGCTCTTCAGGTTCGAATCGTAGAACCGCTGCGCCGCTTCCTCTGGTGTCGGCCACATCCCATCCTCCCGTCTGCGCTGCACGAGCGCTGCTCAAGCCTGTGAACTTGACACTAATGGCCCTGCTCGAAATAGCGGCTCTCATTGCGCCGATCGCTGTGAAGGTCACCACCCCAGCAGGATCAGCCCCAGAGGCCTGCTATGGGGACAGCCTCGATCCCGACATCAAGGCCGTAGCGATGCGGCCCGGTGTGGAACACCACCCCTCCGGCGAACACGCCAGGATCAATTCTGTCCCTCAGCCAAGCGATGTGGCGTCCGTCGCTGCGGGTGGGAGCACTCGAAGACTTGACCTCGAAGGCCGCGATCCGGCGACCGAACTCCACCACGAGGTCGATCTCGTGCTCGCCACCCTGAGTGCGGAGATGACACATCTCGACACGCCCGGCTGACGCCTCCACCTCGGTGCGGAGCTGAGCCGCAACGAAAGTGTCGAGAACCCGGCCTCTGGCGCCGCCGTCGAGTTTGAGGACTTCACGGTCTGCGCCCATCAGCCAAGCCGCCAATCCCGAGTCCGTCAGATAGCGCTTCGGCATCGACGTGAGCCGCTTGAGTCGCCGCGTATGCCAGGCGGGCACATCGTCGAGGAGGCGCAGCACCCTCAGCGTCTCCAGATAGCTGAGCACAGTCCTCCGGTCGAGACGGGCATCTGTGGCGAGTGAAGCATCCGACACTGCGGCGGCTGTATGCAGAGCGCACGCAACCAGGCAGCGGCGCATCGACTCTGGGCTGGGCTTCCGGCCTCCGCCGTTGGACAAAGCTCAGAGGTCGCGGCTCACGGCAACTTCTGTGTAGGTCCGCATCCAATCGTTGCGGGCGCCTGCGGCCGACGCGGCAAGCGCACCACGGAAGCGGCGACAAACACGAAGCCGCCTGAAACAACGCCAACGCCGCTCGGCACTCTCGGCTGAGCTGCTTGTCAGCCTTGCAGGACGGCGGTCACCTCTTCGACGCTCAGGCGGCGGAAGCAGCGGCGACCGTTGCCGCGGTCGAGCACCGCCGCCTCGAGGCTGCCGGCGCCGAGCTTGCGGTCCGGCCCGCCCAGCACGGCCACCGCAGCCCGCACACCGTCACCGAGAGACCGCGGCGACGCAGGCAGAGCCGCCTCGAAGCGATCCGACAGTTCCTCCGTCTCGCCGCCCAGCACCACCCAGTCGGCCTCGTCGGCTACCGTGCCGTCATAGAGGATGTGGAACAGCTGGTCTTTTGAGCCGTCGTCGGCCAGCCCGACTTCGGCCACCAGTATCTCGACCTCCATCGGCTTGAGCTCGTGGGTGAAGACATGGCCCAGACTCTGGGCGTAGGCGTTGGCGAGGCTGCGGGCGTCCACGTCCTCACGGCTGAAAGCGAAGCCCTTCAAATCGGCGTGGCGCACCCCGGCGATGCGCAGCTGGTCGAACTCGTTGTAGCGCCCCACCCCCGCGAAGGCGATGCGGTCGTAGATCTCGCTGACCTTGCGCAGAGTGCTCGAATTGTTCTCGGCGACTATGGCGATGCCTTCGCGGTAACAGAACGCCACCAGGCTGCGGCCCCGAGCGATGCCTTTGCGGGCGTAGTCGGCCTTGTCTTTCATCATCTGCTCGGGCGGCGCGTAGAAGGGCATGGTCATGACTTGCGCCCTCCGGCGGGTTCGCGGCGGCTGCGATGGCGTCCGAGCAGCCGCTCGGTGCGGCGCCTGAGTTCCGCGTCGTCGAGGCGGCGGTAACCGTCGGCGCCGATCGCGGCCACCACAGGGAACACGTTGCGCACCGGGTCGGGGCCTCCCGTGGCGGAGTCGGCGTCGGCAGCCACGAACAAGGCTTCCAAGACCAGATCAGTAGCCGCTGCGGCGCCCAGCGAGGGACGGAAACCCAGCTTCACCACGGTCTCGGCGTGCAATGCGCCGGATCCGGTGGTGGCGTAGTCGCGCTCCTCGTAGCGCCCGCCGGTGATGTCGTACTCGAACAGCCGCCCGCGGCCCGCCGCCAGATCGAAGCCCGCGAAGATCGGCACCACCACCAAGCCCTGCATCGCCGCCGGCAGATTGGCCCGCACCATCTGGGCCAGCTGGTTGGCTTTGCCTTCGAGGCTGATGGGGGTGCCCTCCACCTTCTCGTAATGCTCGAGCTGCAGCTGGAACAGGCGAACCATCTCGCTCGAGGGCCCGGCGACGCCGGCGATGGCCACCCCGGAGTGCCGGTCCGCCGGGAACACCTTCTCGATGCGGTGACTGCTGATCAAATGCCCGGCCGTGGCGCGTCGGTCGCCTGCCAGCACCACGCCGCCGCTGTAGCGCACAGCCAGACAGGTGGTGCCGTGCGGCGCGTCGACCGCCGCCGGCGAAGCCGCCTTGGCGCCGGGATCGCCGAGAGCGAAGCCCGAGCCGGCCGCGGAGTAGGCGGCGGCGCCGCTTGCGCCGGTTCGGCGCAGCAACGCCGCGAAGCTCGGGCCGGGGTCATCGTGGGGCCCGAAGCGGGGCAGGCTCACTCTCCGCCCTTTTGGATGTAGCTCTTGACGAAATCCTCGGCGTTGCTTTCGAGCACTTCGTCTATCTCGTCGAGCAAGTCGTCGAGTTGGTCGTCGATCTCCGAACTGCGCTCGGACACGGCGGGAGCGTCCTCCACGGCGCGCTCACGGCTCGCCGGCGCCGGCTTGCGGATCTGCTCTCGTTCGGCCAATGCCTTCCTCCTCGACTAGCTGACTGCGTTGCTGTCCGTTCGATGCCCGGCGGCGGCGTCGCGGGTCGCCCGAGCCGCGCCGAGGATCACCCGGAGAGGCTAGGCGTCCGCCGAGCCTAAACGGCGCAGCAGCTCGACGGCGGAGTCGCAGTCCTCGAACATGGCGCCCACATGGTCGACGGTTCCACGGTTCGGCTCGGCCATCGAGACCCGGCGCAGCGAACCCTCCCCCACGTCGAAGACGATCGAGTCCCAGTTGGCGGCCGCCACCTCGGCCGCGAATTTCTGCAAGCAGCGCCCCCGGAAGAACGCCCTGGTGTCATGCGGCGGCTCGCTGACCGCCCGGAGCGCTTCGGCTTCGTCCACCAGAGTCTCGAGCCCGGCGCGGGCCGCCAGCGACTTGTCGGGGCGCAGGTCGTGATACTGGATGTCCAGCGCCCGCAGCCGGGCGTCGCTCCAAGCGAGGCTGTGCCGCTCTCGGAACGCCTCCAGCAGGCGCAGCTTGGCTATCCAGTCGATCTGGCCGGCGAGCTTCGAGGGATCCTGCTGCAGGTTCTCGAGCACCGTCTCCCAGCGGCTCAGCACCGTCTGCGTCGCTTCCCCGCCGACGGCGTCGGATCCTCTGGCGTCCACATAGGCCCGCGCCGCGGCGAGAAGCTCCCACTGCACCTCCAGCGCAGTGATGGTCGAGCCGTCCTCGAGCTCCAGCGGCGCCCTCAAAGACAGGTCGCGGCTCACCTGCCGCAGCGCCGCCACCGGCGAAGCGAACCGCAGCTCGCGCCCTGCGGCGGCGTCCTCGGTGAGGGCCATGACCACAGCGGTCGTGCCGACCTTCAGGAAGGTCGCGACCTGCGACATGTTGGCGTCGCCCACGATCACATGAAGTCGCCGGTATTTGGCGGCGTCGGCGTGGGGCTCGTCGCGAGTGTTCACGATGGGGCGCTTGAGAGTGGTCTCCAAGCCGACTTCCTCTTCGATGAAGTCGGCTCTCTGCGAAAGCTGGTAACCGGCGTCGTCCACGCGCATCCCCGCGGCCTCCGTGCCGATCTTGCCCGCCCCGCAGAAGATCTGTCGTGTCACGAAATGCGCGGTGGCGTTGGCGACGATGCGCGAGAACGGCACCGCGCGGCTCATCAAGTAGTTCTCGTGGCAGCCGTAGCTGTTGCCCTTGCCGTCGGAGTTGTTCTTGTAGACGACGATCTCCTCGCCTTCGGGCAGCAGCAGCCGCGCCGCCGACATGGAACGCACCGCGATCAGCTCCGCGGCGCGGTCATAGACGACCAGAGAGCGAGCGTCGGCGCATTCCGGGGTGGACAGCTCCGGGTGGGCGTGATCCACGTAGTAGCGAGCCCCGTTGGTGAGCACGGCATTCACCAGGTGCGTCTCGATCTCGGGCGCGAGAGCATCGGCGGGAGCGCCGCCGCGGGCGTCGTGGCCGGGCCGTTCCTCGGTGAAGTCCCAGTTGACGGCGCCGCGGCCCGGCGTCACCGGCGACGAAGGCTGAGCAGCGATCAGATAGGCGTTGATCAGCAGCGAAGAGGCCGAGATCGGATTCGGCTCCGAGGCGCCCCGATGGACGATTCCGTACTCGGTTTCAAGGCCGACGGTCTTGGGGACTGCCACAGCCGCGACGCTATCGCAAGCCTCGCCCGCTCTTGAGGGTCGCGGCCCGCGGCGAGACTTGGAAGGCGGAAACCCGGGGCGCCGCGATCCCGGGCACTCTGTCAGGCGATCCTGGCGACCGGCGAGACGGCGGAATCAGATCAGCCGCTCCGAGGATCAGGCCCGCCGCTCAGAGGATCTGCGAAAGGAACAGCTTGGTGCGCTCCTCTCTGGGATCGGTGAAGAAATGCTCGGGGGTGCCGGTCTCGACGATCTGCCCCTCCTCCATGAAGATCACCCGGTCGGCCACCTCGCGGGCGAAGCCCATCTCGTGGGTGACCACCATCATGGTCATCCCCGAGCGGGCCAGTTCCTTCATCACGTCGAGCACTTCCTTGATCATCTCGGGGTCGAGCGCCGAGGTGGGCTCGTCGAACAACATGATGCGCGGCTCCATGGCCAGCGCCCGGGCGATGGCCACCCGCTGCTGCTGGCCGCCGGAGAGCTGGCCCGGATACTTCTCGGCCTGCTCGGGTATGCCGACACGCTCCAGCAGCGACCGGGCGGTGTCATCGGATTCGCGCTTGGGCTTCTTGCGCACCCAGATCGGCGCCAGGGTGATGTTGTCGAGCACGGTGAGATGCGGGAACAGGTTGAACTGCTGGAAGACCATCCCCACCTCGGAACGGATCTTCTCGATGTTGCGCAGATCGTTGGAGAGCTCGATGCCGTCCACGACGATGCGGCCCTCCTGGTGGACCTCGAGACGGTTGATGCAGCGGATCCATGTGGATTTGCCCGAGCCTGACGGACCGAGCACCACCACCACTTCACGCTCTTTGATGACTGCGCTGATCTCGTCGAGCGCCTGGAAGTCCCCGAACCATTTGTTGACGCCCTCGCACACGATCATGTCGTCGCGGGCGGCGAGCGCCTCGGTCAAAGCGGTGGTGGCGTCACTCACACTCATAGCTCGGCTCCCTCATGTTCAGCTCCTTTGTGCGTTTCTTTGCTGCGCTGACTGGCGCCGTCGTGGCGGCTCGTCCACTGCGGCGACTCGTTGCGGGCTTGTCCTGGGGCGCCGCATGGGCTAACGCTCCCCCACTCCGAGGCGCTTCTCCAGCCGCTGGCTGTGCTTGGACATGGCGTAAGCGAAGACCCAATAAACCAGGCACACGAACAGCAGTCCTTCGCGTTTGACCCCCAGGAACTGGGTCTGCGAGGGGATCACGTTGTTGGCCATGCGCAAAAGGTCGAAGGCGCCGATGACGGCCAGCAGCGAAGTCTCTTTGAAGGTGGCGATCACCTGACCGACCAGCGGCGGGATCGACACTCTCAGCGCCTGCGGCAACACGATGAACAGCGTCCGCTGCATCGCTGTCAGGCCCACCGCGTCGGAGGCCTCGTACTGGCCGCGACGGATCGACTGCAGCCCGCCACGCACGTTCTCAGCCAGATACGCCGCCGAGAACAGCGTGTAGCCCAGAGTCGCGGCGGCGATCAGGCTGATGCTCATGCCGTCAGGCAGGAAGAGTTGCAGCATCACCGCGAAGAAGAGCAGGATGGTGATCAGCGGCACCCCTCTGACCACTTCGATGAAGCTGGTGGACATCACCCGGAATATCGGCAGTCGCGACGTGCGCGCCAGAGCCAGCATCACTCCCAGCGGGAACGAGAACAGCAGAGTGAACGACGCCACGATGAGGGTCACTGAGAAACCGCCGATGAGGGCCTCGGTGGGAGTCTCGACCGTGGACGGCGAGTTCATCAGCGTGGCCATGTAATGGAACACCGCCATCAAAGCCACCCAGACCGCCAGAAGCCGGAGGCGCTTGGAGCGCTCCCCTGCGAAGTTGTGAGCCACCAAGGCCGCCAAGGCCACCAGCAGAAAGCTGAGGCGCACCTTCTGCAGCATCGGGTACCAGCCGAAGAAGCCTGCCACCCAGTTGAGTACCGCCACCCCCATAAGCAGCGTGGCGATGATGCGTCCGAGTTCGCCGATGCGCTGGTCGGTCAGCAGCCACAGCACCGCTCCGCCGAGCGCCGCGAACAGCACGCCCAGCGGGATGTCCACGCTCAGCACCCGGCCCCAGTCGAGATCCGGGTCTCTCAGCACCACCCAGTAGAGCACGAAGGGGCACGCCAGCCAGCAGAGGTTCAGCGCCAGCGTGAAGTTGGGGCCCGCTCCGGCGCGTCGCATGCTCCTGCCGGCTGCTATCGCCGCAGCCAGAAGCAGCCAGATCACCGTCCACGGCAGCTTGGTGGACATCGCCACGGTGCGTCCCGGCTCTGCGATGAACTCGCCGTCCGCGAACGCGTAGTGGCCCCAAGGATAGATCCATCCCGACAGCACCAGGACGGCACTCCCAACCATGAACAACTCCACCGGGCGCACATAAGTCTCGCGACGGCGCTCGTCGCCGAAACCGAACCACAGCGCCGCGCCCGCCGACGCCAGCACCGCAGCGGCGAGCCACCACGCCCAACGGTCCGTCATAGCCTCCGCGAACGACTCCCGCATGATCCCGGAGTCGTCGCGGCGGACCCTGCCTTCGATGTCGGTGAGCGCCGACGGCTCGCGCAGCACCACTCCCAGCGCGACGGTCGCGCCCATGGCCACGAGGCTCGACGACAGCTTCCTGACGGACACGCCCCGCCGGGCCGTCTCGGCGGCGGCCAAGCCGACCGACAGGCCGGCGAGCACCGCGATCGTGCCCACGCACACCCAGATGCGGCTGTACTGCTCCTCGGGGTATGCGTGGGTGAATATCAGCCTCAGGTTGGTGCGGACCGCATCCCAGTTGCGCTCTTCGCTGAAAGTGAAGTTGAGGAGGCCCCGGACGATCAGCAGCGCGAGCAGGCCGAACGCCACCGTGAGAACGGAGTTGAACGGCGACGAGAACAGGTTCTTGCGGATCCATTCACTTGGCGGCAGGCCCGGCTGCTCCGGCGGAAGCGCCTCGACCGCTTGGGCGTCTTCCGCTCCGCCGCGCTCGGCGGTCTCGGCGGCGGCTCGCGTGTCGGCCATCTCAGCGCTCCACGATCTTGAGACGGACATTGAAGAAGTTGACGACCACGGAGATGGTCAGCGAGCAGGCCAGATAGAACAGCATCCAGATCGACACCACCTCCAGGGTCTTACCGGTCTGGTTGTAGACGGTCTGACCCACCTGGACCAGATCGGTGTAGCCGATGGCCAGCGCCAGGGAAGTGTTCTTGGTGAGGTTCAGGTACTGGTTGCCCAACGGCGGCAGTATCACCCTGAGCGCCTGCGGCAGGATCACACGGCGCAGCATCGTCAAGCGGCGCAGACCCAAAGCCTGAGCCGCTTCGGTCTGTCCTTTGGGCACAGCCTGAATGCCGGCACGCACGATCTCGGCGATGAACGCCGCCGTGTAGAGGACCACCCCGAAGTAGACCGCGGCGAGGCCCTGGGTGAGGTTGAGCCCGGCAGGACCGTAATTCGGGAAGTTGCCCAGCTGCTCGATGTCGGGACGTTTGGCGTCGATCGGCTGACCGGTGCGGCCGTCGCCGAACTTGTCGCCGAGCACTTCGAACAGGTCGCGCCCCGAGTTGATGATCCAGCTCGAGAATCCCGGCCAGCCGACAGTCACGAAAAGCACCGCAAGCACTGCCGCCAGCCCCGCGAATATGACCCGGAAATAGTCGTCGTCGCTCAATTTGGTGCGGCCGGCGGGAGTGCGATGCCGCGCCAGGAAACGCCGGATCCACAAAACTGCGGCCGCTGCGGCCGCTGCGGAGATCAGCAGCTGCACCAGCTGCTGGGTCAATGCGTCGAGCACCGAAGCGATGAAGTCGAAGATGCCGCCGACCCAGCCGAAGATCGGATGAGCGAACCAGCCTGCCAGCGCGAACGCTGCGACCACCGCCACGAAACTGGCCACCGGGTAGGTGTCGCGTCCGATCACGTCGTGACGCTGCGAGCGTCGACGCTTCACCCACAGGCCCACGGCCGCGCCTATCAACAGGAAGATCAGCCACTGGTAGAAGCCGTCGCCGATGTGGACACGCGGAATCGACACTCCCTTGTTGGAGATGTGCAGCCAGCCGTGGATCGGCCCCTGATCGATGGCGACGCGGGGCAGACTGGCGATCACCGCGAAGATCAAGATGATCTGCACCAGCAACGGGATGTTGCGCAGCGTTTCCACATACACGCTGCAACTCCGCTTGACGAGCCAGTTGCTCGACAGCCGGCCCACGCCGACCACCACGCCGAGCACGGAGGCTAGGAGTATCCCGCCGATGGAGACACGGATGGTGTTGACCATGCCCACCCACAGGGCTCGGCCGCTGGTGTCGGGGTTGGTGTCGATGCCCGAGCCGAGATCGCTGCCCAGCGAAACCCCCAAGAAGTCGTAACCGGTGGCGATGTCCTTGGCCTGGAGATTGCTCCCCGCCTGCCCCGCCATGAAGATCAGCGCGAACAGCACCAGCGCCAGTGCCGCGACTTGCGCCAGCCACTTGAGCACCGTGGCATCGCGATAGAACGGCGGGCGCCGCGACTGGGTCACTGCCAGCGTTTCTTGGTCAGTGTTGGACACGCTGAGGCGCCTCCGAGGCCGGTCTTCGACTCACTTGGATGTTCGTGGCGCCGCGGTCGGGCGCCGGAACGACGACGGGGGCCCGGGACTGGCGTCCCGAACCCCCGTCAATGTCAGAGCAGGCGCGGACAAGTGAGAACTCGTCGCGTCGCGTATGAACTCTGCTATCAGCGCGCCGGCGGGGCGTAGATGAGTCCGCCGTCCAGCCAGCCGGCGTTGGCCGAGCCTTCACGGGTCAGACCGACCGGGTTGAGGTTGCGCGAGTAGATCTCGTCGTAGTTGCCGACCTGCTTGATCACCTGCCAGAAGGCGTCCGGCGCCAAGCCCATGGCGCTCTGAAGCTCGCCCTCGCCTCCGAGCAGCCGGCCCACTTCGGCGTCGGGGGGATTGGCCGCCATGGCGTCCACGTTGCTCGAGTTGACGCCCTTCTCGTCGGCGATGACAGTGGCGTAGACGGTCCAGTTGACCACGTCAGCGAAGCGCGACTGGTTCTGGCCGTAGGTGGGGCCGAGTGGCTCTTTGGAGATCGGGGTGGGCGGGAAGATGACCCACTCTTGATCGTCGGGCTCCTGGTTGGCTTTGCGTCCGACCAGCGCCGAGCCGTCGGTGGTGACGATGTCGCAGGCGCCTTGGACGAAGTTGGTGGTGACGATGTCGAAGTCCTCGAAGGTGTTGAGAGTGATCGACACACCGGCCTCCTCGGCCGCGTCCGCGATGTTCTGCTCGGTGGTGGTGCCCGCATTGGTGCAAACCACCGCGCCGTCGATGTCGCTGATCTGCGAGGAGTTGGAGAAGTCGTCGCTGACTCGGGCCATCAGCTGCTGGCCGTCGTAATAGGTGGTCGGCCCGAAGTCCATGCCCACCTCGGTGTCACGGCCCTGGGTCCAGGTGGTGTTGCGCATCAGCACGTCCACGGCGCCTGTCTGCACTGCGGTGAAACGCTCGGCCGCGGTGAGGGGGACGTACTCCACGGCGTCGGCGTCGCCGAAGATGGCGGCTGCCACTGCACGGCAGTAGTCGGCGTCGAAGCCGGTCTGCGTGCCGTCGGGCTGGGTCTCCGAGAAGGCCACCGCAGCACCGGACACACCGCAGTGGAGCTTGCCGCGCTCCATGACGGTGGCAAGGAGATCACCGTCCTGGGTGTTCTCGATGACGTCGGCCGCTGCAGTCGTCGTGGTGTCAGCGGCGGGCTCGTCGTCGGTCGCAGCAGCGGCCGTCGTCGTCGCCGGCTGCTGCGTTGTGCCGCTGTCGTCGTCGTCGTCGCCGCATGACGCTGCGATCAGCGAAATGCAGAACAGCACGGCGAGCGCGCGCCACAGCAAGGACTTGTTTTTGGTCACTGGTTCCTCCGAATGATCGCCGAAAGTGACTGACCAACCTTATTGCCCGGATGCGACAAATTCAAGGACATAGGCCGAAGCGCCGACCTGTGAGCCTCTCAGCCCCCTCGACAGCGTGCCACTCGGGCCGCAGCGAGCAGCAGCGGGAACGGCCCCGCGTCGACGCGACGCTCTCAGTCGGCAGCGCTGTATCTAGAGGTATTGGCCGGTCTGCACCCGCTCGATCGAGCGGCCCCCCGAGGCGAGATCGTCGTCGTCGTTGGACACCAGCGTGCGCACGAACACGATGCGCTCGCCTTTCTTGCCGGAGATCCTGGCCCAATCGTCGGGGTTGGTGGTGTTGGGCAGATCCTCGTGCTCCTTGAACTCCTGGCGCACCGAGGCGAGCAGATCCCCTGTCACTATGCCCCGAGAACCGCCCGCTATCTCACGCTTGATGGCCAGCTTCTTGGCCCGGCGCACGACGTTCTCGATCATCGCCCCCGACGCGAAGTCGCGGAAGTACATCACCTCTTTGTCGCCGTTCGCGTACGTCACTTCGAGGAAGCGGTTGGCGTCGGCGGGCCGGTACATGTCCTCGACGGTCTGTTCGATCATGCCTCGCACCGCCTTGTCCGAATCGCCGCCGCCGACGGTTTCCACCATCTCCGCCGCGATGGGCAGCGTCGGCACCAGATAACGAGCGAAGATCGAAGTCGCCGCCTCGGCATCGGGGCGCTCGATCTTGATCTTCACGTCGAGGCGGCCCGGACGCAGTATCGCCGGGTCGATCAGATCCTCTCTGTTGGATGCGCCGATCACGATCACGTTGCGCAGCGCTTCCACTCCGTCGATCTCGGCCAGAAGCTGCGGCACGATGGTCGACTCGATGTCCGAGCTGATCCCCGAGCCGCGCGTGCGGAACAGCGACTCCATCTCGTCGAAGAACACGATCACCGGCCAGCCCTGCTCGCTCTTCTCGCGGGCCCGCTGGAAGACCAGGCGGATCTGGCGCTCGGTCTCGCCCACGTACTTGTTGAGCAGCTCGGGGCCTTTGATGTTCAAGAAGTAGCTACGCGCCCTGGCGTCGCCGGAGAGCTCCGACACTTTCGCGGCCAGGCTGCTGGCCACCGCCTTGGCTATCAGCGTCTTGCCGCATCCGGGAGGCCCGTAGAGCAGCACCCCCTTGGGCGCCGGCAGGTCGTATTCGGAGAACAGCGAATGATGCACGAACGGCAGCTCCACCGCGTCGGTGATCTGCTCGATCTGGGTGTCGAGCCCGCCGACGTCGGCGTAGGAGACGTCGGGCACCTCTTCGAGGATCAGATCCTCGACCTCGGGGCGCGGCAGGCGCTCGATCACGAGATCGCCGGAAGCGTCGATCAGCACGTGGTCGCCGGAACGCACCGGCTCGGACGCCACCCTGGCGCTCAGCTCGACCACGCGCTCCTCGTCGGCGCGTCCCAGCACCACCGCGCGGTCGGATCCGGGAAGGAGCTCCTTGACGACGGACACCTCGCCTGTGCGGTCGGGGCGCCGAGCCAGCACCACACTGAAAGACTCGTTGAGCGCCACCTCCTCGCCGACTTGCAGATCCTCGGTCAGGTCGGGATGCACCGACACTCGCATCTTGCGGCCCCCGGCGCGCACATCGACGGTGCCGTCGTCGTTGCATCCCAGCACGGTGCCGTAACCGCTCGGCGGCTGCGTGAGCTTCTCGACCTCGTCGCGCAGCGCCGTTATGTGCTCGCGGGCTTCGCGCAGCATGGCGGTGAGACGCTCGTTCTGGGCGACCGCCTGAGTGAGCCGTCCCTTGCTGTCGGCGAGACGCTCCTCGAGCAGCCGCACCCGCTTGGGGGCTTCGTTCAAGCGGCGCCGCAGCGCAGCCACCTCGCTGCGGAGCTCAGCGACAAGCAGTGCAAGACGCTCGGGGTGTTCCCTGAACTGCTCGATGCCGGACTCGCTCACAACTCCTCCATTACGGTCGGACCGGGCCGCTGCAGGCGGCCCACGGGAGGGCAACCCTAGACGGCGGCGGCCGTTCGACAACACCGAAGCCGTCGTCGGTCGATCGGGCCGCGGCCCCGACCGGCCGGCGGCGAGACTCTCCGACCGGCCTC
Source organism: Acidimicrobiaceae bacterium (assembly GCA_026708645.1). GTDB lineage: Bacteria > Actinomycetota > Acidimicrobiia > Acidimicrobiales > Aldehydirespiratoraceae > Aldehydirespirator. The sequence continues at coordinate 74,010 of JAPOUM010000017.1, read as the reverse complement.
TTGCGAGCAGGCATCCGGTGTCGCCGCGCTCACGGTATGCTTTCGCTCAGGTCCCGAGACGCGCCCGAAGGCGCGTCAACACAGAGAGGTGGCTTGCACCGACATGACCGGAATGAAGGTCTGGATTGATCAAGACTTGTGCACCGGCGACGGCTTGTGCGAAGAGATCGCGCCCGACGTCTTCACCCTCCTCGACGACGGGCTCGCATACGTCGTCGAGGACGGCAAAGTGTTTTCAGATCCCGGCGGCGCCGAGGGGCTGGCCGCAATACCCGACGGTCAACTAGAGGCAGTGATCGAGTCCGCCGAGGAATGCCCCGGCGAGTGCATCTTCATCGAACCGGGCTGAGTCGAAACCTCAACGGGCTTCGAGCCCGCCGAGGCGCGAGCCTCAACGGGCGCCGTCGCATTCGGGCGGAGGCACCCGCTCAGTGAGATCACTGGAGTCGAGAAGCTCCTGCACTGCGCCGGATCGAGTGGCGTAGGCCACTCCCCCGCCGCCTCGGCGCGAGGCGCCCCAGGCGACGCCGGCCACGATGACCCGCTCCTCGTCGTCGGCGACAGCCAGCGCAGCCCCTGAGTCGCCCACTTCGGTGTCGGCGGCCAGCAGCCACGAAGGACGCTGTATCCGCTCTCCGCCGCCCACCGGGTCGGTCAGAACCGTCACCGGCCGGTCGATGCGGAACGGCGTGGGGTCGGGCTCGCTCTCGTCCTCCCAGGCCAACACCGCCCCGACGGCGCCGTCGGGCACGGCTTCGCTCAAAGCCAGCGGCTCGAGTCCCGCGCCGGGGACTCTCAGCACCGAGAGGTCGTTCACCAAGTCCAAGGCCACCAGCTGAGCTTGCAGCACCCGCCCGTCGGCGAGTTCCACGACGGGCTCGGCCATGCCGGTCATCAGGTGGGCGATGCTCACCACCAAGTCTCCGTCGGCTGCGGCGAAACCGCTGGCTTCACGCACTACGCCGCCGCAGGCTGCGCCCGCCACCCTCACCGAGGACGCCACCGCGACGGCCAGCTGCTCCTCTGAGAGGCCGTGCCCGTCCGGCGCAGGGCCCGGTTCGGGAGTCGCGCCCAGAGGCGGGCGGGTCACCGGCGGCTCGGCGGCAGCGCCCGCAGGGGCCTCGGCCTCGTCGGCGCCGGCGCCGGGGCCGCTGAAGCCGGCGGCGGCGTCACCGGCGGCGGCAGGGTCAGAATCGTCGAACAGTCCCGGCAGCGCGAAGACCGCCACCGCGACGGCGGCGCCGGCGGCCAGCCAGGTCGCGCCCGAGCGGACCTGCCGTCGGTTCACGGCGCACAGAGACGGCTGGTGGTCAAAAAACCGGTGTGGGCCACCATGCGATGATCGGGACGCACCGCCTCGCCCGCGACATGCCAGCCGCGCATCAGCACTTCGACAGTGGAATGCAACTCGAAGGGCGAGTCCTCGAGCGCTTCCCGCAAGCGCTTCACTTGCATGATGCTGGGCGTGTAAGCCAGGAATATGCCGCCGCCGCGCAACGCCGCCGCGCTGTGCGCCACCACCCGCCACGGCTCCGGCAGATCCAAAACCACCCGATCAAGATCAGACTCGTCGACACCCTCGTAAACGTCGCGCAGTTCGGTGCGGTAGCGCTCCAGCTCCTCAGGCCCGCAGAACCTGGCGACGTTGGCGCGTGCGACCTTCAGGAAATCCTCACGGCACTCATAGCCGGTCACCGCCGCGCCGGCGCGCAGCAGCGCCATCGACAGAGCCCCCGAGCCGATCCCGGCCTCCAGCACCCGTGCGCCGGGGTGAATGTCGGCCCAGGTCAAGATCGCGGCGCTGTCTTTGGGATAAACGACCTGGGCGCCGCGAGGCATCTTCAGTACCGCGTCCGCCTGGGTGGGGCGCAACGCCAAGAAGCCGGCGCCGCGCCCAGAGAGCAGCCTGGCGCCTTCCTCGACGCCGATGATCTCATCATGTGGGATCACCCCGGCATGAGTATGGAACTCGCCGCCCTTTTTCAGGTCGATCAGATAACGGCGCTGTTTGCGGTCTATCAGCAGCACCGGCTCACCGACGCGCAAGACGCCGGAGCTCATCGATCGACGTTGCGAATCGAGATCCCCTCGCCCGGACCTATCCGCTCGGACAGCAGCGTCTCCGGCTTGTCAGGCTTCATCGCCCGGCGAGCCAGTCTCACGACGCCGCCGGCCACGAACACGGCGAACCACACACGGGAGCTTCCCAACAGCCCGCGCCGCTTCGCTTGGCGGGCGACCCATGATCCCGGCGCCAGCGCCGGAAGCCGCGGCACCGCCTAGAACCGCCTGACTTCCACGACAGTGCGCCTCCGGCGGCCGGCGCGTCGTCCGAAGACGTAGGCCAGCACGACCAGCGCGGTCGCGGCTGCGGACGCCCCGTAGGCGACCCGCACCAGCAACGGCGGCGTCTCGCGGTCGATGTCGGCTTGCAGGTCGCGCAAAGCGCTTTCCAGCGTGTCGCGGCTGATCCGCTCGCCGTCGCCGCGGGCGTCTTCGGGGGCGGCGGCGCTCATGCGTCTCTCACCCGAGCCCCCGCTTGGTCACCTGTCGCAGCAGCAGCACGATCACGCCGGTCAGCGCGACCACCGTCAGCAGGTAGGGAATCCACGAGAGGTTGCCCGAGAAGGCGCTGCCGGTCTCGGTCTGCAGAGCCCGCAGCATCGCCAGCGTCAAAAGCACCAAGCCCACCACCAGGACCAGGCTCCCCGCCAGGCCCAAGCCCACCCAGCGCCAAGCTCCTTGCAGCGGCCCCAGCAGCTCTTGGCGTGCGTAACGCTTGAGAAGATCGCCGACTTCGCTTACGCCCAGCTTGCGTGCCAATGGATCCTCCCAGCCCTGAGGCTACTCGTCTTCGCGTCTCGTCGGCGCGCTTGTTGTCCTGCGTGGTGTCGTCCGGCGTGTGACCGTCCGGCGCGACGGCGCCGAACGCAGCCAGAGTGCTGGTCGAATACTAGCCGGCGCCCAGTTCGATCCGGGCCCGCAGCAGCTCCACAGAGTCGGCCACCACGCTGCGGGCGACCTCGAGCCGCGCCATGGCCTCGGGGGTTCTCAGCACCTTGTAGCGATCCAGCGGGCCGACCGGCGCCAGCGCCGCCGCCCGGTAGGAGGCCATCGACGGGTCGTCGCCGAGGTCGACCTCGGCATCGTCGAGCAGTTCCGCGGGCGGAGTGAAGCCCAGTTCGAGACTGACCGCCAGACTTCGCGCCCGGCGCACCAGTCCGGTGAGCTCCAGCAGAGCCTCTCCGGCCGTGCCAGGCGGTCCGTCGGCGGACGCCTCGGCGGCGGCCGGCTGATCGGGCCAATCCTCGGTGACGGCGCGCGGATAGGGGTCGTCAGGCAGCCACTCGAGCACTCTGATGCGCCTCACCCCCACCGCCATCAGCAGCATCCGGGCGTCGGGCAGAGTCTCCTCTTTCACCACACGGGCCATGGTCGCCACTTCGCAGCGCACCTCGCCGCCGCCGGTCTCGCGGCCGCGCTCGATCAGGACCACGCCCATTTCGCGGTTGTCGGCGAGCACAGTGTCGAGCATGGCCACGTAGCGGGGCTCGAAGACGTGCAACGGCAGCGGCTCAGAGGGCAGCAGCGCCGTCGACAGCGCGAACATCGGCGTGGCAGCTGCGTCGTCGCCCGCGGCCGCGTCGATCACTGGCCCTCGTCGCCGCCCGCGCCGGAAGCCGCGCCCGCGTCGCCCGAAGGGGAGATCGCCGGCAGGGGGTGCAGGGCCGTGTCAGCCGAAGAAGGCCCGTACGGATGGCCTTCGGCCACGGCTATGAGGCCTCTCTGCAGCACGTTGCAGGTGCCCAGGTTGAAGATCAAGTCTTGGCGGTTGGAGATCAGAGCGAAGGTCAACACGTCGCCGTTGCGGGCCACGGTCACCCCCGCCAGGGCCGACGCGTCATTGAGTGTCCCCGTCTTGGCCCAGACCCGCACGTTGGCGACGCTGCCGAGATCGCCCAAGCCGATCTCCGGCTCGCTCGCCCCCGCCCCCGCCGGCGACGCCGCAGCATCCGCGGCTCCGGCTTCGCAGTCGCGCAGCGTGCCGCTCTCGCCCACCACTGCAAGGCCCTCCACCAGCGGCGAGCCGGGTCCGGCCTCGAGCAGCAGCCGGGCCACGAGGTCGCAGCTCAGCCGGCTGTGCGTGGAGAGGCCCGAGCCGTCGGCGATGACCGTGCCCGGGGTCAGGACGCTCAGCCGCCTCTGCATGAGTTCCGCCACGTCACGGACCGCGTCGGCGCGGGCTGAGCCCGAGAAGCGTCTGCCGATGTCTTTGAGCAGCATCTCAGCAGTGGTGTTGTCGGAGTGGCGCAGCATCCGGGTCACGATCTCGGCCATCGGCGGCGACTCGACGACACCCAGCGAGTAGAGCTCGTCGCGGGCCGGCGCGGCAGTCTTGCCGGAAGGCGCCGTGACGACCACATTGCGACCCGCCAGAAGAGCGTCGAAGACCTGGGCGGCATGCAATGCGGGGTCGTCGGCGCGCTGGTTGCGACGCCGGCTCACGAAATCGGTCGAGGCGGGAAACGACACATAGCCGTCGTTGAGCAGCAGCGCCGACAGCGGGCCGACCTGATTGCTGTTCACATAGGACTGCTTCCAGATCGGCTCGCCGCTGGGCTGCACCATCTGGTTCGTGTAGTTGCGCTCCGCCTCGGGGAAGCGGGTCTCGTCGGCGAGGACGGCGCCGTCGACTCTGGTGATCCCCAGATTGCGGAGACGCGCCGCGGCTTGATCGGCCAGCAGCGTGAAGTCGGTGTGAGCCCGGTCGTCGCCGAAGCGCAGCACGTAGGAGGGCGTCGACAAAACGGGGTCGCCGCGGCCCACCAGGAAGACGTCGCCGGTGAGGATTCCGCCTTCGGCGGCGTTCAGATCAGCGAAGCGCACGAAGGCCTCGGTCGTGAACGTCGCATCCGGTCCGGCAGTCTCGAGAATCACGGCCGCCGTGACGATCTTCATCAGCGAGGCGGGCGTCAGCGGCTGGTCGGCCTGGCGGCGCAGCACCGGCTCGCCGTTGCGGTACATCGCTATGCAAGTCTGCGGCGGGGCGGCAGGCAGATCGGCCACGGCCCTGACCTGATCGAAGAGGCGGGCCTCCGTTACCGGGTCCGAGAGCCAGCCCGGGGTGCGGCGCACGCTCAGCAGCGGCGTGCCCACCACTTTTTCGGGAGGCCCGGCGTCGGCTTCCCAGCCCGGGTCGGAGTCCGAGTCGATGCGCAGCGCCTGAATGTACGAACCGAGCGCGGCAGTGGCCAGCGCAGCCAACAGGACCGGAACCAAGACTCGACGCATCGCCGTCATAGTAGGCTGCCGCGACGCCTGCTCACGCGCCCCCGCGAGCTGACAGCAGCGGATGCGCCCCGACTAGGACGCTCTCTCAGCTAGCGTCGGGGGACGACACGCCCGCGCCTCATGCGGCGACCGTCACAGCAACCGAGGAGCACATTCATGGACATCGTGGCCGCCTTGTTCATCGACGACATCCAGCTGCGCCAAGTGCCGGGGCCGTCGACCCGCATCGACTTGACCGGCGTGCAGTTCTCGGCCGCCGCCGCGCAGGAGGCGCCGCTGGTTTGGGCGCCGCATCTGGTGGTGATCGTGCGCTGCGCGCCCGGCGAATCCGGGGTCGGCGCCCTGGAGGTGACCTACTGGCGCGACGAGGAGCAGATCGCCCGCAACGTGCAGCCGCTGCAGGTCGAGCCGGGCAAGTTCAACTACCGCTTGGTTCGAGCCGAGCTCGAGTTCGACGATTACGGCACCGTCGAGGCTCGAGCCCGCATCGACGCCGGGGCCGTGACCGTGGTGCCCTACACCCTGCTGGCGCCTGCCGCGCCCGAAGCGCGCGACGCCTGACGCCGCTGCGGTCGAGAGCCTGAGACAAGAGCCTGAGAGCCTGAGAGCCTGAGAGCCTGAGACCGGCGGCTTAGAACACCATGGACGAACGACTCGGCATCAACGTCATAAAAGCTCTGGCCATGGACGCCCCGCACGCGGCGCGTTCAGGCCATCAGGGCACCGCCATGGCGCTGGCGCCGCTGGCGCACGTGCTTTGGACACGGATCATGCGCTACGACGCCGAACGCCCCGACTGGCCCGACCGCGACCGCTTCGTGCTGTCGGCGGGGCACGCCTCGATTCTGCAGTACGCCATGCTCTACCTCACGGGGCACGGCCTCACACTCGAGGATCTCAAGAACTTCCGACAGTGGGGCTCGCCCACTCCCGGGCATCCCGAAGCCGGCTGCACTCCCGGCGTCGAGGTCACCACCGGCCCGCTCGGTCAGGGCATCGCCAACGCCGTGGGCATGGCCGTCGCAGAGACCCAGCTGCGCAGCCGTTTCGGCGCCGGCATCTGCGATCACCGGACTTTCGTGATCGCCGGCGACGGCGACCTCTGCGAAGGCGTCAGCCACGAGGCGGCGTCGCTGGCGGGCCACCTGAAGCTGGGGCGCCTAGTGGTGGTCTACGACGACAACCGCATCACCATCGACGGGCCCGCCAGCCTCGCCCTCTCAGACGACGCCGCGCAGCGTTTCGCCGCTTACGGCTGGCACGTCGCCGAGTTGGGCGACGCCGCCGAAGACCTCGACGCGCTGGAGTCGGCGCTGCACGAAGCCGTCGCGGCAGACGACAGGCCGTCGCTTCTGATCCTGCGCTCGGTGATCGCCGGCGACGCCCCCAGGTCGGCGGGCACTTCGGCAGCCCACGGCTACGCCATCTTCGACGAAGAGATCGCCGCTGCCAAGAAGCTGCTGGGGCTGCCAGAAGACGAGGCCTTCCACGTGCCCGCAGAAGTGCTCGACTACTACCGCCGCGCCGGGGTCGCCGGGCAGAGCGGGCGTACAGACTGGGAGAGCCGCGCAGCCGCCTACACCGGCGACCGCGCCGCCCTGGAAGCTTGCCTGTCCGCTGCCGGGCTGCCCGGCTGGGAGGCCGAGCTGCCTTCGTGGGCGCCGGGCGAGGCTCTGGCGACCCGCCAAGCCTCCAACGCCGCCTTGCGGGCCTTGGCGCCGGTAGTGCCGGGACTCACCGGCGGGGGCGCCGACCTCACGGGCAACACCGGCACCGCCATCGAGGACCACGGCGTCTTCTCGGACGCGCGGCCCGACGGGCGCCAGATCTATTTCGGCGTGCGAGAGCACGCCATGGGCGCCGTGGCCAACGGCATGGCCCTGCACGGCGGCGCCATACCGGTGGTGGGCACCTTCCTAGTGTTCGCCGACTACATGCGGCCCGCGGTGCGTCTGGCGGCGCTGAGCGGCGCCAAGGTGATCTTCGTGTGGAGCCATGATTCGGTGGGCGTCGGGGAGGACGGCCCGACGCATCAGCCGGTGGAGCATCTGGCCTCGCTGCGGGCTATTCCGGGGCTGCGGGTGATCCGTCCAGCCGACGCCAACGAGACGGTCGGCGCCTGGCGTGTGGCGCTGCAGTCGCCCGGACCGACCGCGCTGATCCTCACCCGCCAGAGCGTGCCCGTCCTCGACGGCGCCCGCGCCGACTCTGTGGCGGGCGGCGGCTATGCGCTGCGCGAACCCGAGAACCCTCTTCTGACCCTGGTGTCCACAGGCAGCGAAGTGTCGCTGTGTTGCGAGGCTGCGGAGATCCTCGCCGGCGAAGGCGTGGCCGCCCGGGTGGTTTCGCTGCCGTCATGGGACTTGTTCGCGGCGCGGCCCCGAAGCGAGCAGGACCTGATTCTGAGGCCCGACCTGCCGTCGCTGGCGGTCGAGGCGGGCGTCACGCTGGGCTGGCATCGCTGGTGCGGCGAAGTCTTGGGCATCGACCGCTTCGGGGCTTCGGCGCCGGGCGCTACCGTGATGCGCGAGCTCGGCATCTCGACCACCAACATCGTCGACAGGGCCCGGAGACTTCTGACATGACCGACATGGCCGACATGACCGACGACTCGCTCCTGCACGAGCTTTACCGACGCTGCGGTCAGAGCCCCTGGCTCGACAACATCCGCCGCGGCTGGACCACCGGCGGCGAACTGCAACGCTGGGTCGACCGGGGCGTCCGCGGCTTGACCTCCAACCCGTCGATCTTCCAGAAAGCCATCGCCTCGTCGTCCGACTACGACGACGAGTTCCGTCGTTGCATCGGCGAAGGCCTCGACGTCGAATCCGCCTACTGGCGCCTGGTCAGTTCCGACATCGCCGCCGCCGCCGCGATCCTGAGAGGCGTCTACGACGACTCTCAAGGCCTCGACGGCTACGTCTCGGTGGAGGTCGCTCCCGGCCTGGCCCGCGAGCCCGACGCCACCGCTCGAGCCGCCAGAGCGCTCCACGAGCAGCTGGCGCTGCCCAACCTCTATGTGAAGATCCCCGCGACAGTCGAGGGCTTGGCCCCGATCACCGCCATGATCGCCGAAGGCATCAGCATCAACGTCACCCTGATATTCGGTGTCGAGCGCTACCTCGAAGTCGCCGACGCCTACATGTCGGGCCTCGAGCAGCATCCCGGCGACCTGTCGAAGGTGTCGAGCGTGGCGTCGTTCTTCGTGTCGCGCATCGACACCGAAGTCGACGCCCGGCTCACCGAGATCGCCACACCCGAGGCGCTGCGACTCCGCGGCAGAGCCGCCATCGCCAACGCCAAGATCGCCTACGGACATTTCTGCCGCCTCCTGGAGTCGCCTCGCTGGCAGGCCCTAGCCGCCAGAGGCGCACGGCCGCAGCGGCTGCTGTGGGCCAGCACCTCCACCAAGAACCCCAGCTACCCCGACACTCTCTACGTCGACGAGCTGATCGGCGGCGACACCGTCAACACCCTGCCCGACGCCACTTTGGAGGCTTTCGCCGATCACGGCACCGTCTCCTCGACCCTTGACGCGGGACTCGACGAAGCCGCAGAGACCCTGCGCAGCATCGCCGCGGCGGGAGTGGACCTGCGAGAGGTCACTGACCGCCTAGAAGAAGAAGGCGTGGCCGCCTTCTCCAAGAGCTTCGACGAACTGCTGGACGTGCTCGAAGTCAAAGCCGCCGAACTCCGGGCCGACGGCGGCGACTAGAACCAGAGCGGCGCCCCCGGCGGCTGCAGGCCGCGGAGGACGAAACCGTGCGCCGCATCCGCAGCCAGGGTCTTACCCTACGTCCGGTGAAGGCGGATCGAACTGGAGCAGGTGCGAAGCCTTCTCGACGGATCGCCGTGCCCGGGCCAGGCGCTTCTCGGTTTCTGAGGCTTTCTGTGCTCCCTGTTCCAGTGAGCCCCGCAGACTCTGGTATTGCAGGTCGGCCAGTTCTTCGGCTATGCCCGCAAGCTGCTCCGCCAGCGCCGCGCACCGCGGCCCGATCTCTGAAGTGTATTGAGAATTATCAGACATGATCGATACTCTAGTCGAAGCTTCGGTCTCTGGCACTGCAACCTCTGGCGGCGCAACCTCTAGCGGCGTCGAATCCGGCGCGGCGTCTCTTGCGCCTGAGGCCGGACCCTAATGCAGCCGCTGACCCTCACCTTGCGCCAGGCCCGCAATCCGCGCCTGTTGGCGGCCTCGGCAGCCACTGGCGTGCTGGTTGCGCTTCTGGTGGCCGCCTTCGAGACTCTGGCGCTGCATCTGGTGTTGGAGCGCGTCCTCGAACAGCATCTGGCGCTGCTGGCGCTCGCCCCGGTGGCGGGGATCCTCCTGTCGAAGCTGGTGCTTCGCAGCGTCGGCGGCGGCGTCTCTGGCGCCACCTCCGACGAGTACATCCGCGCCTTCCACGAGCGTCAACCCTCCATTCCGTTCCGGTTCGTGCCCGCCAAACTCCTGGCCGGCATAGCCACCATCGGCTCGGGCGGAGCGGTCGGCCTGGAGGGTCCGTCGATCTACGCGGGCTCCTCTATGGGCTTGCTGGTGCATGAACGTCTGGGCCGCTTCTTCCGCCGCGACGAGGCCCGTCTGCTGCTCACCGCCGGCGCGGCCGCCGGAGTCGCCGCGGTGTTCAAAGCCCCCGCCACGGGAGTCATCTTCGCCATCGAAGCCCCCTACCGCGACGACGTCACCCCTCAAGCCCTGCTGCCTTCGCTGATCGCCTCGGCAGCCAGTTACTTCACCTTCGTGTTCCTGGTGGGCAGCACCCCGGTGGTGCCCTTCCTCGGCGAAGGGCCGGTGTCCGACAGCGGCGCGGCAGCCATCCTCGACGTGCAGATCGGCGATCTTCTCGGCGCCCTGGTTCTGGGGCTGGCGGCCGGTTTCGGCGGTCGCGGCTTCGCCTGGCTGGTGCGCCGAGCCAAGCGCTGCGCGCGCGACATCGCCTGGCACAAGCGAGCCGCGGTCGCCGCAGCGGCTCTGGCGGGCCTGGCATTGTTGGCCGACGCCGCCTTCGGCGAGGTGCTCAGCCTCGGGCCGGGCACCAGAGCCATGGAATGGGTGGTGCAGCAGGACGCCCTGGAGTTGATCGCGCTGCTTTTCGGGATCAGGGTCGCAGCCACTTTGGCGACCCTGCTCGGCGACGGCGTCGGCGGTGTTTTCATCCCGCTCGCCACTTTGGGGGTGATAGTCGGACAGTTCGTTGGGGTGGTGCTCGACACGACCTACACCGGCCTCTACGCCACGCTGGGCCTGGCGGCTTTCCTGGGCGCCGGCTACCGGGCGCCGATCGCCGCGGTGATGTTCGTAGCGGAGTCCACCGGCGCCGCCGCGTTCGTGGTGCCCGCACTGGTGGCCGCGGCGGTCAGCCAGGTAGTGGCAGGCCCGGCGTCGGTGGCGGAGTATCAACTTTCCAAGCGGCTCGGCCATCTGGAGCAGCGCTTCACCCTGCCGCTGAGCTCGATCCTCACCACCGACGTGCTCACAGTGCCTCCGGACGCGACCGTGTCGGATTTCGTCTACATGCATGTGCTGGGCCGGCGCGAGAGGGTGGTGCCGGTGGTGCAGGGCAGCACTTATCTGGGGATGGCTCAGCTCTCTGAGCTGTCCTCGGTGGAGCGCGACCTGTGGGAGACCGCCACGGTGGGTTCGATCATGACCACGGGCCTGCCGGCGGGCTCGCCGTCGTGGACGGTGCGCGACGCGGTGGTCGCCATGGAAGCCGCCGACGTCGAAGTGCTGGCCGTGACCGACAGCGCCGGCAACTTCATCGGCGTGGTCAGCGAAGACGACGTGGTCCGCCTCGGGGAGATCCTCGAAGAGACCGAAGGCCAGAGCTAGGCCCGCGGTCTCGGGCGGGCGCCAGCCTGCCTGCGGGGAGCCTGCGGAACTCTGAGCCGGGCTCTGAAGGCCGTCCTGAAGCTTCGAGGGCTGGAAAGGCCGGGAGTGTCCGGGCCTCTCAGAGGCCCGGGTTCAGCCGTCGCCGGATTTGAGTTCGGCTTCGGAGCGCTCGTGCTCAGCGAACTCCTCGGCCCAGGAAGCATGCTCGGGCTTCACATAGTCTTCTGGCTCATTGAACGACTCGATGAGGCCCTCAAGGTCGTCTACCTGCGAGCGCTTGAACTTGCGGGCTTCCTCATACCTGCGGTGTCGTCCTTTTTTCACGGCTCAACTCCCGGTTCATCGGATTCGCAGGCATCCAATGTAGCGCCTCACGCCGTCAAGGCCACCGGGCGCAGCCAGCCTGGCGCGCGCCGCCGCTGCGCCGCTCGGCGGGCCTGTTTCCGCGTTGCCAGGGAGCGCCGACACGCCGGCGGTGGCGCGCCGGCAGGCTCGCGCCGCCTAATCAGCCGGCTTTCCGCTGCGCTCCTCCAGCACGATCCTGCCTTCGTCGAAGGCCAGCGCCGCTTCGCCTGCCATCAGCCGCCGCAGAGGCTCTCCGGCCATCTCCGAACGCCAGCCTTGCGTCAGCCTTGCCTCGGCGTCGCCGCGGATCAGCGCCTCGATGTCAGCGCGGGTCGCCAGCAGCGACGGTTCGATCTTGTGATCCCGTGCGAGCTGGTTCACCCATGTCGCAGCCAGCCCCACCACCGGCCGCAAACGATCCATCATGTCCGAACGCGTGGCGCGTCTCGGCGGCGGACTCCACTTCGACTCCAAGCCTTCAGCGACGGCGCCCAGTATCGCTCCTCCCAGCCGGCCGCGAGCCGTGCCCGCGCTGACGCCGCGCACTGCGGCCAACTGCTCGACGCTCCGCGGTGCTGCCTGGGCGATGGACACCACCGCCACATCCGACAGCACATGGCGAACCGGATGGTTGATCTTCGCGGCGTGTCGCTCGCGCCAAGCCGCCAGCTGGCGCACCACCGGCAGGTCGCGGCGGCGCAGATGCTTCGCTTCTTTGAGCCGCGTCCAAGCGTCCTCAGGCTTCTGGCGCGCCCGGTTGCGTTCCAGGAGCAGCTCGAATTCCGCCTCGGCCCAGCCGCTGCGACCCGTCTGCTGCAGCCGGCCCGAGAGACGGTCGTGGATCTCCAGCAGGTGCATCACGTCGCCCGCCGCGTAATCGAGCTGCGAGGCTTTGAGCGGGCGCGCCAGCCAGTCGGTGAGCCGGTCGCCTTTCGGGGGCCGCCAGCCGATCTCGCTCTCATACAGCGCCGACAGCGCCGGCGTGCCGAGACCCAGGAAACCTGCCGCGATCTGGGTGTCGAAAATCCGCGGCGGCGCCATCCCGCAGCAATCCTCAAGAACTTCCAGGTCTTGGGCCGCGGCGTGCGCCACCATCAGAGCGCCGGAGGCGAACACTTCGGCCAGAGCTTCCACGTCCACCGCCAGCGGGTCTATCAACACCAAGTCTCCGGGCCAGGCGATCTGTATCAACGCAGCCTGAGGCCGGTAGGTGCGCTCCCTGTGGAATTCGGTGTCCAAAGCGAACCTCGGCTCGGCCGCCAGCGCTGCGACCACGGCTCGCAGCTCGGCGCGGGAGCCGACGTATCGGTAGGGCGTCGGATTCGCCATGCCCTCTCCTTTGTGCTGCCGCCGTCCGCGGCGCAGCCCGCTCGTCAGCCGGGCCGCCGCGATGCTAGTCGCCGGACGGCGCCGCCGAACGATTTCGCCGACCGACAGCGCTGCGGCCCATGCTGCCGCAGCCGCCGAGTTCTGTCGCCCGCGCCGAGCGGGAGCCAATCAGGGGCGGCTCGTCAGCGAACGTGTTCGACGTCATAGCGGCAACGTCGACTCTTGGCCGAAGCTCGACTAGCGCATGGCTTGACGGCTGGGTTGGTGGTGTGGTAGAGGTGGTGTTGTGAGGTTCGGCTCGGGTCGTGTCGGTGTTTGGTCGGTCAAGGGCTTGTCGTGGTTGGTGGCGGTTTGTGTGGTGGTGTCGGGTTTGGCGGGGTTTCCGGGTTTTGAGGATCTCGGGGTTGCGGGTTCTTTGGGGGTTGACCGGGCGCAGGCGCAGTGACGACGGCAGCTGTGACGGTGGTGTATTCGTGCGCGTCGGGTCGTCTGTCGGGCCGCAGCTGCATATTGACCGCAGCGACCGTGGTGACGAGAACATACCGTTGCGACGCGGGCTGGACGCGCAGCGGTTCGACATGTTCGCGAACGACCACCTCGACACGGCGAGCAACCGCGAGCGTCCGTTACTCGTGCAACAGAGGCCGCCTGTCAGGCCGGACGTGCGTCATCACCGTTCCCGCCCGTCCAACAACACCAGCACCGCCCGCGCCCACCGCCACGACAACAACCACAACAACCACTACCACGACGACGACGCAGCCTGCGCCGCGACCGGCCACGACCACCACAACCACGACCACTACGACGGTGCCGGTGGCGCCGGTGGCGGGGTGTGTGACAGCGTTGAGGTCGCTGGGTGCTCAACGGCTGACGCATCGGGGTGTGTGGTCTTCGTCGCAGGGATGCTTGTCGTCGCAGCGAGGCGACTCTCAGACCCGCTATTTCGCGAAGCGTTTCACTTTCACGCTCACAGCCGACACCAACATTGTGATTGCTTTGTCGTCGACCCAGGACTCGTATCTGTATGTGCTCAACGGTCACAGCGCAACTGGCACGATCCGCGCCCGAAACGACGACGCCGACTCCGACACCTGCGATTCGCGTATCGAGACGCGTCTCGCTGCGGGCGTCTACACGATCGAGGCCACCACTCGACAAGCCCGAACCCAGGGCAGTTTCACGCTCACCGTCACCACCAGCACCCCGACGCCGACCCCCGTCACGCCGACCACTCCGAAACTTTATAAAGATCTACGCAATTTATGTAATGCCACTCAAGACTCCGTTTTAGAAACGCATAACTACTATACATGGTCTTTGAATACTGCTCAAATGAAAGCATGCCATGACATAGCAATCACTATGTACTTTGGCTTAAGTACATACAAAATGTCAAATATCATTTATACCAATAATCAACTATAATAAGGTCTCGGTATGCTATGGTTACAGAAGTATTAAATAGACTAGCGGTTGCACTTGGTGTCTTGCTATGCTTAATAGCATGTTCGGAAAACAGCAACACACAAAGTTCAACCAAATCTGTTCGTTATGGAGTGGCTAATGTTGATAACTATGTTAATAATGATAATTATGTCAATAAAAGAGGATATACTGAAGAAGAAAAAAGAGGATACACTGAAGAAGAAATTGGTATTTCTGATATTGTTGATGATTACATCAATGATGATCATATCTTAGTTCACTACCGCACCTATGAAGCACGCAGTGAAGCAGATTTAGCCAAAATAGAGTCTGAATGGGAACCGGGAAGCCCGTTGGCACGTGATCGTATACTATTTGAAAACAGAGCGCGCTGGGTGCTCAGAATGGCAGACGAGGAGCGGCCCCTAGAAGTTGAAACGGCTGTGAACACTCTTCAGAAAGCTTTTTATCAATCTTTAGATATCTGTACAGAACGTTCACAATGGCCCGAGATAAAATTCTATAATGAGAGTTCGAATAGCTATATTCCTATTACCCACGATGAGTTCATAGACTTCCAAAATCAATACAAACTGACACCGGATGAGTTCTTGGATTTTCGACATGAATGTCACAAATACGCCGCACCTTATCCAGTATTAGATCCAGCGAATCGTGACGAACTGATCAAAATTCGACAAGAATATTATAGGGAATTTTTGCGTGAATGGATGCTCGATTACCCAGAAACTGTTGTACCTATTGATTACGACAATAGCATCAACCACCCATACGTGGACTACTTGCGATTGATATGTCTTGAAGAAGAAGATCCTGAGGAATGCGCCCGCTCTGAAGGCATCACACTTGAATGAAACCATCAACGCCCACCGGCGACAGAATCGGCGACGCTGCTCAGCAAGCGAAGCCAGCCTCACTCCGCTGGAATAGCTGCTGATACTCAAAGCATAAACAGATACCAAATTACGATACGATTAGGTTGAAGGAAGAATATGAGAGTGCGAACATCTCATACTTTAGTAGTTGCACTATCTACTTTACTGTTTTTGCTATCGTGTTCTAGCAACAACTCCGCACATCCCTCAGTCGAATCCGTTCGATATGGGACCGCTGATTTGGACACCTACACTAGCAAACGAGAATACACTGAAGAAATAGAACAAAGATATTCTGAAGAGGAAATCGGTATTGATAGCCTTGTCGATAATTATATTATTGACCATCATATCCCTACACTAGCACACTTCCGCACCTACGAAGCAGCACTAGCAGAGATTCAAGAATGGGATTCACAAAGTCCGCTGTGGCGAGATCGCTTCTTCTTTGAACTAAGAGCGGCCTGGCAACTCATAACTGCCGATGAAGCGCGCCCGGCAGAAGTTGAAAAAGCTATAATCACTCTTCGGGATGCATTTTACCAATCGCTGGATATCTGCGTAGAAAGCTCACAGTGGCCTGAGATCAAGCTATATAGCGAGCTTCAAGATGGATATATTCCCGTCACAAAAGACGAACTTACAAGCTACCAAGATCGCTATGGAATGACACTAGATGAGTTCTTAGATTTTCGGCATGAATGTCACAAATATGCTGCAACCTATCCAGCGCTAAATTCAGTACATCGTGACGAATTGATCAAAATTCGGCGAGATTATTATACGGAATCCTTGCGTGAATGGATACTCGCTAACCCAGAAACTGTTGTACCGATTGATTATGAAAATAGCATCAACCACCCATACGTAGACTACTTACGATTGGCATGTCTTGAAGAAGAAGATCCTGAGGAATGCGCCCGCTCTGAAGGCATCACACTTGAATGAAACCCTCAACGCCCACCGGCGACGAAACCGGCAGCATGCCCTAATGCGCGACGCCGGGCTCACCTCGCTGGAATGGCTGCTGATAGTCGCAGCCATCGCAGGACTCGCTGCCGTAGCGGTCGTGCTGGTGCAAACCGTGGTCGACAACACAGCCGAGAACATGGCCGACCACAACCCCCGCCAAGAAGCCGCAGACTTCGCCGCAAACGAACTCACAACACGATGGCGACAAGAAACCCCCGCCTCTGCCAGTGAAGCTCGACGCTTGAACCGGCGCTACATGGAGCGCTGCCTGCGGATCGGGATCCTCTACCCCGAGATCAACCTGGAAGTATCCGCCAAAACAGGACTCTACGAAAACGGAACCGAAGGCTGGAGAGACAACGGCTTGCCAGTATGCACACTCGTGTAGCAGATCAAAGACGCCGACCATCAACCCCGACAAATTTTGTGTCTCTGTATTCTGTCATGCCAACATAGCGTTCAATCGGGCCGGGCAAAGCCACTGAGCCGCACCTTGGACTTCAGGGCAGTTCCTCGGGCTGATCAGCGTCATCGAACCATACTGATCCTGGCACCTCGACCGTGGCGATCCGCAGCCGCTGCGCCGCTTGGCGCGGCGCCCGTAAGCCTTCGGCGAACGCCGCCGACAGCGCGTCCAGACAACTGCTGCGCCACAGCGCGTGCATCCACTGGGGCTCGCCGCCGCCCAGCGGCACTATCACCTCGGCCTCTGCTCCGTCAGGCTCGGCGCAATCTGAGGCGAAGCTCTCGATCAGGCGTCGGATCACTGCAGGGTCGGGCGACAACGCATCACAGGGCAGAGTCACCAGCGCATCGAAGTCCGGTCCGGTTGCTTGTCGGCGTGATCCGCCCGCCGCTGCGTCTGCGCCTTGGGCAATGCCGGTTTCATGCAGCACAATGTCCGGCCTTTGCGCTACACCGGCGCCTTGCAGGCTTGTGAGCGCTGTGAGCACCGCCCCAAGCGGGCCCTCGCCGGGATGATCGTCGGCCAGCGTCTCCAGCCCCAGCGCCTTGAGGCGAGGCTCGTCACCGCCCACCACCACCGTGCGTCGAACCCCCGCTGCCTGCAAAGCACGCACCGCCCGCAGCACCATCGGCTCACCGTCAACCACTATGAAGGCTTTGTCTGTGCCCATCCGCGAGCTTGCACCGCCCGCCAGCACCGCCCCCATGCAGCCGCAGCCGCCGGGCTCAACCAAAAGCGTCGTCAGACGGCGGCCACTCCGGGTCGAGTTGCATCAGGAACACCGCGCAGCGCTGGGCTTCGGCGTGCTCGCCTATCTCTGCGGCCACTCTCTGCAGCCCGCTCAATGCTCGCAGGAACCCGCGATTGGTCGCATGGCGCCAGCGCACATGCCCGGACCCGCGCCAGCCGCCGGCCCGCAGCCGGTCCAAGCCTCGGTGATAGCCGGTCCTGAACGCGGCGTAGGCGAGCGCCGGAGTGGCCTCGCCCGCCTCGAGGCATTCACCGAGCCCCGCCCACGCATCAAGGCACTGCGGCCAGCGCACGCACACCGACCCGAAAGCGGCCACAGGCTCGCTGCTCGCAGCCGCCTCGGCCAACGCTGCCCGAACGTCCTCGGGCTCAGGCGGGAGCACAGTCTCAGGCGGGCCCTGCGAAAGCAGAGAAACAGGATCATTCACGACCTCATAGCCTAGTTACCCGATCGGGAACATAGAGATCCGTGTGACCCGACCGGTTGACAGCCATGTGCGAACATCCATTTCCGCGCGGACGGACCCTGTCAGAATGAACCTGCCAGGACGCGGATCGGCATCGCAAGCACGCTTGACCGCGCCGAGCACATGGGATGCTTCCTGCGACTCGTCGACAAGCACGGGTTCGGGCAGATCCGCAAGAGCGGCGGCGGGGTCCGCTATCACTGCCGCCGCCTCAGCCGGGCGTTCAAGGCGCAACACGGAGCGCGCCTGCCGGGTCGCCGTCGTAGTCTTGCCCGACGCCCTCGGTCCGACCAGCGCAACCGCGGGCAAGTCGGCCAGATACTGGGCAACAAGCGGGTCCACCAGCCTCGCGCGATACCCGTTCACGGTTTCTCACTACCGGTTTGTGGCACCATTCAATGTCGGTTTGCGACACCTTCTGATGGCGCGAAAGACCCGGCTCACCCATGCCTACCCCGCACATAGCGGCGGCGGGTACTGTTGAGGGGTGCCGCCGAACGGATACAGCGATGATGATCTGGCCGCGATGATGGCAAGCCCGGAGTCCGACCTCGTCGAGCGCAAACGCTCCCTATCGAACTCTTCAGCCACCAAGATTCTTAGAAGCATCTGCGCCTTCGCCAACGATCTGAGCGGACACGGCAAACCCGGCGTGATACTCGTAGGCGTTGAGGACGACGGAAGCTGCGCCGGCACAACGATCGACGACGCACTCCTCAAGCGTCTGGCCGATATGCGTGACCACGGCGAACTCCTGCCCCGGCCTTCGATGGACGTGCAGCGACGCACCCTCGACGGATGCGAAGTGGCTGTGGTTACAGTGCAGCCATCGAACCACCCGCCGGTCCGCTACGAGGGGCGCGTCTGGGTGAGGATCGGACCCACTGTTCGTTCAGCCACAGCCAGCGACGAGCAGCGGCTCGCTGAGCGGCGGCGAAACCTGGACGCGCCGTTCGATTTGAGGCCGGCGCACGGAGCATCCATCGACGATCTCGACATCGACCACATCCGGCGCCGCTACTTGCCGTGTGCTGTTTCCGCCGAGGTTCTTGCCGAGAACCAGCGGCCGCTGGAGGATCAGCTGCGTTCCTTGCGCCTGATGAGCGGCGACACTCCCACGAATGGGGCGATGCTGGCGTTCGGTCGCGAAGCCCAGCATTGGCTGCCGGAGTCGTGGGTCCAGTTCGTTCGCTTCGACGGCGACGACGTGACCGACCCGCCCAGAAACTCTCAGGCCCTGACTGGTCGAATCGAGGACATCCTCGGAGATCTCAGCAGGCTCGTGAGGCTCAACGTGAGCACACGACTAGACATCGCTTCAGGAGATCGAGAGCAACGGTTCCCCGACTATCCCGTGGAGGCTCTGCTCCAGCTCGCCTACAACGCGGTGATGCATCGCAGCTATGAGGGCACGCACTCCCCTTCGCGCCTCTACTGGTATTCAGAACGCGTCGAAATAGAAAGCCCCGGCGGACTGTTCGGAGCCGTCACCCCGGAGACGCTGCTGAAAGGCGCCACGGCATACCGCAACCAGCTGATCGCCGAGATCATGGCCAACCTCGGATTCGCCCAACGGTTCGGTTACGGCATCCCGTCGGCTGTGCGCGCCTTGCGAAGCAACGACAATCCCGAGCCGGAATTCCAGGTAGAGGACTCCCGGATACGGGTGATCGTGAGGGCGGCCCGGCGATGACCACCGTCGCTTTCTTCAACAACAAGGGCGGCGTCGGCAAGACTTCGCTCGTGTATCACCTGGCTTGGATGTACGCCGACCTCGGTTTGAGTGTGGTGGCGGCTGATCTGGATCCTCAAGCCAACCTCACCAGCATGTTCCTCGACGAATACGAAGCCGAGGAGTTGTGGTCACCCGACCCTCCGCGGCGCACAGTCCACGGCGCCCTAATGCCGCTGCTGGGAGGCACCGGCGACATCGCCTCGCCCGCGATGGCCAACCCTCGCTCTCCGCTGGGGGTTCTGGCCGGCGACCTGGCGCTTTCGGGCGCGGAAGACGAGTTCTCAAGCCAGTGGCCTCAATGCCTCGACGGAAGCGAGCGCGCCTTCAGGGTGATCACGGCGCTCAGCCGGGTGCTGAGCCGGGCGAGGGAGCGAGCCGAGGCCGATCTCGTTCTGATCGACGTCGGCCCCAACCTCGGCGCCATCAACCGGGCAGCGCTGATCGCCGCTGATTTCGTGGTGACCCCCCTCGCGCCCGACCTGTTCTCGCTGCAAGGGCTCCGCAACCTCGGTCCGACGCTTCGCGACTGGCGCAGGCAATGGCAGGCGCGCCTGGATCGAGCGAAAGAACTCGCGAGTTTGGGAGATGTCGCCTTGCCCGGCGGCGCCATGAAACCGATCGGCTACGTGGTGCTGCAACACGCCGTCCGGCTCGACCGTCCGGTCAAAGCCTATGCACGCTGGATGGAGGCAATACCCGGCGAGTATCGCGGCTCGGTCCTCGACGAGCCTGCCGCCGAGAACAAGACGGCATCAGAAACCGACGAGCACTGCCTGGCCACGCTGAAGCACTATCGGAGCCTGATGCCCTACGCGCAGGAAGCCCGCAAACCGATGTTCAAGCTCACAGCGGCCGACGGAGCGCTCGGCGGGCACGTCAACGCTGTTCAGGACTGCTACTGGGATTTCCGCGCCTTGGCGTGCGCTGTTGCGACACGCTGCGGAGTGCGCTGCCCGCAACTCTGATCTCCGGCGAATCCGCCTGTCACTGCAAAGTGATTACCGACGAATCCGTGTGGCGCTCAAGCCTCCGCCCGCACGGCGAAGGCGACGGGCCCGCCGGTTTCTCACGACTAGCCTGCCCTGCGGTGACGACGCACTCGAGGAGCGAAACGCTGCGCAAGGCGAAGGCGGCGCCGAGCCTCTCGCTGAGAGCCGAAGGCGCCTTGATCGACGGCGCGGCGGCTAGCTGAGCAGGTGCTGAGCGAATGGCTCGACTCTGTGTCTGCTGCGCCTGCGCAGAACGCAGTGGCCGCGGCGGGCGCGATGCTGCTGGTGGTCGGGCTGCTGTTGATCCGCTTCGTGCGCCGCTGGCTGCTGCGCCTGACGCTGTTCGCAGTTGTCGCAGTTCTGGCCGTGGCCCTGCTGTGGCAGGGCGCCGACCTATGGGACGCGCTCCAGCCTTAGCACGTTGGCGCTGCGCGACCGGTTGTCGGCGCCTGCCAGCACCGCCACGATCTCGCCGGAGCGCACATAGTCGCGCTCACAGGCGACCGCCACCGCCTGACGGACCATCTCGTCGTTGGAGCCGCGGTCTTTGACCAGCACCGGCGTGGTGCCCCAGCTCAGAGTCAGCTGAGCGGCGGCGCGCTCATTGTGCGACATGCCGACGATCCGAGCCTGAGGCCTGAAACGGGCCATCGACCGCACCGTGAAACCGGTGCCCGAGATGGCCAGGATCGTCGAGATCCCGAGCTCGCCCGCAGCCCTCCAGGCTGCCATGGTCATGGCGTCGGTGATCGCCGTGTCGTCATGGCTCGAGTCGGTCATGCGCAGCTCTGCGAGGCGTTCGGCCCACCCCTCATAGTCGAACTCTTCGTCGGCTCTCCGGGCGATCCGGTCCATGGTGCGCACCACGTTGGCCGGATCGACGCCCACCGCCGTCTCGCCCGAGAGCATCAAAGCGGACGAGCCGTCGAACACGGCGTTGGCGACGTCTGAGGCTTCGGCTCGGGTGGGCGACGGGCGCGACACCATCGACTCCAGCATCTGCGTGGCGGTGATGACCGGACGCCCGCGGGCGATGCACTGCTGGATGATCTGCTTTTGCAGATGCGGCAGCTCTTCGATGCTGCATTCGCTGCCCAAGTCGCCTCGAGCCACCATCACCGACCCGGCCGTGTCGATGATGCCCGCCAGGTTCTGCACGGCTGCCCGAGTCTCGATCTTGGCGCACAGCAGAGGCCCGCGAGGATGAGGTTCAGTGCCGACACGGCGGATGTCGTGCGCCGAGCGCACGAAAGAGATCGCCACCATGTCCACCCCGAGATCCGTGAACGCGTCCAAGGCCACGAAATCAGCCGGGGTGGGCGTGGAGATCCGCAGCCGGTCGGCCGGGATGTGAACCCCGGGGCAGCCCGACAGCACGCCGCCGTGGACGACCCGCACCTTCAGGCGGTCGCCGCCCTTGTCGACCACGTCGAGCACCACCCGGCCGTCGCCCACGTCCAAAGTGTCCCCGACCAGCACATCCTCGAGCAGGCCTTCGTAGTCGACTTCGATGACGCTGTCGGTGGAGCTTTGCGACCCGACGAGCATCTCCACGGTGCTGTCGGAATGGAACTTCACCGACGTCTCGCCGAAGCTGGCGGCGCGGACCTTGGGCCCGGGCAGATCGACCAGGATCCCGACGGGCCGGCCGACTTCGGCTGAGACTCTGCGGATTCGCTGATAGCGCTCGATCGCCTCGTCGAGGGTGCCGTGCGCCAAGCCGATGCGGGCCACATCCATGCCTGCGGCCATCATGTCGGCGAGCGTGGACTCGCTCTCGCTCGCCGGTCCTATCGTGGCGACGATTTTGGTGCGACGCTGCATGGCCTCAGGCTACAAGCAGCGCAGTGCCACCCTGTGGATAAGTTCTCTTGGACGCGCCGAGTCAACTGTCCGTGCTTGCTCTAAGTTTTTTGCGATGGCGGATCATCCGTATCTCGATGTGGAAGGCCCGATCGCCTTCGCGCATCGCGGCGGCGCCGAGGAGTTCCCCGAGAACACGTTGCGCGCCTTCCGTCATGCCGTGGATCTGGGTTTCACTCATGTGGAGACCGACGTGCATGCCACAGCCGACGGGGTCGCGGTGGCATTCCACGACAGCACCCTCGACCGGGTGACCGACGGGCGCGGTGCTGTCAGCGGCCTCGGCTGGCAGCAGGTGCGCCGGGCTCTGGTGGCCGGCAGCGACCCGATCTTGCGTCTGGACGAACTGCTCGAGGAACTGCCGCACACCAGGATCAACATCGACCCCAAAAGCGATGCTGCCATCGGGCCCTTGGCGGAGGCGATCAGGCGATCAGGCGCCGCCGAGAGGGTCTGTGTGTGCTCTTTCTCGGACTACCGGACCCGGCAGGTGCGCAGCCGTGTCGAGGGCCGTCTGTGCGTCGGCGCCGGACCTCGAGGGATCGCGCGTCTGGCAGCGGCCGGTTTCTCGGGGCGCCTGCCGTGGCCGGGTTCGTTCGACTTCCAGGCCGCCCAAGTGCCGACCAGGTTCCGGGGCGTGCCGCTGGTCCGGCCCGGTTTCCTGGCTGCGGCGAGACGTCACGGCGTGGCGGTCCATGTTTGGACTATCGACTCCGCCGCGGAGATGCACCGACTGCTCGACATGGGCGTCGACGGCATAATGACCGACCGCCCCTCGGTGCTGCGCGAAGTGATGATCCGCCGCGGGCACTGGAAGCCTTGAAGACCACGAAAGCCTTGGAAGCCTCCGGAGTCCGGGCTGCTGGCGGCGCCCGCGGCGCCCGCGGAACTAGAAGTAGATGATCTCCGAGGCGCGCTCGGCCACTTCGTCGAGATCGCCGGTCCAGGCCCGGCTCGACAGGTACTTCCAACCGCCGTCGCACACGATGAACACCACGGTGCCGGACTCGATCCGCTCGGCGACCCGAACCGCTCCCGCCAAAGTAGCGCCCGACGAAATGCCCGCGAATATCCCCGCGTCGGCCAGTTTGCGGGTGTGCTCCACGGACTCGCGGGGCCTCACGATGCGCTTGCCGTCGAGCAGGTCGGCGCCGCCCCACTTCTCATAGACCGGCGGGATGAAACCGTCGTCGAGGCTGCGCAGCCCGTCGACCATCTCCCCCGCCGGCGGCTCCACAGCCAGAATCTTGATATCGGGATACGCCTCCTTGAGGCAGGTTCCCACGCCCATCAAAGTGCCGCTGGTGCCCAAGCCGCCCACGAAATGAGTCACATCGGGAACGTCTCTGAGTATCTCGGGGCCGGTGGTCTGGTAATGCACTCGAGGATTGGCTTCGTTGCCGTACTGGTACAAGAACACCCAGTCGGGATGCTCCAGGGCCATCTGCTGCGACAGGCGCACCGCCCCGTTGGATCCCTCAGCTCCAGGCGACAGCACGATCCGGGCGCCGAACACTTCCAGCATGGCGCGCCGCTCCGGCGAAGTGTTCTCGGGCATCACCACCGTGATCGGATAGTCGCGTATCCGGGCGATCATCGCCAGCGCTATTCCGGTGTTGCCCGAGGACGGCTCCAGGATCTGCTTGCCCGGGCCGAGTGTGCCGTCGGCTTCGGCTTCCAGCACCATCGCCTTGGCGATGCGGTCCTTCACCGAACCGGTGGGGTTGGCGCTCTCGAGCTTGGCCACCAGACGCACCCGAGGGTTGGGGCTCAGCTGTGAGACGTCCACGACCGGCGTGTCGCCGATCAAGTCCAGAGCGTCTCGCTTGACGGTCATCGCCGCACCCCGCTAGTCCGGTGAAAATTTCGTGGAAGTCGGTTGAAATCAGTTGAAGTTCGCCGCCGGTCTGATCCCAGCGGCACTCTCACCCAGCCCGTCACGAGTGAGAAACAGCTAATCCCGAGTGGCTCGCTCAGGATCATATCGGCGCGCCAGCGCCGCGGCGGCAGGCAGCGTCAGCGTGCAAAGCGCCGCCATCGCCGCCAGCGACCAGGCGTACGCCGACCGCAAGGCGTCGGCCACGGCAGCGTCGACCGCCAGGTCGGAGTCCCCCAGAAGGTCGCGCACCAGTTCCGTGTCGCCGATGCTGCGCTCAACGGCCCAGAAGATCACCAGACCGGCGAACGCCGCCCCGTAAGCGAAACCCAGCGAACGCAGAAAATGGTGAGCCGAGCTGATCCGGCCCATTTCGCGGGGCTCGGCGCGGCCCTGAAGCAGCGCCATGCTCGACGTGCTTATAGTGCCGATGCCCCATCCGACGCAGGCGAACATCGCCAACAGCACCGCCACGGGCGCTTCCAGAGCCACTGCCGCAGTCACCGAGATCGCCGAGACCGAGATGATGCAGGCGCCGATCAGCGCCACAGTCGCCGCATGGAAGCGCTGCTGCATCGCACCCGACACCCAGGACGCCGTCGACCAGCCCAAGGTCATCCAGAGCACCGCGAAAGCCGCGAAGGCCGCCGACGAGCCGCGGCCCGCTTTCAGGTACAGAGGCAGAAAGACGCTGGCGCCGGTGCCGCCGGCCATCGTCAACGAACCCAGCAGGTGGATGCTGCGCCACTGAACGCCTGATATGTGCTCCAGGCGCACGACCGGCGCCGCGGCGGCGCGGGCGTGGCGCGCGTAGCCGAAGCCCAGCAGCACCGCCGCGGCCAGCAGCGCGACGCTGTACCAGTTCAGTCCCGAGGTCGCCAGCAGCAGCGCCACGGTGAGCGCGCTCAGCGTGACCAGTCCCCGCCGGTCGAGCGGATCCGCCGCGGCCTCAGGCGCCTGCTGCGGCAGCCGGCGCCAGCCCACTGCGGCCGCCGCGGCGGCAACGGGCAGATTGAAGGCGAACACGGCGCGCCAGCCGAGAGTGCTCACCAGCACCGCCGCCAGCGCCGGCCCGCCGATGCCCATGACTCCCCAAACCGACGAGAAGAGGGCGTAGGCCCAGGGGCGGGCCGTATCGTCGTAGACCAGCCCGATGCAGGTGAACGCAGTGCCGATCAGAGCGCCGCTGCCCATGCCCTGCAAGATCCGCGCCGCTATCAGCAGCTCCATGGTGGGCGCCAACGCGCAAAGCGCCGACGCAGCCAGAAAAGCCGCCACCGTGACGCGGAAGGCTCGCTGCGCGCCGGCGCCGTCGATGAAGGGACCCACGGCGAGCACGGCGACCGCCGCTGCCAGCAACTCCACCGTCACCACCCAGGGCAGCAGCGCCACCCGGCCGAGATCGTCGCCGATGTCGGGCAGCGCCGCGGTGACCGAGAGATTGTTGTAGGAGGCCATGGCCACCGTGCCGATCAGCGACACCGACACGGCCCGGTAGCGAGGCCCCAACAGCACCCGAACTCCGCCGCCTGTCACCACCTGAAACTATCGGCGGCGGGGCGCCGATAGAAATACTCCGTGCCTGCGCATGCAGACCTGCAGCGACGACCGTCCGAGCCGGCGGAGGCCGCAGGCGCCGGAGCCGTCGTCACCACCGCCGACGGGGTGACCCTCAAACTGCGGCTGCTGGGCGGCCCGGCGAGCAGTCCGGCAAACAGTCCGGCGCCTGATCTGCTGATCTGTCACGCCACCGGATTCCACGGACTGGCATACACGCCCCTGGCGCACTGCTTCACCAGGGATTTCCGTGTTTGGGCGCTCGATTTCCGCGGCCACGGAGGCTCAGGCGAGAGCCCGGACGGGACCTACTCATGGCATGGCATGGGCGCCGATGTGACGGCCTGCGCGGTCGCCATCGGCTCGTCTCAGCTCTACGGTTTCGGGCATTCGATGGGCGGCGCCGCTCTGCTGCTGGCCGAGCAGGCCGCGCCCGGCGCCTTCGATGGCTTGTTCATGTACGAGCCGATCGTTCTGCCCGAGGAGGCTGCCGCCACTCCTGACAACAATCCTCTCGCGGCCGGGGCGCGCAACCGGCGCGAGGTTTTCAACTCGCGGGCGGAGGCTTTGGCTCGCTACTCGAGCCGTCCGCCTCTGGGAGTGCTGCGCAGCGACGCTTTGGCCGCCTATGTCGAAGCCGGTTTCGTGGACCTGCCCGACGGCCGGGTGCGCCTGGCCTGCCCGGCCGAGACCGAAGCCCGCACTTTTGAAGCCAGCGACACGCTCTCGCCCCGGGAGATCACTCAGATCGATGTTGCGACTGTGGTGGCGGCCGGGACGGCCGGAAGCGACACGACCGACCCGGCCGACTTCGCTCCGGCGGTGGCTGAGGCCCTGCCCAAAGGACGTTTCGTGAGCTTCGAGGGTCTGGGGCATTTCGGGCCGCTGGAAGCGCCCGCCGTGGTGGCGCGCCGAGCGATACGCGAACTGCTGGGCGATTCCTCAGTTTCCTGACCTTCAGGTTCTGGGCCTCAGAACCCCAGAACCTCAGATTCTGGGAGCGGTCGCGTCACCGAGACGGGCGGATCGTGCTTCAAGCGCGTATCTTCACGGGCTCTTCGGTGACTTCGCCGTCGAGTATCCGAAACGACCGCAGCGACGCCTCAGCGTGGCGCAACGAGACGATCACGAAATGCCAGGCGCCGAAAGGGTCGAAACGGGCCGCGTCGGCGATGTCGGTCGGTGAGGGGTAATTGGTGGTGCGGGTGTGCGAGTGCATCACCCCCGCCACCAGCAGTCCTTCCTGTTCGGCTTTGAGTTCCACGTCGAGCATCTCTTTGCCGTCGAGCACGTAGCGCTTGGGCGATTCGGCGGTGTTGCGCATCGGATAGAAGCGCTCGACGCGGTCTGAGCCTGCTGTCGCAGCGAACAGCCCGCAGGCCTCGTTGGGCAGCTCCGCGATGGCGCGAGCCACCATGGCATCACGGGTTTCGATGCTCATCTCCAGCACGGCGCCGCACCCTAGCGCCCAGCCGGCAGCCGTCAGCGCGCCTGCCTGCGGTGCGCTGCGCCGCGGTGCTCCGCCGTCTGCTGCAGGTGCCGCGGAGCCGTGTCTGTCCGCTCGGGCGGGCTGCGTCAGAACAAGCAAAGCTCTCAGCGAATATAGGCTCCACTGCATGACCAGCAGCGCTTCTGAGACGATCGCTGTGCCGGAGACCGGCACCGTCACCATCGTCGAACCCGAGGTTCGTGAGGCCACAGACGAGGGCGACCACGACCGCTTCGCGCACTACACACGCCGCGCCGACGCCAACCGGGCGTACATAGAAGGCACACCGTTGCGCGCGCTGTGCGGGAAGGTCTGGGTCCCGAGCCGCGACCCGTCGCGTTATCCGGTGTGCCCCGAGTGCGTCAAGATCCGGGACCGGCTGCGTCGCAGCGCCTTCAACTGACGATCAGGCAGCTGGCGATCAGGTGAGCCTCGAGAGTTCCGCGTCGAGGGTTCACGTCATGCGCACGCATCTGCAGGGAACGTTCCTGCTGATCGTGTTGCTGCTGGTGTTCTGGGGGATGCTGGGTTGGGCTGTTCCGATAATCGACGACGCCATCTTCGGCGACGACGGCGCCATCGTGGCTCGGGCGCCTCAGCACCTGATCGACCCGAACGACCCGGCCGCGGCGGCGCTACTTGAAGCGAACCGTCCGCTCGAGGGCGCCGAAGTGGCCGACTTGCAGGAGGTGCTTCTGCTTCTCGGCTACGACCCCGGGCCGGTGGACGGGATCATGGGCGAACTGACCCGCGCGGCCACGAAGCAGGCCGAAGCCGATCTCGGGCTGTCGGAAGCGTCGGACCGTGAAATGCTGGAGGCTCTCGAGACCGTCATCGAAGCTCAGAGCGCCAGCTCAGACACCGGCACAAACTCAGGCACAGACGCTGGCACAAGCAACAGCGCAGACGCTGCGAATGCTGACGCCGTCACAAACTCAGGCACAGGCGCTGACGCACCCGCTTCGGCGCCTTGAGAGATGACGCACAACGCGAGCGCTGCTTCACGCGGCGCTCCGAGCAGCGCCGCATACTCGCCTACGACCAGAGCCGCCGTCTGGGGCACTGCCCCTGAGGCGCCGCCGGACTGTTCCACCGTGTTCCGCCCGCGCTACAGGCTCAACTTCGAGCTGACTTTGATGTGGGTGAAGACCTGCAAGCGGCGCAACGGCATCGGCTGGTGGTGCAGCGAAACGCCGCAAGGGTCAGCCGCAACAGCGTTCCGGGCTGTCTCAGGCGAAATCATCGCCGACGCCTGGGGACCGGGCGCCGAGTGGGCTGTTGAGCAGCTGCCGGCTCTACTGGGCGACAGCGACGACCCCAGCGGCTTCCGACCTCTTGATCCGGTGATAAGCGAACTCGCCGAAAAGTTGGGCGTGCCGCGGTTGAGCGCAACCGGCCGCTGGTATGAAGCCACAGCCACGGCGGCGATCTTTCAGCGGGTGGTCAGCGCAGACGCTCGGGCTTCGGTGGCCCGCATGGGTCGGCTGTTCGGCGCTGAGGCGCCCGGCGACGCTCCGCTGCCGGTGTTCCCGAAACCTGAAGTGGCGCTGCGGCTGCCGGATCACGATTTTCACCGCGCCGGAGTGGACCGAGGCCGCAGCCGGGTGATCCGGACGGCGGCCAAACACGCCGACCGGTTGGAGCGGCTCGAGGGTGTGCCCGCAGCTGAAGCCCGTCAATGGCTGGAACGGCTCAGCGGCATAGGCCCCTGGACCGCGGCGCGCGCCACGGCTGTGGCGGCCGCCGACGCGGACGCGGTGCCTGTCGGCGATCTCCATGTGCCGAGAATGGTGACCTATGCTCTCAGCGGCATCGACGACGGCGACGACGACTCGATGCTGGAACTGTTAGCCCCCTACGCCGGGCATCGCTGCCGGGTGATACGCCTGCTGCGAGCCGCTGAAGCCGGGCCGAAGAGGCATTTCCCGGCGCCCACCCGTTTTGACATAGCCGGCATCTGAGCCATAGCCGGCCATCTGAGCTACCGACGGAGCGCTGTCGCCGCAAGCCTCATTAGCTGGCTGTCTCAGCCCGTTCAGCGCGTCTGGCTCGGTGAGCCAGGGTGCGCTGCACGTAGTCGGAGACTTCCGGGGTTTTGCAGCCGGTCTGGCCGTGATCGACCTGCACCGGGCCGATCCGTTCGGCGGCGGCCAGCACAGCTGAGCGCAACTCTGTGTCACGCAGCGCCATCACGATCATGGCCCCGTTCATTTCGTGGCGCACCCGGTTGGGGCGTCGGGCTATTTCGGCCTCGATCCGTGAAAGCAGGTCATACAGCTCGGGCAGCGACCACACGTCTGCATCTTCAGCGGTGCAGGCAACGATGGACCAGCCCACCGAAGCGGGCCATTCAGCCGGGACGTCACGCCAAGAGTCGCTCAAGGCGCGAGCGTGCGGTGTGCGGGCGCAGAAGCCACCCAAAGCCTCAGCAAGGATGTAGTTGTCGACGCCTTCAAGCCAACAGCGCGCCTGTGGCACTGTCATTGACGACGGATCCGCCACTTTCAGTGCCAGCACGCGAGCGTCATGGTTGCCGCTGTCCCAGAGCTGCTCGGCCAGCTCGTGATCCGTCTTGATCTCTTTGGCGATCTTGTTGAGAACCGCGTAACTGACGCCGAACATCGGCTCGGCGGCCCCGTGGCGGCCATAAATCTTGCGATTCTGTGACGTGCCTTGCTCTTCGAGCTGCGCCAGCACCTGCGAAAGCCCTGAAACTTCGAAGCTCTGATGATTTCGAACAGTTCGCGGCATGTCCCGGCTCTCCTGCTGTCGTCTCCGGCGGGCACTTCCTCGGCGGCGCCAGTTCCGGCGGCGCCTGCGAATACCGTAGCCTGACGCCGTGATCGATCTCCGCTCCGACACTGTCACCGAACCGACCGCAGCCATGCGTGCGGCAATGGCAGAGGCCGCGGTCGGCGACGACGTCTACGGCGAGGACCCCACCGTCAACCGTCTGCAGTCCGCCGTGGCGGAGCTGCTGGGCAAAGAGGCGGCGCTGTTCGTGACCAGCGGAACACAGAGCAACCTTTGCGCGTTGCTGTCGCATTGCGGGCGCGGCGACGAGTACATAGTCGGCGATCACGCTCACTGCTACATGTATGAAGCCGGCGGAGGCGCGGTGCTCGGCTCGATTCAGCCTCAGCCGGTGCCGACCGGCGAAGACGGGATGCTCGATCTCGAAGCAGCTTCCGGCGCGGTGAAACGCCGCGATCATCACTTCGCGCGCACCCGGCTGCTGTGCCTCGAGAACACCATCGACGGCAAAGTGCTGTGCCTAGAGCAGATGCGCGCCTCGGCTGAGGTCGCCGCACGGCACGGCCTGGCGCATCATCTCGACGGCGCCCGAATGTGGAACGCCGCCGTGGCTCTCGGGGTGCCGCCGGCAGAAGTGGCCTCGCATTTCGATTCGGTGTCGGTGTGTTTGTCGAAAGGTCTGGGTGCGCCCGTGGGGTCGCTCCTGGCAGGATCGACGGATCTGATCGACGAGGCTCACAAATGGCGCAAAATGCTCGGCGGCGGGCTGCGCCAGGCCGGACTGGTGGCGGCGGCGGGCTTGTATGCGCTCGAGCATCACATCGAACGGCTGGCCGACGATCACGCCAAGGCTGCTCGTCTGGCTGAAGGACTGGCCGAGACCGACGGCGTGACCGTTGAATCCTGCAGCACCAACATGGTGTTCATCCGCCTCGAAGACGCACTCCTGCACCCGCAACAGGACTTGCGCAGCGCTCTGCTCGAACGCGGGGTGGTCAGCGACTGGCACGGCTCGCGATGCCGGCTGGTGACGCACCTCGACGTCAGCGACGCCGACATCGACACGGCCGTCTCGGCTTTTTCAGATTTGATTGGCGCACAATGAGCGTCGGCGGCGCGGCCCTGGCCGTGGCCGGCACCTTGATGCAGACCCCGTCACCGGATCGTCTGACGGTGACCGATGCCGTGGTCGAGGTTGATCAAACCGGATTGATCACGGCGGTTCATGACCGTGCCGGCACCGAGGGCGCCAAAGCCGCGAGGCGCGCTCTTGCGACGGCAGCACAGCGCGTCGAACTCGACGGCGGCGCAGTCCTTATGCCGGGGCTGGTGGATCTGCATGTCCATGCGCCGCAGTGGCCTCAGCTCGGCACCGGACTGGACCTGCCGCTGGAGCGTTGGCTGTTCGAATACACCTTCCCTCTGGAGGCCCGCTACGCCGACACCGCCTTCGCGGAAGCTGTATGGGACGATCTCGTGCCGTCGCTTCTGGCGATGGGCACCACCACTGCGCTCTACTTCTCTTCTGTCCACGGTGAAGCCACCACCGCTCTGGCGCGGGCTTGCGTCCGCCACGGGCAGCGGGCGCTGGTGGGCCGGGTGGCGATGGATCACCCGTCGGGCACGCCCGAGTGGTACCGCGACCCCACCGCCGCAGCGGGTGTGGCAGCGTCGGCGGAGTCCATCGAGGCGATCACGGCCGTCGAATCGTCCAGAGTCGCCAAGGCCGAAGCCGGCGGCGGCGCGCCGCCCGGCGGCTCAAACGGCGCCCGCAAAAAGCACACCGACTGCGAGCAGACCGACGGGGGCGCAGCCGCCAAGGCCGGCGGATCAGGCGATGCTGTCAACACCGCCTGCGCCGCGGCGCCGCTGGTTGCGCCGATCGTCACACCCAGGTTCACGCCTGCTTGCAGCGACGCTCTGCTCGAAGGGCTCGGCGAGTTGGCCGAGGCGACCGGGACGCCGATCCAGACCCACTGCGCAGAGTCCGACTGGCACTGCGAATACGCCCGCGACCGCTTCGGCGCCAGCGACGCCGCGGCGCTCGAGCGTTTCGGTCTGATGCGCCCCCGCACGGTTTTGGCTCACAGCGACCATCTCAGCAGCGCCGACATGGCTCGGGCCGCGGCCAATCAGGCGGGCGTGGCCCACTGCCCGATGTCGAACTCGTATTTCGCTAACGCCGTGTTCGGGGTGCGCCGGGCTATGGCTGCCGGGGTCGGCGTCGGTCTGGGCAGCGACATCGCCGGCGGCGCCAGGCCCGGACTGCTGGGCGTGTGCCAAGACGCCGTGACCGTGTCGCGCATGCTCGAGGACGGTGTGGACGCGTCGCTCGAAGCGCCTGCACGCGGCGTGGCCGAATCGCGCATCGACACTGTGACCGCGTTCTGGCTGGCCACAGCAGGCGGCGCCGCGTTGCTGGACCTGCCAGTGGGTTTGATCGAGCCCGGCCGGCGCTTCGACGCCATCGCGGTGCACAGCGACCGTCCGGAAGGAGCGATCCGCCTGTGGGAGGGCATCGACGACGAGGCTCGCCGCTTCGAGAAACTGGTGCGCCTAGCCACAGCCGACGACATAAGCAACGTCTGGGTAGACGGCACCGCCGCCAAGCCCCGACCGACCGCCCGACAAAGGACACCAATCGTGCAGGCTTGATAATCGCTAACCACTGTGCTATCAAAATATTTCGACATTGATTGCATCAAGGAGGTCACCATGAAGCGAATATACGCTCAGTCCCTCGGGTTAGATGTCGCAAAGGTTAGGTGTTGATAATGCATTCTATCAGCCGTATTCTTCAAAAACATTAAACTGGTTATCGTGTATTTAGGGCTGGTTCAGGGATTTTGCTCATGAAACTAAGGCCTTTCATATCCCGTTCACCGAATTCTCGCACATCATCGCCGTGGCTGTCTCGATTTTGCATTAAGGCTGCCGAACGCGGCCGGCGGCAAGAGGAGCATTTAAGGAAGCTTGCGGTGGATGCCGAAACTCTGGGGAAAACGTCAGCTGCTAACAGATATCGTCGGCGCGCCGATCGCGAACGGCGCAGGGCAGAAGAATCCGAGCGTCTCGCCGCCGAGAACATGAAGACGACCGCACGGCCTTCTACTCCAAAACCACAAGAACAATCAGCCATGACTGCTTCTGCACCTGCAACGCTGGCAGAGCAAGATGCAATTACTGAGGAAATGGATGCTTCTAGTTGGCTCGATCTTCTTGACGGCCTGGGCGAATTCTGATGAGGTCTACTTTCAGGATCGTCTGACACGGCGGCCGGGGCGGGTCGGTGAAACCGAAACCCAGCGGACGCTCAACAGGTCTCAGCTCGCCCAGATCAACTTCGCCGAGCGTTCCTGCGGCGGAGCGCACCCGCGAGAGCTTGCGGGTGCGGTACCACTCCTCGACGCCGGTCGGGCTCACGCCATGGGTTCTGATGCCGAGCAGGGCCCGCGCCATCCAGTTCTCGACCGTGGCGGTCACGAACCGCGGCCGCGGCGGGAACGGCGCCACGAAACTGCTCAGATCGATCGACAGTCGCAGATCGCCGGTCGACACAGAGACGGAGACGTCGCTGTCGGTCACCTCCACAGGCTGCGGGCGGACCTCGTCGAAGGTGTAGATCGAGGTGATGTAGTCGGCGCCGTGCTCGGGCGCCAGCAGCACGCGCCGACCGTCGGGCTGAGCCCACATCACGTCGCTGAGCGCCCCGACGGGGCTGCTGGTCCAGTTGCCGATCACGAAGCGGTGCCCCGACGAGAACCCCAGCGACGTTATTGATCCGGTGACCGTCTCGATCACGGCATCGCCCGGAGTCGCGTCAGGCGGCATCGACGGGCTCGAGCCGACATCTAGCCTCGGCGGTCCCTGTCGGCTTCGACTAGGGCCTCGATGGCTTCGACGGCGCGGCTCAGATCGTCGTTGACCACGATCTCATAGCCCAGCTCCAAAGCTTCGGCCCGCTCCGAGTCGGTCTTGCTCATGCGGCGCTGCACTGTCGCGGGATCGTCGCCGCGCCGCTCCAGCCGCTGCCGCTGATGTTCGGGGCTGGGAGCATCGACGAACACCAGCACGACGTCGTCCAGCAGCTGCTTGACCTGACGGCCCCCTCCCACGTCGATCTCCAGAACCACGTCGCAGTCGTCGGGTGGCGCCGGCAACGGCGTGCCTTGCAGATAATCCAGGAACTCCACCCATTCCAAGAACCGGCCCTCGGCCACAGCCGCCTCGAAATCGGCGCGATCCACGAACACATAAGCGCCTTCGGGTTCGCCGACGCGCCGCGGCCTGGTGGTCCACGAACGCGACAACCAGAGCCGAGGGTCGCGAGTCAGCAGCTGCTCGACGATGGTTCCCTTCCCCACGCCGCCGGGCCCGGAGATCACCACCACTGTGCGGCCCGCCAGGGAGGTCACCCCTGCGAGCCTATCGTCGCCTTCGTCAGCCGAAAGCTTCGAGCATTCCGTTGCGTTGACGGCTTCCCAGCCCTCGCAGGCGGCGATTCTCGGCGATCTCGAGCTCTTCCATCGCTCTGCGGGCCTTGACTTTGCCGACGCCGGGCAGAGACTCGATCACGTACAGCACTTTCATCTTGCCGACGGTGTCGTCTTTGAGGCGGGACAACAAGTCGGTCAACTCGAGGTCGCCGGCTTTGAGCTGCGCTCGCAGCTCGGAACGCTCGCGGCGCACAACGACAGCTTTGGCCAGAGCGGCGCGCCTGACCTCATCGGTAATCGCAAAGGGTTTTGCCATGAACGGCGAGGCTAGTTGCATCGGCGCGGCTCTGCCACCGCGAACCGCCCGTAACACGGGCGCGGCTTCGGGCGCGTTCTAGGTCGCCGTCTCGGGATCCTGCTGGCGGAGGCTGTCGTGCAGACGCTCGGCCGCTTCCACGGGATCCTCAGCTCTGGTGACCGGCCGGCCGACCACCAGCAGGTCCGCTCCGGCCGCCAGCGCCTGGACAGGCGAAGCCACCCGGCGTTGGTCGTCCAGCGAATCGTCGGGCAGCCGAATGCCCGGCACCGCCCTCAGCAGCTCGGGGCGGACATGCCTGGTGGCGGTGAGATCAGGCGCCGCGCACACCACGCCCGCGGCGCCCGCCTCGGCGGCGAGTTCCATACGCTGAGCCACCCGGTCGCGGGTCGCTGCGGCCTGAGCCTCGCTGGTCAGCACGGTCACAGCCAACAGGCCCGCAGGCCCGGAGGCGCCCGCGGCCAATCCTTCGGCGCCTGCTCGCAGCATCTCGGCGCCCCCGGCGGCGTGCGCCGTGAGATAGGAGACTCCCAGCTCGCCCGCCACACGCGCGGCTCGGGCCACGGTGGTGGGAATGTCATGGAGCTTGAGGTCGCAGAACACGTCATAGCCGAGATCTGCCAGAGCGCCGACCGCTTCGGGGCCGGCCGCCGTGTACAGCTCCAAGCCCACTTTCGCCACCCGGAAATGCCCCACGAGGGACCTGGCCAGGCGAGTGGCGGCCACTAGGTCATCGACATCCAAAGCCAAAGCCAGACAATCGCGCACTCTGTCGGGCCGGCCGTCGGGTCTGCTGTCGGCGTTCTCATGGTTCATGGGCTGCTCCGATCAATTCGTCGAGTTTCTGCACGCCATGAGCTTCGCACCATTGACGCAGCTCGTGCAGCACCCGCCACGGTGCCCTGGGATCCGCGAAGATCGCTGTGCCGACCTGCACAGCCGAAGCACCGGCCATGATCATCTCGACAGCGTCCGTGCCGCGCCCCACCCCGCCGACCCCGACGATGGGCACCGCGGGCAGCGCCGCCCTCACATCGTAGACGGCGCGCACGGCCACCGGACGCAGCGCCGCGCCGCTGACGCCGCCGCGCCGCGCGCCCAAAGCGGGGCGCCGCTTGTCGATGTCTATGACCATGCCCGAAAGAGTGTTGGCTAGCACCACGCCCGCAGCGCCGGCCGCGACGGCGGCAGCAGCCACGTCCGTCAGCTCGAAAGTGTTGGGGCTGAGTTTGGCCCAGCGGGGGCGGCCGCAACCGGCGGCGGCCTCCACTGCGGCGGCGGTCGCGTCCGCGGAGTGGGCGAACATGCGCATGCCGTCGTCGGTGTTGGGGCACGACACGTTGACCTCCACCGCAGCGACCTCGGCGGGGGCGTGAGCCAGCAGTCCCGCGGCACGCCGGTAGGAATCGACTGTGCCGCCCCAGATGCTGGCTATCACCGTGGCGCCGCTGTCGAGCAGTTCGGGCAGATCGTGTTCGAGCCAGTGAGCGATGCCCGGACCTTGCAGCCCGACGCTGTTGATCATGCCTGCCGCGGCTGTGCTCAAAGGATGCAGCCGCGGGGCCGGGTTGCCGGGCCAGGGCTCGTCGCTGAGCGATTTCACCACCACGGCCCCCAGCTCGCTCAGCCGGCCGTAGCCGGCCAGTTCGGCGCCGTGCCCGGACGTGCCCGAAGCGGTCATGACCGGCGCTCGCAGCGTGACGCTGCCGACGCTCGCGGTTAGATCAACCACTGCCGGCGCCGGCTGGCTTCAGCCTTGCGTGATACTCCTGCAGGCTGTTCACTGCGGGGCTGTGATCGCGCGAGTCCCGAAGGCCGTCAGCGGCAGCCAGCGCGGCGGCGCCAGTGGTCAGCAGAGGCAAGCCGGCTCGCCCGACAGCGGAGCGGATGTGCTCGCCGTCGGCGCGGGGGCCGCGTCCGTGGGGCGAGTTGACCACCAGATGAACCTCGCCGGCGGCGATCATCTGCACTGCGTCAGGCTTGCCGCGCGGCGCCTCGTCGCCCAGTTTGGCGACCTCGACGGCCACCGGCACTCCCCCGTCGCGCAGGCATCGCGCCGTGCCTGCCGTGGCGGCCAGCCGGTAGCCGAGCTCATGGAAGATCCGGGCGGCTCGCAATCCGATCGGCTTGTCGCGGTCCGCCATCGACATGAACACCGTGCCTTCAGCCGGCAGGCGGGTGCCTGCGGCCAGCTGCGCTTTGACGAAAGCCAGCCCCGGAGTGGAGTCGATCGCCATGACTTCGCCGGTGGAGCGCATTTCCGGCCCGAGCACCGCATCGGCGTCAGGGAAGCGGTTGAAAGGCAGCACCACCTCCTTGACCGCCACGAAGCCCGGATCCGCCGTCGGGTCCGACCTCTGTGCCGGCAGCAGCCCCTCGGCGCGCAGTTCGGCCAGGGTCGCTTTCACCATGAGGCGCGCCGCCGCCATGGCCAGAGGCGCCCCGGTGGCCTTGGCCACGAACGGCACCGTGCGCGACGCCCTGGGGTTGGCTTCGATGACGAAGACTTCAGCCTCGCCTTCGCCGGAGGCGCGGGACGCGGCGGCGGAAGCGCGGGACGCGGCGGCGGCGGAGGAGGGGCCGCGCGTGACGGCGAACTGCACGTTCAGCAGACCCACGACCTCGAGCTCGGCGGCGATGCGGCGCGTGTGGTCGCAGATCAGAGCCACCACGTCAGCGCCGAGAGTGGTGGGCGGGATCGTGCAGGCGGAGTCGCCCGAATGCACGCCGGCGGATTCGACATGCTCCATGACTGCGCCGATCTGCACTTCGCCGGTGCAGTCTCGCAAAGCGTCGACATCCACTTCGACGGCGTCCTCCAAGAAGCGGTCCACCAGCACGGGCCGCTGCGAAGCCGGGCCTCCTTCGCGTCCCAGCGAACCGGAATCGGCGAGCTCGGCGATCGCCGCGGCCAGTTCGTCGTCGTTGTAGACGATGGTCATGGCACGTCCGCCCAGCACGTACGAAGGCCGCACCAGTACCGGGTAGCCGACTCCTTGCGCGACCTGGCGCGCCTCTCTGTAGCCGGTGGCCGTGCCGCCCGGCGGCTGGGGGATCCCCAGACGCGCGCACAACGCGTTCCAGCGTTGACGGTCCTCGGCGAGGTCGATCGACGCAGGCGACGTGCCCAGCACCAACTCCGCGGGTAGCTCCCCCGACAGCGCCAGCGGGGTCTGCCCGCCCAACGACACGATCACCCCGACGGGATCCTCCGCGGCGATCACGTTGGACACGTCCTCGATGGTGAGCGGCTCGAAGTAGAGCCGGTCGTTGGCGTCGTAGTCGGTTGAGACTGTCTCGGGGTTGCAGTTGATCATCACCGTCTCGTAGCCGGCGTCGCGCAGCGCCTGCCCCGCGTGGACGCAGCAGTAGTCGAATTCGATGCCCTGCCCGATGCGGTTGGGCCCCGAGCCGCAGATCACCACTCGGGGACGCTCGGCGGCGCGTATCTCGTCGCTGTCCTCGTAGCTCGAGTAGTGATACGGGGTGACGGCCTCGAACTCGGCCGCGCAGGTGTCGACGGTCTTGTAGGTGGGCCGCACCCCGGCCTGTTCGCGCACGGCCCTCACCTCGGTTGCGGGCGCGCCCCACAGATAGGCGAGTTGAGCGTCGGAGAACCCCAAGCGTTTGGCCTGAAGCCATCGGGAGCGCTCCATGTCGGGCACTGTGCCGGGCGTCTCGGCGCCGGCAGCTTCAAGGCGCGCCCTCTCCTGGCTGATGCGCAGCATCTGGTGAAGGAACCACGGGTCGACGCCTGTCGCGGCGTTGACCTCCTCGAGTGTCGCCCCCCGGCGCAGCAACGCTTCGAGCTGGAAGATCCGCTCGGGTGTGGGCACCGCGGCGGCCGCCAGAAGCTGAGCGTCGTCGAGCCTGTCCGAAGCGGCCTCCGCAGGGTCGGCGTTGAGCCCGAAGCGTCCTTGTTCCAGCGACCGGAGCGCTTTTTGCAGCGACTCGCAGAAGGTGCGTCCTATGGCCATGACCTCGCCGACCGACTGCATGGAAGTGCCGAGAGTGTTGCGGGTGGCCTGGAACTTCTCGAACACCCAGCGCGGGACTTTGGTGACCACGTAATCGAGGGTCGGCTCGAACGAGGCCGGGGTCACGCCGGTGATGTCGTTGGGGATCTCGTCGAGCGTGTAACCGACCGCGAGCCGGGCCGCGATCTTGGCGATGGGGAAGCCCGTGGCTTTCGACGCCAACGCCGAGGAGCGGCTGACCCTGGGGTTCATCTCGATCACGACCTGGCGGCCGGTGGCGGGATCCACCGCGAACTGCACGTTCGATCCGCCGGTCTCGACGCCGACACGGCGCAGCACCGCGAAAGCCGCGTCGCGCATCTGCTGATACTCGGGGTCGCTCAGCGTCTGGGTGGGCGCCACGGTGATGGAGTCGCCGGTGTGGACGCCCATGGGGTCGAGGTTCTCGATGGCGCAGACGACCACGCAGTTGTCGGCGTGATCGCGCATCACCTCCAGCTCGAACTCTTTCCAGCCCACTATCGACTCCTCGATCAGGATCTCGGTTATGGGGCTGGCGTCGAGGCCGAAGGATGCGACCTCCTCGAACTCTTCGGGGGTCTCAGCGATGCCGGCGCCGCGGCCTCCGAGTATGTAGGCGGGACGCACGATCACCGGCAGGCCCACCCGCTGCATCACCTCTCGAGCGGTCTCGATGTCGTGGGCGACGCCGGAGCGGGGAACGTCGAGGCCGATCTCGATCATCGCCTGCTTGAAGAGCTGCCGGTCCTCGGCAGTGGCGATCGCGGAGGCGGTGGCGCCGATCAGTTCGGCGCCGGCAGCTTCGAGCACCCCGGATTCGGCGAGTTCCATGGCCAGGTTCAGACCGGTCTGGCCTCCCAGGGTCGCCAGCACCGCATCGGGCCGCTCACGCTCGATGATCCTGGCCAGCACGGCGGCGTCGAGCGGCTCCACGTAGGTTACGTCGGCCACTTCGGGGTCGGTCATGATGGTGGCCGGGTTGGAGTTGGCCAGGATCACCCGATAGCCCTCGTCGCGCAGCACCCGGCAGGCTTGAGTGCCGGAATAGTCGAACTCGCAGGCTTGGCCGATGACTATCGGCCCCGAGCCGATGATCAGTATCGACTCGATGTCGTCACGCCGCGGCACGGTGACGGTCCATCATCTCAGCGAAACGGGCGAAGTGGTGTCGGGCGTCGTGGGGGCCGGGGCCGGCCTCGGGATGGTATTGCACGCCGAAAGCTTCAGCGTCGGGCAATTCGAGCCCGGCCAGGGTGTCGTCGTTCAGGCAGACGTGCGTCTCGGCGACGCCCGGCACCGAGCCGGCCGCCACCGCGAAGTTGTGGTTCTGGCTGGTGATCTCGATCCGGCCAGTGGAGTTGCAGCGGATCGGCACGTTGCCTCCGTGATGCCCGAAACGCATCTTGAAGGTGCTGCCCCCGAGCGCCAGCGCCAACAGCTGATATCCGAGGCAGATACCGAACACGGGGACTCGGCCCAGCATCTCCTTCATGGCTTCGACGGTGGCGACAGCCATCTCGGGGTCTCCCGGGCCGTTGCTGAAGAACACACCGTCGGGCCGGCCGGCGAGCGCTTCCGACGCGGGCGTCTGTGCGGGCACGACCGTGACGGTCGCCAACTCGCCGAGACATCGCAGGATCGTCGATTTTATGCCCAGGTCATAAGCGACGACCCGGCGCGGGCCGTGGCCGCAGGTGTAGGGCTCGGCGGTGGTGACCTGACCGACCAGATCGACTCCGCTGGTGCCGGGCTCGGCTCGGGCCGCGGCCAGCAGATCGGCGCGGCTTGCGACGCCGAAAGCCCCCGGCATGGATCCCGCGTCGCGGATGTGACGGGTCAGGCGGCGGGTGTCGATCCCGGAGATGGCGGCGACGTTGTGCTCGCGCAGGAAGTCTTCGAGGCTGCCTTCGGCGCGCCAGCTGCTGTGGAGTCGCGCCAAGTCTCGCATGATCACGCCCCGGCACCAGGGCCGGGCCGCTTCGAAGTCGTCGCTGCTGACGCCGTAGTTGCCGATGTGGGGATAGGTGAAGGTGATGATCTGTCCGGCGTAGGAAGGATCGGT
This sequence comes from Acidimicrobiaceae bacterium, assembly GCA_026708645.1. GTDB lineage: Bacteria > Actinomycetota > Acidimicrobiia > Acidimicrobiales > Aldehydirespiratoraceae > Aldehydirespirator. The sequence continues at coordinate 33,157 of JAPOUM010000017.1, read as the reverse complement.
GATCACCTCGGTGTAGCCGCTCATCACGGTGTTGAAAACGACTTCGCCCGCCGACACGCCCGCGGGGGCGCCGACGGCTTCGCCTTCGAAGGTCTCGCCGTCGCGCAGCACCAGAAGCGCCGCCGCGGGCGGCGTGCTCGCGCTCATCGCTGGGCTTCGCCGTCGATCACCACAGGCGCCGCGTCCAGCAGAGTGTGGCGCACTCGGCCTTTCAGGCGCCGGCCCTCATAGGGGGTGTTGCGGCTGGGGCTGGCCATGTCCTCGCCTGACACCGTCCATTCGGCTGCAGGGTCGATGACGCACAGGTTGGCGGGCTCGCCGGGCGCCACCGGTCGGCCGTGACGGTCGTCGATTCCGGCGATGGCGGCCGGCCGCCATGACATCAGAGCCAGTATCTGCTCTGCCGGCAGGTCCAGTTCGGTCAGCGCCAGAGCCAGCGCGGTTTCGAGGCCCAGCATCCCCGGAGGCGCCGAGTCGAAAGGCTTCTCCTTGTCGGCGCTGGTGTGAGGCGCGTGATCCGTGGCGATCGCGTCGATCGTGCCGTCGCTCAAACCCGCGCGGATCGCAGCCACGTCGGCTTCGGTCCGCAGCGGCGGATGCACTTTGAAGACCGTGTCGTAATCGGCGCAACACGAGTCGGTGAGGGTGAAATGATGGGTGGTCGCCTCCGCGGTGACCGGCAGTCCCGCCTGTTTGGCGGCCCGCACCATGGCCACCGACCCCGCCGTCGACAGATGCTGAAAATGCACCCTCGATCCGGTGAGGCGAGCCAGCGCGATGTCGCGCATGACCATCAACTCCTCGGCTTCTGCGGGTTGCCCGCCGAGTCCCAGCCGGCTCGACCATTCGCCTTCGTGCATGCAGCCGCCCTCCGACAGTTCTTCCACCTCGCAGTGCTGAGCCAGCACCACCGCGGCGCCGCCTGCGAGATGATCGAGACCGGACGCGTATTCGAGGGCGCGTCGCATCACCCTGGAGCTCTGCACCCCGGCGCCGTCGTCGGTGAACATCCTCACTCCCAGGCGCGCCATCTCAGCCATGGGCGCCAGTTCCTCGCCCCGCCGGCCGAGAGTGATCGCCGCTGAGGGATACACGTCGCAGCAGGCGCCGTCGCTGAGGTCCTGCACCTCGCGCACCACTGCGGCGCAGTCAATGGTCGGGGTGGTGTTGGGCATGGCGACCACTGCTGTGAAACCGCCCAATGCGGCGCCTCTGGCGCCGGTTTCGATGGTTTCGGCGTCTTCTCGGCCGGGCTGTCGCAGATGGACGTGCAGATCCACCAGGCCCGGCGCCACCAGACACCCGGAGGCGTCCAAGACGCGGTCGGCGGTCACGTCCGAAGCATCGTCGGCGGCATCGACCGCGATTATCCGACCGTCCCCGACCAGAACGTCGGCACGGCGGCTGCCGTTGGAGTCCACCACGGTTCCGCCTCTGATGGCGACAGAGCCGCTCCGCGGCACGGCAGCGAGCCTGGGAGTCATCGGAGGAGCTTTCGAGTCATAACTGAGATCATGCCGCCATCTTCTCGCTTTCAGTCAGGTCCATGCCGGAACCGAGCAGCAGGAACAGCACCGCCATGCGCACCGCCACACCGTTGGCTACTTGCTCGGTGATCACCACATTGGGCCTCTCGACCACATCGCCGTCGATCTCGACGCCGCGGTTGATCGGACCGGGATGCATTATCAGGGCGCCGTCGCGCAGCCGGTCGGCTCGGGCTGCGTCGAGGCCGTACTCGGCTCGGAACTCGCGCAGCGACGGAACGTGGCCGCCTGCCTCTCGTTCGAGCTGCATCCGCAGCAGATAGCAGACGTCGATCTCGCCGAGCACCGAGTCGAGGTCATGGCTCACGGTGACGGGCCAACCTTCGAGGCTCGCCGGCAGAAGCGGGCGCGGCCCCACCAGAGTGACCTCGGCGCCCATCGCCGTGAAAGCCAGCACGTCGGATCGGGCCACCCGCGAATGGGCGACGTCGCCGACGATCGCCACCCTGGCGCCATGGAGATCCCCCAGACGGGCGCGAGCGGTGTAAAGATCCAGAAGCGCCTGGGTGGGATGCTCGTGGCAGCCGTCGCCTGCGTTGATGACCGAGGCGTCGATCCAGTCGGCGACGCGATGCGGAACCCCGGCGCAGGAGTGCCGCACGACTATGGCGTCGATGCCCATCGCTTCGATCGTCTCCACAGTGTCTCGCAGCGACTCGCCTTTGTTGACCGACGACGACCCGACCGAGAAGTTGACGGTGTCGGCTGACAGCTGCTTGGCCGCCGCCTCGAAGGAGAGCCGCGTGCGGGTGCTGTCCTCGTAGAACAGCCAGACCACGGTCTTGCCCCGCAATGCCGGCACGCGCGGGATGCGGCGGCGGCTGACCTCGGCGAAGGATTCGGTGAGGTTGCAGATGCGTTCGATGTCGGCGGCGTCGAGGTCGGTGATCGACAGCAGATGCCGCCGCGGCTTGTGACCGCCGTTCACGCCATCCCTCCGATATGCACGCCGTCGGGGCGCACGTCGACCATCTCGTCGAGGTTGGTGGGAAGGCTTCTGCCCACATAGTCGGCGCGGATGGGAAGCTCTCGATGGCCTCGGTCCACCATCACCGCCAGCTGCACAGCAGCGGGGCGGCCCCAGGTGTGCAGCGCGTCGAGAGCGGCCCGCGCGGTGCGGCCCGTGAACAGCACGTCGTCCACCAGCACCACCACCTTGCGGTCGAGGTTCTCAGGAATCCGAGTCTCGGCTTGGGGCAGAACCGGGCGCAGGCCGATGTCGTCACGGTGCAAGGCCACGTCGAGGCTGCCCGCGGGCGACGAGAACCCGTCGATCTCAGCCAGGGCTTCGACCATGCGACAGGCGATGGGCACGCCGCCGGTCTGCAAGCCGACCACCACCAGATCCGAGGTTCCGTGGTTGCGTTCAATCACTTCGTGGGTCATGCGGCGGATGGCGCGGCCCACGTCTTCGCCGTTCATCACCTGACAACGCGACCGGAAAGTGCCCCCGACGTGCGGCACCGTGAAGCGGCGTTCTCGTTCGGCCATGATGTTCCTTCCCGTTCGGGCCTCGCCGGACCCGTTTCACGGTTCGACGAGCGACGGTAGCAGCAAACACGGACTCATGGCGCGCGGCCCCCGCGGCGCCGGGGTCACATCATGGCTGCGGGGAACTGATCTTCGCGAAACACGATCCTGAACCTGCCTTTGGTGCGTCCGTTGTCGAGACTGACCTCGCCGCAGTCGTAGGCCCCGTCGCCATTGAGCGCGGCTTCGAGCGTGGCGAACACTTTGGTCTTGTAGTCGGTGTCGGCGTTGCCAGCCAGGTGCTCGCCTTTGGTTTCGACCACCAGCAGCCGCGGCTTGCCGTCGCTGTTGCTCGACATGGCCACGAAGTCGGGCCAGATGCGGTCCTGGTTCCAGCCGCGCAGATAGTAATCCCGTTGCTGACGCACAGCGACCCGGTGCCACCACTGGATCGCCTCGTGCTGGTCGACGTAGAACGCGAAGTCCTTCTCGAGTGCAGTGTCGAACTGGTTCTCGAAGACCGGCTCGAAAAGGCTCTTCTGGACGGGCTTGAACCCGCGTTCCAGTGTGTGATCGTCTGTTGCGACAGGCAGCGTGAACTCTTGTTGCATCATGTAGTTCGGCTCGCTCGCCTCCAAATCGAAGCGAATGTCGCCCGCCCTGAGCTTGTCTGTGAAGACCTGCTCAGCCTGCTGCTCGATCTGCTCGGCCAGATGCTGACGCAGCTGCGTGATCAGATGGCGTCGCTGAGCGAAGACGGTCGACTCATCTAGGCCCTGAGCCTCCAGTGATGCCGCGAAGTCGCCCACGACGCGCGCAGCCCTCCAGGAGTTCGGCACCAAGTCGCTGATCTGGCGCGTCATCCACAACAGCAGCGCCGAAGCCTCAACCGTGGGATCGACCTGAACTCTGCCGTCAGCTCGCTCGGAGTCCGCACGCTCCGCTTCGGTCTCAGAGTCTGCGCCTAAGTCGACGCTAGTCGTCTGTTCAAGCACCGACGCATCGGTCGAACTCACTGGATCGCTCGGAGCGCTGACGCGCTCCCAGTCGAGCGCCTCAAGCACATGCCGTTGATAGTCCAGTTCGCGCCATCCGACAGCACTGCCTCCGTTCGGGCGGTCATCGGCGTGCAGCACTTTCGGAAGGAATATGGGCTCGCCCCGGAAGCGCTTCCTTCTGCGGATGGCCACTCTCTCGAAGTCGACGGCGTCGCTCCCCCGCACATCGTGGGTCAAGCCTGTCATGCCTTCGTTCTCCAAGCCCCGCTTGACTTGCGAAACTGCTTCATCGACATCGGTCTGCCAACAGAAGACATACGACTTGTCGAGGTCTTCGATCCGAGTGGCGCGGGCGTGAGGTTGACGCATCACCCGCCCCATTAGCTGGGTCACCGCCTTGGCGCTCGATGTGTTATCAAGCATCACGAGCACGTATGCGAACGGGCAGTCCCAGCCCTCCATGAGCGCTGCCTTGGTGATGATCCACCGCACCGACGACAACGGCGACATCAGATCCTCGCCGGCGATCTCGTCATCCTCCGACGACTTCACCCTGACCGCCCTCGGCGATTCGCCCATCTTGTGGATCAGATGCTCTCGGGCGTCCTCAGCGTGGATTCGGTCGGCACCCCGCTGGTCTTTGCCGGTTCGTTCGACGCGCACCACCGCGATCGGTCGGATGTATCGGCCTTCTTGAGACTCGAGCATTTTCGCAACAGCCGTCAGGTCCTCCAGAGTGTCGTGGGCCCGGCTGAGCGTGTCACGCCAGTCTCCCGACACTGATGTGACCTCCACCGGGAGTTTGATCATCTGCTCCTTCTTCAGGTCGACTCCCGAGATGTCGACGAGGAGATTGCTGATATGCGGGTTGGGAGTGGCCGAGAGTTCCACCACGAGGCGCGGATTGAGTCGGTTGACAGCCTGAACGAACTCGCTCGCGGCCTTGTTTCCGTAGGCCTTGTGGGCTTCGTCGAGCACCACAACCGGACGACGGATTTTCAACAGATTGAAGAGGCTGTGCTTGATCGAGCCGTCAGCTTCGAGGTCGAGGTCCGGGTTGTCCTGCTTCACGGATTCCATCGAAGCGAGATCGTCGCTGCGAGGCAGCAAGGTCGGGTAACGGCCCGAGTTGCGGAACATCCGCAGGAACTCCCGTCCGCGGTGCCTGTTCGCCGCCGGATACATCAACAGCATCACGCACAGGTGGGTGCTGAGGTCGTCGAGGCTGACCGAGTCGTCTTTCTCGAATAGCTTGACCCGTCCGGCGCCGGCCGCCTCCAGGTGCTCGCGGTAGGGGTGATCACGAGACCTGAACGCGCCGATCGTCTGCGCGTAGATGGCACGCGACGGCACGATCCACACGACGAGCCCTGTCTGCATCCGAGTGCGCTCCAGAGCGGCGACACCGAGAAGCGTCTTGCCTCCTCCCGTCGGCACCTTCAGACAGGCGTGCGGTATGGGCCTGTTCGCCCCGTCGCTGCGGTCCACATGATCCTGCGGCTCAGCTAGGAGACCTCCGGCATCCTCCAGAGAGTCCCACGCGTCTCGCGGATAATTCAACAAGCTTCGAGGCGGCTCATGGCCGCCGGCGCGCACCGCTTCGGCCATCTGCTCGGATTTGGCTCGTTTGACGTCGAGCAGGTTCAGCCAGACGTCAAGAGCCTCGACTGTGCGCTTCTGGTAGTCCCTGAGTTCGAGCACTGCTCACACCTGATCCTCACGCCGAATCGCCCAGGGAAGCTGACAGAAGCTGATGTTCAAATCCACCAGGTCGTCTTGCGACATGAACTTGCCCGCAGCGAAAATCACCGCTTCCGCGCCTTGCTTAACGCTGTAATTGCTTATCGCCAGAGCGCGTTTTATGTCGAGCATCGATTCTCGGCTCTCCAGCCAGTCCATGTCGGGCTCATAATGCAGGAAGTAGTTGCGGCGGCGCGCTTCGTCGCGGTGGATCAGCCCGTTGTCGTCGAGCGGGAGGGGCGCAGAGGACGGTGTCGAGCGTCCGGTGGCGGTATGCATGAGCCATGCCGCCAACGCCGAGTAGCTCGGCAGGGTCTCGCCGGTGAGCATCGCCCAGGATGTGACGGGCTCGCCCAGCGTGCAGTAGGTGAAAGAGCCGCCGAGACCGTCGCGGACGTCGACGTCGGTGGCTTCGGGCACGCCCGCGATCACCCGACGCACCCTTTCAGCGGTGATCGCGTCCGCGTAGTCTTCGCCCTCCACCAGGATGAACTTCCGGTTGCCGCCGTCCTGTCTGTTCAATGCCAGCACCGCTTGGCCTGTCGTCCCCGAGCCAGCGAAGGAGTCGAGCACCACATCGGCGCCTGATGTCACGACCTCGAGCAGGCGGCGGATCACCCGTTCGTCTTTGGGATACTCGAACGACTCCTCGGGCAGGATGCGGACAAGATCCTTGTGCGCGGCTCGCCGGTCCTGGTAGAAGACGCTGGCCAAGACCTGCGAGTCGGTGTCAGCCAGATAACGCTTGAGGTTCGGGACGCTCGACTCGTCGGAGCCGAAATGAACGCGGCCCTCCTTGACGGCGTCCAGCATCTTGGCCTTGTCGGGGAACCGCCAGCCCGTTGCGGGAACCTTGACGGGTTTGTCGGTGACGGGATGGAGTATCTCATAGTCGGGTCCCCCGCCGCCCGGCCAGGAGATGTCGCCAGCGAAGTAGACGCCCCGCTCATCGACCCAGCGGTAGTGGCGATGGGCGTGAGACTTGTGCCTCTTGTCGAGAGACCCGAACCACTCCTGGAGTTCGTCCGAGGCGGCCGCCGAGTCGCCGTCATGGCGCTGCCAAGCGGAACCGGCCACCTTGTTGATCTCGTCGACTCCCTGCTTCAGCGCCCGCCAGCGAGCCCCGTTCAGTCGCAGCCTCTCGCGATCCTTGGCGAAGCACATGACATAGTCGTGACCCACCGACACGAAACGGGCATCGTTCTTGCCGGTGCCTTCCCACACGAAATTGGCGATGAAGTTCCGCTCGCCGAAGATCGTGTCCATCAGCATCCGCAGATGATGGAACTCGTTGTCGTCGATCGACACGAAGATCACGCCGTCGTACGCGAGCAGTTCCTTCAGGAGGTGCAGACGCGGCCACATCATGCACAGCCACTTGTCGTGGCGCAGTAGGTCCTCGTTGTCGACGAGGCCGTTCTCTTCGAGCCAGACGCGCTGAAGAGGGCCGTTGACGTTGTCGTTGTAGACCCAACCCTCGTTGCCGGTGTTATAAGGCGGATCTATATAGATGCACTTGACGCGATCGGCGTAACGAGGCAGCAGCGCCTTGAGCGCATGCAGGTTGTCGCCGCGGATGATCAGATTGTCGTCGTCGGGGCAGTCCCCCACCGACTTGCTCAAGTCGGGTACCAGCGGCCGATGAGGCACTGCGAAGTGATGAGCATAAATATGCCTTTTGCCTCTGAAATCAATCGTTGGCATCGAAACTCCCTAGCGAACTTCCTTTTCTCGCAACGTAGCAGGCCGGTGCGACAAGATGGTGTGACCGCCGAGGTGGGGCTTCGGGTCAGTGGTCGCGTGCTTGGTCGGCCACGGCTCGCAGCACGCCGTTGAGGAAGCGCGGCGCTTCGGCGCTGCTGTACTGAGTGGCCAGAGCCACAGCCTCAGAGAGCACCACGCCCGTGGGCACGTCCGGACGGTTGAGCAACTCCCACACCGCCATCCGGGCCACGACCCGGTCGATCACCGCGAGGCGCTGCACCCGCCAGTCCAGCAAGCTCCGGCCGAGCAGGTCGTCGATGCCTGCGCGGTCGGCGTCGACTCCCAGAGCCAGCTCCCGCGCGTACAGCGACGGCTGCGCCTCGCGGCGGGCCAACGCCTCAGCCGCGCCGTCGCCTGAGATCTCAGCCTCATAGAGCACGGCCAAGGCGTCCTCGCGGGCTTCGCGGCGAGCCCCGAAGCCCGGTACCACAGCGCCGTCGTCGCTCACCGCTTCAGCCGCTCCTGCTCGTGCTGCGGTTCGCTAGGCCCGAGCGATGTAGGCGCTCGAGCGGGTGTCGACCTTGACCCGCTCCCCGGGCGACACGAACAACGGCACCTGCACTACCAGCCCGGTCTCCAGAGTCGCCGGTTTGGTGGCGCCCGACACGCGGTCGCCTTGGACGCCCGGCTCGGTCTCGGCTATCGACAGCTCCACCGCGGCAGGCAGATCGACGCCGACTATCTCGCTGCCGTGCATCAGCATGACCGCGACCGATCCCTCCACCAGGAACTGCTCCGCGGCGCCGATGACTTCCGGCGGCACCGTCATCTGCTCGTAGGACTCGTTGTCCATGAACACCAAGCTGGCACCCTCACGGTAGAGCAGCTGCATCTCGCGCTTGTCGATGGTGGCCCGCTCGACCTTCTCGCCGGCGCGGAACGTGCGGTCGAGAACCGCTCCGGTGCGCGAGTTCTTGAGCGTCGTGCGTACGAAGGCGTGGCCTTTGCCCGGCTTGACGTGCTGGAATTCGACGACGCTGAAAAGGTTGCCGTCGAGGTTGAGGGTCATGCCGTTCTTGAGTTCGTTGGTGGTGATTACAGGCAAGTTTCGACTCCTGGATCCTGGTTCGCGATCGGATGAATTGAACCAGCCGGACGTCGCGAACTGACCGGCCGTCGAGGGTCCGCGGCGCTCAGCGGGCCAGCGGCACGACCGTCGTCTTCGGGTAGCGGGTCAGAGCGCGACAGCCGCCCTGCGTCACCACTAGCAGATCCTCGACTCTGACTCCGCCGACGCCCGGAAAGTAGACGCCCGGTTCCACCGTCACTACGTTGCCCGGTGCCAGCACCGCGGCGGACTGCGAAGCGACCGTGGGCAGCTCGTGGATGTCGAGCCCGACTCCGTGTCCTGTGCTGTGGATGAAAGCGTCGGCCATGCCGCCCTGAGCGAGCACCTCCCTGCAAACCGAGTCGACCTCGGCGGCGCCCGCTCCGGGGCGCACAGCCTGAACTCCGGCGGACTGGCTGAGCCCCACCAGATCGAGCATGACCTCGGTGCGGTCGTCAGGGTCGCCCAGCACGAAAGTGCGGGTCATGTCGCTGCGATATCCGTCGACGGTGGCGCCGACGTCGATCAACACCAGATCGCCCGCCTGGAACTCGCGGTCGGTCGGTCGGGCGTGGGGAAGGGCGCTGTTGGGACCCGAAGCCACGATCGTGTCGTAAGCGGGACCGGAGGCGCCCCCGGCGCGCATGGCGGCGTCGAGAGCCTGCTGGACCTGAATCTCTGTGACTCCCGGTCTCAGCATCGGCTCGACGGAAGCCAACGCTTCGTCCGTGATCGTCGCGGCAGCCTGCATCCGGGCCAGCTCCGCGGCGTCCTTGACGGCCCGCAGCTGCTCTACCAGCGAGGTGAGCGGCACGACCTCGGCTTCGACGGCAGCTTTCCAGGCGAGCTGTTCGCGCCAGGCGATGCTGTCCTCGAGGCCGAGGCGGTCGACGCCTTCGAGCTGCGGGGCGACAGCGGTCGAGCGGCGCGCTATCAGCACCTCGACATCGTCGCCGCAGCCGGCGGCCGCGAGTTCGGCGGGCGCCTGCTCGGCGTAACGACTGTCGGTGACCATCACCGCGCGTCCCGAGCCGAAGAGCACCACGGCGCCGTTGGAGCCGGTGAACCCGGTCAGCCATCTCACATTGCGCAAGGCAGTGACCACGACCGCGTCGACGCCGGCACCGGCTTCGGCGAGGCGGTGGCGCAGCGCCATGAGACGTCCGTCGACTCGCAGAGGCGGCAGATTCTCGACGAGGTCTGCGGCGCTGGGACTGGAAGTGCTCATGAGATGCTCCTGAGAGGACGCGCCTCGGACGCGTGCCGGATGATTCATTTGATGGCTTGCAGTGCGTCTCGTTGCACCGACTCGGGCACGCCGACGACAGGCTCGACGCCGCGTTCGGAGTCAAGCACGAAAGTCACGCCGTCGAGAGCCTTCTTGTCCCGGCTGAACGACTCCAGCAGTTCGTCGTCGGACAGCAGCTCCGGCAGCCGGTCGGGCAGGCCGTAGCCGGCGACGACCCGACGGTGGGCCGCGACTCTCCGCTCGCCGATGCGGCCCATTCTCAGCGCCACCTCCGCCGCATAAACGAGACCCACTGCGACAGCCTCGCCGTGACGCATGTCGTAGCGGCCCGCCGTCTCGATGGCATGCGCCAGCGTGTGGCCGTAGTTGAGGATCACCCGCCGGCCGCCTTCGCGCTCGTCGGCTGCGACCACCTCGGCTTTGATGCGCACCGCGGCCGCGATCCGGGCGACCGTGTCCAGCGCGTCGAGGTCTTCGCCGGTCAGGAAATGGTATTTCGCCATTTCGCCTTGGCCGCTTCGCAGCTCCCGCGGCCCCAAGCTGGCCAGCGTCTCTGTGTCGCACAGCACGGCGTGCGGCTGCCAGAAAGCGCCGACGAGGTTCTTGCCTTCGGTCAGGTTGACTCCGGTCTTGCCGCCGACGGCCGCGTCCACCTGAGCCAGCAGCGTGGTGGCGACCGTGACGTAGCGGACGCCGCGGTGATAGACCGCCGCGGTGAAGCCGGCCAAGTCGCTGACCACTCCCCCGCCGAGCGCCACGATCACGTCGGCGCGGGTGAAACCCGCCGTGGAGAGCCGGCCGCAGAGCCGTTCCACTTCGCTGAGCGACTTGGCTCGTTCGCCGTCGGCCACGGTGAACACGCTCTGTTCGAGGCCGCTTTCGACCTGCCAGTCGATGCCGGCCTGGGTGATGATCGCGGCGCGGCGCGCCCCGGCGGGGATCACCGACGCGAGCCGGTGGCGGACACCGGCGCCGACATGAACGTCGTAGGCGCCGGCGGCCAGCTCGACGGTCACCGTCTCAACATCGGACGAACCGCAGCGATCAAGAGCAGGCTCGGATGCTGACACCCTCCAGAGCCTAGCGACGCGGCCCTCGGGGCTCGGCGCCGGCTCGGAGAGCGCGGGGCGGCTCAGAGGCCGATGCCGTCTCGAAGGCCGCCGAGAGCTCGAAGACCGCCGAGAGCTCGAAGGCCGACGTCAACTCGGAGGCCGGCGGGCGGCTCGGAGCATCGCTTCTGTCGGGGCGGCGACGCCGGTCCACATCTCGAAGGCTGCCGCGGCCTGATACGCCAGCATCGACAAGCCGTTGTGGGCGGCCACTCCACGGGCGCGCAGAGCGGCGAGCCAGGGCGTCTCCTCCGGCTGATAGATCAGATCCACCGCGATCTGGCCCGGTCTGAGCAGTTCCGGGTCGCAGGGCACAGCAGAGTCGGCGCCCATGCCGACGGAGGTGGCGTTGACCACCAGGTCAGCGGCAGCGACAGCGTCGAGCGAAGCCGTCCGCCCGGGCTCGGCAGAGGCCGCCGCCGCATTCGCCACGGAGGCGGCTGTTCGGGCTTTGTCCGCTGTGCGGTTGATCACGGCGATGTCGGCTGCGCCCGCCGCGGCCAGACCCCAGGCCACGGCTCTGGCTGCGCCTCCCGCGCCGAGCAGCGCCACCCTCATCCCCTCGGCGCCGTTGCCGGTGTCAGCTTCGAGGCCGGCGACGAAGCCGGCGGCGTCGGTGTTGGAGGCTCGCAGCCTCCCGTCGCCGGTCGCTGTGATGCAGTTGGCAGCGTCGAGCGCTTCCACCTCGGCGTCACGAAGGTCAGCGGCGGCCGCGGCTTCGGATTTGAGGGGCATCGTCACCGACAGTCCCGCCAGACCCAGCACTCTCATGGCTTCAAGGGCGGCTCGGCCGCCTCCCGCGGGCACCTCGAAAGCTGTGAACGCCCAGCCGAGGCCCGCCGCGGCGAAAGCCGCGTTGTGGATGGCCGGCGAGCGGGAGTGGCGCACCGGGTCGCCGATCACGGCCGCCAGCCGCTCGACCGCGGCAAACTCGGCCTCAGGCGCCGGGAGGCCGGCGACCCCGGCCTCGCTCCGAGGCGCCTCGGCTTCAGGAACCGGGGGCCCGGGCATCAGCAGTAGCCGAGCCCGCGGCAGATCTCGACTTGCTGCTCGTGCTCGGCCAGTGTGCGATGGAAATGATGCGCCCCGCGCACGCCGCCTTCGTCGGTGCGCACATAGAACAGCCAGTCGCCCTCTGCGGGCTGCAGCGCGGCGATGAGCGACGCCTCGCCAGGCGCCGAGATCGGGGTGGGCGGCAGACCGGGCACTGCCCGAGTGTTCCACGGCGACTGGCTGCGGAGGTCGGCCAGAGTCAGGTCGGCGCATGATTTGCCCGCCGCGTAACATGCGGTGGCGTCGATGTCGAGACGCATTCCTTCGACCAGACGGTTGTAGACGACCCGCGAGATCTTGGCCCGGTCCTCGGGCACTTGAGCCTCCTCTTCTATGAGGCTCGCCACGGTGATCACCTCATAAGGCGACAGCTCCAACTCGACGATGTCGGGATGCAGGCCGGGATCGTCGAGCAGCCGGGCGAAGCGGCGGTCGAATTCGTCTGAGAGGCGCAGCAGGAAACCCTGCTCGTCGGTCACGTCGTCAGCATTGATGTCGTAGGTGGCCGGGAAGAGCATTCCTTCGAGACTGCGCAGCGGCGCGTCCTCAGGCAGGTATGCGGCTTCAGGGACCAGCGAGACGTAGGCGGCCTGCAGGTCCTCGAACTCGAAGGCGGGGTTCTCCTCGATCAGGCGCGGCGCCATCTCGCTCCAGCGGAGGCCTTCAGGGATCCGCACCAGTTCGAACACCTCAGGCAGCGGTCCGGCGTCGAACACTGTCCGCACCGACTCGAAGTCCATGTTCTCATAGAGGATGTAGTCGCCGGCTGCGACAGCCACCACGGAGTCGCAGCCCAAGAAGCCGCTGATGGTCAGCTCGCCGTCGCAACGGAGCCAGTAGCGGAAGACGGTGGCGTTGGAGATCACTCCGGCGCTTTGCAGCTCGCCGGCGATCTCGTTGACGGACGCTCCGGCGGGGATGCTCAGCTCGACCGCGTCCCCGGGCAAGCCGCCCGGCGTGATCTGATCGTCGACCCAGTCGTAGATGCGCCCCCTGACCCAGCCGGCGGCGAGCAGCACCACCAGCGCCAGCAGCACCAGACGGGCGAGGCCTCCCCAGAAGGGGCGGTAGCGCACCCAGTTGCGATCCTCGGCGTCGTAGACCGGATCTACCAGAGGGTCGTCGCCGAGTTCTTCCTCCACCACGACCGCCGCGCCCTGATCGACCGTGGTCCAGCTGCCGCGGGCAGCGGTGGGGTGTCTTGCTCGGCGCTTGACATCGCGTGCCTGGCGGCGTCGATCGTTGCGTCGCGCCGCGCCTCGAGAGGGCCGGGGGGCGCCGGGGCGAGGTGTGTCAGACCAAGGCGCGCCAAGGCTTCGGGGGGCATCGGGCCGAGGTATGCTAGGGCTTCGGGGGGCATCGGGCCGAGGCGCGCCCGGGCTTCGATCAGCTTCGCGAGGCGGCGCAGCCGAAGCGTCGTCGGGACGACCCGTCAAGAAGCCTGCGATCTTCGTCGGGTTGCGCCGCGGCTTCGGGCGCCGATCAGCCGGCGAGCGCTCAACCACGAGGCATCCCGGCGTCTATCCAGGATTGCAGCATCACCGCCGCGGCCACCCTGTCGACGACGCCGCGCCTGCGCGGCCCTTTCATCTGCTGCGCCATGAGGCTCCGTTCGGCGATGACGGTGGTGAAGCGCTCATCGTAGGAAACGACCGGCACCTTCAAGTGCTGCCCCAAGCGGGCGATCTCGGCTCTGGCGGCTTCAGCGGCCGGGCCTTCGGAACCGTCGAGCGAAACCGGAAGCCCCACCACGACGATCTCGGCCTGCCATTCGTCCGCTTGATCGGCGATGGCCTGCAAGTCTTGAGCGGGGTCGCCGCTTCGCGCAAGGGTCGCCACGGGAGTCGCCACCGTCGCCGCGGAGTCGCAGACCGCCACCCCGACCCGGCGCTCCCCCAGATCAATGCCCAAAGCCCGCAACCTGAGACTCTCAGGCTCTCAGACTCTGACGGCAGCGACCGGCCGCGTCCGCCGGCGCACCGTCTCAGGAAAGCCGCGGGTCACGCCGAGAGCCGCAGGTCACACCTGAGCCGACAGTCCTGCCGCGGCGCGGGCCAAGTCGAGCGCCTCGTCGAGACCCCCGGCGTCGGCGCCGCCGGCCACACAGAAATCCGCAGCCGGCCGTCCCCCGCCGCTGATCGCCTTCTTGGCGTCGGCTATGAGAGCGCCGGCGTCGAAACCCGATCCTTCGACGGCGGCCGCGGCCAGAGCCGCTCCCCCCGACTCGAGCGCGGTTCCCAGCACCACGGCCTGCACGCCGTCGCTGTCCCGCACCGACATGGTCAGATCACGCAGACCGTCGCGGTCGATCCCGTCCACCCGTGCCACCACCACGCCCCCGACCGCCCCGGCGGCGAGCTGCGGCGCCCGGCTGAGCGCCATGCGGCGTTTGAGTTCGGCCAGTTCGGCGCGCAGCGCTTTGGTCTCGTTCTGGCGTTTGGCGAGGCCGTCGGAGAGTTCGGCGGCCGGCACCGCCAGCGAGCGGGCCAGGTCGTCGAGCAGCGCCTTCTGGCCGCGCATCGCCTTGAAAGTGTCAGGGCCGCAGATCGCCTCCAAGCGGCGGATGTTGGCGCCGATCGACGCTTCGGCGGTTATGTGGATCGCTCCGATCTCGCCCAGAGACCGCACATGCGTGCCCCCGCACAGCTCCAAGGAGTGCCGCCCGGCTTCGAGCACCCGAACCATGTCGCCGTACTTGTCGCCGAAGAAGGCGATGGCGCCGATCTGCCGGGCGTGGTCGAAGGAGGTCTCGTAGTGGCGGCACGACTCGTTGTCGAGCACTTCCGCGTTGGCGAGATCCTCGACCGCTTCGATCTGGTCGGGGGTCATGGCCTCATAATGGCTGAAGTCGAAGCGCAGACGGTCGGGGCCGACCCATGATCCCTGCTGTTTGACGTGATCGCCCAGCACCTCTCGCAGCGCCCAGTGCAGGATGTGGGTGGCGGTGTGGTTGCGTCTCAGACCGGCGCGCCGCTCGGCGTCCACGCAAGCGACCACCTCGTCACCGGCCCGCAACTCTCCGCTGACCGCCTCCAGCGCATGGACGTGCATCTCGGGCAGCGCATAGACGGTGTCGACGACCCGCGCCTCAGCGCCGGTCGCCTCGCAGCGGATCGTGCCGGTGTCGCCTATCTGGCCGCCGCTCTCGGCGTAGAACGGCGTGCGGTCGAGCACCACGCGGTCGTCGCGGGCCAGCAGAACCCTCGCCGTGGCGGTCAGCTCGGTCCGGCCGCAGAAATCGGTGGGGCCCGTCGCCGAAAGCAGCGCCGCGAACGGGCCCGTGTCATCGTCGCCGGCCACGGCACGGGCGCTGCGTGCCCGCTGCTGCTGGCGTGACATCGCCGTCTCGAAGCCCTCAACGTCGACTGCCACGCCGCGCTCTGCCGCGATCTCGACCGTGACCTCCAGAGGGAATCCGTAAGTGTCGTGCAACAGGAAAGCCGCCTCGCCGTCGAGTGGCTGCCCGTCACCGAGAGCCTCGAGGCGGTCGTCGAGGATGGCCTGGCCGGTGAGCAGAGTCTGGCGGAAGCGCTGCTCTTCGCGGTCGATCACGTCGCGCACGTAGCTGTGATTGCGCGCCAAGTCCGGGTAGGCACCGCCCATCAGCTCGGCCACCGCGTCGACCATGCCGCCCATCACCGGGGTTTCGACGCCCAGCAGATAGGCGTGGCGCACGGCGCGCCGGAGGATGCGGCGCAGCACGTAGCCGCGGTCCTCATTCGACGGGAACACGCCGTCACTGACCAGGAAGGCGGTCGAGCGGGCGTGGTCGGCGAGTATGCGAAGCGACACGTCGCCAGCCTCGGACTCGCCCAGCCTGGCGCCCGTCAGCCGCTGGGCGGCGTCGAGCAGAGCCACGAACTCGTCGGTCTGGAACACCGAGTCCACGCCTTGCAGCACGGCGACGGTGCGCTCCAAGCCGAGGCCGGTGTCGATCGACGGTTTCGGCAGCGGGACCTCGACGCCCTCCGGGGTGCTCTCGAACTGCATGAACACCAGGTTCCAGACTTCCACGAAACGGTCCTCGCCGCCTTCGGCCGGGCCCCCTCCCGGGCCGTATTCGGGACCCTTGTCCCAGAAGATCTCCGAACACGGGCCGCAGGGCCCCACATCGGCCATGCGCCAGTAGTTGTCGTCGCCGAGACGCTGTATCCGCTCGGCCGGCACACCCACCTGATCGCGCCAGATGGCCGCGGCCTCGTCGTCGCTGTGGTGGACGGTCACCCAGAGTCGGTCGGGATCCATGCCGAGCACTCCGGTGACGAACTCCCAAGCCCAGACGCAGGCCTCGGCTTTGAAATAGTCGCCGAAACTGAAATTGCCGAGCATCTCGAAGAACGTCAGGTGACGAGAGGTGCGGCCTATCTCGTCCAAGTCGTTGTGCTTGCCTCCGGCGCGCACGCACTTCTGCACGGTGACGGCCCGATCGAAGGGCGGCTGCTGCTCGCCGGTGAAATAACCCTTGAACGGCACCATGCCCGCGACGGTGAACAACAGCGTGGGATCATGAGGAATCAAACTGGCCGACGGTTGACGGCTGTGGCCGCGCTCCGCGAAGAACTCCACGAAGGCTTCGCGGACCTCGGCCGCAGTCAGATACCTCACTGCCTCACTGCTTTACTGCTTCACAGCCGGTCGTTGCCGGCGGCGGCGGTGTCGCCGGGCTCTGCGGGCGATGCTGCGCCCCCGTCGGCGTTCGGGGCGCCGCCGACGCCCCCGCCCGCCGCGACCGGTCCGTCGTCGCTCAACTCGGACTCGGTCTGCTGCATCGTCTCACGTCCTTCGGCCATGGCGTGACGGACGTCGTCGACTATCCGGCGAGCCTCGCGGCCGAGATTGTGAACACCGGCCGCGGCCGTGTCGCGGGCGCGGGCCGCGGCCTGCTGGGATCGTTCCGCGACGACGCTGCGAAGGTTGGCCGGCGTGTAGCGCTCGGCTGCGGCGCGGGCTTTGTTGCGCAGCCAGGCCGCCGTGCCGAGCCCGGCCGCGTAGCCGGCGCCCAGCCACCAGGCGCGCCTCACGGCCTGTGCCTCCTCGGTCGCTCGGGGCGCTGCTGCGGGCTCACGGTCCGTGCCTCCGGCACCTGAGGCGCGGCCAAGTCCAGGACACGACGACGGCGGCGGCGGTCGCGCAGACGGCGGCCTGCTTGACCGGCGCCGGACATGAGCGAGAGCCCTTTGATCAGAGGAGGAGCGAACGCCCGGTAGGTCAACCGGCTGGCGTGGTCGGCGGTCGCGGCTATGCGCTCGGCTCGTCCTATCACCCGGTCCACGCGGTGCAGTTCGGCGTCGGCCGCTTTGACGGTGCTGTGCAGGTCGTCGACCATCGGCAGTGCCGAGTCCCTCAGATCATCGACCACCGCGCGCAGGTCCCGCATGGTCCGCACCAGCGACACCACGGCCACGGCCAGCACTGCAACCGTGGCCAGACAGACCACGCTGACGATCACCGCTGCCAGGTCGATGGCGCTCACGCATCCAAAGATACCGTTTCAGCAGAGGCGTTCTCGCGCCCGTCGGCCCACGAAGCGGGAACGCGGCCGGGCAGCGCAGCCCCGAGCCGCCGACGTCGGTCCGCACGGCCTGGAAGCGCCGCAGCGACCGCCGGTTCAGCCCGGCGCCCGGCGGCGTGCGGTCAGGCGGTCCCGCAGGGCGGCCTCAGCGCCTTGCTCGGAGGGCTCGTAGTAGACATTGGCGGCCGCTTCCGCGGGGCGGTGCTGCTGGGCCACCCAGCCGCCGGGATGGTCGTGCGGGTAGAGGTAACCCTCTCCGTGG
Organism: Acidimicrobiaceae bacterium; assembly: GCA_026708645.1. Classification (GTDB taxonomy): domain Bacteria; phylum Actinomycetota; class Acidimicrobiia; order Acidimicrobiales; family Aldehydirespiratoraceae; genus Aldehydirespirator. The sequence continues at coordinate 15,405 of JAPOUM010000017.1, read as the reverse complement.
CCCAGAGACCGCGCCCCCGCATAGTGGGCGTCTCGCAGATGCGCCGGCACCTCTCCCGCCCCCGCAGCGCGGGCGTCGGCCGCGGCGCGCCCCAAAGCCACCGTCACCCGGTTCGACTTCGGCGCGACAGCCAGGCACACCACGGCGTGCGCCAAGTTGAGCTGCGCCTCGGGCAAGCCGACGTACTCCACGGCGCGGGCCGCGGCTTCAGCCACCAGCAAGGCGCGGTCGTCGGCGAGGCCTATGTCCTCGGAGGCCAGGATCACCAGCCGCCGGGCGATGAAGCGGGGATCCTCGCCCGCGTCCAGCATCCGGGCCAGCCAGTAGAGGCCCGCGTCGGCGTCGGAGCCGCGGATGCTCTTGATGAAGGCGCTGATCACGTCGTAGTGGCCGTCACGTCCGTAGCGCACCGCTTTCGCGTCAGCGGCCGCTTCAGCGTCGGCGAGGGTCACATACACCGTGCTCGGCGCGCCGCCGCCAGTGCCGGCGTCGGGTCCGGGCCCGGAAGCAGACTCGTGCTCCGACCCGTCGCCGGACTCCTCCGCGGTCCGGTGAGCGGCCAGCGCCGCCGCGACCTCGACGCTGGTCAAGACGTGCCGGCCGTCGCCGCCGCTGCGAGCCGCTAGATGCTGAACCGCATCCTCGTCGGCTGCTGCCTTCTCGGCGGCCAGGCCCCGGCGCGCCAACTCCACGAGCTCGGCGTCGTCGAGAGGGTTCAAGCGGAACAGCGTCGAGCGCGACAGCAACGGCGGGTTGACCTCGAAATGCGGGTTCTCGGTGGTGGCTCCGATCAAGGTGATCAGCCCGTCCTCCACCGCGGGCAGCAGAGCGTCCTGCTGGGCCTTGTTGAAGCGGTGGACCTCATCGAGGAACAGGATCGTGCCCGTGCCGTGGGCGCCGAGGCGGTCCCGAGCCCTCTCCATCACGCCACGGACGTCCTTGACCCCCGCAGTAACCGCAGAGAGCTCCTCGAAGGCCTTGGCCGTGGCGAGCGCCACCACCCGTGCCAGCGTCGTCTTGCCGGTGCCCGGCGGACCCCACAGGATCACCGAAGACAGCCGGTCCGCTTCGATCAGTCGGCGCAGCGGACGCCCCGGGCCGACCAGATGCTGCTGGCCCACGATGTCGTCGAGCCTGCGGGGCCGCAGCCTCGCCGCCAGCGGCGACCGCCCCCGCAGGCGCTCGGCCGCAGCAGCCTCGAACAGGTCTCCGTCCACGCCGCGACCCTACGCCGCCGCGGCCACCGTCCGCTCGGCTCGCTCGGCCTCAGTCGGCCTCAGTCGGCCTCAGTCTGCTCGGCTCGCACAATGCGCAGCGAGCTGCCTCAGTCTCGGCCCGCACTGTCGCACTTGAGCCTCAGCCTGCTCTCAACCGCGGTCTCAGTTTGCTCTCAGTCTGCGGCGGTCGCTTTACGATGGGGTCGTGATGTCACCGCGGATCGGGGCCGCTGCATGAACGAGCGCCCGGTGGTCGCGGGCCTACGTTCGTGGCTGCGGCCGCCACGCGCCCACGGAGAGATCATCGAGGACCGCACCGTCAGCTTCCTCGAGCTGTTCTACGACCTCGTCTACGTCGTGCTGATCGCGCGGATCGCGCACACGCTCGCAGTCGACGTTTCCTGGACCGGCGTCCGCGACTTCGTGCTCGTCTTCACCCTGATCTGGATCGCTTGGCTCAACGGAACCTTGTATCACGAGCTGCACGGAGGCGAGGACGGACGCAGCCGCGGCTACATCTTCGTGCAGATGCTGCTGCTGGTGCTGCTTTCGGTGTTCGCGGGCCACGCCACCACCGACACCGGCGACGGGAGGGGCTTCGCGGTCGTCTACGCCGTGCTGCTCGTGCTGATCGGCTGGCAGTGGATCGACGTCCGCCGCCAGGACACTCCCGAGATGCGCCGGCTCGCCACCAGCTACATCCTCGGCATCGTCACGGTCGCAGCGGTCGTGGCGGCGAGCGCGCTCGTGGAATCGAACGACGCCCGGCTCGTCCTGTGGCTCGTCGCCGTGGCCATGAGCCTGACGATGGCCGTGGTGCAGAGTCCCAGATTCGGCCACGCTCTGCGTGTCACCGAGTCGATGGCCGAACGCTTCGGCCTGTTCATCATCATCGTGCTCGGCGAGGTCGTCGTCGGAGTCGCCGAGGGCCTCACCGAAGCCGACAGCGAGACTTTGAACATCGTCACCGGCCTGCTCGCTCTCGGTATCGGTTTCGGCCTCTGGTGGAACTACTTCGACTTCGTGGGCCGGCGCGTCCCGAGACCCGGAAACACCATCGCGAGCATCTGGCTCTACGGTCATTTCCCGCTGGCCCTGTCCGTCGCGGCCGCCGGCGCGGGCATGGTCTCTCTCATCGAGCACGCCGACGACGCACGGCCCCCCGCCGGCGCCGCCTGGCTCGTCTCCGGCGCTGTCGCCGCGGCGGCTGCGAGCCTGGCTGTGGTCACCACGACCACGGCGGCGCACCCGGGACGCCGGCTCGTCCCCTACATGCTCCTCGGCGCCGGGATCGTCTCGCTCGCGCTGGCGGCGCTGCGACCCGCCCCCTGGGTTCTCGTGCTGGGGCTCGATCTAACTCTGCTGGGGGTCTGGGTGGAGGCGTTCATCCGCCACGCCCGCCGCGGGCTGCCCATCGCCGAGACCTGAGAACAGGCGCAGTCCGTCCGGCGCCCGCCACTTGCCGCGCCGGCCGGGCGGCGCTTGGCCGTCGGCGCTCTCAGGTGGGGTCAGGCGGGGTCAGGCGGGGGGCAGGACTCGCAGCCCCAGTTCGCGCAGGTGAGCGTCGGCTATGGGGCTGGGAGAGTCGGTGAGAGGGTCGGCGCCGGACTGGGTCTTGGGGAAGGCGATCACTTCACGGATGTTCTCCTCGCCTGCTAGCAGCGCGGCCAGACGGTCGAGCCCGACCGCGAACCCGGCATGGGGAGGCGCCCCGTAACGGAAAGCGTCGAGCAGAAAACCGAAACGCTTATGCGCCTCGTCGGGAGCTATGCCCAGCATCTCGAAGATGCGCTGCTGGACGTCGCGGCGGTGGATCCTGACACTGCCCGAGCCGAGCTCCCAGCCGTTGAGCACCAAGTCGTAAGCCTGACTGCGAACCTGCAGCAGGTCTTCGCCCGCAGGCGGGCCGTCCGGCGACATGAGCGAAGTCAAGTCGTCTTGGTGGGGCATGGTGAAAGGGTGATGCGACGGGATCGGCGAGCCGTCGGAGGCGACAGCCTCGAACAGCGGAAAGTCGACCACCCACAGATAGTTGAAGCTGCCGTCGTTGACCGGCGGGCGTCCCAACTCGAGGCGCAGCAGCCCCAGCACTTGACGCACCAAGCGCCGCTCGTCGGCCACTAGGAACACCATGTCGCCGGGCTGAGCGGCGAGCGCTGCGATCACCGCGGCAGCCTCGGAAGGCGAGAGGAACTTGGAAACGCCGCCTTCGAGGGCCGCGCTTTGAGAGCTGTCTGGGGCGCCGGCTTGAGAGCCGGTTGGGGCTTCTTCACCGGCTTCGGCCGCGACGACGCGCATCCAGGCGAGGCCTTTGGCGCCCCAGCTTTGGCACAGCGCCACCAGTTCGTCCACCCGACTGCGCGCCAGACTCTCGGCGCCGCCGGTCAGGCATATCCCTTTCACGCACGGCGCCATGAAGACCCGGGCCTGCGTCTCGGCGAAGATCGTGGTCAGTTCGCGCAGTTCCATGTCGAAGCGGGTGTCGGGCTTGTCGGACCCGAAACGCTCCATAGCGTCTTGCCAGGTGATGCGGTCGAAAGTGCCGGATTCCCCGACTGCTGCTGCTTCGCCTGTGACCTCTTCAGTGGCTTCGGCCACCGCCCGGGTCACGAATCCGAGCACGTCGTCACGCGTCGCGAACGACGCCTCCACATCGAGTTGCGTGAACTCGAACTGCCGGTCGGCTCTCAGGTCCTCGTCGCGCAGGCAGCGGGCGATCTGGTAGTAGCGGTCGACGCCGCCCACCATGGTGAGCTGCTTGAAGATCTGCGGGCTCTGCGGCAAAGCGTAGAAGCTGCCCGGCTCTTTGCGCGACGGGACCACGAAGTCCCGGGCGCCTTCGGGAGTGGAGGCGATCAGCATCGGAGTCTCGACCTCTACGAAACCTTGAGCGTCCATGGCCCGACGTATGGCCCGGTTGAGCGCGGCCCTGGCGCGCAGGTTGCGCTGCATCCGCGGTTTGCGCAGATCCACGTAGCGGTGCCGCAGGCGCAGCGTCTCGTCCACCTCGGTGCGCTCATCGAGCGGGAACGGCGCAGGGTCGGCGCGTGACAGCAACTCCACCTCGCAGTCCTGGAGCTCGACTTCGCCGGTGGGCAGAGCCGGGTTGGCGGTGCCTTCGGGACGCTGTCGCACCGTGCCGGTGACGCGAACCACGAACTCGGCGCGCAGTTCACGGGCGCCGTCCACCACGCACTGCAACACGCCGCTGTGATCACGCAGATCCACGAAGGCGAGATGCTCGCTGTGCTCGCGGCGCCGGTCGATCCAGCCGCATACGGCGACTCGGCGGCCGACGTCGCCGCTGTCGATCCGTCCGCACAAGTCGCTGCGCATGGATGTGCGGTCGGTGCCGGTCATGTCGTCGGTTCTGGTCATGGTGTCAGCCTCGCAGTCGTGCTTGTGCCGGGGCGGCTTACCGCAGCGCCCGAGAATGCACTGTTCGGGACAATGCTCGGGGCTGCCGGCCCGGCTGCGGTCGGGGTCATCGGGGCGCCCGGGCCAAGATCTCGGTCACGGCTTCCGCCACTTCGGTTTCGGGCACCTGCCGCTGGCCTCCTCCCGAGCGCATGTCGCGCACTGTGGCGGCGCCGGCGGCTCTCTCGTCGGGGCCGACTATGACCGCGACCTCGGCGCCGCAGCGGTCGGCCCGCTTCATCTGCGCTTTCATCGACCGGTTGTCGAAGGCCCGGTCCACGCCCAGTCCGGCCCGGCGGAGCCGGTCGCACAGCAGCGACGCGCTGCGGCCGCCCGCAGTGTCCACCACGAACACTCTCACCGGCACCGGCGGCGCAGCGAAGGCGTCCTCGGCGTCGCAGGCCAGCAGTATGCGATCCACTCCCAGCGCGAAGCCGACGCCCGGCGTGGGCGGGCCGCCGAGTTCTTCCACGAGCCCGTCGTAGCGTCCGCCTCCGCCGACGGCGTTCTGGGCGGTGTCGAGAGCGTCGGCCGCGTACTCGAACGTGGTGCGCGTGTAATAGTCGAGGCCGCGCACCAACCGCGGCGACACCTCATAGCCGACGCCGAGGCTGTCGAGCCCTTCGCGCACGGTCGCGAAATGCTCGGCCGAGTCGCCGGAGAGGAAGTCGGCCATGACCGGCGCCTGAGCGATCACCGGCTGGTCCTGCTCGCGCTTGGAGTCGAGAACCCGCAGCGGGTTGCGTTCCAGAGTGAGCCGGGACTGCTCGGACAGATCGTCCCGGCGAGACTGGAGATAGCTCGTCAGCGCGGCGTCGTAGCGGGGGCGGCTGTCGGCGTCGCCGAGGCTGTTGAGCAGCAGGCGCACCCTCTTGAGCCCGAGCGTCTCGTAGAACCGCAAACCCAGGGCGATGATCTCGATGTCGGCGTGAGCGTCGTCGGTGCCGAGCGTCTCAACCCCGACCTGCTCGAACTGCCGGTAGCGACCGGCCTGGGGGCGCTCGTAGCGGAACTGGGGGCCCGAGTACCAGACTTTCCAAGGCGGTGTCGGTCGATGCTCGGCGAAGGCCCGGCACACGCCGGCGGTGAGCTCGGGGCGCAGCGCCAGACGCCGCGGCGGGTCGCCCTTGTCGAAGAACTCGAACAGTTCCTTGGTGACCACTTCGTTGGCTTCGCCGAGGCGTTGGAACACGCCATGGTCCTCGAAGATCGGCGACTCCAGCAGCCCGAAGCCCGCCCGCTCGGCCAGATCCGCGAAGAGGCACACTAAGCGCCGTCTTCTCCCCGACTCCGGCGGCAGAAGATCGCGAGTGCCCACCGGGGCACGGAACAAGGGCTGAGCCACGACATCGCAGGCTACCGCCGCCGCTGTCGCGGGCCTGTCAAGCGTATGGTTTGACCAGCCGAACTCAGCAGACTGAATTCGCTGTCCCCGAAAGACAAGTCGCTGTCGCGGGCCTGTCAGGCGCATGGCTTGACGGCTGGGTTGGTGGTGTGGTACAAGTGGTGTTGTGAGGTTCGGCTCGGGTCGTGTCGGTGTTTGGTCGGTCAAGGGCTTGTCGTGGTTGGTGGCGGTTTGTGTGGTGGTGTCGGGTTTGGCGGGGTTTCCGGGTTCTGAGGATCTCGGGGTTGCGGGTTCTTTGGGGGTTGACCGGGCGCAGACGCAGTCGTTGTCGTGTCCGTCGCGACTAGCACGACGGTGCCGGTGGCGCCTGCGCCGGTGGCGGGGTGTGTGACGTCGTTGGGGTCGCTTGGTGATCGCCGGTTGACGCGTCCAGGTTCTTGGTCTGCGTCGCAGGGATGCCTGTCGTCGCGGCGGGGTGATTCTCAGACCCGCTATTTCGCGAAGCGTTTCACTTTCACGCTCACAGTCGACACCAATATTGTGATTGCTTTGTCGTCGGCCCGGGACTCGTATCTGTATGTGCTCAACGGTCACGGTGCTGCTGGCACTCTCCGCGCTCAAAACGATGACGCTGATTCCAACACCCGCGATTCGCGTATCGAAACGCGTCTCGACTCGGGTGCATACACGATCGAGGCCATCACGCGACAAGCCCGCACCCGAGGCAGTTTCACGCTCACCGTCACCACTAGCACCCCCACGCCGACACCGACCCCCGTCACGCCGATCGTCGTCACGTTCAGCGGACTGTCAAAACGCTACACAGCGTCGGTCGGGAACCCGGTTCGTGTTGCTTTCAGCTACCAGCCCGCAACGGCACAGATGTCGCTGCAACAACCGACGCTGGCGGGGCTCACGCTCACCGCGTCACACCCAACCTGCCCCACCGACGCCAACAATCCCTTCGACCCGCTCAACCCGACCCACCCCTGGCTGCCCTTCACCACAGACGAATGCAGCATCCCCCAAAAACTCATACAAGGTATCGAACCGTGAACTCAAACAAGCTTATACGCTGCTCAATTCAACTACTATACTGGCATATGTTACTGCTCTTTGCAGTCTTAGTAGTTAATTCATGTGCAAGTAGCGAAGAGTCAGATGAAACTGAGAAGTCTGTCTACTATGGAGTTGAGGCAAGGACTTACAGCGGCGAGCAAGGCTACTCTGAAGAAGATATCGGTGTTGAATATATTGTTGAAGAATACATCACCGAATTTCACAGTGATATCCTTGCGCGCTATCGCACTTACGATGAATATCTCGCTGCCGATGATTCACTTGAATACGATGAATCGAGATCTCAAAGCGCCGGAGCGCGCGATCGATGGTTCTTTGAGCAGACTGTTAAGTTTGTGCTCTTTGCAGCTAGCGAAGCAATACCTGCTGAAGTTTCGCTCGCTGTTGACGAACTATATGATGCGTTTCATGACTCGCTAGACCTGTGTATAGCACGTTCTAACTGGCCGAATATTCAGCTCTATCTCTACGAAGACGGCGAATATTACTCTGTTGACCGCGAACATATCGATGCAGCCATAGAACAGTACAAGATCACCCTGGATGACTATCTGGACTTCAGGCATGAATGTAGTAAATTTGCAACGACGCATCCATCTCTAGATTCTCAGCGTCGTGATGAATTAGTGAATATTAGGCGTGATTATTACCTGGAAGTGTTGCGCCTATGGATGCAGGATCACCCCGAGATGGTCGTACCTATGACCTATGAGCAGAGTATCAACCATCCTTATCAAGACTACATCAGAGAAATATGCCTTGCTGCTGAAGACCCCGAGGAATGCGCCCGCTCTGAAGGCATCACACTTGAATGAAACCCTCAACATCCACCGGCGACGCGGCCCTGTTCGTGACGCCGGGCTCACCTCGCTGGAATGGCTGCTGATAGTCGCAGCCATCGCCGGTCTCGCTGCCGTAGCGGTCGTGCTGGTGCAAACCGTGGTCGACAGCACAGCCGAGAACATGGCCGACCACAACCCTCGCCAAGAAGCAGCAGATTTCGCCGCAAACGAACTCACAACACGATGGCAACAAGAAACCCCCAACTCCGCCAGTGAAGCACGACGCTTGAACCGGCGCTACACAGAACGATGCCAACGAATCGGAATCCTCTACCCCGAAATCAACCTAGAAGCATCCGCCAAAGCAGGACTCTACGAAAACGGAACCGAAGGCTGGAGAAACAACGGCCTGCCAGTATGCACACTCGCGTAACAAAGCATCGCCGTAGCAGCGCCATGCGCTCAGAGAGCAAAGACGACTATGGACACCAAGCGAGACACTCCGTCCTCAGCCGCACGCCGCTGCGACACTAGAAATCGCACCCAGTGGCGGTCATCAGGAACAGAACGAGCACGCTTCATCCTCAATCGCTCGCCTCAGCCCGAATCCCTCGGTGCCTGCGGGCTGCTAGCGCGGGGGCCAGTAGAGCACCGGATTCTGACTGCCTCTCTTGAACTGGATCCGGCGTCCCGACGGCCCGACCCACTTGTCGTGGACTGGTCCGCTGGTTATGGGTGTGGCAGTGAACGACCAGCGCCCGTTCTGAGGACCGATCCAGTCGCCGATCTCCACCACGATACGGGTGATGCCCCGATGCGCAGCGACCGCATGCTGAATGCCTTCATACTCCACACGCTTCGGATTGATCCGCCACCACATCCGCATCGAATCGACCAACTCTCTTTGCGACATGCCGTAGCGGTAACCGTACCCTGAGGCAACATAGCCAGGCTCGATCTCATAGCTCGCGGCCACCCAGTGCCCAAGCCGGATCATCAGCACTCTCTCAGCGTCCATGCAGCCTAACCCTAGCCTGTCAGTTCAGACGAAGCAGCCCGAGTGCGGTCGCCTTGGTTGGGAGGTCGCCGAGACTTCGTGATCCAGCCCGTCCAACGCAGGCAAGACAGAGGACCGGCCTGCTATATTCTCCTGCGGTCGTTGATTGCTTCCGGAGGCTCCGATGCACACTGAATCCAGCCTGCTGGCCCACCTGGTGCCCAGACTCACGCGTAACGTCGAGGACGCCGCGACGGATGCACTGGCCTTCATCCTCAACAAATCCGAGGAATGCCGCGGCGCACTGGAAAAGCTTCTGAGCGATCAGAGTGGTGAGCAAGGCTTCGCTCTAAGCCCTCTTACCAGATTCCAGACTCAGTTGAACTTTGAGGGCGGGTGGATTCCCGACATGGTCGGCTACGACCGCAGCGGCGCAGTGAGGCTGGCGGAGGAGTCGAAGTTCTGGGCCGCTCTGCTGGAAGGGCAGGTCTGCGGCTACCTCAACCTATTGGCGGCGCCAGGACCGGGGGGGCTGCTGTTCATCGCGCCGGGCACCCGGATCGCGACCCTGTGGGCCGAGATCGAGCGCGAGTTGACTACAAATCTCAAGCTAGATTGCCTGAAATCAGTCGAAGCCGGAGAGGAAGTCGGCCATGACCGGCGCCCGCGCGATCACAGGCTGGCCCTGATCGCGCTCGGACCCGAAGCCCGCCCGCTCGGCCAGATCCGCGAAGGCGTCCACTAGGCGCCGTCTTCTCCCCGACTCCGGCGGCAGAAGATCGCGAGTGCCCACCGGGGCACGGAACAAGGGCTGAGCCACGACATCGCAGGCTACCGCCATCGCTGTCGCGGGCCTGTCAAGCGTGCATGGCTTGACGGCTGGGTTGGTGGTGTGGTACAAGTGGTGTTGTGAGGTTCGGCTCGGGTCGTGTCGGTGTTTGGTCGGTCAAGGGCTTGTCGTGGTTGGTGGCGGTTTGTGTGGTGGTGTCGGGTTTGGCGGGGTTTCCGGGTTCTGAGGATCTCGGGGTTGCGGGTTCTTTGGGGGTTGACCGGGCGCAGGCGCAGTCGTTGTCGTGTCCGTCGGGTTACACGTTGCAGGGTTCTGTGTGTGTCAGGCGGGCGCCTGCGATAGCGGTGACGCAGTACCGGTGCCCGTCGGGTTACAGCCGCTCGGGTTCTAGCTGCGTCAAGCAGACCACCGAAACGAAAGCGGCGAGGGTGTCTGTGACGTCGTCGTGTCCGTCGGGTTATTATTCGAGCCGGCTGGGTTGCGCCAGGACGGTGCCCGCGACGTCGGTGTCGTCGTATTCGTGTCCGCCGGGTTGGACGCGCAACGGTTCGCGTTGTTCGATGTCTTCGACAGTCACGAAAGCCGCTGTCGCGCATTGCCGCTCGGGGTATTCCTATGTCGCGACGGTGTGCCTCAGGGAGATCCGTGTGAGCCAGACTGCGTCGTATTCGTGTCCGGCGGGCAAGACTATGCGGACTTTATACGGGACGAGAGTCTGCGTCGGGTCGACGAACACTGCACCGTCTGTGACTTATTCGTGTCCTTCGGGGTACACCAACACAGGTTCGGCGTGCGTGAAAACGTTGACCCACACGCCGCGGTTCGTGTGCTCATCGGGATATGCGCGCAACGGTTCGCGATGCTCCAAAACGACCACATCAACGACGACGGCAGCTGTGACGGTGGTGTATTCGTGCGCGTCTGATCGTCTGTCGGGCCGCAGCTGCATATTGACCGCAGCGACCGTGGTGACGAGAACATACCGTTGCGACGCGGGCTGGACGCGCAGCGGTTCGACATGTTCGCGAACGACCACCTCGACACGGCGAGCAACCGCGAGCGTCCGTTACTCGTGCAACAGAGGCCGCCTGTCAGGCCGGACGTGCGTCATCACCGTTCCCGCCCGTCCAACAACACCAGCACCGCCCGCGCCCACCGCCACGACAACAACCACAACAACCACTACCACGACGACGACGACGACGACGAAGCCTGCGCCGCGGCGACCGGCCACGACCACCACAACCACGACCACGACTACTACGACGGTGCCGGTGGCGGGGTGTGTGACAGCGTTGGGGTCGCTGGGTGCTCAACGGCTGACGCGCCGGGGTGTGTGGTCTTCGTCGCAGGGGTGTTTGTCGTCGCAGCGAGGCGACTCACAGACCCGCTATTTCGCGAAGCGTTTCGCTTTCACGCTCACAGCCGACACCAACATTGTGATTGCTTTGTCGTCGACCCAGGACTCGTATCTGTATGTGCTCAACGGTCACAGCGCAACTGGCACGATCCGCGCCCGAAACGACGACGCCGACTCCGACACCTGCGATTCGCGTATCGAGACGCGTCTCGCTGCGGGCGTCTACACGATCGAGGCCACCACTCGACAAGCCCGAACCCAGGGCAGTTTCACGCTCACCGTCACCACCAGCACCCCGACCACCCCGACGCCGCCCGCTCCGAAACCGACCCCCGTCACGCCGACTCCCGTCACGGTCACCGGACTGTCGAAACGCTACACAGCGTCGGTCGACAGCCCGGTCCGTGTCGCTTTCAGCTACCAGCCGACCACAGCACGAATGACGTTGCGGCAACCGGCGCTGGCGGGGCTCACGCTCACCGCGTCACACCGAACCGGCAACGCCACGGTGACAGGCACACCGACACGCGCGGGCGTCTATGAGGCGACGCTCACCTTCACCCAACCCGGTCGCGCGGACACCACCAAACTCACAATCGCAGCATCATGCCCCCAAGGCCATCAACAACAAACCGACCGCAGCTGCCGGCGGTTGCCGGCATGCATCACACCGCTAGGACACGTCAGCTCTGTTGATCTCACAAAACAGGGAACCCTGCAAACGGGATGCCTGCTGGCTGCCCCCCGGCAAGGCGCCGACAGCAGCGGCTACCACGCCAAACACTACACGTTCACCCTCAACAACGACGCGCACGCCACCATCGAGCTGTCATCCACCAGCTTCGACGCTTACCTGTACCTGCTGCACGGCCACACCCCCGACGGCGCCGTCGTCGCCTACAACGACGACAACGGCGCCACCAGCAACTCGAAACTAGCGAACCTTCAACTAGCCGCCGGGGACTACACCATAGCCGCCACCAGCTTCAGGTTCATGCGCACCGGCGACTTCACACTCAAACTCCGCGCCATCACACCCGCAGTCACCACCCTCAAACCCGCCTACACGATCACAGTAGGCGAACGCAGCCTCACAGGCTTCAACATCACCCCCGCCGGCGTCGCCGTACCCGCACTGACACCTGCAGCCACTCCAGGGCTCACCACAGAAATCAAACACCGCGACCACCTCGAACTCGACGGCCAACCATCGTTGAGCCTCACCGCACACAGACCCGGCAAATGGCAACTCACCATAAAACTCACCCAACCAGGACGCGTCGACCTAACCCGCATCACCATCACCGCCATATGCCCCACAGGCACAACCCCACACATAAACAACAAAACCTGCACACCCATCCAAACAGTCCCCACAACATGCCAAATCAAAAAACTAGAAAACCGCAACAGAATCTGGTGGGGCCGAGTCACCGCGACACGCATCTTCACTAACTTCTCAATCGACGAAAGCGACCCGGCAGGCGGCTGCGCGTCCATCAACAACAACAGCACAGTCTCCTACTACTTCTCTTTCACGGTCCCGGAAGGCGCACCGCCAGCACGTCTGAAGCTCACCGTCGACGAAACATTCCCGCTCGTGGAATCCTTGACCCTGTGGAAACAACTACCACCAAAACCGAGAGGTCAAATCAAAGTGCATAAAGCTGCGCACGTTAACGCAACCTCGAGCAGCGCCTCCATCGCGTCGATCGCTCTGCCAGCTGGCACATACATCACAGAAATAGCACGCACCACAGGCGCCGGATATTCTCTAAACCTCCAGATAGAAGCCTGGATCCCGCTGCCGTCCAAAGCGTACGCGGATGTCAAAAAGATCGGCAACACCGGACTGAACGGCGCGGGCATGACCCTCGAAGAGTTCCTCGAAACACGCGGCAGCCTCTGCTACGACGAACACCCAACCTGCCCCACCGACGCCGACAACCCCTTCGACCCGCTCAACCCGACCCACCCCTGGCTGCCCTTCACCACAGACGAATGCAGCATCCCCCAAAAACTCATACAAGGTATCGAGATTTGGATCAACGCAATGATACTCTTACATCGGCCGCAACTCTCACTCTCACAACTCATCAACCTCAGACAATACTTCCAAAACAACGCCACCTTCGGCACCCAGACCGTGCCATTCGTCTACGCCTGCATGAGACACGACTTCAACTGGCGCAACCTCTACCGAACCGAACACCACCTCAAACACGGTGACACATGGAATACCAGTGTGAGGAACGAAGCTGACGATAGATTCTATTCAGACTTAAAGCGACTATGCAATGTGGGGCAGACAAAGCAGAGCGTTACTCACAAACTCTACAAGTGGAAACTGGAGATAACCGATCGAAATAAGTGTATTAATGTTGCTACTGCACTGTACTTTGGAGTGCAGACATGGCCAATAATACTTATAAAATACGGCAACAGTAAGGTATAGAATTATGAACTCAAATAAACTCATTTGCTACTCAATTCATATATTGAATTGGCAGGTGTTAGTGATCTTGATAGCCTTACTAGCAAGTTCATGTGCAAGCAGCGAAGAGTCGGATGAAGCTGAGGAATCCTTCTACTATGGAGTTGCTTCAGATGTTGACGGAGGAGTGCAGGGCTACACCGAAGAAGAAATAGGTGTGCGGTATATGGTCGATGAGTACATATCTCATCGTTTTGGCTCGATACTGACTCGATACCGTTCTTATGAGGAAGCTATGGAAGCTGACGAGGCAGCAATCTATAACAAGACTGATGAGCCGCTCAGTGTGGAAGCTAGAGACCGTGACTTTTTTGAACAAACTATTCAATTTGTTTTTCTTGCAGCCAGCGAAGCGATGCCCGCTGAAGTTTCGAAAGCTGTCGACAAACTATACGATGCTTTTTTTGACTCACTGGATCTGTGTGCAGAGAATTCAGCCTGGCCTGATATCCAACTCTACTACTATGAGAATGAAGGCTACTACTCACCCGGGCCTGATCAATTCAATCATGCTGTTCAGAAGTACGGTGTCACTCTAAGAGATTTTGAAGATCTAGAACACATGTGCCACAAATTCGCAGCTACGTATCCTTCCCTCACCTCTCAGCGTCGTGATGAACTAGTCAACATTCGGCGTGACTATTTCCTGGAAGTGTTGCGCCTATGGATGCAGGATCACCCCGAGATGGTCGTGCCGATGACATACGAGCAGAGCATCAACCATCCCTACCAGGACTACATCAGAGAAATATGCCGCGCCGCTGAGAATCCCGAGGAATGCGCTCGCTCTGAAGGTATCACACTTGAATGAAACTCTCAACGCCCACCGGCGACAGAACCGGTAACGCTGACCAGCGCGCGACGCAGGTCTCACCTCACTGGAATGGCTAATATTCTACGGAGTGCGTACATGGTCAATATTTTTTATCGAATATGCCGACAGTGAGGTATAGAATTATGAAATCAAATAAACTCATTTGCTACTCAATTCATATATTGAATTGGCAGGTGTTGGTGATCTTGATAGCCTTGCTAGCAAGTTCATGTGCAAGCAGCGAAGAGTCGGATGAAGCTGAGGAATCCTTCTACTATGGAGTGGCTTCAGATGTTGACGGAGGAGTGCAGGGCTATACCGAAGAAGATATTGGTGTAGAATATATCGTTGAAGAATACATCACCGAATTTCACAGTGATATTCTTGCGCGCTATCGCACTTACGATGAATATCTCGCCCGCGCTTACGATGAATATCGCGCCGCCGATGATTCACTTGAATACAATGAATCCGGATCTCAAAGCGCCGAAGCGCGTGACCGATGGTTATTTGAGCAGACTGTTAAGTTTGTGCTCTTTGAAGCTAGCGAAGCAATGCCTGCTGAAGTTTCAGTAGCTGTTAACGAACTATATGATGCACTTCATGACTCACTAGACCTGTGTATAGCACGTTCTGACTGGCCGGATATTCAACTCTATTATTATGATGATGAAGGATACCACTCTGCTGGAGTTGACCAATTTTTTAGAGCTGTAGAACTCTACGGCCTCACTATAGATGAGTTTAAAGACTTTGAGCGTGAATGCAATAAATTCGCAGCAACCTATCCATCTTTAAACTCTCAGCGTCGTGATGAACTAGTCAACATTCGGCGTGACTATTTCCTGGAAGTGTTGCGTCTATGGATGCAGGATCACCCCGAGGCAGTAGTGCCAATGACCTATGAGCAGAGTATCAACCATCCTTACCAAGACTACATTCGAGAAATATGCCTTGCTGCTGAAAATTCCGAGGAATGCGCCCGCTCTGAAGGCATCACACTTGAATGAAACCCTCAACGCCCACCGGCGACGAAACCGGCAGCATGCCCTAATGCGCGACGCCGGGCTCACCTCGCTGGAATGGCTGCTGATAGTCGCAGCCATCGC
>JAPOUM010000005.1 GCA_026708645.1 Acidimicrobiaceae bacterium | reverse complement strand
AGGCGCACACCCCCATGGAGATGACCCACTTGGGCTCCATCATCTGGTCGTAGATCTGGCGCAGCACCGGCGCCATCTTCTGCGACACTCTGCCGGCGACGATCATCAGATCGGCCTGACGAGGCGAAGCCCGGAAGACTTCCATGCCGTAGCGGGCCAGGTCGTAGTGGGCCGCCCCGGTGGCCATCATCTCGATGGCGCAGCAGGCCAGTCCGAAAGTGGCTGGCCAGCAGCTGCGCGCGCGCGACCAGTTGACCAGGCTCTCGAGCCGGGCGGTCATGAAATTGTGCTGTATGGCTTTGAGGCCGTCTTCGCGCAAGCCTGCGATCTGATCGGCGACGCCCATCCGCTGGCCTCCCGTCACACCCTCTGCGGCGCCGCGTCCGGCAGCGTCTCCGCCGACGGCGCGGGCGCGGGCGGCGTCATTGGCACAGTCTCTGGCACGCCTCTGCCTTCGAGGCCGACCCGGCGCACCGTGGAACCCGCGGTCCGGCCCGCCGACACCAGCCGCGGCGTCGACGGATGCTCGCTCTCGGCAGTTTCGACGGTGCCGGCGGCCCCGGCGGTCTCAGCGGTCTCAGCGGCGAGCCGCGGCGCCGGACCCCATTCGAGAGCACCGGCGCCGATCAGATACACGAACGACTCGAACACCGCGAAACTGAAGATCAGCAGCGCCACCAGCCCGAACAGCCCCAGCCCGCCGTGGGCCACGGCATAGGGATAGAACAGCACTATCTCCACATCGAAGACGATGAACAGCATCGCCACCAAAAAGAACCGCACCGGAAAGCGTTCGGGAGTGTCGCGCGTCGGCACTATCCCGCATTCGTAAGGATCCAGCTTGGCCACGGTCGCTCGGCGCGGCGCCAGCAGACCGGATGCGAAGAAGCTGCCCGCCGCGAACAGCGCGGCCAAAGCAAAAAGCGCCAACAGGGGCAGGTACTGGCCTAGCACCGCTCAGGCGTCTGCCGGGACTTGCTCGCGCTGGCGCCAGGCCAGCTTGTCGCGCTCGTGCAAGAACAGGCACAGCGCCGCGAAGATGCACAGCGAACCGAGGGTCACCAGCGCGGGCCGCAGCCGCAGGTTGCCCAAGTCGCGCACCATGATTACCGAGATCACCGGCTGCGACTCGTCGACGACGGGCCGCGGCGGCGCCTGGCCGGGCAGCAGCGGCTGATCGACCACCTCCTGAACCTGCACGACGCCGTAGCGGGTCGGATGGGTGATGGTCAAGGCGGTGCGAATCTGGGTCCAGATGCGATCCAGGCGGTCCGGTTCGTCGGGCAGTCCCTCCTTGCCGCCGATGGTGTAGGCGTCGAGCAGCTTGAAGTCGTCCTGGGTGGTGAAGGAGAGGTCGGGACTCTCCAAGAGCATCGCCACGGCCGACGCTTGGGCTTCGCCCGCCTCTGCGGTGGAGAGGAGGTCCCAGCCTCCGAAGTTGAGCCTCCCGGACGCTTCAGCGTCGATTATCACTCCCGGCGAGACCGCTGCCAGCTCCGAGAGAGTGGTCTCCTGGTTGCGGGCCAGCTCATCAGCGACCAGCTCGTCTATCTCTTGGGCGCTCAAGCCTTCGATCTGGTCGGGTGTGAGCGTGTCACGGGTGACCTGCCCGAACTCGGCTTGGGCCAGCGGGTCGCCGGAGTCGACGACGAGAGCGAACGCCGACGGCAGCTCGCCTGCGTCGGGCAGCGTCGTGGCCGCTTCCAGTGCCGCCGCGTCGAGGTCGCCGACGTTGATCTCGCGCAGCTCCCAGGTGGGCGCGTTCCCGGCCCAGCCGATCCCGTAGATCCACCAGACCAAGGCCATGATGACCATCCACCCGAAGAATCCCGCCAAGGAGACCAGCGCTCCCAGCCGGGTGCCGGTGTTGACCGCCAGCAGCAGCCACACCGATCCCATCAACACGACCACCCCGGCCAGCACCGCCAAGAAGCCGCGTATCTCGGGGTCCCAGCCCAGACCGGCGATCAGATGCAACGTCTGCATCTACAGGTTCCTCTCGAAAGCCACGATGGCGTCGATCTGATCCTGGGTGAGCGTGGCCGGGTAGGTCACACCGAGGTCGTTGTCGGCGCGGGGCCCGAATCCGGGCATCTGCCCGTTGCCGCCTGCGCCACCGCGGCCGTACGTCTGGCCGATGGTCTGGCCCGCCGAGATGAAATCGGAGTGCAGTGCGGCCGTCTCGAACTGGTCGAGGGTGCTGCCGCCTGTGAGGTTGGGGCCGAAATAGCCGCCCGCGGTGTTGTACGACTCGAGGATCGGGCCCTTGTGGCCGTCGATGCTGTCGTCGCCGTCGGTCACGGCGTCGAAAGACCAGCCGTAGGTGTGGCATCGGGCACAGTTGTAGGTGCCGCCGGCGGCTTCGTTGTTGAAGAGGATCTCGCCGTAGACGTAGTAAAGGTCGCTGTTGGGGGCTTCGCCCGACGCCAGCAGCTCGAGGCCCGCGGAGCGGATCGCCTCGGAGTTGCCGACGAGCGACTCGTCGGCGGCCAAGGCCATGGCACGCGCCTGCTCCACCACCACGTCGATGCCGTCCAGCCAGGCGTCGATAGCCGCTTCGTCGTCGGTGCCCAGATGCTCGGCGACGCCGTCGCGCACCCCGCCGTCGACGATCTCGCGCAGCTCCGACTCGGGGATCTGGATGCGGCGCATGTAGCGGATCAGATATTCGATCTGCTGCTCGGTGAGCGGCCCGCCGCCCGGCGCCCCCCAGGCCGGCATCACGTTGTTGCGTCCGTAGTTCAACACATGGCGGACTTCGTCCTCGCTGTGGCGCGACAGCACAGTGTTGAGCGACGGCGCCAGCCAGGCGACCGTGGCGACGAAATTGCCCTGAGAGTCGGTGATGGTTATCGGCGCGGAGCCGCCGCTGCCCTCGGCGCCATGGCATTGCTGGCAGTTGGCGCCCTCGGTGTAGAGCTCGCCGCCGCGGTCAGCGAAAATTCGGTCGGATTTGTCGATCAGGCCGTCGTGACGGCCCGGCTCGCCCAGCCAGTAGAGCGGCAGCGCCACGCCGATCACCGCCAGCATGGCCAGTCCGGCCAGCAGCGAACGGTCGAGTTTGGCGCCTTCGAGCTCGGAGTCCTCCAAGTAGGGCTTGCGATTGGAGGCCAGTTCGATCTCGCTGCCGACCTCGGCGCGCGAGGCGCGGGAGTTGAAGAACAGATAGACGATGTAGCCGATGAAGACGATCGCCAGCAGGAGGAACCCGATGGTCCGCTGGGTGGAGGCGGCGAGGATCATGCGCTAGTGGTCACCGGTGGCTTGGCCGATGCAGGCCGCGCCTTCGGCTTCTTGACCAGTGGTGTTGGTGCCGATGGGCGGCCCTTGAATGATCGTGCCGGTGTCCACGATCAGCGAGCCGTCGACGGCGACTTCCGTGGCGAAACGGTCCATGCCGCGCGGCGCCGGGCCGCTGCGCTTCTCTCCGACCTGGTTGTAGCGCGAGCCATGGCAGGGGCACTCGAACCACTGCGAGGTGACGCATTCGGGCACTCGACAGCCCAGATGCGGGCACTTCTGGTAGAGAGCCACGATGCCGGCGTCGAGCCCGAGCTGCTGTCCTGCCGTCATGCCGGCCAGTTCCGCGGCCGAATAGGCGGCGGCGGCCTTCTCGACGGCGCCGTTGGGGTACTCGGTCAGCCACATGCGACCTTCGGGCTTGTAAAGGAACCCCGAGTTGCTGCGGATCTCCGCCAGCAGGTCGCTGACCAGGCCGACCCTGATCTTGGAGCCGAAACCGTCGGAGCCCTGCGGCCACAGAAAAGCGATGACCGCCACCCCGAACGACGACAGGCTCAAGCTCATCAGCATCACGATGGTGCGGTTGAAGAACTGGCGGCGGCTGACCCCGACCGTTTCGGGGTCGGCGGGCACATAAGGCGCAGGCGGGGCGGCATCGGCGGCGGTCGCAGGCACGCGGGCGTTGCGAGCCTGAGCCGCCGCCCGTTCCACTTCGCGGCCGGTGACCGCGGGCTCGCCCTGCAGAGGTCCAGTCGCCCGGTCGCGTTTGCGGGTCTCGCGCGACAGCATGCCGATGGCCGCGTCGGACTGCCGCCGACGCAAGGCGGCGAGCACCGCGATGACGGCCAGCACGAACAGCACGGCCAAAGCGACATAGATCATCGGGCGCCTCCCGGCGGCTGCGAAAAGCCCGGCGGACGACCAGAGAGGCGGTCGCTCGGACGCGAGGACGGAACAGCCACGGTCACAGCTCGAAGAACAGCCCTGAATCCCAGGGGAAGATGAAGTTGAAACCGGGCCCTCTGAAGAACGAGCCGATGATCACCAGCACCGCCCAGAACATCAGATGGATGGTCATCAGGCTCAACGCGAACTTGCGGTCCTCGGGCTTGAGCGACGGGTTCTTGTCGATGTAGGGGGCCAGCATCAGCGCCAGCAGGCCTATGCCGGGGATGGTCACTCCCGCCACCATGGGATGGAACATGGTGAGCAGCTCCTGCAGGCCGAGAAAGTACCAGGGCGCCTTGGAGGGGTTGGGGGTCTGGTTGAAGTTGGCGAGCTCCAGCAGCGGAGCGTTCACGAAGATCGCGAAGACCAGCGTGAAAGCCGTGATGAACAGCGCCGCCACGAACTCCACCACCAGCAGGTGCGGCCAGACGTGGACCTTGTCCTGCGGTTTTGACTTGACGTCTTGGATCGAGCCCGACTTGACCACCGTCAAGAGGCGCTGCGTGTGACCTCCGGGGCCGGTGACGCCCGGAGCAGCAGCGGCCACGGCCGGCGGTGCGGCCACAGCCACCCCTCCTGAACCTTCTCCGGCGGCTGCGGGCGCAGCGACGGGTTCGTCGGAGGCTTGTGCCCGGGCCGCCTTGGACCGCTCCAGCAGATGCGCGGGGATCTTGCTTTCGGCCTCGGACTTCTGAGCGTCCGAGGCGGCGGCCGCGGCGGCGCCGTTGCCGGGCGAGGCCGCGGCGGCTTTGGCAGCCTCGGCCTTGGCTCGGGCCTCTTCGGCGCGTTTGCGCAGATGTTCGGGAATCTCGGCCATCGCTGCTCGCCTCTGCTCCTCTTCGCTCTCTAGCTCTCTGGCTCTCTACAGCGGGCCGGAGATGCCGCCGTCTTTGCGGACCCGCCAGAAGTGGATCGCCAAGAAGATGACCAGCACGAACGGCAGCATAAGCACATGGAGCACATACCAGCGCAACAGCGTGTCGGTTCCGATCTCCACGCCGCCGAGCAGCACGAACCGCACCTGCTCGCCGAACACCGGCGTGTAGCCCATCATGTTGGTGCCCACCGTCACCGCCCACAGCGCCAGCTGATCCCACGGCAGCAGATAGCCGGTGAACGAGAGCAGCAGCGTCAGCGTCAGAAGGATCACGCCGATCACCCAGTTGAACTCGCGGGGCGGCTTGTAGGCCCCGTGATAGAAGACTCGGGCCATGTGCAAAAACACGGTCAGCACCATCAGGTGGGCGCCCCAGCGGTGCATGTTGCGCACCAGCAGGCCGAAGGTCACCGAGGTCTGCAGGACGTAGATGTCGTCCCATGCCTGCGCTGCGGTCGGACGGTAGAAGAACATCAAGAAGATGCCCGTGACGGTCTCCAGGATGAACAAGAAGAAGCTCAGCCCGCCCAGGCACAAGGTGTAGCTCACCTTCACGGCGTGGCGCTTCACCTTCACCGGGTGCAGGTGATAGAGCACGCTGTTCATGATCACGTAGGAGCGGTTGCGGGGGCTGTCGGTGTAGCCCTTGCGGAAGATCGACCCCGGCCTGAAGATCGACGTCCAAGCCTGCGAACTCTGGACTTGGTCGCCGATCTTCGTCATCTGCGAGGCGAGGCGCTCAGGCAGCGGCGCCTTGCGTTCTTCTGTGTCGATGGCCATGGGGCTCCTGTGAGTCTTGAAGGGTTCGAGTCTTGCAGGTGGTGAGCGGCTAGGCGAGTCTCATCCCGTAGCCGTAGCCGTGGGAGTTGGTGCGCTGGTGAGGGTCGCCGCCGGGGGGCGGGTCTCCCACCTTGCCGAGGATGATGACGCCTGTGGGACAACGGTCCACGCACAGGGCGCAGCGGGTGCATACGTCGTCGTCGATCGTGAAGATCACCTTGTCGGCCGGGTCTATGCCGGGCAGTTCAGTGCCGACGGCCTCGTCGACGGCGTCGGTGGACACCATGAAGATGCACTTCCACGGGCAGATGTCCACGCAGCCTTCGCACATGATGCACTCGGACTGGTCGATGTGGATGAACTGCTTGGGCTTCACCGCCTGCGAAAGCCAGGCTGCGTCCACCTCTTGGAGCACGTAATCGTCGCGGAACTCCGGCATCGGAGGGTTGGCGTCGGTGGTGGTCACGCCTCGGAGCCCTCCCGCACTAAGGGACGCCCGAAGCTCGACAGCTCGACCTTCTCCTCGGTGGCGGCCTTCTTGCCGCGGTTCTGCCAGATCATCCACAGGGCGATCTGACCGGCCACCGCGACCACGTAGATCCCGCTGGCGATGATGTCTCGGATCACCACATAGTTGATGGTGAACGGGAAGCTGCCGCCTTGGGCTTGGGCCCGCAGGATCCCGCCGGGGCCGACGAAGAGCTTGTCGGTGCGCCAGTTCAGCTCGTTGTCGGCCCAGGTCAGCCACTGATGGGGAACCACCCCGTAGACCCAGAACATGGCGAAGAAGACGATCATCGCGCCGAACATGGCCTCGCCCCAGGTGACGGGCACACCGACCGGCCGTCGTCTCGTGTAAGCAAGGATGGCAGCGACGAGGACAACCGTCACAACAATTGACAACAGGAAGGCGACCACCGGTTCTCCTCGGCGACTGCTATTGGCGGCTGGCAGTGTAGTCCGAGCCGGGCACGCCCTTCTCAGACCCGTCTAGGTCTATCACCGGATCGCCCCCGATCCGAACACCGGCGGCGAAGCAGTCGGCGCGGCGGTGAGCCGGGCGGTGCTCCTGCGGGCGGCCGCCCGCTCGACGGGGCGTCATTGCTGGAACGCCGAGGCGTAGCCGATGCGCATCGCCGGAGCGAAGATCAGCTCGGTGGCCGCGTACATGGCGCCGAGTATTCCGTCCATCACTTCCGCGGTCAGCTGGGACGCCGCTGCGGCGCCCGACAGGAACACCGCGTCTTCGGGGCCGATCTCGAGCTTGAGGCCGGTGAGCTGCCGGTTGCGGCGCAGCAGGTGCTCATAGAAGCAGGCCGCGTTCTCTTGAGGCGGCGGGGTCAGCTGGGTCTCATAGCACAAGGTGCGCTGCCTGAGCGTGAACCAGATCGTCCACGCCTGCTTGGACTCGCCGTGGATGCGCACATACCAGCGCCGCTCGTCGGGATGGCCGCGTTCGACGGCGACGATGCTGGGGTTGTCTCGCGCCGCAGCCGACAGCCATGCGTCCACCCGGCTCTGCAGGGCGTCGAGATCCGCCGGCGCCATGGCCTTGGCATCCATGACGTCGGCATCCACAGAGTCAGACCGTGCAGTCAAGAAGCACCCGCGACGAGAGCCCCGCGAAGATCCTGCGCAACCGCAACGCGGTAGCCGACCACGAGTAACGGGCCGCCGTCTCGGCGCCGCGGCGAGCCATCGACTCCGCCAGCCGGGGATCGTCGAGGATGGCGCTGACGGCGTCTATGTAGCCGACGGGATCGCGTCCGCCGACGCGGAAACCGCTGCGACCGTGATCCACCAGCGTGGTGAGCCCCCCCACGTCGGAGGCGACCACCGGCACGCCGCAGGCGGCCGCCTCCAAAGCGACCAAGCCGAAAGACTCCGAGCGGCTCGGCACCAGACACACGTCAGCGGCTCGGTAGTAGGTCGACAGCAGGTGATGCGGCTGCGGCGGCGCCGTCCGGACACGATCTCGCAGCCCGTGACGCTCGACCGACTCCTCGAAGCGCTGGAGTTCTCGGCGACCCTGCGGCCCCGAAGCGCCGCCCACCACCAGCAGCTGCGCGTCATGGCGCCGGGCTACCAGCCCCGCCAGGGTCTCGACCGCCACGTCGAGCCCTTTGAGGGGCTGTATGCGTCCCACGAACAACAGCAGCGGCCCGCCTTCGATGCCTAGAGCGTCTCGGGCGCTCCGGCGCGGCCCAGGCGAGAAAATGGCGCCGTCGATGCCGGGCGCCACCACGTCGATGCGTTTGGGGTCGGCGCCGTAGAGCCTGGCAAGCTGCTGCACTTCGGTCACGGAGTTGGCGGTGATCACATCGGAGCAGGCGATCACTTCCGCCTCGGCGTTGCTGCGTCTCTGCGGTTCTGGGTCCCCGGTCTCGGCCTTGACTCGGGCCAGCGTGTGGAAAGTCGACACCAGAGGCAGTTCGAGGTCGTGCTTCAGGCGATGGCCGGCCACCCCCGACAGCCAATAGTTGGCGTGCAGCACATCCACGGGATGCCGCTGCATCCAGTGCTTCACGCCCTCGGTGAACTCCTCGACCACGGCCGGCAGCGCCTCTTTGGGCAGATCGGGCGGACCTGCACGAACATGGACGACCCTGAATCCCGGCGCCACCTCCACCACTGTCTCAGTGGCGTCGTGGCGCCTGACGAACACGGAGGTGTCCACCCCGGTCTGGGCCAGAGCCGAGCAGAGCTCGCGCACATAGACGTTCATCCCGCCTGCGTCGCCGTTGCCGGGGAGCATCAGGGGCGAGGTGTGCAGCGACAATACGGCCACGCGGGTCACGAACCTGAGAGGATAACGCCGCGAGGGCTGCGTCAGCCTCCGGAGACGGGAGGCAGCACCGCGATCTCATCGTCGTCGCCGACCGGCATGTCGGATGCGGCCGGCTCGCCGTTGCACCACACCTGGCAGGTCTCTAGCAGCATCGTGAAGTCTTGGCCGTAGCGGCTGCAAGCGGTTTCGAGGACTTCTCGCACTGTGGCGCCGGACAACTCGTCGCGGCCTCTGCCGGCCGCCTCCCGCGCCGACGCAAACAACCGCAGACGCGCCATGGGTGCAGGTTAGCCAACCTCGGATGCCGCGATTCAGGTGTTCATACGGGCGCAGGCCAAGGCTTTGGTCGACAGCGCAACCCGGCGGCGCGCCGAGGCGAGGTCGTTGCGGTCCAGGCCGTTGGTGAAGTATGCGAACGCCAGCCCCCTTCGCGGGTCCGCCCAGGCGATCTGGCCGCCTGCGCCTCCGTGGCCGAAAGCCTCCGCAGAGGCGCCGTGGCCATGGCCGCGCATGGCCGCTCTGCCGTCGTCGCCGGCCAGAACGAAGGCATGTGAGCGGTTGGCTGGAGTGCCTGTCCAGTCCGGGTGGCTCTGACGGACGACCATGGCGTCGGAACGCACCTCCGGGCGCAGCAGGCCGTCGCTGTTGAGCATCACCGCGCCGTACCACAGGGCCATCTCCTCGGCGCGGGCGATACCGCCGCCGCCGGGCACCCCCAAGGCGCGCAGCCACGGCAGGTTGAACACCGTCAGAAGCTCTTCGCTGATGGCGCCGGGGATCTCATCCAAGCCCACAGCCGCGAGCTCGGCTCTGCTCGGCGCCGTGCCCACGCCCGTCACGTCGGCCACGTCTGACTGCTGATCCTCGGCTATGGCGAGCCAGCGTGAACAGCCCGCCGGTTCCATCATCCGCTGGGTGACCGCGTCGGCGAAGTGGCTTCCGGTCGCTTCGGTGATTATGTCGGCCAGCACCCAGTGCGCCGAAAGGGGGTGGTACTCATAGCAGGCGCCCGGCTGCCATTCGGTCTGCCAGGAGGCGTAGGCCGCGAGCCGTTCGGCGCGGTCGAGGAGTTCGTGGCGCTCGAGCGAGGCGTTGGGGAAGCCGCCCGAATGCAGCAGCACCTGCGACACGGTGATGTCCTGTTTGCCGGCCGAGCCGAAGGATCCCAGAATGCCGCTGACCGGCGCGGCCAAGTCGAAGAGCCCCTCGGCCGCCAGTTCCATCACCGTGAGCGACACCGCCGGTTTGATCGCAGAGTAGGTGTGGAAGCGGGTGGCCGTGGTGCAGTCACCGAGAGCCTCAGAAACCATGATCTCGCCGTTCAGGGCCACGGCGAACTGCGCCGCAGGCAGCATTCCCGAGTCGACGTCACGCCGGACGCGCTCGATCAGAGCTTCCACAGCTCGTTTGTCAATCAATGTGCAGCCTCCAATGTGCAGCCTCCCGGTCGCAGTCTTGCAGTCGCAGCCTGGCAACTGACTATTCTCGTCTGTCGGCGCGCTCGGTCAGTTGACGGCTTCGGTCAGTTGACGGCTTTGGCCATGCCTTCCCAGTAGGGCTCTCGCAGCTTGAACTTCTGCAGCTTGCCGGTGGCGGTGCGGGCGAGTTCGTCGCGCAGTTCCACCGAGGTGGGGCATTTGTAGGCGGCGATGCGTTCACGGCAATAAGCGATCAACTCCTCGGGCGTGGCGCAGGATCCCGGCGCAAGCACCACCAGAGCCTTGACCGTCTCTCCCCATTTTTGGTGCGGCACGCCGATGACCGCGACTTCGGCCACCGCCGGATGCGAGAACAGCGTGTCCTCCACTTCGATGGACGAAACGTTCTCTCCGCCGGAGATGATCACGTCTTTGCGGCGGTCGGTGATCGTGTAGTAGCCGTCGTCGGCATCGAGGTGGCCTCCGTCGCCGGTGTGGAACCAGCCGTCGACGATGGCCTCCGCGTCAGCCTCGGGCTGCTCCCAGTAGCCGTCCAACACATGGTTGCAGCGGGCCAGGAACTCGCCGCTGTCGCTCAGCTTCATGCGCACCCCCAAAGCGGGCATGCCCTGACGAGACAGTTTGCGCGCCCTGTCGGCCGGCGACAGATCGTCCCATTCGGGCCGGCTGCGGTTGATGGTCAGCACCGGCGCCGTCTCGGTGAGGCCGTAGAGATGGATGAACTCCCAGCCCAGTTCTGATTCCATGCGCTCGATGGTGCGTGTGGGCGGCGGCGCGCCGGCGACCACCATGCGGGTGCGGCCCGCTCCCGGGACTGCGCCGTCGATCCGAGCGGCGGCATCTAGCACGGCGGCCACGACGGCCGGCGCTCCGCAAAGAAGCGTGATGCCGTGTTCGTCGATGCGGCGCAGGATCTCAGCGCCGTCGACTTTGCGCAGCACCACCTGCTTGACGCCCATGCCCACCAGCACGTAGGGCATTCCCCAGCCGTTGCAATGGAACATCGGCAGCGTGTGCAGATAGCTGTCGCGGTCGGTGACTGAGGTGTGCAACCCGAAAACGGCGGAGTTGAGCCAGAGGCTCCGATGGGTCTGCGCCACGCCCTTGGGGCGCGCCGTGGTGCCGGAGGTGTAGTTGATGACTGCTGTCTGGTCTTCGTCGGGAGTCCACGGCTGCGGTGCCCGGCCAGAACCGAACAGGACTTCGTCTGATGCTTCGCCGATCACGAACTTGTGGCGGCAGCGCACCGGCGCCAGAGCATCGGCCAGCTCCGGGTCGATGAACAGCGCGTCCGCGCCGCTGTGCTCGACGATGTAGGACACTTCGGCGACGCTGAGTCGGAAGTTGACGGGCACGAAAATGCGTCCGTTGCCGCTGACGCCCCAGAAGCTGCTGAGCAGGCGACCGGCGTTGTGCGACACCATGGCCACCCGACCCCCCATGGGCACGCCCAGCTCGTCGAGGCCGGCGCCGGTGGCGTCGACCATCTCGGACAGCCGCTCGAAAGTGACTTCGCCCAGCGAAGGCGCCGGCTGGTCGGGCTCGTCTACGAAAGCGACCCGGTCGGGATACACAGTGCGAGCGCGGTAGAGATGGTCGCGAACTGTCAACGGAACTTTCACGGGCTTATTCTGCATCGGCAACGACCGCCGCGCACAGCGGGCGTGCGGGCGAGCCCGCAGCGGCTGTGAGAGTCTGTGAGAACATGAAAGCATGACCGCCGACAGCGACCAGACGGGTCGATGATCGACCGCCGAGGAGGCAACCGCGTGAAAGTGCTGAAGAACGCCCGGCTCGCCGACGGACGCGAAGTGGATGTGACCATCGACACCAGCGAAGGCGTCATCGCAAGCGTCACTGCTGCGGGCGCGAGTCGCGCCGGCGAAGACGCTGCCGGTCCTGTCGTCGACGCCGGCCACTCCGGCGACGACGTCGGTGGCGGCGCTGACGTCGGCGGCGCTGACGTCGATGATCTGGGCGGCTGGCTGCTGCTGCCGGCCATGGCCGAGCCTCACGCTCACCTCGACAAGGCCCTCACCGCCGATGAGGTGCCCAACCCCGCCGGTGACCTGATGGGCGCCATCAACGCCTGGTTCGAAGCCGCCGAGCAGGGCCGTCTGTCGTATCAGCGCACCGTCGAGCGGGCCACCCAGGCTCTGGAACTGCTGCTGGTGCATGGCGTGACTGCGGTTCGCACCCACATCAACGTCACCGGCGATGTGGGCGTCGCAGGCCTCGAGGCGGTGCAGGAGGCAGCGCGCTCGGTGGAAGGCTTGATCGACTTCCAGATGGTCGCGCTGACCGGTTTCCCTATGACCGGCCCCGACAGCGCGCACAACTTGCGCGCCCTCGAATCGGCTGTGGAGGCAGGCGTTGATCTCATCGGCGGAGTCCCGAACCTGCAGGACGATCCCGCGGCCCACATAGCCGGGGTGCTCTCCATGGCCGAATCCGGCGGCCTGAGCATCGACCTGCACACCGACGAGACGCTCGACCCGTCGGTGCTGACACTGCGCGAACTGGCCCGAGCGGTGCGCGACACAGGCTTCGCGGGCATGGTGGCCGCCAGCCATTGCGTGAGCCTGGGAGTGCAGTCCCGCGAGACTCAGGCCGCGGCGGCCGCCGAGACCGCCGAAGCGGGAATTTCGGTGATAACCCTGCCCCAGACCAACCTCTTCCTGCAAGGCCGCGACAGCGCAGTGTCCACACCCCGCGGCCTCACCGCTTTGGACGCGCTAGTGGACGCCGGCGTCGCAGTGGCCGCGGGCGCCGACAACGTCCAGGATCCGTTCAATCTGGTGGGCCGCAGCGACCCGCTCGAGACCGCGGCTTTGATGGTGATGGCCGGGCACCGTCTGCCTGACGACGCCTACGACATGGTGTCCAACGTGTCGCGGCGGGTGATGGGGCTGGCGCCGGTGAATTTCGAGCCCGGCGACCCGGCGGACTTGGTGGCCATCGACGCGCCGTCTCTGCGGGGCGCCATGGCCGACGCGCCGATGTCGCGGCGCGTCTACCGTCGGGGCCGTCTGGTGGCTTCGGCGGATCAGCAGACTCGGATCCTGCGCTAGGCCGAGCCTGCGCCGGCGCTCAGATGCAGCGCTCAGATGTAGGGCTCGGCGGGGCTGTCGATGCGCTCAGCCAGGAACTCGCCTGCGGTGACAGGGCCGTAGCGCTCCGGATTGTCTGCCGTGACGCAACTGCCGAAGACCGAAACCACCGTCTGGGGGTCGGGATTCACGAAGAACGGGATCGAGAACCTGTCGGCGCCCGATGAGCCCACCACGCGGTGCGGGGTCGAGCGATAGCGGTCGTTGGTCCAGCGTGCCAGCATGTCGCCGAGCTGCACGATCAAGCTCCCGGCAGGTGCCGCGACCGGCTTCCAGGCGCCCTGGTGGAGCACCTCCAAGCCCGGCCGGCCGTCGACTGCCAGCACGGTGATCACCCCGTAGTCGGTGTGGGGTTTGCTGAACACCGGCGCCGATCCGTCGCTGGCGGGCCCGCAGGGTGGATAGTGCAGAAAACGCAGCCGGCATTGCGGCGCCGACATGCGCGACGCGAAGAACCCCGGAACGCCCAGGCTCACAGCCAGGGCTTCCAGCACGCTTTGAGCGGCGCCCAGCACCGCCTGCTGATAGGCCCGCACCGCGGCCGCGAACCCGTCGCATCCCAAAGCTTCCACAGTCGCCAGGTCGAACTCGTCGGCCAGGCCCATGTCCAGATACTCAGAAGTCAGGCTCGAGTCGTCCTTGCCGGCAGCGTCGGCGGCGGTGCGAGCCTGCAGACGGTCGGGCACATAGCCGTAGCGGTTGGTTCTCGGCACCCTGTCTTTGACTTCCGGCGGGAGCGCGAAGAAGCTGCGCGAGGCCTCGAAAGCCGCGTCGCGCTGAGTCTCGATGCCGTGGCCGACCACCAGAAACAGACCGTCGCCGCTGCAGGCCGATTCGATCCGGGCGCCCGTCGCCGCACGACGCCCGTAGTCGCTGTCTGCTGCCAGAGCCGAAACATCGACCACGCCCGGCGTTATCGCTGGCGGCGGCACCGCAGGGTCGTCGTGCGTTCGCTCCATGACTGAGCCTCACGCTAAAGCGGGCGCTACGGCGTCACCAACACGACGGCGTAGCAACTCCGCAGCGGTCCGAGCGGACCGCGCAGGCGTGCCCGGACGCGCCGAGGGGGCCGGCGCTGCAAGGCGCCGGCCCCCTCGGATCCGTCATGGATCGTCGCGGTTCAGGAATCGAAGCCTGTGTTCGGGTCGATGAACTCGTTGGTGAAGATGTCCTCGGCGGTCAGGCCGGAGGCCACATTCGCTGCCAGATCAGTGTCGAGGATCTGGTCGAACACGCTTTGGATGCGACCCAGCTCCATGTTGCCGACCGTGCCGTCGGGACCGTTGCCGACCAGTCCGATCTCACGCATGGTGCGGACAGCGAACTCGGCCAAGTCAGGCGTGTACTGCCAGCCGGCTTCGTACTGCTCGACAGCGTCCACGATGATGCCGTTGGCGCGATCCGGAGAATTCGAGAACGAAACCACCGAACCCTGGAAGATCGGAACGACGCGCTCCAAGCAGGGGCGCATCTCCTCGAGCTGGTCGGGCCGCACACCGATGGTCTGCGAATAGACCTGGAAGCCTGCATCATGCAGCGTCTGGTACGCGACCGGGCGTCCCCACTCCTCGATGATGTTCTCATAGGAGTAAACCTCAGCAGAAGCGAAGCCCTGCTGAGCGATCGCCCCGCCCTCGGAGACGAACCGAGCCGGCTGACCGTTGTAGGACGGATCCACCTGGTTCGGGTTCCAGATGCCCTGAGCCACGAAAACCTCGGAGAAGGTGCCGCCGCCGAAAACGTTGACGGTGATGTTCTCTTCACCCAGATCCGCTATCGACTCGACGTCCGGATAGGTCTCGGGATCCCACATGATCATCTGCGGGTTCTGCTCCAGCGGAGCGACCACCGACTTCAGCGGGGCGTCGGCCCAGCGCAGTATCTGGCCGTCCGTGGTGGCGTAACCCAGATGGATCGAGTCGTCGGTGTACATGTAGCTGGACACCGGAGCGAAACCGATGGCCGGGCCGCCGGTGCGCACTTGGAAGCGAATGCCCAGATCAACGCCGTCGAGCACCATCGTGCCCTCAACGACTTGGTTGTCCACATCGACTTCGTAGTCGTCGCCGATCAGGTTGTAGAGCGATCCGTGCTCAGACTCGGGGAACCAGTCGGTCTGGATCACCAGAGTGCTGGGACACACGTCGGCGAGACCGGCCGCCACAGCCTCGGCCAGAGGCATGCCAGTCATGTCGCTGGACAGGGCCAAGCCTTCCGAGCCGACGCCGGCGGCGCCCGGTTCGTACGAGTAGACCACGTTGGACTGGCTCAGTTCGGCGTTCTCCTCACCGCCGATGTTCTGCACGACGGTGATCCGAGCAGCACCGCAGTCGCCGAAGTCGTCGCAGGTGATGTTGCCGATGATGCCCTGGTAGTCGCTCAAATTGTCGAGGTAGTCGCGTACGCCTTGGCGGTCGACCATCAGATGGCCGTCCTCGACCCATGAGGCAGCGTCGATGGCGTTGAGCAGCAGCACCGTGGCGTCGTAACTGTGAGCCCAGAACGCCGCTGACGGGTTCTCGCCGTAGCGTGAGTTGTACTCGTCTATGAACGAGTCGGCGCTGCGGTCGGTGGTCTCGTTGGTGTTCTCACCGAAACGCTGGTCGGGACCCGACAGATACATGCCGCGAGTCTGCGGCAGCGACAGGTACGGGAGGGTCAGCAAGCCGTCGGCTGCCAGCAGCACAGTGTCCTCGAGTCCCGGCACGCCGCTCGCCTGATCGGCGACGAAATCGCCCTCAGGCTGGAAGATCGGGAAGAACAGCGCACCCGGGCTGGCCGCTGCGAGTTCGGTGAGCACCGGAACCATGTCGGTGTCGCCTTTGTTGACAGCGGTGAAGCCGGTAATCTCGCCGCCTAGTTCTTGGTAGGCGTCGCTGAAGGCTTGAGCGAGTCCCTGGGTGTAGGGGTCGCCGTCGTGGATGGCCGCGGCAGTGTCTAGGTCCAACTCGCTGTAGACGAACGCGGCCATGGCCGCGCCCTGATACAGATCGTTGTGGGCTGTGCGGTAGTAACCGGGGTTGTAGTTCTCGCCGGGAGTGCCCGCGAGGTCGGAGGTGAGCGACGGCGAGGTGTTGCCGGCGGAGATCATCGCCATGCCGGCACCAGTGATCAGCGGCGCCGCCGATGCGGCCGCGCCCGAACATGAGGTTCCGAGCACCCCGATGACGTCGTCATCGGCGACGATGGTCTGAGCCGCGGCCTGGCCACCGTCGCTTGAGCACAAATCGTCGAGACCCGCGCCCAGATCGACGTCGAAGCCCTTGATCTGGCCGTAGTCGTCGACCGCGATTTCAGTGCCGCGATGGATCGGCAGACCGAAGGAGGCCGTGTCGCCAGTGATCGACTGCAAAGAACGGATCTGGATGGCGTCGCCCTCTTCGACTGTGACGACACCCAAAGAGCCGTCGCCGAGATAAGCCGGCGGCGCGACCGCTTCCGAAGACTCTTCCGACTCTACCGAAGAATCTTCCGAGTCTTCATCGTCGTCATCGTCGTCACCGCATGCTGCGGCGACAAGCCCGAAAGCGAGCAGCACCGCCGCCCAACGCAGAAGGTGCTTGCGATTTCTCATGTTTTCCTCCCAGGGATGATCCGATCAAGGCCGGATGCTTTCACTGCCTGCGGGATTGTGGACAGTCTTATTGCCGATAGCGTGCGCCGTTGCACCGGCAAGCCGCCCGCATCCCGATCAGGCAGGCTACCACGGACTGGCGCCTCTTGCCTAAAGCGCCGGGCTCAGGCTTGGCGCGAGTCGTGCCACTTGCCGATTATCAGGGTCTGGAGCCAGCCGAAAACCCAGAACACCACGATGCCCAAGGCCGACGACAAGATCACCGCGGCGAGCAGTTCTTCGCCGTTGAGGTTGTTGGCGTAACGCTGCAGCAGCTGGCCGATGCCGGCATTGCCGCGGCCAAAGAAGAAGTCGCCGACGATGGCGCCGATCACCGACAAGCCGGCAGAGATCCGCAGACCGGCGAAAATGGCGGGCAGAGCCGCCGGGAACATCAGTTTGCGAAGTCGCGTCAAGCGGTTCGCCCCGTGCAGTGTGAACAGGTCGTGCATGGCCCTCTCGGCCGACAGCAGACCGAACAGCGTGTTGACGATGATCGGGAACAGCGAGATGATGATGCACACCACCACCCGCGAAGTGCGTCCGTAGCCCCACCAGAAACCGATCAGCGGCACGATCGCCAGAATCGGAATCGCCTGCAGCGTCACCATGAACGGGAACACCGCCCGCTCGACGATCTTGGCCTGGCTCATGATCGTCGCCAAGAAGAATCCGATGCAGATGGCAATGAACAGCCCGATCAGGGCTACCTGCGTGCTCGACCACAACGCGCTAAGCTGGTCGCTGAGGTTGGCCGAGTCGAGGAAACCGACCTCGAGCACCTGATGCGGCGGCCGCATCAGGAAGCGTCGGCTCTCTTCGAGCAAGCCGTAGGCGATGTAGTACCAGAAGCCGATGAGCGCGCCGCCCAACAACAGCGGCGGCACGACCGTCTCCGCCGCCTCACGACGGCGCGACTTGAGGCGGTAGGCCTTGGGGGCGTCGTCGGGCATCTCCGCCGGCTGGGGCCGCCCGGCTGCAGGCTCACCGGCGTCGGGCGCTTCGACGAGCAGGCCCGTCTCGGGTTCGCCGGCGTCGGATTCGCCGGTCTCGGACTGGGGAGATGCTTGCATGGTCATGAGTGTGAACCTCTCAGGGCCTTCGAGACTTCGCCGCTGAGCATGGCGAAGTCCGGCTCGAAGCGGATGTCAGGGTCGCGTGGATAGCTGAACGGCACCTCGAAGCTCTCGACGAGGCGTCCCGGGCGCGCCGACATGACCAGAACTTTGGTGCTCATGAACACCGCTTCGCTGATCGAGTGGGTGATGAACAGCCCGGCGAAACCTTCCGACTTGAAGAGCCGCTGGGTTTCGTCGTTGAGATGCTCGCGGGTGATCTCGTCGACTGCGCCGAAAGGTTCGTCGAACAAGAACAGGGGCGGCTTCAGTGTGAGAGTGCGTGCCAGCGAGGTGCGCATCTTCATGCCGCCCGACAGCGATTTGGGGTAGTGGTCCTCGAAGCCGGTCAGCCCGACCAGCTCAATGGCCGCTGTCGACAGAGCGCGGCGCTCCGACGAGTCGATGCCGTGCAACTCGGTCAGCAGCTCGATGTTCTGGCGCACCGTGCGCCACGGCAGCAGAGTGGCGTCCTGAAAGACGTATCCCAAACGTTTGCGATCTACTTCGACGGCGCCTTCCGTGGGCTCGAGCAGGCCCGAGGCGATGCGCAGCAGGGTCGACTTGCCGCAGCCTGACGGGCCGACGATGGTGACGAACTCGCCTCGGTCGATCGACAGGGTGACGTTGCGCAGCGCTTCGGTCCCGTCGGGGAAGATCATGCCTATGCCGTCGAATTTAACGGCGGCACTCTCGGTCACTGTCTTCACCTGTTCGGTATCTCCTTTGTCGACGCTTCCTGCCGACGGCTCTCGGCTCGCGGCGGCTGGCCGAACTCGCGAGAATCGCCGGCGCGAATCGCTTGCATCATTGCTTCGACAATACAGTAGCGTCAACCGTCGGCTGCAAGACCGGCTGCCCGTGTGTGACGCCTCGAGAGCCCCAGACGGCAGAGCCCGAGCAGCAGAGGGTGACTGCATGAGAGGGACTGCATAGGGTGACTGGATAATGTGAATATATGAGAGTGCTGCTGCAGGAGGGTGACTGCAGCTGGGTGACTACATGAGGGTGACAGGGTGAGGTGACAGCATGAAGGTGACTGGGTGAGGTGACTACATGAGAGTGCTGCTGCTTGACGGCTTCGATCCGGCGGAGGCGGATCACCGTCTGGTCGATGTGGCGTCCGCAGCGCTGAATTCGAAGGGCCACGAGCTCGACGTTTTGGCGGTTCACG
The DNA here is from genome assembly GCA_026708645.1 of Acidimicrobiaceae bacterium. GTDB lineage: Bacteria > Actinomycetota > Acidimicrobiia > Acidimicrobiales > Aldehydirespiratoraceae > Aldehydirespirator. The sequence continues at coordinate 7,290 of JAPOUM010000005.1, read as the reverse complement.
GCTTCAACGCGACGATGTCAGAGGCTGAGCGGCTCGCCTACCACAGCGAGCAGCCGGTGATATCTGAGGATGTGAGCGACTCTGTGACGAGGGTCAGAGCCGTCGACGCCTTGCTGTTTTGCTACCCGACGGTCGCGTTCACCGTGCCGGAGTCGCTGAAAGGCTGGCTGGAGCGTGTGCTGGTGCCGGGAGTGGCGTTCGTGTTCAACGACAAGCACCGTCTCCGACCCGGCATGACCAACATCCGGCGCGTCGGTGCGCTCACCACCAGCCCGCATGACCGCTGGACCAGGCTGCGCAGACGCGACTCGGGCAAGCGGACCACGGCGCGCACGCTGCGGCTGAGCGCTCACCGCCGGTGCCGAACGACTTTCGTGTCGGCGCCCTCGCCCTTCGATGAGACAGGCGCCGCGAGAGTCCGACGGGCGCTGCGCCGCTGGTAGGACTCTCGCTCTGCCACGAACCGCAGGCGGCGGGTCCGCGACCGCGGCGCAGCTGGCGAGAGACGGCTGAGTGGAACCGTCACGCTGCCACGAGACGGCTGCGGGGCAGTGCAGCGGGGTCAGTTCAACTGCTCGCCGGCGACGGCATCACCCACGGATCAAGCGGCGGCAGAGCCAGTCCAACAAGGTCAGTCCAACAAGGTCAGTCCGACAGGGTCAGTCCGACAGGGTCAGTTCAGCAGGGGCAGCACTTCTTCGGCGATCCGGTGCAGCTGCTCGTGGATCTCTTCGTAGCGGTCGCCGGGCATGGCAGGGAACAGAAGCAGGTTCTCGAGACCGATCTGCTCGTCGTACCAATTGATAGTCTCGGCCACGTCGGCAGGCGTGCCCACCAGACAGTTCTTCTGTGCGATGGACTGCTCGAGGGTGGGGATCAGGCCCGGCGGCGACGGTTTGCCGTCTTCGCCCATGTAGCCCTTGCTCCATCCGTAGGGGCCGAGGAACTTCCAGAACTCGTCGTGGCCGGGCCGCAGCGAATCTGCCGCGGCCTCATAGCTGTCGGCCACCCGGACGTTGAGCACGAGCTGCCGGTGCTCTCCCCGCCCGAGCTCGCGGCCGTGCTCGGCAGCGAAGACCTCGGCGAAGCGCTCCCAGCGCATCTTGATGAACGAGTGATGGTTGTTCCAGAAAACCCCGCCCCAACCGCGGCGCGGCACCTGCTCCAAGGTGGGCGGCGAGGTGATCGCCTGCCATACCTCATAGGGGTGCAGCGGACGCGGCACCAGCGACAGTTCGCTGACGAAGCCTCCCCTGTCGGGGATCCCCGCTGGCGGGAAGTCGTAGACCTCGCCGTGGAAGCTGAAAGTGTCGTTGTCCAGCGCCAGGCGGATCACCTGCATCGCCTCGTCGAACTGCTTGCGGTTGAGTTCGTCGGCCGCGGCGGCGTCGGGATTGTCGAAACTGCCGATTTCGGCGCCCAGCGTCTCGGCTTCACGCGGCACCGTGCCGCGGCCCACCCCGAGGATGCCGCGACCGCCGGAGATGTTGTGCAGAGTGGCGAAGTCCTCGGCGAGCCGCAGCGGATGCCACTGCGGCACGATGTTGAACGCCATCCCGATGCGCAGTTTCTCGGTGCGCTCCGCCAGGATCGCCCCCAACAGGATCCCGTTGGGGATGATCTCGTAGCCCTCGTGCTGGAAGTGATGCTCGGTCAGCCAGAACGAATCGAACCCCAGCCGGTCGCACAGCACACCGGCGTCGATGATCTGCTCAGTGGCCCGCCACATCTCTTTGTGGCCGTAACGCCGCTCGGTCGGGTCGGGCGGGCCTGCCCCGGCGTCAGCGAACTCGACCCCGCCGAACAGAAACACTCCCGTGCGCACCGCCCCAATGCTAGAGCCCTCAACCCTCTGACCGCTCAGGTGTGGCGGATCACTCGGTATGTGCGCAGCTTGGCCGGACGGAACCATCTGCCCATGGCTTCGTCGACCGCCTCGACGTCTCGCGCGGGCACCGCATCCCATGCCGCCTTCGTCTCCCAGCGGATCACCGCGTGAACCTTGCCGGGGTCGTCGCCCAGCCACATCTCTTTGCCGATGAATCCAGGGCGGCTCTCCAAGTAGCGGCTCCAGTGGCGCTCCTCCGCCTCCAGCCACTGGTCGCGCTCCTCAGGGGCAACCTCGAAGGTCAGGAACTCGATGACCACGAGCGCTGAGATTAGCCTGGGGACAGGCTTCCGTGATCGGATCAGCGCTGGCCTGCAGCGGACGCAGCGGCAGGCGGCAGCGTCAGGCTTCGATTAGGGTGACGCCCGTGAGCGGCAGGATCAACGATCTTCGCAGCTACATGGCCGCCGCCGAAGACGCGGGGATGCTCAACCGCATCTCGCGTCCGGTCAGCTTGCAGCATGAACTGGCCGACGTGGCCGCAACGCTGGAGCGCAGCGACGCCGGACCGGCGCTCTTCGAGGCGCCTAAAGATTCGCCTTGGCCGATCTTTTCGGGCGCGGTGTCCAGCCGGCGCACTGCGTCCTTGGCCCTCGGCTGCGAATCCGACGAGGTCGTGGACCGCATGGGCCAGGCACTTGAACCCGCTGACGGCATAGCGCCGGTGCGGGTCGACTCGGCGGCCTGGCACGACAACTGTCTCGCCGGCGACGCTGTGGACCTGGCCTCCGTGCCGGTGCCCACGCACTCACGCGGCGACGGCGGCGCTTTTATCACCGGCGCAGTGAGCGTCACCAAAGACCCGGTCAGCGGCCGCGGCAACCTCTCTTACAACCGCATGCTGGTGCTGGGCCGCAACATCCTGGGTTTCAACCTCAACGAATGGCGCGACATCGGCACTTTCATGCGCAACCGGGCCGACCCGCAGGCGCCCTTCGACGTGGCGCTGGCCATCGGGCTCGACCCGGCGGTGATGATCGCCGCGGGGGTCAGAACCACGGCCGACGAGCTGAGCATCGCCGGGGCGCTGCGCCGACAGCCGGTGGAAGTGTGCAGAGGCGTCAGCGCAGACGTGGACGTGCCCGCGCATGCCGAGGTCGTGATCGAGGGTCGGATACGCCCCGGAGAGCGGGCCGACGAGGGGCCGCTGGCTGAGTTCCACGGCTACCACGGCGAGATGTGGCCCAGCCCCACCGTGGAGGTGACGGCCGTCTCGTGGCGGCACAGCCCCGTCTTCCAGACGATCATCCCCGGCTGGTACGAGCACGTGTTCATCGGCAACGTGCTGCCCCGCGAACCGCTGCTGCGCCGCTTCGTGAGACACATCGACAGCGGCGCCGACGTGTGTATCCCGCCGTACGGCAACGGCTTCCTAGCGGTGATCCAGATCGACCGCGACAACCCCGGCACGCCCAAGAACCTGGCCATGGCCGCACTGTCGGCCCACATCAACATCCGCAACGTGGTGGTGGTGGATCGCGACATCGACGTGACGCAGCCCTCTGAGCTGCACTGGGCGCTGACCAACCGGGTGCATTGGACAGACGACGTGTTCACTGTGGCGGGCGCGCAGGGCCATGAGATGGATCCCACAGCTCAGGATCGCGGCGTGAGCACCAAGGTCGGCATCGACGCCACCTACAAGCGGGAGCGCCGCGAATACGGCGAGCGGGTCGCTTACGCCCCAGTCGACTTGAGCGAGTATCTCTCTTGAGCGAGCATCCGATGGGCGCTGTGCGGGCGATCGCCGAGCGGGTGGTTGCCGAGCGGGTCTCGGTGCCTGCGGGAGCGCGGATCCAGTGATTGCCGGGCGAGGCTCGGCGGCGAGTACCGGAGCGGACTCGACGTCGAGCGGCGGAGCGGACGCTGTGCGGCGGGTGGTGGTGGCGATCAGCGGTGCCACCGGAGTGGTCTACGGGATCCGTGCATTGGAGCTGCTGCGCAGCGTCGAAGACGTGGAGACCCACTTGGTGATGACCGGACCCGGGCGTCAGACTCTGGCCCACGAGACGGACCTCGCGCCCGCCGACGTGGAGGCGACAGCCGATGTGGTTCACGGCTCACGCGACATCGCCGCGCCGATCGCGTCGGGGTCGTATGACACGGCAGGCATGATCATCGCTCCCTGCTCCATCAAGATGCTCTCCGCAGTGGCCAACTCCTATGGCAGCGACCTGGTGTCACGGGCGGCGGATGTGACTCTCAAGGAGCGCCGGCCGCTGCTGCTGATGGTGCGTGAGACGCCGCTGCATCTGGGGCATCTGCGGCTGATGGCGCAGGCGGCTGAGATCGGGGCTGTGGTCTACCCGCCTGTGCCAGCTTTCTACACTAGGCCGGACTCGATCCAAGACGTGGTCGATCACACGGTGGTGCGGGCTTTGGAGCAGCTCGGCATCGACGCCGGCGACATCCGCCGCTGGAGTTAGCAACTCCCGCGTAACAGCAGGCAGACGCCGCTAGGTCGCGGCAGCCGCGAGACACACGGCCCGTTCAGGCCTCGCCGCCGCGGCGGATTGAACCCGCAGGTCGCGAGGTCGCGGCAGTCGCGAGACACGCGGCCCCGCGTAGAGCGCGGTTCCGCGCTAGCTGTGTCTAGCCGCGTCTGGCACAGTTAACGCAAGGCCCGCAGCACGCAGCCCTTCCCAGCCGTGATCCGGGCTGCCATGGCGGTGCCTGGCACGGTTAACGCAAGGCCCGCAGCACGGCTTTGGCGGTGTGCGAACCGGAGGCGCCCCAGACGCCGGCGCCGGGGAAAGTGCCAGCACCCGACATGAACAGGCCCGGCACGGGGGCACGGTGCCGGCTCAGTTCGCGGCGGCGCCCCACAAGCGTCGCCAAAGGCGAGCTCCGGTATGAGGGCGTGTAACCGCGGGGCAGGAAGAATTCGCTCTCGTAGCGCTCCGGCGTCATGGTCCGGTAGCGCTGCACCGACTTGAGATAGCCCGGTTCCAGCAGACTGGACCACACCTCCAGCCAGCGGGCGGGCGCCGACGAGTGCTGCCAGCCCCCCTCCAGGCGATACGGCGTGAACAGCGTCTCCAGGCTCAGCACATGATGGCCGTCACTGCTGAGCATCGACGGATCCAGCACTGAAGGCACGTTGGCCAGCAGCGTGGGCCGCTTCGCGATCCGACCCGAGGCGAGCAGCCGATGAGATTCCGCCAGCTCGGCCGCGGTAGGCGAGATCACATAATTGGACTCAGCCGGATCGCGACCCTCGAACAGGTCCAGCAGCCTCGAGTCCTGCAGCGCTCGGTAGCTGGGCGCTTCGCTGACCACCGCGTCGATCTTCGATTGGTATCCCTCGCCTCGCGGGGCCGCTCGGGCACGCTCGGCGAAGCGCCGAGCCGCGGCGCCGCTGGACGAGCTGAGCCACTGCGACGCCACGGTCACCGGGTCGCAGGCGGCTGTCACGACCGACGCGGCGATCTCGCTGCCGTCGTCTAGACGCACGCCGCGCACCCGGCCCGCTTCGGTGATCAGCCCGTCCACGACAGAGCCGCAGCGAAGCTCCCCGCCGGCGGCCTTGAACGAAGCCGCCAAAGCGTCGGTCAGCGCGCCGCTGCCGCCTGCGGGACGACCCGTCTTGACCAGATGGCGCACTGCGTACTGCGCAGCCGCCACGCCCGTGCCGGGCGCAGACGGGGACACGCCCCAGACGGTGGGGCCGTTGCTGACCGCCCCCATGATCAGAGCCTCGTCGTCGAAATACCGGCTCAGCACGTCCAACAGGCTGGCACGCGACCATTGCATCAGCCGTGCGCCTCCCCGGCCTCGGCGAGCCAGCACTCGGGCCAGCATCCGCGGCGTCGAGACGTGGCCGTTGGCCATCTCCAAAGTCAGTTCGGCCACAGCGAAAGCGTCTTGGAGGTAGCGGCGATAAGCACGGGCCTGGGCGGGGCGGTGGCGCCCGATCGACTCGATCGTCAACTCGGGATCGTTGAAGAACATCCAGGGCGGGTTGCCGTCGTGGTCGAGGTAGACGGTGCTGGGATCGGCTTCGAGGTAGCGCAGACCGTGAGCCGCCAAGTCGAGATCCTCGATCAGAGGCATGATGCGCACCAGCGCGTGGTCGCAGCTGCAGATGTTGAAGCGAGCGCCGAGGTCGCTGACTGTCGAGGCGCAGCCTCCCACCTCGTCGCGGGCCTCGATCAGCAAAGTGTCGACACCGGCGCGGGCCAGATAAGCGGCGCAGACCAGGCCGTTGTGGCCCGCGCCCACCACGATCGCCTCGAAGTCATCGGTCGGGCGGGGGCGTGTCATGGGCGTATGCCGTGCGCGCCGGCAGATGCGAGATCGCCGGCAGAGGCGGAGGCGAGATCGCCGGCAGAGGCAGAGGCGAGATCGGGGGCAGAGGCAGGAGCGAGATCGGGGGCAGAGGCAGGAGCATGATCGCCGGCGGGGGCGAGGGCACGGCTGTCGGTTTTAGGGCTGTCGGTTTTGAGTACCACCAAGGATTCTGTGCCGCGCTGATCGAGTTCGGCGACCAGTTCCTGCACCTGCGGGTCGTGAGGGTCGGCGCCCGAAACGATCACCGAGAAGCGTGCTGTCGCGGGGACGTTCTTGCGCATGCCTAACTCGCTGGTGAGCGCGGCGGCGGCGCGTCGGGGCGTCAGGCGCTGATACGGCGAGCACTCGGCCGCGGCCGCCACCCGCAAGGGCCGATGGAGCCGATCCGCTATCACGTAGCCCAACGCCTCCGCGCCTATGCACGCCAGAACGTTCGTAGACGACGAAGGTATCGGCGGCTCCCACGGCGCGGGCGCTGTGAAGGGACGCCGCCTGGCGCCGTCAGCTTCGACGATTATCCGGTCGGCGAGCCCGGAGGCGAACCAGCGGTCGATGCTGTCGGGCGAGAAACCGACCGCCTTGCGCTCGTCGATGCTGCGCCACGCCAGAACCGCGTCGTCAGCGTCGAAGGCATCGACGAGGTCGGTCTCGCCGGGTCCGATCAGGCAGGCGAAACCGCCGGTGCGCTCGCGGCCCATTCGGGTTGTGGTGGTCAGCAGAGTGCGCGGCGGCAGCGTTCGCCCCAACGCGAAGAGCAGGGTGGTCTTGCCGCCGCCGCCTACCAGAGCCACCAGCCGCCGGCCGAACAGCCCCAAGGCCTGAGCGACGCCGTCAAGGCTGGTGACCCACACGCCGGTAGTCGCTCAGATCATGCCTCCCGTCATGTCTCCCGGATCTTGCGGGAGAGCACGACGGCCACTGCAACGAGAACGGCCAAGCTGATGAGCCATTTGCATTTTTTCACGTTGCAGAGCGTAATGGGCGATGCCCCGAACGCGGCCTCGCAGGCGACTCGGGCGCGGCGACGGTTAGCCTGCGCAGCGGAGGTGTCTGAGCGCCTGGTGGGCTCCCCCGCCTTCAAAGCGGGTGGGACGGGCGATCCCCGTCCGGCG
>JAPOUM010000022.1 GCA_026708645.1 Acidimicrobiaceae bacterium | reverse complement strand
ATCTACGACCAGATGATGGAGCCCAAGTGGGTCATCTCCATGGGGGTGTGCGCCTCCAGCGGCGGCATGTTCAACAACTACGCCATCGTTCAAGGCGTCGACCAGGTGGTGCCCGTGGACGTGTACGCGCCGGGCTGCCCTCCCGGCCCCGAGACGCTGATGCACGCCATCTTCACGCTCCACAGCCGGATCAGCTCCGGCGAGCTGCTGGCGCGGCGCTCCTCGAGCAGCGACGGCGGCGCCGGGCTGGTGGTGCAGCAACTCGACGGCCAGACGGCCGCGGCGACGCTGCGCGCCGGCACGCCGCTCGGTTCGCGAGCCGACGCAGCCGAATCCGGATCCGCGGACGCGGCCTCGGCAAGGGTCGAGAGCCCGTGACGCATCGTTACGGCGCCGTGGTGGGGGCTGAGCAGCCCTCACGCGGCCAGGCGGTGATCCATCCTGAGCGCTGGCGCTGGTGCGAAGCGGCCGCCGCGGCGCGCGCCGACGGCTTCGACCAGCTGCTGGATCTCACCGCAGTCGACTATCTGACCTACAACGCCGACCGGCAGCTGCCCGCAGAGGTCGCGCCCGAGCGTTTCGAGGTGGTGGCCGCATTGATCTCGCATCAACGCGGCGAGCGTCTGCGGATGCGCGCCCAAGTGCCCGCCGACGATCCGACCGTCGCCACTCTCTTCGATCTCTGGCCCGGCGCCGAAAGCCTCGAGCGCGAGGTCTACGACATGTTCGGCATCGTCTTCGAGGGCCATCCCGACGGTTCGAGGATCCTGATGCCCGAGGACTGGTCGGGGCATCCGTTGCGCAAGGACTACGACACCGGGCGGATACCCGTGCAATTCAAGGCCGCCTCCAATGTGCGCTGAGCCTGAGACCTTCAGTCCATGACCCTCATCGACAAAGACGAACCCGCAGCCGCAGCGTCAGCCGCGCCGGCGCCGGCGCCTTCAGCGGACTCAGCGCCGTCAGCGAAGCCGGCGGGAGGGCCGCTCGCCGGGTCCGAGCGGGTCAGCAGGCGCGAGCCGTCGGCTGTGCTGCGCATGTCGGAGGCGGAGGCCGCAGCCATCGGCGGCGACCCGCAAGACCCCGACGACGATGAGCTGGTGCTTTTGAACATGGGCCCGTCGCATCCCTCCACCCACGGAGTGCTGCGACTGATGCTGGAGCTTTCGGGCGAGACGGTGCTGCGCTCCAAGCCGGTGATCGGCTACCTGCACACCGGCATGGAGAAGACCGGCGAGAGCCTCAGCTACCTGCAGGGCGGCACCAACGTCACCCGCATGGACTACGCCTCGCCGCTGTTCAACGAGCTGGCCTTCTCGCTGGCCGCCGAGCGGCTTCTGGGCGTCGAAGCGCCCGAGCGCGCCACCTGGATACGCATGCTGATGTGCGAGCTCAACCGGGTCAGCTCGCATCTGCTGTTCATGGCCACCAACGGCATGGACCTCGGCGCCGTGTCGATGATGATCTACGGCTGGCGCGAGCGTGAGGAGGTCCTGCGCTTCTTCGAGAAGGTCACCGGCCTGCGGATGAACCACAACTACATCCGCCCCGGCGGCGTGGCCGCGGACCTTCCCGCCGACTGGCGCGACGACGTCGCTGAGCTGATCGAGCTGATCGAGCCCCGCCTGGCCGAGTACGACACGCTGCTGACCGGCCAGCCCATCTGGCGCGAGCGCCTGCAGGGCGTCGGCGTCATCAACACCGCCGAAGCTCTCGCTCTGGGCGCCACCGGCCCGCTGCTGCGCAGCACGGGCATGGCCTGGGACCTGCGCCGCGACGAGCCCTACCTGTTCTACGACCAGGTCGACTTCGACGTGATCGTCGGCAGCTACGGCGACTGCTACGACCGCTACGCGATCCGCCTCAACGAGATACGCGAGTCGCTGCGCATAGTCTCGCAGATCATCGAAGCCATGCCGGCAGGTGACTACCGGATACAGGACAAGAAGGTCACGCCGCCGCCGCGGGCCCGCATCGACGCCTCGATGGAGGCGCTGATCCACCATTTCAAGATCTTCACCGAAGGCTTCAAGGTGCCCCCCGGCGAGGCTTATGCGGCGGTCGAGTCGCCTCGCGGGGAGCTGGGCGTGTATCTCGTGAGCGACGGCTCAGCGACGCCTTACCGGGTGCATGTCCGGGCGCCCAGTTTCGTGAACCTGCAGACCTTGCCGCATCTCATGGCGGGTGGTCTCATCGCCGACGGCGTGGCTGTCATCTCCTCGGTCGATCCGATCATGGGCGAAGTCGACCGATGAGCCCTGCCGCCGCGGCAGCCGCCGTTTTCACCGCCGACAACGAGGCCCGGGCGGCCGAGATCATCTCGTGGTTCCCGCGGCCGCGTTCGGCGATGATCCCGCTGCTGCATCTGGCACAGGAGCAGGACGGCCATCTCAGCGACGCGGCCATGCGCCGTGTCGGCGAGCTGGTCGGGGCCACGACCGCCGAGGTGAGAGGCACCGCGAGCTTCTATGAGATGTTCCGCTTCGAGCCGGTGGGCCGTTACCTGGTCAACGTCTGCACCAACATCTCGTGTCTGCTCTGGGGCGGCGAGGAGCTGCTCGAGCACGCCTGCGAAGTGCTCGGCACAGAAGTGGGCGGCACCACCAGCGACGGCATGTTCACCGTGGACGAAGCGGAATGCGTAGCCGCTTGCACCGAGGCGCCCTGCCTGCAGGTCAACTACCGCTACCGGGGTCGGGTCAGCCACGCCGACTTCGATCAGCTGGTCAAGGATCTGCGCGCCGGACGCACCGACATCCCCCGCCACGGGGTGCTGTCACAGGTGCGACAGCGCGCCGACGATCAGCGTCGCGCCGGTGCGCCGCCGCCCGAGCAAGCCCGTGAAGCGCCGGTGTGGATCCGGCGGCCCGACGAGCAGCCGGCGAACTGAGACGGCGAGGTTGAGATGTCAAGGCTGAGACGGCGAGGCTGAGATGGACCCGCGACTCGAATCCGACGGCTACCTGGCGCACGCCCCCGGCTATGTGGCCAACGCGGGCCCCAAGCTGATCACCAGCCGCTTCGCCGATGCCGACTCGTTCACTCTGCAGCGCTATCTGGCCACCGGGGGATACCGCGGCCTGCAGGCGGCGCTGGCGATGACGCCGCAGGAAGTCCATCAGCAGGTGCGCGAGGCCACCTTGTTGGGCCGCGGCGGCGCCGGGTTCCCCGCCGGCGTCAAATGGGGCTTCCTGCCGCCGGGCAAGCATCCCTACTACCTGGTGGTCAACGGAGACGAGAGCGAGCCCGGCACCTACAAGGACCGTCTGCTGATGGAACGCGACCCTCATCAGCTGATCGAAGGCTGCCTCATCGCCTGCTACGCGCTGGGCTTGCAGCAGTGCTTTCTGTATGTGCGCGGCGAGATGGCCCAGGCGCAGGAGCGGATCGCCGCAGCCCTCAACGACGCCTATGAGGCCGGCTATGTCGGCAACAGCATCTGCGGCAGCGACTTCTCAGTCGACATAGTCATGTCCTGGGGCGCCGGCGCCTACATCGTCGGCGAGGAGACCGCCCTGATCGAGAGCCTCGAGGGCCGCCGCGGCATGCCCCGCCTGAAGCCCCCGTACTTCCCGGCTGCGATAGGTCTCTACGGGCAGCCCACCATCGTCAACAACGTGGAGACGCTCTCCAATCTGCCGTGGCTGCTGACCAACGGCGCCGAGGCTTACCTCGGCCACGGCTCGGAGTCCTCGCCGGGGACGCGGCTGTTCGCTGTGTCGGGCCATCTGCGCCGTCCCGGGGTCTACGAGGTCGAGCACGGAGTGACCACCTTCCGCGAGCTGCTCTACGGCGACGACTACTGCCGGGGCATCCGCGACGGCCGCGAACTCAAGATGTTCATCCCCGGCGGGGGATCCGCGCCCTGGTTCTTCGCCGAGCATCTGGATCTGCCGCTGGAAGCCAGACCGGTGGGGGCGGCCGGGTCGATGCTGGGGTCGGGCGCCATCGTGGTGATGGACGACACCACCGACGCGGTCAAGGCGGCCTGGCGGGTGGTGAAGTTCTTCGCACGCGAGTCGTGCGGCAAATGCACCCCGTGCCGCGAGGGAACCACCTGGTTGGAGCAGATCCTGCGCCGCATCCTCGACGGCGAAGGCAGGCCTGCCGACATAGACCTGCTGCTCGACATAGGCGACAACATCAGCCCCGGCCCGTATCCGGTGGCCGCGCACGGCGAACTCGAAGCCGTGCCCTTCCCGCCCCGCCAGACCACGATCTGCCCGCTGGGGCCCTCCGCGGTGGCGCCGGTGGTCTCTACCATCCGCCGCTTCCGTCACGAGTACGAAGCCAAGATCACCCGGCGCGACTCGATCCCGGTGACGGCCGCCGCGCCCGCTGGAGCTGTGCTGTGAACCCGGCGGGACAGCAGCGGGAGGCCGCTGTTGAGATCACCGTCGACGGCGCCGCTGTGACCGCCCGCAGCGGCGAGCTGCTGATAGCGGCCTGCGAACGCAACGGCGTCCACATCCCGCGTTTCTGCTATCACCCGCGGATGAGCCCGGTGGGCATGTGCCGCATGTGCCTGGTGGAAGTGGACAGCGGACGCGGTTTCGCTCTGCAGCCGTCGTGCATGGTGACGGTGGTCGACCAGATGAAAGTGTCCACGAACTCCGAGGCCGCCAAGAAAGCCCAAGACGGGGTGCTCGAGTTCCTGTTGATCAACCATCCGCTGGACTGTCCGGTCTGCGACAAGGGCGGCGAATGCCCGTTGCAGGATCAAACCATGGCCTACGGGCCGGGCGAGACCCGCTTCGTGGAGGAGAAGCGGCATTTCCCGAAGCCGATACCCATCAGCGAGACCGTCTTCTTGGACCGCGAGCGCTGCATTCTCTGCGACCGTTGCACCCGTTTCGCCGACGAAGTGGCCGGCGACGCTCTGATCCATTTCATGGGCCGAGGCAACCACACCGAAGTCAACACTTTCACCGATGAGCCTTTCGTCTCGTATTTCTCGGGCAACACCGTGCAGATCTGCCCGGTGGGGGCGCTGACCGCCGCGCCCTACCGCTTCAAGGCCCGGCCCTGGGACCTCAGCGAGTGCCTGTCCACCGCCTGGGTCGACAGCGTGGGTTCTCGAGTGGCGCTGCAGGCGTCGCGCAACCGCATGCTGCGGGTTCTGGGCGCCGACGCGGACGCGGTCAACTGGGGCTGGCTGTCCGACAAGGAGCGTTTCGGTTTCGAGGCGCTCAACAGCGAGGAGAGGCTCTCGTCGCCGCGGCTGAGACACAGCGCCGGCGACGCCGGGCATCGCTGGGGCGACATCGGCTGGGGCGAGGCGCTCAACACGGTGGCAGCAGCCCTCAAGCAGGCGCCGCCGGAGCGTGTGGCGGTGCTGGGGGGCGCACGGCTCACCAACGAGTCCCAGTACATGTGGGCCAAGCTGGCCAAAGGCGTGATCGGCACCGACAACATCGACGCTCAGCTCGGCGACGGCCTCGACCCGGCCGTGGTGCTGGGACTGCAGCGGGCCACCATCGACGAGGCCTGCCGCCCGGGCGGCGTGGTCGTGCTGCTCGGCCCCGACCCCAAAGAAGAGCTGGGCGTGCTCTACCTGCGTTTGCGTCACGCTGTCGTGAACGACGGGGTGACGCTCATCGAGGTCACCCCCTCCTCGACTGGCTTGTCGCATCTGGCACGGCACTGCCTGAGACCGGCGCCCGGGCGGACCGCGCAGCTCGTGGAGGCTCTGGCGGCAGCTGTCTGCCACGGCGCCTCCGAAGGCGACCCTTCTGGAAGTGTCGCTGAGAGCGCCTCCGAAAGTTTCTCCGGGCCGGCTGCTGAGGAAGTCCGCGAGGCGGCGCGATGCCTGAACGAGGCCCTCGCCGACGGCGCGGGCGTGACGGTGATCCTGGGCCGGGCGTCGCCGGCGGAGGCTTCCAGCGTCGTGGAGGCCGCGGCACGGTCGCTGGCCGCCAAGGTGTCGGCGCGGTTCTTGCCGGCGTTGCGGCGCGGCAATGTGCTGGGCGCTTTGGAGTCGGGCCTGTCGCCGGGGCTGCTGCCCGGACGCGTCGGCCTCGCCGAAGCCCCTGAGGAGTTGAGCGGACTGTGGCCGCGGCTGCCCGCCGAGCCGGGGCTCGACGCCGCGGGGACGCTGCGCGCCGCCGCCGCCGGCGGCATCGACGTGCTGCTGCTCGTCGGAGCGGACCCTCTCAACGATTTCGTCGACCGCGACCTCGCCTACCGGGGCCTCAAGGGGGCCGGTTCGGTGGTGTCGGTGGACTTGTTCGTGAACGACTCGGCCGAGCTAGCCGCCGCCATGGTGCTGCCTGCCGCCGGCCCCAGCGAATGCGACGGCACTTTCACCAACATCGAAGGTCGTGTCAGCCTGATGAGCCGCAAGGTGACGCCGCCGGGGACGGCCAGACCCGATTGGATGATCGCAGCGGATCTCGCCGAGCGGCTCGAGCCGGGCTCGGCCTCGGGGCTGGATTCGCCTGAAGCGGTGCGGGCCGAGCTGGCTTCGGTCTCGGACGTTCACAAGCCGCTCACCGAGCAGGCTCTGGGCGAGAACCGTCTCGAAGGAGTGCTGCTGGCGTCCGCCGAGCCCTCACCGATGCCTACTGCGACCCTCGAGGCATCCGCCGCTTCCGACACAGACACTGCCGCCGCGCCCGTCGCCGGGAGGATCCCCGAAGGCGCCTACGCCTTGGTGGCCGCCCGCACCATGTACGACGACGGCGTGATGCTGCGCCACTGCCCGTCGAGCCGCAAACTCGCAGAACCGGCCCGTGCCCGCGTCAACCCCGACGACCTCGCCCGCGAGGGTTTGAGCGACGGCGCCGCCGTGCGGGTCGTCTCTGACTGCGGACACGTAGAAGCGACGCTCGCAGGCGACTCCGGCGTGCCGCCGGGTTCGTTGAAGCTCGACTGGCTGTCGCCGGGCGCTCCCGCCAACACTCTCATCGCCGCCGGCAGCCTCGTCACTGCGGTGAGGATCCAGACCCGATGACCGGCACGCTCGTGCTCGCCGCCGATCCGCTGCTCTCCGGCGACGTCGGCCTGGTCGAAGTGCTTCTGACCCTGGGCAAAGTGCTGCTGGCGTTCGGCTTCCTGCTGGTGTCGGTGATGCTGATGATCTGGTTCGAGCGCAAACTGCTTGGGGGGATGCATCAGCGTTTCGGGCCCACCATGGCCGGACCGTTCGGCATCCTGCAGACCCTCGCCGACGGCATCAAGCTCTTCTTCAAAGAGGATCTGGTGCCTGACCGCTCTGATCGTTTCGTGTTCAAGCTGGCGCCGTACTTGTCGCTGATCCCCGCTTTCCTGGCTTTCGCGATCGTGCCTCTCGGAGGGGATTTCAACTCTGGCGGCAGCGTCGAACTGTTCGGTCGCACCACCTTCCTGCAGGTGGCGGACCCTCCGGTCGGGATCCTGTGGTTCTTGGCGATGAGCTCGCTGGCGGTCTACGGCGTGATGCTGGCCGGCTGGTCGTCGGGGTCGAAGTATCCGCTGCTCGGCTCGGTGCGCGCCTCCGCGCAGATGGTCAGCTATGAGGCCGCCCTGGGGCTGGCGGTGGCGTCGGTGGTGCTGATAGCAGGCTCGCTCTCCACTCATGACATGGTGCTCGCCCAAGCGGCGGAGGGCTATTTCGGCGTGATCCCGCGCTGGAACGTGATCGTCACCGGCCTGGTGCCTTTCATCGTTTTCGTGATCGCCGGAACCGCCGAGTTGAACCGGCCTCCTTTCGATCTCGTCGAAGCCGAGCAGGAGCTCGTGGGCGGATTCCACACCGAATACTCCTCGATCCGTTTCGCGCTGTTCTTCTTGGCCGAGTTCATGAACACCATCACCATGTCGGCCGTCATCGTCACGCTGTTCTTCGGCGGCCCCGCCGGCCCGGTGCTGATAGGCGAACTGGCGGGCTTCGACATCGGCTGGGCTTGGGGTCTGCTGTGGTTCTTCTTGAAGCTCTTCGTGATGCTGTTCGTGTTCGTGTGGATGCGAGCCACGCTGCCTCGCTTCCGTTACGACCAGTTGATGGACCTCGGCTGGAAGGCTCTGACACCGGTGGCGCTGGGATGGTTCCTGTTCCTGGCCGCTTTGGAGACGGGCCGCCAGCGCGACTGGAACGAGGCCGCGATCACGGTGCTGTCGCTGCTGGTGATCGCCGCGGCGACGGCTCTGCTGGTGCGTGCCGTGCGCAACGGGCGCCGAGCAGCGGCCGATGCCGCGGCGGCCGAGCAGGTCGAGCATGCCGAGCATGCCGAGACCGTCGGCGAGAGGAGCTGAGATGGGTTACCTGCACGGCTTCGCGGTGACTCTGCGGCAGCTGTTCCTGCCCCGGGTCACCACCGACTACCGCGGCGGCTTCGACGACTCGCCTGCCGACGAGAAACGACCCAAGCCCGAGCGGATGCACGGTCGTCACGTCCTCAACCGTTACGAGGACGGAATGGAGAAGTGCATCGGCTGCGAGCTGTGCGCCGGGGTGTGCCCGGCCGACTGCATCTACGTGCGAGGCGCCGACAACGACCCCGACGACCCGGTCGCCCCCGGCGAGCGTTACGGCTACGTCTATGAGATCAACTATCTGCGCTGCATCCACTGCGATCTGTGCGTCGAGGCCTGTCCCACGCAGGCCATCACCGAGTCGAAGCTCTTCGAGTTCTCCTTCACCGACCGCGCCGACGCCGTCTACACCAAAGACGAACTGCTGGTTGGTGACGACGGCAGCCCCCGGCAGTTGCCGTGGGAGGACTGGCGCCCCGGTGACGACGCCATGACTTCGGGCTGGATGCGGGCCACGTCGCCTTCGGGCGACCACCGTTACCTGGGGGTCGAGGCCTGGTCCGGCGAGCTCGGCTACGGGGTGCGGCCGCCCGAGTCTCCCGACACGGCAGACCCTCCCGCGCTCGGCCCGTCCGAGTCTGTCGACGGGCAGCCGGATTCAGACAACACGCCCGAGCCCGACCCCGGCGAGAGCGGGGCGCAGCATGGTTGAGACGGTCTTCGCGGTCTCGGCTGTGCTGATCTTGGCGGGCGCCGTCGGCGTGGTGGTCTTCCGCAACCCGGTTCATGCGGCCCTGTCGCTGGTGCTGACGCTGCTGGGCGTGGCGGTGCTTTTCGTGCTCAACGACGCGCATTTTCTAGCTGCGGTGCAGGTGGTGGTCTACGCCGGCGCCATCGTGATCCTGTTCCTGTTCGTGATCATGCTGCTGGGCGTGGACACCGCCGAGAAGTTGCGCGTCGAGCCGATCGCGGGCCAGAGGCCGCTGGCCGTGGTCGTTGGCGCAGCACTGGCAGCGCTTCTGGGAACAGTGGTGATCATCGGCGCCGACGTGCTCACCGGCCTGCGACGCAGCGCCGGCGAGCGCGCCCTCGACGGTTCTGCCAGCGACATCGAACGCATCGGACGGGTGCTCTTCGGCGAGTTCGCTTTCGCTGTCGAGGTCACCGCAGCCCTCTTGACTGTGGCGGTGGTGGGAGCGGTCGTTCTGACCCGGCGGACCTCTCGCCCCCGCAGCGCCGCCGCGGCCGCTGACGCGAGCCTTCAGGATTCCGACGCGGGCCCTGACGCCCCCTCGACAGACGCCGGACGGGGGCAGTGATGGGTCCGGCCGGGCTGTCGGTGGGCTGGTATCTGGCGCTTGCGGTGGCGCTCTTCGCCGTCGGCGGGGTCGGACTGCTGGTGCGGCGCAACCCGCTGGTGATGTTCATGTGCGTGGAGTTGATGCTCAACGCCGTCAATGTGGCTTTCGTGGCGTTGGGCGCCGGGCTCAACGACGTCGGCGGCCAGATCGCGGTGTTCTTCGTTCTGGTGGTGGCAGCCACCGAGGTGGTGATCGGTCTCGCTTTGGTGGTGGCCATCAACCGCCGCCGCGCCGGCGCCACAGCCGACGACCTCACCACGCTGAAAGGCTGATCGCGGTGCTCGACGCTGCCTGGCTGATCTGCGCCTTCCCACTGGCCGGGTTCGTGCTGCTCGTCTTGTTCGGCCGCCGCCTCGGCGAGCCTGCCGCAGGCTGGCTGGCGACCGCAGCCATGACTGGCGCCTTCGCCGCCGCCGCGGCGGTTTTCTTCGCTTTGATGAGCCGCGACGCCGCCGACCGTCGTTTCGTGGTGACCCTGTTCGAATGGATACCGGCCGGCGACTTCGCAGTGGACGCCGGACTGCTGATCGATCCGCTCTCGGTGACGATGGCGCTGTTCGTCACCGGCGTCGGCGCCCTGATCCACGTCTACGCCATCGGCTACATGCACGGCGACGGCGACTTCGCCAAGTTCTTCACCTATCTCAACCTGTTCGCCTTCTCGATGCTGGTGCTGGTGCTGGGCGACAATCTGGTGCTCACCTTCCTCGGCTGGGAGGGAGTGGGCGCCTGCTCCTATCTGCTGATCTCGTTCTGGTTCAGCGACGAGGCCAACGCCGCGGCGGGCAAGAAGGCTTTCATCACCAATCGGGTGGGCGACTGGGGTTTCATGCTGGCGATCTTCTGGTGCTTCGCGGCGCTGGGCTCGGTGCGTTATCTGGATTTGTTCGGCGTCGCCGGTTCGCTGTCGTCGACCACCGCCACAGTGATCGTGGTGCTGCTCTTCGCGGCCGCGGCCGGCAAGTCGGCGCAACTGCCGCTGTTCATATGGCTGCCCGACGCCATGGCAGGCCCCACGCCGGTCTCGGCGCTGATCCATGCGGCCACCATGGTCACCGCCGGCGTGTATCTGCTGGTGCGGGTCAATCCTTTGATCGCCGCGGCCGACTCCTGGGCGCCTGAGCTGATCGCCTGGGCAGGCGCCGGCACCGCCTTGTTCGCTGCGGCCGCGGCCACCGCCCAGAACGACATCAAGAAGGTGCTGGCCTACTCCACCGTCAGCCAGCTCGGCTACATGATGCTGGCCGTCGGCTCGGGGGCCTACGTGGCCGCCGTCTTCCACATGGTCACCCACGCCTTCTTCAAGGCGCTGCTGTTCCTGGGCGCCGGCTCGGTCATCCACGCCCTGCACCACAAGCAGGACATGCGCGGCTACGGCGCGCTGCGCGCCGCCATGCCTATCACTGCGGGCACTTTCATCGTCGGCTGGCTGGCGATAGCCGGGGTTCCGCCTTTCGCTGGTTTCTGGTCCAAAGACGAGATCTTGGCGCATGCCTGGGATCACAGCGTCGCGCTGTGGCTGGTGGGCATCGTCACCGCAGTGCTGACCGCCTTCTACATGAGCAGGCTCGTGTTCATGACCTTCTTCGGTCAGTCCCGCCACGCCGTCGCTGCCGGCATCGCCAGCGGTGACGGCAGCGCCAGTGACGTCGACGTCGGCGTCGGCAGCGGCAGCGAGCCCCACGAGCCGCCTCATGAGCCGTCCGCGCTTATGACGGCGCCTCTGGTCGTTCTGGCCGGCGCCGCCGCAGTCGCAGGCTTCATCAACCTGCCGTTCAGTTCGGAGCTGCATTTCCTGGGCGACTGGTTGGCGCCTTCGCTGTTCGGCAACGAAGCCCATCTCGCTTCGGGGGCTGCGACGCAGTGGCTGCTGGCGGTGGTGTCGCTGGCCGGCGCCGCGTTGGGAATAGCGGTCGCGGCCGCCGTCTATCTGCGTCAGCGCCTGCCGGCGCGGCGTTTCGAGCGGCCGGCCGCGGCACGGGCCTTCTACTTCGACGAACTCTGGACGCGGTTCGTGGGCGGCCCCGGCAGGAGAGGCTTCGAAGCGGTCGCGGCTTTCGACGCAGGCGTCATCGACGGCGCAGTCAACGGGGTGGGACGCTCGGTGCGCGCCGCCGCTGTGACGCTGCGCCGCGCCCAGTCGGGCTTCGTGCGGTCCTACGCGCTTTTGACGGCGGCCGGAGCGGTGGCTTTGCTGGTGTGGTTCCTCATCAGGGCGAGCGTGTGAGATGACCGAGGCCGCGGCATTCCCCGCCGCTTTGACGGTGCTGGTTCTGGCGCCCGCCGCGGGGGCGGTGCTGCTGATGCTGATGCCGCGCAGCAGGCCCGATCTTCTGAAACCTGCGGCCTTGGCGGTGGCGGCAGTGCCGGCTGCTCTGACAATCTGGATCGTCGGCGAGTTCGACGCCGCCGCAGGCGCGACCTTCCAGTTCTGGCAGCGCTACGAATGGATCGCAGGCTGGGGCGTCTCCTGGCAGACGGGCATCGACGGGTTGTCGCTGGTGCTGGTGGCGATGACCGTGCTGATCTTCCCGCTGGTGATCGTCGGCGTCGGCGCCGAGCATTCCCCCAAGCCCTACTACGCCTGGATGCTGCTCTTGGAGGCCGGCTGCCTGGGCAGCTTCGTGGCGCTCGATCTGTTGATGTTCTTCGTGTTCTTCGAGATCGTGCTGGTGCCGATGTATTTCCTGATCGGCGGATGGGGGCACGGCCGCAGGGCCTACGCGGCCACCAAGTTCTTCTTGTTCACGATGTTCGGCTCGGCTGTGATGCTGGTGGCGATCGTGTCGCTGGCGTTCCTGCACGCCTCGGCGTCAGGCGGCGCTGTGACCTTCGATCTGATCTCCATAGCCGAGTCGCAGCTTCTGGCCGTCGACACGGCCCGTTGGCTGTTCTTGGCGTTCGCGCTGGCTTTCGCGGTGAAGGTTCCGCTGTTTCCTTTGCACACCTGGCTGCCCGACGCCCACACCAACGCCCCCACCGCCGGGTCGGTGATCCTGGCCGCGGTGCTGTTGAAGCTCGGCACCTACGGTCTGGTGCGCTTCGGGCTCTACCTGTTCCCCGAGGCTTCGGTCCACTTCGCTCCGCTGATGGTGACCCTGGGCGTGATCGGCATCATCTACGGCGCCGTCGCCGCGGCCATGCAGAGCGACCTCAAACGCTTGGTCGCCTACTCGTCGGTGGCGCATCTCGGCTTCATCGTGATCGGCGTCTTCGCGATCAACAGCGAGGGCCTCACCGGCGGCGTGCTGCAGATGGTCAACCACGGCGTCTCCACCGGCGCGCTGTTCCTGCTGGTGGGGATGATCTACGAGCGTCGCCGCACCCGTGAGATATCCGAGCTGGGCGGTCTGCAGAAGCCTGCGCCGCTGCTCGCTGCGGTGTTCATGGTGGTGATGCTGTCGTCCATTGGCTTGCCGGGTCTCAACGGTTTCGTGGGCGAGCTGCTGGTGCTGCTGGGAGCGTTCAACGCCCATCGCTGGTGGGCCGTGGCCGCGGCCTCCGGGGTGATACTGGCTGCGGTGTACCTGCTTTGGGCATACCAGAGGGTGTTCCACGGCCCGGTGTCCGGCGACAACGCTCAGACGCCTGATCTGCGTTGGCGTGAAGGGCTGCTGCTGGCGCCGTTCGTGGCTGCGATCGTTTTCATGGGGGTGTATCCCAAGCCGGTGATAGAGCGCATCGAGCCGGCAGTGGACGCGGTCATCGTCCATGTGCAAGACAACGTCGCCGGTTTCTCTGAGCCTGTCGCCGAGTCGAGGACGCCGGTGAGCCTGGACGACCTGGCACGCGCCGACGCCGAGCGCGGCGACGGTCACGACCACGATCACGACGGCGGCCATGGCCACGGAGACGACGAACACGGAGACGACGAACACGACGATCATGGCGCCGGCGACGGTCACGACTCGCACGACGATCATGATCACGGTGACGGGTGACGGCGATGATTCTTGCCCAACTCCCCGTTCAAACCCCCGACATCGACTGGACGGGACTGCTGCCGGTGTTGTTCCCCGCCGGCGGAGCGCTGCTTCTGCTGATGCTGCGCTCGCTGCTGCCGAGCCGCATGGCGTCGCCGCTGCTCGACGCGGCATGGACCGTCGCTGCTGCTGTCGCCGGCATCGTCGCTGTGGTGGTGTTGTGGCAGCGCGACACCGCGACCGAAGCCTTCGCCGGCCAGTTGGTGATGGACCGCACCGCGCTTTTCGTGGCTGCGGTGATCCTCGGCTCGGTGGCTCTGGTCGCGCTTGCGTTGCCGCGCTACTGCGAACGGGCCGGCGCGGCGAGCGCCGAGTTGTGCGTGCTGATGCTGCTGGCGGCGGCCGGGGCTGTGACCATGGGCGCGGCCGCGGACCTGATAGTGCTGTTCCTCGGGCTCGAGACCATGTCCATCGCCGCCTATGTGATGACTGCGCTCAACCTGCGCCGTCTCGAGTCGCTGGAGGCAGGTCTCAAGTATTTCGTTCTTGGCGCCTTCTCCACGGCGTTCCTGCTCTTCGGCATCGCCTTGATCTACGGCGCCACCGGGACGACCTCACTGGACGGGATCGGCGATTTCCTGGCCGACTTCATCCTGTTGCGTGACGCCATGCTGCTGGCCGGAACGGCGATGCTGCTGGTGGGGCTGGGCTTCAAAGTGGCGGCGGCGCCCTTCCACGCCTGGGCGCCCGACGCCTATTCGGGCGCGCCGACCCCGGTGACCGCGTTCATGGCTTCGGCGGTCAAAGCGGCAGGCTTCGCAGCCTTGATCAAGGTGTTCGTCGAGGCTCTGAGTCTGCGAGCCGACGACTGGCGGCCGGCGGTGTTCGCGCTGGCTTGCGCCACTCTGGCGGTCGGTTCGCTCGGGGCCGCGGCGCAAAGCGACGTCAAGCGGATTCTCGCCTATTCGTCGATCTCGCACGCCGGTTTCATCCTCGTCGGCGTGCAGGCCGCCAACGACTCCGGCGTGTCCGCGGTGCTCTTCTACCTGGCCGCCTACGCCGTGATCGCCATAGGCAGCTTCACGTTGCTGGCAGCGCTCTCGGGCCCTGGAGACGACCGTACCGCGCTCGACTCGCTGGCGGGGCTCGGCGCCGCGAGGCCGGTGCTGGCTCTGGGTTTGACTGTGCTGCTCCTGGCCCAGGCAGGGGTGCCGTTCACGTCGGGTTTCGCAGCGAAGTTCTCGGTGATCGCAGCTGCCGCTGAGGCGCGTTCGTACTGGCTGGCTGTGGTGGCGATGGTCAGCGCCGTGGTCGCCGCCTTCGCCTATCTGCGGATCGTGGTGGTCATGTATTTCCGCGATAAAGGCGATGTCGCCGCTGCTGAAGACGCTGCTGGCGTTGCCGGCGCCTCGGCGGCGCCCGAGACCGCGGTCGGCTTGGGCGCAGCCGCTGTGCTGCTGGTCGCGGTGCTCTTCACGGTCGTCGTCGGTGTGGTCCCCGGGATCTTGGAATCTGTGTCCGCGACCGCCGGCGGCCTGTAGTCAGCCGACGCTGGCCGGTGCGAACGGGTTGTGTCCGCTCATCGGAGTGCCGCTAAACAAATGATCCCCAAACCTATGCGGCTATACTTCAGTCATTGCTATTATCCGCACTGCCGCCATGACAAGCGAGCTCCTCATATGCTGGCACTCCAAAGCCGGGGGGGGGGGGGGTCTGGCGCAAAGCTGATCTCTGGGGCGGGGGCGTCTGCGGCCTTAGCGTCTCGTTCGGCGGGCGGCATTCGGGTGTTTCCCGGCTATCTGGTGGGTTCTGACGACGGGCGGGCGCGTCAGGCTTTGCGCTGGGGTCTGGGTGCGCTGTTGTTCGTGCTGGTCGCGGCGTTGTCGCAGTTTGTCGTGGCACCTGATGCGTCTGCACAGACGCCTGTGGTTCCGCCTGCGCCGTCGAATGTGCAGGTCGAGCTCGGCGGGTTCGATGTGATCGAGGAGGTCGGCACGACCGAGCCGAACAATCAGGGGGATTTGCTTGAGGGCGGCAAGATTCTGCATGTGTCTTGGGATGAGGTGACTACGGGTTCGCCTACGGGTTATCGGGTGCAGTGGCGCGAGTCGAGCGCCTCAGACTGGACGGCCGCGGAGCATCAGGATGTGAGTGGTGCTTCTACGACCAGTTATCAGATCGGGACTCCGAGCGACGGTTTGACTAACGGTACGTCTTATGATGTCCGGGTTTTCACGCGTTATGGCACTAGTAGTCTGAGCGCAGCATCAACGGTGGTATCTGCCACGCCGTTGACATCCAACCAGCAGCTGCATCATTTTATTGAAAATTATGTGAAGCAAACGGAAGCTACATTGCCATGGATGCGAAATGCATTTGACAAGATACCCTTTGTTGGAGATACTGAAACGTATCGCAATGTATATGTATCAAATACTGTTCCTGTTGCTTTGGCTTGGACAGCCATTGCTTGGTTAAACCATTTTATTTGGTCTGATCCTCAGGCTGTGGGTTACAATATTAATCATATTAAACTCGATGATGGAATCACTGCTGCTCACGAATTGCACCACATCTATATCACCGGTCCAACCGGTGCTAGTATCTCTGAGAGGCAGAAATTACTACCTGGCAAAGGTATCACGCTTGCTGACGCTATCGGTTGGGTATATCTAGAAGAGTTGCGAAGAACAACTACAGGTTTGCCCATGGAATTAGTTGAGGGTTTTGCGAAGTGTACAGACACGCCTACTAAGGAGTGGTATGCGGATCTCGCTGGAAGTGTTGCCCTTGAAGTTATTTATGGCACAGGTAGATCTGGGGCGTATTGGGCTAACTGTGGCTTAGATCCAATCAATTCAGAATCATATAAAGATCGCTTCGCTTTATATGGGAAGATTTTTAGAGGTCAGGTTCCTGAATATTTTTATACTAGATTCCGCGGTAATGATGGAGTTTGGCAGCGAGCAGAACTCAATAATGTGTGGAAGTGGGTACTAGACCACACTTTCGGATCGAGCGGCGGTGGCGGCCATTTCGGGTTCACAATGTTTCAAGGCTTCAATGGCCTTGCCGGTCGAGAGTATTTCAATCCACGGGATGTCGTGATTGATATTGGAGAAGATATTCAACGCCTGAGAAGCGATCTGGATAACCAGCAAGGAATCACAGAGGATCAAAAAAAGAATCAGCTAAATGCGAAGATAGCTGAGAAAATTGCTGAAATACCGAACCCATGGACCCATATGTATCCTTCTCTGGCGCCGCGTAATCTTGCTACGGATACGAGTGTTACTAATCAGCTGACTGTGTCTTGGGATGTTCCTGAGAATCAGGGTCATGATGATGTGTTCGAGTATGTTGTAGAACTGGATAGTTCTGCTGGGGCGATATGTGCTGTGCAGCGTCGCAGCTTTGTCACAGATTTATCTGCTTTATCTGTGGTGTTCGCTGATTTGCCTGCGGGTTCTTACGATCTTTCGGTGAGTGCGCACAATTCAATGGGCAGCGATTCTATGAGCACTGCTTCTGTTGCAGATATCACAGTATCTGGCCAGTCTGGGCAGTTGTGTGTCTCGGTTTCGGCGTCTTCTGACGCAGTGGCCGAGAACGGCGGCACGAAGACGGTCACTGTGGGGTTGAGTCGTGCGTTGACGTCGGATGAGGCGGTCGAGGTTCCGTTGACAATTTCGGGTACCGATGCACATGATTTCATGCTTGCTTTGGATCCGTTGTCGCAGACTGGTGTTGCACTGAGCACCAGTGGCACCGACAGCCTGACGCAGCCTCGTGTGGTGTTCACAGCTGGCTCTCAGACAGCTACGCTGCGATACACCTCTGTGGCTAATACTGGCAGAGGCTCGCCGTTGGTGGCTGTCGGTTTCGGTAGCGGGGCGCGTGCTCCGAGCGCGACGGGGGTGACTGGTGGCCTGTTCGCTGAAGGCACGGCGCGGTTTCTGGTGGCCGATGACGAGACCGATGCGGTGCCGGTGCCGCAAGACTGGGGGTTAATTCCGTCTGGGTTGAGTGTCGGGGATCAGTTCCGGTTGCTGTTCAAAACCTCTACTGTCCGTGATGCGACTTCGACTGATATAGGTGTTTATGATCGTTTCGTGCAGGACGCGCTGATCGAGCGCGGGCCTGAGGCGCTGCGTCCGTTCATCGGGGATTTCAGGGTTTTGGGCTCCACGCAGAACGCTGCTGCTCGATCGCGGTTGGGATTGGGTTCTGCGGGTCCGGCGGTGTATTGGCTCAACGGCGCCCGGATCGCTGACAGTCACACGGTGTTCTGTCAGGAGCAATCCAACGGCGGTTGGGTGGAGGATGATTTCCATACGGGCAACATCAAACTCGAAACGGGCGGCTCGAAGTCGTCGATAGCGGCGCCGTTCACTGGCATCAACAACGAGTGCCACACCCGTACTGATATGGGAGGCTTGTATCTGGGGTCGACGGGTCAGGTGGTCGCTGGTGCGGGCGGGGTGTTCGCATCGGGTGATGACGCCTGGAGCACTGGCCCGCTGGGTGAGAGTCTCGTCGACCCTGCTGGTGATCGGCCTTTCTATGGGTTGTCACCCGTGTTCGAGGTGGCCCCGACGCTGACCCTGACCGTCGATGGCAGCGCGTCGATCTCCGAGGGAACCGACGCGTTCTTCACGGTCACCCTTGACAATGAGCCTTCTGGGCTGCTCAGGGTCAACTACACGCTCTCACAAGAAGGTGATTTTGTTTCCGCAGGAGGTGCCAGGACCCTGAATTTCAGCGGCTCCATAGCGACTCTCCTAGTGTCCACACTCGATGACAGGCTCGCCGAACCCGACGGTTCGGTGACGGTCACATTGAACGGCGGCCGGGGATATGTTGTCGGGTCGGCGGGTTCGGTGTCGGTGACGCTCACCGACAACGACCCGCATCCGCCTTCAACGCCGCGGAACCTGACCACCGATGCGAGCACAGCGAATCAGTTGACGGTGTCTTGGGCAGCGCCGGCGGATGCAGGCTATGACAACGTTTTCGAGTATGTCGTGGTGTTGGATGCGGCTTCCGGGGTGTCGTGTTTCGAGCGGCTTCAGAGGGTTGTCACGGATTTGAGTGATTTGAGGGTCGTGTTCGATGGTTTGGTATCGGGTAGCTATGATGTTTCGGTTCGCGCGCGCAACACCGCCGGCAGTGACTCGGGCAGCGTGACGCAGATCGGGTCTGTTGCTGTGACCGGCGACTCCAGCGATCTGTGCGTGCTGCTGTCGGCCTCGTCTGATGCGGTCGCTGAGAACGGCGGCACCAAGACGATCACTGTGGGTTTGAGTCGTGCGTTGACCGCCGGTGAGACAGTCGAGGTTCCGTTGACGATCGGAGGCGCCGCTGCGGACGGTTTCATGTTGGCGCTGGATCCGGTGTCGCAATCTGGCGTAGTGTTGAGCACCAGCGGCACCGACGGACTGACGCAGCCTCGCTTGACGTTCACTGCTGGCGCGCAGACCGCGACGCTGCGTTACACGTCGGTGGATGACAGTGACAGGGGTTCGCCGTTGGTGGCTGTCGGTTTCGGTAGCGGGGAGCGCGCTCCGAGCGCGACTGGGGTCACCGGTGACCTGTTCGCCAACGGCACTGCACAGTTCGTGGTGGCCGATGACGACACCGGCACGGTGCAAGTGCCTCACGACTGGATTTTGCGACCCTCAGGTGTGGACTATGACGACCGGTTCCGGTTGCTGTTCAAAACATCGACCGCTCGTGACGCGACTTCGACCGACATAGCCGTGTATGACCGGTTCGTGCAGGACGCTTTGATCAAACGCGGCCCTGAATCGCTCCGGCCGTTCATCGGTGATTTCAAGGTGCTGGGCTCCACGCAGAACGCGGCCGCCCGGCAGCGGTTGGGGTTGGGTTCTGCGGGTCCGCCGGTGTATTGGCTCAACGGCATCGAGATCGCCGGCAGTCATGCGGTGTTCTGCCAGGAGCAGCGTCACGGCGGCTGGGAAGAAAACAATTTTCATGCGGGTAACATCAAACTCGAAACCGGCGGGTCGCGTTCTTCGTTAGCGTTGCCGTTCACCGGCATCAACAACGAGTGCCACACAAGAACCGATTCTGGGGGCTTGTATCTGGGATCGACCGGCCAGGTGGTCGCCGGCGCTGGTGGGGCTACGTCACCGGGTGCCGACGCATGGGACTTCGGCCCGCTTTATGAAGCTCTCGTCGATTCGACTGTTAAGCTTCCTTTCTACGGTTTGTCGCCGGTGTTCGAGGTGGTGCCGACACTCAGCCTGGCCATCGCCGGCGCGGCGTCGGTCACTGAGGGAACCGACGCAGTGTTCACGGTCACCGCCGACAATGCGCCTTCTGGGGCGATCACGGTCCACTACACCATCACACAAGACGGCGGTTTCGTGACTGCTGGCACCGGAACCCTGAATTTCAGCGGCACTACCGCAACCGTCACCGTGCCGACCACCGATGATAACTACGGCGACGTTGACGGTTCGGTGACGGTCACCCTCAACGCAGGCCGGGGCTATGTCGTCGATTCGTCAGGCTCAGCGATGGTCGCCATAGGCGACGATGATCTGCCGACTTTGAGCATCTCCGGCGGCGCGGCGGTCACCGAAGGCGAGGCCGCCGTGTTCACTGTCACATCCAGCAAACCCGCGCCGCAGAACATTCCGTTCACCGTTGTGGTCTCCCAGGGTGCTTTCGTTAGCAGTGGCGACGCAGGCGCCAAAACTCCAGCGGGAACGCTGCCTGTCGCGGCGACGTCTGCGACTTTCAGTGTGCCCACCGACGATGATGAACGAGACGAACCCGACGGCAGCGTGAACGTCGAACTGTATCTTGACGTCGTCAACGTCGGCACCCCGCGATACACAGTCGGCACCCCATCAACAGCCACGGTCACTGTCACAGACAATGATGACGCGCCGCCTGACCTCAGAGCCCAGTTCGCTGCCGGGTCCCACACCGCCGGCGAGGCTTCCAGCAGTCGCACCGTCACAGTCACGATCAACGTGTCGGCGCCGCCCGTCGCCGACACTGACATCTCCTACACTGTTTCTGGCACTGCGTCGTCGGGCGTGGATTACACGGCTTTGACGGGCACTGTCACGCTGGATG
This sequence comes from Acidimicrobiaceae bacterium, assembly GCA_026708645.1. Classification (GTDB taxonomy): domain Bacteria; phylum Actinomycetota; class Acidimicrobiia; order Acidimicrobiales; family Aldehydirespiratoraceae; genus Aldehydirespirator. Next base: position 150,809 of record JAPOUM010000022.1, on the reverse strand, counting down.
CGGATGCTTCGTCGGTTTCTTTTGATGTGGTCGTCGTCGATGAAAGCAGCGACGAACCCACTGAAACGGTCGTTTTGACGTTGGACGCGGGTTCGGGTTACACGCTCGGCGCCCGCCGGACTACGACGGTCACCATTACTGATGATGATGCCACCACAGTGACGTTGTCGCGCGCCGCGGGTGCTGCTGTGACAGAAGGCGAAACGCTCGATTACACGCTGGCGCTGGGGCGTAGCCTGGCCGCTGGTGAGAGCTTGAGCGTGCCGTTGACGTTCAACACCGGCAGCGGTGCCGCCGGTCGTGGCGCTGATTACACGTTGGCGTGCCCGACCCCGGCGCCGACGGGCGTGGCTTGCGCCAATCTTGACAGCGGCAACGCGACGGTCACGTTCACCGGCCCGTCCGCGGGCAGCGTGACGATCACGTTGACCGCCGAGGCTGATAACACCGTCGAGACCGGCGGTGAGACCGTCGACATCGGGCTCGGCACGCTCACTGATTCAGCTCTTGATGGCGGCGCCACAGGCATCGACACCGCCGTGGCGGTCACCATCAACGACCCGCCCGCGACACCGACCGATGTGGCGGTCACGTTGGGGGTCAGCGACAGCGGCTCGGTGACTGAGGGTGGCATGCTGACGGTGACGGTCGCGCTCGCGTCGGCGGCGTCCGCGAATGTGACGATCCCGGTCACCGTGACCGACGGCACCGCCAGCAGCGCGGATTACAGTCTCTCAGCTTCGAGCGTCGCTATCGCCAGTGGAGCGTCTTCGGGCAGTGTCACGCTCACAGCCACCGACGACAGTGTCGATGAGCCGTCTGAGTCGCTCAGCGTGGGTCTCGGCGCGTTGCCTGATGGTTACACCGAGGGTGCCACGGCCAGTGCGACGGTCACGATCATTGATGATGATACCAGTGTGACGTTGGCGCGTAGCGACAGCGGCGCGATTGTTGAGGATGCTGCTGCGGTTGTGGGGGATCGTTCGGCTGAGTTCACGGTGCTGTTGGGCCGGGTGCTGGCCGCCGCCGAGCGGGTGGACGTTCCGCTGGTGTTCTCCGGCACGGGCATCGAGGCCGCTGATTTCGCTTTGGCGTTGAAGACCGGCGCCGGTTTGAACACTGGCGTGACGCTGACGGGCGCAGCGACGTTGACGCCGATCGTGCAGCTTGAGGGCGTCGGGGCGCAGACGGCGACGCTGGTGTTGACCGCGACCGATGACAGCACTGATGAGGGTGTGTCTGAGACTTTGACCGCAGTGTTGGGTGATCTGGCGGACACGACCCTGGGCACCAGCGTGGCGGGCGGCGCCACGGCCAGCGACGACGGCGATCCTGTCACCACAGACAACACTTTCGAGATAGTGATCACCGACGACGACACCGCTACACCAACCGACGTGGCTGTCACGCTGGTGGTCAGCAACAACGGCTCAGTTACCGAGGGCGGCACGCTGACGGTGACTGTCACGCTCGCAACGTCGGCGTCCGCGAGTGTGACGATCCCGATCACCGCGACCAACGACACCGCCAGCAGCGAGGATTACAGCCTGCCCGCGGGCGTCACTGTCGCCAGCGGCGAGTCTTCGGGCAGTGTCACGCTGACCGCTGTCGACGATGACCTCGACGAAGACTCGGAGTCGTTCAGCGTGGGTCTCGGGACGTTGCCTGACGGTTACGCCGCTGGTACTCCTTCGAGTGTCAGTGTCACTATTGTCGACAACGACGACCCGCCTGTGGTTGTCGATCCGCCCGTGATCACGGATGTGGCTGTGAGCATCGCAGCCAGCAGCAACGGCTCGGTGACTGAGGGCGGCGCGCTGACGGTGACTGTCACGCTCGCAACGTCGGCGTCCGCGAGTGTGACGATCCCGATCACCGCGACCAACGACACCGCCAGCAGCGAGGATTACAGCCTGCCCGCGGGCGTCACTGTCGCCAGCGGCGAGTCTTCGGGCAGTGTCACGCTGACCGCTGTCGACGATGACCTCGACGAAGACTCGGAGTCGTTCAGCGTGGGTCTCGGGACGTTGCCTGACGGTTACGCCGCTGGTACTCCTTCGAGTGTCAGCGTCACTATTGTCGACAACGACGACCCGATTGTGGTTGTCGTGCCGCCTGTGACCCCGGACACGGCCGTCACCATCGCTGTCAGCAACATCGGCTCTGTCACCGAGGGCGGCGCCCTCACGGTGACGGTCGCTTTGGCGGCTGCGCCGTCTGTGAGTGTGGTGATCCCGATCACTGTGGTGAACGGCACCGCCAGCGCTGCTGATTACAGTCTCTCCGCAACGAGTGTCACCATCGCCAGTGGCGTGTCTTCGGGCACCGTCACGCTCACGGCGGTCTCTGACGGCATCACAGAAGGTGCCGAGACGTTCACCGTGGGTCTCGGGACGCTGCCCGACGGTTACAGAGCCGGCACTCCTAGCAGCGCCGGCGTTACCATCACCGACGCCGGCACCACACCGCCACCACCAACACCGCCCTCACAACCGCCGTCGCCTCGACCTTCGCCACCGTCGCCTCGACCTTCGCCACCGTCGCCACCGTCGCCACCGCCCTCGCCACCGTCGTCTCCGCCGCCTCCCCCGGTCCCGGAACCCGAGCCGGACGCTGAGGTTGAGCCGGAGCAGGATCCTGAGTCCGAGCCGGAGTTCTCGTCTGTGTCGGTGTTCGAGGATCTCGATACGGCGACTCCGGTGCATCTTGAGTCTCTCAACATGCTGGCCGACACCGGCACTTTCGAAGGGATCGGCTGCGGTGACGGTCGCTTGTGCCCGCGTGGCGCCATGACGACCTGGGAGTTCGCGGTAGTGCTGGTGCGCCGAATCGAAGACACCGCAGACCCCGGCGCCGGCACAGATCCTGGCTCCGGCAGCGAGGCAGAGCCCGCAGACAGTTCAGACGGCAGCGAACCAGCCGGCGAAGAAGCACCCGACGATGACCCGGGATCCGACGGCGAAGGATCAGACGGCGGCGAGTCCGACGGTGAGTGGTGGGCGCCGTATCTGGCGCGTCTTGTCGAGTTGGGTGTCGTCGCGCCTTGCGTCGGCGAAGAAGCAGACGGCGACTCTTGTGTCGGTGATGTGTTGACCCGCGCTCAAGCGGCCCGGCTGATCGCTGTTGCCTACGACTTGCCCGACGCGGCCCCGTCGGGGTTCGGCGACACCGCCGACAGCCCGCACGCCGCGGTTATCGATGCGCTCTTCGCTGTTGGGATCACCAACGGTTGCAGCAGCGAACCGCTGCGTTTCTGCCCGGATCAGCCGATCACTCGCCAAGAGGCTGCCAGCATGATGATCCGAGCCGCCAGCCTCACACGAGAAGCCGGCTAGCAGCGACCGCCGGCCTGTGACCTTCGGCCGCTATGTCGCGTTGTGTCATCCGACGGTATTACCGGTAAGAGCATCCTGATCATCGCCGGCCCAACGGAGCGGGCAAGACGACTCTGTCGCAGGGTTGCCTCCGCCTTGAGGCGATCGGCGTGCCGTTCTTGAACGCCGATGTGATCACAGCCGGTCTTGACCCGCTCGGGGTCCGCCCTTTGGATGCTCAGGCTGCACGCTTGATGCTCGCCGAGATGGAACGACTGACGGCGCAGGGCCTCAGCTTCGCATTCGAGACCACCCTGTCCGTGCGCGGCTACCTCCGCAAGATCGACAGATGGCGCAGTCTCGACTATCGTGTCATGCTGATGTTTTTGGCGTTGCCGTCGCCTGAGGTTGCCATAGAGCGAGTGCGAAGTCGCGTGGGGCAAGGCGGACACGACGTCGCCGAGGAGGTGATCCGTCGGCGCTTCACGAAAGTGCTTGCCAATTTCAAGAACGTCTACAATGCAAGAGTGGACAGTTGGGCCTTGTTCGACAACTCTGGAGATGCGCCAGTCATCGTCGAGATGGGAGGTTGGGCGTGACCGGCAGGGCAGGCTCGACGTTTGAGTCGGATGCTTCGTCAGATGGGGGTGCTGGCGGCTCGAAAGACGAGTCGGACACCTCCTTCGGCGGCGAGAATTGGGCTGAGGGCGTGTTGGAGGCGTTGAAGCGGGCTTCCAAGCGTGCTCATCTGGTCGCCTATCAGACCGGCACCGGTGTCGTGGAGCGCCGCAACGGCAAGATGGAGGTTTACCCGCCCGATCCGATTAAGTACGAGGATCTGATCCCGCCTCCCTTCGTGGACAGCTACGAGATCGCGGACAGCGATGAGATCAGGATCACATCGGCGTGACCCTGGCTGGCAGATCGACGTTGACGCCGACGGTGCGACTTGCTGGCGTCGGTGCCGTCTGTGGCCTTAGCGTCTCGTTCGGGGGACGGCATTCGGGTGCTTCCCGGCTATTTGGCGGGTTCTGACGACGGCCGGGCGCGTCGGGCCTTTCGCTGGGGTCTGGGTGCGCTGTTGTGCTTGCTGGTCGCGGCGTTGTCGCAGTTTGTTGTGGTGTCTGCGGCCTCGGCGCAGACACCTGTGGTTCCGCCTGCGCCGTCGAATGTGCAGGTCGAGCTCGGCGGTTTCAGGGTGTTCGCGGAGATCGGCGTCGACCCGAACGATCCAGAATTGTTTCTTGAGGGCGGCAAGATTCTTCATGTTTCTTGGGATGAGGTGACTACGGGTTCGCCTACGGGTTATCGAGTTGAGTTGCGCGAGTCGAGCGCGTCGGACTGGACGGCCGCGGAGCATCAGGATGTGGACGGTGCGTCTACGACCAGTTATCAGATCGGGACTCCGAGCGCTGGTTTGACGAATGGCACGTCTTATGACGTCCGGGTTTACACTCGTTACAGCACTGATAGTTTGAGCGCGGCATCTGCGGTGGTGTCGGCGACGCCATTGACAGCCAATCAGCAGCTTCACAATTTGATTGAAGAAGTAATTGAGGAAGCTGAGGATGACGTGCCGTGGATACGGGAGGCATGGGAGAATATTCCTTTCAGGAATAATTCTATATATCGGGAAGTGTCATTGTTCCCGGTCGGCAATCGCCTAGGCTATGTTTCTTATTTTGTTCGGAAATCTGGATCTTTCAGATCAAGATGGCCCACGCACCTCGGCCTGTATCACTTATTACTTAATGAGGATGAGTGGCCGAATTTTCTTACCATTCTGGGCCATGAATTGCACCACACTTATCTGATAGGTCCTAAGCCTCTGGAGGCACGAGGAGTAGACAGTAATCTTCTTTCGGGCCTTGGTTTGTCATCTGCCGACGCTTTCGGCTACCTGTATTTGGTAGAATTGATCAGAAGTGAGGAATTTCGAGATTGCACAGCACCAGCACACGAGTTATACGCGGACCGTGCTGGAGAGACTCTCCATAAAGCTATTCTTCCTACTTCTGAGCGTGTTGGCGTCAACTGGTTTAATTGTAATTTATCGCCTACAAGTCAAGATAGAACGATATTCGAGTCGATAGCTGAAGGTGATATCCCAGAGTATTTGTACACTAGGTTCCGAGGCAGTGATGGTCTTTGGCAACGCTCTGAAATCAACGATTTGTGGGCGTGGATAATAGATAATAGCTTTGGCATCAATGGTAGCAGGCGAGCCAGTTTTCCCAGTTTTGACTCGGATACGGCCTTCTCATGGATAGCTATACAGAGTTTTAATGATCCGATATTATTCGGTCGTGAATATTATAATTCAATTGATGTCAAAGATCATCTCAAGAGTATTGAAGATGTCAGATTCGATGAGGATATTACTCAAGAGCAAAAAGATACCCAGATCACTCAAAAGGTTAACGAGTTTTTGGCAGATGTTCCGAATCCGTGGCAGTTTATGTATCCTTCTTTGGCGCCGAGGAGTTTGACTACGGATGTGAGTGTTGCGAATCAGTTGTCGGTGTCTTGGGATGTTCCTGAGAATCAGGGTCATGATGATGTGTTTGAGTATGTTGTGGAGTTGAAAAGTTCTGTAGGGTCGGCGTGTGCTGTGCAGCGTCGCAGTGTTGTCACGGATTTGTCTAGCTTGTTTGTGGTGTTCGCTGATTTGCCTGCTGGTGATTATGATGTTTCGGTGGTTGCCCGTAATTCGTTGGGCAGCGATTCCACGAGCATGGTTTCGGTGACTGGTGTCACGGTGTCTGGCCGGTCTGGGCAGTTGTGTGTTTCGCTGTCAGCGTCGTCTGGTGGTGTGGTTGAGGATGGCGGCTCGAAGACGGTCACTGTGGGTTTGAGTCGTGCGTTGACGGCTGATGAGACGATCGAGGTTCCGTTGACAGTGTCGGGAGTCCACGAGCGGGATTTCATGTTGACGCTGGATCCGGTTTCGCAGGCTGGCGTAGCGTTGAGCACCAGCGGGGCTGACAGCATGACGCTGCCTCGCTTGGTGTTCACTGCGGGGGCTCGGGCAGCGACGCTGCGATACAGCTCTGCGGCTAATGGGGGCAGGGGTTCGCCGTTGGTTTCTGTCGGTTTCGGCACGGGCGCGCGCGCTCTGAGCGCGACGGGGGTGACCGGTGATCTGTTCGCCGGCGGCGCGGCGCGTTTCGTGGTGGCCGATGATGAGACTGGTGCGGTGCTGGTGCCGCACGACTGGGGGCTGGTTCCCTCGGGGTTGGATGTCGGCGACCGGTTCCGGTTGTTGTTCAAAACATCGACTGCTCGTGACGCGGTTTCGACTGACATAGCTGTTTATGACCGTTTCGTGCGGGACGCGTTGATCGAACGCGGCCCTGAAGCGTTGCATCGCTTCGTCGGGGATTTCAAGGTGCTGGGCTCAACGCAGAACGCCGATGCTCAGCAGCGGCTGGGTTTGGGTTCTTCGGGTCCGGCGGTGTACTGGCTCAACGGCAACCAGATCGCTGACAGCCACACGGTGTTTTGTCAGGCGCAGAGCGACGGCGGCTGGGATGAGGATGATTTCCATACGGGCAACATCAAACTCGAAACCGGCGGGTCGCGGTCGTCGATAGCGGCGCCGTTCACCGGTGTCGACGACGAGTGCCGTACCCGCAGCGACTCCGGGGGCCTGTATCTGGGATCGACCGGTCAAGTGGCCGTCGGCGCGGGCGGGGTGCTCACATCCGGCGACGACGCGTGGAGCAGCGGCCCGCTCAGTGAGACCCTCGCGGACCCGACCGACGAGCGGCCCTTCTACGGGCTGTCGCCGGTGTTCGAGGTGGCGCCGACCTTGACCCTGGCTGTCGCCGGCGCCGCGTCAGTCACCGAGGGAACCGACGCGGCCTTCACGATCACCGCAGATCATGCGCCCCCTACGGCGGTCACGGTCAACTACACGATCACCCAAGACGGCGACTTCGTTTCCGCCGGTGCCGGGACTTTGAGTTTCAGCGGCACCACCGGAACAGTCGTCGTGGCCACAGACGACGACAGCTACGGCGATGTTGACGGTTCGGTGACAGTCACCCTTGACGCCGGCCAAAGCTACCTGGTGGGTTCCCCGGACTCGGCGACGGTGACAGTCACCGACAACGACCCTCCGACATTGACCATCACCGGCGGCGCGGCGGTCACCGAAGGCGAGAACGCCGTGTTCACTGTCACATCCAGCAAACCCGCGTCTCAAGCTGTTCCGTTCACCGCTTTAGTCTCGCAGCAGGGCGCTTTCGTTAGCAGCAGCGACGCAGGCGTCAAACATCCCTTAGCGACATTGCTCGCCGGGGAGACGTCTGTGACTTTCAGCGTGCCCACCGACGACGACCAGCAAGACGAACCAGACGGCAACGTCACAGTCGAACTACTTTTCGATGTCGGCCGCCCGGAAAACCCGAGATACACACGGGGAACACCAAGAACAGCGACAGTCACTGTGCGAGATAATGATGACGCTCCGCCTGATCTGATGGCTCAGTTCGCTGCCGGGTCCCACACCGTCGGCGAGGCTTTGGGCAGTCGCACCGTCACAGTCACGATCAGCGTGGCGACGGCGCCCGCCGCTGATACCGACATCTCTTACAGCGTTTCTGGCACCGCAACCCCAGACACGGATTACACAGTGTTGCCGGGCATGGTCACGCTGCCCGCGAATGCTTCGTCGGTTTCTTTTGATGTGATCGCCGCCGATGACAACAGCGACGAACCCACTGAAACGGTCGTTTTGACGTTGGACGCCGGTTCGGGTTACACGCTCGGCGCTCGGCGGACCGCGACGGTCACCATCACCGACGACGACGCCACCACAGTGACGTTGTCACGCGCCGCGGGTGCTGCTGTGACAGAAGGCGAAACGCTGGATTACACGTTGACTCTGGGGCGCAGCCTGGCTGCGGGTGAGAGCTTGAGCGTGCCGTTGACGTTCAATTCGGGCAGCGGCGCCGCTGCCCGTGGCGCTGATTACACGCTGGCGTGTCCGACCACACCGCCGACCGGCGTGGCCTGCGCCAACCTTGACAGCGGCAACGCGACGGTCACGTTCACCGGCCCGTCCGCGGCGAGCGTGACCTTCACGTTGACCGCTGTGGCCGACATCACCGTCGAGACCGGTGGTGAGATCGTCGACATCGGGCTCGCAACATTGACCGCGTCGGGTCTCGGCGGCGGCACTTCAAGCAGCGACACCGCCGGGGTGTTGCGCATCGACGACCCGCCCGCGACACCGACTGATGTGGCCGTCACGCTGGCTGTCAGCGACAGCGGCTCTGTCACTGAGGGCGGCTCTCTGACGGTCACCGTCATGCTCGCAACCGCGGCGCCGTCTGGGGGTGTGACCATCCCGCTCACCACAACCAACGGCACCGCTAGCAGTGAGGATTACAGTCTCTCAGCTCTGAGTGTCACCATCGGCAGCGGCGCGTCCTCGGGCACTGTCATGCTCACCGCCACCGACGACAGCACAGATGAGTCTTCTGAGACGTTCAGCGTGCAGCTCGCGACGTTGCCGTCGGGGTACACGACTGGCAGCCCCGCTAGTGCCGCGGTCACGATCACCGATGATGACACTGCGGGTGTGACGGTTTCGCGGACGGCTCGCACTGTTTCGGAGAACTCCGGCGCTGCGACCTATTCGGTGGTGCTGGATTCGCGGCCGACGGCGAGCGTGACGGTCACAGTGGCGTCTGGCGCGCCGGGCGTGGTGCTGGTGGACGGCTCGGATCAGGACACGGTCGGGTCTGCGTCTGAGACGCTGACCTTCACTGCGTCGGGCGTGACAGCGTGGAATATTGCGCAGACAGTGACCGTGACCGGCGTGAACGACGGCATCGACAATCCCGGCGGCCTGCGCAGCGTGACGGTCACGCACACGTCTGCGTCGTCGGATGCTGATTATCAGGCAGCGACGATCGCCAGTGTGACGGTGGCTGTCACTGATGATGACCCCACCAGCGTGACGTTGTCACGCAGCGACAGCGGCACGATCGTTGAGGATGCTACGGCTTCTGTGGGGGATCGTTCGGCTGAGTTCACGGTGACGCTGGGCCGGGTGCTGGCTGCCGCCGAGCTGGTGGACGTCCCGTTGGTGTTCTCCGGCTCGGGCATCGCGGCCGCTGATTTCGCTTTGGCGTTGAAGACCGGCGTAGGTTTGAACACTGGCGTGACGCTGACGGGCGCAGCGACGTTGACGCCGACGGTGCGGTTTGAGGGCGTCGGCGCGCGGACGGCGACGTTGGTGTTGACCGCGACCGATGACAGCGCTGATGAAGGCGTGTCTGAGACTTTGACCGCAGTGTTGGGTGATCTGGCGGACACGACTTTGGGCACCACTGTGGCGGGCGGCGCGGCTGCCAGCGACGACGGTGATCCTGTCACCACAGACAACACGTTCGAGGTGGCGATCACCGACGACGACACCGCGACACCAACCGATGTGGCTGTCACGCTGGCTGTCAGCAGCAACGGTTCGGTGACTGAGGGCGGCACTCTGACGTTGACGGTCACGCTGGCGTCGGCGGCGCCTGCGAGTGTGACGATCCCTCTCACCGCGACCAACGGCACCGCGTCTGCGGCGGATTACAGCCTGCCCGCGGGCGTCACTGTCGGCAGTGGCGCGTCGTCGGGCAGTGTCACGCTGACTGCTGTCGACGACGACCTCGATGAGCCTTCTGAGACGCTCAGCGTGCAGCTCGGGACGCTGCCCGACGGCTACACCACCGGCGCCTCCTCCAGCGTAAGCATCACTATTGTTGACAACGATGACCCGCCTGTGGTTGTCGATCCGCCTGTGACCACGGACACGGCCGTCACCATCGATGTCAGCAACAACGGCAGCGTCACCGAGGGCAGAACCCTCACAGTGACTGTCACTTTGGCGGCGGCGGCGCCCGCGAATGTGACGATCCCGCTCACGGCAACCAACGGCACCGCGTCTGATGCGGATTACAGTCTCTCGGCGTCGAGTGTGACTGTCAGCATCGGCTCGTTGTGGGACGTGGTCACGCTCACAGCGGTCTCAGACGGCGCCGCAGAAGGCGCTGAGACGCTCAGCGTGGGTCTCGGCGCGCTGCCCGACGGTTACAGAGCCGGCACTCCTAGCAGCGCCGGTGTCACCATCACCGACGCTGGCACCACACCGCCACCACCAACACCGCCCTCACAACCACCGTCGCCTCGACCTTCGCCACCGTCGTCTCCGCCGCCGTCTCCTCCTCCGCCGCCTGAACCGGAACCCGAGCCGGAGCCTGAGGCTGAGCAGGATCCTGAGTCCGAGCCGGAGTTCTCGTCTGTGCCGGTGTTCGAGGATCTCGACACGGCGACGCCTGTGCATCTTGAGTCTCTCAACGTGCTGGCCGACACCGGCACTTTCGAAGGGATCGGCTGCGGTGACGGTCGTTTGTGCCCGCGTGGCGCCATGACGACCTGGGAGTTCGCAGTAGTGCTGGTGCGCCGAATCCAAGACACCGCAGACCCCGGCAGCGACACAGAACTCGGCTCCGACCCTGACCCTGACTCCGGCAGCGAGGCAGAACCCGCAGACAGTTCAGACGGCAGCGAACCAGTCGACGAACAAGCTTCCGGCGATCTGGGACCCGACGGCGAAGAAGCAGACGACGGCGAGTCTGACGGTGAGTGGTGGGCGCCGTATTGGGAGCGTCTTGTCGAGTTGGGCGTCGTCGCGCCTTGCGTCGGCGAAGAAGCAGACGGCGACTCTTGTGTCGGTGATGTGTTGACCCGCGCTCAAGCGGCCCGGCTGATCGCTGTCGCCTACGACTTGCCCGACGCGGCCCCGTCGGGGTTCGGCGACACCGCTGACAGCCCGCACGCTGCGGCCATCGATGCGCTCTTCGCGGTCGGGATCACCAACGGGTGCAGCAGCGAACCGCTGCGTTTCTGCCCGGATCAGCCGATCACCCGCCAAGAGGCTGCCAGCATGATGATCCGAGCCGCTGGCCTCACACGAGAATCCGGCTAGCAGCAACCGCCGGCCATGCCCGGCCCCGAACGCGATGCCGCTGATCGCTTCAAGCAGCTCACCAGCACCTGAACCCGAGTCAGATGCAGAACCGGTCGCTCGCTATCGAGCCGAAACTCAGATGCCGAGTTGCTTGCTGCAGCCCCTGGACCGCTCGCTACCGAGCCGGAACAGCGTCACGCAAACCTGTAGCAGCTTCAAGCGCAGCGGTGCGCTCGCCCTGACGCGCGATCGCTGCCAGGGCTTCGCGGTGCAGGGATCCGGTATGAGTGGTCAGGTCGACCTCTGTCTTGGCGATGGCGGCCATGGCTTCGCGGTGCAAAGATTCTGTGTGGATGGTCAGGTCGACTGCGGTCTTGGCGATGGTCGCCATGGCTTCGCGGTGCAGAGATTCTGTGTGGGTAGTCAACTCGACCGCCGTTTTGGTGATTGCTGTCATGAAATCTTGGTGCATTGCGGTGGTTCGCTCGCCCTGATGCGCGATGGCTGCCATGGCTTCGTGATGCAGGGATCCGGTGTGGGTGGTCAACTCGACCGCCGTTTTGGTGATCGCGGCCATGGCTTCTTGGTGCAGGGATTCTGTGTGGGTGGTCAGCTCGACCGTTGCTTTGGCGATGGCTGCCAGAGCGACCTTGTGCTCCTCGGCCCGTTGGGAGTTCTGAGTGAGCAGGTAGTGAATCAGCACCGTGAGGATCCCGAACAAGCCTGAGCCCAGAACGGATATAAGTGCAATCATCATGAAATACACTATAGATGGGTAACAGAGGAGATGCAACTCCTGCAGCGGGATTTATCCTGGAGGGCCGATATGAGTTTGTACTACGTGCAGAAATTCCTCTACGAACTCAACCGCGACCCGGGTCTCCAAGAGGCTTACCTCGCTGACCGGCGTGGCGTGCTCGAGCCGTACGATCTTGACGAGGCCGAAGTCGAGGCGCTCGTCGAGCCGGACATCGGCCTGCTGTACGTGCTGGGGGTCAACGGCCAGATCCTGATGCACTTCGCCGCTTTGCACCAGGTCCCGTGGGCCGACTACCTCCAGCGGATGCGTGACGGCGTCGCCGCGCACGGACCGGTGCGCGCCGGTGTCTACGCCATGGTCGGTTATGAGGGGGTCGGCGCCGAGTCTGTCGGTCAGGCGACTGCGGAGAGGTCGTAGCTGGCGGTGGTGCATCCCACCGCGAAGATCGGCGCCGGACGGTAGAAATGCACCTTGCCCGGCGCTGGCGACGCCGCCGCGCTCACGGCGATGAAGGTTCGGATCTCGAAACCGCCCTGACCGGCCTCGGCGTAAACGGACAAGTCGTCGTAGCCGACCAGCGCTTGACGGTCGTTGCGGCACCATCGGTCGAGGAAGTCACGGTCCCAGGCTTCGTTGATCTTGCCCGAGTCGGGCGTTGCCGGCCAGTGCGAGATTCCTCCGGTTCCGAGCACCGCGATCCGCTCTGGCACGCTGTCGGCGGCCCGTCCGACGGCTTCGCCGAAAGCCCAGACCCGCTCATAGGGCGCCAGCGGCGGCCCCTGGCAGTTGATGTTCATCGGTACCAGCGGCAGGTCGTAGTCGGGGGTCAGCAGATGCAGCGGCACCGCTATGCCGTGATCGAGGCGCCACTCCTCGGCGTAGGCCACATCGGAGGTCGCCGTAATCTCGTCGATGATTCGCAGCGACAGGTCGCGGCTGCCGGGGACGGTGAAGCGCTCGATGCCCAGCCATTCGGGATCCTCGATCGGCCCGTGGTAGTAGTCGGCCATGCCGACGGCGAAGCTGGGCATGTTGTCCATGAAGAAGTTGGCGAAATGCTCTGCGGCGATCACCACCAGCGCATCGGGGCGGGTTGCGGCAAGCGCCCGCGACATGTCGGCGTAGGCGCCGTGAACCTCCGCCTTGACTCGCGGGTCGGCCAGATCGGCTCGCCCCACAATGCCGGGGGCGTGGCTGCACACACCAGCAAAAACGAGTGCCACCCCAGCAATGATAAGCCCGCCCGGCGCTGGGGGCCTGTGGCGGGGTTTGCCTGCCAGGCGACTGCCAGGCGTCTGGCGGCGCCCGCCCCCGCACACAAGTCTTGTCGTGCAGCGGGTATAGTCTGGCGAAGCTGGTTCGCGATACCAAGGAGCGGTCCATTGAACATCAGCACAGAGAGGCAGAGCGGAGCGTTGATCGCCGTGGCGGAGGGCCGCGTCGATGGTGCCAATGCTCTTGAGTTCCATGAAGCGCTCGAGGCTGCCGTCAGTCCTGAAGACACAGGAATGGTGCTTGACTTCGAAGGTATCTCGTACATCAGCAGCGCCGGTCTTCGAGTGGTGCTGCTGGTCGCCAAGATGCTCCAGAAGCAGAACGCCAAGATGGCCGTCTGCTCGTTGTCGGACTCGATCCGGGAGATCTTCGAGATCAGCGGCTTCGACAAGATCATCCCGGTCCACGGCTCCCGCGCCGAGGCGCTGGCCGGGGTCGGCAGCTAGAACCGCATAGTCGAAGCTTGCGCCGCCGCTAGGCTCGCGGCCCGTGTCGGAGTTCCTTCGCACATATCTGACAGTCGGCATCTTCGGCGCTGTCGGCGTCGGTCTCGTCGCTGCGCTGCTGGGGGTGGGCCGCATCCTCCGGCCTTCACGTCCCACCCCGGCCAAGGTCGAGAACTACGAGTCCGGCGTCGATCCCGTAGGAGACATGTGGTCGCAGGCCAACATCCGCTACTACGTGTTCGCGCTGCTGTTCGTGCTGTTCGACGTGGAAGCGGTCTTCATCTTCCCGTGGGCCGCCCGCCTGGAGGATTACGGGCTGTTCGGCCTCGTCGAGATGGCCATCTTCATCTTCATACTGCTCCTCGGGCTGCTCTACGCCTGGCGCAAGCGGATGCTGAGATGGGTATGACTGCTAGAACCCTTCCGGGACGGCGAACAATTCTTCCGGGACGACGAACGTGGGCCTAGTCGAGTCGGGCAAGGTCCCCAAGCCGCTTTCGACCCTGCTCAACATGAGCCGCAAATACTCGCTGTGGGTCTACCAGTGGGGTCTGGCCTGCTGCGCCATCGAGATGGGCGCCGCTTTCGGGTCGCCTCGCTACGACGTGATGCGCCTAGGCGTGATCCCTCTGCCCGCCAGCCCGCGCCAGGCCGACCTGGTGGTGATCTCCGGCACCGTCACCGACAAGATGGCCCCGTCGGTGCGGCGCCTCTACGAGCAGATGCCCGACCCGAAGTACGTGATCTCCATGGGGTCGTGCGCCAACTGCGGCGGCCCTTACTGGGACAGCTATTCGGTCACCAAAGGAGTCGACCAGATAGTGCCGGTGGACGTCTACGTGCCCGGCTGCCCGCCGCGGCCCGAGGCGCTGCTGGAGGGGATCGTCATGCTGCAGGAGCGCATCCAGAACGAAGACATGGGCCAGCGTTGGAAGGGCGAGCCGATTGTCGTCGCCTGACACCGACACCCTCGCAGCGGACGCCCCTGCAAGCGACGAAGCCGCGGCCGACGAAGCGGCCGAAGCGTTGGCCGATCGCCTGCGCGCCGCCTTGGGCGACGCCCTCGTCGAGTCCTGCACCCGGCGCGCCACGCACTGGATCCGGGTGCGACGCGACGGTTGGGCCGACTTGGCCGGGCGTCTGCGCGATGACGAGGGCTTCAAGTTCTTCAATTTCTTGTCGGCGATCGACTGGCTGCCCTCGCCTTTCGGGCGCGAGATGGACAGCGCAGTGGACAACGCGTTGAGCCCGCCCGAGCCTGCGGGGCCTGCCGAGATCGCCACGGGCGCCGCCGGAGGCGACAGCCGCTTCCAGCTGCTGGCGAGGGTCAACGATCCGGCCACGGGCCGCAGCGTCATCGCCAAGACCGACCTGCCCGACGACGATCTCAGCGCGGCCAGCTGGGTGCCGGTCTACAGCGGCGCGGACTGGCACGAACGCGAAGCCTGGGAGATGTTCGGCATCGACTTCCGAGGCCACCCCGGACTACGGCACCTCTATCTGCCCGGCGAGTTCGAGGGCCATCCGCTGCGCAAGGACTATCCGTTGCTGGCGCGTCGGGTGAAGCCTTGGCCGGGCCTCGTGGACGTCGAAGTGCTGCCCGAACCCGACGAACCCGACAGACCCGACCAAGGCGGTGCCTCGTCGTGACCGTCACCGAGCGCCAGCAGCTCAGCTACATCGCCGCGCAGGCCGCGGACGCCCGGGTCAACCTCGAGATCGAGACCGAGGGGATGACCCTCAACATCGGCCCGCAGCATCCGGCCACCCACGGCACCCTGCGCATCGTCGCCAAACTCGACGGCGAGCAGGTCGTGTCGGCCGAGCCGGTCATGGGCTACATGCACCGCGGCTACGAGAAGCTCGCCGAAGTGCGGACCTACCCGCAGGTCACCACGCTGATCAATCGCATCGACTGGCTCGGCAGCTTCGCCAACGAGGTGCCCTTCATACTGGCCGCCGAGCAGCTCATGGAAGTTGAAGCCCCGCCGCGGGCTCAATGGATACGCACGATCCTCTTCGAGCTGAGTCGCATCGCCAACATCACCCTGTTCCTCGGCGACATGGCCGTGCAGGTGGGGGCCATCACCCCGGTGTTCTTCGCCTTCCGCGACCGCGAGCACGTGCTCAACCAGATCGAGGCCGTCACAGGAGGGCGCTTCCATCCCAACTTCGATCGCATCGGCGGCCTCAAGGACGATCTCCCTGCCGGCTGGATCGACGAGACCCGTCAAGCCCTGCGCAAGATCCGCTCCTTCTGCGACCAGATCGAGGAGCTCGTCGAAGGAAACGAGATATTCCAGGCCCGCACCAGAGGCATCGGCGTGATCCCGGCCGAGGTCGGCTTGTCCTACGGGCTGACCGGGGCCAACATCAGAGCTTCGGGAGTGGACTGGGACCTGCGCCGCGACAACCCCTGCGGGCTGGTCTACGACCAGGTCGACTGGAAAGTGTGGACCCACCCCGACGGGGACTCGTTCGCCCGCTTCTGGGTGCGCCTGCAAGAAACCCGCGAGGCCACCAAGATCGTCGATCAGCTGCTCGACGGGATCCCCGCCGGGCCGATCATGGCCAAAGTGCCGGTGATCATCAAGGTGCCGCCCGGCGAAGCCTGCGTAGAAACCGAGAACCCGCTGGGAATGATGGGTTATTACGTCGTCTCCAAAGGCGATCTTTTCCCGTTCCGTGTGAAGATCCGCTCGGCGTCGTTCTCCAACGTATCGATCACGCCGTGGCTGCTCAAAGGGGTCTACGTGCCCGACATCATCACCATACTGGGCAGCCTCTACTTCATTCTGGGAGACATCGACCGATGACCGGGTCTGGGATGTTTAGGACTGCGGCTGCGGTGACCGGGGCCGGGGAGAGATGACCGGGGCTGAGATGACCGGGGCTGCGATGATCGGAGCGCGATGATCGGGGTGCTGTCTGAGCTTTCCTACTGGCAGGTCACCTCCATTCGGGTGGCTGCCGGTCTGGGCGCCGTGCTTCTGGTGGCGGGGACGCTGGTCTATGTCCACCTCTTCAAGATGGTGAGCTTCATGCAGAGCCGGCTGGGCCCCATGGAGGCAGGGCCCTACGGGTCTCTGCAGCTGATGGCCGAGATCGGCAAGTTCCTGCAGAAAGAGGACATAGTCCCGCGCCGCGCCGACCGTTTCGTGTTCAAAGCCGCGCCGTTCGTGGTGCTGGCCTCGACGTTCCTGCTGCTGGTGGTGCTGCCGGGCGGCCCTGACGCCTGGTTCATCTCCAACGACTTGGGCATCTATCTGGCGATGGCGGTGGGCTCGATCTCGGTGATCGGGATACTCATGGCCGGCTGGGGCTCGGCCTCGAAATACTCGCTGCTCGGCGGGCTGCGGGCCACAGGCCAGCTGATCGCCTATGAGCTGCCGCTGCTGCTGGCGGTGGTCGGGGTCGTGATCCAAGCTCAGAGCATGAACCTGCAAGAGATCGTGCTGGTGCAGGCCAACGGCGAGATATTCGGCTGGGGAGGCGTCGGCAACCCGTTCATCGTCACGCAGTTCGTGGGTTTCCTGATCTTCATGGTGGCGATGCAGGCCGAGTTGACCCAGACTCCGTTCGACATGCCCGTGGCCGAGTCGGAGCTGGTCACCGGTTACATGACCGAATACTCGGGCTTGAGGTTCTTGCTGTTCTTCATCGGCGAGTTCGCCACCGCGGGCGTGTTCTCCGCCATCGCCGCGGTGCTGTTCTTGGGCGGCTGGTACGTGCCCGGTCTGGACCCGACCGACAACCTCTTCAACGTGATCGGCCCGCTGGTGCTGATAGGCAAAGTCGTGTTGCTGTCGTTTTTGATCTTCTGGATCCGCTTCACGTTCCCGCGCTTCCGCGAGGATCAGCTCCAGCGCCTGGCCTGGAAGTTCTTGGTGCCTCTGGCGCTGGGCAACATAGTAGTAACAGCCGTCTTCAAAGTCGCCTTCTAGCCTAGGCCGACTTATGGTGCAGTCTCGGCGCAACAGTCTTCTGGCCACAGAGCCCGACAGCGGTTCGGTAGGCTTGTCTCTCGTGTCGAGGCTTGGGCGCGTGCATCGGTGCTGGCGGTCTGCTACGCCGTTGCGTGCATCGGTTTTGCTGTCTGGCGCGGCGAGCGTCGCGGTCCGCACGGCGAGAGTTTCGCCTGTCAGAACAAGAGCCGGAGCCGCGGCGTGGCGCTAGTTCCGGGCCTGGTCAAGGGGCTGACGGTCACCGGATCCACGGTGATGCGCACCGTGTTCCCCAAGCGCGGGCTCAAGACGCTCGTGCCTGCGCCGTCGCAGGGCGCGGCCACTGTCCAGTACCCCCACGTCAAGGAGTCGCCCCCCACACGAGCCCGCGGCGTGATCGCGCTGCACGAGGGCAACTGCACCTCCTGCATGTTGTGCGCACGCGAGTGCCCCGACTGGTGCATCTACATCGAAGGCCACAAAGAGAAGGCGCCGCCCCGCCGCCCTGGAGGCAAGCCGCGCCAAGTCAACAAGCTCGACCGTTTCGACATCGACTACGCCTTGTGCATGTTCTGCGGGATCTGCGTGGACGTCTGCCCCTTCGAGGCGCTGTTCTGGAGCCCCGAGTACGAGTTCTCCGAGCCGCGCATCGCTGACCTGCTGCACGACAAGGCCCGGCTGGCCGACTGGATGGAGACGGTGCCCGAGTTCGAGGACTATGAAGCGGGTTCGACGGCCAAGAAGGCCAAGGTGCCCCCCACGTGAACCTGCTGGCCGCCGCAGCCGACGACGGCGACCTGTTCGTCGCCCAGAACGTGTTCTTCGCAGTCATCGCGCTGGTCATGATCGTCTCCGCGATCCGCTGCGTCACCACCCGCAACGTCGTCCATGCGGCGCTGTGGCTGGTGCTCGTGCTGGCCGGCACAGCGGCGCAGTTCATCCTGCTCGGCTCTGAGTTCGTGGCGGTCACCCAGGTGCTGGTCTACATCGGCGCCATCATCGTGCTGTTCTTGTTCGGGATCATGCTGACCCGAGCGTCGATGGGCGACGACGAGTCCGTGGCCGGCGAGAAGCGGCTCATGGCCGGGCTCGTGGCGGTGCTGCTGGCTGTGGTGATGGGCGTCGCATTGCTCGACAGCTACTCCGACACTCGTCTGGTGATCGAGGCGCCGCAACGCTTCTCTGCGGTGTCCGACGCCATTTTCAGCCAGTACATCGTGGCGTTCGAGGCGGTGTCGGTGCTGCTGCTGGCCGC
Organism: Acidimicrobiaceae bacterium; assembly: GCA_026708645.1. Lineage (GTDB taxonomy): Bacteria > Actinomycetota > Acidimicrobiia > Acidimicrobiales > Aldehydirespiratoraceae > Aldehydirespirator. Next base: position 131,846 of record JAPOUM010000022.1, on the reverse strand, counting down.
TCTGATCGGGGCCATCGTCGTGGCCCGCAAAGAGTAGGGCCGCGCTGTGATACTCAACCAGTTCCTGCTTTTGTCGGCGGTGCTGTTCTGCGTGGGCGTCTACGGCGTGCTGGCGCGCCGCAACGGGATCATGGTGCTGATGTCGGTGGAGCTCATCCTCAACTCCGTCAACATCAACTTGGTGGCCTTCGGCGCTTTCCGCGACCACGTCGCAGGCGAGGTGTTCGCTCTGTTCGTGATCGCCGTGGCCGCCGCCGAGGTGGGCATCGGCCTGGCCATCGTGTTGTTGATCTACCGCAACCGACGAAGCATCGACCTCACCGAGGCCGATCTGCTCAAGGGATAGCGAGACACAGTGTTCGCTGCTGCGCTGGCTGCCGCCGCCGATGAGACCGTCGACTACGGGCCTAGTTCCGTGGACAGCGCCGGCTTCTTCTTGGACCACGCCTGGCTGGTGCCGCTCCTGCCGGCGTTGTCGTTCCTGGTGATCCTGCTGTTCGGCAAACGGATGCGCGGCGGCGGGGCCGGCCTGGGCATCGCCGCAGTCTCAGGCTCGTTCGTGCTGTCGGTCGGAGCGCTGATCACCTGGTTCGGCCATCGCGACGAAGCCCACGAGGGAGTGGCGTCCGTGCATCGCAGCGTCGACTGGCTCACCTCCGGCGGTGTCACCTTCGACGTCGGGATCCTGCTCGACGGCCTGTCGGTGATGATGCTGTTCGTGGTCACCGCGGTCTCGCTGCTGGTACACGTCTACAGCACCGACTACGTGTCCGGCGACTCCCGCTACACGCATTTCTTCGCTTTCTTGAGCCTGTTCACCGCGGCCATGCTGTTCTTCGTGCTGAGCGACAACACTCTGCAGATGATCGTCGGCTGGGAGCTGGTCGGCGTCTGCTCGTTCGTGCTGATCGGCCACTGGTGGGAGGAGAAGCCCAACTCCGACGCCGCCTTGAAAGCCTTCCTGACCAACCGGGTCGGCGATGTGGGGCTGCTGGTGGGAGTGTCGATCCTGTTCTTCGCCGCGGGCAACACCTTCGACACTCTGACATTGTCGGAGCGCATCAACGCCGGTGAGGTCAGCCACACCGCGCTGGCGGCGGCGTCGCTGTGCCTGCTGGCTGCGGTGATGTCCAAATCGGGCCAGTTCATCCTGCACACCTGGCTGCCCGACGCCATGGCCGGGCCGACGCCGGTGTCGGCCCTGATCCACGCCGCCACCATGGTGGTGGCGGGCATCTACATGGTGGCCCGGCTGTATCCCGTGTTCTGGGACGGCATGGCCATCGCCGGGTCGAGCATCAACATGCTGGCGCTGGTCGGCGCGGTCACCCTGCTCTTCGGCGGGCTGCTGGCCTTCACCCAGAACGACATCAAGAAGGTGCTGGCCTACTCCACCGTCAGCCAGCTCGGCTACATGGTGATGGCCTTGGGCGTCGGGGCTTGGACGGCGGCCATGTTCCACCTGTTCACCCACGCATTCTTCAAGGCGTGCCTGTTCCTGGGGTCGGGCTCGGTCAGCCACGCGGTGCACAGCTTCGACATGAAGGCCGACATGGGCGGGCTCCGCAAGGCGATGCCGCACACCTACCGCACTTTCCTGGTGGCGTCGCTGGCTCTGATGGGGCTGCCGCCGCTCGCCGGGTTCTGGTCCAAGGACGAGATCCTGGCGGGCACCGGCGGCTGGGGCTTGTTCGGAGGCACTCAAGCCAACGGCGCCTACACCCTGATGCTGGTGATGGGCCTGCTCGGTTCGGCTGTGACCGCCGCCTACATGACGAGGGTCATCTATCTGACTTTCTTCGGCAGCTATCGCGGCCACGGACAGCCGCACGAGTCGGGGCCGCGCATCCTGGCGCCGCTGTATCTGCTGGCTGCCGTGGCGCTGGTCGGCGGTCTGGTCAACATGCCCAAAGGCTTCCAGTTGTGGCCGAAGGCGTGGCAGGAGCGCTTCGGTCATTACGTCGAGCCGGAGGCGGCCTATTTCCCGGTGATCGGCCACGCCAAGCCGAGCTGGTCGCTGGCCGTCGTGGCCACGGCGACCGCGCTGATCGGCGCCGGCGCGGCTTGGAGGTACTACTTCGTGCGGGTGCGGCAGCGCTCTGAGGCTGCCGGCGCCTCGCTCACCGAGATCAGCGACGGGCCCGTGTCGAGCAACTCGCTGGCACGGCGGGCCCATGGCACCTTGGTCAACAAGTACTACCTCGACCATCTCTACACCGGCGTGGTCGTCAAGGCGGTGAAAGGCCCGCTCGCCAGGGCCGCCTACTGGGTCAACCAGAACGTCATCGACGCTGTCGTCAACAGCGCCGGGCGCCGGTCGGTGACGGCGGGGCGGGCCGTCTACGACCACGTTGATCAGACGCTCATAGACCGGGTCATCGTCGACGGCTCCGGCAGAGCCTCAGACGCCACCGGTGAGAACCTGCGGACCATGCAGACCGGCAAAGTCCAGCAGTACGCCGCCATCCTGTTCGCTGCCGCTGCCATCCTCGCCGGGGTGTTCATGCTGATCCTCTCGCTGTGACCGCTGTGAACCGCTGTGACTGCCATGACTTTTGTGACTGCTACGACTTCCGTGAACTGCCGTGACCGCTCTGACTGTTGTGACCGCTGTGGCTTTCGTCCAGTGCCCGCCGCCCGACCGCCGATTCGCAAACTCGCACATTCCAGGAGTTTCTAGGACCTGACTATGACCGACTTCCTCAACGATTGGGGCTTGACCCTGGTCACTTTCATTCCGCTGGCTGGGGCGCTGGTGATGCTGGCGGTCCCCGCCGTCGAGCACCGCGCCATCAAGCAGCTGGCGCTGCTGACCTCGCTGGCGACGGCCGCGGTCGGCGCGCTGCTGCTGCTGGACTTCGACTACGGCGCCGCAGGCGACCTGCAGTTCGTGGTCGACGCATCCTGGATCGACGTCATCAACAGCCGTTACATCGTCGGCCTCGACGGCATCTCGCTGCCGCTGATGGCGCTCACTCTGGTGGTGGTGCCGCTGTGCGTCATCTACTCATGGGACCACATCCCCGATCCCGGCAACCCCAAAGCCTTCTTCATTCTGATGCTGATCCTCGAGACGGGAATGGTCGGCACGTTCCTGGCGCAGGACCTGATCCTGTTCTTCGTGTTCTTCGAGGTGGTGCTGCTGCCGATGTTCTTCATGATCGCGGTCTGGGGCGGCGAGAACCGGCGCTACGCATCCATCAAATTCTTCCTGTTCACGCTGTTCGGCTCGGCTCTGATGCTGTTGTCGTTCTTGGCGCTGTTCTTCTTGTCCACCGATCCCGCCACCGGCGAGTCGCTGCGCAGCTTCGACATGAGGCTGCTGTCGGATCTGGCGGGAGCGGGCATACTCGGCAGCACCCAGATCTGGATCTTCGCGGGGATGTTCATCGGTTTCGGCGTGAAAGTGCCGATGTTCCCGTTCCACACATGGCTGCCCGACGCCCACACCGAGGCGCCCACCGTCGGCTCTGTGATCCTGGCCGCCGTGCTGTTGAAGCTCGGCACCTACGGCTTCGTCCGCATCGCCGTGCCGATGCTGCCCGAAGGCGCCGAAGCCTGGGCGCCGTGGATCGGGCTGCTGGCCGTGATCGGCATCATCTACGGCGCGCTGGGGTGCCTGGCCCAGACCGACATGAAGCGCCTCATCGCCTTCTCGTCGGTGGCCCACATGGGATTTGTGATGCTGGGCATCGCCACGCTCACAGACTTCGGCATCAACGCCGCCATTTTCGGCATGATCGCCCACGGGATCATCACCGGGATGCTGTTCTTCGTCGCCGGCTCGGTGAAGGAGCGCTACCACACCCTGGAGATACGCCGTCTCGGCGGCTTGCTCACCCAGGCGCCGCGTCTGGGCTGGATCCTCGGTTTTGTGTCCATGGCTTCGCTGGGGCTGCCAGGCCTGGCCGGTTTCTGGGGCGAGTTCCCGGCGATCCTGGCGGCCTACTCGCCGGCTGAGGGCCTGCCGGTGGAGACCTTCCGCACCTACATGGTGGTGGCCGCGGTGGGCACGGTGCTGGCGGCGGGGTATCTGCTGTGGCTGCTGCAGCGCACCGCCATGGGCAAGCCTTCGGAGGAGTTCGCCGACAGCGACGAGATCGTCGACGTGACCCGCACCGAATGGATCTCCTGGGCGCCGCTGCTGGCAGGCATCGTGCTGTTCGGCCTGCTGCCGGGACTGATCTTCGACGTGACTGACCCGGCCGTGGTCGGCCTGCTCGCAGCCGGGTCCGGAGGCTGAGCCGGTGCTCACGCGCTCAGCGGCAGCGGTCCCGGCGGCGGATCCGTGTCTGGCGGCGGCGGATGCCTTTGTGTGCGTCGATGACCGGCAGTTCGGCGTGCGGCAGCTAGGTGTGACTGAGAGTCTCGGTGCGCGTCGGTTGGGAACGCGGCGGCTCGGTGTGACTGAGAGTCTCGGTGCGCGTCGGTTGGGAGCGCGGCGGCTCGGTGTGACTGAGAGTCTCGGCGGGACTGAGAGTTGATGCTGGGCTCGGTGCTCACGCTGGCCTTCGAGCGGCCGCCCATCGACTGGCACGCCATCGCGCCCGAGCTGGTTCTGCTGGGTTTCGGCGCGCTGCTGACCCTGGTCGACATCGTCTGGCTGGAGCGGGGCCGTGCCGCAGTTTCGGCGCTGGCGTCGTTCGGGCTGCTAGCTGCGATGGTGCCGGTGCTGACCTTGGCGACCGACGGCGCCGACCGCGTCACTTTCTGGGGCGCTTACGTGATCGACGACTACTCCCTGGTGATGAAGGCCGTGTTCCTGCTAGCCGGATACGTGGTTGTGCTGCTGTCAACCAACTACATCGCCGAGGGCGACTACTGGGAGAGCGAGTACTACCAGATGCTGCTGTCAGCGGTGCTGGGCATGGTGGTCATGGCTTCGGCGCGTGACCTGGTGACCATGTTCGTAGCGCTGGAGCTGCTGTCGATCCCTGCGTATCTGATGGCCACTTGGCGCAAACGCGATCTGCGCAGCAACGAGGCCGGTCTCAAGTACTACCTGATGGGGGTGTTCGCCTCGGCGGTGCTGCTCTACGGCATGTCGTTGCTTTACGGCACGGCCGGCTCGACCCTGCTCGACGACATCAACGCCGCTGTGTCCGGAGACGACGCGCCTCTGGCGGTGGTGACTCTGGGCGTGATCTTCGTGGTGGCCGGCTTCGCTTTCAAAGTGTCGGCCTTCCCGTTCCACACCTGGGCGCCCGACACTTATGAGGGGGCGCCCACACCGGTGACGGCGTTCTTGTCGGTGGCGTCGAAAGCCGCCGGTTTCGTGGCTCTGCTGTCGCTGGTGTTCGTGGGATTCTGGGGCCGCTCCGACGTGTATCAGCCGCTGATGTGGGCGCTCGCCGCGGCGTCGATGTTCGGCGGCAACCTGATGGCCCTGCGCCAGACCAATCTGGTGCGGCTGCTGGCCTATTCGGGCGTGGCGCAGGCCGGCTACATGCTGGCGCCTCTGGCGGTGGCGGGGGAGTCGCTGACCACCGCCGATGACGCTCTCTCCGCGGTGGTGACCTACCTGGCGATCTACGCGGCCATGAACCTGGGAGCTTTCGCGGTGGTCATCGCGGTGGCTCGACGCACCGCCTCAGCAGAGATCGACTCCTACAGGGGTCTGTTCCATTATTCGCCTGCGCTGGCGGTGGCCATGACCGTCTTCTTGATGGCTTTGGCCGGGATACCGCCGCTGGGCGGCTGGTTCGCCAAGTTCGAGATCGTGCTGGCGCTGATCTCGCCGCAGACTGCCTGGGGGGTGGCTCTCGGCGTGGTGGTGGCGCTCAACTCGGTGATAGCGCTCTACTACTACGCCCGCATCGCGAGCTACATGTGGGTGGAGCAGGCGCCCGCAAACAGCGGCTTCGACACTGCCTCGCCGATCAAGGTTCCGACCTCGGTGTCGGCCGCGTTGATCCTGACAGGCGCCGCAACCCTCGCTTTCGGCATCCTCCCGCAGTGGATCGGCCACTTCACCGACGTGACCCTGTTGGCCACCCTGCCGTCATAAGTCGATTCGTCCGATGTTCTGGAAATCGGACATGATGCCAGTGCCGGAGAACGTGATCGTCAGCGTCTCCGTGGCGCGGGTGACCGCAACATAAAGCAGTCGTCTCTGGTCTTCCTCCAGAGTCTCAGGCGGGGACGAATGCACAAGGATGTGGTTGGCGCCTCCGACGATGATATGACGGAACTCGACGCCTTTGATCTGCCTCAGGGTCGTCACTCGGATCTTGCTATGCGCATCGAAGAACTTGTCGCGGTTCTCTCGGGGTTTAGTGTCGAAGGAATCGGGAACTAGCCGCACTACATCGTGGCGAAGTTTCTCAGTGCCGAGCAGCACAGCGATCTGGTCAGGACATGCACCGCCTGCTCGCAGTTCCTTGATCTTGCGGGCGATCGCTTCGGCCTCGCCGCGCAGATCGGAGCAGTTCAACAACGAGGGATGCAGTCCGGAGCGTTCGGCCTGCTCGGGCTCGACCAGAACATCCATGTCGTCGGGCCGGTGCGTATTCGGCCCCCGACTGAACCCTTCCAACAACAATCGTCCGAGATCCAGGATCTCACGGGTGTTTCGGTAGTTGACGTTGAGAATGGTCGTGCGTCCCCGCGCGGTCTTGTCGGGAGGGTTCCAAGCCATGCGGCGCCGGTTCCGCCCGTAGATCATCTGAGCGCCGTCGAGGGCCATCACGAAGTGATCGCGCCCCGGTTTGAGCATCTTCCAGGCCAGATCAAGGCCTGCCTCGTCAAGGTCTTGGGCCTCGTCCACCAGTACCAAGTCGAACAGTTTGGATTTGTCGATGTCAGTCGACGCTTCGATGGCTTCGAGTCGCCGACGTTCGAAGTCGGGGTTCTTCTCATTCCTCGAGATGCGTCCAGCGTTATTGAGCACTCGCCAAGCCAGACCATCCACATTGTGGACCTTGATGTTGTCATGCTCGGCCAGTTGGCGTTGCAAACTCAGTGACAGCACCTTGTTGTAGCAGAGCATAAGGATGCGCCAGTGGGGGAAATGACTGGCCATGTAATTCGCTCTGTAGGTGAGCACCAGTGTCTTGCCGCTGCCGGCTACACCTCTGATGAGCCGGTAGCCGGGACCGAGATTGTGAGCCAGGCGCTCCTGTTTGCGGTCCAGGGTTCGTATGATCTCGTCGTCGTTTTGCGGCTGAGCAGAGATCATCTGTCCCTGTGTTCCCTTGATGACGATGCGGGGGTTGACCGAAGCTCTAGCCGCTGATTCCTTTTGCGCGGGCATGGGGGCTCGTCGGCCACCGGCGATCTCTTGCAGCGCCGGCCTCAAAGCTTCAGCTGTGAAGTCGTCCTCGCACAGCACCACCGCCTCAGCTCGAAGCCCGGCAGCTGCCTGAGACGGCACATCTGGATACGCCTCGGCTGCCACTACGGGCAGTTCAGCAACCATGTGGGTGTCGAGACTGCGGCGCAGCTCCGCAGTCCGTCTAGCGGTGCGGTCCTTCGAGTTCTCACGGTCAATGCCGCTGTGCCGACCTCTTCGCTTGCCCGACCGCATTCTCTCGGGCGCCTCCAAGATCACGATCCCCGACGCTGGGTCCAGTACTACCAGGTACGCCTCCCCTGAGTCGCTTGCTGCCCCGACTCCCTCCAATTGCCGCTGTTCGAACTCCTTGCTTAGAGCCCGGCTTTCGCTTTCCCTGGAACGCTTCAGCCATACTGTCACCTCGTCAGGAAGAAACTCTCGGAGACACTTAGCGACCGTCTGCAGCCGGGCCGGCACATCGTTGCGGCTCGTAAGGTTGGCAGGTTGCAGAAAGGCCATACGAGTCTGAGACTCTAAACGTCGAATCCAGTTTCTGTTGAAGCGGGCGCCGGCGGCCTTCGCTCGCAGACGCCAGTCCCGTGCTGTCACCACAGGGCGGGATCGCGGATTCTGGCCTTGGCTTGGCCTCGGCTGCGGCTGCCGGTCCAGCTTTTTGCGTTAAGCTAGCCGACTCCCATGAGTTGGTCACGTCCGTCAGCGGTGATCTCAAGGCGCTCGTAATGAGTGCCTTCATGTTCTGACGCAACAGCATGGATCAATCCGTCATCCACCAGCTCGTCGATCCGAGCGGCGACACCCGGGGCACCAATGAAGGCGAGGCGTCCGACGAGGTGGTGGTTGGCGAGCCGTTCGGGCAGGCGGTGCTCGGTCGATCCCAGTTGCCCGACCAAGGCTCTCTCAATGTTGCGGCGCGAGTAGCCAGAGCCTGTGGTGTCGTTGATTATCTGCAGAATGATCCTACGGACAGGCAGTGACTCCATGAGCGCTTCCCGGCTGATCTGGCTGGCTTCCCACGGGCGATCCAGTTCGGCGCATTGGTCGCACTGCTCGCAGGTCTCGGCCATCTCGGCGCCGAAGTATTCAAGCATGGTCTGCACGCGGCAGCCGGCACTCTGCTGAGCGAATCTCTTGGCCTGCCTTGACTTGCCCTCCACATGATCGCGCCGTTTTTGTGCCCGGTCTTCCAGGGCGATCCAGTCAGGTTCTATGTCAGGCTTGCGCTCCAGCGTCCAAGCGTGCTCCCAAGCTGAGAATCCCAAAATGCCGCGCCTGTTGAATTCTAGCAGATCGGCGGCGACAGCACCCGCTGGGCGACCGAGATGCTCGCTCCATTCCTCGGCTCGGTATTCGTCGGTCTTGAGCCGTTCGGCATGTTCGACTAGCTGCCCGCCCCGTTCGGACAAATCGGGATCGGTGTCCTTCAGCCTCTCGAGTTTTTGTCGTGTGTCGCTCATCACTGACACACGGCCATGCCAGGGTGTGTCGAGGCTGCGTACGACCGCCTTGGAATCCTGCAGATATTGAACAGCCAAGGCTGTCGCCACTGACGCCTCGTCGGTTCTCTCATCATTGCTGACATCCAGTTCTGCTGGATAATAAATGTGAGTTCCCGGCTTCAAGCGCGACCAGATCCGGCGAACCTGTTTGATGTCAGGGGCTGCGCTCTTGACGAAGACCCGGTGAATGCTGCAGTCGTGCGGAGTGGTCAGCAGCACTGCAGTACCGACGGTCGGCTCCTTGCCGTCGACAGCGCCTCTGGCGGCTCGCCCGGTCTCCTGAACGTATTCCTCGATGGTGGCGGGCATCTCCAGATGCACAATCAACGCAATGTCGGGCTTATCAATTCCCATACCGAAGGCCTTGGTGGCCACAACCACATCAAGTTCACCGTGCCGGAAAGCGTCCTCAGTGTGCAGTCGTTCGGCGTCGTTCATCGCCCCGTGATAGGGCCGGACAATATGGCCTGAGGAGTTCAGCAGCCCGGCCAAGCTTACTGCGTGGCGGCGTGTCGGAACGTAGACGATGGCTGGCTGTGACCGGAAGGCTTCAACTATCTGCACAGCCCTGACATCACGATCTTTCTTATCGCGGCACCTTTCAACGAAATAGCGGATCTCGTGACGGTGCGGCGACAATACGATCTGAGCGCCGGGCAACTTCAGGGCGAGGTGGTCCTCTATGTCACGGCGTACATCCTCAGTGGCTGTTGCGGTCACAGCAAGAATCGCAGGGCGGTTGCCATTGGGTGCGATGCGCTGCAAGGCATCGGGGATAGCGGCGTATTCCGGCCGAAACGAGTGCCCCCATTGCGAGATGCAGTGGGCTTCGTCAACAGCGACGCGAGCCGCGCCGACCCCGGCCAGAGTTTCAACGAAATCCTGCGACCATAGTCGTTCGGGGCTGATGTAGAGCAGCTTGTAGTCGCCTCGCGCCGCGCCGCGCAGAATGTCGCGCCACTCCGCCTGTTGCACACCACTGTGAATGGCAGCCACCTTGGTGACCTTGCGAGCGCGGAGGTTCTCCACCTGATCGTTCATCAGCGCTTTCAACGGCGACACTACCAGTGTGAGGCCGGGTGAAAGCAGCGCCGGGATCTGGAAGGTGGCAGATTTTCCAGATCCTGTGGGCAGCACAGACAGGAAGTCTGATCCTTTGATGAAATGAGTCATGGTCTCCAGTTGCCCGCAACGCCAACTCTTGAACCCGAACATCTGCCGCGCTTCCTCAAGCCGCGCCGCGACGACATCCGGGCAATGTGTCTCCGCCTCACTCAATTCCAGGTTCGCAAGTTCGGCCCAGGCGTCAGCACTCTCCACAGACTGCAGACGTTGCAGCATCTGCTCGTCCAAAATGATGTCACCGAGATGTTCGGCGATTTTGTTGTAGGCGTCCACATTCTCTGTGACTAGGTGTTGTTTCGGTGGCCCGGGAAGTGACTTGAGGATCACATCTCGGTAAGGAACCGCGCGGCACAGTCGGCTGTCAAGCACTACTGTCACACCCCGGTCGTTCTCGGTTCGTATCAGCCTCCCGACTCCCTGCGCGAAGCGCAATGCCGCCCTCGGAACTAGGTAGTCGCTATAGGGATCCTTGCCCTGCAACGTGAGGGTCTCTATGCGGGCCCCAATCACCGGATCAGCAGGCGAGTCGAAAGGGATTTTCTCGATCATCAGCAGGCTGAGAGCTTCGCCAGGAATGTCTACGCCCTCCCAAAAAGAACGCAGAGCGATGAGACTGGTGATTTTCTCGGCACGCATCCGCTCCACTAGGGCAGCCGCTGAGTCGTCACCCTGTGAGAGGAGTGGTATGCCCTCGGCTTCAACGATAGGTCGTGCATGGTTGCGCACGAACTCCAACCGGGCTCGCGCTGCCATGAGAGCCAACCCTCTTCCTGTGGTGAGGATCAGCAGTCTGGGGATCTCGGCCGCGGCGGATGCTGTGAATTCCTCCATGAGCCGGCTTCGCGGTGCTGGCAGGTAGTCGGTCAGCAACAGCAGGTGGTTGTCGCTGATCCAAGGGAAAGGGCAATCCAGGAATGACGTCTGAATAGCTTCGAGTCCGAGATTGCCGATGATGTAGTCGAAGCTCCCGTTAGCTCTCAATGTCGCCGAAGTAAGTACAGCGCATTCAAGTAATTCCCACACGGCGGAGAGTGTTCCAGCCACCGACACAGGAGAGTGGCGCAGTTCCCAAGTCCAGTCCTGTTGGTTTGTCTCGTAGGAGATGGCTACGACCGCGATCATGCTCTCTGGATCGTCTGCCCACAGTACGCGTCTGATCGTTCTAGCAGCCTCTCGTGCGGTTAGTCCGAGTCTGAGCACCTCGGCTTCGAGGCGTCTGCGCTGGTAACGGCCTGACAGCTCCTCGGGGAGATTCACCGCATTGAGCGAATCGGCTAATCCGTAAAGGTCGTCGACAAGGTGTTGACCAAGGTTTCGGACTTCTTGGTAGTCGTGATGTCGTGTGTCGTGGCCTTGCCTGATCCGATACGTTGCAGGATACTTGTCGTCTGCGCTCGCTCCCGTACGAATGCGCAGGTAGTGCACGAGCTTCATCCTGAATTGCTCGGAGTGTTCTCTGATCAGGTCCACCGCGATGCGGATAGAGCCGAGGGGCTCATAGCCGCATGCCGCTGAATCTTCGTTGGAGCTCTCTTCAGCCTCCGCTCTCCTAGTTGTCGGCTGGGGTCTGTGGGGCTGTTCCGCAAGCGGTTTGCCGGTGTTGGGGACGATCTGGCCCGAAAGGTCCTTGCGCAACGACCATTCTGTTGCGTCCGAAAGACGGCGCACGGTCCCGCTGCGCTTTTGCGGGGCCCACAAAGTGTCGCACAACACTTCGATTTCGTCACGGGACACCGTCGCAGTGAGAGCATCGGTGGCAGCATCTTCGAGATTGTGGGCCTCGTCGAGGATCAAGTGCTTGGAGTGATCGTTCCATTTGTGGTCCGACACGATCAGCGCATGGTTTAGCACTGCAACGTGGGCGTCACGCAGACGTTGAAGCGCCCGATGATGAAAGTCGAGTTTGTCGAGAGCAGTGACCGGCGGACCCGATGCAGCGGTTCGGCTGACCCTGAGGCGGAGATCGTTCAGTGCGTTCCGGCCGCCCTCGAGCGCCCCGGCTCTCAGGTCATCCCAGTCTCCTGTAGCGGTCTGGGACACCCAGCCGCACACCATCGCTAGCGCGAAGACCTCATCAGCGATGTAAAGAGTTCGGGTTCTCTGCCAGAGCATCGAGTTCACCAGCCAGAGACTCCAGATCGACGTAATTGTTAAGTCCTTTCAAGAGCACCCACGAGAAGGACTCCACTTCCTCTGAGAGACTCTCGAGGGTCGCCATGATCTGATCCTGGAGCACTTTGGAGTGCGGGGCAACGACGACCGTGTCGCCACTCGCCCTTGCGTATTCAATGGCTGGCACGAGGTAGGCCAGCGTCTTCCCTGTTCCAGTGGGCGCTTCAATGAGTATTCGGCCTCCTGCTTGCAGCGTCTCGCCGGCGTAGGCGGCCATCTCCATCTGTTGTTTGCGCGGCTGCCGAGCGTGCTTCATCAGCGAGCCTCCCGCAGCGAACATCTCGGCAACGTCACGAGGGTTGAATACGCCGGTGGCGGCACCATGTCGGGGATCCGTCTGCACAGGGATCGCAGTTTCGAGCGGCGCTGGCTGGGGCTCCTTGCAGAGAAATTCTGCCCACGGATGATGTCCGACGCCTAGGACCCACCGCTGGAGCTGTCTAGCCGGTTGTGAGTCGTCGACTTGTAGCAGCAGGTGGGGCAGAACGCGGAGAAGCAAGCGAGCGTCGTCAAGCGCCCGGTGCGGGTGTCTTGGTGGGCTGCCCAGCAGGTAATGAGCCAGTTCGTCAAGGGAGCGTGCCGCTGGCGGCTTGCTGCCGTCCACATTGCGGATGATGCCCCTGCCAGCTCTCGGGAACGCTAGATGCGCCAGTTCCAGAGTGTCGAGCCTGACAAGCTCGGGCGGCATCGGCACTCCGGCTTGGGCGCCGGCTGATTCCAGCAGCAGGAAGTCATAGCGCAGACCGTTGTGGGCGGCTATGGGTCGGCCCTTCACGAACTTGTAGAAGTCATTGAGCGCAACCGCCGGCTCAGGAGCGGTCGCCAATTCTTCGTTGGTCAAGCCGGTCAACTCATGGGTGAAGTCGCGCAGGGGTCGAGTTGGACGCACCAGAGTCGCGAATGCGTCTGCCTCCGCGCCGCCGCTGACCAAGACCGCGCCGATCTCGATGATCTCGTGAGCACAAGGATCGGACTTGCTGGCGTTGGCTTCGATATCGAAGATAACGAACTCGATGTCAGTCCAACTCAAGATCCGAACTCCGGCGTCGTGACCGGGTGAGATTAGCGCGAAACGAAAGCGGCGTTAGCGGTGCTTTCATCGCGTGGGCGGATCGTGAACCTACTGACGCCACGAGCCGCCTCTCCGGGTCGGGGCGCTCACTGGCCGGCGGACCGTGAATCTGCGTAGGCGGAGGCCTTAGGCCTGCCGACTACGGGAAGGCCGCTCATGGAGGCTGCCGACAGGGATATGGAGGCTGCCGACAGGGATGTAGTGTTGCAGCGATGAGTCGGCGGATAGCGCTGGTGACGGGGGCTGGTTCGGGGGTGGGCCAAGCCGCCGCGGCAGCGCTGGGGGCCGACGGTTGGACGGTGGTGGCGGCCGGGCGGCGGCTGGACCGACTGTCTGTGACGGCGAGACTCGTAGACGAGGCAGGTGGTTCGGGGTCGGCGGTAGCTGTCGACGTGGCAGACCCGGAGTCGGTAGCGGACCTCTTCGAGCGCATCCGGCGCGACCATGGCCGCCTTGATCTGCTGTTCAACAACGCCGGCGTCGCATCGCCGTCCGTTCCTGTCGAGGAGGTCAGACTCGACGACTGGCAGCGGGTGATCGACGTGAATGTCACCGGATCGTTCTTGTGCGCTCGTGCGGCGTTCGCAGCGATGAAAGACCAGGATCCATCGGGAGGTCGCATCATCAACAACGGCTCTGTAGCGGCGCAGGTTCCCAGGCTCTACGCCACGGCCTACACCGTTTCCAAGCACGCCATCACCGGCCTCACCAAGTCGCTGGCGTTGGAGGGCCGAGCTTTCGGCATCGCCTGCGGGCAGATCGACATCGGCAACGCCCGCACCGACATGACCGCCCAGACGAGCAGCGGGGCCTACCAAGCTGACGGAACCCTGGCCGCCGAACACACCTTCGATGCGGCACATGCAGGTCGTGCTGTGGCCCACATGGCGGATCTGCCCTGCGACACCAACGTGCTGTCGATGACCGTAATGGCCAGCGGGATGCCCTTCGTCGGCAGAGGCTGAGCCGCTCCAGCAACCTGCCCGACCAGCGCGCCTCCAGCTAGCAGACACCACGCGAGATATTTCGCCAACAGCTTGTATTGCGCTAATCCCCGGCGCTATCGCACCGAGAAGGCCTCTTTCACGAGCTGGCGAACAGTGGATCCTCGGCGGGTGCTCAGATCGCGGGCAGTGTCGTAGGAGTCTCCTAAAGGGGACGGGTTCGATGGTCGGTGCGGACTGATGGCGTGGCTCGGTTGGGTGGCTCTAGCGTTTTGGGTGTGGATCATCGGCCGCTTGTTGCCTCGGTGTCGGAAGGCCGCGCTGATCCGCTCGGCGAGCAGCGGCTCAGCGAGCAGCTGGCGCGACGGTTGGCGGAGCGCATCGGCGATCGGGGGCCGATTCCGGTGTCGGAGTATGTGGAGGCTTGCTTGTACGACCCCTCGGGCGGCTTCTACATGCGCGACGGCGGGGGTCGGGCCGGCGGACGCTCGGGGCATTTTCTGACTGCGCCCGAAGTAGGGCCCCTGTTCGGGGCGGTGCTGGCCCGGGCGATCGACTCATGGTGGCGCGAGCTGGGCGAGCCCGAGCAGTTCGCGGTGATCGACTGGGGGGCCGGGCCGGGCACTCTGGCCCGTTCACTGCTGGCTGCCGAGCCCGCCTGCGCCGCCGCCGGGGCGCTTCGGCTGGTGCTCGTGGAACTGTCACCCGCGCAGCGGGCACTGCATCCCGGTCAGCCGACCCCGTCGAACCGGTCGAATGCGTCGGCCCGGCTGGATGCGTCGGCCTTGTCGAACCGGTCGGCGCCGTCGTCCCGGTCGGACGTGTCGGCCCGGCTGGACATGTCGGCGTTGTCGTCCCTGCCGTTCCGATCGAACTGGCCGGATCAGCCGACGAAACTGTCGTCGTCGGGCTGTCAGCCGCCCGTCAGCGTGGCCGCAGTTTCGGACGCGCTACCGGGCGCGCTTGCCCAGCTGGCGCCCGCAGGCGTGGTGCTGGCCAACGAACTGCTCGACAACCTGCCGTTCGATATCGCCCGACGCACCGCCGACGGCTGGGAAGAGCTGCGTGTGACCGTCGGCGATCAGCCGGGACGGTTCGCGCTGGTGGCGGTCCCGGCGCCCGATGAACTTGTGGCAGCCCTGCCGCCGCAGCTGGAGGCAGGCGCCCGAGTCCCGGTTCAGCGAGCGGCCCGGCGCTGGGTGGCCGAAGCCCATCTGCTGCTCGCCGAAGGTCGGATAGTCGCTTTCGATTATGGGGCTTCGACCGCGGCCCTCGCCGGGCGGTCCGGCCCACCGTCGGATGATGATCCTGGCGCCGGTCTCGGCTGGTTGCGCACCCATCGTGACCACAGAGGCGGCGTCTCGTGGTTGACTCATCCAGGGTCATGCGACATCACAGTCGACTTGGCGCTCGATCAGGTTCAGGCGGATCACCGCGCCGCGGTTTGCGATCAGGCCGAGTTTCTGCGAGCCCACGGGATTGATGATCTAGTCGCCGCGGCCAGGGAGGCGTGGAGCGCACGATCCAGGGTGGGCGACCTCGACGCTCTCAAAGCCCGCAGCCGGGTCAGTGAGGCCGAGGCCCTGCTGGATCCCGACGGGATGGGAGGCTTTCGAGTGCTGAACTGGACCGTCGGCGGCTGAACAGCCGAGCGGCCAGGAGCGCCACATTGTTCGTACGCCGATGACCGTGGCCCGAGCGGGTCCTTGCCGCCGCGGCGAGGGAGTGGTAATGGCAACGCTGCGACGCGACCGGCTCGCACTTGTCGGAGCAGGCTCTCGGCGCCGGCTGGCCGAGTGCCGAAGTGGATCGGCTTCTCGTACGGCGGCAGCGGGAACGACATTGTTGCGGTGCTGCGAACTCTCACCTGACCGGGCAGGCTCTCAGCGCTGGCTGGCCGAGTGCCGAAGTCCCAGGCTCCGATTGGCTTCTTAGTCCCACGAACTGCCGAGGCTCTCAGCGCCGGCTGGCCGAGCGCCGAAGTCCCAGGCCGCGATCTCAGACATCTGCTCGCCCAGCAGCGCCACCGCCGTCTCGAACAACTGTTTGCCCTCGGCGGCGTTGGCGCCGGTCGGATCGCCGATGTGGCCTTCGGGGCCGAAGTCGTTCGACAGCCACCCGAACGAGGCCGTTCCGCCGAAGCGCAAATAGCGGTTCTCGGCGAGACGCTCGGGCACGGCGCGAGCAGCCTTCTCCAGATGGACCAGCTCCGGTCGCAGATGCATGAACACGGAGGTCTCCTCATGGCCGCCGTGGACGCCCATGCCCATCTCCGAGTCGGGCGCCGATCCTCCCTGGTCGGGCGGCACGAAAGGATGCACCAAAAAAGTCATCAGCCCGTGCGCCAGTCGGATCTCGCGGCAGGCGACGTTGAGCAGCGCCGAGTTGCCGCCATGGCCGTTGAGAAAAACCAGCCGCCGGGCCGCGGTGGCGGCCACGCTGCGGCCGATGTCGTCCAGCACGGCCAGCAGCGTCTGCGCCGAAAGCCACAGGGTGCCCGCCGACCAGGCGTGCTCGTTGGATTTCGACACTGACAGGGTCGGCAGCAGCCACAGGTCGTAAGCGTCGCCGTGCTCGGCCACGAGCGCAGCGGCCGACTCGTGAGCGATCACATGGTCCACCGACAGCGGCAGGTGAGGACCGTGTTGCTCCACCGCGCCGATGGGCTGCACCATCACCGCCGACTCGGTGATCCGCTGGGCGATCTCAGGACCGGAGAGGTCTTCGAGGCGCCTCGAGCATCCGGGGTCAGGAGTTTCCGGGGCCGGGCTGTTCATAGCGATTTCACGGTAGCGGACTCCAGAACGACACGGTGCCGGGCCCTAGGTCGTCGGTGTCGCCGACGCTGTCGAGGCGCGACACAGCGGCGAAGTCTCCGCTGCCCGCCCGGGTGGCGCTGTAGGTGATGGCGTCGCTGTCCGGCGACCAGAGACGTGGCGTCTCGTCGTATTGATCGGCGAACGGCAGATAGTTGCGCAAGAAGTTGGCGCTCGGCGTGAACTGGACCAGTTCCAGCGACCGACTGCCGTCCCAGACATGCCAGGCCAGCAAGGCCGACGCATCTGCGGAGGCGGTGGTCGCCATCAACAGGCTCTGTCCGTCGGGGCTCCAAGCGACCCATAAACCGGGCCCGTCCAAAGCCTCTGTCCGTTCGCCGGTTGCCAGATCGAGGATCTCGACGGCGCCCCGCAAAGACGCCTGCGCGGCGGTGGGTCGCGTTGCGCCGAGAACGGCCTCCAGCCGATCTTCGCTGCGCCGCTGGAAAGTCGCTTGCGCGGCGGTGGGCTGTGCTGCTGCTGCCGCCGCGAACCGACCGCCGGCGCTGACCGGCAGGAGCGGGACCGTCGGCTGCGTGGGTTGGGTGCGCTGCGCGGACTGCACGAAAGCCAGGGCGACCCGATCACCGTCGGGGTGGACCGTCATGGCGGTCAAGCCCGTGGCGTCGCCCAAGTCCGTGACGACGCCGTCAGCGAGGCTGCGCCGCAGAAGTCGCGGCGTTGCCGGCCCGTCGCCGTCAGCACTGCTGCCGTCGCTGCCAATACCGTCGCTGTCAATACCGTCGCCTGCCTCGTCGGCGACATCGGCGACATAGAGGAAAGCGTTGCTGTCCGGCACCCAGGACGCAGCCTGGAAACCGGAACCGACTGTGCCCAAATCGGTGTAGTCGCCGAGTTGGTCGGGGTCGTCGAACAGCTGAAGTCGCGGCCCGGCATGCACCAGCAACCGCCGCCCGTCGGGCGCCCAGGCGATGAAAACGCTGCTGTCGGTGACCGTGTCGGGCGAAGTCGGCGCTCCTGTCGCGTCGAGAACGTCCATGGCCGTGCCGCCGCCTGCGGCCGGGCCCAGCGCTGCCAGCCTGGTGCCGTCGTGGCTCCACGAATAGAAGAAGTAAGGCCGTCGCGCCTCGAAGTCGCTGACCTGGCCGCTGGCCACGTCCAGCACAGCAACCCGAGAGACTCCGCCGTCGGCATTGCTGAGAGTCGCCGCCAGCTTGGCGCCGTCGCGCGACCAGGTCGGTTGCGTGACGACGAAGCCGGCGCCGATGCGGTTCACGCTCCGGCCGCTCGGCGTCAGCAGGCTCAACCCGTCGGCGTCTGTCACGGCTATCAGACCGCGACCGCCGCCTGAGAGTTCCGCATCCGGGTTCGACGGGTCGAGTTCCAGCCCCGAAGCCGCCGGCAAGCTCGTCGAACTCGGAGGGCTAATCAAACTCGTCGAACTCGGCAAGCTTGTCGAACTCGTTGAGTTCGTCGAGGCGGAGGCATCGCTCGCAGCCGCCGCACCGCGCTGCGGCTCTGAAGAGCCTGACGAGCAGGCGGCAGCAACCCAGACGCAGCCGGCGACCGCCAACGACCCGAAGGCGATCCGTCTGAGTTTCGCATGACTGCATGATCCAAAGACGCTCACGCCGCAGTCTGCCTTCGCCTCAGCTGCTGCGTGATACCGCGCGGATGAAGCTGGCCCTCCAAGATGTGGATCACAAAAATGCGAGCACTTTCTGTGCCTTCACATGCCGAACTCTCGGTGGTGGGCTTGAGTGTTGTCGTGCGGGCTGGGCTCTCACAAAGAGAGCGCCCAGCCCGCAAGTGTCGAGCGCTCCTCGGCTAACTGGCGGGAAGTTCCAGCACCCAGTCGATCTGGATCAGGCCAGGGTCGGCGAGACTCCGGCCGTCGGCTTGAACCTTGCCGCGGTTGAGTTCGTAGATCTCCCGCCAGCGCGAGCCCGAGCCGAGATGCTTGGCAGCGATCCTCCAGAGGCTGTCGCCGCGCGCCACGGTCACCGTGTCCGGCTCGGATTCGCCGGCCAGTGCGACGATCCGGTCTTCGCCGCCCTCCGGGTAGTCGGCTGCAGTGATCGTGCCGCCCAAGTCCTCTGAGATGTAGTTGACCAGCGCCTGCTGGTAGCTGACTCCGAGCTTGGTGAAGTCGATGCCGGCGAGCGGATAGCAGTCGCCGCCGTTCGCCAAGAAGTCGATGGTGGCCAGCACAACCGGATCTCCCGGCACCACCACGCCGTCGCGCACGACCACGGTGCCGTCGTCGAGGGTGACGGAGCGTATTCTCGATCCGGCGTCTCCGGCGAGCGAGCAGTCGCCGTCCCGGTCGGTCTGGCGTGCCGGGGCCGACGGGTCGTAGCTGAACGTGAACCCGGATATCTGCGGGAACTGACCCCCGGCGCCGGGAATGCGATCCACGGCCTGCTCGAGCAGTATGTGGAACGTCTCTCGGGGAACCGAGCCGACCACCACGAAGTTGCGGAACGGCGCGATGTCCCAAGTGTTGCCGGTGGTGATCTGCCCGGCGGGGATCACCGCGTCGTTGCGGATGCCGCCGCCGTTCTGGATGGCTGCATCAGGCGCCGGGGTGCCGAATGCCGTGGCCAGATTGGCGGCTGACGCTCGCAGCGCGTCCGCGTGGAGGTTGCCCTGGTTGGATGAGCCGGTGCGCACGCTGGCCCGGCGTCCGTCGAGATCGACTTCGCTGGTGCCGATCACATCGCCGTCGATCTCGGCGACGGCCGCGGCCAGCGGCTCGACCACGCTCGACTGCACCGCCGGATCTGGCGTCGTTTCGAGGCTCACGCCCACAGAGCGGCCCGAGTGGCTGACGATGCTGCCTTCGCCGTCGAAGTTCACGGTCAGCTCACCGATGCAGCGGTAGCCGCCGGGAGCGGTGATCACCGGCACATCGGCGCCGGTGGAGTCGGCCACCACCATCGGATAGGCCCCGGCGGGTGTTTCGTCGGGCATGCAAGTGTCGCCCTCGTTGCGCAGCAGGTCGTCGCCGCCCCCGGCGATGACCACATCGACGCCTGCCAGGTCGGCCACTAGAGCCACCTCCTCGGACACTCCCTGAAGGTGGCTGACCAGGATGATCTTGTTGACTCCGTCCTCGGTCAAGGCCGAAACCTCGGCTCGCACCGCTGCAAGGACTTCGGAGACCACAACATTGCGCGGTGTGGAGATGTTGGGAAGCGTCGGGGTGACCGCCCCGATGACGCCGACCCGCTCGCCTCCGGTCTCCACGGTGGTGCTGCCGGCCAGCGCGCCGGCGTCCACCAGCGCTTGCAGCGCAGGCTCGCCGGAGAAGTCGGCGTTGGCTGACAGGAAAGTCACCGCCGGCTCGAAACCGGAGATGAACCGGGCGGTCACCTCAGGCCCCAAGTCGAAATCGTGGTTGCCGAGCGCCATGGCGTCGTAGAGGCCGCTGAGCGCTATCGAGTCGTAGAGCGCACCCTCGCGGGCCAGCGATACGTTCAGTTCCTGTGAGGCCAAGAAGTTGTCGCCGGAGGTGAGCGTCACCACCCCGTCGCCGGCGTCCGCCTGCATCTGCTTCAACTGAGCGACGAAGCGAGCCACGCCCGGGAAGCCGGCTTCCTCGTCGGGCAGCAGCTTCGACTCGCCGTCGTTGTTGTGCAGGATCGTGAGGGTGAAAGAGTCGCTGCCGGCCGGCGGCGTCGTCTCCTGCGCGGCGGCCGGAGACGACATCAGCAGGGCCGCCGCCAGCGCGAACGCGCCCAACAGCGACAATGGTTTGAGGATGCGAGAAGGGAACGCCACGAAGGGCCTCCTTGGTGCGGATTGTGGGGGTTGGTGCGGAATGTGGAGCTTGCCGGGATGGTGAGCATGTGGGGATCGCGGGCTCTGAATCGGCGCCTCAGATCACCGACGCGCACGCTACTGGGCTGCTGTGACACTCGCTCGCTGAATCGGTGACCGCTCACCGACTGTTCACGTCGCATTCGCCTGATTTTCACTGTCGGTTGTCTGCGGTCGGGCCTTCGGCAGGTTTGCCGCCGGCGAGGCGGCTGGACGCGCATCGCATATAGTTGATCAGCGAAAACCAACAAACCGGGGAGCTCGGGGCAGCCGGGCTGAGAGGGCGCCTGCAGCGGCGTCGACCCGCCGACCTGATCTGGGTAATGCCAGCGGAGGAAGAACCCATGGGCCACCAAGCTTCAAGCACCAGCCGCCCGACGCGCCCCGACGGGGCAGCACAGAACAAGGCGGCACGCAACAGGATGCGCGGCGCCTGCCGCGGATTCTTGCCGACAGCGCCGAAACCGACAGCGCTGAAACCGACAGCGCCGAAACCGACAGCGCCGAAAGCATTGAGCGGCGTCTCGCGCCCGACTCGCACGCGCCTGGCGGTCGCGGCTCTGGCAGCGCTGTCGCTCGTGGCTGCAGCATGCGGCGGCGACGACGCAGACAACGACGCCGCCGGCGACTCCGGCAACGAAGGCTTGTCGGGCACCACGGTGACGCTGCTCACCCACGATTCGTTCGCGGTCTCGCCGGAGACCTTCGAAGCGTTCACCGCCGCCACAGGCGTCGAAGTGAGCCATCTCGCCTCGGGCGATGCCGGCGCTCTGGTGGCGCAGGCGTGCCTCACCGCCGGCGAGCCGCTCGGCGACGTGCTGTTCGGCATCGACAACACGTTCTTGCAACGCGGCCTCGACTGCGGCATCTTCGAGCCTTACGAGTCGCCCGGCCTCGCCGACGTGCCAGACGAATTCGAACTCGATCCGCAGCATCGCGTGACGCCCGTCGACTTCGGCGACGTTTGCCTCAACTACTGGGTCGACGCATTCGACGGCGCCCTGCCGCCGCCCGCCGGCCTCGACGACCTCATCGACGAGGACTACGCCGAAATGCTGGTGGTGCCGAGCCCGGAGACCTCCTCGCCCGGTCTCGCTTTCCTGCTCGCCACCATCGCCCGCTACGGCGACGGCTATGAGGACTACTGGGAAGCTCTGCGAGACAACGGCGTGTCGGTCACCTCCGGCTGGGAGGAGGCCTACTACGGCGAGTTCACAGTCGGCGGCGGCGACCGGCCCATGGTCGTCTCCTATGCTTCCAGCCCGCCCGCGGAGGTGATCTTCGCTGATCCTCCTGTCGATAATCCACCCACAGGGGTGATAACTGACAGTTGTTACCGTCAGATCGAGTTCGCCGGTGTGCTGGCAGGCGCCGAGAACCCGGCAGGCGCCCGGGCCTTGATCGATTTCATGCTCGGAGAGACGTTCCAGAACGACATCCCGTTGAACATGTTCGTGTTCCCGGTGAACGTCGACGCCACCCTGCCGCCGGAGTTCGTGGAACACGCCGAGATCGCCGACGATCCGTTCATGGTGGACCCGGCCGAGATAGAGGCTCAGCGTGACGCTTGGACCGACCGCTGGGTGGAGATCGTGCTTCGCTGAGGCTCGCCCCGAGGCAGAGTCGCAGCCGGGCCATCGACAAGCCGCCGGTTCGGTGATCGCAGCTCCGCCGCAGGACGCCGCCTCCGGGCCGCCCCCAGCTTCCGCGCAGGACGCCGCCGAGCCTGCTGACGCCTCCAGGCCTGCGGCTGTCAAACAGCTCGCGTCAAAGCTGGCTGCAGCCGTTCTGCGACGCTGGCAGGTTGTGCCGGCCGCGGCAGCGGTCGTGTTCATGGGGCTCTTCTTCGTGTGGCCTGTCGGCGCGGTGATCCACCGGGGTCTCGGCGGCGGCCTCGGAGGAGGCGGAGGAGGCGCCGCCGGGGTCGGAGGGCTGGGAGAGGTTCTGGGCTCGGCCTCGCACCGCTCGGTGATCTGGTTCACTCTCTGGCAGGCCGCGGCGTCGACAGCTCTGACGGTGCTGGTGGCACTGCCCGCAGCAGGGGCTTTGGCCCGGCTCCGTTTCCGTGGCCGGCGCCTGGTGCGGGCCGCGGCGACCGTGCCGTTCATGCTGCCCACCGTGGTCGTCGCTGCGGCGTTCGAAGGCGTCTTCAATCGTCTCGGGCTGGCAGGAGACGGCGGGTTGAGTCTGCGCCACACGGTCTGGGCGATCCTTCTGGCGCACGTGTTCTTCAATTATGCGGTGGTGCTGCGCATCGTGGGGGCGCATTGGGCGAGCCTCGACGCCCGCATTGAGGACCAGGCCCGCGTGCTGGGCGCCTCGCGTCTGGGAGTCTTCCGTCATGTGGTGCTGCCCCGCCTGGCGCCTTCGCTGGCGGCCGCGTCGGTCATCGTCTTTTTGTTCTCGTTCACTTCTTTCGGGGTTGTGCTGATCCTGGGAGGCCCGACACGGGCCACCATCGAGACCGAGATCTACCGCTACGCCATACGGCGGCTCGACTTCTCGGTAGCGGCGTCTCTGGCGATCGTGCAGCTGGCCGCGGTGCTGGCTCTGGTGATCGTGTCGATCCTGATGGAGCGCAGACGCGCCGCGGTGGAGCAGCCCCGCTCGGGCGCTCCTGCGCCGCGCGGAGGCGGTCCCGCGCTGGCGGTCAACCTGGCGGTGATGGCGGTGATCCTGGGGCTGCCTTTGGCGCTGCTCGTGGAACGCTCGCTGCTGGCAGGAGGCGGCGGCTACACGCTGCGCCATTACAGCGCCATGGCCCAGCAAGTCAGCCTGCTGCCCGACACTGCCTTGGCGGCACTGCTCAACTCGGTGAAGTTCGCTGTGCCGGCTGCGACTCTGGCCGTGGTAGTGGGAGCGGCGGCCGTGGTGGTGGTGCTGCGTTCGGCGGCACGAACCGGCCGCAGCGCCGCCGGGCTGCTGGACGTGACTTTGACGCTGCCTCTGGGCACTTCGGCGGTGACGGTGGGGCTGGGTCTGTTGCTGGTGTTGGACCGTCCGCCGATCGACATCCGCACGGCGGTGATCGTGGTCCCGATAGCGCACGCCGTGGTCGGGATCCCCTTCGTGGTGCGCGCTCTGGCGCCTACGCTGCGAAGCGTCAGTCCCCGGTTGCGCGAAGCCGCGGCGGTGCTGGGAGCGTCGCCTCTGCGGGTGCGCCGCGAGGTGGACCTGCCGGCGGCCGCGCGCGGCGCCGCAGTGGGCGCCGGTTTCGCGTTCGCGGTGTCGCTGGGCGAGTTCGGCGCCACATCGTTCATTCCCCGCCGGCCCGAGACGCTGACCGCCCCGCTGGCGTTGTTCAGGCTGCTGGGCACCCCGGGCGACGCCCTCCGGGGCCAGGCCATGGCGCTGGCGGTGTCGCTCATGGTGCTGACCGCGGCGGTGGTCTTTCTGATGGATCTATGGGGCGACGCCCGCTCGGGAGTGATCTGATGCTCAAGGGGGCGCAAGCTTTTGAGAGCGCCAGGATGATGCGATGCTCGCTGTGAAGGACGCAAGAGTCAGTTTCGGCGATGTTGCTGCTCTAGACGGGGTTGACCTGCAGGTTGAGAGCGGCGAGATCGTCGCGGTTCTCGGACCCAGCGGCTGCGGCAAGAGCACGCTGCTGCGAGCCGTCGCCGGTTTGCAGCCGCTCGATGCGGGCGAGATCCGCTGGGACGGCGAAGACCTGGCCGCGCAGCCCGTGCATCGTCGAGATTTCGGTTTGATGTTCCAGGAGCACGCGCTGTTCGCGCATCGTGACGTGTCCGCCAACGTGGCTTTCGGCCTGCGCATGAAGCGGCTGGACGCCGAGGCGCGCGACCGGCGGGTCGAGGAGGTCCTCGATCTGGTGGGGCTGGCCGGCTACCGGCGACGGGCGATCACCACGCTGTCAGGCGGCGAAGCCCAGCGGGTGGCGTTGGCGCGCTCACTGGCGCCTGAGCCGCGGCTGCTGATGCTCGACGAGCCGCTCGGTTCGCTGGACCGCCCCAGGCGCGAGCAGCTCACAGCCGAACTGCGAACGCTGCTGCGACGTGTCGGCGTGACTGCGCTGCATGTCAGCCACGACCACGATGAGGCGTTCGCGGTGGCGGACCGGGTGGCGTTGATGCAGTCGGGGAGGATCGTCAGGATCGGCGCGCCAGCCGAAGTTTGGCGCGATCCTCGACTGGCCGCGACAGCTCGCTTCTTGGGCCACACCAACATCGTCAGCGTCGGCGGGCGCGGCGAAGTGCCCTGGGGCCGTCTGAGCGTCGCCGCAGGCCGGGCGGTGATTCGCAGCGACGCTTTCACCCGGCTGGCGGACTCTGAGCCGTCATCAGCGCCAGCGCCGGGTTCGGGTTGGAGCACAGGTTCAGGTTCGGAGATGGGGATGGAGATCGGGTCGGAGTCGAGCGCGGCGGCCTCCGGCAGCGCTGATCTGGTGACGGCCACGGTGAGCGACGTTCGCTTCCGCGGGGATCGCTTCGAGCTGCATCTGCGCACCGAGCCGGGCGCTTTTCAGCTGGTGGCGATGGACGCGCAGCCGGCCCGAGTCGGTCAGAGGCTCAGCTACAGACTCGACCCCGACCGCATCGCCAGACTCGCCGACTGAGCTGGCCGCGGCCAGCCGCGGCCGCCGCCGATCCGTCACGAGCCGGCAGCGTTGGCTTCGTCCTCAAGCGAGTTGGCGTGTGCGATTGACGCGGGCGCTGAACCATGCCCCGGCCGCGGCCGCGACCAGCAGCAGCGCGGCGATGCCCGAGTAGTGGCTCAAGAGCTGGAAGCCGAGAGACTCTACGAGCGCCCCCGAGGACATCGCCCCCAGAGCCCCTCCGCTGATCATGACGAAGTCGGCGGCGCCTTGAACTTCGACCCTGGATTCCACAGGGAAAGCGTTGGTCAAAAGGGTGCTGCCGGCGATCAGCCCGCAGCTCCAGCCGATGCCGATGAGCATCAGGCCGCTGAACAGCCCGGCGCTGTGCTCGGGGTCGGTGTGTCCGGCGATCTCCGCTCCCCAAAACAGCACCAGCCCGCCTGCGGTCACCATGATGTGGGTGCCCAACCGGTCGACCAGCCAGCCCACGATCGGGGAGAAGGCGTACATCCCCACGATGTGCAGCGAGATCACTTGGCCGATCACGGCCAGGTCCTGATCGCCGCTGGTCATGTGCAGCGGCGTGGCCGTCATCACGCCGACCATCACCAGCTGCCCCACCAGCATCGCCAGCAGAGCCAGCCGGGCGGCCGGCAGCGCCGCGATCCGGCGGATCACGACCAGAGGCGAAGTCGGCTTGGGGGCTTGCTCGCCGATCGTGCCGAGGACTTCGAGCGGGTCGGGGCGCAGCCAGGCGTGGGTGACGGCCGATCCGGTCACGAACATCGCAGTGCTCAGCAGGTAAGGCCCGGCCAGTTCGGGCAGTCCCAGAAACCCTGCGAGGCCGGCGACCGGCCCCAGCGCTATCGCCGGTCCCGCGGCGGCCCCGAAGGTGGAAGCCCACACCAGCAGTCCGATGGAACGCGCCAGGCGGTCCTCGGCGGCGTTGTCAGCCACCGCATAGCGGGCTGCCAGGTTGGTGGTCTGGCCGACGCCCACCCCGATCATTCCCAGCACCACCAGCAGATAAACGTTGAGAATCGCCGCCATCACCGCGGTCGCCGCTCCGGCGGCGCCCAGCCGCCAGCCGAACACCAAGCCACTCCGCCTGCCCAGGCGAGCCATGCGACGCGACAATGGAACCGCGGCGGTCATGCTGCCCAGCGACATCGACCCGGCAGCCAGAGTCGCCAGCGTGGCGCTGCCGGTGATCTCCTCGGCCAGCACCGCAGATGCTGCGAAAGCCGACCCCATGGCCATGGTGGCAGGGATCACCGAACTCATGGTCACCGCAATGATGCGACGCTGAATCTCCGTCTCCGGCACTGTCGATGACGATAACTTGCCGGTGACATGCCCAGTGCCCACGACGCGGATGCTTGCAACTCGAGCAATGGAGAGAGGCGAGGTGAAGGCATGGGGCCTCTGACAGGAATCCGGGTCGTTGAGATCGCAGGCATCGGGCCCGGCCCGTTCTGTGCCATGATGCTGGCCGACATGGGCGCGGACGTGATCCGTGTCGACCGCTCCTCAGCCGTGCGCGGCGGCGACGCGGCCGACCCCCCCAAGGATCTGCTCAACCGCGGCAGACGCTCGCTCGGCGTCGATCTCAAGTCGCCTGACGGAGTGGCTGTGGTGATGTCGCTGGTGTCGGCCGCCGACGCCATGCTGGAGGGTTTTCGCCCGGGTGTGGCGGAACGTCTCGGGATCGGCCCCGGCGACTGCCTGGAACGCAACCCGCGCCTGGTCTACGGCAGGATTACCGGCTGGGGCCAAGAAGGCCCGTACGCCTCAGCAGCGGGCCACGACCTCAACTACATCGCGCTGGCGGGCGCCCTTCACAGCATCGGCCGGGAAGGCGATGCGCCGGTGCCGCCGCTCAACCTTGTGGGCGACTTCGGCGGCGGGGGAATGTATCTGGCCTTCGGGATGGTGTGCGCTCTGCTGGAGGCCCGGAGCTCGGGCCGCGGCCAAGTGGTGGACGCGGCCATGGTCGACGGGGCCGCCTCCTTGATGACGGCCTTTCACGGTCTGGCCGCCGCCGGCTATTGGAGCGAGCGAAGAGGCGCCAACATGCTCGACACCGGCGCCCACTTCTACAACGTGTATGAGACCGCCGACGCCGAATACATCACCCTGGGCCCCATAGAGCCGCAGTTCTATGACGAGCTCCGCCGGCTGCTGGGGCTGAACGGCAGCGAATGGGATCAGCAGACGGACAGCTCGGCTTGGCCCGAACTGAAGAAGAAGCTCGCCGCGGTCGTGGCGCAGCGCACCCGAGCCGAGTGGTGCGAACTGCTCGAGGGCACCGACTGCTGCTTCGCTCCGGTGTTGTCGCTGAGCGAAGCGCCTGAGCATGCCCACAACGTCGCGCGCGGCACTTTCGGCGAGGTGGCGGGACAGGTGCAACCGAACCCTGCGCCACGTTTCAGCCGCACCCCCGGCAGCATCCGCCGACCCCCGCCCCACGCCGGGCAGCACACAGACGAGATCCTGCGCGAGGCAGGCTTCGACTCCGGAGACATAGCGTCTTTGCGTGCCAGCGGCGCTGTGGCTTGATTGCCGACGGCTGTGGGCGCGGCGCACGACTGGTTCTCGTGGGTGGTGATCTTCGCCAATGCCGCGGTCGGAGTGTGGGCGCTCGCCGCGCAGCGCCGTCCGAGCCTGCGGATTCCCGCCTTGTGGGCGGCCACGGCCGCGGCGCAGCTCACCGTGTTCGTACAGGCGGGGCTGGGGACTTGGCTCATCGTCGCCGAGGGCCGACAGGCGCCCGAGCTTCACGCCCTCTACGGTTTCTCTGGTCTGGTGGCTGTGGGCGTCGCCTACAGCTACAGGCCACACCTGCGTGCTCAGATGTGCCTGCTCTACGGCTTCACAGGACTCTTCTTGATGGGGCTCGGCATCCGCGCCGTGCTCTTGGATTCGGCGATATGAGCCCTCCGGCACACGAGCCTTCGAACGCCGACGAGCCTTGCCGGCACCCGTCGCCAGACCGCAGATATGGTCATTCGACAATTATGACGGACCGATCTGCCGATGATCACGAATCGAGGGCCAGTCAATGACAGCGAATTCTGCGAGATCGTCCGAGGATGTGGCGGCTGAACTCGAAGCGGCTCTGGGGCTGTCCGGAGCGGACTTGCATTACGGCCTCACCCAACGAGAACTGTTCGAGGCTGCTGTGACCGGCGACCTCGGCCGGATCCGTCCGGGCGGCCCCGACGACGAGCACAAGGCTTACGCCACGGTGCTCGGCGCCGACGGCCCGCTGATCTACTACACCGACCCTTCATGCACAGGTCGTCCCGTGCATGACACGTTCTGCGTGGACCGGCTTTCAGTCCGCGACGAGGTGTGGTGGAAGGACGGTTTCGCGCCTTTCGAGGAAGCGCTGTTCGATCCTCTCGTGGAGCGCGTCGTCGAGCATCTCAACCAACGACGGGCCCGGCTCTATGTGAGCGACCTCTACTGCGGCACAGACCCCGACTTTGCTGAGCCTTGCCGGTTCGTGGGTGAATACGCCACCCACGCCTACTTCTGCAACATCATGCTGCCCGCCCGAATAACAGGAGCGCCGGATCGTCTCGGGCGTTCGTGGACGCTGCTGAACGTGCCGTCGTTTCGTTGCAGCCCCCAGCGTGACGGCACCCGCTCGCAGAGGGGGGTGATCATCGACATGCAACGAAGGCTGGTGCTGGTGCTGGGAAGAGCCGACTACTGCGGGGTCAACAAGAAGACCATGTTCACGGTCATGAACTTCGTGCAGCCCGGCAACGGCCAGCTGCCGATGCACTGCTCGGCGAATGTCAGCGCCGACGGTGACTGCGCCATCCTTTTCGGACTTTCCGGCACCGGCAAGACCACCCTGTCGGCGGACCCCGATCGCGATCTCATAGGCGACGACGAGCACATCTGGACCGACACCGGAATCGCCAACTTGGAAGCCGGCTGCTACGCCAAGCTGATCGACCTCGACAAGCAGGCCGAGCCGGTCATCGCCGCAGCGATGTCGATGAGAGGCACTCTCATCGAGAACGTGCCCGCGTTGGACGGACGCCGCCTCGCCGACACTCATCCTGACGAGTTCGACCTCGGCGACCGGGCCATCACCGAGAACACTCGCTTCGCGTATCCGCTGGAATGCAACCCCAACGTCGCCGAAGGCCGTCGCGGCCCCCACCCCAGCACCATCGTGTTGTTGACTGCGGATGCGTTCGGGGTGCTTCCGCCGGTGGCGGTCCTAGAGCCCGGCGAGGTCATGTACCACTTTGTGATGGGCTTCACCGCCAAACTGGCCGGCACCGAGGTGGGTGTGACCGAGCCGGCGGCCACGTTCTCGCCTTGCTTCGGGGCGCCGTTCATGGCTCGCAAGCCCGATGTCTACGCCCGACTGCTCAAGCAGCGCATGCATGACCACGAAACCCGGTGCGTGCTTTTGAACACCGGCTGGTCCGGCGGTGCTTACGGCGCCGGCAGGCGCATGTCCTTGGCGGTGACGCGCCGACTGTTGGACGCCGCACTGTCGGGAGAGTTCGACGACGTCGAGACGCGGACTCACCCGATCCTGGGGCTGAGAATGCCGGTGAGCTGCCGCGGGGTCGACAGCGACATCCTCGATCCTGGCGACACCTGGGAAGTCCCTGGCGCCTATGACGCTGCCGCCCGTCGGCTCAGGGAAATGTTCCGTGACCGCTACGAGCAGCAAAGCTACTCAGAAATGGGAATAGCCGCGGCAATGTGAACGGCAATGTGAAGAAGGCGGCGCGTGACGCAGACCGCCGGCTTGCGCGCTGTCTCGTTCTCTCAGAATTCCGGAGTGGCCATGTCGACCTCGGAGCCCAGACGCAGCCGGGTGGCTCGGCCGTGGTCGTCGAGGTCGAACTGCACGCGCTGACCTTGGCGCAGCATCCTGAACAGGGATCCTTGCAGCGCGTCAGCCGCCAAGTCGACGTCGCTGAGATCGGCTTCGTTCACGACCACGCCGTCACCGCTGACCGGGTCGTAGCTCTTGATCACGCCTTGCACAGAACCGCAGCGTAGTAGGCATCGCCCGCAAAAAGCCGAGTCAGCCGCAAGCGCCTCAGAGCCTGGCGCATAGGAGAGCCGACAGTGTCCATCGTCAGCGAGGCTGTGGCCCGAGAGGCCCTCGGGTCGCAGCGAACTCCAGCGGGAATGACACCGACGCGACGCGACGAACTCTCGACTGTTCGCTCGCGCTCTAAGAGCCTCACGGTCTTGAGCGATGCCGTACGGCGGAGTCGGGCCGAGGCGACGGCTATCCTCGCCTCATGGAGTCAGAGGCGGCGTCACCTGTCCTCGATGCGGCCGGTCTGCGTCGCGTCATAGCCGGATTCCACGGCGGGCTCGCCGCCCACCGGCAGGTTCTCGACAACCTCAACGTCTACCCGGTGCCCGACGGCGACACGGGCATGAACATGTCTTTGACCCTGCAGTCGGTGCTGGAAAGCTCCGAAGCCGTCGCGGACGAGTTCGAACCGCTGTGCGCGGCGATCTCCCACGGGGCTCTCATGGGCGCCCGCGGCAACTCGGGAGTGATCCTGGCTCAAATTCTTCGAGGTGTCTGCGGCGTGCTGCGCCAACATGCGCGAGCCGACGCAGCGGTCATGGCGGCCGCTTTGACGGCAGCCAGCGAGAGCGCCTACTCGGCGGTGGCCCGTCCGGTGGAAGGCACCATCTTGACGGTCGTCCGTGAAGCCGCCGAGGCGTCTGCGGGCGCGGCCTGCCGCGGCGACAGCCTCGTCGAGGTGCTCGCCGCCGCCCGCGAACGCGGCTACGACGCATTGGCGCGCACCCCCGAGATGCTCCCGGCGCTGGCCGCCGCGGGAGTGGTGGACGCAGGCGGCGCCGGGCTGGTCCTGCTGTTCGACGCCTGCTTGAACGTGCTCGACGGACGCCCCATGCCGCAAGCGCCCGAACCGCCGCCCTCGCAAGCCGCGGCTGCCGCCGCCTCGGCGGCCTCAGGCGCCGGTGATTCGTCTGAGGGGCCGTCGATAGCTGATCTGCGCTACGAGGTGATGTTCCTGCTGGACGCGCCCGATTCCGCCGTCGACGGCTTCAAGTCCGCCTGGAAAGAGATCGGCGACTCGATAGTCGTGGTGGGAGGCGACGGCATCTGGAACTGCCACATCCACACCGATTTCATCGGCGCGGCGATCGAGGCCGGCATCGCAGTGGGACGACCCCACCGCATCGAGATCACCGACCTGCTGGAACAAGCAGGCGAGCACACCGAGCGCTTCGACGAGATGCAAACGAATATCGGCGCCGCCGATGAGGCCGCCGTCGCCGTCAGCCAGGCCGCCGACAGCCAGGCCGGCGCTGCTGCGTTCGAGCCGGTGGAGATCACCGAAGCCGACGGCTGCTCGGTGGTGGCGGTGGGCGCCGGAGCGGGCGTCGTCGAGATTCTGTCTTCGCTGGGCGCCCGACGCGTGGTGACCGGCGGACAGTCCATGAACCCGTCCACCGCGGAGCTCCTGGCGGCGGTCGATTCGCTGCCGACCGGCAGCGTCGTGGTGCTGCCCAACAACAAGAACATCATCCCGGTGGCCGAGCAACTCGACGGCGAGACACTGCGAAATGTGGGCGTGGTGCCGACCTGCAGCGTGGTGGAGGGGCTCGCCGCGCTCGTCGCCTTCAACAGCGCCGCCGCCATCGAGCGCAACCTCGCGGACATGACCGGCGCCGCCGGCTGCGTCACCCGCGGCGAAGTCACTCGTGCCGTGCGCGAAGCCTCCAGCGCGGCCGGCGCCATCGTCGCCGGCGACTGGCTGGGGATCGGCCCTGAAGGCATCGTCGCGGTCGCCTCCGACATGACCGCCGCGGCGCTGACGCTGCTGGACGCCGTCGTCACCGACGACCATGAGCTGCTCACCGTGATCGTCGGCGACGGCGCTGACGCCGCCGCCACGGCGGCGATCGTCGCTCACATGGCCGAGAACCACGGTGAAGTGGAAGTCGAGGTCAGCGAAGGCGGCCAGCCCCTCTATCCCTACTATTTCGGCCTCGAGTAGAGCCGCGGCGTCAGCACGGCGACGGCTATGCCCGCAGGCGACCCGCCTCTGAGCTTCCGCGACCTCGACGCCATAGGCGTCGAACGTCTCAAGAACTTGGGACCCAAGCGCGTCGCGGCGCTGGCCGAGCTCGAGATCCGCAGCGTGCTCGACCTGCTGCAGCATTACCCCCGGCGCTACCTCGACCGCACCCGCCAGGCGCGCATAGCTGATCTGGCGATCGACGAGGAAGTCTTCGTGGTGGCCTGCGTGGAACGCAGCGCATCCCGGCGAACCAGGCGCCGCCGGACTCTGGTCGAGGCGGTCGTCTCAGACGACACCGGCAGGCTCAAGCTGGTCTTCTTCAATCAGCCGTGGCTGGAGCAGAGCCTGAGCGTGGGTCGCACGGTCGTGTTGCACGGCCGGCCGAGCCGTTATCAGGGCGCGCTGCAGATGACCAACCCGGTGGTGGACCTGGTCGGCGACCGCACCGGGCGCGTCATCGCCGTCTACCCGCAGTCGGAGAAGACCGGCCTGAGAACCTGGCAGATAGCCGATCATGTCGCCAACGCGCTCGACCGTTGCGAAGCCAGGGGCATAGCGGACCCGCTGCCGGCCGAGTTGCCGGCCAGGCTCAAGCTGCCGGACCGCCACGCCGCGCTCGCCGGCATCCACCGGCCCGAGACCATGGCCGAGTCGAGCCGAGCGCGCCAGCGCCTCATGTTTGACGAGCTGCTGCGCCTGCAGTTGCGCCTGGTGCAGCGCAAACGCTGGTTGGAGCGCAACACCGCAGGCTTGTCGCACCCCTCCGGCGGCGAGCTGGTCGACCGGTTCGTCTCGGGGCTGCCGTTCCGTTTGACCGACGCCCAGCAGAGGGCGATCTCAGTGATCGCCGAGGATCTCGCCAAGCCCCACCCCATGCACCGGCTGCTGCAAGGCGACGTCGGAGCGGGCAAGACGGTGGTCGCTCTGTGCGCTTTGCTGGCCGCGGTTCAGGGCGGCCATCAGGGAGCTCTGATGGCGCCCACCGAGGTGCTCGCCGAGCAGCATCATCAGACGATGGTGAAATTGCTGGGGGACTTCTCGGTCCCCGATGAGAGCCGCCTGACAGCGACGAGGCCGCTGCGGATGGAGCTGCTGACCGCGAGCCTCGGCGCCGCTGAGCGACGCAGCGCGGCGCAAGGGCTGGAGTGCGGCCAAGTGGACATCGTGGTCGGCACCCACGCGCTGATCTCCGAGGGGTTGCAGTATCGATCCCTGGGTGTGGTGGTCATCGACGAGCAGCATCGTTTCGGCGTCGAGCAGCGGGCAGTGCTGCGCGCCCGCGGGCCGCGGTCGGTCACGCCCGACCTGCTGGTGATGACCGCCACTCCCATTCCGCGCACTGCGGCGATGACGGTCTACGGCGACTTGGACATGTCGACACTCGACGAGCTGCCCGCGGGCCGCGTGCGGATCGCCACCTCCTGGGCCAGGGGCCCGCTCGAGGAGGCGCAGGTCTGGGCGGCGGTGCGGGCTGCCGTTGCCGAGGGCCGCCAGGCGTACGTGGTGTGCCCCCTCATCGAGGATTCCGAAGCGCTCGACGTCAGCTCCGCCGCCCAGACCTTTAAGCGTCTCAGCGGTGAAGGAGGCGAACTGGCGGGGCTCCGGGTCGGCCTTCTGCACGGACGGATCCCGTCCGTGCAGAAGGAGGCCACGATGAGCCTGTTCCGCGATCACCAGCTCGACGTGCTGGTCTCCACCACCGTCATCGAGGTCGGCGTGGACGTCGCCAATGCCACCGTCATGGTGGTGATGGACGCCGGTCGTTTCGGCATAGCGCAGCTTCACCAGCTGCGGGGCCGGGTGGGCCGCGCCCAGTTCGCGTCGAGTTGCTATCTGGTGGGCGAAGCGGCCACGCCGGAAGCCGAGGCTCGCCTCCGGGCGCTGGTGGACTCCGACGACGGTTTCCATCTGGCCGAAGTGGATTTGGATCTGCGCGGCGAGGGCACGATCATGGGGGAGCGTCAGAAGGGCCGCAACGACCTTCGTCTGGCCTCGCTGAGACGCGACAAGGAATGGGTCGAGAAGGCTCGCGAGATCGCGGTCGAGATCCTCGACGACGATCCCGATCTGTCGAGGCATCCGGCGCTGGCCGATGAAATGGAGTTGCTGCTCGATGAACGCGAGTCGGAGTTCCTGCTCAAGGGCTAGGTCTAGACGGTGAGCGTCCGCGTGTCGGCCGGCTCGGCCAAGGGGCGCCTGCTGGCTGTGCCCGACCGTCCCGGCACCCGTCCCACGCCCGGCAAGGTGCGCCAGGCCGTGTTCAATTCGCTCTACTCGATGGGCGTCGTCGAAGGCGCCCGGGTGCTCGACCTTTTCGCGGGCACGGGGGCGTTGGGGATCGAGGCTCTCAGCCGCGGCGCCGCTCACGCGGTCTTCGTCGAGCGCGATCCCGCCACAGCCGACCTGCTGCGCGGCAACGTGGCGGTCACGGGGTTCACCGAGGCGGCCACTGTGATCGTCGCCGACGCCTCGGCGGCCCTCGAAGGCCTGGCTCAGCGCTCTTTCGACGTGGCGCTGATAGATCCCCCGTACAGCTTCGACGCTTGGCCCGAGTTGCTGTCGCAGGTTCCCGCGCGTCTGGTGGTGGCCGAGTCCGATCGCCCGGTCGAAGTGGCCCCGCGCTTCGCCGTCCACCATCAACGCCGTCACGGGACTACCGTGGTGACGTTCGCCACGGTCGCTCGATGACCGGCGGCGAGCCAGCCCGAAAGCGTGTGGAAAGAGAGCGAGTCGAGCCGTGACCCGTGTGCTGTATCCCGGATCTTTCGACCCGATCCACTACGGTCATCTCGAGATCATCGTGACGAGCGCGCAACTCTTCGACGAGGTGGTCGTGGCGGCCATGCGCAACCCTCAGAAGGGCCAAGGACTGTTCAGCCTCGCCGAGCGCGAGCAGATGATCAAAGAGTGCTGCGCTGATCTGCCCAACGTCTCGGTGGCGATGTTCTCGAGCCTGGTGGTGAATCTGGCCCGTGACGTGGGCGCCGACTTCATTGTCAAGGGTTTGCGGGCGGTCTCCGATTTCGAGAGCGAACTGCAGATGGCGCAGATGAACCACGCATTGGCCGGTGTTCAGACAGTGTTCATTCCCTCGGCCAGCAAGAGATCGTTCGTGGCGTCCAAGCTGATCCGCGAAGTCGTGCGCTTCGGGGGCGACGTTTCGTCGATGGTGCCCGAGCCGGTGCGCGAGCGCTTGGAGTCACGTTTCGAGCAGCAAAAATGAAGCCAGCCGCCAGACCGTCACAGAACTCCGCTCGGTCTCTAGGCTTGACGGTGTTCAGGAGTTTCCAGATATGGCGGGAACCATGAGTTCGAATGCTCCAATGTCGTCGTCTCCCGAGAGATCGCAAGGCACTCGCCAATTCACGGTGGAGCAGCTGATAGCACAGGCGATCCGCATTCTGGAGCGCTCCAGGCCGATGCCGTTCTCGACGTCGGTGATGATCAACGGCGATGAGCTGAGAGGGCTGCTGCAGAGAGCGTCCTCGGCGCTGCCCGAAGAGATGCGGGCGGCGCGGTGGATGCTCAAGGAGCGCGACAGCATGCGCCAGCGCGCCCAAAGAGAAGGAGACGACATCATTGCCGCGGCTCGGGCCCGGGCCGAGCAGATGGTGCAGCGCAGCGAGGTGGTCAAGGCCGCCGAGCTGCGCGCCAGACGAATGGTCGACGAAGCAGAGGCGCAGGCCGAGAAGATGAAGCTCGAGACCGAGGACTGGTGCGATCAGCGCCTGGCGGCTTTCGAGGCGACGCTTCAGAAGACCGTCGCAGCGGTCGCGGCCGGACGGCAGCGGCTGCAGGACACGAGAATGCCGCGGCCCGCGCCGCCGCCTCGACCCGCCGAGCCCGAAGACGACGTTTTCGATCAGGATCTGAGCGGTCCGAATCCGGGCGCGGGCGGTTCCTGAGCCGTTCCTGGCGAACGAGCCTCGCAGGCTGGCGCGAAATGCCCGGAAGCGATCCTGTCGGCGGTGATCCGCCCAGCAGCCGCCTGATCGTCGATTGTGCGCGTCTGGAGGCGGGCGCAGTCGACTGCATCGAGGTCTCTCGCCGATGCCTGTTGGCCGACTCAGGAGTGCCGGGCGCGCGAGTGCTGGACGGCTTGGTCGAGGTCGAGGCGACCTTGCGAAAGGCGGCGGCCGCGTACCTGGCCGTCGGGCGGGTCAGGGGGACTTGGGCGGCTGAATGCCGCCGCTGCCTCGAAGAGGTCCGCGGGCTGCTGGAGGCGCCGTTCGAGGAGGTGTTCGAGTGGTCGCCGCTGGAAGGGGAGACTTGGCCGATCCGCGATCAGCGCATCGATCTGGCGCCGGCGAGTCATCAGGCGGCTGTGTTGTCTCTGCCTCTGGCGCCGCTGTGCTCGCCGGGCTGTGCCGGGCCCGATCCCGAGCGATTCCCGACCGGGCCCGCGGCGGAACTGCCGCCGAAAGCCGACGCGGCCGACGTGTAGGCCGCAGAAGCCGTCACCGGTATGCTGGATGGTCGCATTTCGCTTGCCGGCGAAGGCGCCGCCCGCGAGGATCGCTCGCTGAAGAGACCAAGCTGAAGAGATCAGGCTGAAGAGACCAGGATTCGAGATGGCTGTTCCCAAGAAGAAAACCTCCAAAGCCAAAGGACGCAGCCGTCGCGCCTCGGCATGGCGCGCCCGCCCGCCGAGCCTGAGCCTCTGTGAATGCGGCAAGACGCGCCAGCGTCGGCACCATGCCTGCATGGAATGCGGTTTGTATCGCGGCCGTCAAGTCATCGACCTGGATTAGATCGAACTGAATTAGCGACGAGAAGTTTCGGCTGAGGTCCGATCCGAGCGAGAATCCGAGCGAGAACGCGTCGAGAACGCGTCGAGATCGCGTTCGGAATCCGTTTGGAACCTTTGCCGGAGTCGACCGGTCTAACAACCATGGAGCCGGTAGCTGTTGACGCCATGGGAGGCGATTGCGCTCCCGGAGAAATCGTGGTCGGCGCCCGTCGCGCCGCCGACGAGTGGGGGATACCGGTGGTGCTGGTGGGCCGCCCCGACGAGATGGGCGACACCGGCGGCCTGGAGGTGATCGAGGCGTCCGAAGTGATACCCATGGACGCCGAGCCAGGCTCGAGCGTGCGAGCCATGAAGGACTCGTCGCTGGTACGGGCGGCTGAAGCGGTGCGCGACGGGCGGGCTTCCGCGATGGTCTCGGCCGGCAACACCGGCGCGGCGATGGGCGCGGCGCTGCTGCGCATGGGCCGTGTGCGAGGCATAACCAGGCCCGCGATCGCGGCGCCCATCCCCACTCCCGGCAGCGCCCCCACCACCCTGCTCGATTCGGGCGCCAACGCCGAATGCCGCCCGGAGTGGCTGGTGCAGTTCGCTCGCATGGGCTCGGTCTACGCCCGTGACCGTTTCGGTATCGAGAAGCCGCGTGTGGGGCTGCTGTCGATAGGCGAGGAAGCCGGCAAAGGCAACGACTTGGCCAAGAGCGCCTTC
The DNA here is from genome assembly GCA_026708645.1 of Acidimicrobiaceae bacterium. GTDB lineage: Bacteria > Actinomycetota > Acidimicrobiia > Acidimicrobiales > Aldehydirespiratoraceae > Aldehydirespirator. Next base: position 94,076 of record JAPOUM010000022.1, on the reverse strand, counting down.
AAGAGGCTGTCCGACGGCCGCTGGGCCGACGACGTCGCCGCAGAATGGATCGGCAACGTGGAAGGTCGCGACATCATGACCTCCGAAGTCGATGTGGTGGTGACCGACGGTTTCACCGGGAATGTGACCCTCAAAGCGCTGGAAGGGGCGCTGCGGGCGCTGTTCGGCCGCATGCTGGTGGCGATCGACACGGACGACACTTCCCGCAGAGCCGGTGAGATGCTCGCCCCGGCGCTCGACTCGATGGCTCAGGAGATCCACCCCGACAGCGTGGGCGGCGCGCTGCTGCTGGGGGTGAGGGGCGTCTGCGTCATTTCTCACGGCGCCAGCCGTGCCGCCGCAGTGATGAACGCGGTGCGGGTCGCCCGCGAGATGGTCAACGCGGGCATGGTGGGACACATCGCCGCCACCGCCCGCAGCTAGCTACCAGGCCTGTCCGTTCGGGCCGCTCGTCATGGCCTCAGGCGCAGCCGGTGAGCCAGAAGGTATCGTGGTGCGCCCGTCGTCTAGTCGTCTACTCAGCAGCGTTGAGGCCGCCAGCGCCGCCCGGAGGTGCGAATGCCCGCAGAGACCCATGTAGAGCAGGCGCCCTTGGGGCGTGAAGAGGTGCTGGCGCTGGTAAAGGACCGCCTCGCCGACATCCTTGAGATCGACCCTTCCGACATCGCCGAGGGCGCCTCCTTCGCAGACGATCTCGACGCCGACTCGCTGGCCTTGATCGAACTGGTGGAGGGGATCGAAGAGGACCTGGCTGAGCGCGCCGTCGGTTTTCGCATCGAGGACGAGGATCTGGAAGATCTGCGTTCCGTGCGCGACGCGGTCGACTACGTCGTGGCGAAACTCGGTTGAGCATCCGGGCATAAGGCATAAGCAGTCGAAGAAGCACGGCAGAAGAGCAGTTGCAGAAGCTGGCCGGGAGTCCGGAACCCGATTCTGATTACTCGGCGGGCGACGCTGCGCTGATGGAGCGGATCGGTTACCGCTTCGACGACGGCGGACTTCTGGAGCTGGCCTTGACTCATCGCTCGTGGTGCGCCGAGCACGAGGGGGCTCGCTCGAATGAGAGGCTCGAGTTTCTCGGTGACGCCGTCTTGGGCTTGTCGGTGGCTCAGCGGATCTACACGCAAGACCACCAGTGCAGCGAAGGCGATCTGACCAAGACCAGCGCTGCCCTGGTCAACGCAGCGACTCTGGCCGATGTGGCGAGATCGGTCGGGCTGGGAGGGCAGCTGCGCCTCTCTCGCGGGGAACTGGCAACAGGCGGCGGCGACAAGCCTTCGCTTTTGGCCGACGCCGTGGAAGCGGTGATCGGAGCAGTGTTCCTCGACGGGGGTTTCGAGGCCGCTCAGGCAGTCGTGAGCCGAATGCTCGGCCCGCGAATCGAGGACGCGGCACGGGCGCCGGGGCACGGCGACTTCAAGACCAGGCTCCAAGAGCTGGCCGCGCGTCTGGGGTCCGCGCCGCCGGTCTACGACACGACCGAAAGCGGACCAGCCCACTGCAAGCTGTTCGAGGCGACCGTCAGCGCGGCGGCGGCCACAGGAATCGGCCGGGGCAGCACCAAGAAGGACGCCGAACAGCGGGCCGCGGAGGTCGCATACAAGGCGCTCGTCGAGCAGGTTCGATCATGAACGCGGCACGCTCCAAGCCCACCAGCGTCAACCGCCCGCCTTTCGAACTGCCCGAAGTCGAGACGATCCGGCGCGAACTCGAGCGCGAGGTCGTCGGTCGCAAGATCAAAGCCGCCGAGGCGGCGAGCATGAAATGCCTGCGCCGCTACCACAATCGCAAATCTTTCACATCCCAGCTCGAGGCGGCGAAGCTGGTGGACGTCCGCCGGGTCGGCCTCAATCTGGTGATCGAGCTCAACAACGGGCTGCTGCTGGTGATGTCGCTGGGCTCGTCCGGGTCGCCTCGCCGCAACGCCAACAAGCACCCCATCGAGCCGGGCACCGAGGTGGTCATCTCGTTCACCCAGTACGGGCAGCTGCGTTTCGTGGACCCTGAAGGCACCGGGCAGCTGTTCGTGGTGCCGAACGACGACTTCGCCGCCACTTTCCCGGAGGCGGCCGGATACGGCCTCGACCCGGCGGCGGCAGCGGCGGCGCCGCCCATATCTTGGACCGAGATGGGCAGGCTGCTGCTGAGCCAGGACACACAGCTCAAGACCCTGCTCACCGACGACCGTTTCGTGGTCGGCATCGGCAACATCTACGCTGACGAGATCCTCTTCGAGGCGGGCCTGCGCTTCGACCGGAAAGCGAACTCGCTGTCCACGCAGGAGATCCGACGACTCCATCGGGCTCTTGTGGGCACAATCCACGACGCCATGAAGTATCGCGGGACTTCAGTGCCCGAGCGCCCGTTCTACGATCTCTCCGGCGAGCCGGGCAACTACGCGAGCCATCTCAAAGTCTGGGGCAGGCAGGGCGAGCTGAGCGAAAGGTCGAGGACGCCCATCAAGCGCACCAAGTTCCGCGGCCAGTGGACCTACTACTGTGACACTCAGGTCTGACACGACTGCAGCGGAGTTCGATCAGTCCCGCAGACATCCGACAGCAACCGCACCGACAGCACCCGCACCGGTGCCGGGCGAAAGCGTCGGTCGGGCCGGCAAGCCGAACTAGCGTCGCAGCCATGCATTTGAAGCTGCTGACGATCAAGGGTTTCAAGTCCTTCGCGGAGCCCGCTTCGATCCGTCTGGAACCTGGCGTCACCGTGGTCGTCGGCCCCAACGGCAGCGGCAAATCCAATGTCGTCGACGCGCTGGCGTGGGCGCTGGGGGCTCAAGCTCCGAGCGCGGTGCGTTCCGCCCGCATGGACGACGTGATCTTCGCGGGCACGGCCAACAAGCCCGCACTGGGCCGTGCGGAGGTTTCGGTGACGATCGACAACTCCGACGCTTCGCTGCCCTTGGCGGCCAGCGAAGTGCGGATCACCCGCTGCCTGTTCCGCAACGGCGAGTCGAGCTATGCCCTCAACGGAAGCCCGTGTCGCCTGCTCGACATCACCGAACTGCTCTCCGACGCAGGCGTCGGTCGCCAGCAGCACATGATCGTGTCGCAGAATCAGATAGACGCAGTCCTCAACGCCCGTCCCGCCGACCGCCGGGGTTTGGTGGAGGAAGCGGCGGGGATACTCAAATTCCGCAAACGCCGCGAGCGGGCCGAGCGCCGCCTGTTCGCCAGCGACGCGGATCTCACCCGAATGAGCGACCTTCTGCGGGAGCTGCGCCGTCGCTTGAACCCTCTCGAGAAGCAGGCCGCAGCGGCCCGGCGCCACTCGGGCCTGCTGGCTGAATTGACGGAGCTGCGGATCTGTCTGGCGGGTCGTGAGATCACCGATATGCGTGATCGGCTCCGCGACCACAAGCAGCGCCGTGAAGCTCAGGCGGAGCTGCAAGCCGAACTGCGGGCCGAGCTTGAGCGACTCGGCGAGCGGGTCGCCGCCGACGAGCAGAGCCTGGCGCGCCACGGGATCGCCGACCATTCGGAGCGTCTCGCTCAGCTGGAGGGCTTGCGCGCCCGGGCGCAGGGTCAGGGGGCCGTTGTGGCGGAGCGTCTGCGGAGCATCGAGCGACAGAGAGCCGCCGCAGCCGGTCAGGATCTGCTGGCGGCGCTGCAAGCCGAGGCGGGCCAATGCCGCAGAGAGCTGGCCACGGTCATGGAATCGCTGGAAGCGTCCCATGCCGAAAAGCGCCGCACTGCGGATTTGCGGGAGCGCTTGGAGGCTGAGCACGCCGACTTCGAGGCGCGGAGCCCGCAGGCGACCGAGCGCAGTCTGAGACGCAGTCTGCTGACTGCTGCGCAGGAGGCTTTGAGCGAGGCCTCCTCAGCATTGAACGAAGCCGTGGAGGCGCGTGCAAAAGCCGACGGTGAGCTGAGGCACTGGACCGCACGCGGCGAGGCTCTGGCCATGGCTCTCGAAGAAGCCGCCACGGAAGCGCCCGCCGCGGCGGACGCGACCGAGGGCGCCGTGGGGCTACTGGCCGACCTCGTGACGGTGGAACCGGGTTGCGAGGCGGCTTTCGCAGCCGCAGCCGGAGAGGCGGTCGGCTCGGTGGTGGTGCGCGACGCCGCCGCGGCGCGTCAGCTGCTCGACAGCCTCGAAGCCGGCGACACCGGCGTCGCTGCGCTGGTCCTGGACAGCGGCACAGACAGCGCCGCCGGCACAGACAGCACAGCAGCAGCCGTCGGCGGGGCGCTCCCGCCTCTCAGCGAGGATCCTGACCTGGGATTGCTGCGCGGCCGCGTCCGCTGCGACGATCGCGAAGTCGAGAGGTGCCTGGACTTGCTGCTGGCTTCCACGGTCTTGGTGGACGGCGACTGGCGAGCCGCGGCCGACGTCTGGTGCCGTCGCCGTGATCTGGTGGTGGTGACGCCGGCAGGGGACCGCCTCAGCGCTAGAGGCTGGCGCCTCGGCGCGCACAGCACGGCAGGGCTCAGGCCCGCCCTCGACGAAGCGAATCAGCGGATCGAGGACGCCGAAAAGGCCTGCCGGCAGGCGCTCGAAGCCTGCGAGACGGCCCGCAGTCGACAAAGCCTGCGCAGCAAGCAAGCCGAGGAGGCCGCTGCGCAGTTGGCGGAGGCCGAGAGTTCCGTCGCAGCGGCTCGCGCCGGACTGCAGCAGCGCAGCGCCGAGGTAGCGGCGGCCGTCGCCGAGCACAACGTCGCCGAAGCCGGTCTGCAGCAGCACCGCCGAATGCTGGAAGCCCGCATCCACGAACTGGACAGCAGGTTGAGACAGCATCACGACTCGCGGGCCGAAACAACCGCACGCATGGTCGCATGGCAGCGTGAAACAGCCGTGCTCGACACCCTCAAGCGGGTGCTGGAGCAACGCACGAGCGTCCTCGACGACGGTCTCAGCCGGATCCGTGAACTGAACCGCCGCGCCTCTCAAGAGGTGAGAGTCCTGGCCGCGGGTCTGGACGACCTGCGGCGGCGCTACGCCGACGCCGAGTCTCGTCACGAGGCCGTGCGCCAAGCCGAGAACCGCCGCGACGTCGAGGAGGCGGAGTTGCGCACTCTGTTGCAGGGCGCCGTCGAAAGGCTGCGCGATGATCACGGTCTCAGCCCGCAGCAGGCGGCCGAGACGCTTCTGCCGGAGTTGTCCGAAGGGTTGGACGCCGCTCAGCGGATGGCTCAGCTGAGCAATGAACTGGAGATCATGGGCCCGGTCAATCCGCTGGCTCTGTCGGAATACGACGAACTTTATGAGCGGCATGAGTTGATGAAAGGACAGCTTGAGGACATCCGCGCCGCTCGCAGAGACCTCAACAAGGTGATCCGTCTCATCGACCGCGAGATCCAAGCGACTTTCAGCTCGGCTTTCGTCGATGTGGCCTCCAACTTCGAGGTGCTCTTCGATGCGTTGTTCCCGGGCGGGGAAGGGCGCTTGAGCTTGAGCGACCCCGACGACCTTCTCGGCAGCGGCATCGAGATCTCGGCCAAGCCCTCAGGCAAGAACGTCAAAAGGCTGTCGCTGCTGTCAGGCGGGGAGCGGACCTTGGCGGCCCTGGCTTTCCTGTTCGCGGTCTTCCGCAGCAGGCCCGCGCCCTTCTATGTGATGGACGAAGTGGAAGCCGCGCTGGACGACGTCAACTTGCATCGCTTCTTGAAGCTGCTCGAGGAGTTCCGCAACGACGCCCAGCTGGTGATAGTGACTCACCAGAAACGCACCATGGAAGCCGCGGACTGCTTGCAGGGCGTGTCGATGAAACCCGGCGGTTCTTCGATGGTCGTGTCCGAGCGCGTCTCCGATGCTGCCTGAACTCGTTCGCCGGCGGACGCTCTTGTCGGCCGGGACGACGACTCGGGCCGGCGGCTCTCGACGGCGGATGTTCGCTGGCCGTTGTTGTGACTTTTGCGGCGTAGCTTTACCGGGATGCGAGATCTAGAGGCTGAGCGTTCCTACGCTTCTGGGCTTGCGCCGCCCACTGCCGTGCTCAGGCCGCCGGACGGCGTGCCGGCCGCGGCGAGCATGGAGTCCTCAGCGAAGCGCCTGGCGTCGCGGCCGCTGCCGCTGCTGCTCGCCGCATGTCTGCTGTTCGTCGCCGGCGCCGTTGTGGGCGTGGTCGTCTCGGCGGCGCCACGGGACGCGGCGACGGCGCCCGGGTTGAGACCGGCTTCGGTTGAAGAGATAGCAGCGATCGCGGGCAACGAAACTCCACAAGCGGGGTCCGTCGACGATGGGTCTCAAGCTGCCGAGTCGCCTGATGCGTCGCCGCCGGCAGGGGAAGCCCCCGCCTCAGACAGCGACGGCTCGGCGGAGGCGGCGACTTCGACGCCCGTCGAGGAATCAACCGAGCAAGGCGCCGCTAGCGCTGCTGAGCCCGATCGTTCATTGGTCGTCATTCCTGAGCCTTTCGTGGAGGTGGCCGAGGCTCTGACGCCGTCGGTGGTGCGCATCGAAGTGTTCTCCGATTCAGAGCAGGGGCCCAGCGCATTGTTCGGGCTCGGTTCGGGCATCGTCTGGAACGCCGCCGCCGGTCACATAGTCACCAACGAGCACGTCGTGGAAGGCGTTGCGGAAGTGTCGGTCATTCTGTCGGACGGAACCCGGCTCGAGGGCGAAGTGCTGGGCGGGTCCTGCGAGCACGACGTGGCGGTCGTGCGTGTCGATTCGCAGGCTGCCGAGCTGGTGGAGGCCGTCTTCGCTCCGGTCTCGGAGGTGAGGGTCGGGCAGCTGGTGGCGGCCATCGGCAGTCCTTTCGATCTGACCGGGACGGTCACCGCGGGAATCGTCAGCGCAGTTCGCATCGAAGTTCTGCAAGGCGAGCCGGCTCTGGGCGCTCCCCGCTGTCCGGCAGTTCCCATAGAGATGATCCAGACCGACGCCGCCATCAACCGCGGCAACTCCGGCGGTGCTCTGGCGGACTCGCAGGGCCGGGTGATCGGGATGAATTCCACGATCCTGACCCCGAGCGGCGCCAGCGCCGGCGTGGGCTTCGCCATTCCCAGCGACACAGTGGAACTGATCGCCGAGCGCATCGTCGCAGGCGAGTCTCTGGAGCTCGGTTATCTCGGCATAACCGGCCAAGCCGAAGACGGCGCTTCCGGCGTTCTGGTGGTGGGGGTCGTCGAAGGATCACCTGCCGCCGAGGCCGGCCTGGCAGAAGGCGACGTGATCGTCAGCCTCGGCGGTGAGCCGATGATGGACATCGCCGAGCTTTCCGCCGCCATCAAGCTGCTGAGGCCCGGAGACATCGCGGAGCTGGTCATCAGACGCGACGGCGAGCTGCTTGTAGCCACAGTCGAGCTGGGCGCGCTCGGATAACCCCTCTCGTGTGGTCAGCATCAGGGTCAAGGTCAGTATCAGGGTCGTGAAGTGATCGGAGTCGTCGAGTTCGTCATCTTGGCGGTGGCGCTGTGCGCGGTCGCGGCCGCCGTCGCCGCGGTCTTGATCCGGCGCCGCCGCTCGCGGGCCTCTGCCAAGGCGGCAGGGGCGGAGAAGGTCGCAGACCTGGTCGTCGGACGGTTGGCCGACAAGACGGAGAGCGCCGCGCCCGCCTCGGCACGCCCGGCTCTGCGGCAGCGGCTGTCGAAAGCGCGCGGGGCCTTGAGCGGGCCTTTGAGCGCAGCCTTCGACCGCGCCGCGGTCACCGACGAAGCCTGGGCCGAGGCAGCCGAGGCTCTCATCAGAGCCGACGTCGGGTTGGCGAGCAGCTCTGAGATCGTGGCGGCAGCCCGAGAGCGCGCCGCTGCTGAAGGAAATGACCGGGGCGCGGCGCTGGCGGCGCTCAAGGCCGAACTGCACGAGCGTCTCCACGGTTTCGACCGCTCGCTGAAGCGGCTGCCGGAAGGCGCCGGGCCCGCGGTGTGGCTCTTCGTCGGGGTCAACGGCGCCGGCAAGACGACTACCGTCGGCAAGCTGGCCAAACAGCAAACAGACCGAGGCGCCCGAGTGGTGCTGGCGGCAGGCGACACTTTCCGGGCTGCCGCGGGCGAGCAGCTGGCCATGTGGGCCGAGCGCGCCTCGGCTCACATCGTCGCCGGAGCGCCCGGCGCCGACCCGTCCTCGGTCGTGCATGACGCGGTGTCCGCCGCGGCGGCTCGCGGCGCGGATCTGGTGCTGGCCGACACTGCCGGTCGTTTCCACACCGAGCAGAACCTGATGGCCGAGCTTCGCAAGGTGCGACGAGTGGCCGACAACGCAGCGGGCACAGTCACCGAGACCCTGCTGGTACTCGACGCCGCCACCGGCCAGAACGGCTTGGCGCAGGCGCGGCAGTTCACCCAGGCTGTGGACCTCACCGGGGTTGTTCTCACCAAGCTCGACGGTTCGGCCAAAGGCGGGATAGTGGTGTCCGTGCAGGCCGAGATCGGCGCTCCGGTCAAGCTCGTCGGCGTGGGCGAAGGGATCGACGACTTGGTGCCTTTCGACGCCGCCGAGTTCGTGGACGCATTGTTCGACTGACCCGCGGCGCGCACAGGCGACCACCGCACTGCCGTGAGCCGTCGAAGCGGCGGCCCCCCGCCGAGACGCTGCCGATAGCGTGAACCGGCAATGTTTGACACGCTCACCGGACGTTTCGAGACGGCATTCGCCAGGCTGCGAGGCAAGGGCAGGCTCTCAGCGTCCGACGTGGACGAGGCGCTGCGAGAGATCCGCGTCGCTCTGATAGAAGCCGACGTCAATCTCGACGTGGTCGCAGGCCTCACCGAGCGGATCCGTCAGCGAGCCGTCGGCGAGGAGCTCTCCAGGGTGCTCGACCCCGCCCAGCAGGTGGTCAAGATCGTGCTCTCTGAGCTGACCGCCACACTGGGCGGCGAGCAGCTCGCGATCGATTACGCGCCCAAGCCGCCGACGGTGATACTGCTCGCCGGCTTGCAGGGAGCAGGCAAGACCACCAACGCCGCCAAGTTGGCCCAATGGTTCCTGCGCCAGGGCCGCAGCCCGCTTCTGGTCGGCGCAGACTTGCAGCGGCCCGCGGCCGTCGATCAGCTCCGCACTCTCGCCGACCGTGTCGGGGTGCCTGTCTTCAGCCATCCCCGCAACCCGGTCAAGGCGGCGTCCGCGTCACTCGCCGAAGCCGCCCGAAGCGGTCGAGACGTGGTGATCGTCGACACTGCCGGACGGCTGTCAGTGGACGCCGAGATGATGGACCAGGCGCGCCGTATCTCCAAGGCGGTGCGGCCTCATTACACCTTCTTGGTGGTCGATTCCACGGTCGGCAGCGATGCAGTCAACATGGCCAGAGCATTCCACGAGACGCTGAAGCTCGACGGCGTGATCCTCACGAAGCTCGACGGCGACGCACGCGGCGGCGCCGCGCTCTCGGTGAGGGAGGTCGTGGGCTGCCCGATCGCCTTCGCTTCGGTGGGCGAGAAGCTCGAAGACTTCGAGCCGTTCCATCCGGATCGTCTCGCCAGCCGCATTCTGGGGATGGGCGACGTCGAGACGCTGATCGACAAGGCGGAAGCCGCTTTCGAGGCCGAGCAGGCCGAGGAGACGGCCGCACGGTTGCTCGAGGGCAGCTTCACTTTCGACGACTTCCTGTCGACCATGAACCAGGTGCTCGGCATGGGCAACCTCCGCAGCATCATGTCGATGATGCCGGGCATGTCGCAGCAGCTGCGCGGCGCGGACATCGACGAGAGCCGCATCACTCGCATCACCGGCATGATCCACTCTATGACCCCCGCCGAGCGGGCTCAGCCCGACATCATCGACTCGTCGCGCCGCCGCCGCATCGCCGCCGGCTCGGGCTGTCGCCCCAACGACGTGAAGTCTCTGGTGGACCAGTTCAAACAGATGCGCTCGATGATGAAGGGCTTCGGAGGCCTCGGAGGAGGAGGCGGCGGCGGAGGCAAGCGCAGAGCCGCAGCGTCGAGATCAGCGGCGACGAGGCAGTCGTCTCGTTCCAAAGCGAAAAGGCGCGGCAGCAGCGGTCGCATCACTCCGAGAGGGCCCCAGCCCGTGTCCAAAGCACCTCTGACTCTTCCGGGGTTGGAAAAAGGCGACTGGCCCGGATTGAATTGACCCTCGACTCTCGCAGAACTCGCCTGTGAGCACACCTCACGGACAGAACACCCGAAGAACAAGAACACCCGAAGAACAAAGGAAACACAAATTGGCAGTCAAATTGCGCCTCATGCGGATGGGGAAGAAGAAGCAGCCCACCTACCGGGTCGTGGCCGCCGACTCTCGAGCGCCTCGCAATGGGCGGTTCATCGAGATAATCGGGTTCTACGAGCCTCGCCAAGAGCCGTCTGTGGTGCGGATCGACAATGACCGCGCCCTGCACTGGCTGCGACACGGCGCTCAGCCCACCGAGCGGGTAGAGAAGCTGCTGAAGATCAGCGGCGCCTGGGAGGATTTCCGCAGCCCCGACGCAGCCCGGAGCGCGCCGCAGCCCGTCGGGCGGGCCGAGCCTGCGCCCGCCGCGCCAGATGAGCCTGCTGCGGCTGCATCCAGCGAAGGCACTGAAGCGGCGGCTGCAACCGCGACCGCTGCTGAGACTGTTGCGGCGGAGGCAGGCTCGTGAGCGAGCAGTCCCCCACCGCTGAAGCGATGTGCCGCTATCTGGTCTCCAACATCGTCGATGACACCGAGGCCGTGCGGATCGACGCCGTCGCTGCTGACTCCGGCAGAACCGGCGGCGCGGTGCGCTTCGATGTGCAGGTCGCGCAGGGCGAGATGGGCCGGGTCATAGGCAAGCGAGGCCGGGTGGCCCAGTCGATCCGCACTCTGGTGCGCGCCGCAGGGTCGCGCGACGACGTCGATGTCGAGGTGGAGTTCGTCGACTGACCTCGGCGAGCTTGCTGCCGGGCGCCCGTCGGCGGAGTCCTCTGTGATGCCGGACGAGGCCGGGCGACTGCTCGAAATCGGCCGTGTCGGACGCCCGCACGGCACCCGCGGCGAGGTGACCGTCACACTGGTCAGCAACCGCCCCGAGCGCCTCCGGGAAGGCTCGGAGTTCCAGACAGAAGGCGGAGTGCTGGTCGTGGCTTCCTCCAGACCACACAAGCACCGGCATCTGGTGCGCTTCGTCGGCGTCGAAGACCGCGGCGACGCGGAGGCTCTGCGAGGCGCGGTGCTGCGAGCGGCGCCGATATCCGATCCCGACGAACTCTGGGTGCACGAACTGATCGGGGCTCGACTGTCGGAGCTCGCCGGCGCCGACCGGGGGCGTGTCGTCGCGGTGGTGGCGAACCCGGCCGGCGACCTGCTCGAGCTTGAGGACGGCACTCTCGTTCCGTTGCGGTTCGTGGTCAGCTCGGCGCCTGGCGAACGCGTCACGGTGGAAGTCCCGGACGGTTTGTTCGAAGCCGACGAACCGCGGTGAGCTCCCAGACCGGCAGTCCCGGAACCGAGAGCTTCAGGATCGAGATCTTCACGATTTTCGTCGATCTGGTGGAGGCCATGGCATCGGCCTCCGTGATCGGGCGAAGCCGCGCCGACGGCGTCATCGACATCAGGGTCCATGACCTGCGCATGGCGGCCGCCGACCGTCATCGCAGCGTTGACGACGCCCCCTACGGCGGCGGGGCGGGGATGGTGATGATGCCCCAGCCGCTGTTCGACGCGGTCGAGAGGATCCGGCCTCGGCGACCGCTCTTCTATCTTTCTCCCGCGGGTCGACGCTTCGATCAGGCCATGGCCGTCGAACTCGCTTCCGGTGCCGGGTTCTCGATGCTGTGCGGTCGCTATGAGGGAGTCGACGAGCGGGTCTGCGAGCATCTGGTCGACGGCGAGATATCGGTCGGCGACGCGGTGCTGGCAGGGGGCGAAGCGGCCGCGCTGGTGGTGATGGAAGCGGTGGCGCGCTGCGTTCCGGGAGTGCTGTCCAACGCTGCTTCCGCTGCCGAGGAGTCCTTCAGCGACGGTCTGTTGGAATACCCGCATTACACCCGACCGGCGAAGTTTCGTGACTGGCAGGTCCCTGAGGTGCTGCTGTCGGGCAACCATGAGAAGATCGCTCGCTGGCGCCGGGCGCAGTCGCTGGCGCGCACCGTGGCGCGGCGGCCGGATCTGATCGCGGCGCGCGGCGGGCTCAGCGACACCGAACTCGAACTGCTGGCCGAGCACGGCTTCGACGTCGTCGGCGACGCTGTCAGCCGCCAAAAGCCGTAGTCATAGAGAGCGCCGCAGTCTCAGAGGGCCGCGGGAAGTGGCGGCCGATGCCGGAAGTCCTAGACTCGTCCGGCCCGAGACAGCGCCCGATGCGAGCGGAGACCAGCCATGAACCCCACCGATGTTGTCGATTCCAAGAGTCTGCGCAGCGACGTCCCGGAGTTCCGTCCGGGAGACACGGTGCGCGTCCATGTTCGGGTGGTCGAAGGCAACCGGGCTCGGACTCAGATGTTCGAGGGCGTTGTGCTGCGCCGCCAAGGCAGCGGAGTGAGGGAGTCGTTCACCGTGCGGAAGGTGAGCTTCGGGGTGGGGGTGGAGCGCACCTTCCCGGTTCACGCTCCGGTGATCGACCGAATCGAGCGGGTCACTGCGGGCGACGTGCGTCGCGCCAAGCTGTACTACTTGCGTGACCGGGTGGGCAAAGCAGCCAAAGTCAAGGAAAAGCGACACGTCTGATCCCGAGAGGCGCCGCAGACAGGTTCCCGCACTTCGAGTTCCGCTGGTTGGAATCCTCCTGGGCGAAGCTGAAGACAATAAAAATACTTGAAAAGAGTCTAAGTCTTGCAGTGCTGCTAGGGTCGCTCCGTGTCCGAGACAGCTCTAGACCGGTCCAGGCAGGCTCACGGCGCTTGGGGAGAGCGCAAAGCAGCCCGCTGGTACCTCGAAGCCGGCTACGAGATACTCGACCGAAACTGGCGGATCCGCTCGGGCGAGCTGGATCTGGTGCTGTCGCGTGACGGCGAAATCGTGTTCTGCGAGGTGAAGGCGCGCCGCTCCGCCCGCTTCGGAACGCCCGCAGAGGCGGTGGATCGCCGCAAGCAGCACAAAATTCGGGCGCTGGCCGCGCAATGGTTGCGAGCGAACGGCCGTCACGGTCGGGTCCGCTTCGATGTGGCGACGGTCACCGGCGTGGACGTCGTCGTGATCGAGGACGCCTTCTAGAGCCGAGGCCGAGCCGGCAGACCGGCTCGAGGAGTTCTCGCCTAACGGCTCACGCTCTTGGCGCGCCGCTGCCAGCAGCCGTTATGCCAGTGGCGGCGCAGGTCGACCGCCTCGACGGGCACCACCACCACATGAGCGGTCCTTGCCGGCAGGAGGCGGTTGCATCCCGGGCACACGTAGTCCTTGACGGCTTGGTAGGAGGCGATGCGGCGAACCTCCACCTCGCCGAGAAGTTCCGGATCTTCCAAGTCTCAGCCCAGCAACGCCCAGAGCACCAGGGCGACCGCCACCAGCAGTCCGGCAGCCACGAACCATCCGTCGCTGCGCCGCCGCCGCTGAGGGCGTGTCGGATCAAAGCCCATCGCTCAAGTATCGTGCGACAACGCTGTGGCTGCACCCTCAATGACCGTGTCGAGTTTCGCTGCGCCCCGTCGCCGTCTCGTCGGCGTCGCAAGGGTCGGCCTGCTGACTGCGGCGCTCGTCGTCGCGGCGGTTCTGGGCGCCTGCTCGGTCGACGACGTCCCGGATGTGCCGGTCGGCCCGGACGGCTACCCCGATCCGCAGTTGTCCGCAGGCCGCCGGATTTACATCGCGCGTTGTGCCAATTGCCACGGCAACGACGGAGGCGGCGGCAGAGGCAGCAAGCTCTCTGAGGGGCGCATGGTCGTGCAGTATCCCGATGCCGGCGAGCAGGCTCGTGTGATCGTCGAGGGGGTGCGGTCGATGCCCGGCTTCGGCGAGGTGCTGGATCCCGCCGAGATCGAGGCGGTCGTCAGGTACACACGCGAAGTACTGTAATAAATTATTGCATGTTGGTTATTTTCAATTCCTCTGCTATTGTGTATTTCAGTATCTTCACATGTCTACTCACCCAAAGAGGCTGCTGTGCTCGCAACAATCCGCTCCGCCACGCTCGTCGGGGTGTGGGGTCATCCCGTTTCAGTTGAAGTCCATGTAGCCGACGGTTTGCCGGGGTTCACGGTGGTGGGCCTGCCCGACGCGTCGTGCCGCGAGGCGCGTGACCGGGTCAGGGCCGCCATCATCTCGAGCAAGCTCAAATGGCCGCCCAAGCGCATCACCGTCAACCTGGCCCCCAACGACATGCCCAAATCCGGCGCCGGGCTGGACCTCGCCGTGGCGGTAGGCGTGCTCGCAGCCGACGAGCAGGTGGCGCCCGCAGCACTGAAGAACATGGGCGTGCTCGGGCAGCTGGGCCTCGACGGCTCGGTGCGGCCGGTGCCCGGGGCGCTTCCCTTGGTGGACGCCATCGGCGACGCCCCTGTCGTGGTCGCGTCCCGCGACAGCGCCGTGGCCGAGCTGGTGGCGCGTGAGAGAGTCCGTCCGGTCAACAATCTCAAAGAAATGTTCGAGGCGCTCTCGGGCGCCGCGCCCTGGCCGGAACCGCCGCCGGCGCCGGCGCCGCGTCGGGTCGCCCCCGAACCGGACCTCTGCGACATCGCGGGGCAGCCGCTGGCCCGCTGGGCGCTGGAAGTCGCCGCGGCGGGCGGGCATCACCTGCTCTTGGTGGGCCCGCCGGGCGCCGGCAAGACGATGCTGGCGCGGCGTCTGGTGGGCTTGCTGCCGGATCTGACGCCGCAGGAGTCGCTGGAAGTCACACGGGTGCATTCGGCCGCGGGCTTGTCACTGCCCGACGGCTTGATCACCCGGCCGCCGTTCAGGGCGCCGCATCATTCTTCGTCGATGGCGGCGCTGGTGGGCGGCGGCACCCACATGGCCCGACCCGGTGAAGTGAGCGCCGCCACCAGCGGCGTGCTGTTCTTGGACGAACTCGGAGAGTTCGCGCCGTCGGTGCTTGACGCGCTGCGTCAGCCTCTGGAGGAGGGCAGGATCAGAGTGGCCCGCTCCCGGGGGATGATCGAGCATCCTGCGCGGTTCCTGCTGGTTGCGGCTATGAACCCCTGCCCCTGCGGCGCCGGAGGCACGGTCGGCTGTCGTTGCGCTCCGGCAGCGCTGGCGCGCTATCAGCGACGCCTCTCCGGCCCGTTCGTCGACCGCCTCGACCTGGTAGTGCGCGTGGATCGCCCCGACCCGGCCGACCTGCTCGACGCCAGACCGAGCGTCTCCAGCGCCGAGGTCGCCGAACGGGTGGCCGCAGCGCGAGCCGAAGCCCGCAAGCGCGGCGTGGCCCGCAACGCGGACTTGCAGGGCAGCGCTCTGGAGCAGCACGCGCCACTGAGCGCCGAAGCGACGCGAGTGCTGCGCAGCGCGTTGGACGAGGGGCGCCTCAGCGCCAGGGGACTGCGCCGCGTGCAGACAGTGGCCCGCACCATCCGCGACCTCGACGACGGCGGCCGCGAGCTGCGAGCCCAGGATCTGCTGGCGGCGCTGTCGCTGCGGATGCGCCTGGACAGCACGGGCAGCATGATCCATGGCTGAGGCACAAGCCGCGCAACGGGTTCCGGCGCCGGCGCCGAGCCATGCTGTTGAAGCCTCCGAGGCGGCCGCTCGAGGGGTTCACGCCGCTGCTCTGGCAGCGCTGCCGCGGGCTTCTTCGGGACGGCTCGCAAAGCTTTTGAACCATAGAGACCCCAGCGAGGTCTGGTCTCAGGCTGTGGCCGGGGAACTGCCCGGATGGGCGGTTGACCCCGATCTCGCCGATCTCTGGCGCATTCATGCCCGCGACAGGGACCTCGACGCTTTGGCCGAGCAACTAGCGGCGCTCGACGCCTGGGTCACGACACCGCTGAGCCCGGATCATCCGCCGGCGCTGATCGACGACATCGACCCGGCGCCGATCCTGTTCCGTCGGGGTCGAGTGCCCGACGATTCGGCGCCCGCAGCGGCCATTGTGGGCACGAGGCGTTGCACGCCCACGGGCCGTTCGGTCGCCATGGAGCTGGGGTCGGATCTGGCCGCGGCCGGGGTGACGGTGGTGTCGGGACTGGCCCTCGGCATCGACGGCGCAGCGCATCGCGGCGCTCTGGCAGCGGCGGCCGCAGCGGTGGTCGGGGTGGTGGGAAGCGGCCTCGACCGGGTCTACCCGCGGGGCAACCGCGATCTCTGGGACGAGGTCGCAGCAGCGGGCACGCTGCTGAGCGAGGCGCCGTTGGGGGCCGAGCCGGAGGGCTGGCGCTTCCCGGCGCGCAATCGGCTGCTGGTCGCTTTGGCCGACGTGGTAGTGGTGGTCGAATCGAAACGGGCCGGGGGCTCGATGCACACCGTCGAGGAAGCCGTGCGGCGCGGCGTGGTCGTGATGGCGGTTCCCGGCTCGGTGCGCAACCCGGCAGCGCAGGGCACCAATCTGCTGCTCAGCGAGGGATGCCCGCCGGTGTGCTCCAGCGACGACGTGCTGGTGGCTCTGGATCTGGCCACCGCCGGAACCGTCGGAGGATCCGCCGGCGGGACTGCCGGAGGTGCGGTCGGAGGCGAACCTGCCGCGGCGCAGACTGGCGATGCCGGCGCCCGCAGCCTCGATCCGCTTCAGAAGCGCCTGCTGCGACTCCTCGACGACGGCCCCGTGAGCCTCGACGCGCTGGTGCTGCGGGCGGCTTCGCCGGTGCCCGAAGTGCTGGTCGCCGCTGAGGCCCTCGAGCGTCTCGGACTGCTGGCCCGTGACGGCGCCCTAGTCCTGCGAGCCTGACCACCCCCGCCCCCTATGAACTCTCACCTGTTCATATGCTCGCTTTGAGAGAAATACACTTGGATGTATGGATGATTGCGACAGGTGGGATGACGGGTGGGGTATCGACGCCTGGCTCGACTCGTTGATCAGCGTGGCCGATTCCACCCGTGCCGTCTACGCACGCGACGCTGCCGCTTCCACTCGCTGGTTCGTCGAGATAGGGGTGAGCAGGCCCGCAGATGTCGACCGCAGAACAGTGCGGCGTTATTTGGCGGGCTTGACCTCAGGCGGTTACGCGCCTCGCACAGTCAGCCGCAAAGCTTCGGTGTTGCGCCGTTATTTCGACTGGGCGCGCCGCACCGGACTGGTCGCAGCCGACCCCACGCTCGGTTTGAGCTCCCCGCGAGGGCCGTCCAAGCTGCCTGCCGTGCTCACCGACGAGCAATTGAGCGTCCTCATCGACAAGCCCGCCCGGGCAGGCGAAGACACGGCTCGCGACGCCCGCGACCTCGCCATAGTCGAGATGCTCTACGGAAGCGGCCTGCGGGTCAGCGAATTGTGCGGGCTGCGTCGCGAGCATCTGGATCTGCAGGCTGCTCAAACGCGTGTCTGGGGCAAGGGCGCCAAGGAGCGGATCGTCCCTTTGAGCGACCCGGCCTGCGAAGCCCTGAAAGGCTGGTTGAAGACTCATCGCCATGCCTTCGTCACGCAGCACACGCCCGCGGACATGGTGTTCTTGAACCAGCGTGGGAGGGCTATGACCCCCCGAGACGTGCGCCGGGTTATCGACCGCCGCAGCGTGGCGCCCACCCATCCCCACGCCTTGCGCCACACTTTCGCCACTCATCTGCTCGACGGCGGCGCCGACCTGCGCGTCGTTCAGGAGCTGCTGGGTCACTCCGACATCGCCACCACCCAGATTTACACGCATGTCAGCCGCGAGCGCCTGCGCGAGGTGCATCGCAGTTCTCACCCCCGCGCCTGATCAGCGGCTCTCAACCTCTGAGAGAGCTTCGGCGTCCGCCGTCAGCCGAAATCCTCAGCCGCTGGCTGCGAACTACAGGAACTACAGGGACCCGGCGTCAGGAGATGGGCCGGAACTCGCTTGTCGGGTAGATGCAGATTCCGTCGGGCGAGCCGGGCACAGCGAATTCGTAGTCTCTGGTGCAGGGAAACTCCCACTGGAAGGTGCGGATCACGTCCGGGGTGGTTGTCTTGTCCGGCCGGATCGAGGTTGGGAGCATCTCGTTGCTGTCGACTGCCCCCAAGTTGAGGAGAGCGGACTGGACGTCATCGACGGTGGGGTTGTCGCCGGCGTCGTAAATCGCTCGCAGCGCCATCCGCATGAAACTGCACATGTTGGTGACCATTCCGTAGGGGACGCTGGCTTCACCCGGAGCGCTTTCGATACTGTGGCGCGTTCGCGAGGGGCTGTAGTTCGCGTAGGTCTCAGCGCACATTTCGTTGAACGCCTTCGGTTCGTAATCTTCCAGTCGGTAGCCGCCGATGTCGCGTGAGTCCAGCACGACTGCCCCGTTGTAGAGTTCGCCGACGCTCGCGCCGCCGAACTGCACGATCTTGGAGCTGACAAGCTCGTTGGCTTGATTGTTGAAGGTGGTCGCATAGAACTGCACGTCGCCGGGCTTGAATCCCTGATTGGCCATCTCGTTCAGGAAGGGCGGGGCGGTCAAGATGTTGAGCACGTTGAAGAACACGTCCACTCCGGCGCTGAGCATCCGGCCCACCGTTTCCACGCTTCCGACCATGCAGGGGACTCCGGTGCAGCCGAGTTTGTCGAACACCGCGACGTTCACTCCGTTGGCGCGCAGCACATCGACGAGGCCGGTTTCCACCGCCTCGTACCTGCCCGGTGCGTCACTCGCCGCAACACCGACGGTTTTGCCTTCGAGTTCGCCGCTTTCGATCAGATCGAGAGCAAGTGTTCGCAGTGCCTGCTCGGCGCTGTTCGTCGAAGAGATCAGACGGCCTTCGCCGCGCTCCATGAGCAAGTCCGGCATGGAGGTGTTGAGTATGAGGGCGGTCTGTTGCTGGTCGACAATGCAGAGCGCCGCCGCCTCGAGGATTCCGGTCGTGTTCAAAACAATGACGGCTTTGCGATCCTCTGTGGCTTCGATGCAGGCCGCAATTTGGAGTTCCTGCACCTGATCGCCCAGCACATCGACCTCGATGGTGTGAAGGTCGATCTTGCGGCCTCGCACGCCGCCGCACTGCTTGTTCACGTAGGCGACGAAAGTCTCGCCCATCTCGCGGGGGTCGCCCACATCGCTGGCGAAACCGATCTGCACCAGATTCTCGAGCGTCTGGCGAATATGCACCACCGAAATGGAGTCGGCCTCTATGCCTCGGTCGGTGGACACACGCTCGGGAGCAGGGTCGTGGGCGGTGCAGAACTCGTCGACCTGCATGAAGGGATGATCGCCGCGATCCATAGTGGCTTGGAACTCGTCGAACAGGCCGTCGCGCGGGTCGTCGAAGATGTTGGGGATGTCGCGCGGCACGGCCTGGGCCTCAGCGTCAGCAGCTGCATTGCCATTCTCGGCCTCGCCGGCTGACGATTCTTCGAGCGTTGTGGTCGGCTCATCAGCGGCCGCGGACGAGGTTTCCGCCTCTTGGGCGCCTTCGCCCGGGGTGCCTTCATCGGAACCGCCCGACCCGCCCGACCCGCCCGACTGGGCCTCGCTGCTGTCGGGCGCTGCGGACGCAGGTGCAGCAGTGCTGTCGCCGGACGTGTCGGAGTCGCTGACTTCGCCGCCGCAGGCAGCAGCCACAAGAACCGCACAGACAAAGGTCATCAGCCCCCTGTGCAGTCGTGAAGTCATTGTTTCTCTCCGTTGTTCCGTGACGACTACTGTTTGCATGCATCGGCCCGCCGACGGAGAGCCTCACAGAGAACTTAGTATGCCACAGGACCAGTCCGAGACGGCTGAATCCGGGGAATCCGACACCTCCGGCGCCTGCTCCCAGGGTGTCGCAGCGCAGCAGACGTTCACAGCGGATCGGTCGGTTGCTGAACTAACCGAAGAGATCCTCGCAGAAGAATCCAGGCTCCGAGACGGCCAGGCAGCACACAATGCCGAAGCTGTGCCCCCCGACGGTCTGACGCCGGGTGCGGGCGCCGAGCCGATGACCCTGCGAGAGTCTTTGCGCGCCGGCGGCCGAGTCACGGTGTTAGTGATGTTCCTTCTGGCGTTCATCGACGAGTTGCCCCGCGCCATTCGGGTGCTCGCCCCCGACATCCAGAGCTCTCTCGACATCAGCGACACGGCGCTTTTCGGAATACTCGGTTTCGGGGGCGTCACCCTGGTTCTCGGCGCGGTTCCGCTGGCGGCGCTCGCCGCCAGGGTCAGGCGCGTGGCCGTCATCCCGCTGGCCTCGGTCTTCTGGGGAGCGGCCGCATTCTTGAGCGGCCTCGTCGTCAACTCTTTTCAGTTGTTCTTGACCAGCGCAGCGACCGGGCTGGGGCAGTCTTATCGCATCCCTGTGACGAACTCGATCCTGGTGGACACCTACCCGGCCCCGGCCCGTAGTCGGATCTTCGCCTTGGAGGGACTCGGCCGTCCCGTCGGCCAAGTGCTGGGGCCTCTGATGATCGGCGGCATCGCTGCGTTGGTGGGCGGAGACTCGCCATGGCGGGCAGCTTTCTTCGCTGTTGCGGCCGCCCCTCTGGCAGCTGCGGCCGTGTCGGCGGTGATGCTGCGCGAGCCGCCACGCGGACGTTTCGACAATGCCGCCATCCTGGGCGACGAGGCCCATGAGGCCGACGGAAGCCATGAAGTCGACGAGTTGTCGGTGTCGATCGGCGTTGCTTACGCCCGGCTGCACACCATCAGAACCTTGCGTTGTCTGTCTGTCGGCGTGGCTGTGATCGGTTTCGCGTCGATTGCCGTGCCCGTCGCATTCAATCTGCTGCTGGAAGACAAATACGCCTTGGGGCCCTTCGACCGTGGAGTGGTCGAGGCGCTCACTTGGGCGGCTGCACTGCTCGGACTGCCTTTGGCGGGTCGACTGTTCGACAGCCGGTTCCGCCATGATCCCGGTTCGGTGATGCGCCTCGCGGGCTTGTTGCTGGCCGCTTCGGGCGTCGCTTACGCGGCGGCTCTGCCCGTCAAGACGCTCGGCTTGCTGGTGGCGCTGGTGGCGCTGGCTCAGACGCTTGCAGCCATGGCCTTCGTGGCCGCCCCCATAGTGATAGCGGCGGTGTCGCCGTTCCGCATCCGCTCTCAGGCTTTCGCGCTGCTGACGGCGCTGATCTTCTTGGTTGGAGGTTTCTTCGGCGGTCTCGTGCTGGGACGGGTCTCCGACGCCTTCAACGAGCGCACCGCCATGCTCGTCCTGGCCCCGCCGGCGGCGCTGATCGGCGGCGGTTTGATCTTGCGAGGCAGTCGCTTCGTCCACCACGACATATACCGCTCGGTCGAAGAACTGAATGAAGAACGACGAGAGCTGTCTCGCATGACGGCCGATCCCGGGTCAGTGCCTGCCTTGCAGGTCAGCAACCTCGACTTCGCCTATGGCGGCGTGCAGGTGCTCTTCGACGTGTCGCTGGAAGTGGCCAAAGGCGAGGTGCTGGCGTTGCTCGGCCCCAACAGCGCCGGCAAGACCACCCTGCTGCGCGCCATCAGCGGACTCGAAGTTCCCAGCCGCGGGATTGTGCGACTCGGGGGCCGCACCATCACTTACGCCACCGCGGAGGACCGTTTCGCGGCCGGGCTGGTGCATCTCAGAGGCGGCGCCGGCGTTTTCGAGTCTCTTTCGGTGACCGACAATCTCAAGGTTTCGGTGCTGGAATCGAAGCTCGACGAAGCCGAGGTCGAAGAGCGCAGTGATCGGGCTCTGATCCTGTTCCCGTGGCTCGCTGATCGTGCGAGCATCAAAGCGAGTGATCTTTCCGGAGGCCAGCAGCAGCAGCTGGCTCTGGCCATGGCGTTGATGCACGACCCTGCTGTGCTGCTCATCGACGAGCTGAGCCTGGGGCTGGCGCCGGTGGTGGTGCAGGAACTGCTGGAAGTGATCGAAAGGCTGCGTGCCGAGGGCCAGACGATGGTGATAGTCGAGCAGTCGATCAATGTGGCACTGGCTCTCGCTGACCGGGTGATCTTCCTGGAGAAGGGCAGTATCCATTTCGAAGGATCGGCTCAGCAGCTGGCTGAGCGGGACGACATAGCCCAGGCGGTGCTGTTGGGAGGCGAAGACCGGTGAACGGCACGGGGCGCCCGAGGACGGCGCGGCTGTGATCGAGTTTCTGGGCGTCACCGTGAGCCAGCAGGCCGTGGCGCTCGGACTGGTGACGGGGCTCACCTATGCCGCTTTCGCCGCCGGGTTCGTGCTGATCTATCGCTCGACCGGGGTGCTCAACTTCGCTCACGGCGAGATCGGGGCTTTCGGGGCGGCTGTGTTCGTGCTGTTGCTGGTGCGTTACGGGCTCAACTGGTGGACTTCGTTCGTGCTGGCCTCAGCGGCCTGCGCGGCCCTCGGAATGATCATCGAGCTGTCGGTGATCCGCCGCCTCTTCGAAGCGTCTCGGCTGGTGCTGCTGATTGCCACCATAGGCGTCGGCCAGATAGTGCTGTTCGCCAAGTTGCGCCTTCCCGGCGTGGTCGCCGCGGGACCGATTCCGACGGCCTTCGACGCCACCTGGACCCCCACCGACCACATCCGTCTGCAAGCCCGTGAGCTAGTGGTACTGGCGGTGATCCCGGTGCTGATAGGCGCTCTCGCTTGGTTCATGGCGCGCACCCGCCTGGGGCTGGCGTTGCGAGCGTCGGCCTCCAATCCCGACACCGCCCGCGTCTACGGCACCTCGCCCCGACGCGCCTCAACTGTCGTGTGGGCGGTCTCGGGGGCTTTCGCAGCCGCGACTGCGATCTTTCTGGCGCCTCTGCAGGGCGTCAACTCCGCTCAGGCGGGCAGCGCCGCGATAGCCGAGCCGCTGCTGCTGCGCGTGCTGGTGGTGTCGCTGCTGGCACGGATGCGCTCACTTCCCGGCACGATCGCGGCCGGCATCGGGGTGGGAGTGGTCGAGACGCTGATCCGCGCCAACGTGGAATCGACGAACCGATCGCTGGTCGACGTCTACCTGTTCGTCACAGTGCTGGTGGCTGTGCTGCTGGTGCGCTCCACCGGCGGGCAGGAGTCGTGGTCGCTGTCGCCGCGCCTCAGGACTGTCCCCAGCCGCCTTGAGTCGCTGTGGTGGGTGCGCCACCTCAACACCATGGGGTTCATCGTGCTCTTCGGGTTCTTCGTGATTCTGGGGCTTACGCTCACCAGCAGCAGCGCGCTGTTCATCTGGACCAGCATTCTGGTGTTCTCGATGGTGGTGCTGTCGATGACGGTGCTCACCGGCTGGGCCGGCCAGCTGTCGCTGGGTCAATACGCCTTCGTGGGCCTCGGGGGCTTGACCGTGGCCGGTTTGACTCAAGGCAACGACATTCCCGTGCCGTTCGACCTGTTCGACTTCTCGCTGGAGCTGCAGTGGGCTCTGGCCATGGCCGCAGCCACCGCCGTCGGCGTGGTGGCGGCCGTGATCGTGGGCATCCCCGCGCTGCGGGTGAGGGGGCTGTTCCTGGCTGTCACCACCCTGGCGTTCGCGGTGGCGGCGGCCGCCTGGCTCTTCGATCAGGATTTCTTCACCGGGGGGACCACCTTCCCTCGCCCGGCTGACAAGCCCGTGTTCGATGCCGGGCCCGTCCACATCGATTTCGCAGCCTCGCGGCGCAGCTTCTACTTCTTGTGCCTGGCGGCTCTGGCGGTGGCGGCCGCTGTGGTGGCGCGGCTGCGCCGCACCGGTATGGGGAGGTCGTGGATGGCGGTGCGCGACAACGAGGAGATGGCTGCCGCGTCCACTGTGTCGCCGGTGCGCATGAAGCTGACTGCTTTCGGCGTGGCCGGCGGCATCGCCGCCTTCTCGGGGGGCTTGTTCGTGACGCTGGCGCCTTCGCTGCAGCCTGCTTCCACTTTCAGCGCCGGCGAATCGATTGTGGTGGTGGCGACTGCGATCATCGGTGGTCTCGGCTCGGTGGCGGGCCCGATCCTGGGGACGCTGTGGGTTCGCGGCCTTCCTCAGCTGATCCCCGCTGAGCTTGACGACCTGGTGAGGCTGTTGACCAGCAACATCGGGCTGCTGGTGCTGGTGATGTACTTCCCGGGCGGTTTGGTGCAACTCGTCTACGGCGCGCGTGACAGGCTTCTGCGACGCGCCGATCGCATGGCGCGTGACCGGGATCCTCATGAAACCGCCGGCGAAGCGGCTTCGAGCGAGCCTGGGATGGCCTCACAGCAGCACTCGAAGCAGCGTGAGGCGCCTGTGATACCAGCGGCGCCGTCATCGCGCCGGACCCGGCCCGCGGCGGCGGCGCCGACAGGGACTCCAGAGGATGCTCCGGCTCTGAGAACCGAGGAAGTGTCGGTGCGCTTCGGCGGCAACGTCGCCGTCGACCGGGTGTCGATGCATGTCGGCCACGGCGAGTTGGTCGGTTTGATCGGCACCAACGGCGCCGGCAAGTCCACGCTGCTCAACGCCGTCAGCGGTTTCGTCGAGGCCGACGGCAGAATTTTCGTGCTCGGCGCCGATGTCACCGCAAAAAGCTCGCATGAACGCCATGCCAATGGCCTGGGCCGCGGCTTCCAGAGCGCCCGCATCTACCCCGAACTGACTGTCCGTGAGTCGCTGATGGTCGCTCTGGAGGCCCGTTCGCGGTCACGGCTGCTCGCATCCATGGCCGCGCTGCCGCCGTCGCCGCGCCAAGAGCGACACAAACGCGCCGAAGCCGACGAGATCATCGACTACATGGGTCTGAAACGCTACGCGGACCATTTCGTGGGCATGCTGTCCACGGGGACGCGCCGCATAGTGGAAATGTCTAGCCTGTTGGCGGTCGACGCCAGGGTGCTTCTGCTCGACGAGCCCACCGGCGGGTTGGCCCAGAGAGAAGCCGAGGCCTTCGCTCCGCTCATCGAGCAGATGAAGGACGGGCTCGGCGCCGCGGTGGTCGTCATCGAACACGACATGGCGTTGTTGATGTCGATAAGCGACCGTGTCTACTGCTTGGAGGCGGGGGCTGTGATAGCAGAGGGTCCGCCCGACGCGATCCGCCGTGACCGCTTGGTGATAGCCAGTTATCTGGGCACTTCTGAGACGGCCATCGGACGCTCCGGCCCGCTGACGGTCAGCTGATCAGTGTCAGCAGATCCGCTGATCGTTGCAAGCTGATCGATGTCAACTGATGGATGCAAGCTGACGGGTGTCAGCCGATCCGCTCCCTTTGGCGGCGCCAGCGAGCCTGCAAAACGAGCCTGAGCACGCAGCCGTCTAGCCGGTGATGACTCGCACCACCAGAACCACGCCTGCGGTCGCCAGCAGTGCTAGCACCGCTCTGTCGAATTGAGCGCTCGACAGCCTGGCTCTCAGGTGTTCGCCCAGCTGCACCATCACCAGCACCGGCCCCAGCGCCACTGCTGCGGCCACCAGCCGGTCGGCTGTGAATTCGCCGATCAACGCCAGAGTCGCGATCTGAGTCGAGCCGGACCACAAGAACACCACCGCCAACGAGAAAATGTAGGCGTCGCGGCGCAGCCGGTAGGCGTAGAGCCACGAACCGATGACAGGGCCCGACACGCCCACAGCACCCTGCATCAGCCCCGCGGCCGCCCCCACAAAAGGCGCCGCACGCCGGCCCTGCTGGGGCGTCACCACGATGTCGCCGAGCCACAGCGACCGCACCACGAACAGAAGAACCGTGACCGACAGCACGATCAGCAGAGGCCGCTCCGAAACGTTGACCAGCACGAAGCTGCCGGCTACAGCCGTCACTACTGATGAAGCAGCCAGAGGCGTCAGATCGCGTGACTCTGACCGGGCTGCACGGGTGCGCCAGCCGATCAGGATGTTGGCTGCGGCGTTGGGGAGGCTCACTACCACGACCGCCGTCTCCACGCCTGCCACCGTGGCGATGATCGGGATGCTCAGCATCGGATAGCCGAGACCGGTGACGCTCTTCACGAGCATCGCCGCAGCGGAGGCCGCAGCCACCAGCAGCAACTCGGCGAGGCTCACGGCTCGCAGCGCACGGCTCGTAGCTCACGGTTCTCGGGCAGCGGTCCGGCAGTCACGGTTCGCTGCCTGCGGCGGCTGCACCGGCGGAGCGAATCCCTGAGCGCATCCGTCAGCGTACCTTTGAAGACGCATGCGGAACGGTCGCGGCCCGCTTCCGGCGACGGATCGCCATCCGGGCGAAGACCGACATGGCAGCCGGTCGTCGGTGGTGTTAGTGTCGCTTTCAGGCGTGGAAACCCCCACGCCCGCTTCGATGATTGGGGGTCTCAGGGTGCTACCTGCCCGGTTTGATTATCAGGCTGTTTCTTCTGTGGAGGAAGCGGTCGCGGCCAAGACGCAGGGAGGCGACGAGACCCGTTTCTTGGCGGGTGGTCAGAGTCTCTTGCCCATGATGAAACTGCGTTTCGCCACCCCGGCTCAGCTTGTCGACATCAACCGGATCAGCGGCCTCGACACCATCGAGCGCCACAACGGCCATGTGCAGATCGGGGCGCTGGCGCGCCACGCCGATGTCGCTGCATCCCATGTGGTGTCCGGCGCCGTCGCTTCGGCCGCGCCCTGGATCGCCGATCCGCTGGTGCGCAATCTGGGCACCATGTGCGGGTCCGTGGCCCACTGCGATCCCGAAGGCGACTGGAACACGGTGCTGCTCGCGACCGGCGCCGAGATTGTCGCTCAAGGCCCGTCAGGGCGGCGCATGATCGCCATCGACGATTTCGTGGTGGACTTCTTCACCAACTCTCTGAGCGATGACGAGATGGTGATCGCTTTGCGCATACCGGCGCCCGCCGGCGCTTCAGGCGGCTCGTATCAGAAGCTCGAGCGCAAGGTCGGCGACTATGCCACGGTGGGCGTGGCCGCTCATCTGGAGCTGGGCTCAGACGGCAGCATCAGCGCCGCCGGCGTGGCCATGACCTCGGTCGCTCCGATCAACCGCAAAGCCCGTGAAGCGGAGGCGCTGCTGCTCGGCAACACGCCCAGCGAAGAGTTGTTCGCCGAGGCGGCTGCGGCTGCGGCGGCCGCTTCGGCGCCTCGCGACGACGTCAGAGGCACGGCGCGCTGGAAACGGCAGGTCGTGGCCGCTTTCACCAGACGGGCACTCGCCGAAGCCGCCGAGCAGGCTCAGGGCTGACCAAGGAGCAGAAGGGAAGACAGGGAACGATCATGGAGATCACCGTCAACATCAACGGAACCGACCACAGCGCCGACGTCGAGCCCCGCAAACTGCTGGTGGACCACATACGCACAGGCGCCGGGCTGACGGGCACCCACATCGGCTGCGACACCACGAGCTGCGGAGTCTGCACCGTGCTGGTGGACGGCAAGCCGGTCAAGTCCTGCACCATGCTGGCAGTGCAAGCCGACGGGCGACGGGTGACCACCGTCGAGGGCCTCAAGACCGCCGACGGGCTGCATCCGATCCAGCAGGCGTTCAGCGACGAGCACGGGCTGCAGTGCGGCTTCTGCACACCGGCGATGATGCTCGTCGGCGCCGCTCTCATCGAAGAGAACCCCGATCCCTCCGACGACGAAGTCCGCTGGGCCATATCGGGCAACTTGTGCCGCTGCACCGGCTACATGAACATCGTCAAATCGATCCGAGCCGCAGCCGCGGCAGCAGGCAACGGCTCGTCCGGCGCGGACGACTGAAGCTCAGGAGGCAACAGCAATGACTGACACAACCACGACGCCTCCCGAGATCGGAGGCATCGGCCACAGCGTCAAGCGGGCAGAGGACGCCCGGCTGATAGAGGGCCAGGGCAATTTCGTCGACGACATCGCCCTGCCCGGAATGCTGCACATGGCGCTGGTGCGCTCCCCGGTCGCCCATGCCCGCATCAACAGCATCGACACCGAGGCGGCGTCCGCCGTAGACGGTGTGGTGGCCGTGGTCACGGGCGAACTGATGGACGCGCACGGGCTGGCCTGGATGCCCACCCTCTCAGGCGACACCCAGGCGGTGCTGGCCACCGACAAAGTCCGTTATCAGGGCCAAGAGGTGGCGGCAGTCGTCGCCACCGACCCTTACATCGCCGCCGACGCCGCCGAGCTTGTCGAAGTGGACTACGAGATGCTCGACGCCATAACCACGCCTCAGCAGTCCCTGGCTGACGGCGCCGAGGTGATCCGCGACGAGAAGGAGGGCCAGACCGACAATCTGGCCTACACCTGGGAGACCGGCGACGCGGCCGCCACCGAGGCCGCTTTCGCCAACGCCGACCGGGTGGTGTCGCTCACCACGCACTACCCGCGCTCTCATCCCTCGCCGCTCGAGACTTGCGGGATCGTGGCCGACGTCAACTCGGTGACCGGCCAGGCCACGCTCTACATGACTTCGCAGGCGCCGCACGCCCACCGCACGCTGTTCGCGCTGGTGGCCGGCCTGCCCGAGCAGAACATCCGCATCGTCAGCCCCGACATCGGCGGCGGTTTCGGCAACAAAGTGCCGATCTATCCCGGCTATGTGGTGGCGACGGCCGCCAGCCTGCTGATCGGGCAGCCCGTCAAATGGGTGGAGACCCGCACCGGCAACCTGATCTCGACGGGCTTCGGCCGCGACTACTACATGACCGGCGAACTGGCTCTCTCCGATGACGGGCGGATCCAGGCGATGCGGGTGGACATGCTCTCGGATCAGGGCGCCTTCTACGCCGACGCCCAGCCGTCGCGCTACAAGGCTGGGCTGTTCCATGTCTGCACCGGCAGCTACGACTTCGGCAACGCGCACATCAAATGCCGCGGCGCTTTCACCAACAAGGCCCCGGGCGGGGTGGCCTACCGCTGCTCGTTCCGCATCACTGAGGCGTCGTTTTTGATCGAGCGGCTGATGCAGACCGCTGCCGACGAGCTCGGCATCGACCCGGCCGAGTTGAGGCTGCGCAACTTCATCCAGCCCGAGCAGTTCCCGTATGAGACGCCCACCGGTTTCGTATACGACTCAGGCGACTACCCGACAGCGCTGCGCAAAGCGTTGGAAGCCGCCGGTTACGACGAACTGCGCGCCGAGCAGGCCGCAGCACGCGAGCAGGGCAAGCTGATGGGGATCGGCATCGCCCATTTCACCGAGGCGGTCGGCGCGGGCCCGGCTCACACTTATGACATCGCCGGTTTGAAGATGATCGACTCCGCTGAGCTGCGGGTGCATCCCACAGGCAAGGCCGTCCTGAAGATCGGGGTCAAGACTCAGGGCCAGGGCCATGAGACGACCTTCGCTCAGATCGTCGCCGAAGAGACCGGCATCCCCGCAGGCGACATCAAAGTGATCCACGGCGACACCGACGACACGCCTTACGGTCTCGGCACCTACGCCTCGCGCTCGACTCCCGTGGGCGGGGCCGCCACTGCCATGGTGGCCCGCAAGATCGCCGATAAGGCCCGCCATATCGCCGCCCACCTGCTTGAGGCCGCGCCCGAGGACATCGAGCGCGACGCCGACAAGTTCTTCGTGGCCGGCTCGCCCGATCAGTCGGTGTCCATCCAGGACGCGGCCTTCGCGGCCTACACCAACCTGCCTGAGGGCATGGAGTACGGCCTCGAGGACGTCACCTACTACAACCCGCCCAACCTGACGTTCCCGTACGGATCCTATGTGGTGGTCGTGGACGTGGACCCCGACACTGGAGTGTGGAAGGTGCGCCGCATGGTGGCGCTCGACGACTGCGGTGTTCGCATCAACCCGATGATCGTGGAGGGCCAGATCCACGGCGGCTTGACCGAGGGCTTCGCCATGTCGTCGATGCAGTGGATCACCTTCGATGACGACGGCAACTGCATCGGGTCCAACTTCATGGACTACCTGATCCCCACCGCTTGGGAGACGCCGCGTTTCGAGTTGCTGGAGACGGTCACGCCTTCGCCTCATCATCCGATAGGCGCCAAAGGCATCGGCGAGTCCGCCACCGTGGGTTCGCCGGCCGCCTTCGTGAACGCGGTCGTCGACGCTGTGGCGCATCTAGGTGTGCGCAACATCGACATGCCGGTGCTGCCCGACCGCGTCTGGGAAGCCATCGAAACCGCGGACACCTGACCCCAACACGATGCCGCTGCCCCGCCAGCCGCGGTCGGTCAGGTCGGGCTATACGTTGTGCTAGGCGTTGGGCTATGCGTTGTGATCGGGCGCCGATAGTGGCGTGGTGAACTGAGTAAGACTCGGTGACAGCAGATGGCGGCGGGAGGTGCAGAGATGCCGCGAACCACTAGGACTGTCGCATTTTCGCTTCCACCTGACATGGCTGATCGAGTGGACGAGATGATGACGCAGCAAGGTTTCTCTCGAAGCGAGTTTCTGCATGAGGCGAAGCTACGTCACATCGAGGAACGCGAGTGGCGAGAGTTGCTGCTGCACGGTGAACAGAGGGCGAGGCAGCGAGGGATCGGCCCTGAGAACGTGGTTGCTCTCGTTGAGGAGTATCGGGCCGAGTTCGCCGAAGAGCTAGATGCCGGCGAGTGGCTTGTTCGGAGCTGAAGCGTCACGCGACTGCCGGATTGGCGAGCGTCGCGTTGAGTTCGTCGACGACAGGCGCCGCTACTTCGGCGGCTGCGGTCACGCTCGGCAAAGCCAGAATCTCTGTGGCTATCGCTCGCTCTGCCGAGTCGGCGTCGTCGCGGCGCAATAGGTCCACGGCCCACGCGGCGACGGTCGGCGCGAGCGTCTTGACGCGGGTGTTCACGAAGTCGGTGATCTCCGAGACGCTGACGTTCTTGACGGTCTGGTGAACGAGCATTCCGGCAGCCAGGCCAGCGAGTAGCCCGACGCCGGCCGGTCCTCCGGCTGCGGTCACGGCCGCGACCGCGCCCATGGACGCCGCGGACACGGCAGCGCCTTTGACGGCGCCGTCCGCGAGAGCGCTGTAGTCGGCGCTGATGCGGGCCTTGTTGAAAGACTGGGCCGCTGCGGAGATCGTCACCAACAGCAGCAGAGGGTTGAGACTGACCACGGCCGAGATACCCATGCCGGCAGTCAGCTGAGCGAACTTCTCGGTGTCGGCTTTGTTCCAGTTCAAGGCGACCGCAACCACTCCGATGGTCGCGCCGAGCACGTCGCTCGCGTCGAACGTGTTGATTTCGTAGAGCCACCGCTTGGGGATGCCCAGACTGCTGTCGAGGCTCTGGGCCACAGAGTCGAAGGTCGCCTTGTCCCAGGTGGCGAGCGGCAGCCCGCGCTCTGTTGACACGTCGCGCAGCAGCGCCTCCACGGTGCCGAACGTCTGCCGTGCGAACGGATCGTCGATGCCTGCCTCGTTCACCGCCCGCACCGCGCCGGCGATCGTATGGCCGCCGTCGAAGAGCCGGTGGTAGCTGCCGCCCATGTCTGAGCGCAGCAGCGGATCCAGATAGTTGGCGTCTAGCGCCTTGTCGTACAGCGATGTCGGGCCGGACACCATCGACTGCACTAGCTGGTTGATCTGCGATCCCGTCCCGACGATGACGCCTTGGGCGATGCTGGCGGCTGCAATGCTGCTGCTTTTCGTTGCCCGCGACGCTGCCCCCACGCCGTCGGCGACGGCGCCTGCGGCGGTTTTGATGCCGCCGGTCGCTGCTTCCATGCCGTCGGCGACGGCGCCTGCGGCGGTTTTGATGCCGCCGGTCGCTGCTTCCATGCCGTCGGCTACGGCGCCTGCGGCGGTTTTGATGCTGCCGGTTGCTGCTTCCATGCCGTCGGCGACGGCGCCTGCGGCGGTTTTGATGCCGCCGGTCGCTGCTTCCATGCCGTCGGCGACGGCGCCTGCGGCGGTTTTGATGCCGCCGGTCGTCGCCCGCATAGCGGCGCCAGCTGCGTCGAGGATGTTGCGGTCGTCGTTCTCGGTGTCTGAGGCGCTGCTTGCGTCGTCGCTGACAGTCGTCGGATCATCGCCGCCGTGGCCGGCGCTGCCGCCTTTGTCTGTGGTTTCGCGGGCCTCGTCGGTCATGCTGCCTCCAGTCTTGACTGCGCTGCCGCCGGCCTCGGTCCGCAAAGCCGACGGTCGCTGCCGTCTCAACTTGTCGAGGCTAGGCCGAAGTTGCCGCAGCCGCCGCAGACGCTTCAAGTGCCGCATTCGTCTTAGATTCTTCATTTGTCTTCGGCTCCTCTCATATGATATTGAATCGCCAGTTCATCTTGATCTGTCAGATTTGATCTGTCCGATGACGCTTCGACCGTCCCTCACGGCGACGCAAGATCCGTCTCTCATCCATCCGCGCGGGTTCTCAGACACGAACGCCATGCTAGAAGCCCATCGGCGAGCGCGCAGCTCGCGCCGTGGTCGGCGCTGTTGACGCCTTGTCGCATTCGGTGATCCACGGCCGTGCGCCGCTGCGAGGCATGCCGCCGCGAAAGTCTCGATAACTGCCGTTGTCGCACCCCTTGTCTAGTTTGGAGGCTGGCAACTTCGGAGGTGCATGTGGCCAAACTGACCAAGATCATCAGAAGCGGCGAGCCGGTGTCGGAGACCGAGGCGAACGCGGTCTTCGAACTGCTGGTCCCGATCGTCGAGCTAGACCCGTCGGCCAAGGCCGCAGCAGAAACAGCAGGCGACGTCATCAGGCGATGCAGTCTCGCTGAGGACCGCCATCTGTCTCATGTTCTCGACTGGTGGTACGTCGTCACGACCGGGCGATCGTCCGCCAACAGCGGAGCGCACCTGCTCCCGGATGGCATCGACCACGATGTCAAGCACCGCATGGAGGCCGTGATCGGACTCGATGTAAGGCTGCCCGCTGCCGCATGGCTCGTCAAGCGCCAACAACTCGAATCTCAGCTTGCAGCGCTCGATGATGCACTGATATTGGACAGTCATGGTGCAGTGAAGTTGCCGGGCGAGCGCCCTGTTTGGACATGGCTGTGTGATCAGTTGAGCCCCGCTGTGGAAAGCCTCAGGGCTAATCGTCGGGCCTCGCACGTCGATGTAGACGACAAGAAACTCAAGCAGGAACTTCGAGACAACGGGCTCGAGCCCGGCAGCCGCCGCTACGTCGAGATGATCAAGCGATGCAAAAAAGCGACCGATGAAGTCAAGCGAATTGTTGCACTGCAACACGAGGTCGAGCCGTGGATTCGTCGCCCCACGCTTGAACTGATCGATGAGGTGCCAAGCGAGTTTCAGCACGCTGTCGGGCCACTGGCTGCGGCCCTGCTCAGGCCGATACTCGCCCCCAACGCGGCACCGGATGTGGATCGCAAGGTGCTCGCCGAACGCATCGACGCCGCTGGCCGCGTCGCTGACAAGAAGGGCCGCTACAGGCTGGCCCGCGTCGCCGACTCTTGGTGCGAACAGACAGGTCAGACGGTTACGTCCCTCGAAGAAGACATGGATCGTCACCGCAAACTCGTCGAGGAGTCGAAGCGGCTTGAAGAGAAGCTCGATGCTTCAACCGACGCCATCGACGATGTCGAGCTGCATGTGCTCGAAGACGATCTTGAGGGCGCGGAGAAAGTGTTATCCGGCCTCCACGAGCAGATTTCACAACGTGAACACGCTGAGCGGGCGCGCCGTCAGCATGAAGGACTGCGGCGGAAGCTTCGGGAGTCGAGCCTCAGCGAGGACCGCGCTTGGGTCGATCGGGTGACCGAGATCGCAGCTCGCTTGGATGGCGCCGATCCGCAGGAGTTGATCCGCGAGATCGGCGCAGCGCAGCAGGATCTGTCCGACCGCTTGGATGAGATGCTCCATGAACAGCAGGAAAACCTCATGCAACTGCTGGAGCCGTTTCAGGATTTGCGCGCCGATTCGGAGTTTCGAGAGTGGCAACAACGGATTGACGAACTCGAGCGCCGCCAAGGCCGGGGCGCAAGCGAGTTGAAGCGGGAGATCGAGGAAGATCTGCGTCGCCTTCGAGAGTACTGCCGCGCCGGCCTAGAGCGGCGCCTCTCGCTAATTGATGAGACGCTGACCGACGAGCGGGAAGACTTCGATGAAGAAGACATCGACGACTTCGACCGTCGTTACGCCGAGATTGAGAGTCGTCGCCAAGAGCCGGAACTCGCCGACAAGCAGTTGGCCGAGGCCCGTGAGAGCACTAACAAGCTGTAGCACGACATCGAGGACCGTCGCATCTATCGCTGGCAGGCCGAGCATGGCGAGGGCAAGCTGATCGAACATCTCCTGGACTACTGCCGTGGCCCGCTGGACTTCGACCCCGTGGACATCCGGCGGCTCTACGTTTCGCTCAAGACCCGGCCGTTCGTGATACTTGCGGGGCTCACAGGCTCGGGCAAGAGCTCGCTGACGCGCACTTTCGCTGAGGCTTTCGGAGCCAACAGCTCCAACAGACAATTTCGGCGTGTGGCGGTCAGGCCGGACTGGATCGACCAGACTGAAGTGCTCGGTTTCGTCAACCCGATATCGCAGCACTTCGTGCCGGGATGGCTCGCTGAGACGGTTCGAGACTGCGAGAGACAGCCCGATCGGCTGCATTTCGTGCTGCTTGATGAGATGAACCTCGCACCAGTCGAGCAGTATCTGGCAGAATGGCTCTCGGCCATAGAGGAGGCTCGCTCAGGCAGCGAAGACGTCCGGATGCCGCTGTATTCGCCCTCTCTGACACCGAAGAACGCCGACGATTGGCCCGCCAGCCTAAAGTTCCCCGACAATCTCATGATCGTCGGGACCGTGAACGTCGACGAGACCACACGTCCCCTCTCAGAGCGAGTACTCGACCGAGCGAACGTGCTGCTGTTGAACGTCGAGGTCTCTGACAGGCATCACGAACCCGACGCCGAGCTTTCGGGGCCGTGGCATGTCGCAACGGCTGAATGGCGCGAGGTCTGCGCGACGCAGCCCAGCGGTCAGCGCCACGATATTCTGATCGACATAGCCGACATCCTGCGTCCCGCAAGTATCGGGGTGGGCTTGCGGGCGCATCTCGAACTGGAGCGTTTCATCGCCAACGCAGACGGTGTGATCGACGACGTCGAGGCTCTGGACTGGGGAATCGTTCAACGCATCATCCCCAAGATCCGCGGCTTCAAGGGCCACTTGACGGAGAGTCTCACTGAACTGCTTGAAGAGTTCGAAAAAGTGGGCGCCGAGCAGTCCGCGTCGATTCTGCGCCGCTGGCTGGATGACCAGGTGTCTGACGACGAGTTCCTCGAAGGCACAGACCCTCGGCTGGCGCTGGTTCGGATCTGAGTCATGGCGACCCTCGAAGTGCTGGTCGGGCGGGTGTGGCTGCCACTGCGCCAAAGTTCCGCCGCTGCGCGTGTGCCGGAGTCCTCGACGCTGGAGATTCGAGGTTTCGACAGCGGCGAGACGGTGCTGATCGGCCCGCGTGCCGTTTGCGCCGACTCCACCGGACGCATCGAGTTGTGGTTGAGCCAAGTCGAGGAGCTGCGCGGCCATCTCGGGCTCGTGGAAGTCAAGCGTGGTTCTGGCGCGCTGGCGGGCGAGTTCGAGGTGACGCCCGACAAGATGAGCGAGTCGAGCTATAGGACCCTGAGAGCCGAACTCGAGCAGATGTGGACGGGGCTCCTTTTCGATGCGTCGGGCGTCAGCAGGTTGAAGGCCCGGCTGCCCTCGCCTGCCGAACTTTGGCGCATGATCGAGAAGCCTGTGAGAGAGATCGCCGCCGAGCCGAGATCGGTTGTGGCTCGCGGGGAGGCGCTGAGAAGGCTGGAAGCGGTCCGCAGGCCTGCAGAGCTGACGGCGAGCGTCATTCGCGCTTCGGCTTCGCTGGCTCGCATGGCCGGATCGGCTGGATCATCAGATTCAGACTGCTCTCGGCCCGAGCGATCCGATCCGTTCGGCCAGACAGCACAGGCAGCCCGGGCGGCACAGGCGCAGCGCCCCGGACGCGCCACCGTGTTGGTACGCACAGCGGATGTGCCCGAGAACGCGCTGGTCGCTGAGACGCTGCGGCGATTGGCTGCCTATGCCCGGAGACAGCCCGACGGTTCAGAGGTGGCGACCCGCGCCAGTCGGGCGTTGCGGCGCCATCCCTTCGACTCGTGCCACTCGTTGCGCAGCGGCTTCGAGACGGCTCGCCTGCACACTCTGCACGACGCTCGCTACCGGCGGATCGATCAAGTCTTGAAGATGCTCGACCGGCCCGAAGCGTACGCCACCGAGGGTCCGGGAGAAGCCAGGCTCGGCGTCGAGGGGATGACCCGTCTATACGAGTACTGGGTGTTCCTCTGCGTCCTCGAAGCCTGCAGACGACGATACGGACAGCCGATCGATCCCGGTTTCGAGATCCTGGGCCGTGCGACTCGCAGCGGTGTCACCAGGCTGGAGATACCCGCCGGCGCCACTGTGCGCTTCAACGGCGACGTGCATGTGGCATTCGAGCCGCGGATCACTTCTAGCGGCAGCGGCTGGCAGCAGCTGGAGAACGTGCCACTTCCCGACCACGGCATGGCACAGAACACGATAACTCCCGATGTCGTGGTGCTGCGGCGCACCTCGGCGCCCGCTGCTGTCGTGTTCGACGCCAAGTACGTGGGCCGGCACTGGGTGGAGCGCAAAGCGGCCGAGATTCATGCGCGCTATTCGCGTGTCCGCTTGCAGGGCGAGCCCGTGGTGCGCCAAGTTCTGGCCATGCACCCTCACGCAGGGATCGACTACATCTGGGCCGGCTACGGCTCGGTGCCGATGATCCCGGGCACAACCGCCGACCTGACCGAACTGTTGCCATAGAACGCTCTAGAACCCTGTGGTTTCGCCTTGTGGTCGGGTGAGGTCAGGATCGTCGCGCGCCGCGTCTTGGGCGCGTCTTCTCAGAGCATGGTGGCGAAAGCGGACTCGGCCCGCCGGCATGGGGCTCAGAGCGCCTGCTGCGAGCAGCCTGCGCCGGTAGGTCCGGGCGTGCTGTGGCGACCGGCCCAGTCTGGAGGCGATGTCGGCCATCGATGAGTCGGTCTCGTCTTGGAGCATCGCAACCAAGAAGCGCTGATCCATGGGCGAGAGCCGGTTCCAGACCGGGCCCGCAACCTGCTCCACCATCGCGTGCTCGGCTTCCAAGATCGCGCCCCGAACGTCGTCGACGCTGATGGGCTCGTCGGTTGTTGTTCGCATCCGCCAGGCGTGGAATCCGACGAGCTGGATCATGTAGGGGTAGCCGAGGGTCGAGTCCACGGCCTCGTCGAGGGCGTCGTTGTTGATGAAGCTACCGTGGCTGACGATCGGCTCGCGCAGGGCGCGCCGCGTCTCGTCGGGTGTCAGCGGGTCCAGCGGCGCTCGAGCGCAGCGCTGCAGGAAAGTCATGTGGGGGTCTGCAAGGTGGCTGTGCTCAATGAGCGGCAGAGCGGCCGCTGCGAAGGCGATAGGCCTCTGGCGTCGCCGGGTAGCGATCTGAACCGCGGATGCGACGTCGCGCACGTCGTCGCGCTTGACGTCGTGCAGTTCGTCGATGGTGATCAGCAGCCCGACTCGTTTGTTGGCCAGTGCTTCTCCCAGTTGCTCGAGCACGCTGGTGAGGCGCCCTGCTTTGACTGTGGCTGTGCTGCCTTGCTCAAGTTCGAGACCGACCCCGAGCACATTGAGGGAGGCGAGCTTGATCCGACGCTCTCCGCCCGGGAATTGTTCGAGGCTGCGCAGCGCTTCGGCTGCGATGCGTTCAGACAGAGGCTCCGATGATGAGGCAGCGGTGACGGTCAGCCATCCCCGATTGGAGACTGTATCTTCCATCGTGTTCAGAAGCGCTGTCTTGCCTGTGCCGCGGTCGCCGGTCACGAGCATCGTGTAGTCGGGATGAGTCGGTCCGGCTTCGATGGCTTCGTTGAACCGATCGAGCACATCGTCACGGCCTGCGAGCAGTGGAGGTGTGGTCCCGAACGACGGCGAGAACGGGTTGACAGGGGAGCGCTCGGCCACGCCGGAACATGGTATTCGTCTTTTCGCATCTTTTCGTCTTTTCGTTTTTTTTCGCGTCCGTCTCGTCGCTGCGAGCCGACCGGTTGTACCATGAGGGCTCGACATCGTCGGTGACATCTGGGCGAGCATGAGGGGAAGCTGGGTGGACGTCTCGGTGCTGGCAGAAGCGGTGGAGCTCTCCGAGCGGCGGGTGCCGTACGTGCTGGCCACAGTGGTCTGGCGGCGGGGCCCGTCATCAGGGCGGCAGGGCGCCAAGGCGGTGGTGCTGGCTGACGGCACTGTGCGCGGCTGGCTCGGAGGCGCCTGCGCCGAGCCGACAGTGGTGCGGCACGCCCGTGAATGCATGGAAACCGGCGCTCCGGCGCTGCTGCTGCTCGGTCAGCCCGACGACCTCGACGGACGCTCGGACGAGGGAATGCGCCATGTGGCCATGGCCTGCGAGTCCGAGGGAGCTTTGGAGGTCTACTTGGAGCCTCATCGGCCCGAGCCTCAGCTGGTGGCGGTGGGACGATCC
The DNA here is from genome assembly GCA_026708645.1 of Acidimicrobiaceae bacterium. GTDB lineage: Bacteria > Actinomycetota > Acidimicrobiia > Acidimicrobiales > Aldehydirespiratoraceae > Aldehydirespirator. The sequence continues at coordinate 56,100 of JAPOUM010000022.1, read as the reverse complement.
CCCGCAGTGGACGCACTGGCGGAGACAGCTTCCGCCGTGGGTTGGAAAGCCGTCATCGTCGACGACGGCGGCAACCCCGACGAGCACAGCCGTCCCGAGCTTGTGAGCACCAAGCTCGATCTGTTCGAGCGCAGCATCGACGGCGCCACTGCCATCGTGGTGGCCACCCAGGGTCATTACGACGATCTGGCGCTCGAGGCCGCTCTGGCTTGCGACGCCGGTTACGTGGGTCTGATCGCTTCGCCTCGACGGGCGGCGACGGTGCTCGACTACCTGCGCAGCCGGGGCGTGCCCGAAGAAAGGCTGAACAGTGTGCAGTCGCCCGCCGGTTTGGATCTCGGTGCCGTGGGCAACGCCGAGATCGCTGTGGCGGTGATGGCTGATCTGGTGGCCAGACGCGCCCGTGGGGAGTTGGTGGCAGTCGCGGGCGGAGCGACCCCCGCGCGAGTCGAAGCCGTCGATGCGGTGTGTGGAATGACTGTCCTCACAGACGACGCCAAATATCACACCATCCATGAAGGTGCCGACTACTGGTTCTGCGCGCCCGGCTGCCTGCGGGCTTTCACCGCGGATCCGGACGCCTATCTCGCAGCCTGCTGACACCCGGTGGGCGATCGCCGGCGCCGACTCGCTGACAGGTGGCTGCTTGAAGACCGGCGGCGGCTGGGATGGCTGCTGGCGAGCGTCGGGATGCTCTGCGTGTCCACCGACTCGCTATGGGTGCGGGCGTCGGCGGCTGATGCGGCCGACGTCGCCTTCTGGGTGGCGGTCTGCGCATTGGCGGTCTACTCGGTGCTCGGACGTGTCGTGGATCGCCAACCGATGCTGGAGTCGCTGCGGCGCCACCGTCTGCCGATAGTCGCAGCGGGTCTGCTGGCCGCGACCAGCCAGCTCGCCTTCGTGACCGCAGTCACCGAGACGCGGGTCGCCAATGTGGTGGCGATCGTGGCCGCCGTCCCGGTGATGGCAGCGGGCTGTGCTCGGCTGTTCCTCGGAGAGCGGACCACTCGCCATGCCGGTCTCGCCATTGCCGTCACCGTGGCCGGCATAGCGGTGATCGTTTCGGGCTCGGTGGGGCGGCCGACTCTGCGAGGCGATCTGCTGGCGCTCGTCGCTGTGGCTTCGTTCGCTGCCAATCTGACGATCTGGCGGCGCTATCCCGATATGAGCCGCCGGGCTGCTTTGTCCGCCAGCGCTGTCGCGGTGATAGCGGTCACCAGCCTCACGGCGTCACCGTTTTCGCTTGATGCACGCGCCTATCTGGCGATTGCGGCTATGGGACTGGTATTCAATCCCTTGGGTCGTCTGGCGCATTCCAGCGCCCCGAGGTATGCGCCGGTTTCTGAGGTGGCTTTGTTCACGCCGATCGAGACGGTGGCGGCGACCGTCTGGGCCGCGCTGTTCTTGTCGGAGCTGCCGGGACCAGTCACTGTCGTCGGCGCAGTGGTGGTGCTCGCCGGCGTTTTTTATGGCACGGTCGCATTCACACGTCAAGACGGCTGAACGGCCGACTAGTGAAGAGCCGACAGTGAAGGGCTGACAGTTAAAAGCCGACCGTTGAACGACCGACCAGAGAACGCCTGCTCGGTGAAGAGCTGACCGGTTAACGGCTCTGCACGAGCGATGGCTGCACGGTCGATGGGATGATCCCGTGCTCCGAGCGGTCTGTGGTCTATTGTATGGCCGTAGTGCCCCCTAATAAGGAGGATCCGTAATGCCGTCAAATCAATCATCGCCCGCCGTCAGCTGGCTCATGAGCATCAACGCCAAGGTTTCGATAGCCGCGGTGTTGAGCTTCCACTGGTGTGTGTTCTGGTTGCTCAACGGTTTCGACAAGTTCTTCAACGCCGATCATTTCTTCGGAGCGAACTTCAAGGCCCTGCTCGAGAATGATCTGCTCGGACGTCTTGACCTCGATTCTTCGTTGGCGTGGCCGATCGCGATCATCGTGGGGATCTGCGAGTTGATCCTGGGTCTGGCGTTTCTGTTCGCCCTGATCGCAGCGCTCGGCAGAAAAGCCGAAACAGTCAAGTTGATCGGCGTATGCGTGACGCTCAGCGTGCTGTTCTTCGCCCTGCTGTCCGCCGGCGCCGTGCTCTTCGGCGCCCGCGACGCATTGCAGCAGCACGGCGTGTTCATCGCAGCGCTGCTCGCATCGCAGTTTGTGGTCAGCTCCGTCTCCTCTGACTGAGGCCCTCTGATTGAGGCTCTTTGACTGAGGCTTCGTCGGCCCGCAGCCCTCGACAGGCCGCGGGCCGACGATCTCTCATCTCGCCGCGCCGGCAGCGCGCTCGTGTGATGGTCGCGCTCCTAGCATTCATGCATGGCTGATTCGCCTGCTGACGAAGTTGGGTCCACCGGCGAAGTCGACTCCACCCGTGACGCTGTCTCCACCGGCGACGCCGAGGTTCGCGACAGCCTTCCCGATGATCTCAACGCTGCCGGCTATGTGGGGCCCTACCTGTTCCCCAACAACAGCCGCCGCCGCATAGCCGGCTCGTTGTATCTGGCGGTGGGCGCTGCCGCCATCGTGTTGGTGCTGCTCGCCGGCAGCGACGCCGTTCTGGTCAACGGAGGCTTCGCGGTCGGCGGCGTCGCCCTGATCGCTTTCGGGCTCTACTGCCTGCAGGCAGGATGGGACCTTGCTTTCGACGAGAACGACGCCCTGGTCGCCGCCACGAGGAACGTCGGCTTCCCGGTCGGGCACGCTTCAGCCCAGCTCGCCTGGCGCGGCCTCAGGAGCCGCCCGACTTGGCGCATCCTCGTCTATTCCAATCAGGCGCCTCCGGATCGTCGGGGCTTGGTGCTGGTGGACGGAGTGAACGGCGAGATCGTGAGTTGTTTCGTGGAGGACAACCCCGAAGACTGGACAGGCCTTGACGCTTGAGTGCTCGGCCATTCGGCGGGCGGGGTCGCAGCTGTGCTAGCTTGCAGGGCCGAGCCGAAGTGAGGGCAGCTGAATGTTCGACGGCAACTGGCGCACGGCCGTAGACCGCGGACTCACGCCGATCGGCGTCTCGTTGCGCCGCACCGGCGTCACCGCGGACATGGTCACCATCACCGGCATTGTGATGGCCGCCGGAGCGGCCGCAGCGATCGCCACCGGCTACCTGCGCCTGGGTTTTCTGCTGTTGGTACTCACCGGGATTCCCGACGCCCTCGACGGCGCCGTCGCCAAAGCGTCGGGCACCTCGTCGCTGAGGGGCGCATTCCTGGATTCGGTGTCGGACAGGCTGAGCGACGCTCTGCTGTTCGGCGGGATCGCTTGGTACCTGGCGGACACCGAGCCCGGGCATGTGATGATGCTGCCGGTGGCGGTGATGAGCCTGGCCATGCTGGTGTCGTATCAGCGAGCCAAAGCCGAGTCGCTGGGTTACGAGGCCAAGGGCGGCATCATGGAACGCGCCGAGCGTTTCATCGTTCTCGGCTTCGGTCTGTTGTTCAGCGAAGTGCTGATATGGACCCTCTGGGTGATGGTCGTGCTCACCTCGGTCACTGCAGTGCAGCGTTTCGTGAAAGTGTGGCGGCAGGCTTCTGACAGTCGTCCCGAGCAGCCCCGCCCGCGCCACGGCGCCCGTCGGGCCGCCCGAGCCCGCGCCACACGGTCGCGCGCCGCCGTGCGCGTCGCGGCACGGCGCGAACGGCTGCGCAACCGCCCGAGCGGACCGTGAGCGCAGCGGGCGCCGGCGGGAGCGGGCGGAGCGGTTGCGACGTGTTGAACTCTCATTCAGGCGCTCGCTCTGTTAGCTGAGTGCCGTCAGCGAAGATTTACAGAGCCGGCGAAGTTCTTGCTCGCAGCGCCCCGGCGCCGCTGTCACGGGCTGCGGCCTCGGCGGGGGCGGCGGCTGCGGCCGTGGCCAGTCCTCAGCGCCGGCGGCTGGTGCGGCGCAATCTTGAGAGGGCGTTGGGCCGACCCCTCCAGCGAAGCGAGGCGCCGAGTCGGGTAGCGGCCTGCTTCGACTGGTATGCCCGCTACTACCTGGAGAGCTTCCAGCTCCCGACGATGACTGCGGCGGCTCTGGATGCGGGCTTCGGGTATCAGGGCGTCGACCCCATAGAGCGAGCGGTTCGCTCCGGGGTCGGCCCGATTCTGGTGCTGCCGCATCTGGGTTCCTGGGAATGGGCCGCTTGGTGGCTTGCGCGGATCCCGGAATTCAAGGTGACGGCAGTGGTGGAGCCGCTCGAGCCTGCGGAGGTGTTCGATTGGTTCGTCTCGTTCCGGCAGCGTCTGGGCATGGACATCGTCGCCGTCGGCCCTGATGCCGGCAGCCGCCTGATGACGGCGATCAAGCGCGGCGACGTGGTTTGTCTGCTTGCCGACCGCGACGTCGGCGGCAACGGGGTCGCGGTCGATTTCTTCGGTGAGCGGACCAGGCTGCCGGCCGGTCCGGCGGTGCTGGCGTTGCGCACCGGCGCTCCGTTGATACCGGCGGCGGTCTACTGGAGGGACGGAGGGCGACATGCTGTCGCCGGAACCGTGATCGACACCAGCCGGCGTGAAGGGCTCCGCAAAGACACCCGGCGCGTGGTCCAGGATTACGCGACCGCGCTGGAGGGACTGATCCGCGCGGCGCCTGAGCAGTGGCATCTGATGTCGCCGAACTGGCCCAGCGATTACCGAGCCCTCGGCCTCGAAGTGCCGGAGTCGCTGCGAGGCGTCTGAGAACCCGTCTCACGCCGAGGGTCAGCGGCCCCTTCGGGAGCGGAGCTCGAGTCCGCACGCCGGCGAGGGTGTCTCATCGCGTTGCGGCCGGCGGCTCTAGCCTCTGTCGGTAGTGCGGATCGGAATCGTCTGCCCGTACAGCCTCACCGTGCCCGGCGGCGTGCAGATGCAGGTGCTGGGTCTGGCCCGGGCGCTGGGTCGCAGCGGGCACCCGACGCGGGTGCTCGGGCCTTGCGACGGCCCGCCTCCGGACCCCAACGTGACGCCGCTCGGCAACAGCTTGCCGACCATAGCCAACGGCTCCATCGCTCCTGTGGCGCCCGACGCGTCATGCCAGCTGCGCGCCGTGCGCGCCATGCGCGACGAGTCCTTCGACGTGATACATCTGCATGAGCCGTTGGCGCCAGGCCCGACCATGACGGCGTTGCTGCTGCGTCCCGCGCCTCTGCTCGGCACTTTCCACGCGGCGGGAGGGTCGCTGGCCTATGACCTGCTGCCGCGGGCCACCCGCTTCTTGGCGGGCCGCCTCGACTACCGGGTGGCGGTTTCGCCCGACGCTCGGGACATGGCGCAGAACGCTCTGGGCGGAACCTACGACCTGCTTTACAACGCAGTCGAAATGGCGCCGTACCGAGCGGCCGAGCCGGCAGGCGTCGATGCGCCGACGGTGCTCTTCATCGGTCGTCACGAGCCCCGCAAAGGCCTGAGCGTGCTGCTCGAGGCTTTCAAGAGGCTCCCGTCGAGCTTCCGCTTGCAGATAGCCGGTTCCGGCTCCGAAACAGACGCTCTGCGAGCCGAGTCAGCTGGCGACCCCCGCATCGAATGGCTGGGGACTGTGAGCGAAGGCGAAAAGATCGCGCGGCTCAAAGGCGCCGACGTCTTCTGTGCCCCGTCGCTGCGGGGCGAGTCTTTCGGCATCGTGCTGATCGAGGCGATGGCCGCGGGGACCGCGGTGGTGGCCAGCGACCTTCCCGGCTATCGCAACGCTGCCAGGCCCGGCCGAGACGCTCTGCTGGTGGCGCCGGGCGACCCCGAGCAGCTCGCCGACGCCTTGCGCAGGGTTCTGTCAGATCCCGAAGAGTCGGCGCGTCTGGTGGCTGAAGGCCATAGGCGCGCCGAGTCCTTCTCGATGCTCAAACTTGCCGAAGAGTATTTGCAGCGCTATGAACGGATCGCAGTGTCTAGGCTGCCATCGCAAGAACTCTGACCCCCGGTAGAACGCCTTTGACCTCCAAGCAAGCTTCCGTCGCAGTTGTAGCGGCTTTCGTGCTATCGGTTGTGGTGATCGTCGGGGCGTTGTCAGCGGTTGCGGGCGCCCCGGCAGCGGCAGTCGCGGGCGCCGCCGCGTCCGCGGGTCTGGCGTTGGCCGCAGTTTTGTATCTGCGGTCTCCGGGATCGGCGCTGAGGTCGGTCGGGGCGAAGCCGCTGGCAGCCGGGGACCATCCCCGACTGGAGAACCTGATCGACGGCCTCTGCACGACGCACGCCTTCGGGCGGCCCAGTCTGCACGTGGTCGAGAGCCCCGCCTTGAACGCTGCGGCCCTCGGTTTGAACCACGCTTCGGCTCATCTGGTGTTGACCACGGGCGCTCTGTCGGATTACGGACGTCTGGAACTCGAAGCCGTCGTGGCGCGCCAGCTCTGCGCGATCAGGCGCGGCACCGCTTTCGCCACGGTGCTGGCCGGCGTGTCGCGGCTGTCAATAGTCGAGCCGTTGACGGCCCGGTTAGCGGGCAGGGCCGGCGATTTCAATGCCGGCTGTGAAATCGATGTGGAAGCGGCGCGCCTCACGAGCTTCCCTCCGGCCATGTCGGCGGCACTGCGACAAGCCGCTGACAGCGCCACGCTCGAAACGCCTCGCTCCGCCGGACACATCTGGATGGTCAACCCGCATCAACAGGCTTCCGCTGAGGGCGCGCCGTCGACTCTGCAGCGCATAGACGTGCTGAGCGAAATCTGATGACACGCAGGCAGTTCTCGCATCCGTTGCTGCGGGCGCCGGCCGTGCTGCTGGCAGCGGCCGCGCTGGTTGCTGCGTGCAGCGGCGCCCAGTCGTCGCAGCCTGCTGAGTCCACTCCGACGAGCGGCGAAGCGTCCACCGTGACGGAACTTGACGACACGGCGCCCAGCACCGTCACCGGAGCGGGCGCCGACCCTTCTGAAGAGACCGCTTCGGCGGCGGCGAGCACCGCCGCTCGGGCAGGCTCAGCCGTCTCCGGCTCAGGCGCCGCGTCCGGCGCGGACGCAGACGGAACCGTCGTTGATCCAGCAGCCGCCGTGGTCGACGCTGCTGCTGCTGCTGCTGTCTCGGCGCCGCCTGCGGAGGGTTCGGATGAATGGCTGGCGGGCATCGACCGGTTCGTGACGGGGCCCTACACCCCTTTCACGAACTTGCTCACCACCGATCTGAGCTTGGGGCAGCGCCGGCCCCTGGCTGTGAAGATCGGCAACAGCCACACCGGAGATCGTCCCCAGACAGGCCTGGCAGACGCCGACATCGTGTATGAGATCTTGGTGGAGGGGGTCACCCGATTCTTGGCGGTTTTCCATTCGGATGTCCCCGAAAAGATCGGCCCGGTGCGTTCGGCGCGTTCCAGCGACTTCGACCTCCTCAAGGACTTGGCCGTGCCCTACTACGTCAACTCCGGCGCCAACCGGGGCGTGACGGCCGAGACGCGCGCCGCCGCCCGCGAAGGAGTCCTTGTCAATGCCGGGGCATCGTGGACTGCTGCGCCCTACGTCCGCGACCGCTCCCGCCGCGCGCCGCACAACCTCTATTTCTATTACGACAAGCTCAGCGAATCCGGCGTCGCCGTGCTGCCGGGCGAGCCTCTGGCCAAGACTCCGGAACCGATCTTCGACTACGGCGCACAGAACCCGCCTTCGGAGTCGGACTCTTCGGGCGTGACCGTGCAGTACCAGAAATTCGGCGTCGACGCTTCGCACATCTGGGACGACACGGTGGGCGGCTGGGTGCGGATCCAAGGCGGCAGGCTGCACACCGCGTTGACCGACTCCGGCTTGGCCGAGATCGCGCCAGCCAACGTGGTGGTGCTCTCCACGAGCTACGTCAGGTCGTCAGCCGACCGCAGATCGCCCCAGGCAGTTTCGTACGATTCGGGCGACGCCTTGGTGCTGACCGCCGGCGAGGTGCATGAGGCGTTCTGGGAGCGCACCGCTGACCGGGTCGGTTTTCGTTTCACCGACAGTTCCGGCAGACCGTTGACCTTGTCGGCCGGCAGCACCTGGCTGCTTCTGGTCAACCGCGGCAGGAGCTGGGCAGAAGCCACCACGACGCTGCTGACCCCGTCGCAGGGCGCTCGAATGCTGGCCGAGGCCCGCGCCGCAGCCGATCCCTCCCTCGTAGCCAACGCTGCCAGCTAGCCGATCTAGTTGATCGCGGTCGGGTTAGCTGATGCGGCCGGCTAGCCGATCTAGTTGAGGCGTTCGATGATCATGGCCATGCCTTGGCCGCCGCCGACGCACATCGACTCGAGGCCGATGGTGTTGTCGGCGTCTTCGAGACCGTTCAGCAAAGTACACATGATCCGCGACCCGGTCATGCCGAAGGGATGGCCCAGAGCGATCGAACCGCCGTTGGGGTTGAGCTTGTCGTGGTCGATTCCCAGGTCGTCGGCGGAGGGCAGCACCTGAGCGGCGAAAGCTTCGTTGATCTCCACATGGTCGATGTCGGCGATCGTCATGCCCGCTCGCCCCAGAGCCTGACGGCACGCCTCGACCGGCCCGAGCCCCATGATCTCGGGGTTCAGCGCCGACACGCCTGTGGCGACGATCCGGGCCAGAGGTTTCGCTCCCAGCTCAGCCGCCTTGGTGTCAGACATCACCACCACCGCTGCGGCGCCGTCGTTCAACGGGCAGCAGTTCCCCGCGGTGACGGTGCCGTCAGGGCGGAACACGGGCTGCAGCTGCGACACGTTCGCCAGTGTGGTGCCTTCCCGGATGCCGTCGTCTTGTCGCACCTCGCTGCCGTCGGACAGCGGATAAGGGGTGATCTCGCGTTCGAAGAAGCCCCGGTTGCGGGCCTGTTCGGCCCGGTTCTGCGAGAGCACTCCCCACTCGTCTTGAGCCTGGCGCGACACGCCCTTGCACTGGGCCACGTTCTCGGCGGTCTGGCCCATTGCGATGTAGATGTCGGGCAGGCCTCGCGGCGGGGTCCACGTCTCGGCGCCTTCGCCGGCTCGCCGGCCGGTCCTGCTCTCTGCGTCGGCGAAACGGCTGTTGTGCGGCCCGCTGTCGGCCGCGCCGTTCTGATAGCGGGACACGGCCTCCACTCCGCCGGCGACGAAGCAGTCGCCCTCGCCGGATTTGATGGCGTGCGCCGCCATGCGGATCGTCTGCAGCGAGGAGGAGCAGTAACGATTGACCGTCACTCCCGGGGCGTTGACGCCGGCCAGCACCGAAGCGACCCGGGCCACGTTGTAGCCGCCTTCGCCGCCGGGCTGGCCGATGCCCCAGATCACGTCCTCGATGTCGCCGGGCTCGAGGCCGTCCACCTTCGACAGCACGTCGCTGAGAATGAACGCAGACATGTCGTCGGGGCGCGCTTCGGTGAGCGAACCTTTGACGGCTCTGCCGATAGGGGTGCGGGAGGCGGCGACTATCACGGCTTCAGCCATTCTCAGACTCCTTCATCCTGGATCATTTCGGATGCGAAGCTCAGATGCTAATGCTATGCGGCGGACCTGTAGCCGGGCGGTGAGCGTTCGCATGATCGCAGCAGGATTCTCTCAGGCTCATTCTGCCGACAGCGGGTTGGGCCGACAGCGGACTTGACCGGCAGCGGGTTGGGCCGACAGCGGCTACGCGTCGAAGATTTCTGCGAGATTACAGCTGAAGCCTTCGAGCACTTCGCCGCCGTCGAGGGTGCCGTTGTCCGCGATGACGCTCACTGGACGACCGGCACGGTGGACGTCGACGCTTCGAGTTTCGGGATGCACGATCCATACGAGGCTCACGCCGTGGCTGAGCCACATGGCGGCCCGCTCAGCGGCATGGCGGAGACTGTCAGAAGGCGAACGTATCTCCGCCACAAGCACGGGCGTCACTTCGGCGTAGCCGGGAATGTCGGCGTCGAGCGGCATGACCTCGGCTGAGAAGAATGCGAGGTCGGGTTCGCGAACCGTGTCGGGGTCGCGTTCGAGCCACACGCCCGAGTCCGAACCCACCAGCGTTCCGAGCCTGCGCGGCTCTACGAAGTTGAACAGCTTGGCACTGAGCCGCACAGCGATCTTGCCGTGCCGAATCCCTGAACTCATGGTCTCGTGCAGCAACCCTCGAACGAGTTCGCCTCTGACGCCTTGGCTGTGGAGGCGAAGCAGATCGTCAGCAGTAAGCAAATCCGGTGCAGCCGCCGAAGGCATTCTGCTTTTTTCGGTTACTGTCATTTCAAGACACGCCTTTCATGTCAACCTGCACAAAGTTTAGCCGATCCAGCCGCTACAGCGCGAGGCGTGTCGTGTAGACGTGGAGCGTGGCCGCAAGCGACGACCTCAGTCTCGGATGTCGTCGCCGGGCGCCAGCCAATCTTCGGGATGGATCACAACGTTCATCTCAGCGCCGGTTCTGGTGATGGCCTTCACGGCCACCGGGCGCCCGTCGGCGGGGACATCGAACGGCTGCGACAGCAGCGACGTGAGGTTGGCCTCGGCATCAGGGTCCAAGTCCTTCGCCATGCTCTTCATGGCGGCGCGCAAACCGCTTCGGTTGCGCACTCCGTTGGGAAAGTAGGTGAGCCGGGCGATGAACGACAGCGAGTCGTGGTTCGTGTCGATCATCCAGCAGTCAATGTCTGAGGTTTTGGTCTCGCGCACAGTGCCGTCGCTGGGGTCATAGGTGTCACAGCCGTTGAGACGCACCACCAGCCCCTCGCCGTCGCTGGTGCGACGCACTTCGCAATCGGGCTCGCCGAGCAGCGTGAAAGTGCCGCCGTCGGCGTTCTTGGACAGCTCGGGTATCTGCAGATCTTTGGAGCCGACCACTCGGTGAACGGTCACTGAGCCCACCGCCGTCGACACGTCGGGATCGAACGCAAAGCCGACAGCGATCAGGTCTCGGCATCCAGGCAGGTTCTGCGACGCTTCGACAGCGGCACGCCGCACGAGTTCAGCAGTGACGGTGGCATCGGGCGCGGCGAGCATCAGTGCGGCGGTGATCTCGGTGTCACGACCCGGACGTGCGCAGGTCACGCCGTGAGTGGCGAGACGCGCCGAGGGCCAGCGCTCATGATCAACGACTTCAAGCAGGATGCGGCCCGAGGAGTCGCAGACAGGTGAACGGTAGAGGGCGTCGATCACTGTCTGCTCGGTATCGGCCGCGGCGAGACCCGTCGTCTCTGCGGCGAGCGTTGAGCCGGTGTCATCGTCGGCTTCGGTGCTGAAAGGCAGATACGAGAACGGCGAATGCGACTCCACTGTGAACGGGCTGCATAGGCGGACCCGCTTGGTTTCAACATTGGTCTGATCGACGATACGGATCACATTGTCGGGATGGTTCCAGTCGGTGTGAGGATCGGCGAGCCGCCCGGCTGAGATTCTTCGCATCGTCTTGCATTCGAAACCGGCAGCAGGGTCATTGCCGTCGTCAAGGGTGCGATGCCACCGGTAGGCGGAGGTGGCTAGATGCTGGCGAGCCACGGCGACAGCGACGCGCGAAACGTCGATCGTGACCCAGCGCCGTCCCCACTCTTCGGCCACGTCCGCAGTCACGCCAGACCCGCAAGTCGGGTCCAGTACTAGATCACCGGGATCGGTGGTCATCAACATGCAGCGTTCAATGATTGAGTCAGCTACTTGAACGACATAGCGCTTTCGTGAAGGACGCCGCCTGGTTGTCCAGACGTTGTCGATTCGCCTGCCTGGAAATTCTGAGAAATAGAGTTTCCATTCAAGCAAGGACTTGCCTCCGTATAGTCGGCCTGACCAGCCAAGCCAGCAAAGGCCGCAAGGTTCGTCGTCGGGACACGGCGGCATTGCCGCCGGAAGCGCGCCATTGTCGTCCGTCCCAGGGGCGCACACTGGTGCGTCTCCGTCATGGACGGAGACGCGCCATTGTCGTCCGTCTCCACAGTAGTAGTCCTTGCCGTTGAATCTAACCCAGCGGGTGCGTCCAGTGGTTGATGATCCCATGGAGGTCAGCGGTAAGCGAGAGAACCACCTCAGCCCCGCTTCGATTCCGTCAGGAGCCTCCTTCTCCTTTTTTGTTGGACGTGCATAAGAGCCATCCGGTGCCTCAAGCATTGAGTAAGATCCGAAGTGTTCAACGGCTGCGCTCAAGCTGTCCTTGCCGTAGATTTGGTTGTACTTGCATCTGCGTTTATCTTTAGCGTACCAAAGAACGTAAGAGGCACTCTCGGGTATAGTTCGGCTTGAAGAGCCACCGGTTGAGCGCCAAGTGATTGTGGCCACTCGGTTCTCGGGGCCGAAGACTTCGTCGAGGACTAGAGCGAGGCGGTGGACGTTGAGGTCGCCGATCTGAACGAACAACGATCCCGAATCGGTCAGCAACTCTCTAGCCAACACGGCGCGTTCATGGATGCCGTCAAGGTACGAGTGGATGCCGTTGCGGTAGCTGTCGCGGAAGGCTCTCAGCGGGGCAGTATCGCCTGCAGGCAGGCCACCGAGCTTCTCAGGCGTCTCCAGCTTGGCCACGTCGGTCTGGAAGTTCGATTTGAAATTTTGGCCGTAAGGCGGATCGAAATAGATCATTTGCACCCGCGAGCGCAGGCCGTCCTTTGCGATCAGCGATTGCATCACCGCCGAGGAGTCGCCGTGGATCAGCCGGTTCTGCCAATGTCCAGAATGCCGATACCACTCCAGCTCCGCGCCTTCTACGGTCAGCCCGTCGAAGTCGAACTGCAGAGGCGAAGCACTGCCCCGGCGCCGCAGCTGTTCCATTAGCAGCGCCGGGGTCACTTTCTCGCGGGTGTATAAAGGAACTCCGGCGAAGTCGTGGTTGGTATCGTCAGCTGTGTCGCCGTTGAGCTTGGAGGTGGCGCCTCCACGGTCCCAGGCCAGGAGTGGATGTGCACACAGATCGCGATCTAGGTCCACGTCAGTGCGCTGCACGGCGGCCTCATAGACGCGAGCGACCGATTCGGGAAGTTGTCGGGCAGCCTTGAACGGCGTCGGCGCCCGGTCATGATCGGACATCAGCGGCGCGGTCTCCGATGTGGGCTGGTTGGCCCGCGACGCCGATGCGTGCTCGTAGGCGCCGGGTTGTTGCGCCGCGCTCACCGCCGCCGGCCCGGATTGCTACGGACAGCGTACAGGGCCGGCTCATCTGCCCGTCCGCCGCCCGTTGTGGGTGGTTGCTTTGCCAGGTCTCCCAGGCGTTTGGGGAGATGCCTGGCTTCGGTTATCACCTCGTAGGCCCAGCAGCGCAGTTCGTCTGGAAGCTGCGCCGTCCCCTCCACCGCCGGGATCCAATGGTCGCGAGTCCATGCCTCGGCGGCCAAAGCCTTGTCGTCGACCACGCCCTTGCATTCGATGATCACGTTCAGTCTGTTGCTGAGACGCGCGACGAAGTCAGGCTGATAATCCCTCCACGCTCCGTTGAAGTGGTACGGCAGACTCCAGCCGATGCTGAAGTTGCGAACCCAGGCGATTACAGCAGGGTGCTTGTCGAGTATCTGGGCACAGTCGAGTTCACGGCGTGAGTGGCACGCCGCGTGCGACAGTTCGCTGCGCTCGCATTCGTGGATGTGCTGCAGCGTGGTCCAGAAATGCACGTCTGCTGTGTCGCTGAAGGCAGGCGAACCGAGCGAGGCAATCCGCCGGGGGGGGGGGTCTTGGGCGCGAAACGACAAGCGGCGATCAGATCATTGTAGTGGTTGCGCTTTTCGCGGTGACGCAGCAGCACCGCGGCCCGCTCGCAGTCCACGTCTGGATGGGCGAGCCAGTCGCCGACTGCCTGGAAGGCCGAAGCAAACAGTGCGGCACGCCCGCCGTCGCGAAGGCCCGTCGGTTGAGGCGTCCGTGCTTCGATGCCCGACTGAGGCGCTTCGTCACTGCCGGCGGTTAGTAGGTTGGCGATCTCGGCTGCGCAGCGCATTCGTGCGGCTTTGTCGCGCTGATCCTCGTCGGTTGACATCAGACCGATCTCGCCCGAAACTCCGGCGACCTCTACGATCTCGGCCTCGGCGTCGGCGCTGAGCGCCGCAGGCACGACGCGCTCAGGGTCGAGCCGAAATCCTGAGGCGCCGGCCACGGTCAGATAGTCCATCACTTGGGGCCAGATGATTCTCAGGCTCGAACGGCCCGGCACGGTTTCAACCTCGGATCGAGATGGAGGTTTTGGGCTTGGCCCGGCACCTCGAGCCGGCATGAACTCGAAGGGGATGCCCAGAACCTCGGCGTACTCCGGCGCAAGAAGACCCTTCTTGTCGGGCTCGTCGCGGAACGAATCGTAGGAAGTGCGACGAAGTGCCCGTCCGGTGACCTGCTCACAAAGCAGCTGCGACGAGAACGCCCGAAAGCCGAGAATCTGGGTGACGGTTCGGGCATCCCAGCCCTCGGTCAACATCGACACCGACACCACGCAGCGCACTCCGGCGCCGAGACGACCGCTCTTGCCGACCGTGTTGAGGGCTTCGCGCACGGCGTCGGCGGGAGCTTCTTCGCCCATGCGGGCTGCTTGCTCGCGCAGCAGCTTCGAGAACCGCGCGCCCACGGCATCATCATCGTCGAGGCGCGAATGCACCAGCAGCGTGCGGGGCGCCGTCCTCCACCTGGGCGCCGAGCCCTCGACACCTGCTGTCACGTTGGAGAACTCATCGAAGCGGCCCTCGAACAGCCGACCGTCAGGTGTCTCGTAGCCGGCGATGTGCTCGTAGAGGGCTTCAGCGTTGGCGACGGTGTTGGCCACCACGATCATCACAGGCGGTGTTGGCTGGCGGCCGTCGGTCCGCTCGAACGTATTGCGCCATTCGCGCACAGATGCCGTCAGTGCCCCTTCCAGAGGCTCGGGAAGAGTGATTGTCGGTTCGGTGCTCCGTTTGGGGAGTTTCTTGCGCTGCGTTGCTTCGTAGAGGCGCCGCCACGCAGTCGAGGCAGTGTCGGTGTCGTCGTCGACAGGCACTCGGGGCACCTTCACCAGCCCTGATTCGATGGCGTCCATCAAAGAGAAGTCAGAGGTCACCCACTCGAACATCGGAGACTCGCCACGGTTGGCGCGCGCGAGCCACATCGGTGTCGCCGAGAAGTCGTAGACAGGTGAAGCTTGAGCGCCGTCGGCATCGAGTTTGCCGAGCGCGCCCATGTCGCGCAGCGCACGAACCGCGTTGAACCACACCGCAGCGATCTTGTCGGAGTCCTTCTCTTCGGTCGAGAGATTCGCGGTGGTCTGAGGCAGGTAGCAGTGATGGGCTTCGTCGTTGATCACTACTAGATCGCCGGGCGCGCTCCCAGCTTGCAGCAGGCCGGCGACAACTCGACGCATCATCGCCTCCTGCGTTTCGGTCTGCTCGACACGCTGCGAGCCGAGTAATGCTTTCTGCGCGCCGGTCGCTTCGCTGGGGTCGCGGCGGCGAAACGCCTGCCAGTTCACGATTTCCACCTGAGCCGCGTTCAGGTCGTGGAAAAGGTTCCCTGGCACCAGGCCGAGATCCCGGTAGATGTTCTCGGGATGTGAAGGTGCCAGCACTGCGAGGCGGTCACGCACCGTCAGGCCTGGGGCCAGCACCAGAAACCTGCTGGAATGCCGCAGAGAGCGCTGTCGTCGGGTGCGGACTGCGTTGAGGGTCTGCCAGGCGATCAGCATTCCCATGACCGCCGTCTTCCCGGTGCCGGTCGCCATCTTGGAGCAATAGCGCACGAGACCGTCGTTGACCGAGCGGGCCTGCTCTTCTATGCGCCGGCGCTCGGGGGCGTCGCGTCGAGCGGCCTCTCGAAGCCATATCAACGTCTCGATGGCCTCGCGCTGGGCGAAGAAGGGACGGTGCTGTCGGTGCGAGTCGTCTTCGGCCCAGTGCGCCAGCAGTTTGCGGGTGATCGAGGTTGTGCCCGGATAGCCCTCCGAACGCCACTCACCGACGCGGTGACGGATCGCCTCCACCGCCTCGTTGCCCACCACTGTCTCCATGTCCATCGCGAGTTGGGCCGTTTTGTGGTCGTCGGGGACGGGACGAAGCAGCGCTGAGGCGCGCCTGCCGTCTTTAGGCTTCACGCCGGACATCGCCCGTCCCGCCGCGTCGAGTTCCCAGTGCTTGTCGGGCTCGGCGTAGGGCGAGCACAGGATCGGATCCACAGCCGGATCAAACTGTGCTGGAAGCATCGCTGAGGAGACTAGCTCACAGCCTTTACGCTCATATCCGATCTGAGATGATCATTGCGATCGCGGGCGGTGACCATCCCATCGCGGGCTGTGTGGCGCAGGGTCATCGGCGAGCCCGGAAACCCGGCTCCTCGGGTTCGAGTCGGGGTAAGAGCGCGAGTCTCCCTATAAGCCTTCATTATTGCTTGATCTCTTCGGCTGCTTCTTCCAAGAGCTGCAATTCTGAGGTGGCGAGTGAGGCTTGCCGTGGTCTCTCCAGTGAACCCTGATCACGATTCCATGGAAGCGGCTGATCTCAGGCAAAGGCGGCTTGTTTCCATCTAGGAAACATGTCTTCAACTGTCAGTCCAGTGATGTCCATGTAGAGGGCGTCGCTGCAAATGTCTAGGTCGAAGTCGTCGCCCCATGCGATTGATCCGTCGGGGGCGATTCTGACCTGAGAGAAGAATCCGGGTTTCTCCCAGGCAGCGAAAACCCCCATGCCCGCCACATCCGACAAGTCCACTTCGCCTTCCACTCCGTCGTCGTAGCGAAGCCAGATCCGGTACGGCTCTAAAGCCCGCACTTCGACCGGGGTCACACGCATCTCGCCCTCAGGGATGCCGTTGCCCTCTTCGGGTGATTCGTATTCGCAAAGGATCAGCAGTTCGATTGCTCGCCTGGCGGCCGTCCGCACCTGGTTGTAACCGTCAAGCGCTCGATGACTACCAGGCTCGGCCAGATCTTTTAGTTCGGTCATCAATCGCAGCAGTTCTTCGTAATCTTCGCCGGCGATGACCATTCCGGTCGCGTGCTCATCCGTGCCCATGATGCTCAGCCTAGACCGACCGGCCCAAAGCGGCCAGCGCAGACACTTCCGAATCGACTGATCGAGGCGCAGGTCCGGGCGGTGGCGGTAAGGGGGCTGGAACTAGCAGCTCAGACACCTGTCGCGGCTGCGGTGCAGACGCCGCCCTCTCAGTATCTGACCCGAACAACGGTGAGGATGCCACTGGCGGCTACAGCAGCAGCGGTGGGGCAGGCGCTGGCTGGGTTGCTGACATCACGGTGCTGGCCCATGTGGACGACACCACCGGCGAACTCATCGGCGAGTTGTCAGACGGATCGAAACTGCCGGAGGCGGTGCTCGATGAACTGTCGTGCAACGCTCGCTGGGCCGGGCTGGTATATGACCGTGCCGGTGACGCCATCTGGCGCAGCCGGTCGCGCCGCACTGTCACCGACACGCAATGGCAGGCTCTGCTCGCCGCCTATGGCGGTTGTTTTCATTGCGGGGCGCCCGCAGGCATGTGCCAAGCCCATCACATCACCCCCTACTCACAAGGAGGCGCCACCAACATCAAGAACCTGATCATGGTCTGCTGGAACTGCCATCACAATATCCATCACCACAACTGGCGCATCATCAAGCACCTTGACGGCAGCCACAGTCTGCACCCGCCCGGCGACACAGCCACAGCCACAAATCCCCGATACGGGCCGGCTCATGCAGACGACCCGCCGCCAGAACCAGAGCCGCCAACTCGACGAGGGCGATCTTCGGCCCGGCCAGGCCGACCCGAAACCAAGACAAGCCAGACCAGCACCGAGGCCAGAACCCGGGAAGGCAGAGCCGGACCCGACAACGGACAAGTCCGAGCACAGGCAGCATCCACAGAAAGTCGAACCAGCAACCGCGGCCGAGATCAGGCCAGAGCCAGTGACCCCGCCCTGTGGTGAGCGACTGGAAACCCGCGGCCCGGTGCTTGGTGGCTGAGTGCTGATGCGAGCGTCGGCCAGGTGACCCCGCCCTGTGGTGAGCGACTGGAAGCCTGTGGCCCGGTGCTTGGTGAGGGTCTGTGTGGGTGTTGGTGGTGTCTGGTAGGTGGTGGTCGGCTGGAAGTTTGTGGCTTGGTGGCTTGAGTGCTGATGCGAGCGTCGGCCAGGTGACCCCGCCCTGTGGTGAGCGACTGGAGAAGCCCGCCCGGTGGTGGCCGCCCGGAAGTTCGGCTCGGGCAGGTTGTATACATTCGGCTGGCGCATGTTGTATACAACTGGTAGATTGCTGGTTCATGTTTGAGTCTGTCGACGGTGCCGCCGCACCAACAGGATCTACGTCGTGGATGGATTCTGGGCGCTGCGTCGGGGAGAGCAGCCTGTTCTTCGCGCCGTTCGCGGAGCGTCCCGAGGCCAGAGTTCGCCGCGAGGCCAGAGCGCGTTCGCTGTGCCGAGAGTGCGAAGTGCTGAAGGCGTGCCGCGAATACGCCCGCAGCAATCGCGAGCTGGGTTTCTGGGGCGGCGAGAGCGAGTCCGAACGCGCCAATGCCGGATTTGCGCCCACCACGCCGATCGTCGGCCGCAAGCGGGTGGCCGAGGATCGTGCCCGTCAAGCCATGCGCCGCTCCGGCTAGCCCGAACTCCCAGCTGCGACCTGCAGCGGCTCGCGACGGCCGCGAAACGGGCGCAGCTCGAAGGGGCCGCGCCGCCCGAACTCCCTGCTGCGGACTGCAACGGCTCGCGGCTGCCAGCAAGCCGCAGCGGCGAGCGGCCCTGGACGAGCGGGAATGTAGCGGCGGACAGCTGCGGGAATGAACACTCTGCGGCTCGACGAACTCTCACGTCAAGCACAAGCGCCGAGCGGGAGGCGAACCGTGGGAGCGGGAATGAACTCTCTGCGGCTCGACGAACTCTCACCCTGAGCAGTCCGGGGGTTTCGCCCTCCCAGAACGCGCTGCGGGAATGAACACTTTGCGGCTCGATGAACTCTCACCCTGTTCGTGCGCTCTGCCAGCCGGCGTGTGGGCGCTTGGGCGTGAGTATTGTCGCAGCTGATGCATCCGGGACTGCACGCTGCCACCGATCCCGACAAGCCCGCGGTGATCATGGCGGGATCCGGCGAGACGATCAGCTATGCGCAGCTCGAAGCCGAAGCCAACCAGGTGTCTCGAATGCTGCGCGCAGCAGGCCTGGCGCCCGGCGATCACGTCGCCTGGTGCCTGGAGAACCATCGCAACTTTCTGCCGCTGGTGTGGGGAGCGCATTACGCGGGGGTGATCTACACGCCGATAAGCAGCCGTCTCACCAGCGACGAGATCGCCTACATCGTCGACAACAGCGGCGCCCGCGCCTACATCACGTCTCAGCACAAAGCGGATCAGAGCGCCGAAGTGCTCGACCGCATCAGCGGAGTCGGGCTGAGGCTGATGATGGACGGCGCCGTCGACGGCTACGAAAGCTACGAGCAGGCCTTGGCGGCAGCATCGACTGAGCCTCTGGCGAACCGGACGGCCGGCAGAGACATGCTTTACAGCTCGGGCACCACCGGGCGCCCCAAAGGCGTGCTCGTCTCCCATGAGGCCTATGACCCTCAAGAGGCTGTCAGCGTCGGCGAAGAATGGTCGTCTGTGGCGGAGTTGAGCGTGCTGCTGCTGGGAATGTCTCAAGAGTCGGTTTATCTGACCCCGGCGCCGCTCTATCACGCTGCGCCGCTGCGCTTCACCAAGGCCGTCCATGAGATCGGCGCCACCTCAGTCGTGATGGAGCGTTTCGATGCCGAGCAGTTCCTAGCCGCGATAGAGCGCTACGGGGTGACCCACACTCAGGTGGTTCCCACCATGTTCGTGCGGATGTTGAAACTGCCCGAAGAGCAGCGACTGCGCCATGACCTGTCGTCGCTTTCCTGCGTGCTGCACGCCGCCGCGCCCTGTCCTGTGCAAGCCAAGCATCGCATGATCGAATGGCTCGGCCCGATCATCAGCGAGTACTACGCAGGCACCGAAGGCAACGGCTTCGCCTTCTGTGACAGCCAACAGTGGCTGGCCCATGAGGGAACCGTCGGAGCGCCTATCGCCTGCGAGGTCCACATCGTCGATGAAGCCACCGGCGCCGAAGTGCCCGCAGGCGTCGAAGGAACCGTCTATTTCAGTTCCGGCGGCACTTTCGAATACCACCGCGACGAAGAGAAGACCCGGAACTCGCGGCTCGCCAACGGTTGGTCGACCCTCGGCGACGTGGGACGGGTGGATTCCGACGGCTTCCTGTATCTGACCGATCGCAAGGCTCACATGATCATCTGCGGCGGGGTCAACGTCTATCCCCAAGAAGCCGAGAACCTGCTGACCATGCATCCGTCTGTCATCGATGCGGCCGTGATCGGCGTGCCCGACGACGACCTCGGCGAAGCGCCCAAAGCCGTGGTGCAACCCGTGCGCATGCCCGCCGACGAAGCAGCCGCGGCCGACCTGGAGCGCCGGTTGATCGACTACTGCCGCGCCGGACTGGCCGCGGTGAAATGCCCCCGCAGCGTGGACTTCCGCAGCGAACTGCCGAGACACGACACCGGCAAGCTCTACAAGCGCCTGCTGCGAGACGAATATTGGCAAGACCAAGACCGCCGCATCTGAAGCCCGCAACCAGTGGCGAGCGGGGCAGCGAGGCTGAGGTTCGCGGAGCGTGTGCGTGTCGAGGCGCTGCACACGGCGGTGTGCGTGTCGAGGCGATGGCGCAGCGTCTGGGTCGGGATCGCTCGACTGTCCACCGGAACCTGGCACGCAACCGTGGCGGCGGCGTAGGGGGCGGGGTCATGGCGGTTGCTTCTTTGCCGGTGTTGCGGTCGCGGCCCGCTTTGGCCATGCTTTCGGCTATGCACTCGTATGCTCCGCGATCTCTCATCGCCGCCGTCGAAGCCTGCTACAGCGAAACTCTCGACTTGTGCGAGCAGCTCTCCGATGCAGAGTGGACCCGCCAGTCGCTTTGCCCGGCGTGGACGGTGCGCCAAGCCGTCGGCCATGCAGTCGGCGTGGAAGACGCAGTCCTGGGATGGGAGATCAACGCCGACGACATGCCTGCGTTCGCGAAGATGCAAGCATTGACCGACGCCTCAGCGGGCATGTCCGCGCCGGATTTCAAGGCTCGTGTGAAGCAGATCTTCGATGCTCGCAGAGCGGAACTGCGCGACATGAGCGACGCCGACCTCTCGCAGGCTTCGTGGACGCCGGTGGGGGTGCAGGACTACGCAGGCTTCCTGGCCATACGCGTCTTTGATCTGTGGGTGCACGTGCGCGACTGCGCTATCCCGCTGGGCCGTCCCACCGACGACGCCGGCCTCGCGGCGGAGATCGTCATGAACCAGGTGGAGGGCTCGATCGGCTACATCATCGGCAAGAAGGTGGGCCTGCCCGACGGCATGAGCCTGCGCGCCGACATCACCGGACCGGTGCAGCGCCAGATCGCTGTGGTGGTAGACGGTCGAGCCAAGGCGGTCGAGCCGGGCTCGCTGCCGGATCCCGACGTGGTGCTTCGCGCGGACTCGTTGACTTTCACCATGCTGGCCTGCGGTCGAGTCGATCCTCAGTCCAAGATCGACGAGGGCGCCATCTCTTGGAGCGGCGACGCCCATTGGGGCGAGCACGCGGCCCGCAGCTTGCGCTTCACGATGTGATGGACGGCGAGCCGTCTCGACGCTGCGTCGGCGACGACTGGCTGGCCGAAGCGAAGCGGACCCTCAGAGGACGAGAACCCGCGGATCTCGCCACCCGCACCCGCGACGGCATCGAAGTCCGGACGCTCTACACGCACTCCGCCGCTCGCCCGGCGGCGCTGCTGAGAGCTGCGCCTGCGACGGTCGGCGCAGCGCCGCGCTGGGACGTGCGCCAGAGCCACACCGTGACCGCGGATCCCGACGAGGTTGACGAGGCCCGGCAGGCGATCGCCGAGGACCTGGCCAACGGCGTCACTTCCGTCGAGCTTCAAGTCCCGGACGGCCTCGACGCCGACGCGCTCACGGCGCTGCTCGGCGGAGCGCTCAGCGGTGTCGACCCCGCTGCGGCGCCGCTGGCTCTGGCGCCTCATGGCGGCATCGCCGCGGCTCAGGCTCTGGTCGCTTTCGCCGAGCAGAACGGCGCGCCGCCGGCGCCGGGCAGCAGCCTAGGGCTCGACCCGCTGGGAGAGTCGGCGAGCACCGGGCAGCCGTGCGACTTGGCCTCCGCCGCTGCCTGGGCGGCGCAGCAGCAGAGCCGAGTCGTGGCCGACTCCGGCGCTGCCGGTGAGGGACTGCGCTTCTTCGCGGTCGACGCGCTTCGTTACAGCGACGCCGGGGCCAGCGAAGCGCAAGTGCTGGGCTGGGCGACGGCGACAGGGGTCGCTTGTCTTCGTGCTCTGGTGGATCAGGGCGCCACCGTGGACCAGGCCGCCGGGATGATCGGTTTCAGGCTGCCGGCCACCGCCGATCAGTTCATGACCGTCGCAGCGCTGCGGGCGGCCCGAGTGCTGTGGGCCCGGGTGGTCACAGCGAGCGGCGGCTCGAAAGCATCCGCCCGGCAGTATCAGCATGCAGTCACGGCGGCTCACATGTACAGCCGCTGGGATCGTTGGGTGAATCTGCTGCGCGGCTCGGGCGCGGCTTTGGCTGCTGCGGTGGCCGGCGCCGACGCGTTGACGGTGCTGCCCTTCGATCAGGCGGCGCCGTCGGCCGGCGCCGAGGCGGCTCTGGGCCGTCGGCTGGCTCGCAACACACAGACGCTGATGCTGGAGGAGTCGCACCTCGCCTGGACTGCGGATCCGGCGGGCGGATCGTTCTACGTGGAGTCGCTCACCGAGCAGCTGGCGTCGGCGGGCTGGCGAGTGCTGCAAGACGTCGAAGCCTCCGGCGGGATCGAAGCGGCGATCGCCGAGGGCGCTTTGGCGAAGTCGGCGGAGCGAAGCTGGCTGGCCCGACTGGAGGCGCTGCGAAACCGAGAAGAACGGCTCACAGGGGTGAGCGACTTCACATGGGCGGCCGAACCGGCGCCGCCGGACGCGGCTGCGAGCCCGAGCCGCGACGACGGAGACGACCGCGGTCGGGCATTGCCGTTGAGGCGTCTTGCCGGGCCCTTCGAAGAGCTGCGTGACGCGGCCCGTCGCTACCAGCTGGCGCACGGCCGGCGGCCCGCTGCCTGGGTGGCGGCGCTCGGCTCGGCTGCCCAGAGTTCGCCGCGCAGCGCCTGGGCGCAGAATCTGCTGGGCGCCGGAGGCGTCGAGCCGCGCCTCGCCGACGGGCTGGACTCGCCCATCGCCGCCGCGGCGGACTTCGCCGAGTCCGGTCTGCGAGTCGCTGTGATCACCGGCAGCGACGACAGCTACCGCCTGCGAGGCGCAGCCACCGCAGCCGCGCTCCGCGATGCGGGAGCGGTTTCAGTGGCGCTGGTCTGCGACGCTGACACTCCCGAGGATCTGATCGCGGGAATCGCCGCAGCCGGAGACGTCGAAATCTGGCGCGACGGCATCGACGTCGCCGCAGCGCTGCGAAGCCTTCACCGCATCCTCGCAGTCTCATAGTTCATAGAGCCCGAGCGAACAGACGAGCCGGCAACGACGATGCGCCGGCAACGACGATGCGCCGGCAACGCAGACGAGCCGGCAGCGACGACAGCTACCGCCGGCGAGGCCGCGGCCCGAGCGGACCTCCGGTCGCGGCGAACTCCAGCGGGAGCGCCACAGCGGCGACGCGACGAACTCTCACCTATACGCTCGTGCTCTCAGTGGTGGAGGATCTGCAGCAGAGGGCTCAGCGCATCGCCGACAGCCGCGGCGCCATGCGGGTCTACCGCGTGGTGCGTCGCTTGATCATCGTGTTGCTGTATCCCTATTTCCGGGTGCAGCGCCACGGCTGTGAGCATCTCGACATCACCGGGCCGGTGATCGTGGCGCCGATACACCGGTCCAATCTCGATACTCCGATGCTCGCCGGCATGACCCGGCGCCGGCTGCGGACCCTGTCCAAAGAGTCGCTGTTCTCCAACCGTTTGTTCGGTGACTTCTTGGCGTCGCTGGGAGCTTTCCCGGTGCGCCGCGCCGCCGCCGACCGCGAAGCCATGCGCGAAGCCGTCCGAATGCTTCAGGCCGGCGAGCAGCTGGTGGTGTTCCCTGAGGGCGCCCGCAACAGCGGTGCCGAGGTGGGGCCGGTCTTCGACGGAGTCAGCTATCTCGCCTCGCGCACCGGCGCTGTTGTGGTGGCGGTCGGCATCGCCGGAACCGAGCAGGCGATGCCCCCCGGCGTGCGCCTGCCGCGGCCGGTTCGAGTGGCCATGGTCGCTGCTGAGCCGCTCCGCCCGCCGGCGAAACGAATGACCCGCCCACAAATGAGCGACTTCTCCGAACAGGTGCGCCTGCGCCTGCAGGACGTCTTCTCACAGGCGCAGGCTCTGACCCTGGAAGTCGGGCAGAAAGGCGAATCTGGCTGACTGACGGCTAACCTCAACGCGCATGGCAGGCAAGATCACTCTGGGGCCCGACGGAGCGCTGAACGTCCCTGACGAGCCGATCATCCCTTTCGTGGAAGGCGACGGGATCGGCGTGGACATCTGGCCTGCGGCGAAGTCCGTGCTCGACGCGGCAGCAGCCAAGCACGGCCTGCGCATAGCCTGGCTCGAGGTGCTGGCCGGCGAGAAGGCTTACAACGAGACGGGGGACTGGCTGCCGGCTGACACCATCACGGCTTTCGACGAGCATCTCATCGGCATCAAAGGCCCTTTGACCACCCCGGTTGGCGGCGGCTTCCGCAGCCTCAACGTGGCGATCCGACAGATCATGGACCTTTACGTGTGCCTGCGTCCGGTGCGCTGGTTCAAGGGAGTGCCCTCGCCGGTGCGCGACCCGCAGCTGGTGGACATGGTGATCTTCAGGGAGAACACCGAGGACATCTACGCGGGCTTGGAGGTCGAGTCGGGTTCGCCCGAAGCGGCCCGACTGATCGAGCTGCTGCACGACAGCTTCGGCTGGGAGATCCGCGCTGACGCCGGCATCGGCATCAAGCCCGTGTCGAAGTTCGGGTCGCAGCGTCTGCAGCGCGCCGCTTTGAACTACGCGGCGCAGCACGGGCGCAAGCGGGTCCATTTCGTCCACAAGGGCAACATCATGAAGTTCACCGAAGGCGCCTTCCGAGGCTGGGGCTACGAGCTCGTCAGAGACGAGTTCGCCGACGTGGCGCTGTCCTGGGAGGACTGCGGCGGCGATCCCGGCGAGAAGATCCTGGTGCAAGACACGATCGCCGACATCGCCTTGCAGCAGGTGCTGACCCGCCCGGCCGACTTCGACGTGATCGCCACCATGAACCTCAACGGCGACTACATCTCCGATGCGCTGGCGGCCCAGGTGGGAGGCATCGGCATCGCCCCGGGCGCCAACATCAACTACGTCACAGGCCATGGCGTGTTCGAGGCCACGCACGGCACCGCGCCCCGCTACGCCGGCCAGGACAAGGTCAACCCGTCGTCGGTGCTGCTGTCGGGTGTGCTCATGTTCGAGCATCTCGGCTGGCGTCAAGCCGCCGCCGACATCATCGCCGCGGTCGAGGCGACCATCAGCGACGGGATCGTCACCTACGACTTCGCGCGTCTCAGCGAGCACGCCACCGAGGTGAAATGCTCGGAGTTCGCCGCGGCGATCATCGACCGCATCTGAACTTTCCCGCATTCTGCATTCTGCGCTCTTGAAGGACTCGGAGCGACCGGGCGCATCCCGCAGCGGCATAGCCCGTCGGGGTCTGCGCCTGATCATGCGCTCGGTCCGGGCTCACCCGCTGCAGCACCTGCTGGCGATGATCGGAGCGCTCGGGTTCGTGGCCGCCACCGTGGCGATCGCCTGGGCGCTGGGCTGGATCACCGACAATGTGATACTGGCGAATCCCTCTGAGCGGGGGTCTCCGACTCTGGCGGCCTTGTGGGTGATCGGCATCTCGCTGGTGAGCGGAATCTCGGTGCTGGCTCGGCGTTTGTTCTTGTCGATGGCCGAGTTGCGCACCCAGCGCGACTGGCGGCGCGGGCTGCTGCACCGCTACCTCGACGTGCCCATGGACTTTCATCGTCGCCGTGATCCGGGGGAGTTGCTCGCCCATGTCGACTCCGACGTGAACACGGCCACCACAGTGCTCAAGCCGCTGGCGTTCGCGGTCAGCGTGGTGGTGCTGGTGCTGGTGACGATGGTGGCCCTGTTCGCGGCGCATCCTCTGCTGGCGCTGATCGCAGCGGTGGTGTTCCCGGCTCTGGCGCTGATCAGCCGGGTCTACACCCGCAGAGTGGAGGCGCCCTCGGCGGAGGTGCAGCGGCGCGTCGGCGAAGTCACAGAAGTCGCGCACGAGAGCTTCGACGGGGCGGTGGTGGTCAAAACGCTGGGCCGTGAGCCTTTCGAGGTGGAACGGATGAGAGCAGCGTCGCGGAGGTTGAGCGACGAGCGCATCCGGGTGGGGCGGATGCGGGCCGCCTTCGAGCCGGCCATCGACGCTCTGCCCACCGTGGGAGCGGTGGCTCTGCTGCTGGTGGGCGCCTGGCTGGTGGGCAGAGGCCAGGCGACGCCGGGGGATCTGGTGCTGGCGGCGACGCTGTTCTCGCTTCTGGCCGTGCCGCTTTTCATTGTGGGGTTCTTCTTGGAGGAACTGCCCCGCTCGGTGGTGTCGCTGGATCGTGTCGACCGGGTCCTCGACGAGCCTGTAGCGGCATCGCCGAGCACTTCGCGGTCGCTGCCTGCCGACGGCCCGCTCGATCTGGCGATCGAGGACCTCGCAGTGGGCTACGGCACTCGCAGGGTGCTCGACGGCGTGACCTTGCGGGTGCGTGCTGGTGAGCGCGTCGCTCTGGTGGGGGCGACAGGATCCGGCAAGTCGACCCTGCTCGAGACTGTGATGGGGCTCAACGAGGCGTCGCACGGCGCCATCCGCTTGTCGGGCGTCGATCTCGGGAGCATCCACCCTGACGAACTGCACCAGGCGGCGGCTCTGGTTTTTCAGGAAGCTTTCCTGTTCGCCGACTCCGTGGCTGAGAACGTCGATCTGCGGTCGTCGGGAGCGCCGGTGGTGTCGGGCGCGCCGGTGGCGGCAGCAGCGCCTCGCCGCGACGTCGCTGCCGCGCTGGACACTGCCGCGGCGAGCGATTTCGTGGCGCGGCTCCCCGACGGCGACCTCACCGTCGTCGGCGAGCGCGGCCTGACCCTCTCGGGCGGGCAGCGGCAGCGTGTGGCGCTGGCTCGTGCCCTGGTGCGAGACCCGCGGCTGCTGCTCCTCGATGATGCCACCAGCGCCATCGATCCGGTGGTGGAAGCCAGGATCCTCGACCGGATCGGTTCCTCGCTGGACACCACGATGCTGATGGTGGCGCAGCGGATCTCGGTCATCGAGCTCGCTGACCGGGTGGCGTATCTGGCGGGAGGAAGGATCGTGGCCACCGGCTCGCACGCCGAACTGTTGCAGCGTGACGACTACCGGTCCCTCATCACCGCTTACGAGCAGGCGGCAGTCCCGTGAGCAGCAACTCGAACCGCGCCGCCGAAGACACCGGTGCTGACGGTCAGGTCAAAGCGCTTCAGGTGCTGCGCCGCGGCGCGGCGATGAGCACGCGGCTGCGGCGCGGTCTGCCTTTGATCGCCGCGGTGGGGCTGTTCGCCGCGGTGGGACGGCTGATCGTTCCAGTGCTGGTGCAGCTCGTTTTGGATCACGGCGTGCTCGGTGCCGACGGCTACCGGCCGGGCGTGGTGTGGACTCTGTCGGGGCTGGCGCTCGGTTTGGTGCTGGTCGTGGCCGCAGCGAGCCGCTTCGCGTTGATCAGGCTGGTGACCCTGGCCGAGTCGGTGATGCTCGACTTGCGGGTCAGAGCCTTCGAGCACATCCACCGGCTGAGCCTCGCCGACCACAGCGAGTCGCGGCGCGGCGTGCTGGTCTCGCGAGTCACCAGCGACATCGAGGCCATGGCCATGTTCATGCAGTGGGGCGCCATGTCGTGGACCATCAACCCGGTGCTGATCCTGGCGACGCTGGCGGTGATGGCCGTCTACAGCTGGCAGCTGACCCTGATGGTGACAGCGCTGCATCTGCTGCTGGCGCCGTTCCTGCACTGGATCCAGCGCCGCCAGATCGCCGCTCACGGGCTGGTCCGCGACCGTGTGGCCGACACGCTGGGTCACGCCACCGAAGCAGTTTCAGGCGCTGCGGTGATAAGGGCGTACGGCTACGACGCAGCGGTCCGCAGACGTCTGGACACCGCAGTCGACGAGCAGTACCGAGCCCAGCTCTCGGCTTTCAAATGGTGGGCGATGATGCTGCCGGCAGTGGACTTGGTGTCGGCTGCTGCGTTGGCGGCCTCGATCGTCGTCGGGGTGGCCTGGGGAGAGGAACTGGGCGTAGGCGCCGGCGCTCTAGTGGCTTTCGTGTTTTTGGTGCGCCTGCTGATCAGGCCGATCTCAGAGCTCGGCGAGGTGTTCGATACCACCCAGTCGGCGCTAGCGGCATGGTGGAAAGTGCTGGGAATCTTGGACGCGCCCGTCGAGGTGGTCGAACCGTCAGCCGAGACCGCCGAAGAGCTGCCGTCGGGCCCTCTCGGGATCGAGGCGCGTGCGGTGGACTTCGCTTATCGGGCGCCTGTGCCGGTGCTGCGGGGAGTGAATGTTTCGATACCGCCGGGCGCCAGTGTCGCGATAGTCGGCGAGACCGGTTCGGGCAAGACCACTTTCGCCCGCTTGCTGGCGCGTCTCGCCGACCCCGCAACCGGCGAGATCGTGATCGGCGGCGCCAGCCTCGCGAACGTGTCGCCGCAGTCTCGTCGGCGCAGCATCCGGCTGGTTCCCCAGGACGGGTTCCTGTTCGCGGCGACGATCGAGGACAACATCCGTTTCGGTCGCCCAGGCGCCACAGCCGCCGACGCTCAAGCCGCCATCGACGAGCTGGGTCTGCGCGGCTGGCTGGAGACCCTTCCGAGCGGGATCAGGACTCCGGTGGGGCAGCGAGGCGGACGCCTCTCGGTGGGCGAGCGCCAGCTGGTGGCTCTGGCACGGGCCCAGGTAGCGGATCCGGGTTTGTTGATCCTCGACGAGGCGACCTCCGCCGTGGATCCGAAAACCGAGGAGGCACTGGCTGCGGCCATAACACGTTTGGCGCAGGGGCGCACAACAGTGTCGGTCGCTCACCGTTTGAGCACCGCCGAGAGGGCTGATCTGGTGCTGGTGTTCGACGACGGACGGATCATCGAACAAGGCACGCATCATCAGTTGCTGTCCGCCGGCGGCAGTTACGCCAAACTGCATCGCAGGTGGGTGAGCAACACCCGCACCGCCGCGGACCGGGCACGGTGACCCGGATCGCCCCGCTGAGTTTCGCTGGGCGGGCGTCGGGCAGCACCACCATCGCAGGACGGGTACGGTGAGTTCCATGAATGATCCCATCAGAGTCACGGTCACCGGCGCCGCCGGACAGATCGGCTACAGCCTGTTGTTCCGCATCGCTTCAGGGTCGATGCTGGGGCCCGAGCAGCCGGTGCTCCTCCAGCTGCTGGAGATCCCCGCCGCCATGGACGCTCTGCGGGGCGTGGCAATGGAACTCGACGACTGCGCTTTCGGCCTGCTGTCGGACGTGGTGCTCACCGACGATGCGGACGAAGCGTTCGACGGCACGCAGATCGCGCTGCTGGTCGGGTCGCGTCCGCGCACCAAAGGCATGGAACGCAAAGATCTGCTGGAAGCCAACGGCGCCATCTTCACAGTGCAGGGACGCGCCATCGCCGCCCGTGCGGCTGCCGATGTGCGGGTGCTGGTGGTGGGGAACCCGGCCAACACCAACTGTTTGATCGCCATGAGCAACGCCTCTGGGGTCGCCCGTGAGAGGTTCACGGCCATGACCCGACTCGACCACAACCGGGCCAAGGCTCAGCTGGCGGCTCGTGCGGGAGCGGCCGTCGGCGAAGTCGCCCGCATGACCATCTGGGGCAACCATTCCGCCACCCAGTATCCCGATCTTTCTCACTGCCTGGTCAACGGCCGCGAAGCAGTCGAGCTGGTGGACGACCGGAGCTGGCTCGAGGAGGCCTTCATTCCGACTGTCCAGCAGCGGGGAGCGGCCATCATCGAGGCTCGCGGGGCTTCGTCGGCTGCTTCTGCGGCCAACGCGGCCGTCGATCATGTGCTCGACTGGATGTCGGGCACCGCCGCCGGTGACTGGGTGTCGATGGCGGTGCCGTCCGACGGCAGCTACGGCGTGCCCGCGGGGCTGATCTCGTCGTTTCCTGTGAGATGCTCCGACGGCGCTTATGAGATCGTCTCCGGCCTTGAGATCGACGACTTCTCGCGGGAGCGCATCGACGCCTCGGTGGCAGAACTGGCCGCCGAGCGCGACACCGTCGCCGAGCTGGGCCTGATCTAGCCGCAGAGACCGGCATGCCGGAACTGCCCGAGATCGTCGCCCATGCCGAGCGGCTCTCGGCAGCTTTCGTCGGGATAGCGCTGAAGCGTTTCGAGCCGCTTCACCCGGCCGCGCTCAAAACATTCGATCCTCGGCCGGCTGCTGCGGCCGGCGAGCCGCTGGTCAGCGTCGGCCATCGCGGCAAGTACTTGCTGTTGCGCTTCGGGCGGGGCGATCCGGCGGCCCGCGAAGGCGGCGGTGGCAGGGGCGACACCGCTGGGCAGGGCGATCCGGCGCTCCGAGCGAAGGCCAGCGAAGACGCCGCCGTCGGGGATGACGGGGAGTGCAACGTCGGGGATGACGACGCTGCTGTCGTCGGTGACGGAGGTGACGGAGGTGACGGAGGTGACGGGGAGTGCAACGTCGGCGGCGAGGCTGTTGTCGTCGGCGCCGGAGGTGACGAGGGTGACGGGGGTGACGGGGCGGACGACGACAGGCGCCGGGACCCGAGCCTGGTTTTCGTGGTGCATCTGATGCAGGCGGGCAGGTTGCGCGGCGACGCCGCGCAGGCGCCCAAACCCCGCGGCGGCATGGCCCGCTGGAGTTTCGAGGACTCTTCGGCTCTGCTGCTCACCGAAGCCGGCAAGGAGCGCCGTGCGGGGGTTTGGCTCATCTCAGGCGATCCCGACGAGTCCGAGCCTCTGGCGCGACTCGGGCCCGACGCCGACGCCATAGACCGCGACGACTTGGCTCGCCGGCTGAGCGCGGCCAGCGAGCGAGTTCACGGCTTCCTGAGGGATCAGTCCCATCTGGCCGGCATCGGCAGGCTGCTCGCCAACGAAATACTGCATTCGGCCAGGATCTCCCCGTTCACGAACGCGTCGCGTCTCGACGACGAAGCCGTGGACCGGCTGCACGAGGCCATCAGAACGTCGATCGAGCGAGGCTTGGCGGCGGAGCGCCAGCTCCAAGACATGGGCCGCTCAAAGAACCGCCCCAACGACGTCCATCACCGGGTGGGCCGGCAGTGCCCGAACTGCGACGACACGGTCCGAGCCGTCGAGTACCGCCGCTACCGGGTGGCCTACTGCCCGACTTGCCAGACAGGCGGCAAGGTGCTGGCCGACAACACCACCAGCCGCTTCCTGAAATAACCGCCTGCGGCCTACGACTCGGCTAGAGCTTTGCCGATGGCTTCCAGGGCCGGACGCGCCTCGGTCAGCTGCAGCGGGTCGCCGCTCAGGCGCAGCCGTCCCTCAGCGAAGGCACGCTGGGCGGAGCTGCTCTCGAGGGCGATGGCGTGGGCCGTGTCGTGATCCGAGGTCAGGGTCACATGCGGCTGATCGTCAGCTTCGGCAGCCTCGTCGGATTGCGCCGGACTTGCCGAGACACGGCCGTCTTGGATGCGCACGTCCCAGCAGAAATGCGGTCCGTCGTCGCTGGCCACCCGGTATCGCAGGACCAGGCTCAATGAGTCGTCGACGCGGCACTGCGAGAGCGTCGCGTCCAGCCAGCCGACCCATTCGTCGCTGGGGAACTGCGGCGCGCGGCCTTCCTGGGGTGCGCCTGCGGGCTCTGCGGTCACCGACGCAGGCTACCCGCTCGACGGCGAGACAGCCGCCCGCGCCGGCGCTCTTGAGGGGCTGCCCGGCGATCCGGCTGCCCGCGTCATCGTCGCAACCGCCATGAACAGTCACCGCTTGGTCACCGCCGACCGGGGCATCCTCGCCTGGGACGGCCCGCTGGACCGCTTAGACGCCACCCGCTAGCGAGCCGCCGCACCGGGCCGGCGAACTCGGATCGCCTCGAATTCGCCGACGCCGAGGCTGGGAGGCGCTGCTGGTTGCAGTGATGTCATAGGGCTTGCATACAGTCCAGTCTGATGAGAGATGGTCTTGAATCCGAGGCGTTGGAGTTGCTGCGGAGACTGACCGGCGACCGGGCGACAGCCTTTAGGGCTGACCAGCTCGAGGCGATCTCGGCACTGGTGGCCGACCGTGGCCGTGTGTTGCTGGTTCAGCGGACAGGCTGGGGCAAGAGCGCCGTCTACTTCATCGCCACCCGGTTGTTGCGTGCTCGCGGGCTGGGCCCCACGCTTTTGGTGTCGCCTCTGTTGGCGCTCATGCGCAACCAGATCGAGGCCGCCGAGCGGCTCGGAGTTCGTGCCGCAACCATCAACAGCTCGAACAGTGACGAGTGGGCAGAGGTTACGGAGCAGATTTACGCAGAAGAGGTGGATGTCTTGCTGATCTCGCCTGAACGACTGGCGAACCAACAGTTCCGTGCTGAAGTGCTGCCGTCAGTCGGCCGGCGCAGCGGCCTGTTGGTGATCGACGAGGCCCACTGCATCTCCGACTGGGGCCACGACTTCCGGCCCGACTACCGGCGGTTGGTCCGGGTGCTGGACCTGCTGCCTTCCGGTGTGCCGGTTCTGTGCTGCACCGCCACGGCTAATGATCGCGTCATCGCTGATGTGACCGCGCAACTCGGCGCCGACTTCGTGCCGATGAGGGGCACTCTTGAGCGAAGCGGCCTCCGGCTTCACGCAATCGACAAGCCGGGGCAAGCTGAGCGGCTGGTTTGGCTCGCCTCAGTGACTGGGGAACTGCCAGGCACGGGCATCGTCTACTGCCTGACCGTCGCTGACACCGGACGGGTTGCCGACTGGCTCAGATCACAGGGCATAGCCGCTCAGGCATACAGCGGTGGGGACGACCTCGAACACCGCCAAGCCGTCGAGCGTGACCTGATCGCCAACCGGGTAAAAGTGGTAGTGGCCACATCGGCTTTGGGCATGGGATTCGACAAGCCCGACTTGGCTTTCGTCATCCACTTTCAGGCACCAGGGTCGCCGGTGACCTATTACCAGCAGGTCGGGCGGGCCGGACGCGCTCTGACAGAATCGTGGGGCATCCTCCTGCAGGGTGGCGAGGACGCGGATATCAACGACTATTTCATCGACTCAGCCTTTCCTGCGCCAGAACTGGCTGAAGAGGTCGTTCGCGTGCTCGAGCGCAATGCTGTTGCTATGACGACCAAAGAGATCCTCGCGGAAGTCAACATGCGTCAAGGACGGCTGGAGAGCCTGCTCAAGATTCTGGAAGTCGAGGGAGCGGTAGAGCGCGAAGATAAGAGGTGGCTGCGAACGTTGGCTCGCTGGAAATTCGACCATGAACGGGTGGCTGCCGTCACAACTCTTCGTCGGTCGGAGCAGAAGCAGATGCGGGATTACATCAGCACCGGCGAGTGTCGGATGCGTCTTCTGCGCAGCTACCTCGACGACCATGATTCCGAACCATGCGGGACTTGTGACAATTGCAGTGGCGAGAGCATGGACCGGAAGTTCGAACCGGCTGTGGTCCAGCAGGCTGTCGACTTCCTACGCAAGTCTGAGCGCGCGATCGAAGCTCGCAGGCAGTTCCCCGACGGTAAGAGGATTCCTTTGGCTGACAGGCTTGAAGAAGGGCGAGTACTCGCCGTCTGGGGCGACGGCGGCTGGGGCCGGCTGGTGCGGTCCGGCAAGCAGCAGGCCGGAAGGTTCGACGAACAACTCGTCGAAGCGGCACGGGATCTGATCCAGAACCGCTGGAGGCCTGAGCCTGCGCCTGGCTGGGTTGCCTATGTGCCTTCGTTGCGTCGGCACGAACTGGTGCGAGACTTCGCCCGCCGCTTGGCGTCATCGCTCGGGCTGGTCTGCAAGGATGCAGTCGTCAAGGTCAAAGACACCAAGCCCCAAAAGACGATGCAGAACAACCAGCAGCAGTACCGCAACATCGCCGACGCCTTCGAGATCGCAGGTGAAGTACCGTCGGGTCCGGTGCTGCTTGTTGACGACATGGTTGATTCGCGCTGGACCTTGACGGTCGTTGGTCTTCTGCTGCGCAGAGCGGCAGCTGGACCGGTGTTCCCGTTCGCATTGGCGGACACCGCCGGGAGGTCGCTCACTTGAGGCACGACGACTCGTTGGTCACGATCTTGCTTGCCGGTCGTCTCTGCGCTGAGGGTGTGCAACCCTTCAAGGCATCTGAGTTTTGGCGGCTGCTTGACGCGAATGGAGGAGGCATGGATCCCGCTGTGCTTCTCAACAAGGGTGAAGCACAACTCGTGCAAGATCACGGCTTGCCAGCAGACGTCGCCGGACGAGTCGTCGGACTCTCGCAGCGAGCGACCGCAGTGGCTTTCGAACTGGAGCGGCTGGAGCAGTCGGGCATCCGCACCGTCACCGTCTTCGACGAGCACTATCCGAGCGGGTGGCGGCACCGGCTTGCAGCGAAGGCGCCCCCGCTGTTGTATGCCGCCGGTGCGATCGAGCAGCTCGGCACGCTCGGGCTGGGAGTGGTCGGCAGCCGCGACGTGTCCCCCGAGGGAGGCGAAGTGGCCAGAGAGTGCGCCCGGCTTGCGGCACGGCGAGGCATTCCGTTGGTGTCGGGGGGCGCTCGAGGGGTCGATCAGACCGCCATGGACGCAGCCTTCGAGGCTGGCGGAGCGGTCGTCGGGATCCTGGCCGAATCGCTGTCGCGCAAGCTCAAACGGCCCGATGTGCGCAGGGCCGTTCACGAAGGCAGCACGGTCATATGCACTCCGTACAGCCCGGATGCTGCTTTCAGCGTCGGCAGCGCCATGGGCCGCAACAAGCTCATCTATGCACAGTCCGCGCTCACGCTGGTCGTCGCCAGCGACTACGGGACCGGCGGCACTTGGTCGGGCGCCACCGAAGCGCTCAAGCACGGTTACGGGGAAGTCGCAGTGTGGCGCGGCGACGGGGAAGGCCCGGGCAATGCGGAACTCGAGCAGCGAGGCGCTCTGCCCGTGGCCAGTCTCTGTGACATCGAAGAGCGTCTTGACGATGTTGTGAACCGGGGACTCGAACCGCTCGCAGCAGCAGCGCCCACGCTCGGACAGCAGTCTCTGCTCTGACCTTCGCCAAGACACCTTGATCTCGTGTCGCGGAGATCTCGTGTCTCAGACGCGGTTGCTGTCGCGGAGTTACTCTTGGTGACGGGCTTCCACGTTCGGGTCGAGGGTGTGATAGTCGGCGGCCTCGGGCGTGAACAGAGCGCCTTGCGTGGTCAAGCCGGTGGGGAGGTCCAGAGTGCCGGCGCAGATGGAGACGTGGTCGGCCTGATCGTCGGGTCCTTCCCGCACTTTCCAGAACAGCGAACCGCCGCAGTCGCTGCAGAAGCCGTAGGCCACGTTGGGATCGTCGGTGGGGTGATGCCAGGACAGCGATTCGTCGGACAGCAGACGCAGGTCGGTCTGCCGACAGTTGGTCGCCGCCATGAAGTGGCCCGTCCATCGGCGGCAGCGCCGGCAGTGGCAGTTCAACACCGGGCGCAGCGGACCGCGGACTTCGTAGCTGACCCCGCCGCAAAGGCAGCGCCCCGCCGCCGTCGGCGCAGGTCGGGGCCGGGGGGTCTCGGTCATTGCGGCGCCTTCGTGGTCGGAGGCCCTCAGAGACAGGGTCGCCTTCGTGGCATGGTACGCCGACCGCGGCGTGGAGGTGCCGGATAGCGAGGCTGACATGGCAGACCACAACCGCCGTTACGACTATGTGATCGTCGGCGGCGGCTCGGCCGGGCGCTCGCCAACCGACTCAGCGCCGACCCCGTCGTCCAGCCGACCGTTGTCACTGACGCCCCCGCCGACGCTCGTATCTGCACCGAGGAGGTTTCATTCGCCCCCTTGAAGACGAGGCGGAGGCGGTCGTCGCAGCCAATGCCGGCCTTGACTGGGTTGAAGGCTTTTCTTTTGAATTATCGGTAAGCGATTATCGGTAAGCGTCTTTGCGTTGTTTGACAGCCATGACGATTGTCTTGTCGCAGGCGGATGTGTGGATGATGCGGTGCGATCGTCCCAGACGAGCGGAGCGCTTACCTTACAGCCGAACTGTACAGACTTCTGTCATGTAACATTCATCCTTCGGCGTCAGGGCAGCGATGCGAACCGACGTCTAGGCTCGCCGCTGTGGTAGAGCCCGACTTCCTGCGTTTCGACACGCTCAGCCTCCACGCCGGGCAGCACAGCGACCCGACGACCGGCGCCACCGCCGTGCCGATCTACTTCACCACCTCCTACGCCTTCGACGACGTCGACCAAGCCGCCGGGCTGTTCAATCTCGAAATCCCCGGACACATCTACTCGCGGATATCCAACCCGACCGTGGCGGTTCTCGAGGAGCGGGTCGCGGCGCTGGAGGGAGGCGTCGGCGCGGTGGCGGCCGCCAGCGGCCAAGCGGCCTTCTTTCTGGCGGTGTCCACCCTCATGGGCGCCGGCGGGCACATCGTCGCCAGCCGCAACATCTACGGCGGCACCCACAACATGCTCAACCTGACGCTTCCCCGGTTCGGCATCACCACCACTTTCGTGGATCCCCGCCGGCCCGCAGAGTTCGCCGCCGCGATCAACCCGCAGACTCGCCTGGTGTTCGCAGAGACTCTCGGAAACCCCGGAATCGAGGTTCTCGACATTGCCGCAGTGGCCGACGCGGCCCACCGTCACGGACTGCCTCTGATGGTGGACTCCACCTTCTCGACCCCCTACCTCATGCGCCCCTTCGAACACGGCGCCGACATGGTGATGCACTCGGCCACCAAGTTCCTCGGCGGCCACGGCGTCGCGCTGGGAGGCGTGCTCGTGGACGCCGGACGTTTCGACTGGGACGCCTCGGGCCTCTTCTCGACCATCACCGAGCCCTGCGCCGGCTATCACGGCATCAGCTTCAGCGACGAGTTCGGTCCGGCGGCTTTCATCAGCCGAGCCCGAGCCGAGGGCCTGCGCGACTTCGGCGCCTGCCTGAGTCCGGCCAACGCCTTCCAGATCCTGCAAGGCATAGAAACGCTGCCCGTCAGAATGCAACGCCATGTGTCCAACACCGAGCTAGTGGCCGAGGCGCTGGCAGCCGACGAAGCGGTCGCCTGGGTGAGGCATCCGTCGCGGCCGGACCATCCCGACCATGGTCTGGCGGCGAGGCTTTACCCGAAAGGCGCCGGCGCCGTCTTGAGTTTCGGCATCGTCGGCGGGCGTGAAGCGGGCGCTGAGTTCATCTCTGCGGTTCGCCTGGCCTCGCATCTGGCCAATGTCGGCGACGCCAAGACTCTGGTGATCCACCCTGCGAGCACCACGCATCAGCAGATGTCGTCGCAGGACCTGCAAGCCGCCGGCGTGAGCGAGGACCTGGTGAGGGTCTCGGTCGGCTTGGAAGACCCGCAAGACATCATCGACGATCTCCGGCGGGCTCTCAAGGCCTCGCAGCGCTGAGAGGCCGAGCAAACCGGGGGCAGGGGGGCGAATGGGACGACAAGCGAACGGGTCGAGGGACAGATGGCGGGAGTGGCACCTTTGCGACGCGACGAAATCTCGCCTGCCCGCGCACTCCGTAAGCGTCGCGTGATGCCGTGGCCCGAGCGGCCCGCGAGCGGCGCCGCCGGTTCAGCCAGAGCACACAGACCCGGAGAATCGCAGTGGATCAGCAGATAAACGGTCGCAGGGTGCGTTTCGCCACCGGCGGCAGGAGCATCGACGGCGACGAGCCCGCGGCAGTGCTGATACACGGAGCGGGGTGCGACCGCACGGTGTGGCAACTGCAGACCCGCTGGATGGCTCGCCGCGGCTATCGGGCGGCGGCGGTGGACCTGCCCGGACACGGCGGCAGCGAAGGCCCCGCGCTGACCGGCATCGCCGAGATGGGGGCATGGCTCGCCGAGACGGTGGACTGCCTGGGATTGGCGCCGGCGCATTTGCTGGGCCACTCCATGGGCAGTTTCGTGGCGCTGGAGGCGGCGGCGCAGCACCCTGAAGTCGCCGCTTCGCTCACGCTTCTCGGCGTCGCCGCGGCGATGCCGGTGCATGGCGCGCTGCTGTCCGCGGCGGCTGAGGGCGACCCGCTCGCCGGGCGGCTCATCACCTCATGGGGCGTCGGCAGCCGCGCCCGAACCGGCGGCCACGCCTCGCCGGGAATGTGGCTGATCGGCGCCAACATGGCGCTGCTCGAACGCTCCGCGGCGGGGGTGCTGGCTGCGGATCTTGC
Source organism: Acidimicrobiaceae bacterium (assembly GCA_026708645.1). GTDB lineage: Bacteria > Actinomycetota > Acidimicrobiia > Acidimicrobiales > Aldehydirespiratoraceae > Aldehydirespirator. The sequence goes on along the minus strand of JAPOUM010000022.1, from coordinate 18,010 downwards.
GGCATGCGACGCCTACGACAGCGCCGAGACGGCTGCGGCACGGGTGCGATGCCCCGTCACACTGGTGCTCGGCGTCGAAGACAGAATGACGCCCGAGCGCGCCGCCCGCCCTTTGCTGGAGGCTTTCGGCGAGGGCCTCGCGAACGCGGTGCGCCTCGACCGGACAGGCCACTTCATGCAGCTGGAGAACCCCGCCGCCGTCCGCGAAGCCATAAGCGCGGCGCTTGCGAGATCTTGACACTGGAGCTTTGACGCTCGGGCAGCGGCCCGCCTCCAAGCGGACAAACGCTGGACGAACGCTGGTTGACGCCCGCGAGCCGCGGCCTGCCCCAAGCCGACCGACGCTGGTCGGCGCTACCTAGCGGTGCTGCCGTCGGCGCGGTCCGCGAGCGCTGCGATCCCGTCCACCCGTCCACCCGTCCACCCGCACACCCGTCCACCCGCACACCCGTCCACCCGCACACAAATCCCGCAGGCTGTGATCCCACACGCCCGCACACCCGTCCACCCGCACACCCGTCCACCCGCACACCCGCACACAAATCCCGCAGCGGCGGCGAGCCACTACGCTCCCGCCGTGACCTCCGGCGCCGTGGTGCGGCCCGAGCCCAGCGACGAGGGGCTGACCGGTGGACCCTGGATAGAGCCGCGCGGCAACGGCTTCGCCGCGGTCAGATCTCTGCTGGCCGGCGTGGCGCTGGTGATGTGCTGCAACGGGCTGCTGCGCGTCGTCGTTGGGGTGCGAGCCGAAATAGAGGGTTTCGGGCTCACCGTCACAGGCCTGATGATGGCCGCCTACTTTCTGGGTTTCCTGTTCGGAACACGAACCGCTGAGCATTTCATCGCCTCAGTGGGCCACATCCGTGTCTTCGCGGCGCTGTCGTCGGTGGGCTCGGCGGCCGCGCTCCTGCATCTGATCTGGGTTAATCCAGCAGTGTGGGCAGTGCTGAGGCTGGCTTTCGGGCTGTGCCTGGCCGGTCTTCTGGTGACTGTCGAGTCTTGGCTCAACGACATGTCCACCAACGCCACTCGAGGCCGGATGCTGTCGCGCTACATGATCGTGACCATGGGCGGCATGGGTCTGGGGCAGCTGCTGTTGAACCTGGCGGACCCGGCCGGTTTCAAGCTGTTCGTTCTGGCCTCGGCGCTGATCTCGGTCGCGCTCGTTCCGGTGGCGCTCTCGGCCTCGACCGCGCCCCCGCTGGTGGTGCCCGAACCCGTCTCGTTGCGCGAGCTGATGAAGATCGTGCCGCTGGGACTGCTCACAGCCTTCTGGGTAGGCGTCTCACAGGGCTGCCTGCTCGGACTGGGCGCCTTCTACGCCGCCTCCGAAGGCCTGTCCAACACTCGCATCTCGTTGTTCGTGATCTCCGCGATGGTGGGATCCGTGGCGTTCCAGTGGCTCGTCGGCAGCGCTTCGGACCGCGTGCCGCGCCGCTACGTGATCTTCGTGACGGCTCTGGTGGCGGCCGGTTCGGCGGCGCTGCATCTGCTGGTGCAGGTGGGGTCTCCGCAGTCGCTGCTGCTGATGCTGATCCACGGCGGCACGACTTTTCCGCTGTATTCGCTGGCGGTCGCCACCACCGCCGACAGCGTCAAAGCGTCGCAGCTGACCGGCGCCAGCGCGTCGCTTGTGCGAGTCGGCGGGGTGGGTGCGGTGATGGGGCCGACTCTGGGCGGTCTGCTGATGGCTGTGATAGCGCCGTGGGCCTTCTTCGGGGTGCTGGTCGTCTGCCATGCCGTGATCGCCGCCTACACGCTTTTGCGCATGTTGACCCGGCCGGTGATGCCAGTGGCCGAGCAAGGCGCCTTCGACCCATGGCCGCTTCGCGCCTCGGCGGCCGCCGCGCAGCTTCTGCGCCGACCCCGACGCGGCTAGCGCCCGACGGCCTGCGGCGTGGCCGCCGCCCAGGGTCGAGACCCCGACAGCGACCACCACCCAGTGAGGGATGCGCCGCGGCGCCGCGTCGCGACCCCGACAGCAGCGCCGCGATCAATGCCGAAGCGTCCCCGACCGTCGCAGCAGCGATGAAGCGCGCCGTCGCCGCACTACCCTCTAAGCAACGTCGGGGTCCGAGCGCGTCGGATGCAAGCGCATCGGGGAACCAGACAGCAGGCAAACTAGACAGAAGGCAAGGGAAGAAAATGATGGAACGAGGATCATCGGCTTGGCATGCCTGGGTGGTCGCGATATTTGATGATCCCATCAACCGGTCGAGGCCCCGAGTCCTCAGGGCTCTCGCAGAGTGGGCGGCCGCTTCGGTTGCCGTTCACAGCGACGTCTACGCCGGCATCTCCGCCGGTTACGCAGCGGTTTCGCGTGCCTCGGAGTCGCCCGAGACCACCGCTCACGCAGCGCGGCTGGCCATCTGGCATGCCGTCACCTCGCTGCGCCAGAGCAGCCCCGAAGACGTCGACGTCTGGCATTTCGAATTGCACGCCGCCGGTGAGCTGATCGGTCTGCGTTTGCCTGACCGCCCCCAGCCCGAGAGCGCTTCGACCGCCGACTGAACAGCCTGGCCCGGCCGGCTCGACACGGCACGCCGGGGGTAAGTCGAACCGGCTGGGTCGGTCAGCCGATCTCGTCGGGCATCTCGGCTTTGCGTCTCGACACGTAGTCGCGCAACTCTTCGTCTGTGGCGTCGTCGAGGGGCGGCGGCTCGTAGTCGGCTAAAAGCTTCTTCCAGCGAGCATTGGCACGCTGGGCGGCGCTGAGGGAACCCTCTTCCATCCACTGCTCGTAGCTGGAGCAGTCGGAGATGTCCGAACGCCAGAAAGCCGTCTCGAAGTTGGCGAGCGTGTGCCGGTTGCCCAAGAAATGCTCGCCGTGCGGGTTGCTGAAAAAAGCCTCCATCGCTTGGCCGTTGTCGCTCATGTCCACACCCCGCGCCAGGACTTCCATGGCGCCGAGCTGGTCGGCGTCGAGGATCAGCTTCTCGTAGCCCAGCGCCAGCCCGCCCTCCTGCCAGCCCGCGGCGTGCAACACGAAGTTGACCCCGGCCTGCATCGTCGGCAACAGAGTGTGAGCCGACTCGTAGGCCGCTTGCGCGTCGGGCAGCTTCGAAGCGGTGAACTGTCCCCCGGAACGGAACGGCACGCCCAGCCGCCGGGACAGCGAAGCCATCACATGGATCGCCTGACCGGCTTCGGGAGTGCCGAAAGTGGGCGCCCCCGTCGCCATCGACATTGACGCCGCGAAAGTTCCGAAAACCATGGGCGCGCCGGGTCGCACCAGCTGCAGATAGGCCATACCCGAAAGCGCCTCGGCCAGAGCCTGAGCGGCCAGTGCGGCCACCGTCACCGGCGCCATCGCCCCAGCCAGAATGAACGGGCTGACTATGCATGCCTGATTGGCACGGGCGTAGTTGGTGGCCGCGCCCAACATGGTGGCGTCCCAGCGCAGCGGCGAGGAGGCGTTGATCAGCGAGGTCATCACCGTGCGATCCGACAGATCCCCGCCGAAAGCGATCCGGGCCATCTCGATGGAGTCCGCGGCCCGCTCGGCTGCGGTCACCGAACCCATGAACGGCTTGTCGCTGTAGCGAATGTGCGCATACACCATGTCGAGATGACGCTTGTTGACCGGCACGTCCACCGGCTCGCACACCGTGCCGCCGCTGTGATGCAGCTGCGGCAGCGAATAGGCGAGCTTCACCACATTCTGGAAATCCTGCAGAGTGGCGTAGCGCCGGCCGTTGTCGAGGTCCATCACGAAAGGAGACCCGTAGTTGGGGGCGAAGACGGTGGCGTCGCCGCCGACCTGCACGCTGCGTGCCGGGTTGCGAGCATGCTGGATGTACTTCTCAGTGGCGCTGTCGGTGATGATCTGACGGCACAACCCCGGCGGGAACTTAACCAGATCGCCGTCTACGTCGGCGCCCGCCTCGCGCCACAAATCCAGAGCAGCAGGAAACTCCTGGAAGGCGATCCCGACCTCGGACAGGATCGTTTCGGCGTTGCGCTCTATCAGAGTCAGACTCTCGTCGTCGAGGATGTCCACCGGTGGGAGGCGCCTAAGCAGGTATGGAGCGACCTGGGTCGCCGCGGCCCTGGCGGCCTGTCGCCCGGCGCGGCCTCCGCCCCTGCGTCGCGGCGCCCGACCCGACGCCTGCCGGCTCGGGTCTGCCGGTTGGCTTGGGTCTTCTGGTTCGCTCACTGCTGGTTCGCTCACTGCTGGTTCGCTCACTGCCGGTTGGCTCTGGTCTGCTGGTTCGCTCACTTCTGGTTCGCTCACTGTTGCCTGCGCTTTCGTTGTTGCTGTGCTCGTTGTTGTTGCTGTGCTTGTTGTCGTCGTGCCCGGTTGCGTCGCTGAGGCAGCCGTTCCTTCTGGTTCGTCTGTTCCGCGCCGGCTGTCGGCAGTTTCACCATGGCAGCCAGATGCGGGGTGGGCTCGGTGGCGTGAGGGAAAGCCATGGCAGCCACGAACAGTTCCTGGAAGCGTGGCTCGGTGGCCGTTTCGATCTTCGTCACCGACCGCACCAACTGCTCGACCTCGCGCCTCTGCTGCGCCGACAAGAGCATCCGCACCGCTCCCACCCCGGAGGCGTTGCCGGCGGCTCGCACCCCGGCGACGGGCGTGTCGGGCACGAGCCCCAGCACCATCGCCCGCAGCGGATCGATATGCGCGCCGAAGGCGCCGGCGAGACGCACCTGGACTGCCTCGGTGACGCCCGCATGGTCGCGCAGCAGATCGATGCCTGCCCGCAACGCCGCCTTCGCCAGCTGCACAGCCCTGACGTCGTTCTGGGTGACCGAAAGCACGACCGGCTCGGTCTGCAGCACATAGCTGAAAGTGCGGCCTTCGCCGACGATGCGAGGCGACCGGCTCTGATCGGCTGTCACCACCCCGTCGCGATCGATGATCCCCGCCAGGAACATCTCGGCTATCACTTCGATGATCCCCGAACCGCACAGTCCCGTGACTTGCAGACCGGCTGCCTCCAAAGCGCCGGCGAAACCCGGGTCGTCTGACCAGAGCTCGCAGCCGATCACCTTGAAACGCGGCTCCCAAGTGTCGGGGTCGATCCGGATTCGTTCGACCGCTCCCGCAGCTGCCCTCTGCCCGCAGCTGATCTCGCCGCCTTCGAAGGCCGGGCCTGTCGGGCTCGACGCCGCCAGCAGACGGTTCCGGTCGCCGAGCATGATTTCGGCGTTGGTGCCGACGTCCACCACCAGCATGGGCGCCTCGCTGTGGTGCGGCTCTTCAGCCAGAGCCGCCGCCGCCGCGTCGGCGCCCACGTGTCCGGCTATGCACGGCCCCGCGTAGAGCGCCGCGTTCTCCAGCGAGACTCCGATGTCGGCGGCGCGCCCGTTCACAGCGTCGCTCACGGTCAGCGTGAACGGCGCGGCGCCCAACGCCGTCGGGTCGAGCCCCAGCAGCAGATGATGCATCACCGGGTTGCCCACCACCACCAGATCATGGACCTCGCTGCGGTCCACTCCGGCCTGCCGGCACAGGTCGCCCGCCAGATCGTCGACGGCGCTGCGTGCGGCTGCGGTCAGTTCGGCTCGGCCGTGCGGGTTCATCATCACGTAGGAGACGCGGCTCATCAGATCCTCACCGAAGCGGATCTGCGGGTTCATCCGCCCCGAAGTCGCCACAACCTCGCCGCCGCCGAGGTCCACCAGATAGCCGGCGATGGTGGTCGAGCCCACATCGACGGCCATCCCCCAGGCGCCGTCGCTGTAGCCGCTGCGCACGTCCACGACTCGTCTGCGGCCATGCACCACCGCCGTCAGCTCCGCACAGGCGTCGCTTGCGACGACTCGCGACAGAGAAGCCAACGCCGCCAGCGAGAACTCCGTGTCTTTGATGCCCCAGTCGTCGGCCAAGGCTTCGGCGAGCCGTTCGCCTGCTGCTTCATTGCGGCTCGAAGCGGCGTCGGGCAGTTCCACGTAGTGCAGCGTCACCAGCGGATCGACGACCACCTCGCCCAGGTCGATCGACTTGCGCACCACCGGGCGATGCACCTGGCTGGCGGCCGGGACGTCGATGCCGGCGTCGGCCAGCACCACGGCTTGGCATCCCAGCCTGTGGCCTTCCGCCAACCGGCGCCGCCCGCGGTATTGCTGTTCGCTCTCACCGACCGCCGACAGGGAGTCGTCGCTGATCGTGGAAATCTGGCAGCGTCCGCAGAGGCCGCGCCCTCCGCACACCGAATCCAGGTCCACCCCGGCGGCGCGGGCGGCGTCGAGCACGGTGGCCCCCGCCGTCACCGAAGCGCGCAAAGACGAGGGGTTGAACACCACCTGGTGCGTCTCGGGCGTCGCTGCCTCGGGCGTTGCTGGTGCAGGCGTTGTTCGCTGAGGCGCCTGGTTCGTCGCTGACTCGGGCGTTGCTGGGGCAGGCGTTGTTTGCTGAGGCGCCTGGTTCGTCGCTGGCTCGGGCGTTGTTTGCTCGGGCGTTGTTTGCTGAGGTGCTGGTGTTCGGGCTGGGGTCGTCGCTGGGGTTTGCGGCACGGGCTGTGGGTCAGACGCTTCTGCGTCGTCCGCCCCGTCGCCTCGAACCGGCTTTCTCGGGGTCGCGGTGCTGCGAGATCCAGGCTGCGCAGTCGCGGTCGTTGCCTGCGAGCACGTCAGCAGCCAGAACGGCGTTCTTCACCTCGGGATGCAGCGGGTTCATGATCGCAGAAGTGAGCCCGGCGCCTATCGCCATCGACAGGAATGTGCCGGTGATCATTTGGCGTGCCGGCAGTCCGAAGCTGACGTTGCTGGCGCCGCAGGTGGTGTTGACCTTCAACTCGCTGCGCAGTCTCCGCACCAGGTGCAGCACCTGCTGTCCGGCTGTGCCCATGGCGCCGATAGGCATCACCAGCGGATCCACCACCACGTCAGATGCGTCGATTCCGTGATCCGCGGCCCGGTTGACGATCTTGCGGGCAACCTCGAAGCGCACGTCGGGGTCCTCGCTGATCCCGGATTCGTCGTTGGATATGGCGACGACCGCGGCGCCGTGGCGGGCCACCAGCGGCAGAACCCGCTCCAGCACCTCGTCCTCGCCCGTGACGGAGTTGATCAGGGGCTTGCCGTCATAGACGGCGATGCCGGCTTCGAGAGCCTCGACGATCGAGGAGTCGATGGACAAGGGCGCGTCGGTGACGCTCTGCACGAGTTTCACGGCCTGTGCCAGCAGAGCTGGCTCGTCGGCCAGCGGGATGCCGGCGTTCACGTCGAGCAGCTGCGCTCCGGCCGCGGTTTGGGCCACAGCGTCGGCTTCCACCCGAGCGAAGTCGCCTCGGCGCATCTCATCAGCCAGCGACGGCCGTCCGGTGGGGTTGATGCGCTCGCCGATCATCACGAACGGGCGATCAAAACCGATGACCACCTCTCTGGTAGCCGAACTGATGACGGTCTCGGTCATGCTGCGTCCCCCTTGTGGTCATTGTCCGGTTGGCTCGTGCTCGGTTGGCTCGTGCCCGGTTGGTCTGTGCTCGGTTGGTCTGTGCTCGGTTGGTCTGTGCTCGGTTGGCTCGTGCCCGGTTGGTCTGCGCTCGGTTGGCTCGTGCTCGGGTTTTGTTCGGTGCGTTCAGGATCCCATCCGCCGGCCTTGACGAACTCGTCGAGCCGCTCACGAGTGAAGGCCTCCTCCAGCGCCGCCGCAGCGGCTGAAGCAGCATACTCGGGGTCGCCGTCGTCGCCGCCCTCGGCAGGGATCTCGCGGCGCTGCCATTCGCCGACGTACTGCGACGCCTGGGTCTTGCCCGCGATCATGGCTGCGCGGTCGATGGCTCTCTGGAAGCGCCGCGGCAGCATGTGCTGCACCCGGTCGGGGCCCGAACCGCAGTTGATTTGAGCGGGTATGTCACGCCAGCAGATCAACACCAAGCCGCCGCTGCTTCTGCGCCGTCTGGCGCCGCTGCTTCTGCGCCGCGCGGGAGTCACGCCGCGCTCCGGCGTGCCGTCACCAGGGTCATGGCGGTCTCAGCCGCCACCGCGGCGTCGCGGCAGTAGGCGTCCGCGCCGATGGCCGAGCCGAACTCCTCGTTGAGCGGAGCGCCGCCGACCAGGATGATGTAGTCGTCGCGCAGGCCTTTCGCGGCGAGAGTGTCGATCACGACCTTCATGTAAGGCATGGTGGTGGTGAGCAGCGCCGACATTCCCAGAATGTCGGGTTTGTGCTCGTCTAGCGCTGCCAGGAACTCGTCGGCGTCGGTGTTGATGCCCAGGTCGAACACTTCGAAGCCTGCGCCTTCGAGCATCATCGCCACTAGGTTCTTGCCGATGTCGTGGATGTCGCCTTTGACGGTTCCGATCACCACGCTGCCGACGGGTTCGGCGCCGGTCTCGGCAAGAAGCGGACGCAGGATCACCATGCCGGCCTTCATGGCGTTGGCGGCCAGCAGAACCTCCGGGACGAAGAGTATCCCGTCGCGGAAGTCGATGCCCACGATGCGCATGCCCTCCACCAAGGCGTCGTTGAGCACCTTGTCGGCGGGCCAGCCCCGTTCCAGCAGAATGTTGGTGCCCTCGACGATCTCATCGCCGAGCCCGTCGTACAAGTCGTCATGCATCTGGGCGGTGAGTTCCGCATCGTCGAGACTCGCCAAGTCGATGTCGTCGCCGTCGCCGGGGCCGTCGTCGTCGTTGGCGCCCATGTCGGGTTCGTGAGCTGGGGTGTCGGTCATCCGCTCAGCCCTCCGAGTGCCAGCTTCAGGCCCTTTTCGGCGGTGTCAGTTCTACGGTGTCAGTTCTGCGGTATCAGCCGCCTGCTGGTTCCGCATTGTGGACCTGTTCCACGATACGGAACAGACTCTAGCTCTGGCATTGCGAACACTGCAACTCTCGTGTGGATACGCCTCGCCGCTAGCTGGCTGGCGAGCACTCGCTAGCTCTGGCATTGCGAACACTGCAACTCTCGTGTGCGTCGTGGTGCGTCGTGGTGACGCGTGGTGTTGAGGATGCCGGTGCGCGGTTCCGGTGAGCCCGTGCGCCCCTAGCATTGGCCGTCATGGCTGAAGCGACCGTCGCTGAAACACCCCCGCACCGTTACGACGCCGACCTCGCAGCCCGGATCGAGAGCCTCTGGCAAGATCGTTGGGCGGCCGGCGCCATCTATGAGACGCCCAATCCGGTCGGTTCGCTGGCATCCGGGTCTGTCGCCGTCGCCGCAGACCCGGCCCGAAAGCTTTTCGTGATGGACATGTTCCCGTACCCGTCGGGGTCGGGGCTGCACGTCGGTCACCCCCTCGGCTACATCGCCACCGACGTCTACGTCCGCTTCAAGCGGATGTGCGGTTTCAACGTGCTCTACACGATGGGTTTCGACGCGTTCGGCCTGCCCGCCGAGGAGCACGCCCGCCAGACCGGACAGCATCCTCGGGTCAACACCGAGGCCAACATCGAGAACATGCGCCGTCAGCTCGACCGGCTCGGTTTGAGCCACGACAAGCGGCGCGGCGTGGCCACCACCGACATCGACTACTACCGGTGGACGCAGTGGATATTTCTGCAGATCTTCAACGCATGGTTCGATCCCGTCGCCTGCCGCGCCCGCCCTATAGCGGATCTGCTCGAGGAGTTCTCGACCGGCGACAGGCCTGTGCCGGACGGGCGCTACTGGGAGGAGCTCAGCACCGCCGAGCAGCGGGAGTTGATCGACTCGCATCGCCTGGCTTACGTGGCTGACGCTCCCGTCAACTGGTGCCCGGCTCTGGGAACTGTGCTGGCCAACGAGGAGGTCACCAACGAGGGCCGCTCCGAGCGGGGCAACCATGAGGTTTTCAAGCGCCCGCTGCGGCAGTGGATGATGCGCATCACCGCCTACGCCGACCGCCTGCTGCAAGACTTGGACCTGCTGGACTGGCCCGAGTCGGTCAAGACCATGCAACGCAACTGGATCGGCCGTTCCGAGGGAGCGTTGATCGCTTTCGCCGTCAACGGCAACGCTGTCGATCCTGCCGCTCCGGCAGTATCCGGGCCGTCCGGGCCGCCCGGAATGTCTGAGCCGCCTGGAATGCCCGGACTGCCCGCGATCGAGGTCTTCACCACTAGGCCCGACACGTTGTTCGGCACCACCTACATGGCTCTGGCCCCCGAGCATCCCCTGGTGGACCGGCTCACGGCCGAGGCTTGGCCCGAAGGCGCCGCCGAATCCTGGAAAGGCGGAGCGGCCACCCCCCGACAGGCGGTGGCCGGCTACCGGTCGAGAGCCGCCGACATGAGCGACGCCGAACGCAGCGACTCCAAGACGGGCGTCTATCTGGGGGTCGATGCGGCAGTGCCTTTCAGCGATGTCGCGGTGCCGGTGTTCATCGCCGATTACGTGCTGATGGGTTACGGGACGGGTGCGGTGATGGGCGTGCCCGGCGAGGACCAGCGCGACCACGACTTCGCGCGGGCCTACGGCCTCGATGTGATCCGCACCGTGCAGCCGCCCCCCGATCATCCCGAGCAGTCGGCCTACAGCGGCGACGGGCCGTCGATCAATTCGATGTTCTTGGACGGGCTGAACGTCGCGGAGTCGAAGGCTGCGATCCTGCGGCGACTGCAGGATTCCGGCGCCGGTCGGCCGGTCGTCAACTACAGGATGCGCGACTGGCTGTTCAGCCGGCAGCGCTACTGGGGCGAGCCCATACCGATCGTGTTCGACGAGCACGGGCCGGTGGCGCTGCCCGAGGAGATGCTGCCCGTGGAGCTTCCCGAGTTGATGGACTGGGCGCCCCGAGCCTTGGCCCGCGACTCCGACCCGGAGCCGCCGCTGGGCCGGGTGAGCGAATGGCTCGAAGTGGACTTGGACCTCGGCGCCGGCGTTCGCGGCTACCGCCGGGAACTCAACACCATGCCGCAGTGGGCCGGTTCGTGCTGGTACTACCTGCGCTATTTGGATCCCGTCAATTCCGAGGCGCTGGTCGCCCCGGAGGTCGAGGCGTACTGGATGACCGACCCGAGCGACGACGCTGTCGCCGACCCCGGCCGCGACGACGCCGGCGGTGCGGGTTCGGGCGTCGCTGACGCCGCAGCCAGGGTCGGCGGCGTTGATCTGTACGTCGGAGGGGTCGAGCATGCGGTGCTGCACCTCCTCTACGCCCGTTTCTGGCACAAAGTGCTGTACGACCTGGGCCATGTGAGCGGCCCCGAGCCGTTCAAGCGTCTGGTCAATCAGGGCTACATCCAGGCTTATGCGTTCAAAGACTCGCGAGGCGTCTACGTGCCGGCGGACCAGGTCGAGGGCTCGCTCGCGGACGGTTTCACCCATCAGGGCCGGCCGGTGACCTGCGAGCTCGGCAAGATGGGCAAGTCTCTCAAGAACTCGGTCACCCCCGACGACATGTACGTCTCCTACGGTGCCGACACTCTGCGCCTCTACGAGATGTTCATGGGGCCGATAGACCAGGACCGCCCCTGGCAGACCCGCTCGGTGGTGGGCTCGCAGCGGGTGCTGCAACGGGTCTGGCGCAATGTCGTCGACGAGTCCACCGGTGAGTTGCGTGTCAGCGACGAGCCGCCCGATGAGGAGCTGCTGCGGCTCGTGCATCGCACCATCGACGCCGTCGGCCACGACATGGAGGCGATGCGCTTCAACACTGCCATCGCCCGGATCACCGAGCTCAACAACGAGCTGACCCGCCGGGGCGTGCCGACGCCCCGTGAAACAGCCGATGCGCTGGTGCGGATGCTGGCGCCGCTGGTTCCGCATTTCGCCGAGGAGCTGTGGCATCGCCTCAACGGCGCCGGCGCCGGATCGGTGACGCAGGCGGAGTTCCCTGTCGCCGACCCGGCGCTGCTGGTGGCCGACACGGTCGAGGTGCCTGTGCAGGTCAACGGCAAAGTCCGGGGTCGGGTGACGCTCGCAGCCGACGCCGACGAGCCGACCGCGGTGGCCGCGGCTCTGGCCGAACCGAATGTGGCGGCGCACGTCGGCGGACGCCAACTGCGCCGTCAGATCTACATCGCAGGACGCATGATCACCCTGGTGGTGTGACCCGCGGCGAGGTGCTGTGACCCGCGGCGAACTGTCGATCTCGCAGGCGCGCCGCGTGGCGCTCGCGGCTCAGGGCTTCGCCGACCCTGCTGTCAAGGGCCGTGTGGACCGGCGCCACCTGCGCCGGGTGATGGGCAGGGTCAAGCTCTTGCAGCTCGATTCTGTGCCGGCGGTGGTCCGCACCCAGTATTTGCCGCCGTTCTCGCGCCTCGGCGCTTACGATCCGGCCCTGCTAGACAGGATCGCCTACCGCGACGACGAGTGGTTCGAAGCCTGGGCGCATGAGGCTTCGCTGCTGCCGGTGCGGGACGAGCCGCTGCTGCGCTGGCAGAAGCAGCGAGCCCGGCAGGGTCGGACTTGGCGCAATCTGGTGGAGCTGGCTCGTCGTGAGTCGGCTTATGTGGACGAGGTTCTCGACCAGGTGCGCAGCCGTCCGTTGACCGCCGCCGAGTTGTCGGATCCCAGGCGCCGTCAAGGCGAATGGTGGGGTGGCCGCTCTTTGGGTTCGATGGCGTTGGACTGGCTGTTCCGGATCGGCGCGGTGGGGATACGCAGGCGCGGCAACTTCATCAAGGAGTTCGACCTGATCGAGCGGATCGTGCCTGCGGAGGTTCTGGCACAGCCGGCGCCGTCGGCCGAGGAGGCGCAGCGCGAGCTGCTGGCCCTCTCGGCTGAGGCTCTGGGTGTGGCCACGTCGGGCGATCTCGTCGACTACTACCGGCTGCCGCCGCGCGAGGGCCGCGCGCGGGTCGCCGAACTCGCCGAGGACGGCCGGATCCAGCGGGTCGCTGTTCAGGGCTGGGACGAGCCCGCCTATTTGCATCCCGCTGCGAAGCTGCCGCGTGCGATCGACGCGGCCACGGTGCTGTCGCCTTTCGACCCGGTCGTCTGGAACCGGGCTCGTGCTCTGCGGATGTGGGGTTTCGACTACCGGATCGAGATTTACGTGCCTGCTGCTCAGCGGGTCTACGGCTACTACGTTCTGCCGGTTCTGCACGGCGAGCGGCTCGTGGCGCGCTTGGACCTGAAGACTGATCGCAGCGCCGGGGTGTTGCGAGTGCTGGGCGCTTTCGTCGAGCCCGAGGCCGAGGCCGACCGTGACGCTGTGGCGCAGCGGCTGCGGCCTCGACTGGCCGAACTGGCCCGTTTCGCAGGCGTGGACGATGTCGCCTACTGCCCTCGCGGCAACCTCTGGTGACCTTCACTCGGTGGGGAGGAGCGACATCAAGACGGCGGATGTCGCCTACTGCGCTCGCGGCAACCTCTGGTGACCCTCCGCATCAGACCATGATTGTGCAAGGCGCTCGATGCGCCTCAGCATCGCTGCTGAGGGTGTGACTTTGGCGTTGATGTAGGTGCTGAGCCGTGACGCGCTGGTGCCTGCCGACGCAGCGAACTCAGCCTGCGTCATGCCTGTTGCCTCCACCGCGGCGCGCACGCGGGCCGCCGCCGTCGACCGGTCGGCGCCTTCGACTGCCTTGCGTGCCCGTTCGATCGCCAGCGCGAAGAGCTTGCTCACGCCGTCGGGGTCGCGATGATCCAGGCAGCGTTCGATTCGAGGGGATGCACGGCGCGGCGCCTACAGCAGTAGTGGAGGCGGGGTCGTCTGGCGCAGTTCGAGGGGGCGGTGCGGCGCGATGGTGATGCGGTTGCTGTAATCGTCCGCTCGCTCAACTCGGGTCGGGGCGTCCGCTCAGTGAGCGCGGCTGCTGTGCGGCTGTGCTGCTATGTGGCTGTGCTGCGGGGCTGTTATACAGACTCAGTGAGGATCGCTGTTCTTGTGAAGCAGATCCCCGCTCCGGTCGAGTTCCGGATGCAGGACGGGCGTCTGGTGCGAGACGGCGTGCCGCTGGAGGTCAACGCCTACTGTCGGCGGGCCAACGCCAAGGCTGTGGAGCTGGCCGGCGCGGACGGCGAGGTGGTGGCGTTCACGATGGGGCCGCCCGCGGCTGCGGATGCTCTGCGCGAGATGATCGCCTGCGGCGCCAGTCGGGGAGTGCATCTGTGCGACGCGGCCTTCGCCGGCAGCGACACTTTGGCCACTGCGGTGGCTCTTGCTTCGGCCATCAGGCGAGAAGGCCCCTTCGACTTGGTGCTGGCCGGGCTCAATTCGCTCGATTCCGACACCGGGCAGGTGCCCGTCGAGACGGCCGAGCTGCTGGGCCTGCCATTCGCGGCGGGGGTGCGACACTTGGAGGTCGCCGACGGCGCCTTCACAGCCCGGCTGGAGACCGACGACGGCTACAGCACCGTCACCGGGGGGCTTCCTGCGGCTCTGTCGGCGGCTGAGCGTCTGTGCTCTCCGTCGAAGGCGCCGCCTGAGGCTCGCGCCGCTGTGGACGAGGCTCTCATCCTGCGCCTGTCCGCTGACGACCTCGACGTGCCCGCCGAACGTCTGGGGGCGGCGGGCTCGCCGACCTCGGTAGGTCGGGTGCGGGTGTTGACAGCAACCCGCAAGGCTCTGCGCGCTTCGTCGGTGGCTCATGCTGTTGACCTGCTACAGGAGTTAGGTGCCTTCTCCGACTCTGCCGCCGAAGAAGCTGCCGGCGTAGTCGATGAAGCCACCGACGGAGACACCAGAGGTATTGGCGGTGCCCGTGGCTGGTTGGGTTCGTTTGTTGGTGTGCGTCGCCGCTGGGGTGGTGCTGTTGGCGGGTTTGCGGGGGTTAGTGGTCGGTTGGGTTCGTTTGTTGGTGTGCGTCGCTGCCGGGGTGGTGCTGTTGGCGTAGTTGATGTGGCCGCTGGTGGGGATGTCAGAGGTATTGGCGGTGTTCGTGGCTGGTTGGGGTTGTCTTCTGGTGTGCGTCGCCGGCGGGGTGGTGCTGTTGGCGGGTTTGCGGGGGTTAGTGGTCGGTTGGGTTCGTTTGTTGGTGTGCGTCGCTGCCGGGGTGGTGCTGTTGGCGTAGTTGATGTGGCCGCTGGTGGGGATGTCAGAGGTATTGGCGGTGTTCGTGGCTGGTTGGGGTTGTCTTCTGGTGTGCGTCGTCGTCGGGGTGGTGCTGTTGGCGGGTTTGGGGAGGTTCGTGACGGCGTTCGAGCAGGTGCTCGCAGTGTTGCTGCGCCGGGCGGGTCGACCGCGACCATGCTGCAAGCCGACGCGGTCACGGCACCCGCCGCAGTGCCTGCTGGCGACGAACAGCGTTCGGTGTGGTGTTTCTTCACCGAGGCTGACATGGGCGCCGAGCTGCTGGGAGAGGCCACCGAACTGGCCGCCTGCATCTCCGGGAGCGTCACCGCGGTCACCACCATCGCCGATGCGGCCTGTGGTCGGGACTTCGCGTCAGCGGGAGCGGACCGGATCCTGGTGATCGACTCGGCGGCGGAGCCCTCCGAGCAGGCCGACGCCTTGGCGACAGCCGCCGCTGAGCGCCTGCCGTGGGCTCTGCTGGTGGAGGGCACCCGCTCGGGGCGGGTGGTGGCATCCATCGTGGCGGCCCGCTGCGGTTGGGGGCTCACCGGTGACGCCGTCGGGCTCGAAGTCGGCCCCGACGGCCGCCGGCTGGTTGCATGGAAGCCCGCCTTCGGGGGCAGGTTGCAGGTGCCGATCACGTCGCGTTCGCCGGTGCAGATGGCCACGGTCCGGCCCGGCGTGCTGGCCCGCCGGCCGCCGCGCCGCCACGCTCCGCAACCCCAGGTCGAGATGCTGCCCGATCCGGCGCGTTCCTCGCTGTGCACGGTGGACAGAGAGCAGGACGACGACGACGTCGGCGAACTGCGCCGGGCTCGTTCGGTGGTGGCCGTCGGCGTGGGAGTGACGCCTGACGGCTACCCGTTGATCGACGAACTGCGGGCCGCGCTCGGCGGCGCCGCGCTCGGCGCCACCCGCAGGGTCACCGACCAGGGTTGGGTCCCGCGAGGCCGCCAGATCGGTGTCACAGGCCATGCGGTGGCGCCACGCCTGCTAGTGGCCGTCGGTTGCAGCGGACGCTTCAACCACACCGTAGGCATCCGCAACGCCGGCACGCTGCTGGCGATCAACTCCGACCCCGAAGCGGAGATCTTCGATCAGGTCGACATCGGCTTAGTCGGCGAGTGGCAGTCCGTAGTTCCCGAACTGACCGCCGAACTGCGGCGCCGAGCACTATCTCAACCTCAACTAGACGGTTAGTAAGAATGGGGCTGGATGTGGGTCGCGGCTAGGAATGCCTCAGGGTTGGATGTCTTTGACCAGCAGCATGAGCATGAGCGTCAGGTTGTCGACGGGCGAAGACTCGAAGCTGTTCAACCACGCCGACCCCCAGGCGGTCACCAGAGGTCAGGGTCGCAGGCTCTGGCTCCGACCCTGGCCTGATCCCGGGCCGCTGCCTGAAGAAGGCGAGGGAGTTGATCTCGTCGCGGGCTCTGGTCCTGGTCTGGTTTCGGCTGCGGGTTGCGGTTCGGTCTTGTTCGCCGCCGGTTCGGGCCCGGCTGGTTGTGCTGGTTTTTGTGTTGTCGGGTCTAGTTCTGTCCTCCTGATTGGTAGCTTCGGTTCGGGTCCGTCTGACCATGCTTTCGGGTCGGTCTTGTGACTGCCTGCGGTCGGTCTTGTGACCGCCTGCGGTCGGTCTCCCATCCGACATGCCGCCACCCGTCTGACCGTGCTTTCGGGTCGGTCTTGTGACCGCCCTCGATGAGGTGGCGGCTCTGGTCTGGTTGATGGCCTGCGGTCTTGTTTGGTGCTGGGTTCACCACAGCGTGGCGGTCGCCGGGTCTCTGGCGCGGGTTCTGGTCCGGTGTGTTGTGTTGTCGGGTCTGGTTATGTCCTCTTGGCTTCTGGCTGGCTTCGGGCGTGGTTGGCTTCGGTTCTTGCTCGGCTTGTCTTGGTGTTCGGGTCGGTCCGGGGATCGTCTCCGCCTTCGGCGTGTCGGCGGCTCTGGTTCTGGCGGATAGTCGTCTGCGCAGGCGGGCCCGTGGCGGGGTTGCGTGGCTGCGGTCAGGTCGTCGGGCGGGTGCAGTGTGTGGCTGCCGTCGGCGTGCTCGTGGATGCGCCAGTTGTGGTGGTGGATTTTGTGGTGGCAGTTCCAGCAGACCATGATCAGGTTGTCGAGGCTGGTGGCGCCTCCTTGTGAGTAGGGGGTGATGTGGTGGGCTTGGCACATGCCTGCGGGCGCTGCGCAGTGGAAGCAGCCGCCGTAGGTGGCGAGCAGTGCTTGCCATTGCGTGTCGGTGACTGTTCTGCGTGACCGGCTGCGCCAGATGGCGTCACCGGCGCGGTCGAACACCAACCCGCTCCAGCGGGCGTTGCAGGAGAGTTCTTCGAGCACCGCGGCGGGGAGTTTCGATCCGTCGGAGAGTTCGCCGATGAGTTCGCCGGTGGTGTCGTCAACATGGGCCAGCACTGTGATGTCAGCTACCCAACCGCCGCTGCTGCCGCTCGCGGCGCTGCTGCCGGTGTTCTCGTCTGTGCTGACGCCATCGGCGCCGCTGGTGTCCTCAATGTTGGCGCAGGCTGTGTCGTCTGTGCTGTAAGAGTGGTGAGCGCAACCGCAACCAACGTCGCTGCTGCCAGCGTTGCCTGGGTCGGTGCTGCTGGCTGTGTCCTCGATGTTGGCGCAGGCTGTGGCGTCTGTGCCTTTGCTGGCTGCTGGCCTCGTGTGGCCGGCGTTCTCACATTCGAGAACTGTGGCGACCGTGCCATCGCGGCAAACGCTCGCATCACTGCCGCTGGTTTGAGCGCCGCCGCTGCTGATGCCGCTCACCGGGTTGTCGTTGTTCGCTGTGTCTGCGGCTGCGCTGTGGATGCTGGTGCTGGTTCGAGCGCCGCTGCGGCAGCCGTTTGCTGGATCGGTTCCTGGGCCGGTGCTGGTCGCGGCGTCTGTGCTGTGGGAGTGTTGAGCGCATCCGCAGCCGGTGCTGTCTGTGTCTGCGATTGCGCTGCTGCTGGCGGTGTCCTCGCTGGTGGCTGTGTCTTCGCTGTTGGCGCAGGCTGCGGCGTTTGTGCCTTTGCCGGCTGCTGGCCTCGTGTTGCCGGCGTTCTCACATTCGAGAACTGTGGCGACCGTGTCATCGCGGCAAGTGCTCGCATCACAGTCGCTGCCGGTGATGCCGTTCACCGGGTTGTTGTTGTTCGCTGTGTCTCCGCTTCGACGGTCGCTGTGGTCGCCGCCCGTG
>JAPOUM010000014.1 GCA_026708645.1 Acidimicrobiaceae bacterium | reverse complement strand
TGGCGGTGACGATCACCGCGGCAGGCAGCTACGGAGCCGCGACAGGCGCCCGCACTGTCAGCGTTCCGACCTCCGGCAGCGTCACATTGACAGTCGCCACCACCAACAACGACCTAGACGCGCTCGACGGTTCGGTGACCGCGACTCTCGTCGACGGTGCTGGCTACGGCCTGGACTCCAATGCTTCGTCCGCGACTGTCGCTGTCACCGACAACGACACACCCGAAATCAGCATTGCAGCGACGGGCGGTGACATCACCGAAGGCGAGACAGCCGTGTTCACGGTCACCGCGGACCCGGCGCCGGCCGCTGCTCTGGCTGTCAGTTTCACCGTCAATCAGCTCGGCGATTTCGGGATAGACGGACGCACCCGAACACTCACGATCCCCACCACAGGCAGCGCCACACTCAACGTCAACACCCAAAACGACAACACCGACGAACCCGACGGACGCATCGAAGCAACCCTGCTCGCCGGAACCGGCTATTACCTGGACTCCAATGCGTCGGCGGCGACGGTCGCAGTAGCCGACGACGACGTGCCCGCGATCAGCATCACCGCTGGCGGCGATGTCACCGAGGGCGGCGACGCCGTGTTCACGCTGACTGCTGATCCCGTGCCGCGCATCGGTCTTGATGTGGCTGTCACTGTTGCTGTCACCGGCAGCTACGGGGTCACAGCCGGTTCGCGTACTGTGACGATCCCCACTTTGGGCACGGCCACCCTCACGCTCGCCACCACTGACGACAGCACCGACGAAGCGAACGGCGCGATCACCGTGACGCTGGTGGACGGCGCCGCTTACGATCTGGACACCACCACCACAGCCACCGTCAACATTGCCGACAACGACAACCCGGCCCCGGCGACGCCGGTGGTGAGCATCACCGCTGGCGGCGATGTCACCGAGGGCGGCGACGCCGTGTTCACACTGACCGCCGCCCCGCCGCCCGCCGCGCAGTTCGATGTGACTGTGACTGTTGCTGCCTCCGGCGATTTCGGGGTGTCTGCGGGTTCGCGGACGGTCACCATCCCCACTAGTGGCACGGCCACCTTGACGCTCGCCACCACTGATGACAGCACCGACGAAGCGAACGGTTCTGTGACCGCGACGCTCGTTGACGGCGCCGCCTATGACCTCGACACCACCACATCAGCCACTGTTGCCGTTGCCGACGATGACGGCACGACCCCGACGGTTTCGGCGCAGTTGATTTCCGATGTGCGCGGCTACGCCGCGGAAACCGAGAACGGCGACGATCACGTGAATCGTTGGAAGCGGGTGCTGCTGGCATTCGGTGAGAGCGTGCCCGGTTTCACTGGCACAGCGATGACCGCTGCTGAGGCTCAGACCTTCGCAGCCAAAGGCTGGAGCCGTTGGGATCCGGTGATCACCGCGCTGCGATCAGTAGAAGCAGGCACCGCCACTCCGCCGGCGACGCCGGTGGTGAGCATCGCCGCTGGCGGTGATGTCACCGAAGGCGGCTCAGCGGTGTTCACACTGACCGCTGTCCCGGCGCCCGCGGCGCAGCTCGACGTGACCGTCACAATCGCGACCACCGGCGACTACGGCGTCACAACCGGTTCGCGAACGGTGACGATCCCCACTAGCGGCACTGCCACTTTGACGCTCGCCACCAGCAACGACAGCGTTGACGAAGCGAACGGTTCTGTGACCGCGACGCTGGTGGACGGCGCCGCCTATGACCTCGACACCACCACCACAGCCACTATCAACATTGCCGACAACGAAACGCCTGCGGTCAGCGTCACCTCAGCAGGCGACGTCACCGAGGGCGGCAACGCCGTGTTCACACTGGTTGCTGATCCAGCGCCGCACGCCAGCCTCGATGTGGCTGTCACCGTCACAACCACCGGCGATTTCGGCGTCACCGCCGGTTCGCGCACAGTCACCATCCCCACCAGCGGCACAGCCACTTTGACTCTCGCTACCACTGATGACAGCACCGACGAAGCGAACGGCACAATCACCGCGACGCTCGTCGACGGCACCGCCTACGATCTGGACTCGGCGTCGTCGGCGACTGTCGCGGTGGCTGATGATGACGCGCCGGCGGGGTCTTGCACGGTGACTGCGCCTTCTGATGATCTGATTCAGCGGGTGCGCGGTTATCACGATTTGAACAGGCCCAAGCCGGGTTACAACCAGAACTGGTTGCGGGTGCTGATCGCGTTCGGTGCTGAGACGTCCGGCACGCTTGAGCCGTTCACAGCCGCGGAAGCAAGAAACGGTGAGCAGGTGTGGGACGGTTGGACGCCGATCCGTCAAGAGCTTGAGCGTCTCGAACAAGAGACAGCACAATGCGCGACGCCGGTGGTGAGCATCGCCGCTGGCGGTGACGTCACCGAAGGCGGCTCAGCAGTGTTCACGCTCACAGCCGCCCCGCCGCCTGCGACGCAGCTCGACGTGACTGTCACTGTCGCTGCCACCGGCGACTACGGCGTCACCGCCGGTTCGCGCACCGTCACCATCCCCACAGGCGGCACGGCCACTTTGACTCTCGCTACCACTGATGACAACAGCGACGAAGCGAACGGCACAGTCACCGCGACGCTCGTCGACGGCGCTGCTTATGACGTAGCTTCCACCGCTACAGCCACCGTCAACATCGCCGACGACGACAACCCGCCGCCGGTGGTTTCGGCGCAGTTGATATCCGATGTGCGCGGCTACGCCGCGGAAACCCAAAACGGCGACGATCACGTGAACCGTTGGAAGCGGGTGCTGCTCGCGTTCGGTGAAACAGTGCCCGGTTTCACCGGCACAGCGATGACCGCTGCTGAAGCACAAACCTACGCAGCCAAAGGCTGGACCCGCTGGGACCCGATAGTCACCGCACTGCAAACAATAGAAGCAGGCACCACCACACCGCCTCCGACACCGGTAGTGAGCATCGCAGCAGCAGGCGACATCACCGAAGGCGGCAACGCCGTATTCACGCTCACAGCCGCGCCGGCGCCGTCGGCGCAGTTCGACGTGACCGTCACCATCACAACCACCGGCAGCTACGGCGTCACAACAGGCACCCGCACCGTGACGATCCCCACCTCGGGCACAGCCACACTCACACTCGCCACCACCAACGACAGCGTTGACGAGCCGAACGGATCCGTGACCGCGACGCTCGTCGACGGCACCGCCTACGACCTCGACACCACCGCTACAGCCACCATCAACATCGCCGACAACGACAACCCGACCCCCGCTACACCGGTAGTGAGCATCGCAGCAGGCGGTGACGTCACCGAAGGCGCCAACGCCGTGTTCACGCTCACAGCCGCGCCGGCGCCGTCGGCGCAGTTCGACGTGACCGTCACCATCACAACCACCGGCAGCTACGGCGTCACAACAGGCACCCGCACCGTGACGATCCCCACCTCGGGCACAGCCACACTCACACTCGCCACCACTGACGACAACACCGACGAACCCGACGGCACGATCACCGCGACTCTCGTAGACGGCGCCGCCTACGATCTGGGCTCCACCGCCACGGCCGCCATCAACATCGCCGACGACGACAACCCGACCCCGGTGACGCCGGTGGTGGGCATCGCTGCTGGCGGCGACGTTACCGAAGGCGGCTCAGCCGCGTTCACGCTCACAGCCACGCCGGCGCCGTCGGCACAGTTCGACGTGATCGTCACCATCACGACCATCGGCAGCTACGGCGTCACCGCCGGTTCGCGCACCGTCACCATCCCCACCTCGGGCACAGCCAACTTGACGCTGCCCACCAGCAACGACAACACCGACGAGCCGAACGGATCCGTGACCGCGACGCTCGTCGACGGCGCCGCCTATGACCTCGCCTCCACCGCGTCAGCCACCGTCAACGTTGCCGACAATGACGACCCGACCCCGGCGACGCCGGTGGTGAGCATCACCGCCGCCGGTGGCATCACCGAGGGAGCCAACGCGGTGTTCACTTTGGTTGCCGATCCGGTGCCGCACGCCAGCCTCGATGTGGCCGTCACCATCGCGACCTCCGGCAGCTACGGCGTAAACGCAGGCATCCGCACCGTGACGATCCCCACCTCGGGCACAGCCACTTTGACGCTCGCCACTACTGACGACAGCACCGACGAAGCAAACGGCACAATCACCGCGACGCTCGTCGACGGCGCCGCCTACGATCTGAGTTCCACCGCCACTGCCACCGTCAACATTGCCGACAACGAAACGCCGGTGGTGAGCATCACCTCAGCAGGCGACGTTACCGAAGGCGGCAACGCCGTGTTCACTTTGGTTGCCGATCCGGTGCCGCACGCCAGCCTCGACGTGACCGTCACTGTCACAACCTCCGGCAGCTACGGCGTCACCGCTGGCATCCGCACCGTGACGATCCCCACTAGCGGCACAGCCACACTCACGCTCGCCACCACTGATGACAGCACCGACGAGCCGAACGGATCCGTGACCGCGACGCTCGTCGACGGCGCGGCTTACGACTTGGGCTCGACGTCGTCGGCGACAGTGGCAGTGTCTGACAACGACGACACCACAACTGTGCTGATATCGGTGAATGACGGTTCCGGCGACGAAGGCGACCAAGCCGATTTCACTGTGACCTTGTCACAGGCGGCGCCTCACAGAGTCACAGTGCGTTGGGCCGCTCGCTGGGGCGGCGCGGGCCGCACTGCTTTGACTGGCGAGTTCTGGCGCATGTCGGGCACGATGGTGTTCCAGCCCGGCGAAACAACCAAAAGCGGGTTCACCTTCCTAGACGACGACAACCAACGAGAAGGCGACGAAGTCTTCCTCATCCAGCTGTCCCAACCCACCGGCGCGACCATCGACCGCGGCACAGCCACCATGACCATCATCGACAACGACTGAACCGTATCACCAATCAGCAGCCCTTCAGACCACGCCAGATAAACAAAAATCCTGACGGGCTTGTTCCGCCACGCAGTCAGACGGAAGGCTAGTGATAGTGTGGTGATTTAGCGAATGTCCAAAGTTGCGTCAGGCCTGTGGAATTTGCACGCTGGCCTTTAGGAGACGCCTTTCAAGTCTCGGCTCCGAGACGATTCGCGATCTGAACACTTCCAGCTCTTGCACACGCTTTTTGGCTTCAGATAAGTCTTTCTCTGATTGAGTTAATCTCTTCGTGATTATCTCTTCAAGGGATGATAAGCGACTCTGAACTGAAGATAGGCTTGATACGACTTCCTCTCTCAGCATTGCTACGTCGGACCGGGCAGCTTTGAGTTCTTCGCCTTCAAGAAATTTGCCTGATGCTTCCGCGATAGATCGCAGTTGACTCATCGTCGCTTCGAGTTCTGTTGTAGAGGCAGCAAGTGCCTCGCACATGTTCTGCAACTTCGATGACGCGCTTGAAATAGACTTGGACATCTCAGACTGCTGCTCCTCAGCAGCAGCTAACGTCTCAAGACTTTGCTTCAGCGTCTCCAGCGAACTCAGGGATTCCTCCCAACGTTGCCGGACAGACTCAAAGGTCAACTCAGACTCGGGCATAGGTATCCTTCCTGATATGAGCGACTGCTTCGCTAGCTGCCTCGCAGCCAGCATCAAGCATTCGTGCCAGTTCCAGCACGGCAAGTTCCGTTCCCGTATGCCAGTGGGCGCAGCGCCAGCGCTCGACTTCACCGTTAGCGATTGCGTGCTCTTGGACGGCGCCTATGACACCAGCAGCAAGCTGTGAAGGTGTTCGCTCGGCCCGTTCCAAAACGGCCGCTGCGAGGCTCGCTGCCGGCTCGTTGTCAGTATCGCCGGTGAATAGATCGAGTAGCCACAACGCGAACTGTTCGACCTGCTGCCGACTTAAGCCGTAGCTTTCTGTTGCTCGCGCGAAGCATTGTTTCAAGTTCTGCTCGAACTCGCCCAAGTCTCCGCCGAGCGTTCGCGCTTCAGCTAACGCTCGGCTTGCCAACAACCCAGGATGGTCTGGGTAAGAGCCGAGCAACCGGGCGGCAGCAGAGCGCCACTCGCGAGTGTCGCTGTCGGACACGAGCATTCCAAGAACTTCGTCTGAAGACTCGCTGCCAGGACTGTCGTCACTGACACTGAGTGCAACCCAGGCCTGCTGCCACGGTTCGAAGCTGAACCCGGAGATTTCGGCGAGTTTCTCGACTTGACGGGCGATATCGCCTTCGGTGAGGTAGTCGAGAATGCGATTCCGTAGAATCTCTCCGTCTTCAGCGGCCTCGCCGCCCATCAGCCACATTTCACGCAAACTGCGCAAGCGGGCGGCCGTGATCGTATCGCTGACGATGTCGATCAGTAGTCGGCCACAGTGACTGACGGCGTGGCGTAGTGACTCAAATTCGATAGTTGCATCGGCTCGCATTTTTTCAAGTCGACCGGGAGCGCTCCTTTCAACGAAGTGTAGCAGCCCCTGAACGATGTCGTCGGGATGTCGGCTGCACCTGTCGACGACGGCGGCTTCGTTGAATCCTGCACCCTCCAGGCAATAATCATCAATGATGGAGAGCACAGCGAGGCGGTGCAGTGCCCGTTTCACCGAGTCAGGACCTCCTATCTTGCTAAGCACGATTTGCTCTTGCGGTCCATCGGTTTCCAAGGCATCGAAAACATTCAACAGGCATCGATGTTCTTTTTCTCTGGGTGGAAAAGAGTTATTGTGAAAATACAACGCTGTGGCCACATCGTCGCGAGCAGGAGACTCGCCTCCATCTCTGAGGCGCCTCTCATTCTCTCTGCGGTCGTAGTCAGTAAGAATCCATACACAATACGCTTCCTGCCCGTCACGTCCGGCGCGTCCCACTTCCTGGTAGAAGGCCTCTACAGAGCCGGGCAATCCATAGTGAATAACCCAACGAACATTTGGCTTGTCGATGCCCATCCCGAACGCCTTAGTGGTGACGATGACAGGCGAACGGTTGTCTTTGAAGGCTTGCGCGAAGCGTGTTTTGTCATCATCCCATGTATCCTTGTTGCGGCCATCAGGTGCTTTGCCTGAGAAACGGACTGCTAGCGGTGCGAATTTTTTGACCTGTTTCCAGGTCGGAGTAATGCCCCTCTCTCCTCCTACAGTTTGAACGAAGATTATTCCTGAGTGCGTATCGTTACACTCGGTCGGCTCCCAAAATTCGCCGTCCAACGAACCGAAGCTTCGAGGCATTGAGCGGAGCACGCTTTCGAGCGCCGCTGCGCGAGCAGAGGGTTTCGTGAGGACCACCCGGTAAGTTAACTCTTTGCGATCAAAGGAACTTGGCCGCACCACCGAATTCTCGCGATCTTGTTCGATATTCAACTGAAACAGAACATCTTTGAGCACGGGCCGCGATGCGGTGCCGGTGAGAGCTAGCAACGGTGGCTCACCCAAACCGCCCTTGCATGACTGTCGAAGCGTTTCACCGAAGTTGAGGTAGGCGGTACGAAAATCGTGGCCCCACTCAGAGACACAGTGAGCTTCGTCAACCACGGCCAGATTGACAGGAGCGGTCTCGGAAGCTGCCGTGAGTTCGTTGCGAAACTGCTGGCGTTGCAACCTCTCGGGCGTAACGAAGATGAAGTAGGAGTCTCCCGCTTCGCGAGGCATGTTTTTGGTGGCGGCCTGGATGGCAGTAGCGCGGTCGATGCCGTGCGCGCGTAGGCCGTCGACTTGATCCTGCATCAGCGCCACCAGCGGATCTACCACGAGCGTCGTCCCTGGAAGACACAGACCGGCAAGCTGGTAGATCATGCTCTTGCCAGCACCGGTGGGGAGTAGCACCATGCAGTCACGACCAGCAAGCACCTCTGTGATGGCTTCGAATTGACCATCTCGTAACTGCTTTTTGGCGAACACCGCTCTCAGCAAAGTCTCTATTGCAGAGCGTTGGTCGTCGATGCCTTCGCAAGAGCTGAATGCAGCGCGCCGGATCAATTCTCTTGACATTTCGTCCGCGATTCTTACCGGAACCCCTGTCGGACGTATCACCACAGTCGGCAGGTCATCATGGTGGGGCAGAGGCTCACACGGCGTTCGGCTGCATTCGAGCAGAATTCTCACATCGCTCGTGCAGTCTTCGCGTTGTTGGATAAAAGGCACTTGCTTGTAGTTCCCGATAGCCGTTCGCGCATATGCGCACTGGCCGTCAGATTGAATGAACTCCACTTCAGACGGAGCGACGGACCGGTCGCCCCACAGGCAGTCCAGCGCGTCGAGCACCCCGAGATACGCCTCCACAAGGTCTACTGCGAGGCCGGTTGGGTCATCGATTTCGATCTGCCAGCGGTCCCCGCTTAGCCATCCTGCATCAATGGCTTCGCAGATGCCCAGTACCAGTCGGTGTGTCTGGATGGGTGCCCAAACTAGCGGCTCAATCCGACTTGTTCCTGTCTTGAAGCGTTCGAGTTGCTCAGCGACTGCCATCAGACTGTCTCCGTAGCCTATGTTCAGTTCGCTGACGGGAACCCGAATCGTCTCGATCCCCACACTGTGGAGTTGTTGGTCACGGAGCGAGTCAGTCTCCTTCTGGTGCTCGTGCTGCCGGCCGTCAATCTCGAAGACCAAAGCCGGTTCACCAGGTGGAGCGAACAAGAAGTCGCATCGACGCCCTTCGGTTGAATCGAAGTCGGTGCTCTCTTGGCTGTCTGTGTGGCCGCAGCCCTTCAACAGCGCATCCAAGGCCGGCTGCGGTGTTAGCCAGCGCGTAGCGAACGGTGCCTGGGTGCCGACCCACTCGACGAAGGCGTCTTCGCTGCCGTGACTGTTCGGATCCGTGAGGTCAGAATCGAAGACGACTTCCTCGCCTACCGGAACTGAGAAAGCGTCCTTTGTGAGGGTCGGCGGCTCAGTCAGCCGCGGCGCCAGGTCACCCGGAGATTCAGCGCCCCCGAGCTTTGAAGCGAGGCCGGCGGCCTCAAGTAAGCGTCTCTCAGCGTCTGGGTGAAGCGGCGCCGCCGAACCGCGGGCCAGCAACTTGCGCATTGTGGTGACCACCGAGGACCGTCCGAGGTCGTTGCCCGAAGTCGGTCGGTGGAGGGTCTTCGAGCGAGCGACCCAACAGTTCGCCAGGTCAGCGAAGTGTTCGCTGGGGATGCTTCGCAGCGATGCGCCGACAGACGCGCAATAGCTCCTCCACTGCGATCTTCTCACTTTTATGGTCGCGTCGTGCCATCGTACGCGCACCCCAGACTCAACTCGACTGTCACTCATTTGCTGAGATTTCGAACTGGTGTCTGTTTTTGTCGGTGATCGTGGGCTCGCATCGAACGAAGAGTATGATCCTGGCGAACGGAGCGCGCAAACTCGACGGTCGAGCAAGCGAAGGCAATCACGCAGGAGAGGAGATTCGCGGTTGCTTGAAGAGTTGAACGCTCAGCAGCGTGAGGCGGTCACTCATTCGGGCGGGCCGTTGCTGGTGATCGCAGGCGCCGGGACGGGCAAGACCCGGATGCTCACGCACCGGATTGCTCACCTGATCGAACATCGAGGTGTCAGAGAGTCGCGCATACTGGCGATCACCTTCACCAACAAAGCCGCCGGTGAGATGCGCATTCGCTTACGGGAGCTCATCCCGCACGCAGCCGACGACATCTGGATCTCTACCATCCACTCCGCCTGCTTGAGCATCCTTCGCAGCGACGCCGACCGTCTCGGATTCCCCGCTGAATTCACCATCTACGACGCAGCCGACTCGACTCGACTCTGCCGACGAATCTCCGACGAGATCGTTCCGTTCGCGGCGCAGGCAACAGGACAGGATCAAGCCCAGGTGCTGCGCAACTTCATCACCGATGCCAAGAGCAGGGGCTTGAACTCTGATGATCTAGCCGAACACTTCGGGCCTGGCGTGAGAACGGTCCGGGCGTACGCTCAGTATGAGCGGCATCTAGCTCGGGCGAAGGCGATGGACTTCGATGACCTGCTGGTCAACACTCGCACGCTGCTGCGCCTCCACGACGACGTGCGCTCTCGCTGGCAGCAGCGTTTCGATCACATCTGCGTCGACGAATACCAGGACACCAACGAAGTCCAGCACGAGATCGTGGTGATGCTGGCTGCCCGACATCGCCAGATCACCGTCGTCGGCGACCCGGATCAGTCCATCTACGCGTTCAGGGGCGCCAAGCCCAGAATCATCGAGGATTTCGCGACGACTCTCGCGGGCACCACCACGGTCGTGCTCGACCGCAACTACCGAAGCACCGGCAACATCATCGCAGCGGCGAACGCCGTGCGGGCGCGCAACCCGATCTGCTCACCTAGAAAACTTCGCACTCGCATCGGACCTGGAGCGCTCGTGCATCGCCATACAGCATTCGATAAAGCCGAAGAGTCGTCGTTCGTGGTCGAATCCCTAGTGAAACGCCATCTTGAAGACGGAGTCCCTTTCGATGAGATGGCAGTGCTTTCTCGCATCGGCAAGCAGTCCAGCGGCATCCAAGAGCTCCTGAAAAATCTGAGCGTCCCCTATGTCGTGATCGGTGCCAACTCTTTCTACGGCAGCGACGAGGTCCGTGACGCTCTCTGCTTGCTCAAATCAGCATCCAACCTCTCCGACGACCTCAATCTCAGACGGGCATTCGAGATGACGCATCCAAGACTCTCCCGGCGCGTCTTCAATGCCGCCGACGCCGCTATCCGCGACGGGGTACCGACTTTTTACCAATGGACGCAGAGGATCGACGAGCACAGACTGGCCGATCCCGTAACCGGAGCAGTCACACAATTCCGTGAGATGATCGAATCCGCCTCACACTCCAAGAAGCCGCCCAGAGACACACTCGACGAACTGCTCGACAGATCAGGTTGCTGGTCGAGACTCGAAGCGCAGGACAGTGAGGAAGTCGAGACACGCCTCGAGAATCTGACTTCTCTCTTGTCGGAGGTCTCCTCCTACAGCAATATCGACGATTTTCTGGCGCATGTCGCGATCTCCGACGCCGTCGAGATCGACCAGAAAGCACCCGCCGTGTGGATCAGCACAGTGCATGCATCCAAAGGGCTCGAGTTCCGAGACGTCTATATCATCGGCATGGAGGACGGTGCCTTCCCTCACAGCCGCCACAAGGAATCGCTGGGCGGCATCGGCGAAGAGTTGCGAATCCTCTATGTCGCCATGACCAGGGCCAAAGAGACCCTTACTCTCACCCATCCATACGTCGACCGATTCCCGAGATACCGAGCAGAGCCCTCGCACATCAAGCCGAGCCGCTTCCTCAGAATCATCCCGCAACACGCGCGACACGACAGCGGCATCAGGGACGCTTCAGTGTCTGGGCCACAGACGACATTTCAGAGGCGGCCTCGGCGCTGAAAAGCGCTGCCTCGCTGTGCCCTGTTGCGGACGGACGCGTGGGCGCGACCGCAGTGACGGCATGAGGGCGGCTGTTGGCTTCGGATGGCGGAGGGCTCGGTTGGGGGTCGGGGGTCGGGCGTTGTTTCATGTTTGCTAGCGTTCGCTCTCGTGCCTCTGATATCGCAATATCACCGTCCCGCCTCCGTTGAGGAGGCCCTCGAACTGCTGCGCTCGCCGCGTCGGGTGGCGTTGGGCGGCGGCACCGCCCTGAACGCCGACCGGGAACCCTCGGATCTCGAGGCGGTCGACTTGCAGGCGTTGGGGCTCGACGAGATCACTGTTGCCGAAAGCGCCGGGAGAGTGCGTGTCGGGGCGACCGCCACGCTCGACGCAATGCGTCGCAGCGAGCTGCTGCCGGATTCGCTGCGGGCACTGGCGCGCGCCGAGCAGCCCTCCACGCTGCGGACGCTGGCGACGATGGGCGGCTTGGTGGCCAAAGGGTCATCGGAGAGCCTGCTGTTGGCGGCGATGCTGGCTCACGACGCCGAAGTGGAACTGAGCGGCCCCGGCCCCGACGCCAGCTCCACCCCGGACGCTGCTACCGCCGACGCCCCGGACGCCGACAGAGCATCAGCGAGCAGCCTCGCAGAGGTGCTCGGATCCGGCCTGCCGCTGGCGCCGGGAGCGTTGATCACTGCGGTGTCCGTCGCCGCGGAGGGCCGCACCGCCTCGGCCGGCGCCGGGCGCACGCCCGCCGACGTGCCTATTGTGGCCGTCTACGGTCGCCGCAGCACCGACGGCGTGTCGATGGCTCTCACCGGAGTTGCCGAGCGTCCCGTGCTGGTCGACGCCGGCGACCCCACCGCGGGCCTGAACCCGCCCGGCGACTTCCGGGGCAGCCGCGATTACCGCCTGCATCTGGCCGCCACCCTGGCAGCCCGCGTCAACGAGGAACTGAGCTGATGGCCATGGACGTGACATTCGAGCTGAACGGCGCTGCGGCCACGCTGTCCGTCGAAGCGCACGTCACCCTGCGCGAAGCCCTGCGGCGCCTGGGGATGTTCTCGGTGCGTTACGGCTCCGAGAGCGGCGAGACCGGCGCGGCGGCGATCCTCTACGACGGTCGCCTCGCCTCCGCCGACGTGATCCTCGCCGCTTCGGCTCACGGCCATCGTGTCACCACCGTCGAGTCGCTCAACGTCTCGCCGGAGCTGCATCCCATACAGGCCGCTTTCGCCGCGGTCGGCGCCTTCCAGTCCGGCTACTCCGCCGGGGCGATGATCCTCGGCACTCTGGCCCTGCTCGACGAGGAACCCGACCCTTCCGAAGCGGAGATCCGCGACATGCTCTCAGGGATACTCGACCGCGAGACGGCCTACGTGAAACCGGTCGAGGCCGTCAAGCGGGCCGCGGCGATGCTGCGAGACGACAGCACCGAGGCTTTCGCGCCGCTGGTGATCCCGCCTTTGAGCGACGGACGCAACCCCGCCCCGGCCCTGGACCCCGACGATCCGCGGGCCGCGCCCCCTGAGGCGTCCGCGGCGGTGCCGCGGCTGGTGCCGTCGCGTGAAGTGCCCGACATGGCGGTGGTCGGCAAACCCGAAGTCAAAGTCGACGCCGTGCGCCTGGCCAAAGGCAACCCGGCGTTCACCGACGACGTCGAACCCCGCGGGATGCTCCATGCCAAAGTGCTGCGCAGTCCCCACGCCCACGCCAAGATCCGCAGCATCGACGATTCGAAGGCCCTGGCAGTGCCCGGAGTCCACGCCGTGCTGCATCACGGCAACACCCCCAGAGTCAAATACGCGTCCGGCGGCCAGAGCTGGCCCAACCCGCATCCCTACGATCAGGTCAGCTTCGATGACAGGGTCCGCCACGTCGGCGACCGTGTGGCTGCCGTGGCTGCCGAGACCGTCGAAGCCGCCGAGGAGGCTCTGCGCCTCGTCGAAGTCGACTACGAGGTCCTGCCCGCGGTGTTCGACGAGCGCGACGCCATGGATCCCGACGCTCCCAAGATCCACGACGAGGACGACACCACGCACATCTGCGACCCGCGGCGCAACCTGGTCCATCACATGACTGCGGAGCGCGGCGACGTGGACGGCAACCTCGCCAACGCTGCTCACGTCTTCGAGCAGACCTTCAGGGTGCATCAGGTGCAGCAGTGCCCCATCGAGCCGCACATCTCGATGGCCTGGCTCGACTCCGACGAGCGCATGGTGGTGCGAACCGCCACCCAGGTGCCGTTCCACACACGCCGGATGCTGGCGCCGCTGATCGGCATGGACATCAAAGACATCCGGGTGATCAAGCCCCGCATCGGCGGCGGCTTCGGCGCCAAGCAGGAGATGCTGATCGAAGACATAGTGGCGCATCTCGCCATCGCCACCCGCCGCCCCGTGCGCCTGGAGCTCGACCGCGCCGAGGAGTTCTACGCCAGCCGCACCCGCCACCCCCAGACCATCACCTACCGCACCGCGGTCGACGGCGACGGCGCCCTGCTGGCCCAGGACATGTCGATCATCGGCAACACCGGTCCCTACGGCACCCACGGTTTCACCGTGCAGATCGTGTCGGGGCTGCGGGGGCTCACCTCCTACAACGCCGCATCCAAGCGTTTCGACTGCCACGTCGTCTACACCAACATCCCGGTGCCGGGCGCCTACCGGGGCTACGGCGCTCCGCAGGCCGAGTTCGCCCTCGAAGCCCACATGGAGGACATCGCCCGGGCGCTGGGGCTCGATCCGATCGAGTTCAAGCGCCGCAACTGGGTGACCGTCGGCGACGAGATGGACATCGCCCCGCATCTCGGCGAGCGCGCCGTGGCCGAAGGAGAGCTCGACGAGTATCCGAAGGTCATGTCGTCGGGCATAGAGGAGTGCGTGGCTCAAGGAATGCGCGAGATCGGCTGGGACCGCCGCGACGACGGCGCCTGGAAAGCGCCGACTGACCGCCCCCACATCCGGCGGGGTCTGGGGTTCGCCTTCTGCATGCACGGCACGGCCATCCCGTTCCTGGACATGGGCGGCTGCTCGATCAAGCTCAACGACGACGGCTCTTTCAACATGCTGATCGGCGCCACCGATCTCGGCACCGGCGCCGACACCGTCATCGGCCAGATCGCGGCCGAGGTGCTGGGAGTGCCCCTCGAAGACATCAAGGTCTATTCCAGCGACACCGACATGACCCCGTTCGACACCGGCGCATACGCCTCGTCCACCACCTACATCTCCGGCACGGCCGCGCTGCGCGCCGCGGAGGCGGTGCGGGTCCGTCTCAAGGAGCGGGCCGCCATGCTCTTGGAGGTGGACGAGCCCTGCACCATCGAGTTGCGGGACCGCCGGGCTTACGCGGCCGACGGGCGCTCGGTGAGCCTCGAGGAGATCGCGCTCGACTCGCTGCACTGGCAGGACCAGGAGCAGATCATGGGCACTGCTTCGCACGTGTCGCCGGACTGCCCGCCGCCGTTCGCGGCCCAGTTCGCCGAGGTGGAAGTGGACGTCGGAACCGGCCAGGTCACCGTCACCAAGCTGGTGATGGCGGTGGACTGCGGGGTGGCGATCAACCCGGTGACCGCATCCGGCCAAGTGGAGGGCGGGATGATCCAGGCGCTCGGCTACGCCCATTGCGAAGAGATGGTGCTCGACGACGACGGGAGCATGGTCAACCCGTCTTTCGGCCCGTACAAGATCTATCGGGCCGACGAGATGCCCGACACGGTGGTCTACCTAGTGCAGACCATGGAGGACAGCGGCCCCTTCGGCGCCAAAGCCGTGGCCGAGATACCCAAAGACGGCGTGGCCCCCGCCGTGCGCAACGCCATCTTGGACGCCACCGGTGTCGCCATCAACGATCTGCCGTTCACCCCCGAAAGGGTCTGGGCTGCCCTGCAAGCCCCATAACCCGCTACGCCCGGAAGGTTCAGGTGCTGTGGGGACTCTCATCTCTTGTGACTGGGCGGTCACTGCGGCGCTGGACGAACCCCGCCACCTTTGGGCGGTGCGTGTCAGCGACGGCCTGATCGCTGACTCGGGTCCGGCAGATGAGCTGACCCGGCGCTACCCGGACGACCTCTTCTGCGACGGGTCCGGCTGCGTGCTGCTGCCCGGTTTCGTCAACGCTCATGTGCATCTCTACGGGGTTCTGGCTCACGGCGTGCCCGCACCGGCGGCGCCAGTTTCGGACTTCTGGGGGTTTTTGGCGGACTACTGGTGGCCGCTGGTGGAGAACGCCCTCGACCCGTCGATGATCCGTGCCGCAGCCGCTTGGGTGACAGCACAGCTTGCGGCCGGGGGCACCACCAGCTTCTTCGACATTCTCGAAGCTCCCAACGCCCTGCCCGACGCCCTTTTCGTGCAGCAAGAAGCCGTGGCCCCGAGCGGCCTGCGCGCGGTGCTGTCATTCGAGGCCACCGAACGCATGGGCGCCGACAACGGCCAGGCCGGCCTCGACGAGAACGTGCGTTTCATCGAAGCCTGCCGAGTCCGCCAGGACAGTCGAGACAGCCGAGACAGCCACGACAGACACACCAGCCACGACAGCCGGGTGTCGGGCGCCATGAGCATCCATACCACCTTCACCTGCGGCGAGGACTTCATCCGCCGGGCTTTCGCTCTGGCCGAATCCTCAGACGTCTTCTGTCACGCCCACGTCAACGAAGGCGTCCACGAAGGCCAATGGTGCAGCGAGCGCCACGGCATGAGACCCCTCGAGTTCTACGACAGCCTCGGGGTGGCCTCCCCGCGCTTTCAGGCGAGCCAGTGCGTGCAACTGTCGCCCCGAGAGGTCGACATCATCGCCGACACTGGCATAAAGGTGTCGCACATGCCTTTGTCCAACTGCGAAGTCGGTGCCGGGATCGCTCCGCTGCTGGACCTGCTGGAGCGCGGCGTCACAGTCGGGCTCGGCTCCGACGGTTATCTCAACGACATGTTCGCGGTGATGCGAGGCGCCTTCCTGGTGCATCGCGCGGCTGCTCTCAACCCGACGGCCATCACCGCGGCCGAGGTGCTGCATCTGGCGACCGAGGGCGCCGCCCGAACCCTGGGCATGGAGCGGGTGGGGCGCTTGGAGACCGGCTGGCACGCCGACTTGCAGCTGGTCGACCTGGAGGGCCCCGCAGGCTTGCCGACCCCCGTGGAGGATCACAACCTGTTGGATCAGCTGCTGTTGTGGCGCAGCGCCTCCGATGTGCGCAAGGTGATGGTGGGCGGCGACTGGATAGTCGAGGACGGCGAAGTGATCGGCGCCGACCTCGGACAGCTGCGGGCGCATTGCCGTGAACAGGCAGCCAGGCTCTGGGCATGACCGCTGTGCTGCGTCCGGGGTCGTCGTGTCTGAGGCCGCTGCCGCCGGTGACGACAGTGCCGCTGCAGCCGGTCGAGTCGCTGCGTGCGGGGCCGCCGTGTTTGGGGCGCCTGTGTCTGTGAAGTTGTTGCGGCAGCTGGCGGAGGCGGCATCCCGCGGCGTCGCGGTGGCTTCGGCGACCGTCGTCGACACTTCGCGGTCGGTGCCGCGGCACTCCGGCGCGAAGATGCTGGTGTTCCGTGACGGCAGCATCGCCGGAACCGTCGGCGGGGGCGAGATGGAGGCCCGTGTGACGGCCGAGGCAGTTGCCGCCCTGAGCGACGGGCGCTGCCGTCTGTTGTCGTATCGTTTAGTCGATCCCGTTCGGGGCGATCCCGGAGTATGCGGGGGAGACGTCCAGATTTTCGTGGAGCCGCACATGCCTGAGGGGACTGTGATCGTGATCGGATATGGCCATGTCGGCCGGGCGGTCACGGGGCTGGCCCGATGGCTGGGCTTCCGGGTGACGGCCTGCGACGACCGCCCCGAGATTCATCAGGACACGCCAGGCGAAGCAGCCGTCGGGGGGGCCGACGCGGCCGCTGCCGGGCCTGATGAGATGGTCATCGGCAGCGTCGAAGACCTGCTCGCCGGGCGCAGCCTCACAGCGGACGTGTCGGTGGTGCTGGTGACGCGCAACGTCGACGCTGACGCCGCCGCGCTGCCGAAATTGCTGGCCACCGACGCGGGTTATCTGGGGGTGATGGGCAGCGAGCGACGCTGGGCCACCACCCGCGCCCGGCTGGAAGCCGACGGGGTCGATCCGGGAGCGCTCGACCGGGTGCATGCGCCCATCGGCATCGAGATGGGCGCGGAAACTCCCGAGGAGATCGCGTTGAGCATCATGGCCGAGGTGATCGCGCATCGCCGGAACTGAGCCGCTGTGCGTGCTGCGAGGCGGAGGTGACCTGGCGACGGGAGTCGCCTGGCATCTCAGGAGCCTGCGATGGCCGGTGGTGGTGCTGGAACTTCCCGAGCCCTTGACAGTGCGACGCGCCGTGGCGCTTTCGAGCGCCGTCACGCAAGGCGAAGCGGTGGTGCAAGGCCTGCGGGCGGTGCTCTGCGAGTCCTCCGTCGAGGCGGTCGCTGCGGCCCGGTGCGGGGTCGTGGCCGTGCTTGTCGCCCCGCGGTTGGCGTCGCTGGGCCTGGACCGCCGCCCCGAAGTGGTGGTGGACGCCCGGATGGCCAAACGCAGCCTCGACACTGCCATCGACGACGCCGAAACGGTGGTGGGTCTAGGCCCGGGCTTCACCGCAGGACTCGACTGTCACGCAGTAGTCGAGACCATGCGAGGCCCGGATCTGGGGCGTGTCATCTGGCAGGGGCGAGCCCAACCCGACACGGGCACGCCCGCAGACCTCGGAGGACGTTCCGCCGACCGGGTCCTGCGAGCCCCCGCAGCGGGACGGGTCGCCTGGCGGGTCGGCATCGGCGATCTGGTGAGCGAAGGCCAGCGCATCGGCGACGTGAGCGGAACCGTCGTTCAGGCGCCGTTCGCGGGAGTGCTCAGAGGCGCCATCCGCGACGGAGTGGAGGTTCCAGCCGGGCTCAAGATCGGCGACGTCGACCCTCGCGGCGACCCTGACGCCTGCTGGAAGATCTCAGACAAGGCCATGGCTGTGGGCGACGGAGTCCGCCGAGCCGTTCTGAGGTGCCGTCAGACGCCGACGTGACACCTCAAGGCAGTTTTGCGGGGCCGCCGGGCGCCGCTGTCGCTTCAGTTTTGCGACTCGCTGGACAGCCGGGGATGAGGCTCAGCAGAACCCGACGGAACTTTGCGATCCGGAGGCCCTTCTGAATATTGAGTATTGCGTTCGAGGGTTGCCGCCTATTTCGCTGGGTGGATAACTTCCCTCGGGTGAGACGCAAATTGACTACTGCCGTGCCTGTCGCTTCCCTCCGTTTCTTCGACTTCGCCGCAAAACGCCGTTACGCGCCCCGCGGGATCGCTGTGCTGGCGGTGGCGTTGATCGCGGTCGCCTGTTCGTGCGACGGTTCCGGTTCGGCGTCGGGGTCGCTGGCGCCCGGGGTTCAGACCACGATCGAGACGACGCCCCCCCAGACGAACGCCGATGAGCCGTCGTCAAACTTGGTCAGCGTCTCGACCACAGCAGTGACGACCGCCCCACCGTCGTCCACCACGCTCGGATCCGACACTGCTAACGATCCCGGCGACGAGCCGAAGCGGGACTGCTCGCCGCGCCCGCTGACGGATTTCAGCCTATTGGGGAGCAGAGCAGCGTCGTTGAGCCTGCAGATTTCGAGGGCCATGTTCGACTGCGCCGACGAGGTTGCCCTCGCCCCACAAGGCGATTCGGCGGCCATCGCCACGCTGATCTCCGCCGGAGTGCGAGGCCCGCTGCTGTTGGCGGACTACTGGCGCAGTTCGCCGGTGCTGACCGAGCTGCGCCGCCTGACACCCGACAGGGTCGTGACCGCTGGCGTCGATCCGCAGATCATCGCCGATCATTTGTCGGGTCTCAATGTGGAAGTCATAGCCGTCGACCCTCAGGCGACGCTGACCGCGTCCCAACCCGCCGGTGACAAGGTCTGGCTGGTCGATGAGCAGGGACACGTCCCTGCGTTGACCGCTCTCGGCCGTCAGGTCGGAGTGACGGTCGTGCCCTCAGGCGACGACTTGCGCTCGCTCGACGAGGAATCCAGGGCGATCCTCGCGGAGGCCTCCGAAGTGATGGTGTTGAACGGGCTCGGCGGCGACGACATCGACTGGCAGCTCGCGGTCGTCAAGAAGGGCTTGGAACTGCCCGGCGGGGGACAGCTGCTGTTCGATCCCGACCGCCCGCGACGGCTCGTGGCGATGTACGGACACCCGGTGACCTCAGCGCTCGGAGTGCTCGGCGAGCAGAGTCCCGAAGCAGGCGTGGAACGTCTGAAGTCCATCGCCGCCGGCTACGACGCCGACGGCGCGACGGTGGTGCCGACCTTTGAGATCATCGCGACTGTCGCTTCAGCGTCAGCGGGCGCCGACGGCGACTATTCCTCCGTCACCGATCCAGACGTGATCCGGCCCTGGGTGGAGACGGCGGCCGCCAACGACGTCTACGTGGTGCTCGACCTGCAGCCGGGTCGGTCCAGTTTCGTGCAGCAAGTCCAAAAATACGAAGAGTTCCTCAAGCTTCCGCATGTGGGTCTCGCCTTGGACCCCGAATGGCGCCTGAAGCCCAATCAGGTGCATTTGAGACAGATCGGCAGGGTCCACGCTGATGAGGTCAATCAGGTGATCGACTGGCTCGCTGAGCTGGTCCGCAGGGAGTCTCTGCCCCAGAAGCTGCTGATACTCCACCAATTCCGGCATTCCATGATCACCGAACGGGAACGGGTCGAAACCCCGCCGGAGCTGGCGGTGCTGATCCACATGGACGGCCAAGGCGGGCTGGGGGCCAAATACAACACTTGGGAGTCGCTCACCTCGCGGCCCGACGCTGAGAAGTTCTACTGGGGATGGAAGAACTTCTACGACGAGGACAGCCCGGTCGCCACGCCCGATCAAGTGCTGGCCTTGGAGCCCGACGTCCTGTTCGTGTCTTTCCAGTAGTCCCGGCAGCCCCGGCAGTCCGAGCAGTCCGCTGCGCCTCTGCTGGCTCGCGCCCGGCGGTGGCTCTCTAGAGTGGCTGTGATGCGCCTCGAGTTCAGCGTGATGACCCACGGGTCGGTGGCGCGGGCTGTGGAACTCGCCTGCCTCGCTGAAGAGCTGGGCTACGAGCGCTGCTGGGTCTACGACGAGGGGCTGGCGGCCAGCGACGTCTATGTGACGCTGACCGCCATCGCTGTGGCCACTGAGAGCCTCATGATCGGTCCGGGCATCACCAATCCCTACACCCGTCATGTCGGCGCCACCGCGTCGGCTGTCTCCTCGCTGGATGAGTTGTCCGGGGGCAGAGCCTTTCTGGGCATCGGCGCCGGCGGCAGCTTGACGCTCGACCCGTTGGCTCTGAGCGCTACCCGCCCGCTCAGTGCGGTGCGTGAGACTGTCGACGCCTGCCGTCGGCTGTTCGGCGGCGAGACCGTCGACGTTTCCGGTTCGCATGTGCGGCTGAGCGCGGCTTCGCTGCTGAACGCGCGCGCCGGCACCGAGATCTGGCTGGCCGGGCGCGGCCCCAGGATGCTGGAACTAGGTGGCTCGGCTTGCGACGGAGTGCTGATCGACTTCATCTACAAGCCGCATCTGGGCTCGTCTTTGCGGCGGATCGCCGATGCCGGCGCAGCGGCAGGCAACGACCCCCGGATCGCTTACTCCACGATGCTGGTGACCGACGACGACACGCTGGCATCGCTCAAGCCTCATCTGACCTACCGGCTGGTCAATTCCCCGCCCGAGGTGCAGCGGGCCATCGGGCTCAGCGCCGCCGAAGCGGCCGCCATCAGGGCCGCCCTGGCCGACGGCCCCGAAGCCGCCGCGCGGCATGTGAGAACCGAATGGGTGAAGCCCTTCGTGATAGCGGGAACGCCCGACGAATGCCGCCGAGAACTCCACCAGCTGGCGGACCGTCACGGGATCGACGCGCTCGTGGTGCCGCTGCTCGACGACGAGCCCGCCGAGCATCTGCTGCGCTCAGCGGCCGCGGTGATGGGTGCCGCGTGAAAACACTCTCGACCTTCCGCTTCCGCCTTCCGCTTTCCGCTTTCCGCGTTTGTTTCAGATGCTGTGAAATTAAATTCTGATCAGGGTTGACAAATCATGAAAAGCATCGTATGGTGCTTTTGCTGGTCGATGGTTCGCAGGATGCCTAGCCAGTCATCAGAGTTTCCGGAGGTGCCTCCGGGAGTGATCTGGATGAGCGTTTCGCCGCTGCCGAGTCCCGCCGTCAAGCTCACTCGACGTGCGGGAGGAGAAGCGGGTGATCATCTGGTATTGGTCCGTCAAAGGCGGAGTCGGCACATCGGTGGTGGCAGCAGCCACCGCCATAAGGCTCGCCTCGGCCGACCGTGAAGCGACACTTGTAGATCTAGCCGGCGATCAGCCGGCCCTGCTGGGGCTCACATCCGGGGCCGGATCCGGCGAAGCCGGCATCGGTGACTGGGTGGCCGCAGGAGAAGGCGTGGCCGCTGACGCCATCGGCAGGCTGCTGCTCGATGTGGCCCCCGGACTGAGACTGCTGCCTCGGGGCAGCAAGCCCGCTGTCGAAACGGAGAGCCAAAGCCGCCGCCGGTTGGTGCTCGCCTTGGAGATGCTGGCCCGAACCGGCGCGGTGGTGGTGGACGCGGGGCTCGACGCCTCCGCGGTGCGGTCCGTGCTCGGATCCGGTCATCGCAGCGTGTGCGTGCTGAGGTCTTGCTATCTGGCTTTGAACCGCGCCCAGCAGGTGCCCGGCCCCTATGACCATGTGGTTCTGGTGGAGGAGCCGGGCCGGGCACTCCGGGTGCGTGACGTGGCCGCGGCGATAGCCGCGTCGAGGGTTGAAGCCGTGCCGTGGGATCCGCGTGTGGCCCGGGCCGTCGACGCGGGGACGATCGTGTCGATGCTGCCGCCGCCGCTGCGGCGCTTCGAGCTGCCGACATGACGGCCGTCGCCGCGTCCCGCTCGCCGGACACTTCCTCAGCGCTGTCGGACGCGGCTTCTGAGGCGTTGGTCGACGAAGTGCATCGGCGTGTGATCGACGCAATGGCGGAGGCGCCTTCGCCGCTGTCGGCGAACACGCCCGACATCGTCGCGATGGTGCGGATGCTGGCGCCGCTCGCAGGCTCAGAACTGGTCGATGACGTGGTGGCCCGAGTGTCGGCGCGAGTCAACGGCCTGGGTCCGCTGGAGCCGTTGTTCGCCGACGCCTCCGTTAGCGAAGTGATGATCAACGGCCCGGGACCGGTATGGGTCGAGCGCAACGGCGCCCTTTCTCTCAGCGGCGTGTCGCTGGACCGAGCCGCGGTGGATCTGGTGATCGAACGGATCGTGGCGCCCCTCGGGCGGCGGGTGGATCAGCTGACCCCGTGCGTGGACGGGCGGCTGCCCGACGGATCGAGGGTGCATGTCACGGTGCCGCCGGTGGCGGTGGACGGCCCTTACGTGACCATCAGGCGGTTCGTGGTCGCTGATGTGGCTCTCGAGATGTTCGCGGCGCCTCCGGTGGTGGCGCTGCTGGAAGAGCTCGTCGACCGTGGCGCCAACCTCGTCGTGAGCGGCGGCACCGGCGCCGGCAAGACCACTCTGCTCAACGCTCTGGCGGGCCGGGTGAGTCCCGTGCAGCGGGTGATCACCATCGAAGACGCCGCAGAGCTGCAGTTGAAACATCCCCATGTGGTGAGGCTTGAAGCCAGACCCGAGTCGCGCGAGGGCGGAGGGGCGGTGACTATCCGTGAGCTTGTGCGCAATGCGCTGCGGATGCGCCCTGACCGGATGGTAGTGGGTGAGGTGCGCGGCCCGGAGGCTTTGGACCTGCTGCATGCGCTGAACACCGGCCATGCCGGGTGTCTCGCGACGGTGCATGCCAACGGGCCGGTCGACGCGCTGCGTCGTCTGGCGGCGTTGGCCACCGCCGCGGACGAGCGATTGGGGGTGAAGGCCGTGCGCGGCCACCTGACCGCGGCCATCGACGCCGTGGTGCATCTGGGTCGAGCCCCCGACGGCAGCCGTCGCTTGGCGGCGGTGGGTGAAGTGACGGCGCACGATCGGGTGCGGCTGCTGGCCGATGCCGGCGAAGTCCACGCGCCGATCAGCCGCGGCG
Source organism: Acidimicrobiaceae bacterium (assembly GCA_026708645.1). Lineage (GTDB taxonomy): Bacteria > Actinomycetota > Acidimicrobiia > Acidimicrobiales > Aldehydirespiratoraceae > Aldehydirespirator. Next base: position 65,009 of record JAPOUM010000014.1, on the reverse strand, counting down.
CCCGGTTGGCTGTGCGATCATGACGGCGCTGCTGGCGGGCCTGCTGGTGCTGGCGGCGCTGCTGCCCGATCTGTCCGCGGCGCGTCCCTGCGGTCGTGTCGCCGCCCGGCTAACGCCGCGGCTGCCGCTGTTGGGCCGACTGCGCAGCGTCGTGCAGCGTTGGGCGGGGCGCAACAGCCAGGCGGAAGCCGTGCCGCAGGCTCTGGAGCTGACAGCCCGGGCGCTGCGTTCGGGCGCCTCGGTGCTGACCGCTCTTGAGTGCGCCGCGGCGGAACTGCCCGAGACCGACTTGGGTCGCTTGACGCGGCGGGTGCGCGGCGGACTCAGCCTCAGCGAAGCCCTCGACGACTGGGTTGAAGGTCTGCCCGAGCGGCAAACAGCCGCGGCGCTGCTGGTGTTGGGCCACACCTCGGGCGCGGCCATGGCGGCCAGCCTCGACAACGCTGCCGAGTCGTTGCGGCAGCGTCAGGCGCTCAACGATGAGATACGGGCTCTCACAGCCCAGACCCGCACCTCGGGTCTGGTGGTGGCCGCAGCGCCGGCCGGGTTCGCGTTGATCATCGCGCTGGTCGATCCAAGCGCATTCAGCGGCTTGTGGGCGTCGCCTCTGGGCTGGGCGTCGCTGGGTCTCGGACTTGTGCTGGAGGGTCTGGGTCTCTGGTGGATGAGCCGCCTGTGCCGCAGTGTGGGGTGCTGGGCGTGAGCCTCGCAGCGACGGCTGCGGTCTTGCTGGTGCTGCTCAGTTTCGGCTTGGGCATGCCGACGGGCCGCGCCGTTCGCCGCAGACTGAGAAGCCGCGGCGAGAAACCGCTTCGGCGGCCTGGCGCCACAGACGGGTTGGCCGCAATCGGACGACGCCTGTCGAGGGGCGCGGTTGATCCCCAGGACGAGTTTCTGGTCGGCGCCGCAGCCTTGGCGGCGCCCGTGGCGGTCGTAGCGCTGGGGGCAACGGGCGGGTTACTGGTGCTCTTCGGGGTGGCGTCCGCCGTCGTCGTCCGCCGTCGGGCCCGCCGCCGCAAGCATCTGCTGCAAGTGGACCGGCATCTCCCGGAAGTGGTCGATCTGCTGGGTCTTGTGATCAGCACTGGTCGGCCCACGGCAGCGGCTTTCGCTGACATAGCGCCGAGGGTCGCCGAGCCTTTCGGATCGGAACTCGCTGCGGTGGTGCGCCGCTGCGCCGCGGGCGAACCGTTCGTCGATGCTGTGCGGAGACTGCGCGACGGTCTGGGCGGGGCCGTCTCGCCGGTCGTGCATGCCGTCACGGCAGCCGAAATGGACGGCACGCCTCTGCGGCCCGCGTTGCAGCGCGCCGCTGACGAGGCTCACAGGCGCCGCCGGGTGAGGGCGCAGGAGGCCGCCAGGCGCGCCCCCGTGCTGATGCTGTTTCCGCTGGTCTTCTGCGTGCTGCCGGCGTTCGGCCTGCTCACCGTGGTGCCGCTGCTCCTGGGAGCCGTCTCCGAACTGCGCCTCACGAATTGAGCCAAGACGAATTGGGTCAAGACGAATTGAGCAGGTCCCGACATTGCCCGAGCGGCCCCGCCTTCGCGGCGAGCAACAGCGGGAAGGCGACAGTCGCGACACGACGAACTCTCACCTATTCGCGCATTTTCCAAAGGAGCGATCATGGCTTTCAGGATCATCAACAAGCTGATCAACAAGCTGACGGAGCGACGGCGCCGAGACGAGAGCGGCCAAACCACAGCCGAGTACGCGTTGGTGCTGGTGGGCGCTGCCACGGTCGCGGTTCTGCTGCTGACTTGGGCCACGGGCTCAGGCAGGATCGCCTGGCTGCTCGACGAGATGATCGACACCATCTCAGGCATGATCAGCTGAACGGTGACAGGGACTTGCCGCCGCCTTTGCGGGCGCCGGGCTGATCGCAGAGCCGGGCAGCCGCGTCGGTCAGGCCTGCATCGCGATCGGGAGCGCGCTCAGGCGACGGTGGAGATGGCGCTGTTGATGCCCTTCTTCGCTTTGATGCTGCTCGTCGTCGTGCAGGTGGGTTTGCTGGTGCGCACGCGGGTGCTGGTGACTCATGCAGCCCGCGAGGCGGTGCGCTCGGCCGCGGTGGGCGGCGACGATCCCGCGGTGCGCTCGGCCGCGGTTGATGCAGCCGACCTGGACCCGAGCCGGCTCACGGTCGAGGTGCGGCGGGTCGACGGCAATGCGACAGTGCGGCTGGTCTATCGCGATCCCACCGATGTGCCGCTGGTGGGGGTGCTCGTGACCGACGCGGTGTTCGAGGCTCGCGCCACGATGCGCTTGGAGTAGCCGAAGGCCGCGCCGAGTCGCTCTCCGCTGCGGTACTGTTATGGCTTGTGTCTGTCACGATCAGACGCTTTGACCAGTCGCCTTGGTGTGTGTTGCGTGTATCTGGGGAACTCGATGTGGTCGGGGCGCCCGAACTGCGCCAAGCCGTGGTCTCAGCCGTGGCCGAAGGCGCCCGCCTTGTGGCGGTGGATCTGTCGGACCTGGATTTTCTCGACTCCTTCGGCATCGGCGTGATCGTGGGCGCGCTCAAACGGCTGCGCCAGCGTGGGGGCGATCTGGCGGTGGTGTGCCCCTCGACGCGCATCCGCCGCGTGTTCGAGATCTGCGATCTCGACAAGATCCTGGCTCTGCGCCAATCCGTAGACTCCATCGCCGGCACAGCGCTTGCGAGCGCTCGGCCTGAAGAGTGAAACCCGCGAGCCGCCGCAACGACGGCCGCGCTGACCGACGTCAGAACCGCGCGTCTGCTCCGAACGCCCTGCCTGGCGCAGCCGGCGCAGACATCGCAAATGTCGAAGGCGGCGGCATCGAGATAGAGATTCCGGCGCGCACGGACTATGTGTCGCTGGTGCGTCTGGTGGTCGCCGAGGTGGCGGCTCTGGAGTCGAGCCTGGAACCCGAGCGCATCGACGACCTGCGGGTGGCCGTGTCCGAAGCGGCCACCAACGCGGTTCAGGCTCACATCCGCTCGGGCTGCACGCACTCGGTGAGAGTGAGCTGCTGCTGCATCGACGGCGCAGTGTCGGTGCGAGTCGACGACGAAGGCCCCGGGTTTGATGCGGATTCTCTGATGAAGGCGGCGCCGCCGGTGGAGAACCCCGCCCGTCTGGGCCATGAGTCGGGGATGGGTCTTCTGCTGATCCGTCACCTGGCCGACGAAGTGATCATCGACTCGAGTTCTGCGGGCACCAAGCTCCGGTTGTTGTTCCGGACCTCCAGGCCTTCCGGTTCCAGATAGCTCCAGCCTCGGCGCAGCCCCGGAGGCGCAGCGGAACGCTCGGAGGCGCGCTCGGGCTCGCCTATTCGCTCGATTCTCGGGCTGCGAGCCTGTCGGCGGCCAGATCGTCAACAGCGAGATGACTCTGGTCAGCAGTGCGATGCACCGCCCGCAACAGCAGAGCCGTCACCGCGGGCAGCGTGACGATCATCGCCGCGGCCGCGACAGCCAGATACGCCGACCCTGCCGCTCCGAGCAACGGCCCGGCGCCCAGAGACGCCAGCAGCAGAGCCACCGGGCTGGCTTTGCCGGCGCATTGGATCCGGGCCGACGGTGTAGTGAAACGAATCACTCCCACCCCGGCGAGCACGGCGGCGCCGGCGCCGAGGGCCATCATCAACTCGGCGACGACAGTCACTGCCGGCCCCTATGGCCTGCAGCGCCGACGTCTCGTTCGAGGAATCGGCTCGCCGCGAAGGTGCCCGCCAGCCCCACAAGAGCGATGACGATGAGCGTCACCAGGAACGTCTCGCTTTGGCGGTTGGCGGCGTCGACGGCTAGAGCGCCCGCCAGAGACACCAGCACCACCTCCACAGCGATCATCCGGTCCGCCAGGCTCGGGCCGCGCACCAGCCGGTAGAGCCCGCAAAGGCCGGCGAACGCGAAGCCGCCGATAGCGACCGCAACGATCATGACGCGACACCCGCCGCAGGATCCGGCAGCGCGGCACAGGCCAGATCACCCAGCTGAACGGCGTGAGCCACGGTCGCTTCCAGCTTGCTGACATGAAGCATATGAATGTAGTAGCGCCCGGTTTCGGGGTTCACGTCCACAACTGCCGTGCCGGGGCTGAGGGTCATCGCGGCCGAGAGCAGCAGCACGTGAGCACTGCCGGTCGCCGGCAGATCCACCGCGACGATGGCTTCTTCGGTGCGGTCCGTCGGCGTGAGGATCTCGATGGCCACGTCGATCGTCGAGCGGACCAGATCGACGATCACCAGCCAGGTGAACTTCAACAACGGCCTGAGCCGGATCGCTCCTGCGCCGCTCGCCCAGTCGGTGCTGAGCAGCAGCGACAGAGCCAGCCCGGACGCAACGTTGGCGAACGAGACGGCGCCCCACAGCCCGCACCACACAAGCGTGAGGCTGATCACAGACAGGGACCGGCGCGACATCGCCCTCAAGCGTCTCACGGGAGCACCGCCTCGATGTAGACGCTGCGATCACGCAGGTCTTCGGCTGCTTGCGTCGACAGGTCCAGCAACGGCCCGGCCAGCAGTGACACGACTAGCGTTCCGATCACCGCCAGCGCTGTGGCGGAGTGCATCGTCTTGGCGCCGCTTCTCACAGCCGGGCCTGGGCTGGGATCGGCCGCGGGCCTGCTCCAGAAGACCGCGTTCCAGATTTTCCACATCGACAGCAGAGTCAAAGCCCCGGCCACCAGCGCGGCCACCACGGCGACCGTGGCGGAAGCGTCGATCGCCGCCGACACGACCGCCAGTTTCGCAACGAAGCCCGAGAACGGCGGGATTCCTGCGAGGCTCAGCGCCGGCACAGCGAACATCACTGCGATCAGCGGCTTGCGGGCGGCCAGGCCGCCGCTTCTGTCGAGAGAGCTCGAGCCTTCGTTGTTCTCGATCAGGCCGCCCACCAGGAACAGCACCGCCTTCACGGGCATTATGTGGATCAGGAACAGGATCGCCGCGGCGGTTCCGGCCACCGAAAAAAGTCCGAGCCCCATCAGCATGTAGCCGATCTGGCTGATCACATGGAACGAGAGTATGCGTTTGATGTCAGACTGAGCCAAGGCGCCCAGGCCGCCGACGACCATGGTGATGGCAGCGACCATCAGCATCACCGGGCCCAGATCGTCCATGACTGTGAGAGTGTGGAAGCGGATCATGGCGTAGATGCCGATCTTGGTGAGCAGTCCCGCGAACACTGCGGTGATGGTGGTGGGCGCCGTCGGGTAGGAGTCCGGGAGCCACGAGAACAGCGGGAACACCGCCGCCTTGGTTCCGAAAACAACCAGGAACCAGGTGCCGATGCCGAACCGGACGCCGTCGCCCAGCTGCGGTATCCGCTCGGCCAGCAGGGCCAGGTTGACCGTGCCGGTGGCCGAGTAGACGAAGGCCACGCCGAACAGGAACAGCGTCGACGCCAGCAGGTTCATCACCACATAGGTCATTCCTGAACGGACCTGGCCGGCGGCGCCCTGATGCGTCAGCAGCACGTAGCTGGAAACCAGGATCAACTCGAAGGCGATGAACAGCGTGAACAGGTCGCCGGTCAAGAAAGCCAGCGAAACCCCGGAGGTGAGCACGCACATCAGAGGTCCGCTCAAAGCCGGGTCGGCGCCCCAGCGGGCTCGGCGCTGGCCTATGGCGAATATCTCCACGACGAAGATCGTGGTGAGCGCCACCGGCAGCATCAAAGCGGCGAACATGTCCGCTACCAGCACTATTCCCAGTTCCGGCGCCCAGCCGCCCACAGCGACCGTGTGGGTGCCGTCCGCGGCCACAGCCGCCAGCATGACGAGCGCGCTCGCCGCGGGCAGCCCCAGGCCGCTCAGCACTGCGGCGTCGCGCCAGCTGCGGTGGTTCCGCAACGCCAGACTGACGCCGCCGCCCAGCAGCGGGGCGATCACCGCGATGGAGATCAGCGCGGTCATGTTCCCTCAGTGCCGGACGCGACAGCGCCGGCTGCGGCGGCGTCGGCCGGGTGCTCGGACTCGGCGTGATCGGCGCCGCCTGCGTCGTCTGGTGCGGGCGGCGCGTCGGGATCCGCGATGCGGCGGTCCTCGAGGTCGTCTTCGACTAGGTCGTCACCCGAGAGCACGCGCTGGCGTTTGGCCAGAGCCAGCAGGAACAACGTCAAACCGAACGAGATGACGATGGCGGTGAGCGTCAAAGCCTGCGGCAGCGGGTTGGACATGTCCTGCGGCTCGGCCTGTCCGACGATTGGCGCCTCCCCGGCGCTTCCCCCGGCGACGACCAGCGCGACGACGGCTGCGTGGCCCAGCAGTGAGTAGCCGAGCACGACGCGGCTGAGCGAGCGCCCGGTCAAGAAGTAGAGCCCCACCGCGGTCAAACCGCCGACGACCAGCAACAGAGCAGAACTCACGGACCTGCCTCCCCGCTGTCGGGGCGTCGGCCGTGCCCGGCAGGGCGCCCGGCTTCGGGGGCAGCCTCTGCTGCGGTTCCTGCTTCACCGGCAGTCGCAGGATCGGGGCTTGCTGCGGCTTCAGCGGGGGATGCAGCGAACTCTGCGACGCCCAGACCGTCGAGCACCGCGACGACTGTGCCCACGACCATCGAAGTCACGCCCAAATCGAACAGCAGAGCCGAACCGGTCTTGATCTCGCCCAGCAGCGGCAGTTCGGTCGAGATCACTTGCTGGTCGAACAGCACGTCGCCCCAAGCCAGCGGCATCAAGGCCACGCTCGCCGATATCACCGCTCCTGCAGCCAGCAGTGTCAATCCGTTGCCTGCGGGCTGAAATCCGGCGATGGTGCGCAAAGCGAGCACCGCGCCGAACACCAAGCCCGCGGCGAAGCCTCCGCCGGGGCTGTTGTGCCCTGCGAACAGCAGATAGAAGCCGACGATCACGGCGAAAGGGCTGGCGGCTCTGGTGCCCAGGCGGATGATCGGCGAAAGCGTCTCGGTCATCGTGATCCGTCTCCGGCGCCAGCGGCCCGCGCCACGGCGACGCCCCGTGCGGCTTCGCCGGTGCCTGCGGTTTCGCCGACCTCGCCGACCTCGCCGACCTCGTCGGCTTCGTGGACGCTGCCGCCGTGGCGTGAGGCGCGGGCCAGAGCCAGAACGCCCAGAGCGACGACGGCCAGAACGAAGACCTCCCCGAGAGTGTCGAGAGCGCGGATGTCGGTCAGGATCACGTTGACGACGTTGTTGCCGCCGCCTTGTTCGGCTGCCTGCGTCGCCATCTCGTCGAGCGGCGGCTCGGCCACCGGCTCATGGGACGCCGCTACCAGACCGGCCACGACCGCGGCGCCTCCGAGCCCGGCGACAGCCATCCGCACGGCCCGCCAGCGCAGACCCACCTGCGGGAAGCGGCGCGACAGGTGCCCGAAAGCGAGCACGAACCCGACCACGATCGCCGCTTCCACCAGCAGCTGCGTGAGCGCCAGGTCGGCGGCGCCGTGGATCACGAACAGCGCCGCCAGCGACAGTCCGGTCGCTCCGAGCGCCAAACCCGCGCCGAGACGCGTGCCGACGGCGGCGAGTCCCAGGCTCGCCGCCACCGCAGCCAGCGCCACTACGGCCTGCAGCGGGCTGTGCCACCAGATCAGATGGTCGAAGCTGTCGGAGTCCGAGGCGAGATGCACCGCGAAAGGCACGGCCGCCAGAGCCACTGTGGTGGCCATGGTCACCAAGTAGACGGGCAGCGAGCCGTGCTGAAGCCGAGCGCAGAGCTCGCGGCCTGAGACCAGGGTGAAATCGATCACAGCGTCCGTGAGGCGGGCAGCATGTCCCTTCGGGACGCTCGGCAGGCGCCGTCCGGCCGCCATCCCCCCTGCGGCGCCCAGCGTCAGCACAGCCACAGAGACCCAGAAGCCGAGCGTCAGTCCCGGCCATTGATGCAGATGCCCGACGCTGTCGGCTGCCAGCCGCTCGGCGGCGGGCCCGATCAGTTCTTCCAATGGCCCCAGAGCGAAATAGCCCGCCACTCCGGCCAGCGCCAGAACCCGTGACGGGGCCGCCAGCCCGCTTCGGTGCGGGCGCAGCGGCGTCGCCGGCCCCGACCCGAACATGCCTGCCAGCAGTCGCACCGTGTAGGCTACTGTCAGCACGGAGCCGCCGATCACGCCCGCGCCGACCAGCCACAACTCGATCCCGGCCAGCGCCAGGGTCGCTTCGATGGCGGTCTCTTTGGCCACGAAGCCCAGAAGCGGAGGGACTCCCGCCATCGACAGTCCGGCCAGCAGCGCCGCGGCGCAGGCGCCCGGCATGGAGCGTGCCAGCCCGCCGAGCTGGTCGATGTCGCGGGTGCCGGCACGCACGTCGACCTCTCCGACGATCAAGAACAAGGCGCCTTTGAACAATGCGTGCGACACCAGCAGCGTCACCGCGGCCAGCGTGGCCTTGGGGGTGCCGACACAGAACAGGGTGATCAACAGCCCCAGTTGAGAAACGGTCCCCCAAGCCAGTATCAGCTTGGCGTCGCGCTGGCGCAGGGCCCCGACCGCCCCCCAGACGATCGAGACGATTCCGAAAGCGAGGCCCAGCGTCTTCCATGCGTCCAACGCACCCAGAACAGGCCCCAGCACCGCCACCAGCACCACACCGGCTTTCACCATCGTCGCCGAATGCAGATAGGCGCTCACCGGGGTGGGCGCCACCATCGCGCCGGGAAGCCAGGCGTGGAAGGGGACTTGAGCCGATTTGGTGGCGGCGGCCAACATCACCAGGACCGCCCCGACAGTCGCCGAGGCGCCCTCTGTCGGGCCGATCTCGCTGAGCAGCGTCGCGTCCGCGGCATGGCTCACCAGCAACAGTCCGGCCAGCAGCGCAAGCCCGCCTCCGCCGGTCACCATCAGCGCGCGCCGAGCCGCGACGAGCGCCCCGGGATCGGTGTTCTTGTGGCCGACCAGCAGGAACGACGTCACCGACGTCATCTCCCAGAAGACGAACAGCGACCAGACCGAATCCGACCAGACCAAACCCAGCATCGCCGTGGAGAAAGCCAGAAGCGTCGCCGCGAAGCGCCCGACCGAGCCGTCGTCGTCTGTGAAATAGCCGTACGCGTAGACGAAGACCGCCACCCCTATCCCCGAGACGATCAGGGTCATGATCTCGACGAAGTCGTCCACCCGGAAAGTCATCGCCAGGTCGAGACCCTCAGCCCACACCAGATGCGCCTGCGCGGGCTCGTCGACGCCCAGCCTGCTGACGCCCCAGATCGTCGCGGCGGCGGGCGGCGCGGCGGCGATCAGCAGGCTGCGGCGCCCCAACCGCCGCCCGGCCAGGGCCAGCGCCAAACAGACCGCGCCATGCCCCAGAAGCAGGCCGGCGATCATGTCCGGTCGCCGATCCTGATGATCGAATGTGAAGTAGAGCGTTCGCGGCGGGCCATCAGCGCGGCCATTCTAAGAGGCCGAGCGAATAGGTGAGTGTGGGCGCCCGCGCAGAGCGCCTACCGTATGACGGTTCTGTATGGACTCTCACACGGCATCTGACGAGACGAGCCTCGCGTCGTCGCTGCAGCCGTCGCCGCTGACCTGGATCGGCAGCGACCGTCGCCTGGCCCGCCGCATCGGCAGACCGATGCTGCGCTTCTCGCAGTTCCACGCAGGCGGAGGGATCGTTCTTCTGGCGGCGACCGCAGTGGCGCTGATCTGGGCCAACTCGCCGTGGCGTGACTCCTACCACGCACTGCTCGAGAGCCACACACGCATCGAGTTCGGCAGCCTGCTGGTGCTCGACGAGCAGCTCGAAGACTGGATCAACGACGCCCTGATGGTGGTGTTCTTCTTTGTGGTGGGCCTCGAGATCAAGCGTGAGCTGGTGGTCGGCGAACTGCGGAGACCCTCGGCTGCGGCGCTTCCCGCCGTGGCAGCGGTCGGCGGCATGGTCCTGCCTGCGACGATCTACGCCCTGTTCAACGCCGGGGGCGACGGGTCAAGCGGCTGGGGCATCCCGATGGCCACAGACATCGCCTTCGCCGTGGGGGTGGTGGCGCTTCTGGGTCGCAGCGTTCCCAGTTCCCTGAAAATTTTCCTTCTGACCTTGGCGATCGTCGACGACATCGGATCGATCGCTGTGATCGCCATCTTCTACACCAGCGACATTTCGTTGGCGTGGCTCGCCGCTGCGGGCTCGATCGTGTTGCTGCTGGTGATGATGCGCCTGGCGCGTCTGTGGTACACGCCGCTGTATCTGGTGGTCGGGGTGACTTTCTGGCTGGCGTTGTTCAAGTCGGGGATCCACGCCACCATCGCCGGAGTGGTGATGGGCATGTTCGCCCCGGCCCGTCCGCTGATGTCGCGGACTCGCTTCAGTCCTCTGCTGCAGCGCTTCATATCCGAAGGATCGTTGAGTGTGGCGACAGCTCGCAGAGCCCTGTTCGAGGTGCGTGAGCGGGTGTCGGTGGTCGACCGGATCAGCGACGTGCTGCGCCCTTGGATCAGCTTGTTGATCATTCCCGTGTTCGCCCTCGCGAACGCCGGGGTGGAGCTGTCGTCCGGCGCTCTTGAGGATGCTCTGCGGTCGCCGGTCACGATCGGCATAGCGCTGGGCCTGGTGATCGGCAAGCTGGCCGGCGTCGTGTCGTTCACATGGCTCGCTGTGCGTCTCGGCTTCTGCGAGCTGCCTGCCGGGGCCACTTGGCCAAAGGTCGTAGGCATAGGCGCAGTCGCGGGCATCGGCTTCACCGTGTCTTTGTTCATCACGAACCTGGCCTTCGAGTCGAGCGAGATCGCCGACGAAGCCAAGATCGGCATCCTGATCGCGTCCGCTGTCGCTGCCGTCGGCGGCGCCGCTATCCTCCGCTCCTCCAAGGATGCTATGTCTCGGAGCGCTCCTGCGGGCGTCCCCGAGAGCGTTGCCGAGAGCGTTGATCGGGACACTCCGTCGAGCAGCCCCGGCAGCGTCGCGATAGACGCTACAGATCCGCCGGCGCCGCTAGAAACGTCACCGATCACTTCTGAATCGACAGCCGAGGAGTCGCCGACGAGTTGACTCGCAGCTTGGCTACCCTCACCTCGAACCTGCCGCCGGCTGCCGGATTCCCGCCGCGCTGAGCGCTTCGAAGACACGCAGGTGCAAGACGCGAAAATAGAAGACACGAAGATAGAAGACACGAAGATAGTTGTGACCGAAGTCGAGTCAATCAGAAAACCAGCCCACACAGAACCGCATGCAGGACAGGTGCGATGCCCATGGCCAACTCCCTAGTCATCGTTGAGTCGCCGGCCAAGGCCAAGACGATCTCCGGTTATTTGGGTGCCGGATACGTGGTTGAGTCATCCATCGGCCATATACGCGACCTGCCGCGCAGCGCGGCCGAAGTGCCCAAGAGCCTCAAGGACGAGCCGTGGGCTCGTCTCGGTATCGACGTCGACAACGACTTCAAGCCCCACTATGTGGTCAGCACCGACAAGAGGAAGCAGGTCAGCAAGCTCAAAGGCCTTCTTGCCGACGCCGATGAGCTGTATCTGGCCACAGACGAAGACCGGGAAGGCGAGGCCATCGCCTGGCACCTCCTCGAGGTTCTCAACCCTCGAGTGCCGGTGAAGCGCATGGTCTTCCACGAGATCACCAAGCCCGCCATCACCGCGGCGCTTCACGCGCCGCGCGATCTGGACCGCCGCCTAGTGGACGCTCAGGAGACCAGGCGGATGCTCGACCGGCTCTACGGCTATGAGGTCTCGCCGGTGCTCTGGAAGAAGATCATGCCGCAACTGTCGGCGGGGCGGGTGCAGAGCGTCGCGGTTCGCATAGTGGTCGAGCGCGAGCGCCAGCGCATGGACTTCGTGAGCGCTAATTACTGGGGCATCGTCGGCCGTTTCGCTCCCGCCGACGCTGCTGCCGACAGCGACGGCAATGCTGCCGGCGGCGCTGACGGGAGCCCCGCTGTCGGCGCCGGCAGCGATTGCGAGTTCAACGCCAGCCTCGTGCGAGTCGATGGATCCCGTGTCGCGGTGTCGCGCGACTTCGGCCCCGACGGACGGCTCACCCGTGACGGCACGATGCTGCTCACTGAGCCTGCGGCGCGCTCGCTGGCCCGAGACTTGCAGGACGCCGACTTCAGCGTTCTGGCCCGCACCTCCAAGCCCTACCGCCGCCGGCCTGCGGCGCCGTTCATCACGTCGACTCTGCAGCAGGAAGCGGCCCGCAAGTTGAACATGGCCTCGGCCGCGGCCATGCGCACAGCCCAGTCGCTCTATGAGAAGGGCCACATCACGTACATGCGCACCGACAGCACCTCGCTGTCGTCGGATGCTGTGGCAGCCGCACGCAGCGAGATAGCGGCCCGTTTCGACTCGGGCTGCCTGCCGCCGAAGCCTCGGGTCTACGCCAGCCGAGTCAAGAACGCCCAGGAAGCCCATGAGGCCATCCGTCCCTCCGGCGACAAGTTCGCCGACCCCGCCACCCTGGCCGGCAAGCTGTCGTCGACAGAGGCGCGGCTCTACGAGCTGATTTGGCAGCGGACCCTGGCGAGCCAGATGACCGACTGCACCGGCGAGACGGTGCAGCTGCGTCTCGGGGCCACCAGCAGCGCAGGCAGCGAAGCGGAGTTCGCGGCTTCCGGCACTGTGATCAGCCATCTCGGGTTCCGTGAGGTCTACACCGAGGGCCGCGACGCCGGCGACGCCGCCGAAGACTCCGACTCTGCCGAGGCGCGCCTGCCGCCGCTGCAAGCAGGCGACGCCGCCGACTGCCGAGATTTGACGCCCGGAGGCAGCGACACCAAACCCCCGGCGCGCTACACCGAGGCGTCGCTGGTGCGGCGTCTCGAAGAGCTGGGCGTCGGCCGGCCCTCGACCTATTCGTCGATCATGGGAACCATCATCGACCGGGGCTATGTGTGGAAGAAGGGCTCGGCGCTGGTCCCGTCGTTCACCGCGTTCTCGGTGGTGAACCTGCTGGAGCGCCACTTCCCGAAACTGGTCGACTACGCCTTCACCGCCGAGATGGAGGATCAGCTCGACCGCATCGCCGCAGGCGACGCCGAGCAGATCCCGTGGCTGCGGAAGTTCTACTTCGGCGACGACGACGGCGATCCGGGCCTGAAAGCCAAAGTCACCGACCGTCTTCCCGACATCGACGCACGCTTGGTTAACTCGATCCCGCTGGGCGCCGACGCCGACGGTGTGGCCGTGGAGGCCCGCGTCGGGCGTTACGGCCCGCTGGTGCAGCGAGGCGAAGACATCGCTTCTGTGCCTGAAGACACCGCTGTCGATGAGCTGACCGTCGAGCGGGCGCTGGAGCTGCTCGCCGCCGGGGGCCGCGAAGGCCGAGAGCTCGGCAAGGATCCGGTCACCGGGCTGACGGTGACGGTCAGGACAGGGCGCTACGGGCCTTACGTGCAGCTCGGATCCGCCGACGAGACGCCCGGCAAGCCCAAGAACGCCTCGCTGTTCGCCTCCATGTCCGTCGACGCGGTCACTTTGGAGCAGGCGCTGACGCTGCTGTCGTTGCCGCGTAGCGTCGGTTGTGACGCCGACGGCGCCGAGGTCACAGTCCAGAACGGGCGCTACGGGCCTTTCGTGCGCAGAGGCGCCGAGACTCGCAGCCTGTCCAGCGAAGAGCAGCTCTTCACGGTGACTCTCGAGGAGTGCCTGGAGTTGCTGGCCCAACCGAAATCCCGGGGCCGCGCCGCTGCCGCCGCACCCCTTCGCGAACTGGGGACCGATCCCGCCACCGACCGGGCGGTGGTGGTCAAGGACGGGCGCTACGGCCACTATGTCACCGACGGCGAGACCAACGCCTCGCTGCGCTCGGGCGACACCGTCGAAGGGATCACCATCGAGCGCGCCGCCGAGCTGCTGGCCGAGCGCCGTGCCAAAGGCCCCGCCAAGAAGCGCCCGTCCCGCCGCGGAACCTCGCGCAAGTCTCGCTGATTAGCGTCTGCAGGCTGCGGTGGCCAAGCCAGACCCAGCCTCTTAGACCTAGCCTCGTGACTGTGAACGAGGAGCAGACGCGCGCCGCCGCTGCCAGCGGCGACCGCAGCGACAGCACGCGCAGTTCCGCAGCCTCCAGACTCGACAAGGCACTCGACGCGGTCCGTCCCTCGGGTCGCTTGGAGCAGATATTCGGGACGGCGGAGTTCTTCAAGCTCTGGATCGCCCAGGTGGTGTCCGCCGTCGGCGACTGGCTGGGCTTGTTCGCCACCATCGCTTTGGCCGACCAACTCGCCCCCGAGGGATCCAGGAGCACCGCCATAGCGCTGGTGCTGGCCACCCGAGTGGCGCCGGGCTTCTTCCTTGCTACCGCCGTGGGGGTGATAGTCGACCGCCTCAACCGCAAGCGGGTGATGATCGTCTGCGACTTGGGCCGTGCCGCGGTGCTGGTGTCGTTGCCGTTCGTCGACACTCTGGCCGGTCTGGTGATCGCCAGCGTCCTGCTGGAGTTGCTCACCATGATGTGGCAGCCCGCGAAGGAGGCGACGGTTCCCAACCTGGTGCCGCGCAGCAAGCTCACTGCGGCCAACTCGCTGAACGTCGCCGCTGCCTACGGAATGTTCCCGGTGGCTGCAGGCCTGGCTGCGCTCTTGGCCAAAGCTGCCGAGGCCATATCCGACGAAGGTTGGGTGACGACCTTGCGCCTCAATGAGGAGGGTCTGGCCTTTTACGTCGACGGACTGTCCTTTTTGATCACCGCGGCGATCATCTGGCGGATCACTGTTCCGACCCGCCCGGCTGACGACCGCCGCGCGTCGAAACAGGGCAGCCTCGATTTGGGCGGGGCGCTGCGCGACCTGCGAGAAGGCTGGCAGTTGGTGGGCAGGAACCCGATCGTGCGGTCCGTGAACGTGGGGCTGGCGACGGCGGTCATGGGTGCGGGGATGGTGGTTCTGCTGGGGCCGCGGTTCGTCGATGAGGTGATCGTGGGCCGAGAAGCGGACTTCCACATCGTGCTCTTCTCGCTGGGTGTGGGCATGGCCGCCGGAGTCGTGTCTGCGTCGCTGCTGCAGAACCGCATCAACCGTTCACGAGGTTTCACCGGAGCTCTGGTGGGCGCCGGCGTGGTGCTGCTGGCGGCTGCCTCGGTGGACCGGCTGTCGCTGATGATCCCTCTGGTGGTGCTGCTGGGCGGCTTGGCCGGACCTTCCTATGTGCTCGGGTTCACGCTGCTGCACGAGAACGTCGACAACGAGATCCGAGGACGCGTGTTCTCGGCTCTGCTGGTGCTGGTGCGGTTGTGCGTGCTCGTGGCGCTGGCCGTCGGCGGGGTGCTGGCCGATCTGCTCGACGGTCTGTCGATGCGCTGGTGGGACGGGTTCATGTCCGTGCTGGGCGTCCGGGTGGAACTGCCGGGAGTGCGTCTGACCATGTGGCTGGCAGGTTTGATCATCGTCGGCGCCGGAGTTCTCGCCAGTCTGAGCCTGCGATCCGCAGCCGACGGCGACGCCTACGATCCTGATGATCCTGATTACCCTGAAGGCGTAGGCGATTCGGGAGTCGCTGACGACGCTGTTGGTCACAGCGACTCTGCTGCTCTCCGCAGTTCGCAGAAGGGTCCCGGCGCCTCATCTGAGCCGCCGCTGGAGTCGGACCGGTGAGCCCGGCCCGACTGATCGCCGTCGAAGGGATCGACGGTTCGGGAAAATCCACCCAGGCGAGGCTCTTGGCCGACTCGCTGGGGGCCGTGAGCACCTTCCAGTTCGGCGCCACCGAGGTCGGCCGGGCCGTCAGGACGCTGTTGCTCGATCCGAATGATGACACCCTCAGCGACCGTGCCGAGGCTCTGCTGATCGTCGCTGACAAGGCTCAGCATGTGGCCGAGATCGTCGCTCCCGCACTGTCAGCCGGCCGCGACGTGGTGTCGGATCGTTTCACTGCCTCGACGCTCGCCTATCAGGGCTACGGCCGCGGGCTCGATCTTCAGGAACTTCGGATGATGATGCGTTTCGCCACAGACGGGATCGAGCCGGATCTCAACCTGCTGCTGGATCTGCCGGTCGAGTCGGCGGTGGCGAGGCTGGGCCCCAGCCCTGACCGTTTCGAAGCCGGCGGCAGCCGTTTCCTCCAAAAAGTTCGCGACGGCTATCTGGCCATGGCTGAAGCTGATCCTGGCCGGTGGTTGGTGGTCGATGCTGAAGGCTCTGAGGGGCAGGTGTCGGTTCGTGCGCGAGCGGCGGTGCGAGCTCGGCTCGGCGTCTACAGGCCGGGTGTTTCCAGCCAATGACCCGCCCCGGTGCTTACCCCGCAGCCGTGCCTGAGTGTCCGCCGGCCGCGTCTGGGGATGTGGCCGTGTCTGAGGGCAGAGTTTTGGGTGATGGCGGGTGCCGTGCTTGGTGGTGTGGTCGTGTCTGATGTTAGGGCTGTGAGTGCGGAGGCAGTCGAGTCGGATGGTGCTGGAGGGTCGAGTGATTCCTCGAGTCGGGCTGGACGCCGCCTGTCCGATAGTGCTGCTGGGTCGGATGATGCTTGGGGTCGAGTCGTGGGTCAGCCGCAAGCGGTCGCCGCTTTGGTCGCAGCTTCGGCTGCGCCGTTGCACGCCTATCTGCTGGTAGGGCCGCAGGGTTCCGGCAAGCGAGCCGCGGCGTCGGCCTTCGCGGGCGAACTGATCGCGTCGGCCGATCCTCTGGCCGCCGCCGAGGAAGGACGCGCCCGCAGGCATCGCCGACTGGCTGCCCGCGAGGAGCATCCCGACGTCTTCGTGCTCGACCCGGCCGGCAGCAGCCTGCGCATAGACGACGTGGATCGGCTGATCCTCGAAGCCGGGCGCACGCCTGTGGAGGCGAAACGCAAAGTGCTTGTCGTCGACCGGTTCCACACTGTGACCGCCGCCGCTGCCGCGGCCCTGCTCAAGCCGGTGGAGGAACCTGTCGAGTCGCTGATCTGGGTGCTGCTGTCCGAGCAGGTGCTGCCCGAGCACATCACGATCGCTTCACGCTGTGTTCGGGTGGACTTCGGCCCGGTGCCCGACGACGAGGTCGCCGCCCTGCTCGCAGCCGAGGGTCTGGCCGACGAGCCGCGGGCGGCGCTGGTGGCGAAAGCCGCCGCCGGCAACCTCGCCAGAGCCCGCGTCCTGGCCGCCGATGAGCGTGTGGCGGCTCGCCGCGAAGCTTGGTGGAGCGTTCCGGACCGCCTCGACGGCAGCGGCGCCGCCGTGGCGATCCTGGTGGCAGAACTGCGCTCCATGATCGACGCGGCCGCCGAGAACCTGAAGAAGCGGCATCAGGCCGAAGCCGCCGATCTGGCCGACAGGGAGGCCGAACTCGGCGTGCGCGGCTCGGGCCGAGCCGCTGTGGAGGCCCAGCACAACCGCGAGCAGCGTCAGTTCCGCAACGACGAAATACGTTTCGGTTTGGCGACGCTGGCGGCCCGCTACCGCGATCAGATCAGATCCTCGCCTCAAGACGATCCTGCGTCAGCCCGCCGGAATGAGGCGAGCATGGACGCCATCGCGCGTCTTCGCAGCACCGCCGAGAGCCTGATCCGCTCACCCAATGAGTCCTTGGCCTTGCAGGCGCTGCTGCTGGATCTACCGCATTCGCCAACTGACGGCAGCAGCTAGCTGTAGTGGTCATAGAGGTTGGTAGCAGCGTGTAGGGGGGTGGGCCTCATGTGTATGTGTGGTGCTGTGCCACACAACGACACGGACACAGGAGGCTTGACGGCTCGGATACTGGGCTGTCCGGCGCGGATCGGCTACCCACACCAGTCTCAACCGGCGGTTGGGCACGGGCCGCAGCGCGCCATCGTCGCGGCCGGCGCGGAATCGGCTACCCACACCAGTCTTAGCCGGGGAGGCGCAGCGTGTTGCGGCCGGTGTCAGATGTCGCGCGCCCGCCGACCTCGTGGGGGGGGGGGGTCACTAAAGGGCAGGGTCACGGGCTCTGGCCTTGCCTTGGTTTCGGCCGCGGGTTTCGGCTCGGCTTGCGCGCGACCCTTTTGTATTGTTGGGTCTGGTTCTGTTTTCTCGGGTTCTGGTCTCGGTTCGAGCTCCGGCTTTCTGAACACGAGTCGGGGTTCTGGGTGGTTCTGGTGGAGGGTCGTCTGCATAGGCGGGCCCGTGGCGGGGTTGCGTGACCGGGTCGTCTGGCGGGTGGAGGGTGTGGCTGCCGTCGAGGTGCTTCTGGATGCGCCAGTTGTGTTGATGGATTTTGTGGTGACAGTTCCAGCAGACCATTATCAGGTTGTCGAGGCTGGTGGCGCCGCCTTTGGCATACGGGGTGATGTGGTGGGCTTGGCACATGCCCGCCGGCGCCCCGCAATGAAAACAGCCGCCGCCTGCGCCTTCACTTGCGTTGACTCATCCGCAACTCTGTAAGCGTCGTCGCCGCCGTTGCTGTCGGTGGCAGTGCCGGGTCCAGTGTCGGCGGTCCCTGCGTTGGCGCAGGCCTCGGCGTCTGTGCTGCGAGAGGGTTGGGCATGCCCGCAACCGGCGTTGTTGCTGCTGGCGTCGTCTGAGTTGGAGTCGCTGCCGGTGCGGGTTCTGGTGGTGTAATGCTGTAGGGCGTCTGCCATG
This sequence comes from Acidimicrobiaceae bacterium, assembly GCA_026708645.1. Classification (GTDB taxonomy): domain Bacteria; phylum Actinomycetota; class Acidimicrobiia; order Acidimicrobiales; family Aldehydirespiratoraceae; genus Aldehydirespirator. The sequence goes on along the minus strand of JAPOUM010000014.1, from coordinate 46,643 downwards.
CACTGCGGAAATTTGCGTCGTTGCGCCTCAGGCAGCTTCTTGTCGGCGTTGAGCAGCTTGTTGGCGGTGTGGCTCAGCCGGTTGTGAAGGCGTGTGCCGGTGACCTTGTCGAACTCGCCGTGCAACGCGACCATCCCGTCATCAGTGTCATAGATATTCAAGTACCGTCTGGCGCGCTGACGCAGATACTCAGCGGCGCCGTCATCAGCCTGCTGGGCGCCGATCCAGCGTTGCGCGGTTCTTGCGAATGGGATGCTCGGTTTCGGCGGGCGCTAGCCTGACTGCGACGGCGCCCCGAAGGCGCAGGCCCGAATAGCTCAGTTGGTAGAGCGACGCTCTCGTAAAGCGTAGGTCAGGGGTTCAAATCCCCTTTCGGGCTCACTGGTCGCAAGCCCGGAATCCCGCATCGGCTGATCGTCTTGCGATCCATCTACACTGGCCGCCATGAACCTTCTGGCCGTGGTGTGGCATTACTGGATTGCGGTGCCGCTGGCTGCGGTCGCCATCATCGCGATCGTGGCCACGATCGCCGGCTACCTCCAGAAAGTCACCTACAAGCGCTATCCGCGGGACTGAGCAGGGCTCCGCAGGCATTCGTGAACAGCCGAAACGGAAGCCTCCCCGAGGCAGCCGACGCCTCCGCCGCCTCCGGTGACAAATCAGAAGGCGCCGTCAGCGCACTTTCCGGCGGCCCCGATCTGGACGGCGGCCTCCCTGACGGCAACGGCGCCGTCAGTCCCGGCCCGAACGGCGGCTTCGGCGGCTTCGGCAGCCTTGATGACGACGGCGGAGGTGCCGGCGATCCTGTCGACTGGGGTCTGGCCCGTCGGGTGGCTCTGCGAACCGCGCGTCGTGAGCCCTACACTGCGCCGCGTTGGCGCGACGGCCTTGAAGAGGACTTCGCTCGCTGCACAGCCCTCGCCGAGGAACTGGTGGCCGAATGCACCGGATTGCGCTCCAAGTCGGGTCCGGCACGCGGCGCGGTCACCGGCCGCGCCGGCTGGATCGACGCCAACCTCGCCTCGTTCCGACGACTGCTCAGCCCGGTCGCTGCCAAGCTCAGCAGCGGCGCCAACACGCCGACGGCGCGGCTCGCCCGCCGCGTGGCCGGTATCGAACTCGGCGTCATGCTCGGCTGGATGTCCACCCGGGTGCTGGGCCAGTACGACCTGCTGGTGATCGAGGACGAGAAGCCCGAAGACCAAGACATCGTCTACTACGTGGCGCCGAACGTGCTGGCGCTCGAGAGCAGGTACGCCTTCGACCCGTCGCAGTTCCGTCTCTGGCTGGCGATACACGAAGTCACTCATCGCGCCCAGTTCACCGCAGTCGACTGGATGCGGCCGCATTTCATATCCCTCGTCGAGTCGGTGCTCGAAGCTGTGGACCCTGATCCCAAGCGGGTCGTCGTCGCCGCACAGCGACTGCTGGAAGCCCGCCGGCGGGGCGTCGACCCTCTGGAGGCCGGCGGTCTGACCGCACTGTTCGCCTCCGAGGCCCAGGTCGAGACTCTGGAGCAGATGTCGGGGCTGATGAGCCTTCTCGAAGGTCACGGCGACGTGGTCATGGACCGTGCCGGTGAAGGGCTCATCCCTTCAGCCCCCCGCTTCGGACGGGTGATGCGCCGGCGTCGAGAGTCGGTGCGCGGCTTCGCCAAAGTCTTCCAACGGCTGATCGGCCTCGACGCCAAACTCAAGCAGTACGCCGAAGGAGAGCATTTCATCGCCACCGTCGAAGAAGTCGGGGGCACCGCTCTGCTCGACAGGGTGTGGGAGCAGCCGGCCAACGTCCCCGACATCGCTGAGATCCGCGACCCCCGACGCTGGGTCAGCCGCATGACCGCCGCCGAGCCAGTCGAGGCCGTCGAGGCGACCGAGTCAGTCGAGGCGACTGCATGAGCGCCGTCGAGTCAGTCGAGGCGACAGTCTGAGCTGCCGACCCGGCCCGTCGCCCGGCCTGCTCTCCTGCGGCCCGTCACCGGACGCTGCTTCGGAGCGCGTCAGCGTCGAGGGCCTGCTGGCCAGATGCAGCTTCAGCGAGCCGGGTACCGCAGTGGCTTGCGGGCTCTCCGGCGGCGCCGACTCGACAGCTCTGGTGGCTTTGGCGAGAGCCGCCGGACTGCAGGTCACAGCCTGGCACGTCAACCACGGTCTTCATAGCGCCGCCGAAGTCCACGCCCGAGCCGCTCACGAGATCGCAGAGCGCTTCGGGGCGGGCTTCGAACTGCGCCGCGTGCAACTCGAAGCCGGCCCCGACCTGGAAGCCAGAGCACGCTCCGCCCGCTATGCGGCCCTGCCCGACGATGTGCTGGTCGGCCACACCGCCGACGACCGTGCCGAGACGGTGCTGTTCAACGTGGGGCGCGGCGGCGGCCTCGCGGGCGCGGCAGCCCCGCATCGCAGCGTCGGGCGCCCACTGTTGGGCCTGCGCCGCTTTGAGACACGAGCGTTGTGCCGGCAGCTGGGCGTCGCCACTGTGCATGACCCCATGAACGATGATCCGTCCTTCGCCCGGGTGGTGATACGAAACGAGGTGATGCCCGCGTTGGCCCGAGCCCTGAACCGCGATCCTGTGCCTCTGCTCAACCGCCACGCAGATTTGGCGTCGCAAGCCTTGGAGACGATCGCGGAGCTGGCGGAGTCTGTGGATCCGACGAATGCAGCAGAGTTGTCCGCCGCCGCGCCCGCAGTGGCGAGCCAAGCGCTGCGAAGCTGGATCTCCGAGACGGTGGGCGCAGTGCCCAGCGCCGCCTGCATCGACCGAGTGCTGGACGTGGCCGCGGGTCGCATCATCGCCACCGAAATCAGCGGAGGCCATCGAGTGGCCCGCACAGCGCAACGGCTCCGCATAGAGCCCCGCAGCGCCCCGCACCGCGCCGGCCCGCGCAGCGACCAGAGCAGCGTGCCCCGCAGCGGGTTGTGACGTCGGCTACTCTGCGAGTCGTGAGCTTGGCGCCGGAGTCACCGCCGTCGGGGTCCGTGGGCCGCGTCGTCGTCTCCGCCGAGGAATTGCAGGCCCGCGTGGCTTCAATCGGCGTCGAGATCAGTGCCGACTACCGGGGCAAGCGCCTGCTGCTGGTGGGCGTGCTCAAGGGAGCGTTCGTGTTCATGAGCGACCTCGCCAGAGCCATCGACCTGCCGGTGGAGATCGACTTCATGGCGGTGTCCTCCTATGGGACGAGCACCGAGTCCAGCGGCGAGGTCCGCATTCTCAAAGACCTCGACTGCGACATCCGCGGCCGGCATGTGGTGCTGGTGGAGGACATCGTCGACTCTGGCCTCACGATGAGTCATCTGGCCGATCTGTTGAAGTCCCGAAGCCCCGCCAGTCTCGAGATGTGCGCCCTGCTGGTGCGCGCCGACGCCAGTGCTGAAGGCATCCGCTACGTCGGGTTCAACGTGCCGGCCGACTGGCTCGTGGGATACGGCCTCGACGTGGGCGAGCGTTTCCGTGAACTTTCAGAGGTGCACAGTTTCGACCTGGAAGACGCATGAACAACAAGACCCATGAACAGCAAGAAGGCGCATGAACAGCAAATGGTCTGAAGGGATCGAGCCGCGAGGCTTCCGGTGGGTCATCACCGACCGTTTCGGGGTGTGCGAACGCCCCGGCGGCTACGGCGCCGGTCACCGTCGGGTGCGGCGCCACGAAGAGATCATCTGGCTGAACCGCAACAACATCGGCCTGATATTGAGCATCACGGCGATCCCTTACAACCTTCACGACTACGACGAGCACGGACTCAGCTACATACATCTGCCCTACGTCGACAACAGCGATGGCGGCGACCGCCTCAAGGAGATACTCACCACGATCCGTGACCGCTCGGCGCAAAGCTCGGTGTTGATGCATCACGACTCGATAGGCGACAGGGTCTCGGGCGTGGTGGCCGGCTATCTTCTGTGGTCGGGCCTCGTCGACGACGGTCTGGAATCGATCACCATCACCGAACGTCTGCTGGCGCGCGAGCTCGGCCCGCTGGCTCGCGAGATCCTGTCACTAGCGCAACAGCTCAAGCCGTGACCGAGCCGGACCGCAGCCGCACGGTCCGCATCATCGGCGCCGGCCGGGCCGGCGGCGCCATGGCTGAGGCGTTGGCCGAAGCGGGCTGGCTGGTTCAGCCCCCCTTGACCAGAGCGTCGCCTGCGGAGGCCTTGCGGCAGGCTGCGGCTGACGTGGATCTGGTGCTCATCGCCACGCCCGACGCCGCCGTGGCCGAAGTCGCCGCAGCCGTCGAGCCCTCGCAGAGCGCGGTGGTGGCTCACATGGCCGGGTCTCTCGGCTTGGACGAACTGGCCGCCCATCGCCGTCGCGGCGCCCTGCATCCGCTGGTGGCGCTGCCTTCGGCAGGTCTCGGCGCTCGACGCTTGCTCGGCGGCTGCTGGTTCGCGGTGGCCGGCGATCCCCTGATCCGGCGAGTGGTCGCCGATCTGGGGGGCACAGCCTTCGAGGTGGCTGAGGCCGACCGCGCCTGCTACCACGCGGCTGCAGTGGTCGCCTCCAACCATCTGGTGGCACTGCTGGGACAGGCCGAACGCATCGCCTCGGCTTCAGGGGCGCCTCTCGACGCCTTCATGAGCCTGGTCAGAGCGACTGTCGACAATGTCGAAGAGCTCGGCCCGGCAGCGGCGCTGACCGGTCCCGCCGCCCGCGGCGACACCGGCACACTGGAGCGGCACCTGGAAGCCATAGCGCCCGCTGAAAGACCCGCCTACAAGGCGCTGTCACAACAAGCGGCCCGACTCGCCGCCGCCGGTGCGGCAAGCAGGCCGACAGGCGCCGCCGGCCGTGCGGGCGCCGGCCGGATCACGCCGTGGCGCGAGAGGACCATTCCGGGAATGCGAAAGCGGCTGCGCGCAGCCAGGGCAGTCGGTCTCGAGGTCGGTTTCGTCGCCACGATGGGATTCCTGCATGCTGGTCATCGTTCGTTGATCGAACAGGCCCGAGCCGACAACGACGTCGTCGCTGTGTCGATCTTCGTCAACCCTTTGCAGTTCAATCCGGGCGAAGACTACGACGGCTATCCCCGCGACCTCGAACGCGACATCGAGATGTGCGCCGACGCGGGCGCCGACTTCGTCTTCGCCCCCGATGCCGACGAGATGTATCCCGCCGCCCCGGCCACGGCCGTCGATCCGGGGCCGCTGGCTGACGTGCTCTGCGGCGCCGACCGTCCGGGCCATTTCAAAGGGGTCGCCACAGTCGTCGTCAAACTCTTGTCGATCATCGGCGACTGCCGCGCCTATTTCGGCGAGAAGGACTTCCAGCAGCTGATGATCGTGCGGCAGGTCGTCTCGGATCTGTCGCTGCCGGTGCGAGTGGTGGGATGCCCTACCGTGCGGGAACCCGACGGGCTGGCCCTGTCGAGCCGCAACGCTTATTTGAGCGCCGAAGAGCGCGCCCAAGCGCCGATTCTTTGGCAGGCGCTGAATGCGGGGGCCGAGCTGGTGGAATCCGGCGAGACCAGTCCCGCCGCAGTGCAGGAAGCGTTGGCCGCGGTGATGGCGACCGCGCCTCTGGCACAGATCGAATACGCGGCTGCTCTGCCGGCGGCGACTCTGACAGCCGACGGTCCGCTGCGAGGCGAGGTGCGGCTGCTGGCGGCGGCCCGCTTCGGGCACGCCCGGCTCATCGACAACATCGCTTGCCGCGCCCGCGCCCCGCGCTGAGACTCGACGACGTCCCGCCGCGAGGCAGTCCGGCGCCGCGTCACCCGCCGCTCTCAGACATGAGCCGCATCAGGCGCCGCTGACAAGACCTATCCTGCGGCAGTGCTGCTCACCATCGATGTCGGCAACACCCAGACCGTGGTCGGCGTCTACGATGCCGGCGCGCTACACGGCTCGAGCGCGGCCGACGGGCTGGTCGATCACTGGCGGCTCTCCACCGACCCGGTGCGCACCGCCGACGAGCTCGGCGTGGCGATCAGGTCGCTGATGAGCGGCGCCGGGCTGGATTTCGACAACGACGTCAGCGGAGTCTCGATCTGTTCGGGGGTGCCGCGCCTGCTCGCCGGTTTGCGCCAGATGGTCAGCCGGCAGCTCCGCTTCGATCCCGTGGTGGTGGGGCCCGGGGTCAAGACAGGGATGCCCATCCACTACGACAACCCCAAAGAGGTGGGCGCCGACCGGATCGCCAACGCGGTGGCGGCCTATGACCTTTATGGCGGCCCCACCGTGGTGGTGGACTTCGGCACCGGCAATAATTTCGATGTGATCTCCGCCGACGGCGCCTTCATGGGAGGAGCGATAGCCCCGGGCGTCGAGATCAGCCTCGACGCTTTGGTGGGCCGAGCCTCCGCCCTGTCGGCGGTGGAGCTGGTGGCGCCTCGCAGCGTCATCGGCAAGACCACCGTTGAGTCGATCCAGTCCGGGGCTCTCTACGGTTTCGCGTCCATGATCGACGGCATGAACAACCGTTTCCTGGCGGAACTGGGCCCAGCCGGCGTCGTAGCCACCGGAGGTCTGGCCCATGTGATCGCCCCCATCGCAGAGACGATCGACCATGTCGAACCCTTCTTGACTCTGCACGGCCTGCGGATCGTCTACGAACGCAACCAGAACCGATGAGCGATCCTCCGCAGATCCCTTACCGATTCGAGCGCAGCCACACTGTGGCCCATGTCGTCGAAGAGTTCAGCGGCCTGCAGGCAGGCGTCACCACAGAGACGAGAGTGTCGGTGTCGGGACGGCTCATGCTGCGCCGCGATCAGGGTCGGATCGCTTTCGGGACTCTGCAAGACGCCAGCGGACGCGTGCAGCTGTTCGCCACTGCTTCGGCCACGCCGGACTTCGAGCGTTTCACGACGCTGTCCATCGGCGACTGGATCGGCGTCGACGGCGTGGTCATGACCACACGCCGCGGAGAGCTGTCGGTGCGTGTCGACAGTTGGGTGACGCTGGCTCGCACCCGGCGGCAGTTCCCCGACAAGTGGCACGGCCTGACCGATCCCGACACGCGCTACCGGCGGCGCTATCTCGACCTCTGGGTCAGCGAAGAGGCGCGGACGGTCTTCACGCGTCGCTCCGCGATCCTGTCGGGCCTGCGCCGGAGACTCGACGCTCAGGGTTTCATGGAGGTCGAGACTCCGATGCTTCATCCCATCCCCGGCGGAGCCGCGGCCAAGCCTTTCGTGACTCGCCACGAGGCCCTCGACGCCGACCTGTATCTGCGCGTGGCGCCCGAGCTTTATCTCAAGCGTCTGGTGGTGGGAGGCATGGAGCGGGTCTACGAGATCGGCAGGGTCTTCCGCAACGAGGGGCTCTCAACCCGTCACAACCCCGAGTTCACGATGCTGGAGCTGTATCAGGCGTACGCGGACCACGGCGACATCATGGAGCTGACCGAGAATCTGGTGGCTGGAGTGGCCGGAGAGGTCTGCGGGTCGACGACGGTCGTCTACGGCGGCCGCGAGATCGACTTCGCGGCGCCGTGGCGCAGGCTCACCATGGAGCAGGCCATCGCCGAGTGCTCCGGTCTCGAGGTGAGCCTGGACTCGCCGCCGACCGAGCTGCGCGATTGCTGCGAGCGTCTCGGGATCGCCGTCGACGCGAGCTGGGGTCCCGGCAAGATGCTGCTGGAGATCTATGAGAAGGCCGCCGAACCCAACCTCTGGGGTCCGGTGTTCGTGACGGACTACCCGGCCGAGGTGTCGCCTCTGTCGAGGAATCACCGCAGCCGCCCCGGCTACACCGAGCGCTTCGAGGGGATAGCAGCCGGACGGGAACTGTGCAACGCCTTCACCGAGCTGACCGACCCCGACGAGCAGAGGTCGCGTTTCGAGGCGCAGGCGGCGCTGCGAGCCGGCGGCGACGACGAGGCCATGGCAGTCGACGAGGATTATCTGCGTGCCCTGGAATACGGCCTGCCGCCCACCGGCGGACTCGGCATCGGGGTGGACCGTCTGACGATGCTGCTCTGCGACACGCATGCGATACGCGACGCGCTGCTGTTCCCCACGCTGCGCCCCGACCCCTCGCTGTAGCGGGCGAGCCTGCGACGGCCTGCTGTTGCTATCTCGCCCGGCGCCTGCCGGATCGCCCGGACTCGCCCGGCCCGCTCCCGTCGGCCCCCGACGGCGCTTGCCGGATCGCCCGGACTCGCCCGGCCTTCAGCCGTAGGCCAGAGCCGGGGTTTCGATGAGGCGGTCGGCGGCCAGGCTCAGCACCGCGGTCGCCGGGGTGTCAGGCAGCCCCGATGTCGCGGCTTGGGCTCTGTCGGCCCACTCACGCGCCCTGTCGCGGGCGTAGTCCACCCCGGCCGTCGACCGCACCAGCTCGGCAGCCCGGTCGCGGGCGCGCTCCTCGACGGCGCCCCCCAGGATCGAGCGCAGCTCCTCGCCCGCCGCAGGGTCGGCCAGCGCCCGGATCACAGGCAGCGTGTAAGTGCCCTCGGCCAGGTCGTTGCCAGCGGGCTTGCCCAGCTGCGACTCGGTGGCCACCAGATCCAGGATGTCGTCCACGATCTGGAAGGCCATGCCGTAAGCGAACCCGAACTCGCCCAGCGCATCCACATCGGACGCCGGCACTTCGCCAACGGTGGCGCCGATCCGACAGGCGATCGACAGCAGCGCCGCGGTCTTGCCGGCCACGGCCCGCTCGTAACGCTGTTCGCTGCGCTCGACGTCGTAGGCGTTCTCGAGCTCGATGATCTGGCCCTCGCAAAGTCCGGTGATCGCCTCCGCCAGCAGCCGCGCCACTTCGGCGCCCAGCGACGCCGCCACAGCCGACGCCCTGCCCAGCAGATAGTCACCGGCGAGGATGGCCCTCAGGTTGCCCCACTGCGCGTTGACGCTGACCACCGAGCGCCGGGTCGTGGCGTCGTCCATCACGTCGTCGTGGTAGAGCGAGCCGATGTGTACCAGCTCGACGCTGACCCCGCCCAGCACCGCGGCCTGCGAAGACCTCACCGGCCGGGCTTCGCGAACCAGCGACGACGCCAGACAGAAACCGGGCCGCACCAGCTTGCCGCCGACATTGATCAGATGCCGCGCCAGTTCGCTGACGAAATCGTCGGGCGCGGCCGCCGCGGCGCGGAGCTCCCGCTGCACGCGGCGCAGATCGTCGTCCAAACAAGGCAGCAAAGCGAAAGGGGAGCCCTCGGCCACGACGTGAGGGTAATAGGCGCCCGCCGATAGACGCAGCGGCGTGTCAAGCGCAGCGGCGTGTCGTCGGTGTCGCGGTCGCCGGCGTCGGTGCAGCCCCGACGCGCTCGGGTGTTGCATCTCATGTCGCAGGTCGGGGGTACACTGCGCCAACAAACAGACACCGGCTTGAAGTTCCAGCCGGCAGGCCCCGAAGGAGGTGCAGGCGATGTTCGAGCGGTTCACAGACAGAGCGCGGCGCGTCGTGGTCTTGGCCCAAGAAGAGGCGCGCCTGCTCAACCACAACTACATCGGCACAGAGCACATCCTGCTGGGCCTGATCCACGAAGGCGAGGGAGTGGCCGCCAAGTCGCTCGAGTCTCTGGACATCAGCCTCGAGTCAGTGCGAGGCCAAGTCGAGGAGATCATCGGCCAGGGAGGCAGCTCTCCCAGCGGCCACATTCCTTTCACCCCCAGAGCCAAGAAAGTCCTTGAGCTGAGCCTGCGCGAAGCTCTGCAGCTGGGCCACAACTACATCGGCACAGAGCACATCCTGCTGGGCCTGATCCGCGAGGGCGAAGGCGTCGCCGCCCAAGTCCTCGTCAAGCTCGGCGCCGACCTCGCACGGGTGCGTGAGCAGGTCATCCAGCTGCTGTCGGCCTATGGAGGCGTGTCGGGATCCGGCGAGAAGGCCGGCGCCACCACCGGCGGAGGCAGCGGAGACACCTCGTCGGGCTCGCATGTGCTCGATCAGTTCGGACGCAACCTCACGCAGCTGGCACGCGACAAGGCTCTCGATCCTGTGGTGGGCCGGGGACGCGAATCCGAGCGGGTCATGCAGATCCTGTCGCGGCGCACCAAGAACAATCCGGTGCTGGTCGGCGAGCCGGGTGTCGGCAAGACCGCCATCGTGGAGGGCTTGGCCCAGTCGATCGCCGCGGACGACGTGCCCGACACTCTCCGAGACCGCCAGCTCTACACCCTCGATCTTGGGGCGTTGGTGGCCGGCAGCCGCTACCGAGGCGATTTCGAGGAGAGGCTCAAGAAGGTTCTCAAGGAGATCCAGAACCGCGGCGACATCATCTTGTTCATCGACGAGATCCATACTCTCGTCGGTGCGGGCGCCGCCGAGGGCGCCATCGACGCGGCTTCGATCCTCAAGCCGATGCTGGCCCGCGGCGAGCTGCAGACCATCGGCGCCACGACGCTCGACGAATACCGCAAACACCTCGAGAAGGACGCCGCTCTGGAGCGTCGCTTCCAGAAAGTGGTTGTGGACGAGCCGAGCGTGGCTCACACCATTGAGATACTCAAAGGCTTGCGCGATCGTTACGAGTCGCATCATCGGGTCACGATCACCGACCAGGCGCTGGTGGCGGCGGCGAATCTGGCTGACCGCTACATCTCCGACCGGCATCTGCCCGACAAGGCCATCGACTTGATCGACGAGGCCGGGTCGCGCCTGCGCATCCGTCGCATCGACGTGCCGCCGCAGTTCAAAGAACTCGAAGCCGAGCTCTCCGACGTGATCGCCCGCAAGAACGAGGCCGTCGAGGCGCAGCGTTTCGAGGACGCCGGCGAGCTGCGCGACAAGGAGAAGGAGCTGCTGGCTCGCCGCGAGGCTCTCGAAAGCGAGGCCAAAGCCTCCGGCGTGGACCTCTTCGACGAGGTCGACGAGGAGTCCATCGCCGAAGTGCTGTCGCTGTGGACGGGCATCCCGGTCTACAAGCTCACTGAGGAGGAGACCAAGAAGCTGCTGCGCATGGAGGAGGAGATGCACAAGCGGGTGGTTTCGCAGCACGACGCCATCGCTGCGGTCTCCCAGGCCATCCGGCGCACCCGGGCCGGGCTCAAGGATCCCAAGCGCCCCAGCGGTTCGTTCATCTTCCTGGGTCCCTCCGGGGTGGGCAAGACCGAGCTGGCCAAGACTTTGGCCGAGTTCCTGTTCGGCGACGAGGACTCGCTGATCAGCCTCGACATGTCGGAGTACATGCAGAAGCACACGGTCAGCCGCTTGATCGGCTCGCCGCCGGGCTATGTGGGTTACGAGGAAGGCGGCCAGCTCACCGAGCGGGTGCGCCGCAAGCCGTTCTCGGTGGTGCTGTTCGACGAGATCGAGAAAGCCCACCCGGACGTGTTCAACACGCTGCTGCAGATCCTCGAAGAGGGCCGGCTGACCGACAGTCAGGGCCGCTCGGTGGACTTCCGCAACACCGTTCTGATCATGACCTCCAATCTGGGCACCGGGGATCTGCGGAAAGCCAACCTCGGTTTCACCAAGGCCGACGAGCGGGTCACGTACGAGCGCATGAAAGCCAAGGTCAAGGACGCGCTCAAACAGCATTTCCGGCCCGAGTTCCTGAACCGCATCGACGATGTGATCGTGTTCCACGAACTGACTCAAGAGGAGGTGCGCCTCATCGTCGATCTGATGATCGTGCGCACCGCCGACCAGCTGGCAGGCCAAGGAATGGGACTTGAGCTGACCGACGCAGCCAAGGACCATCTGGCTGCCGCTGGATACGACCCCACTCTCGGAGCACGCCCGCTGCGCCGGGCCATCCAGCGACTGGTCGAGGATCCGTTGTCCGAGCGGCTGCTGCACAAAGAGTTCCGGGCTGGTGAGATAGTCATCGTCGACGTCGAGGACGACCCGCTCGAAGAGGGCAGCAAGGTGGTCGTGTTCCGCGCCATCGAAGGTTTCGAGCCGCCCGAGCCCGAGTTGGAGACGACCGCCGGCGAGGGACGCTTCTAGGCTTGCCGGCAACGACAATGCCGGCGCTGCAACAAGACAGGCAACAAGACGGGATGCGCGCAGCGGCGAGTGTCGTCGGCTTGGTAGCGGCGTTGCTGCTGCTGGCGGCGGCTTGCCGGGTCGACACGGCCGTCCATGTGGAAGTCGGCGATGCCGGCTCGGGCACGGTGACCGTGGTGGTCAACGCCGACGCGCGGGCGGTGGAGTCGGTCGGCGAACTCGCCGGAGAGCTGCGTTTCGACGACGCTGTCGAAGCCGGCTGGACGGTGCAAGACCCGCTCTCTGACGTCGCCGGCGGCGTGCAGCTGCGAGCCGTCAAGCGATTCGAGTCGGCAGGCCAGCTCAAGCAGGTGCTAGACGAGATAGCCGGCCCCGACGCCATCTTCAGCAATGTGGACCTGCGGCATGATCGCTCGTTCGCCAAGAGCGCCTACAGCTTCACGGCGGACATCAACCCTGCCCTGCCGCTGGAAACCTTCAGCGACGACGCTCTCGCGGCGGTCTTCGGGGGTCAACCGTTCGGGCAGCCGCTGCAAGACCGGATCAGAGAGACCGCTGAGCGGATCAACGAGATCGTGAACCTCTCCGACTCGTTGGGTTTCGAGTTCCGGTTGACTTTGATCGACGCCGACGACGCCTTTCAGGCGTCGTCTCAAGCGGCGTCCGGAGCGTCGCCGGACGATTCTTCGGTTTCTTCGACAGACACAGGCGCCGGAGACGTCGCTGCAGCGGCGACGGAAGTGAGTCGTTCCACGGCTTCCTGGCGGTTCTCCTACGGCGACGAGCCCTTCTCGGTGTCCGCCTCCACCAGCATCGAAGACACCGAGGCGCCTCTGTGGCGCAACATCGCCTTCGTCGTCGGCGCCGCTTTCGGCGTGATTGTGCTGGGGCTGGCAGTGGCGCGCCTGGTGATGCTGATGCGCGGCCCGAAGGGCCACAGCCGACGAGCGGTTCGCCAACGCCGCGAGCGTGCCGCCGCCCGTGAAGCCCAAGCAGAACTCCCGCGCAAGCGCCTGCTGCGCCTGCTGGTGCTGGACGTTCACGGAGTGATTGTGCGCCCCATCAACCCGCTGGAGGATCTGCTGGTGCCGGTGGTCACAAACGAGAACCCGGACCTCGACCCCGACCTGGTGCGCGACCGGCACCGCCTGCTGGTGCTGGGACGCATCACTGTCGAAGAGTTCTGGAGCGATCTCGGGCTCGGCCCGATCGCCCGCGATGTCGAGACCCGCTATCTGTCGTCGTTCAAGATGGTGCCGGGCTTGCATCCCTTCCTCGACCGTGTCGCCAGTCGGAACCTGCCGGTGGCGGCGATAGGCAACCAGCCCCGCGAATGGGGTCAGCGGCTGCGGCGCATGGCCCAGCTGGAGGATTCCGTGTCATCGTGGCTGGTCAGCGGCGTGGTCGGCGCCGCCTTGCCTGAGCGGTCGCTGTTCGAGGCGACCCGCCGGGTGATTTCGGTGGACGCCCGCGATTGCCTGTATCTGTCGAGCGTGCCGGAGTATCTCGACGCAGCCGCCGAGGTGGGCATGGCCACCGGCTATTTCGCGGCCACCCCCGAAGACGTCCAAGACACCGAGCACAGCCTGATCCGGGGCTTCGACGACATCCTGAAAGGCCGTTCCACCCACAACTGATCGCCCGAGCGGCCTAGCTGGAGAGGCTCGTCTCGCTCGCCCGCGTGCTCTAGTGTCGCCGACGTGGTTGACCTGGCGTGCATGGTGATGCCCTCCGGCCCTGTCGAGCGGGTCGCTGCGGTCGCCGCGGCCGCCGAGGAGATCGGATTCGGAAGGGTCTGGATACCTGACGAAGGGATCGCAGCACGCGAATGCTGGGTGACTCTCGCCTGCGTGGCCGCGGCCACCGATTCGATGCAGATCGGCAGCGGCATCACCAACGCCTACACCCGTCATCCGGGAGTGACCGCGGCGGCGGTCGCCACCCTCGACGAAGTGTCGCGGGGCAGGGCGGTGCTGGGGGTCGGCGCCGGCGGCACTCTGACGCTCGAACCGCTGGCGATCCGACGCCGGGCGCCGGTCTCAGCCATGCGCGAGCTGGTGACCACGAGCCGGGCCCTGTGGTCGGGTCAGGTCGTCGACCATGATGGCGTCGCCGCCGGCTTCCGCCGGGCGCGGCTCGCCTACGGCAGGCCCGACATTCCCGTCTGGCTGGCCGGTCGAGGGCCGCGGGTGCTGCAGCTGGCCGGGGAGCTCGCCGACGGTTTCATCATGTCGTTCGTCCACAAAGAGCTGATAGGCGACCATGTCGACGCCGTCGCTGCCGCGGCGGCCGCCAGCGGCCGGCCCAGGCCGCGGCTCTGCTACATGACCAGGCTGGTCACCACCGAAGCGGCTCGCGAGGCTGTGAGAGCTGCGCTCACTTTCAGGCTCGTCGACTCTCCCGACGAGGTCAAAGCCAGACTCGGCTTCGACGCTGCGGTGGAGGACAGCGTCCGCCGGGCGCTCTCAGACGGCGGCCCGGCGGCCGCGGCCCGCTTCGTCCAGGACGACTGGGTGGATTCGTTCGCGATCTGCGGCACGGTCAGCGAATGCCGCGCCGAGCTCGCCGCCCTCGTGGCCGACCACTCCATCGACGAGTTCCAGATCTCGGTCAGCGAACTTTCCTGCGCTGCGAAGGAACTGGCCCTGGCAGCCGAGATAGCTCGAGCCGCTCCCGCCTAGCCGCCGGATCTGCCGGCTCGTCTGCAGTCTGTGTTCGCATCTGATCGGCATGCGCCACGCCTACCATTGTGACGCCGAAGGGCAGTGAGAGCTGCGACGACCGAGACTGCCACTGAGATTGCGATGACCGATACTGCGACGCCTGCGACGACCCGGAAGCCTGATCCGGCCTCCGCCGAGTTCGGAACCGTTATGTGCGACTGGATGACCACAGCGCGCACCGTTGGCGGGCGCTTCGCCTACAGCGGCTCGCCGGCGCCCTACGGCGACCTCGCGATCAGCCCCTCGGCGCACGTCCTGCATTACGGCAGCGCCGTCTTCGAGGGCCTCAAGGCCCACCGCCAGCAAGACGGATCGGTGGCCGTCTTCCGTCTCGCTGATCATGTGGACCGTCTGGAGCGCAGCGCCGCGGGTCTGTGCCTGCCGCCGCCGGACCCGGGGATGCTGACGCAGATGATCAACGACGCGGTCGCTGCCAACGCCCCGGAGGTTCCCGATCCCCCGGGATCGCTCTACATACGCCCCACTCTGATCGGCACGGACGCCAACATCGGCGCCGCCTCCGCGCCGTCGCGGGAAGCTCTGCTGTATGTGGTCTGCAGCCCGGTCGGCGACTACTTCAGGGGCGGCCTGAAGCCGCTGACCCTGCTGTTGGAAACGTCGCTGCGGCGCACCGTGTCACAGTTCGGGATGATCAAATGCGGCGCCAACTACGCCATGGCGCTGGCGCCCACCCGAGCAGTGATGGCCGCCGACGAAGCCATCGACCAGATCCTGTTCGCGACCGCCGAGGACATCACCGAAACCGGCGCCTCGAACTTCTTCTTAGTCGACGACGAGCAGGTCGTCACCAGGCATCTCGATGAGTCTTTCCTGCACGGGGTGACCCGAGACTCGGTGATCCGCATCGCCCGGCATCTCGGCTATGAGGTGCAGGAGCGCTCCGTCCACCCCGACGAGCTGATCGACTGGAGCGAGCGCGGCGAGGCGTTCCTGTCGGGCACGGCGGCGGTCGTGGCGCCTGTCGGCACGATCATCAGCGCCGCCGGGCCGCTGCATTTCGGCGCCGGCGAGCCGGGACGCAACACGCTGCGGCTGCGCCAGGCGCTGGTGGACGTCCAAACGGGAGCCGCGCCCGATCTGTTCGGCTGGCGCACCCCGGCGCGACCCCGATCGACGACACCTTGACCGGCAGCGTTCGACCGGCGGCGCAGTGACCGGCGGAGTCGAGCGGAAACCGGTACGCGTCTTCTCCACGTCGCAAGGATCGCGGCTCGACTCTTTCGGGTTGGTGGAGTGGGCGATGCTGATCGGCATCGCGCTGATTTGGGGCTCCTCGTTCTTGTTGATCGAAATCAGCTTGGAGTCGCTGCAGCCTGCGGTGATCACCTGGCTGCGGAGCACTCTTGGCTTTTTGGCTCTCACAGTCGTTCCGGCGGCACGAGAGCCGCTGGAGCGCGTCGACCATCCGAAGGTCGCGGTGATCGGCGTGCTGTGGCTGGTCGTACCGCTGTCGATGTTCCCGATCGCCCAGCAGCACATCGACTCGGCGCTGGCCGGGATGCTCAACGCTTCGGTGCCGATCTTCGGCGCCCTGGTTGCTTCGGTGCTGCTGCGCTCCCTGCCCCGGGTGCATCAGGCTGTGGGCATAGCGCTGGGTTTCGCCGGCGCTGCGACCTTGAGCCTGCCTGAAGCGGTCGGTTCGAGCGCGGTCGCCTGGGGTGTCTCGCTGGTGCTCCTGGCCACCTTCTGCTACGGGACCGCCATGAACCTGGCCGTCCCTTTGCAGCAGCGCTACGGGGCGCCGGCGTTGATGATGCGAGCGCTGGCGGTCGCTTCTGTGATCACCGCTCCATTCGGCCTGGCGGGTCTGTCCGGATCGCAATGGGACGTCGTCCCAGTCGTGGCGGTGGTGGTGCTCGGGGTGGTCAACACCGGCGCCGCTTTCGCGATCATGGCCGCGCTGGCCGGGCGCGCCGGCGCCACCCGGGCGGGCACTGCCGTCTACTGCATCCCCATCGTCTCGATGGTGCTGGGAATGGCTTTCAACTCAGAGGTCGTGCTGCCCGTGCAATGGGCCGGCATCGCCATAGTTCTCTTCGGCGCCTGGCTTACCAGCCGCCGCGAGCACGCCATCATCCGTCGCATCAGGTAGGCCGACTCGGGCCCTGCCCGCAGGCGCTCCAGCCACTCCGCCACTCCGCCGCCGCCCGGCGCGCCGGCGCCCTCGTGGTCTTGTCTCGGGGGCCTTGCTTCCTACACTGGCGACATAGCAGAGCAAGTCGATCTCCGAAGCGGTGTTGGCGCCAGACGCCAAGATCTGGCCATCGAAGGCATGACATGCGTCGCCTGCGCCGCCCGTATCCAGCAGCATCTGCATCAACTCGACGGCGTCGCCGACGCCCAGGTCAACTTCGCCACCGGGCGGGCCACCATCCACCTCCCGGCCGCAGGCCCCGCCGTCTCCGAGGACGTCCTGCGATCCGCCGTCGAAGGGATCGGATACCGGCTGATCGACGCCGACGTGGACACCCCCGAAGCGGCCGAAGCCCTGCGGCAGGCCGACCTGGGGCGCAGGCTGGTCGTGGCCGCCGTGCTGACGGTCCCGATCGTGGCAGTCTCGATGCTGCCGCCGCTGCGCTTCAGCGGATGGGAGTGGATGGTCGGGGCTTTGGCCGTGCCTGTCACTGTCTGGTCGGGCTGGCCTTTCCATCGGGCCGCGGCGATGAACTGTCGCCACCGCGTCGCCACCATGGACACGCTGGTCTCCATGGGGGCCAGCGCGGCCTGGTTGTGGTCGGCCGCGGTGATGCTGCTCGACGCTTCCGGCGAACTCGAAGACGCTCACGTCTACTTCGAGACCGGCGCAGTCATTCTCACATTGATCCTGCTGGGCAAATACTTGGAGTTGCGGGCCAAGCGGCGCTCCGGCGACGCCATTCGAGCGTTGGCCGACCTCGGCGCCCGCACTGCTCGCCTCGTCGACGGCAGCGAGATCCCGCTGGACGAGCTGACGGTCGGGATGCGGTTCGTGGTGCGCCCCGGCGAGAAGATCGCCACCGACGGCCGCGTGGCCGAGGGGTATTCGGCGGTCGACGAGTCGATGGTCACAGGCGAGCCGGTGCCGGTGGAAGTCGCCGCCGGCGACGAGGTCATCGGCGCCACCGTCAACGTCAACGGCTCTCTGGTGGTGGAAGCCACCAAGGTCGGTGCCGACACTGCTCTGGCTCAAATCATCCGCCTGGTCGATCAAGCCCAAGGGGGAAGAGCCGCGGTCCAGCGTCTGGCCGACCGGGTGTCTTCGGTTTTCGTGCCTCTGGCCATCGTCATCTCGGTCGTCTCTCTGGTCGGCTGGCTGGCGTCGGGGCGGCCGGTTCATGAGGCCTTCACGGCGGCGGTCGCGGTGCTCGTCATCGCCTGCCCCTGCGCTCTGGGTCTGGCGACTCCCTTGGCGATCATGGTCGGCACCGGCCGGGGCGCCCAGCTCGGTGTGATCATCAAAGGCGGCGAAGTCCTCGAGGACACCCGCGCCGTCGAGGTGGTGCTACTGGACAAGACCGGCACCGTCACCGAGGGCCGCATGGAACTGTCGGGCGTTTCAGCGCCCGGCCTGGAACCCGCCGACACCCAGAGGCTGCTGTCGCTGGCGGCTTCGCTCGAATCACGCTCCGAGCATCCCATCGCGGCGGCCGTCGCAGCGGCCGTGGACAGCCACCATCCGGTGAGCGACTTCGACAACCGCCCGGGCCTCGGGGTGATCGGCACGGTCAGCGAGCCGGGCCAGGCGCCGGCAGAGCTGCGGGTGGGCCGCCGGGCGCTCTTCGACGAGATCCCGCCGCAGGTCGAGACCGCAGCCGTCGAAGCCGAGTCCCGCGGCGCCACTGCCGTTCTGGCGGGCCGCCAGGCTCGCGCCGAAGCGGTGCTAGTGGTGGCCGATCGCCTGAAGACGACCTCGTCGGCGGCTGTGCGAGCCTTCGGCGACCAAGGCCTCAAGCCTGTGCTGGTGACCGGCGACAACAACCGCACCGCGCGGACGGTGGCCGCCGAGGTCGGGATCGACGAAGTGATCGCCGAGGTTCTGCCGCAGGACAAGGCCGACGTGGTCGAGCGGTTCCAGGCCGAGGGCCGGCGGGTGGCCATGGTCGGCGACGGCATCAACGATGCGCCTGCTCTGGCTCGAGCCGACCTCGGAATCGCCATCGGCACCGGCACCGACGTGGCCATGGAGGCTTCGGACTTGACGGTGGTGTCGGGCGATCTCCGGGCTGTGGCTGACGCCATCGCCTTGTCGCGCCGCACCCTGTCGACGATCAAAGGCAACCTCTTCTGGGCTTTCGCCTACAACACCTCGGCCATTCCTCTCGCCGCTTTCGGCGTGCTCAACCCGATGATCGCAACGGCCGCCATGGGGCTCTCGTCGTTGTTCGTGGTAGCCAACAGCCTCCGCTTGAACCGCTTCGCCGGCTATCGCTCCTCCTGAACAGCTACGGCTACCGGCGAGCCGAGGACTTAGTCGGGTTGGCGCGTTCATCTTGTGCGTGTCACTTTGGACAGAGTCCGCGGCGTGTCAGGGTCCAGCCCTCGAGCGACGCAAAGACTGCGCGCGAACAGCTGCAGCGCCGGGGCCGCCGCAATCGGCGCCAGCCATTCCGCGGTCTTCGGGACAGCCACGTGCCGCGAGCACGGGAACGACTCTTCGTCGCTGAGAGCCACCACATGAGCCCCGCGGTCGAGCAACTGCGCGGACAGTTCGGCCAGCGAGCTGAGATGCGCCCCGGTCGTGGCGACCATCAACACGCAGAAACCCGGCGCCACCACCGCCACCGGCCCGTGCAGAAAATCGGCGGCGGAATAGGCCTGCGCCAGAATGTAGGTCAACTCCTGCAGTTTGAGCGCCCACTCATGGACGGTGGCCTGGTGGAAACCCCGCCCGATCACCACGCACCCGTCGGAGTCGATCAGGCTTCCGACCGCGGCCTCGACGGCGTCCGCCGCATCGAGCGCTTCCTCGAGCACTTCAGGCATGGCGCGAAGCTGCGCCGCGGCCGTGCCTTGCTCCCGCGCGCCCGGCGCGGCTGCGCAGAGCGCCACAGCGGCGAGCTGAGCCGTGTAGGTCTTGGTGGCGGCGACGGCGCGCTCCTCGCCCGCGCACAGCGGCATCACCAGATCTCCCAGTCGCCCGAGCGGTGAATCAGGGTGGTTGGTGATGACCACGACCGGGCGCCCCTGGCGTTTGGCTGATTCCAGCACCGTCACCAGATCAGGAGACTCGCCGGATTGCGAGATGCCGACCACGACCGCCCCGGCCAGCGACGGAGGACGTGCTTGCCAGCCGAAAAGCGAAGGCGCGGTCAATCCCACCGACAGGCCCAGCCGGGAACCCCACGCATACTGGGCGTAGCGGGCCGCGTTGTCTGAAGTGCCCCGAGCCGCGATCACGACATGGTCAGAGCCCGCGAGCAGCCCAGCGAACTCAGAGGCCTGCGCCTGGTTGGCGTCGAGGCAACGACGCACCGCGGCCGGCTGCTCCATCAGCTCAGACAGCATGCTCATAGTGTCGTTCCTCCGTGCGTTGCGCCTGCGACGCACCTGCGGAGTCTGTTGCGAATCAACACGATAGTGCGGTATCAGGCCCTCGCGGATCGAGGCGCCTCGTCCGGTTGAGCGGCAACGGGACACGCCTCCTAGAATGCTGCGCTCTGAGGAGAACACAGTGGCCGTCATCGAAGCGATCATGACCGAACTGATGACCTGTGATGACCTGCTGCGCCTGCATTCATTGAGAGCGACTGCGAGCATTTGAGCGCCGATCAAGCGCCTGCGGCCAGATGAGCGAAAAATACTGAGCGAGCGGACCTCACGGACAGCAAGGAGCGTCATGGAGACCATCGGGCATTTCGTGAACGGCGCCGCTGCGGCCTGCGAGTCGGGGCGGGCGCGTCCCGTGTTCGATCCCGCCACCGGCGAGCAGACCGCCGAGGTCGGGCTGGCCACAGACGCCGAGGTCGACGCGGCTGTGGCCGCCGCAGCAGCCGCCTTCGGAGAGTGGCGCGAGACATCGTTGGCGGCACGCACCAAGTTGATGTTCGCCTTCCGCAACCTGGTGGAGGCCAAAGCCGGCGAGATCGCCGCCCGCCTGACCGCAGAGCACGGCAAGGTCCGCTCCGACGCCTTGGGCGAGGTGGCGCGGGGCTTGGAGAACATCGAATACGCATGCGGTCTGGCCGACCTTCTGAAGGGCAGCTTCAACTCGCAGGCGTCGTCGGGCGTGGACGTCTACACGGTGCGCCAGCCCCTCGGCGTGGTGGCCGGGATCACACCGTTCAACTTCCCGGCGATGGTGCCGCTGTGGATGATCCCCAACGCGGTGGCCTGCGGCAACACTTTCGTGCTCAAACCCTCTGAGCGCGACCCTTCCGCTCCGCGACTGCTGGCCGAGCTCTTCGCCGAGGCCGGTTTCCCGCCGGGGGTCCTCAACGTGGTCAACGGCGACAAGACGGCGGTCGACCGGCTGCTGACCCATCCCGGCGTGGCCGCGGTCAGCTTCGTGGGTTCCACCCCCATCGCCCGCTACGTCTACGAGACGGGCACCGCGGCGGGCAAGCGGGTGCAGGCCCTCGGCGGCGCCAAGAACCACATGGTGGTGCTGCCCGACGCCGACATCAACCTCGCCGCCGACGCTGCGGTGTCTGCGGCGTACGGCTCGGCGGGCGAGCGCTGCATGGCGGTGTCGGTGGTGGTGGCGGTCGGCGAATGCGCCGATCCGCTTGTGGACGCCATCAAGGTTCGCATCGACAAGCTGCGCATCGGCCCCGGCGACGACCCCGACTCCGAGATGGGCCCGCTGATCACCCGCGAGCACCGCGACCGCGTCGCCTCCTACATCGGCGCGGGCGAGCGTGAAGGCGCCGCCGTGGTGGTGGACGGGCGCGACGCGGCCTTCGACGGCGACGGCTTCTTTCTGGGCGTTTCGCTGCTGGATCGCGTGACCGCCGACATGTCGGTCTACTGCGACGAGATCTTCGGGCCTGTGCTGTGCGTGGTGCGCGTCGACAGCTATCACGAAGCCGTCGGGCTCATCGAGGACAACCCGTGGGGCAACGGCGCGGCCGTCTTCACCCGCGACGGCGGCGCGGCCCGGCAGTTCCAGCTCGACGCCGACGCCGGCATGGTGGGGATCAACGTCCCCATCCCGGTGCCGGTCGGCTACCACTCCTTCGGCGGCTGGAAGAGCTCGCTGTTCGGCGACACTCACATGTACGGCCCCGAAGGCGTCCACTTCTTCACCAAGGCCAAGGCGGTCACCGCCCGCTGGCCCGAACCCGCGGACAGCTCCGTCGATCTGGGGTTCCCCCGCAACCGGTGAGCAGCCGAGCCGCGACTCGCGCGCCGCGGCCGAATGCAACGGCACCGGCCGGCAGTTCTCCCAGGCGATCCGAAGACGGCTCGCCATCCAGATGGCACCATACGGCCCTCGGGTGACGCGGCGCTATCTAGGCTTGGGCCATGAGCACTGCCACTGTCGCCGCTTCGCGGCGGCCCAAGATCGTGCTGGACTGCGATCCCGGCCTCGACGACGCCCTGGCCATCCTCACCGCGGCGCATTTCGGAGAATTGATCGGCATAACCACCGTCAACGGCAATGTGGGGATCGAGCACACCACCCACAACGCCCTGATCACCGCGCAGATCGCCGGACTGTCCGCTGAGGTTCACCGGGGAGCGGCGCGGCCGCTGATCGCGCCTGCCATGGACGCGGCACGAGTCCACGGCGCCACCGGCCTCGGCGACGTGAAGCTTCCCGAGCTGCGCCGGGCGGTCGCTTCCGATGACGCTGTGACTTATTTGTGCGACACGGCCCGCTCGGTCGATGACCTGAACCTCGTGGCGGTCGGGCCGCTGACCAATGTGGCTCTGGCGCTGCGGCGCGACCCCGATCTGCGCAGCCGTCTGGCGAGCCTCACGATCATGGGAGGCGCAGCTCACGGCGGCAACGTCACCCCGGTGGCCGAGTTCAACATTTGGGCGGATCCCGAGGCTGCCGCGATCGTGTTCCGCGAGGCCGCACCGCTGACGATGGTCGGCCTCGACGTCACCCACAAGGTGCTGCTCGGCGGCGACGAAGCCTCGCGGATGCGCTCCGCGGGGACGCCTGTGGCCGACTTCGCCGCGGATCTCTTGGATTACGCCTATGCGCGGTGTCGTGACTACGGCCTCCCGGCAGCGCCGATGCATGACGCCACCGCGGTGATCGCGGTCACGCATCCCGACCTGTTCAGCAGTTCGAGTCATCCCGTGACGGTGGAGATCCACGGCGAGCACACCAGAGGCATGACCGTCACCGACGTGCGCCCCTTGTCGAATTTCGTGCCGGACTCGCCGTTGTCGATGCATCAGGTGGTGTGGGACGCCGACGCCACCGCTGTGATCGACCTGACCGTGCAAGCCTGCTGCGCGCGGTGAGCGCCGGCCGGTTCAGACCGGCAGCACCAATCAGTTGCTCGCACGGCAGCTCGATCCGCTGAGCGAATCGGCGATTCGGCAGCGTCTGCGCCCGCCCGGCGACTCAGAGTCGGGGAGGGGGCGCGGCAGTGGTCAGTCGGGAAGGTGGACCTCGGCCAGCCAGTGATCCTCGACGTCGATCGGGCACAGCGCCCAGCACACTTTCAGCAGCCACTGGAGCATCTCTTGATGGGACGCCTCTGCGGAGGGCTGCACCACGATCCCGTTCTTGGCGTGATCCTGGATCTTGCGCCAGCGGTCAGGCAGGGGCGCCCCGGCTTCGCGCAGCCGGTTCAGGGCTTTCGGGCCCGAGCCGTGCTGCACGCCCAGAAGCGTCGGCGACGGGGAGCGGCCCGTCGACGGCGGAGTCCAGGTGGCCATCGGAACCACCGGGCCGCGGCCCGAGAACCAGCCGCCCAGAGGCGACGGTCTGGGCAGTTTCTCGATCTGGTCCTCGCGCAACCCGGGGCCGATGTTGATCCAGCCCGAGCCGTCGCCGCGCTGCGCCAGAGCCTCCATCTGGCGCAGCACCGCGTCTGTGTCGCCCGTAGTGAAGTCGATCGTTTCGCTGCTGAACGAACCCATCAACAGCGACAGTAGTCAGACTGGAGCGTGAGCAGCAGCCATGCCCGAAGCGACGCCGCTGGTCAACAGCATCAAACTTCAGCCGCTGCGCCCGGCACCAGCCGTCGCCCGGCGGCGCCGAGACAGAAACCATCGAGCCTGATCAGTTCCATGCGCGCGCCGACGAGCATGCGAGAACTCCGCGATGTCTGGCTGGCTTCGGACTAGAGTCCGAGCTGACAGGAACTGGGTTGACTTAGGAACATCAGAAGGGTCGATTATGTACTCATCCCTCGGACGGTGGTGCTATCGGCACCCGTGGCGCGTCGTGTTCGCATGGATCCTTCTTGTGGCGGTCGTCGGCTTGGTGACGACGACCGTCGGATCGTCTTTCGGGGGCAATCCCGAAGCGGGCGACGCTGACAGCAGCCGCGGCGCCGACATTCTTGAGGAGCACTTCGGCCTCGGCGGCTCGCTTGTCGGCGGCCAGCTCGTCTTCCGGGCTGAGCAAGGCGTGCAGGATCCGACAGTGCGCGCCGCCATGAGCGACCTGTTCGAGCAGGTCGACGCAGTCGAAGGGGTGATCGTCGTCTCGCCGTACGCAGCCGACGGCGCCCGCCGCATCGCAGCCGACGGCGCCGAAGCCGGCCTCATCGCATACGCCGACATCGACACCACAGTGGATATAGAAGCCGACGACGCTTTAGGGATCGGCGAGGAGATCAATCATCTGATCGACGAATCCGGCGTGCGCTCCATAGATGGACTGCAAGTCCATCTCGGGGATTTCTGGTTCGCCGGTGTGGAGCCCCCCGAGTCTGAAGCGGTAGGTCTGGCTTTCGCGGTGTTCGTGCTGATAATGGCGGTCGGCTCGGTGGTGGCGATGGGCTTGACCGTCGGCGTGGCGTTGGTGGGCGTGGCGGTCGGTGTGGCGGGCGTCAGCATCTGGAGCAACATCGTCACCGTGCCCGAATTCGCCATCACTATTGGGCTGATGATCGGCATCGGCGTGGGCATCGACTATGCGCTGTTCATCATCATCCGCTATCGCGAATGGTCGGACCGGGGCCTCAGCAACGAAGACGCAGTCGCGGCGGCGCTGGATTCCGCGGGCCGGTCCGTGGTTTTCGCGAGCGTCACGGTCGTGGTCTCGCTGCTGGGGCTGCTGCTGATGGGTGTGTCCTTAGTTTCTGGGCTGGGACTGGCGGCTGCCACGACGGTGGCGCTGGTGATGCTCGGGTCGATCACGTTGCTGCCCGCGGCCATCGGGTTCGCCGGTGGGCGGATGGTCACCACCCGGGTGCGGGGCGTGACAGCGGCGACGCTGATAGCGGTGGCGCTGTTCGGCTTTGGCACAGGTCTCAGAGTGCTGTTGATCGGCATTCCGCTGGCGGCGCTGGTGATGCTCGCGGGCGCCTTCGGCGGCTCGTCCAACCCGTTGCGCAGGGTATTGCCGCCTCGCCGCACCAAACCGTTGCGCGAAACCAACTGGTACCGGTTCAGCCGGATGGTGCAGTCACGGCCGTGGCTGTTCGCCGTGGGCGGCACTCTCGTGCTGCTGCTTCTGGCTGCTCCGGTGCTGAGCCTGCGGCTCGGTACCGCAGACGAAGGCAACTTTGCGCCCGAAACCTCCACACGCAAGGCCTACGACCTGATCGCAGAAGGCTTCGGGCTCGGCGCCAACGGCCCGCTTCTGGTGGTGGCCGAAACATCCGGCGCGGCCGACTTGGCGACCCTCGAGCAGCTCTCGGGCGACTTGAACCGCGTCGAAGGGGTGGTGTTCGCTTCGCCTGTGACGGTCAGCTCTGACGGCCAGGCGGCGCTGATTCATCTGCAGCCGACCACCGGGCCGCAGGATCAAGCCACCGAGGACTTGGTGCAGCAGCTGCGCGACGAGACGATCCCGCAACTCCTCGCCGGCGCCGGGGTGGAGCCTCTGATCACCGGCTCGGTGGCTTTCAACATCGACTTCGCCGACTATCTGTCAGCTCGCATCCCGATCTTCTTGGTGGCTGTGCTGGCCTTGTCGTTCCTGCTGCTGATGGCGGTATTCAGATCGGTGCTGGTGCCGCTCAAAGCGGTGATCATGAACATGCTGTCGATCGGCGGCGCCTACGGCGTGTGCGTGGCGATCTTCCAGTGGGGCTGGCTCGGCTCGGTCATCGGCGTCGAGCCGGCGCCGATCGATCCTCTCATCCCGATGATGATGTTCGCGATGCTTTACGGGCTGTCAATGGACTACGAAGTGTTCCTGCTGTCACGCATGAAAGAGGAGTACGAGCGCACCGGCGACGCTGTCAACTCAGTCGCCGACGGCCTCGCCGCCACAGCCCGGGTGATCACCGCGGCCGCGGCGGTCATGGTCGTGGTCTTCGGCAGTTTCACCTTCGAGGACGTCCGTGTCATCCAGCTCTTCGGTCTTGGCTTGGCCATCGCCATCGCCCTCGACGCCACGTTGGTGCGCATGCTCATCGTGCCCTCCACTATGGAGCTTCTGGGGGAGCGCAACTGGTGGATGCCGCGCTGGCTGGATCGGATCATCCCCAATCTGCGCGTCGAGGGCGACCTGGAAATGCCCGCCACGGCCGCGGCCCTGTCGGGCGGTGGTTCAGGCGCAGGTGCTTCAGACGATCGTGCGGGCGGTTCTGGCTGAGAGTTCGAGCGTCAGCGGTCCGGTCACCGAAACCGGGCCCGTGACCTTCACCACACAGCGGACGGGTCGTAGTCGAGAACTTCACGCATGCGCGTCATCAAAGGCTGGAAGGACTTCGAGCGCCGAGTGCGCCCGGCGCTGCCCTGCCCGGTTGCCTTCTGCCCGGCTTCGCTGAGAGCGGCCTCGACCCGGCCGGTGTCGACGTGCCCGCCGAATCGCGCCCCGAGCGCCTCGGTCAGCGGTGCCAGCAGGCCCGCGGTCGAGTCGGCGGCCACGCCTGCGGCTATGGCTGCGACCTCGCCGGCCGTGGGCTCGCACAAGCCCGGAATCAGCGCCGCGATCCTGTTGAGCGCTTCAGCTATGCGAGGACGAGCCTCAGGCGCCTGCAGAAGCTCGTCGAGGAGGGCGTCGGCGTGGCGCCGGTGGAACGCCTCTTCGCGCAGCGCTCTGGTCGTCACAGCAGCCAGCGCAGGCAGCGTCGATTCGCTCAGCAGACCCCAGCGCAGCTCCTCGAACGTGTCATAGACCCAGTGCCGCACCAGAGCCTCAGACCACTGGCTCGTGGTGCGCTCCGCCAGATGGCAGCTCCGGTATTCCTGGCCGGGCCTGGCGAAAGCCAGATCGTCGATGGCGGTGTCCGATGGTTCGATCCCGTCGAGTTCGAGCACCAGCCCGTAGAGCAGCGCTGCATGGCCGAGTTCGTCTTGGGCGATGCTCGAAAAGGCGAGGTCCTCCTCCAGGAAGGGCGCGACCCCGATCCATTCGGTGTGCTGCTGGCCCATCAGATGCTCGTCGTCGGCGAAGGCCAGCAGGAACTCCTGCACGGCGGACACGTTCAACGCAGTGCCTCGCCGCCCGTGCCGCTGCTCGAGCTGTCCGGGCTCGCCTCGCGGGCGGCTCTGCGCCGGGACGCCACCGCCGCTCCGTCGTGATGACGGTGCGGCTTGTCGGCGTTGGGGGCCACGAACTCGTCGGCGGCGGCGATCACGTGATCCCGTCGCACCAGCCACAGCCGGTCTCCCTCGGCGCGGCGCGCGTAAGCCTCGCGTGCCAGCAGCAGCGCCAGCTCCTCGGTCGACGCTTCGAGCGCTCCCGCATGGCGGAACTCTTCTCGACCGTCCTTCTTCAGAAAAACTTCGTATACGTGCATGACGTCGAGAGGCTGAGCCAATAGGAGAGCCGGCCGTGTCGGGTGCTCTAGGCGCTCCCGGCGTGCGCCGGCTGAGCCGAGCCGCCTGCCGAGAGGGCGGCCCTCACCCAGGCGGTGCGCTGCCAGTTGTCGGACGCTTCAGCGATGCGCCGCGCCGAGTCCGGACCGCCCTGCTCCAGCGTGCGTTGCAGCGGCGCCCAGTCGATGGGGCCCACGTCCCAGCGTGAGGTTTCTTCGTCCCAGCGCAGGTCGGGGGCCGGAACGGTGAAACCGTAGCCGGTCAGCATGGGCACGAACTTCTGCACCCAGCGGTCGCGCAGCACCTCGTTGCGTTCCGATTTGATGTGCCAGCGCAGCAGCACGTCGTCGGGTTTGGAGTCGGGGCCGAAAAGCTGCAGAGCCGGCCAGAACCAGCGATCCAACGACTCTTGGAACATCCGGCGCTGGCGGGGCGTTCCTTCGGCGATGCGCATCATGCGGTCCTCGCCCAGACGCATGTGGAATCCCTCCTCGGCGATTATGCGCCGCAGAATGCGCTTGTAGGGGCCGTAGGAGCAGTTCTTGAAGACGGCCTGCTGGCTCAGCA
Organism: Acidimicrobiaceae bacterium; assembly: GCA_026708645.1. Taxonomy (GTDB): domain Bacteria; phylum Actinomycetota; class Acidimicrobiia; order Acidimicrobiales; family Aldehydirespiratoraceae; genus Aldehydirespirator. The sequence goes on along the minus strand of JAPOUM010000014.1, from coordinate 18,670 downwards.
GAGCCGCTGCGTCCACCAGGAAGGCGATGGCCACCTGATCGCCCCAGGTGACGGCCTGATAATGGAAGACGTTGTGGAAGCGGCTGCGGCCCGCGAACAGGTCCTCCAGCATTTGAGTTCGGGTTTTGACGCCCAGATCGGCGGCCACCATGTAGAGCAGGTGCCCGTGGCCGATCTCATCCTGGGTTTTGGCCAGAACCGCCATCTTGTGGCGCAGGCCCGGGGTCTTGGGAATCCAGTCGCGTTCGGTCAGGCCGCCCATCAACTCGCTGTTGGCGTGCATCTCGATGAAGGAGAAGACGGCCCGACGATAAGGGTCGGGCATGTCGTCGCCGGCCTCGACGAGCCCGCCGCCGTCGAGGAAAGCCTCGAAGTCCTCCATCGTGTCCCAGGATCTAGCCACAGCAGAGGCCTTCCCCGCTCATGTCGGCGCACCGTTGCGGCCCGGAGTGTTGGCCACCATTGTGAGCACATCATAAGCGGCGTTGACCTCGCCGTTCTGGTTGATGACCCGGGTGTCCCAGGCGACCTCGCCGTAGCCGCGCCCGTCCAGCTGCGTTTTGCGTTTGCAGGTCAGCACCACATGGATCACATCGCCGGGGTAGGTCGGCTTGGCGAAGCGCAGCCTGTCGATGCCGTAGTTGGCCAGCACCGGCCCCTCGTCGGGCCACACGAACAACCCCGCAGCGAACGACAGCACCAGATAGCCGTGAGCGACTATCCCGCCGAAGATCGGACTGCGGGCCGCGGCGGCCTCGTCGGTGTGAGCGTAGAACTTGTCGCCGGTGCTCTCCGCGAAGGCGTCGATGTCGGCCTTGGTGACGGTGCGTGACTCAGTGGTGATCGAATCGCCCACCTCGAGTTCGTCGAAGGTGAGCTTGAACGGATGCCCCTTGTGCCGGTTGGCGCGAGAACCGGCGATGTGCTCGCCGGTCACCGCGGTCAGCATGTCGGGAGAGCCCTGCACGGCGCTGCGCTGCATGTGACCGAACACGCCTCGCATTCCGCCCATCTCCTGCCCGCCGCCTGAGCGGCCGGGGCCGCCGTGCACCAGCATGGGCAGCGGCGACCCGTGACCGGTGCTGGCCGCCGCTGCGGAGGCGTCGGCCATCAGCACACGGCCGTGATGCGAGGCGATCCCCAGAGCCAGGGCGGCCATGTCGTCGCGGTCGGCGCCGTAGAGCGACGCGACCAGGCTTCCGCCCCCCGCCGCGACCAGCTCGGTCGCTTCGGTGATGCCGGCGTAGGGAACAAGGGTCGCGACCGGCCCGAAGGCTTCGACTGTGTGGACGGTCTCAGCCCACGGGTCGGTCGCCCTCAGCAGGGTCGGCGCCAGGAACGCCCCGACGCCGTCGTCGCCGCTGCGGACGCTGCCCTCGAAGAGCGGCTCGGCGCCTTGCAGCAGCGCCGCCACCGACGCCTGCACCTCGCTGCGCTGAGCCAGGCTCACCAGCGGCCCCATGTCGCTGTCCGGGTCTCGGGGATCGCCCACCGCCACGTCGCCGAGCGCGGCGACCAGGGCTTGGGCGGCGGCGTCGAGGTGCTGTCGCGGCACGAGCGCCCTGCGGATGGCGGTGCATTTCTGCCCGGCTTTGACCGTCATCTCCCTGACCGTCTCCGCCACGAAAACGCCGAATTCGGCGCTGTCGGGGCCGGCGTCGGGGGCGAGCACGGCCGCGTTGAGCGAGTCGGCCTCCACGTTGAGCCTCACCGCGGCCTCGGCCACCGCCCGATGGCTTCGCAGTGCCGCGCCGACGGACGCCGAGCCTGTGAAAGCGATGCTGTCGGCGCCTGAGAGGCTGTCCAGCAGCGTTGAGAGCTCGGCGGGCGAGGCGCAAACCAGCTGCAGAGCGCCTTCGGGCAGCAGCTCCGACTCGATCATCAGTCGAACTGCGGCCTCGGCGAGGTAGGCGGTCTCGGCCGCGGGCTTGACGATCGAGGGAACACCCGCCAGGAAAGCGGGAGCGAACTTCTCGAGCATCCCCCAAACCGGGAAGTTGAAAGCGTTGATCTGAACCTCGACGCCTGCGCGGGAGGTGAGCACGTGCACCGCCGAGAAGCTGTCGTCGCGTGACAGGGGCTCAGTGGCGCCGTCGACGACGACGTTCGAGTTGGGCAGCTCCCGACGAGCCCTGCCGGCGTAGGACATGAGCACTCCCGCGCCTCCGTCGATGTCGATCCAAGAGTCGGATCGGGTCGCGCCCGTGCAGTAGGACAGGTCATAGAGCCGCTCTTTGGTCTCTTCGGCCAGCAGCATCTTGGCGACGTCGCGCAATCGGGCGGCGCGTTGATGGAAGGTCATCTCCCGCAGCGCCGGACCTCCGACGTCTCGACCGTGGGCGACCGCCGCGGCGGGGTCCGCGGCGACGGGCGACAGTTCCGCCACCGTCTCACCGGTGGCGGCGTCGAGCAGCGCCCGCCCGTTCGCCGCGGGCCGGTGCCAGCAGCCGGCCACGTAGCTCTCCAAGCGACGCATACCCGACTCGACTCTAGCGGCTCGCCCTGACGGGCTCGCCGGTCGATTGTTCGCTCGGCCTCTTATGCCTGATGTCGAGAATGCCTGAAGCCGGGCCGGGCCGAGTCTCCGAGTCAGCCGCAGTCTGTGCCGGTCGCCGGTCGCCGCTACCGTGCGAGCATGCGCCAGTTGATCACCGACGCTCTGATCGTCGTCGGCGACGGCTGGAGCGAGCCCTTCCGAGGCGACGCTCTGATCGACGGGGATCGGATCGCGCATCTCGGCGACGTCCCGCCGAGCGCGGCAGCCGGCGTGGAGCGCATCGTCGAAGCCGACGGCCGGGTGCTGGCCCCCGGTTTCGTCGACACGCACAACCACGGCGCCTTGGCCGGCACCCGCATCGGCGAGCACGGCATACCCGTGAGCTGCGAGATGGCGGTGCGCGGGGGCGTCACCAAACGGATCTGCGGTGTGGACGGCCTGTCGCCGGCGCCGGTGACCGACGACCAGCGCGCCGAATACGCGGCACAGCTAGCGCCCTTGGACGGCGTGGTGGCCCCGAGCCCCGCCGGCGCTTTCGCCGACTCCGGCCATCGGGACGACCCTGCCGGTGGTTTCAGTTGGCCGTGGTCCACCATGGAGGAGTTCTTGGACTGGCACCGCGGGCGCGCCGTCACTGATCTGGGCATGCATCTGGGGCATAGCGCGGTGCGCCGCACCGTGATGGGCAACCTCGACCACACCGCCGACGATGAAGAGATCAGGGCCATGGCCGAAGTCGTGCGCCGGGAGGCGCCTTGGTGCCTGGGACTGTCGACCGGTCTCGTCTACAACCCCGCCGTCTACAGCGACCAGCGTGAGATCACAGCGCTGGTGAGAGCTTTCAACGAGGTCAAGCCGGCAGCGTTGTATCCGCATCTGCGCTCGGAGAGCGACGACATCATCGCCGCGCTCGACGAGGTGATCGTCGCCGCGGTCGACGGCGGAGGCGGCTATTGCAGCGAGCACTCCAAGATCGCCGGCCGGCGCAACTGGGACCGTTACGAGACCGTCGCCGACAGGCTCGACGACGCGGCCGGCGAGATCCCCACGATCGCCAACATGTACCCCTACACGGCCGGCAGCACCACCGCCGACGCGTTGTTCCCGCCCGAGGTCCGTTCAGGCAGCCGGGCCGAGTTCCTGGCCCGGCTGAGCGACGAGCAGGTCCGCCGCTTCGCTTTCGAGAAGATTCACGGCGACGGATCGGGCTGGGACAACTTCGTGGCTTTCTGCGGGGGACTGCAAGGCGTCCAGATCGCGGGCGTACTCGAAGGCGTCGGCGACGGGTTCCTCGGCAAGCGCTTCTCCGATGTGGTGCTGGCCGCGGGCGTGACCGACATGTCTTCGCCCGAGGCCCACGACGCGGTCTGCGACTTCTTTCTGCTGAACCGCGGCGAGGTGTCGATCATCAGCCACTACGGCAACGAGGCCACCGTCGAGCGTTTCTTCCGCCGGCCGACCATGGCATTGTGTACCGACGGGCTGATGCCGGGACCCGGCCAGAAGCCTCATCCCCGTTCGCTGGGGTCGTTCCCCAAGGCGCTGCGCATGGCACGCGAGCTGGAGATCCCTTTGAGAGAGATCGTCCACCGGCTGGCGGTGATGCCGTGCGAGTTCATGGGGCTGCCGAGCCCGGCGCTGCGACCGGGCGGCGACGCTTCTCTGGTGCTGTTCGACTGGGATCTGGTGAGCGAGCGCAACAGCTTCGACGATCCGCTGGTGCCGCCCGAAGGGATCGAAGCCACTTGGGTGCATGGCGAGCTGGTGCTGCACCAGGGCCGGATCCTCCCCCCCGCAGTCTTCGGCGGGCGCCATCTGCTGACCCCCGCAACAGACGCCTGAGCGGCGCGCCCGCCAGGCCGCGCCGGTTTCAGGGTTTCAGGCGGCGCCCGTGACGGCGAAGCGCCTAGGAGGACGCGCCGCTCAGAGGCGTTCGCTCGTGCGGGTGCTCAAGTGTCGGGAGTGTCACTCAATTCTCGGGAGTGTTGAGCAAGTGGGCGGCGGCGTTGTCGAAGTGGTCGAACATGGCCGCACGGATCTCTGCGGGCAGCGGCCGACCACTGCCGTCGGCGACGGTGGCGGCATCCAGCGAAGCGGTCATGTGCCGCATCCATGCGTCGCGTTCGGCTTCGCCGATGGTGAAGGGAAGATGGCGCATCCGCAGCCTGGGATGGCCTCTCTCGTCGCTGTAGTGAGGCGGACCGCCCCAGTACTGCGCCAAGAAGCCGGCCAGCCGCCGACGCGCCGGCGCCAGATCCCTCGGGTACATGGGACGCAGCAGCGCGTCAGCGCTGACGGCGTCATAGAAGCGTTCCACCAGCTCATCGAAAAACTCCCGTCCGCCGACGATCTCGTACACCGTCGGCGGCGCTTCCATAGCTTGACGCAGTGTCCCTTTGAGGTTCAAACCCGCAGAGAACCCCCGCTTCGCCTCAGGCTCGACAGCCTCGGCGGCTTCGGAGTCACGAGCTGTTCCCGGCGCCTCCACGCCGCGAAGCCTAAGAGGCCGAGCGAATAGGAGCACCGACAGCGTCCATGCGTCAGCGGGGCCGCGGCCCGAGCAGCCCGTGAGCGCAGCGAGTTCCAGCGGCAACGACACCGCTGCAACGTGATGAGCTCTCACCTGTCAGCGCATGCGCTGCCGCGACGCGATCCGCCGCGGCGATCTGCGATCAAACCGAACCTGAGGGCCTGGGCAGCCGCTGGACACGCCCCTACATCACTCCATTGTGAAGCTAGGGTTGTTTCATGGCTTCTCGGATCTCTGAGGGCGCGTTCAACGCCGTGTTCGCGGGTGTGCTGCGCGATCTCCATCCACGCTGGGGCGGTGCCGCTGTGCTGGCTGAGGCGACTGGCGTGTTCAGGGACGCGGCGGCACTCCAGCCGGACATATTGGTGACCGGCGAGGGCCGAGCGCCGGTGGTGATCGAGACCGAGTACGAGCCCGCCGGCAGCGTGGAAGCAGACGCCGTCGGACGCCTCGGCGCGGTCATTGACGCGACCGGCGCCGCTGTCTCCTCCGTGCTGGCCGTGCGTGTGCCTCCGGAGCTTCGGGGCGCGCCGGGAGGGCGCCTGACCGCTGAGGCCGCCGCCGCCAGTTACCGCTACTGCTGCTACACGACGGCGCCTGCAGGATCGGACGCGAGCGTGTCGGCGCAGCCGCCGCCGGATCGCTTCCCAGCGGCGGGCTGGCTGACAGGCGACGCAGGCGACATCGCGGCGCTTGTCGAGCGGGTGCGGATTCCGGAGTCGGCCGTCAACGAGGGAGCGGTCCTGTTGGAGCGCGGCGTCAACGACGCGGCCGCCGTCCTCGACAGACTCGCAGAGCGCCACCCTTCGGTCCTCGCGCGGGTGGCTGAGTCGCTGCGCCAAGAAGACGGCGAGCAGACCAGGCGCATGGCGATGGCAGTCTGCGCCAACGCACTGGTTTTCCAGACAGCGGTCGCCGGCACTCACTCAGAGATAGTCGGCCCTTCGGACCCGTCGTTGTGCAGTCGCAACGGCAGCCTCTCCAAGCGTCAGGTTCTGGCGGCTTGGTCTCGGATACTCGGCGTCAACTACTGGCCCATATTCGCGGTCGCGTCCGACATCGTCGCGGCGCTTCCGGCTGGTGCGGCTTCTGAAGTGCTGGACCGCCTCGTGGACGTCGCCGAGGGCATGACCGGACTCGGCGCCGTCACGACGGGTGACTTGGCGGGGCAGATGTTCGGCAGGCTGATCTCGGATCGCAAGTTCCTCGCGACCTTCTACACGCGGCCGGCCTCCGCTGCCTTGCTGGCGGAACTGGCGGTCAGCAGGCTTGGTTGCCGTTTCGACAGGCGGGCGGAAGTCGTCGGCCTGCGGATGGCTGATCTGGCTTGCGGCACCGGCGCGCTGCTCTCGGCCGCCTACGGCGCCGTCGCGGCGCGCTACAGGCGCAGAGGCGGAGACGACGAAGGGCTGCACACCGAGATGATGGAGACGTGCCTGATCGCTGCTGACATCATGCCCGCTGCCACTCATCTGACTGCGTCGCTGCTCTCGGGCGTGCATCCGTCGGTTCCTTTCGGGCGCACGCGGGTCTACACGATGCCTTACGGCCGTCAGAGCCCCCATCGTCCTGCGTCTGTCGGTTCGTTGGAGTTGCTGGGCGGCGACCGGGTGCTGTCTTTGTTCGGCACTGGCCGCACGGTCGCTTCCGGCTGCGGCGAGCGATCCTCTGAAGATGCGGGCAGCGAGGCGGACGTGCCCGACTCCAGCCTCGATGTGGTGATCATGAACCCGCCGTTCACACGTTCCACCAATCACGAGGGGGCCGCCGCCGGGGTTCCGCGTCCGGCGTTCGCCGGGTTCGACACCAGCGAGGCGGAACAGAGGCAGATGGCGGCGCGTCTCGAAGACATCTACCGAGGCGTGAAAGAGCGAGCCGGGCACGGCAACGCGGGTCTGGCGTCGAACTTCATCGACTTGGCCCATGCCAAAGTCAAGCCTGGAGGAGTGGTCGCTTTCGTGCTTCCGGCGGCGGTGGCGGGAGGCGCCGCCTGGCAGGCCGCGCGTGAGGTTCTGCGGAGCGGGTACAGAGATGCGCTGGTGGTGTCCGTCGCCTCGGCCGGATCGACCGACCGCGCCTTCTCGGCCGACACCGGCATAGCCGAGGCTCTCGTCGTCGCCACGCGCAAGACCGGGAACGGTCTTGTTGCGGGCGATGACGCCGTCGTTTGGGTGAGCCTCAAAGCGAGGCCGCGCGACTCAGTGGCCGCAGCCGAGACGGCCAGAGCAATCACCGAGGCTGCAGGGAGCGCTGTTGAAGCGGCAACGGCGACCGCCACCGAGGGAAGGTCGTCGCCCGACGCCGCCGTCACGGGCGCCGCCAAGGTCGCCTCTGGCAAGTTGCGACTCGGCGACGAAGTGATCGGCTGCTACGTGCTCGGTGGTTGGGGCGACGGGGGTTGCGTGGGTGTGGCCAACCCCGACGTGATCGAAGCCGCCGCCTGCCTCGCTCAGGGAGTGCTGCGACTGCCGGGCCGCGCGGATCAGCATCTGCAACTGGCGCCGTTGGCTGAGTTGGGCGAGCGCGGCCTCTACCATCTCGACATCGCCGGACCGGCGCTGTCGAAGACGGGCGCGCCGCGGGGCCCTTTCGACATCGATCCGCTGCCGTGGAACGAGGCGCCGCCGTCGTTCCCGGTGCTGTGGCGCCACGACGCCGATCGTGAGCGGCGCTTGACGGTGCAGCCCGACAGCCAGGGGACGGTTCGCCACGGCCGACGAGACCATGCTCTGGAAGTGTGGGCCAAAGCCACCCGGCTGCATGTCAACTTGGACTTTCGACTCAACTCGCAGTCTCTGGCCTGCTGTCTCACGCCCGGGAGATCCATCGGCGGACGGGCCTGGCCGAACTATCGTCTCGAGGGGGACGACGAAGAAGAGTCGATCAAGCGCGAGAAGCTGGTTGCGCTGTGGATGAACACCACGCTCGGCCTGATCGGCTTCTGGTGGCTCGGCACCCGTCAGCAGCAGGGCCGGGCAGTGCTGACCATCACCAGGGTGGGCGATCTGGTCGTCGCCGACCCGCGTCGATTGTCGCCGGAGCAGATCGAAATGGCGTCGATGATCTTCGACGAGATGGCTGAATGCGAACTTCGACCGGCGCACGAAGCGGTCGACGATCCTGTGCGCCACCGTCTCGACGAGTCCGTGCTGCGTCAGCTGCTCGGCCTTCCCGGCGAAGCGCTCGAAGCTCTGGCGGTGCTGCGGGCGCAGTGGTGCGCCGAGCCTTCCGTCCACGGCGGCAAGAAGAAACGCCGTTAGAGGCACCGCACCGGGAGCGGCTGCGGAGACGGTTCTGTGGAGGGTCGCTCAGGCCGTCAAGCGGAATCTGGAACTGTCGTAGGACGCGCCGCAGCGTTCGAGGGCCGCCTGCCAGGAAGGGCTGTCGAGCAGGCCGAATCTCAGCGACCGCAGCAGCCCGGCGGAGGCTCGGCGCGCTCCGTGCCGGGGCTTCATGTCGAGCAGGCGGGTCAACTCCGGCGGCATCGTGGCGATCGCCCCCTGGAACAGCACCGCATACCCCAGTCGCTGCCTGAACGGCAAAGGCGGCCTGCGCAGAAAATGCACGGCCGCTTCCTGGCCCGGACTCGTCGCCAGATCCGGGTGGAAGCGAACCCAGTCACGCAACCCTGCCGCAGTCTGAGGCAGGGGATCGGCGCCGAGCATGGCCCCGATCCGGGACTGCTCCACGACGAACCTGTCAGCCTCGGCTTCGCTGAGCGGCAGCCCGAACTGCTGGTAAGCCACCAAGAAGGAATCCGTCAGCGTGTTGTGTACCCAGGCGGCCAGAGCAGGATCCGAGGCGCTGTACGGCAGGCCGCGATGCGAGACACCTTTGACGGGCCGGTGGGCGGCCCGGACTCGCTTCACCGCCTCCTCCACTTCGGGCATGGCGCCGAAGGTCGCGGAAGTCACATAGAAAGCTGTGCGGTTGAGTCGTCCCATCGGGTCGGCTCGGTAGCGGCTGTGATCGTCGACGCCGGCCACGGTCTCGGGATGAGTGGCCTGGATCAGCAGCGCGCGGATCGCTCCCAGGAACACGCTCACATCGCCGATCACTCTCCAGCTGATCGAGTCCGGTCCGCAGAGCCCGGCGTCGCCGGGATAGTCGGCGGTGTTCTCCAGAGGCGTCTCGCCATGTGAGAACAGCGCTGAGATCCTGTCGCCGAGCCGCACCCGGAAGCGCTGCAACATGCCCATGCGAGCGCACGCTAACGGCTGCCGCGGCGCGTAGGCTCTCAGCCATGAGATACGAATCTCCGACCACGGTGGCCGAAGCGGTCGAACTGCTGGGCTCAGAGCCGCACGCCCGCGTCTACGCGGGCGCCACCGATCTGATCCCCCAGATCCGCTCGGGGCGCCCCGAACCGACAGTGATGGTCGACCTCAAGCACATCGACCGACTGTGTGCCATCACTAGCACCGCCGCCGGCTTCACTGTCGGCGCCGCCGCTCCCACGGCGGACATCTGCGCTGACGGCGCCCTGGCCGCGGAGTTTCCTGGACTGGTCGAGGCCAGCGGCCTGATCGGTTCGGATCAGATCCAGAACCGTTCAAGCTGGGGCGGCAACCTGGCCAACGCCTCGCCCGCCGCGGACACCCCGCCGAGCCTGGTCGCCAACTGTGCCCGGGCGGTGATCGCCGGTCCCGACGGCGAGCGCACCGTCCTCGCAGCGGAAGTCGCCACCGGGCCGGGCCGGACTTCGTTGACGCCGGGCGAGTTCATCGTCGAGTTCGAACTCGACCGGCCGCCGGCGCGCACGGCGGACGCTTATCTGCGACTCACGCCGCGCACCGAGATGGACATCGCCGTGGTGGGCGCAGCCGTCCGAATCTCCCTCGACGCGCAAGGCAGGGTCGCCGACGCCGCGGTCGCCCTGGGTGCGGTGGCCCCCACTGTGGTGCGAGTCGCCGACGCCGAGGCGGCCCTCATCGGCCGCGAACCCGCCGGCGACGCGCTGGCCGCCGTCGAGGCCGCGGCCGCGGCCGCAGCAGACCCGATCGACGACAAGCGCGGCACTGTCGCCTACCGCCGTCAGGTGGCCGGGGTGCTGGCCCGCAGGGCTGTGGCGACCGCCGCAGAACGAGCGGCCGAGCCGCAGCGAGGAGACCGCCCATGACCCGTGTTCACGTGACCTGCACCATCAACGGCGACCCGGCGGAGTTCCTCTGCGACGGGGGTCAGACGCTGCTCGACGCGCTGCGTGACGAAGTGGGTTTGACCGGCGTCAAAGAAGGCTGCGGCACCGGCGACTGCGGCGCCTGCTCGGTGATGATGGACGGGCGCCTGTTGTGTTCGTGCCTGGTGCTCGCCGCCGAAGCCGAAGGCTCTGACGTCTCCACTGTGGAGGGCATGGCCTCAGGAGACGAACTCCATCCCCTGCAGCAGTGCTTCCTGGAGGGCGCGGCCTTGCAGTGCGGGATCTGCACGCCCGGCTTTTTGGTGGCGGCCGAAGCACTGCTCGAACGCAACCCCGACCCGACCGAGACCGAGGTCCGCTACGCGCTGGCCGGCAACCTCTGCCGCTGCACCGGCTACGACAAGATCGTGCGTTCGGTGATGGCCGCAGCCCGCAGCATCAACGCAGGCGCCGGCAGCGGCCACTGACAGCGAGAAGCGGGCGAAAGATCATCAAGAACGCCGCGAGCACCGGCACACACGCACTGAGCACCGAGCCACACAAGCACCGAAACACACGCCCCCAGCGAACTAGGAGACGCAAGTGACCATCACCGAGGCCAATCCCGGCTACAAGGGCTACAAGTACGTGGGCACCCGGCTGATACGCCCCGACGGACTCGAGAAGGTGACCGGAAAGGCGCGTTTCGCGGCCGATCTGAACCTGGCCGGACAGCTTCACGGGGCAGTGGTGCGATCACCGCACGCGCACGCCCGGATCGTGTCCATCGACACGTCGCGTGCTGAGGCCATGCCCGGCGTCAAGTCGGTGATCACTGGCGACGACTTCCCGTCCGTCGATCCCGGCCACCGCCAATACGACATGTGCGTCAACATCATCGCCCGCGACAAGGTCTTCTATGAGGGACACGCCGTGGCGGCGGTCGCCGCGTCCACCCTCGAACAGGCTCGAGCTGCGGCGGCGGCGGTCGAGGTCGAATACGAGGCGCTGCAGGCGGTGCTGACCATCGACGAGGCCATGGCCGACGATGCGCCCGTTCTGCACTCCCACATGCTGACCCGCGGGGCCGAGCCCCCTGCGGAGGCGCCCTCCAACGTGGCTTCGGTCACTCGGTTCTCGGGCGGGGACCTCGAGGCGGGCTTCGCCGAGGCCGACTTTGTGGTCGAGCGCGAGTTCAGCACCAAGCCTGTCCATCAGGGATACATCGAGCCGCACGCCTGCGTGGCCGACACTGGCCAGGACGGTCACACCACGATCTGGTGCTCGTCTCAGGGGCATTTCAACGTGAGGTCGTCCACGGCCACCCTGCTCGGCTGGGAGAACACGCGCATCAAGGTGGTGCCCGCTGAGATCGGCGGCGGCTTCGGCGGCAAGACCACCATCTATCTGGAGCCTCTGGCAGCGGCTTTGTCGTCGCAAGCGGGGCGCCCCGTCAAGATGGTGATGACCCGCAGCGAAGTGTTCCGCGCCACCGGCCCGGCGCCGTGCGCCAAGATCCGAGTCAAGTTCGGCGCGCGCTCCGACGGCGCCATCGTCGCCGCCGACGCTCATCTCATCTACAGCAACGGCGCGTATCAGGGCGCCGGCGGGATGCTCGGTGCGATGACGGTTTTCGAGTCCTACAAAATCCCCAACTTCGCAGTCGAAGCGCTCGACGTGGTGGTCAACACGGCCCGCTCGGCCGCATACCGGGCGCCGGCAGCGCCGCTGACTGCTTTCGCGACCGAGACCGTGCTCGACGAGATCGCCGAAGAGCTCGGCATCGACGCCATGGACCTGCGCCTCAAGAACGCGGTCAAAGAAGGCGATCCGTCGACGATGGGCTTCCCGCTGGCGCGTGTCGGGTTCGCGGAGTGCCTTGAAGCGATCCGCTCTCACCCGCATTTCAGCGCGCCGCTGGGGCCCAACCAGGGCCGCGGCCTGGCTGCCGGTTACTGGTTCAATATCGGCGAGTCCTCCAGCGCCATCGTCAACCTCAACGAGGACGGGACCGCCACGGTGGTCACCGGCAGTCCCGACATCGGCGGCAGCCGGGCTTCGATGGCGCTGATGGCCGCTGAGGAACTAGGCATCGACCCGCACGACATCCGTCCGGTGGTGGGCGACACCGAGGCGGTCGGCTTCACCGACATCACCGAGGGCAGCCGGGCCACCTTCGCCACGGGCAGGGCTGTCGTGGAGGCGTGCCGCAACATGGTGATCGAACTCCGGGGACGAGCGGCGACGATGATGGAAGCCGAAGTCGGCGACATCGACTGGGTGGACGGCCACGCCGTCTACACAGGTGACGGCGACTCAGAGGGCAAAGAGCCGTTGTCTCTGGCCGTGATCGCCGGCAAAGCCAAGCGCACGGGCGGCCCGCTAACGGCCACCGGGTCGCTTGAGGCCCATGGCGCCGGACCCAGCTTCACGGTTCACCTCTGCGATGTCGAGGTGGATCCCGAGACCGGTGTGGTGAGCATCGTGCGTTACACCGCCGCGCAGGACGCAGGCACTGCGATCCATCCCAGCTACGTGGAAGGCCAGATCCAGGGCGGTGTCGCCCAGGGAGTCGGTTGGGCGCTCAACGAGGAGTACATCTACGACTCAGACGGAGTGATGGAGAATCCCGGCTTCCTCGACTATCGGGTGCCGGTGGCTTCGGACCTGCCCATGATCGACGCCGTGATCGTGGAAGTCCCCAATCCGGCGCATCCTTACGGTGTTCGCGGCGTGGGCGAGGCCGGGATCGTTCCTCCGATACCGGCAGTGGCCAACGCCATTCACAGCGCCACCGGCTGTCGCATCCGCGATCTGCCGATGTCTCCGGTGCGGGTGCTGGAAGCGATCACCGCCGCCGGGGCTCGCGCCAACGGCGGCTAGCTAGCGGTGCGCCGGCGGCGGCTCATGCGGTGCCTGCTTGCGCTCGCAAGACACCCAGTGCCGTCCGAGTCGGCGCCGGAAGCGGTTGAGCTGCCCGTCGCCGGGCACAGACAGGCGTGGTGATGGCCGTTCGCGTGCATCTGAGCTCCAATTTGCGGGGTCCCACCGGCGGCGTTGCCGAGATCGAAGGCAGTGGCGCCAATGTGGGAGCTTTGATAGGCGATCTCGAGCGACAGTATCCGGGGCTCGGAGACGCTTTGAGGTCAGGTGTCTCGGTGGTGATCGACGGTTTGCTGATCGCTCATCCGCAGTACTACCGCTTGGCCGACGGCGCGCAGGTGTTCTTCGTTCCCCAGAGCGCCGGCGGCTGAGTCTCAGCACCCGAATCCTGGCTCGGGTCTGGTTTCGGATCTCAGCGCAGCGAATCCGGGGCGGCAACTTCAGAGAGGGCCGCCAGAAACCGGTCGTTTTGGGCCGGGGCGCCCACAGTGACGCGAATGCCGGCGCCCGGGAACGGCCGGACCACCACGCCGCGCCGCTCCAAGCCCAGACACACTTCACTGCTTCGCTCACCTAGCGCCAGCCACACGAAGTTGCCCTGCGGTTCGGGTATGTCCCAGCCGTCGGCGGCCAAGTTCGAGGCCAGGCGCGACCGCTCGGCTTTGATGGCCGCCACCTGCCCGTCGAGCTCCTCGGCTGCGTCATCGCTCAGGGCGGCGAGGGCTGCAGCCTGGGCTGCGCCGCTCACGCTGAAAGGAACAGCGCACTTGTCTGTTGCGGCCACCACCCGGCGATGAGCCATCATGTAACCCACCCGGAGCCCGGCCAGCCCGTACGCCTTGGAGAATGTCCTGGCCACGGCCACGTTGTCGAAGCGGGGCAGCAGATCGGCCACAGGATCGCCCAGCACAGGATCGGCGAACTCCCGGTAGGCCTCATCGATCAGCACGATCACGTCGCCGGGGATTTCCTCGACGAGACTTGCCAGCGCCGAGCATGGCAAGGCCGTTCCGGTCGGATTGTTGGGGTTCGCCAGCAGCACCAGTTTGGTGCGGGGCGTCACCGCCTCCGCGACTGCTTCCAAGTCGAAAGCGTGATCGCCGTCGAGCGGCACTCGCACCAAGGCGCCGGCCATGAGCCGCACCGCGATCGGGTAGGCCTCGAAAGAGATCCACGGGCTGATCACCTCGTCTCCGGGGTCGACGAGAGCTTTGGCGAGCTGGTAGAGCAGAGCCGCCGACCCGGCGCCTACCGTCACCTGATCAGCGGCCAGTCCGAGGCGCTGCGCCAGAGTCTCACGCAGTTCCGTGGCGCTGTGGTCGCAGTAGAGGTTGCTGGTTCGGCAGGCCCGTGCCGCCGCTTCGACCACCACGGAGGGCGGCGGGTAGGGGTTCTCGTTGGAGGTCAGCTTGACGGCGGCGCTGATGCTCTGCTCGTTCTCGGCCTGCTCAGCGGTTTTGCCAGGCTTGTAGGCAGGCAGAGCATCGACCGCCGCCCGCACACGCCCCACGCTCAGCGACGCGCTTCTGCGGGACTCCGGCGAGTTCATCCCGTCAGTCTGCCTGCGACTGCCTCGGAGTGCCTCAGGCGATCTCTAGGTGCCAAAGCGCAGCATGGTCAGTCGCCGGGCTGCGCGGCGACGGGCTGATCGACGCCTCAGGCGATCACGAGCCTCCGAAGCACGGAATGTCTCCGCCCCGCCTTGGTGTCTGTCGGCACTGCCTGTAGATGCTGCCTGAGATTCATTGTCGCGGCGGGAAGAGGGCGATGGCCTTGACAGGCGGTTAGTAAGGTAGTATTACTAACAATGTGGCGGACGGTTCTGGTTCGGGTGTTCTGAGGCTGCTCAACGGGCAGCGGATAGTCGACGCACTTTTCGCGGCCCACCCGACTCGCATTTCCAGGGCTGGCATAGCCCGAGCCACCGGCCTGTCCAAGCCCACCGTGTCCGCTCTCGTCGCTGACATGGAATCGGCGGGTCTGGTCCGGGTTTCCGACGAGAGTCCCAGCCTCGGATCCATCGGCCGCCCTGCCGCTCTCTACGAGTTGGTCCCCACCGCGCGGCATTCGC
Organism: Acidimicrobiaceae bacterium; assembly: GCA_026708645.1. Lineage (GTDB taxonomy): Bacteria > Actinomycetota > Acidimicrobiia > Acidimicrobiales > Aldehydirespiratoraceae > Aldehydirespirator. The sequence goes on along the minus strand of JAPOUM010000014.1, from coordinate 3,570 downwards.
TGGCGGCCGATATCGGCGCCACAAAGGTCTTAGTCGGCGTGTCGGACTTGTTCGGCGCGCTGATCGCCGAGCGTGAGTTCACTGCCGGCCCTGACGCTCGAACCACGCTCAACCGCCTGACAGCGGCAGCCGCAGAACTGCTGCGAGGCATAGCCGACGGGTGCCAGGCGGTGTGCGTCGGGGTCCCAGGCATCTACCGTCCCGACCGAGACCGCGTCGAGCAGGCTCTCAACCTTCCCGGCTTCGAAGATTTGGCGCTGCACTCTTGGCTCGCCGAGCGGTTCGACGCCCGTGTCCATGTCGAGAACGACGTCAACTTGGCCGCCCTCGGCGAACTCACTCAGATGGGCGATGAGCCGTCCGCTGGCGACTTCGCAGCCGTTTCGGTAGGCACGGGCATCGGCTTGGGGATGGTCGTCGGCGGCGATCTCTATCGGGGCGGCACCGGATCAGCGGGAGAGCTGGGATCTCTGCTGCTGTCGGCGCCCCGTGCGGGCGTGGCGCCGGTAACGCTCGAGGATGCAGCATCCGCGCCCCGCATCCGCAAGCGGTTCGGTCAGGCGATCGAGGACGGCTGCCGCTCCAGACTGGACGCCGACGCCGACTTGCCCGAGATATTCGAGGCCGCGACAACCGGCGACGAAGCCGCCACGAGGGTTCTCGACGAGGCGGCGACTGCCATGGCCCTGGCAGTTTCGCATCTGTGTTTGATCGCGGACCCGACCCGGATCGTGTTCGGAGGCGGAGTCGGGGCGAACCCGGTTTTCGTGGAAGCTGTGGGGGATCGCCTGAGGCGCTTGGTGGCCGAGCCGCCGGAGTTGACAGCCTCCACACTCGGTCGCAGGGCTGCTCTGATCGGCGCTGTGTCGATGTCGCTGCGTCTCATTCACGAGTCGCTCGTCGTCGAGATACTGGGTGATCAGCAGTGACCGGCACGCCTGAGCGGATAGCGTCCGCGGTCGACGCTGAGGCGGTCACGGAACTCGTCCGCGAAGCGGTTCGCGTCCCGAGCATCACCCCCGACGAGCAGGAGTTCGCGCGTTGGGCGCAACAGCAGATGGTCGAGTCGGGCGCCTTCGACTCGGTCGAGCTCCACGAGTGCGAGCCGGGGCGTCCCAACGTGTGGGGCACGGTCGGCAACGGCTCAGGCAAGTCGCTGCTGCTTGCCGGTCACATGGACACGGTGGCCGTCGACGACTGGGTGCAGCATTGGCAGGGGACCGACCGGGAGGACCCTTTCGGCGCGCCGGTGATCGACGGCGAGATCTGGGGCCGGGGAGCGGCTGATCAGAAAGCCGGGATCTGCGCCAGCATCGAGGCGCTTCGGGCATTCCGCCGAGTCGGGCTGCGGCCGGCCGGCCGGGTGTCGACGCTGTTCGTCATCGACGAAGAGTCCGGTCAGCCCGGCAGCGGCGTCTCGGCCGGGATGCGAGCCGCGGTCGAGGGCCGCAGCGGCCCGCGGCCGGAGGCGGACTTCGCCATCTACACCGAGCCGACCACCTCGGCGATCTACACCGCCCAGATGGGCTTCCTGATCGCAGACATCGCCTACACGGGAGTCTCCGCCTATTTCGGCCGGCCCGAACTGGGCGTCGACGCCTTGAAGGCCGGGCACCGGCTGCTCGACCGGCTGTGGAAGCACTCCGACGAGCTGCGGGCGTCGCTGCCCGCGCACGAACTGCTCGGCGAAGCGTTCCTGCTGGTCACATCGGTCGCGTCGGGGGGCAACATCGCCGTGCCGGGCCTCTTCGAGCTGTCGCTGATCCGCAAGATCCTCCCCGGTGAGAGCCTCGACGAAGCCGCCGAGAGCATCCGCTCCATCGCCGCCGGCGTCGCCGACGAGCACGGCGTCGAATGCGCCGTGAGCTTCAGCGCGCCCCGCGACCACCGTTTCGGCGGCACTCCCGACGAGATCGCCGCCGACCACCCGGGCGTGGCCGAGCTGGCCGATTCGATCGAGTCCGTCACCGGCGCGCCGGCGCGCATCGAAGGCGCCCCGTACTGGTCGGAGAAGCCGTTCCTGCGTGCTCTGGGGATCGGCGGCGTGTATTTCGCTCCCGGCGACATCTCCAACTGCCACACCCCGTTCGAGCGTCTCGGCGTCGAGGAGTTGGTGACCGCCACCCGCACCCTGGCGCACTTCATCGCGCATTGGTGCGGCGCAGAAGATCTATAAACCGGACCCATTGGAGGGGCCATGAAAACCAAAGCAAAGAAGCCCAGATGGATGCTGATCGTTTCGCTGCTGGCAGTGTTCGCTGTCTTGGCGGCGGCGTGCGGCGACGATGACGACGACAACGACGCTTCATCGACTGGCACGGCAAGCACGGCAGCGACAGGTTCTGAGGCTGAAGATGAGCCGGATCCTGATTCCTCGGACGACTCGGGCGGCGAGACTGCATCCGACTCAGGCGGAGCGTCTGCATCCGACTCGGGTGCCGGTTCATCAGCCGACTCGGAGAGCGAGCCCATGCCGCCTGGTGCGCCTGTGACTCAGGGGCCTGGTGGTGAGGTTGCTGTGCCTGCGGGTGAGATCGTGCTTTCGGATGCGCAGGTTGCTGAGGTGCGTGCTGGTGGTCATAGCGCGGCGTTGTTGTGGCATACGTCGGGGGCTTTCGTGGATGCGGTGAGCCGTGGTGCTCGTGACGCGTTCGGTGAGCTTGGTGTCGAGGTTGTTGCTGAGACCAATGCCGGGTTCGACGCGGCTCAGCAGGCCAATGATGTGGAGACGGTGATGGCTCAGAGTCCTGATGCGATCATCAGTTTGGCGATCGGCCCGGATGCCGGTGCTGAGGCTTTCCGTCCGGCGGTGGATGCTGGTGTGCAGCTGGTGTTTTTGTCGAATGTGCCTCAGGGTTATGTGCATGGTGAGGATTATGTGAGCATCGTGACTGATGATCTTGCTGCTATGGGGATCACTGCGGCTGATTTGTTGGCTGACGCGATCGGCGGTTCCGGCGAGGTCGGTTACATTTTCCATGATGCTGCTTACTACGTGACTAATCAGCGCGATCAGGCGTTCAAGTCTTGGATCGAGATCAATTATCCCGATATTGAGATCGTCGCTGAGCAGGGGTTGGCTGACCCGGCCGCTGCGGAGGAGATCGCTTCGGCGATGCTGACGCGCAATCCGGGTCTCGACGGCATTTATGCGCCGTGGGCGGCCGGTCCTGCTGACGGTGTGCTGGCTGCGTTGCGCGCTGCGGGTGCTTCTGATGTGGCGTTGGTGACGATGGACCTCGACACCAACGTGTCGTTGGACATGGTCGAGGGAGGCAACGTCGCGGGCATCGCCGCTGATGAGGCTTACAACCTGGGCCGCACGATGGCTGTCGCGGCTGCTCACGGGCTGCTCGGTCTGCCGGCGCCTGCGTTCGCGGTGGTTCCCGCCGTGGGTGTCACAGCCGACAACATTGTCGAGGGCTACCAGCAGTCACTAGCCACAACCCCACCCCAAGAAGTCCTCGACGCCCTCGGGGGCTGAGGCAGACTTGCTTGAGGCGCCGGTCGCGGCCCGGGAACGGGTTGCAACCGGCGCCTCGGCAGCAATGACCAGAAGGCCGGGCAGAA
>JAPOUM010000023.1 GCA_026708645.1 Acidimicrobiaceae bacterium | reverse complement strand
GGCAGCAGCACAAACGCCGCAGCCAGCGCCAGCAGCACCGACCCAGGCAACGCTGACAGCAGCGACGTTGGCTGCGGATGCGCTCAACACTCCCACAGCCCAGACGACACAGCCAGCGCCAACAGCGAGGACACCAGCGGCGGCGATGGCGTCAGCACAGACGAGAACACCGGCAGCAGCGGCGCGAGCGGCGGTTGGGTCGCTGACATCACAGTGCTCGCCCATGTGGACGACACCACCGGCGAGCTCATCGGCGAATTGTCCGACGGATCGAAACTCCCGGCCGCGGTGCTCGAAGAACTCTCGTGCAACGCTCGCTGGAGCGGGTTGGTGTTCGACCGCGCCGGTGACGCCCTCTGGCGCAGCCGCTCACGACGCAGCGTCACCGACACGCAATGGCAAGCCCTGCTCGCCACCTACGGCGGCTGTTTCCACTGCGCAGCGCCCGCGGGCATGTGCCAAGCCCATCACATCACCCCCTACTCACAAGGAGGCGCCACCAGCCTCGACAACCTGATCATGGTCTGCTGGAACTGCCACCACAAAATCCACCACCACAACTGGCAGATCGAAAAGCATTCTGACGGCAGCCACACCCTGCACCCGCCCGACGACCCGGCCACAACCACGCAACCCCGCTACGGGCCGGCCCATGCAGACGACTATCCACCAGAACCAAAGCCGCCGACACGCCGAAGACGCAGGCGATCCCCGGACCGACCCGAAACCAAGACAAGCCGAACAAGAACCGAAGCCAACCACGCCAGAAGCCAGCCAGAAGCCAGGAGGACATAACCAGACCCGACAACACAACAAACAACGCACCAAACCAGACGCGAACCGCAGCCACACAAGACCAAGCCGCGGCCCGCAGCCAGACCAAAGCCAGAGCCCGCGACCCCGCCCTCTGGTGACCGGTGGCATCTGGTTCGCCTCGGGCGGGTCGAGCACCCAAAACCAGAGCCCGCGACCCCGCCCTCTGGTGACGTCTGCATCCAGGCCAGCAGCGCCGCGTCGTCGGACCCCAGAGCTAGAGCCCGCGACCTCGCCCTATGGTGACCGCCCCAGGTTCAGCGAACACGCAACCACCAGACCCACACCGGCATCACGCGCCAACAACCTCACGATAACCCACGACTAGAGGAGAACACCGGCAATGCCGCTGACCTTCGTAGAACTCGAGCCAAAGCTCTGGGGCGCCGCGGACATTCTGCGCGGGCAGATCGACTCGAGCGACTACAAGAACTACATCTTCTCGATGCTTTTCCTCAAGCGGCTGTCGGACCGCTTCGCCGAGGAGGTGCAAAACGCGGTCGCCGCCGGCGTACCCGCAGAGATCGCCGAGAGCGACCATGACGAGCACGAGTTCTTCGTGCCCGCCGAGGCGCGCTGGAGCGCCGTCGCACGCCAGTCGATGAACCTCGGTGAGGCGCTCAACCGGGCGGGCGCCGAGATCGAGGAGGCCAACGCGCCGCGCCTCGACGGGATTCTGCGCAACACCAACTGGAACGACGAGTCCAAGCTCGGCAGCCCCTCCGGCCGAGACCGCATCATCGGCAGCCTGCTGCGGCACTTCGACGCCTTGGATCTGAGCGACGCCAACCTCACCGCCACCGGCGAGCGGGGCGCGGTCAACGTGCTCGGCGACGCCTACGAGTATCTGATCCGCGAGTTCGCGGACGACGCCGGCAAGAAGGGCGGAGAGTTCTACACGCCGCGCTCGGTGGTGCGCCTCATCGTCGAACTGCTCGAACCGACGGAGGGCATGCGCATCTGCGACCCCACCGCGGGATCGGCGGGGATGCTCATCTACACCGCCCAGCATGTGGCCGAGAACGGCGGCGATCCCCGCAATCTGGTGCTTCACGGCCAGGAGCGCAACCTCGGCACGCTCGCCATCGGCAAGCTGAACCTGCTGCTGCACGGTCTACGGTCGGCCCGGCTGGAGGGCGGCGACGTGATCGCCGACCCGCAGCTCTGCGACGACGGCGGCCGACTGCTCGCCTACGACCGGGTGATCGCCAATCCTCCTTTCAGCCTGAAGGCCTGGGGGCACGACTTCGCGCCCGAAGACCCGCACCGCCGCTTCGACCGCTACGGAGCGATCCCGCCCAAGACCAAAGGCGACCTCGCCTTCCTGCAGCACATGCTGGCAGCGACCAAACCGCAGGGCATGGTCGGCGTGGTGATGCCCCACGGCATCCTGTTCCGCGGCGGCGCCGAGGGCACGATCCGCAAAGGCATCCTGCAGGCCGATCTGTTCGAGGCGGTGATCGGCCTGGCGCCCAACCTGTTCTACGGCGCCAGCATCCCGGTGGCGATCTGCGTGCTCAACAGGGCCAAACCGGCCGAGCGCCGCGACAAGGTGCTGTTCATCGACGCCTCAGGCGATGAGTACTTCCGTTCCGGCAAGGCTCAGAACTTCCTCGACCCCGAGCATGCGACGAGCATCGTCGCAGCGTTCCGGGCTTTCGAGGACGTCGAACGCTTCGCTCATGTGGCCGACCTCGACGAGATCGCCGAAAACGATTTCAACTTGAACATCAGCCGCTACGTCGACACCAGCGAGCCGATAGAGGTGCCCAGCGTGACCGAGGCGCTGACGCAGCTGCGGGCAGCCGAGCGCAGACGAGACGAAGCCGCAGCCCGCATGAACGAGCTACTGACAGGGCTGGGCTATGCCCCCGACAGCTAGAGAAGCGATCCGCATCATCGAGCGCGACGGCTGGTACCACGTCGGAACGAGAGGCAGCCACAGACATTTTCGCCATCCAACCAAACCAGGCAAAGTAACGATCCCCGGACCGCTGGGTACAGACCTGAGGGAGCGCACATGGCAAGATATTCTGCGACAGGCAGGATTGAAGCAGCAAAAACACAAGGAGCGCGGTAGATGAAAATGGCATATGTGGCGGTCTTCGAGAAGACGGCCAACAATTGGTGCGCGTATGTGCCTGACGTCCCCGGCTGCATAAGCGCTGGCGATACCTGGGACGAGATGCTGGCGATGATGCGCGAGGGGCTTACAGCCCACATCGAACTCATGTTGGAGGACGGCGATCCGCTGCCTGAGCCCAAAATGTCGATCGACGATGCAGTTGCACATCACGCCGAGCCGATTGAGGATTGGGTCATGGAGTCCTATCTGGAGCACGGCGATCCCACTCCCTCACTGTCGACCCGTTTCGAGTTCGTCGAGATCGACGTGCGAGTCCCTGAACCTGCAAGCAGCCTCTCTGAGCCCGCCCGCGAGCCTGCCCCTGTGGGCTGAGCCACTGTTCCGGAGTTCGTGACGAAGCCGCCACCATGGACGCAACTACTGGCAGGGCTGGGCTGTGCCCAAGACAGCTAGAGAAGCGATACGCATCATCGAACGCGACGGCTGGTATCACGTCCGCACGAAAGGCAGCCACCGCCAGTTCCATCATCCCACCAAGCCCGGCACCGTCACGATCCCAGGCCCGCTGGGCAAGGAACTACAAGACTGGCTCTGGAAGAGTATTCTGCGACAAGCAGACTTGAGATGAAAAGCAAGGAAAAAGCCATGAAGCTGACATACGCTGTTGTGTTCATTCAAGATGCCAACGGCTGGGGTGCTTACGTGCCTGATGCGCTGGGATGCGTCAGCAGAGGCGACACATGGGAGGAGATGCTCGAGATGATCGACGAAGGGCTCACTTTCCACATCGAAGGCACGCTGGAAGGCGGTGACCCGCTGCCAGCGCCAAGAATGTCCATTGATGAAGCCATCGCCTATCACTTGGAACTCACCGCCGATGACTGCCTCAGTGATCTAGGACTGGATTTCAGTGACGCCCCGCCCACACTAGCCACGCGGTTCGAGTTCGTCGAGATCGACGTGCGAGTCCCTGAACCTGCAAGCAGCCTCTCTGAGCCCGCCCGCGAGCCTGCCCCTGTGGGCTGAGCCACTGTTCCGGAGTTCGTGACGAAGCCGCCACCATGGACGCAACTACTGGCAGGGCTGGGCTGTGCCCAAGACAGCTAGAGAAGCGATACGCGTCGTAGAGCGCGACGGCTGGTACTACGTGGGAACCAAGGGCAGCCACCGACATTTCCGCCATCCGGTGAAGCCCGGCAAGGTAACGATCGCGGGTCCACTGGGGAAAGAATTGCCACCCAGCACGCTCGCTAGCATTATGAAGCAGGCAGGCCTAGATCGGAGGCGCAAGTGAAGCTCAAGTATGTAGTCGTATGCGAGAGGACAGCGAACAGCTGGGGGGCTTACGTTCCCGATGTGCTGGGCTGCATCAGTGTTAGTGATACTTATGAAGAGACATTGAAATATATTAAAGAAGCGCTCATAGGCCACATCGAGTTGATGCTGCAGGACGGCGATCCTCTGCCGGAACCGACAGCCTCTATTGACGATGCCATCCGGTCTCATCTAGAATTGTTGTCGGAGGATTTTGGGGAAATTCTACAAGATTTCGACGAGACCTCGCTAGCAGTTGCGGTGAGGTTTGAGCCTGTTGAGATTGAGGTCCGGACACCGGAGTCTTCCCGCGAAACCCGTGAGCCAGCCCAAGTGGGCTGAACCACTGTCCCGGCGTTCGTGTTGAGTCGAGTTCCTGAATCGTTACAAGTAGTTTGAGAATCAGAATCACCCAGACCCCCCCCCGAAGGATGGCGTTCCGTCATAATGGCGGATGTGGCAGACATCCGAAAGGGCGCAAGTCTGTCGAGCCGAGACCTCTCGCCTGGCACAGTGCCAGTAATCGGGGCAGGTGTTGCTACATCACGCTACGCTCAACACGCCAACCGACCACCTGGGACAATCACAATTAGTGCATCGGGGGCCCACGCAGGCTTCGTATCATCTCATTTCAAACCAATCTTGGCGACCGATTGCACTACGGTTATCTGTGACCCAAATCAAAGCTTGCCGAGCTACACTTATTATTATTTAAAAAATATCCAAGAGCACATCTATAGTTTAGCATGTGGTTCAGCTCAGCCTCACATTTATCCAAAAGACGTAGCATCTATTTGGCTTCTGTTGCCGCCTTTGGAGGAGCAGCGGGCTATTGCTGAGGTGCTGGATTCTGTTGATGAGGCGATTGAGCGGGTGGAGGAAATCATTGTTGCTACCGAGCGGCTTCGTGATGCTCTGCTCCATGAACTCCTGACCCGGGGCCTCCCCGGCCAGCATTCAGAATGGAAGGAAGTCCCCGGCCTCGGCACCATCCCCGCCTCCTGGAAAGTCACCCGCCTCGACGACATCGTTGATATACTTGATTCGCGTCGAGTTCCCCTAAATTTTGAGCAACGATCTGGTATGTCTGGTATCTATCCATACTATGGAGCAAATGGCATCGTTGATTATATCAATGATTATATATTTAACGAACAGATCGAGCTAATCCTTATCGCTGAAGATGGAGGTAACTTCGATCAGTATAGGTATAAGCCTGTTGCTCTTCGCATCAAAGGTAAGTGTTGGGTGAATAACCATGCACATGTAATACTGCCACGAAACCATATTCAAGGCAGTTTTATCTTTCACTCGCTGCGCCATAGGGACCTCCGAGCATATGTTAGTGGATCAACCCGCTCTAAGCTGACGCGACTAGAACTGTGCCGAATACCAATGGGTTGGCCAGAGATTGCAGAGCAGTGGGCTATTGCTGGAGTGCTCGACAGTGTGGATGAGGCGATCGAGCTAGCGCGTGAGGAGCTTGGTGCGCTACGATCAGCGCAGAACTCTATCTCTGATGCGTTGCTCACTGGACGCGTCCGAGTCAATTCACGAAGGGAGGTCAGCCATGAAACCACTGGCGAGGGATGAAGTCCTCGAGGCACTGCGGGCGCACAAGCAGATTCTGGCTGAGCGGTTTGGCGTGACGGGTATATCGCTCTATGGCTCTGTCGCCCGCAACCAGGCCACCGAAGACAGCGACATCGACATTCTCGTCAGATTTCATGGTCCGGCGACATCTCGGGCCTACTTCGGACTTCAGTTCTACATCGAAGATCTGCTTCACAGCAGTGTTGACTTGGTAACAGACAAAGCACTACGCCCCGAACTCCGGTCTCATGTGGAACGCGAAGCCATCAATGTCTGAATCAGACGACGGCACAAGGCCTTGGCGAATCTATTTGCAAGACATGATCAACTTCGTGGAGGAGGCGATCTCCCTCACCGCAAACTTTCGCCAGGATGAGTTCGTCAATGATCGGCGAACCTACGGTGCCACCTTGCACAATCTTGAACTCATCGGAGAAGCCGCAAATCGGATTCCAGAGGAAGTCCGCGCTGCTAACCCTCACATCCAGTGGCGACAAGTCGTTGCTCTTCGCGATCGGCTAGCTCATGATATTCGGGGATTGACGACGACGTGATCTGGGACATCATACAGACTGACCTGTCAGGCCTCCTTGTCGCATTGCAGGAACTCCTCGCAAAGGGGCAGTCATAGCCGGGAACGCCAAACTCAGCGAGTTCGAACTGGCGGAGCGGCCGGCTCTGGAGCTGTTGCAGCGACTGGGGTGGCGCCATGTGCCGCACGATGCACTGGCGCTTGAGCGCGGCGACGAGCGGAACGTGCTGCTGGAAGGGCGGCTCACCGCCGCGCTCAAGCGGCTCAACCCGTGGATGGGCGATGACGACGCCCATCGGGTGATCTTCAACCTGCGCAACATTGACGCCACCGGGCTGGCGCGCAATCAGGCCGTCCACGAATACCTGTCGCACGGCATGCCGCTCACCGTCGACCGAGCCGGCCGACAGGAAACCCCGACCGTGCGGTTCTTCGACTTCGAGCACGCCGAACCCGAAGCCGGGCACAACGAATACGTCGTCACCACGCAATTCCGGGTGCGAGCAAGCAGCGCCGCAGGTGCCGGCAGCAGCAACCCGAGCCTGGGCGGTCAACACGCGGTCATACCCGACCTGGTGCTGTTCGTGAACGGAATGCCGCTCGTGGTCATGGAGGCCAAATCGCCAACGCTGCTCGACATCTGGAAAAGCGAGGCCGTCAAACAGCTGCACCGCTACCAGGAAGCCGGGCCGCAGTGGCACGGCGCGGGCGCGCCCGAGCTGTTCGACACCAACCTGCTGTGCGTCGTCCACTGCGGCAGCGACGCGGCCTTCGGCGCGCTCGGCGCGCCCGCCCGCGCCTACACAGGTTGGAGGTCGATCGAGCCGTTCTCCGAGCACGACTTCGAGCGGCGCCTGGGCACGCCGCCCCAGGGCCAGGCGCGGCTGATCGCCGGGCTGCTCAACCCCGTGGCGCTGCTCGACGTTCTGCGCGACTTCGTCGTCTACGGCCACGAGCAGGGGCGGCTGACCAAGAAACTGCCCCGCCATCAGCAGCACCGGGCCGTGACCCGCGCCATCGAACGCATCCGGACGGGCAGCACGCCAGGCGAGCGAGGCGGGGTGGTGTGGCACACGCAAGGCTCCGGCAAGTCGCTGACCATGCTGTGGCTCGCCACCAAACTGCGGCGCACTCCGGCGCTCGGCAATCCTGCCATCGTCGTGGTCACCGACCGCAAGCAGCTCGACCGTCAGATCACAAGCACCTTCAAGCAGGCGGCCGTGGACACGCCCGAGCGCGCCACACGCACCAGTCACCTGCGCGATCTGCTGACCCGCGGCAGCGGCCGCACGATCATGACCACCATCCACAAGTTCGAGGACGCTCTCGACGGACAGGCCGCGGCGCCCGAGCCTCTCAACGACGCCGTCAACATCGTGGTGATGGTGGATGAAGCCCACCGCACCCAGTACGGGCGTCTCGCCGCCAAGATGCGGGCCGCCATGCCTCACGCCGCCTTCGTGGGATTCACCGGCACCCCCATCGACAAAGGCTTCCGGCGCACCACGCTCGGCGTGTTCGGCGACCTGCTCGACTCCTACACCATCCCGCAGTCCGTCGAGGACCGCGCCACCGTCCCCATCCACTACGAGGCCCGGCTCGCCGACCTGCACATCGAAGGCCCGCAGACCCTCGACCGGCTCTTCGAGACGCTCTTCGGCGACGAAACCGAGCAGACGCGCACCGAGATCCGGCGGCGCTACGCCAGCAAAGACCGCATCGCCGAAGCCGCCAAACGCATCGAGGCGATAGCCCTCGACATCAGCGAGCACTTCAAAGCGAAGATCAAGCCCAACGGCTTCAAAGCTCAAGTCGTGGCACCGAGCCGGGCCGCTGCGCTGCGCTACAGCGAACACCTCAACAACTTCAGAGTCGCCGCTTATCCCGTCATCACCACTCTGCACAACGACGGGCCCGAGTTCGCCGAGGCCAAGCAACTCGACCAGGACAAGATCGTCAAAGACTTCATCGACCCTGACGGCGAACCGCAGATGCTCGTGGTGGTCGACATGCTGATCACCGGCTTCGACGCCCCCGTCGAGCAAGTGCTCTACCTGGACAAATCGATACGCGAACACGCTCTGCTGCAAGCCATCGCACGCGTCAACCGGCGCTTCTCGCACACTGTCGACGGCACGACCACCGAGAAGCACCACGGCCTGATCGTCGACTATCACGGCGTGTCGCATGAGCTCGAGAGCGCGCTGGCGGTCTTCGACCACGGCGACGTGCGACAGGCGCTGACGCCGCTGGAGGACCCCGCGCCCGTGATCAGCGCAGCCGCCGACAGAGCCGAAGCGCACTTCCGGGGCCTCGACCTCGACGATCTGTGGGCGTGCGTCAACCGCTTCGCTGCCGTCGCCATCGCCGTCATCGATGCCGTAGGCGAAAACGATGGCGAGTGCACCGCCGACGACAGCGTCCCCGGCAGCGGCGGCGGCTACAAGGCCGACGCTTACGAGCGTTTCGACGCCGACTACCTCGACCTGGCGAGGCTGATGGACCGCTATCTGCCCGAGCCTGCGGCTCTCGCCTACCTCGACCGGCTGCAGCGGCTCACCGTGATCCGTTCATACGTGCGAGCCCAGTTCTTGCGCGAGTCCGCCGACATCGACTGGACCGCTGTCGGCGCCAAAGTCAAGCATCTGCTCGACTCGCGCATCGACGCCGACGTCCGGCGGCTGATGAAACCGGTTTCGGTGCTCGACCGCGACTTCGACTCCAAGATCGCGGGCCTGGCCCACGACGAGGCCCGTGCGTCGGTGATGGAGCATTCATTGAGGGCGCACATCAACGAGCGGGTATCAGAGAACCCGGCTCTCTACGAGCAGCTGTCCGAGGCGCTCGAGCGGATCATGCGCGAACTGCGCGACAAAGTGATCGACGCCGCCGAGGGGTGCAAGCGCATGGCGGAACTGCGCAGCCGGATCACCCGGCAGCAGGCGGACGCCGAGCAGCGAGGGCTGACAGCGCAAGCCAACGCCGTCTACGACCTGCTGGACCGAGCCGCGGACCACAGCCACGATCCCGACGACACCCAAGACACAGCAGACGAGAAAGCCAGCGAAAGCGCACGCCGTCGCGCTGAGGGCGGCGAGCCTGGGGCTGTGGTTTGGGATGTCAGGACACGCAACCTGACTCTGGAGATTTCCGCGGTGATGGAGACAGGCCGGTCGGTCATCGACTGGCGCGACAACCTCGACGTGCTGCGCGAGATGCGCCGCGACATCAAACGCATACTGCGCTCCTACGGACGACACGACAGTGACGAAACCGACAAGCTGGTGCGCCAGATCATGGAAGTCGCCCGAGCACGCCCGCGATGATCCCCATGCAAGACCAAGCCAGGCAGCGATGCCTGTGACGGCGGCGAAGGCGACGCTCCAGCAGACGCCGCCCAAGACCGAGAGGACCGAGCACGGCGAGACCGAACACGACGAGCACAATGAGACCGGGCGGGACGAGACCGTCTTCGGTGACACGCCGGTGCATCCCAAAGACATCCGAAGCCGCGGCGGCGAGACCGAACGGGGCGAGATCGCTTTCGGTGACAGCCGGATCGAATATCGGGTGGTTCGCAGCGCCCGACGGCGCAAAACGCTGGAAGTGACCGTCGACGAGCCCGGCCTTGTGACTGTGGCGGCGCCGCTCGACACTCCCGAAGACCGGATCAGCGAGTTCGTGCGCCGCCGCGCCGGCTGGATCATCCGCCACGGTGGAGCGGCCGCGTCGGCGCCGGCGCAAAAGCTGTTCGTCAGCGGGGAGTCGCTCCCCTACCTGGGCCGCTCGGTGCGTCTCAGCATCCGTCGCGTCGAGCAGGGTCCGGTCAGGGTCGGCTTCCATCATTGGCACTTCGACGTGGACGTGCCCGACGGCCTGCACGGCGACGAGCGCCGCTCGCATGTGCGATCAGCTTTCGAGGCCTGGTATCGCGAGCGGGCCGCGTTGAAGCTGCCGCCACGGGTCGAGCGCATGTCGGAGTTGCTCGGGGTGCGGCCCTCGGCGGTACTGATCCGCGGCCAGAGCCGACGCTGGGCTAGCTGCGCTCCCGACGGCTCGCTGCGGTTCAACTGGCGCACCGTCATGGCCCCGCCAGCGCTGATCGACTACATCGTCGCCCACGAACTGGCTCATCTGCGGGTGCGAGGCCACAGCGCCGACTATTGGGAAGTCCTCGCATTAGCGGTCCCCGACCACCGGCTGCGCCGCCGGCGCCTGCGCGAGATCGGCCCGCAGCTCAGCTTCTAGGTCGGCTCGCAGCTCAGCTTCTAGATCAGGTACTGGCTTAGGCTTCGGCGCAGGTACTGGCCGTCGCCTTTGCGGCCCAGGTACTGGCCGTCGTCGATCAGCTTGCGGCCCCTCGAGAACACCGTGTCCACATGGCCGGTCACCTCGACGCCCTCATAAGCGGAGTGGTCCATGTTCATGTGATGGTTGTCGACGCTGATGGTCCACCGCTCAGCGGGGTCGTAGATCACGACGTCGGCGTCGGATCCCGCGGCGATCACGCCTTTGCGCGGGTAGAGGCCCATCATGCGAGCCGGGGTGGTGGCGCACAACTCCACCCAGCGGGCCAGGCTGATCTCGCCGGTCACCACGCCCTGATAGATCATGTCCATGCGATGCTCGACCCCGCCGATGCCGTTGGGGATGGCACGGAAATCGTTCAAGCCCAGCTCCTTCTGCTCCTTCATGCAGAACGGGCAGTGATCGGTGGACACCACCGCCAGGTCGTTGGTGCGCAAACCCTTCCACAGGTCGTCCTGATGCCCCTCGGCGCGTGATCGCAGCGGGGTGGAGCACACGTAGGCGGCGCCTTCGAAGCCGGGGCGACCCAGGTGCTCCTCCAGGCTGAAGTGCAGATACTGCGGGCACGTCTCGGCGAACACGTTCATGCCCGCGTCGCGGGCGAGGGCCACCTGCTCAAGCGCCTCCGACGCCGACAAGTGGACGATGTAAAGCGGCGCCGCGCCAACTCTGGCCAGCTGGATCGCCCTGTGGGTCGCCTCGGACTCCAGTTCCTTGCGGCGCACGTAGCCGTGATTCACCGGGCTGGTCTCGCCCCGCTCGAAGGCCTGCGCGGCGAGCACGTCGATGGCCAGGCCGTTCTCGGCATGCATCATTATCAGCCCGCCGTTGCCAGCGGCCTGCTGCATGGCCCGCAGGATCTGGCCGTCGTCGGCGAGGAGCACCCCGGGATAGGCCATGAACAGCTTGAAGCTGGTGATCCCCTCGTCGACCAGGACGTCCATCTCTTTGAGCGAGTCGTTGTCGACCCCTCCGATGATCATGTGGAACCCGTAATCGACGGCGCAGTTGCCCTCGGCTTTGGCCATCCAGGCGTCGAGGCTCTCCCGAACGTTCTCGCCGTAGCGCTGCACCGCGAAGTCCAAGATGGTGGTGGTGCCGCCCCAAGCCGCGGCTCGCGTGCCGGTCTCGAAGGTGTCCGACGCGAAAGTCGGGCCGAAAGGCAGTTCCATGTGCGTGTGGACGTCGACGCCGCCGGGCACCACCAGCCTGCCGGTGGCGTCCACCACCTCGGCGCCCTGCTCGGCCGAGACGGCGATGTCGCTGCCGGGGCGCAGCACCGCGGCGATCTGCTCGCCGTCGATCAGCACCTCGGCCGGATCGGCGCCCGTCGCGCTGACGACCGTCCCCCCCTTGATCAGCGTCGTCATCTTGATCCTCCTTGCGCTCCTTCTCTTTGCGCTCCTTCTCCTTGCGCTTCTTCTCCTTGCGCTTCTTCTCCTTGCGAATAGTTGCTGAGCCGCCGGCCGGGCCCCGCAGCGCCCTCCCATTGGGATTCTGACGTGATCCCGCTCACAGCAGTCTCTCTGCGTCGGCTCGGCGAATGTGGCGGCGGTGACGACCGCGGCGGCGGTGACGACCGCGGCGACCAGCTCACAACAGGCCCTCCAGCAGTTCCTCGACTTCGGCTCGGGCCGGCAGAGACGACTGCGCCCCGTGACGCATCGTGGAGGCCGCCCCCACCTTCACAGCCCACTGCGCGGCAGCCACCAGATCCGCGCCGTCCACCAGAGCGTCGGCCAGAGCCCCGCAGAAGGCGTCGCCTGCGGCCGTGGTGTCCACCGAAGCCACCCTCGGGGCGGGCACATGACGGACGTCGTCGGGAGTGACGACCATGGCGCCGGCAGAACCCAGAGTCACCACCGCGGCCGCGGCCGGGATGCCGCGAGCCAACTCCACCGCGGTCTCGGCGTCCACCGCGCCGCTCGCAGCGAGTTGCGGCTGACCGGCCATCGTCGCCAGTTCGCTCTGGTTGGGCACGAGCACGTCGATGCTGCTCAGCAGGTCCTCATCGAGCGGGACGCTGGGCGCGGGCGCGGGCGTGAGCACCACGAGGCCCGCCGCGCGGCGAGCCGCCGTCACCACCGCCTCAACAGGGACTTCTAGTTGCAGCAGCGTCACTGCGGCGGCTTCCAGCACCTCTGCGGCAGCGTCCACGTCGGCGGCGCTGAGCCGGCCGTTGGCGCCGGGGCTGACCACGACCACGTTCTCGCCGTCCGCAGCCACTGGTATCAGAGCAATGCCGCTGGGCGCGCCCGCCGTCGTCAGCAGTCCGGCGACGTCCACGCCTGCAGAGCCGACAGCTGCACGCAGCACGGCGCCGGCGTCATCGCCGCCGACCCGCCCGATCATGGCTGTGCGACGTCCCAGACGCGCCGCCGCAACAGCCTGGTTGGCCCCCTTTCCGCCGGGGATGCGTTGCAGGTCGCCGCCGTGGACCGTCTCGCCCGACACCGGAAGCGACGCCACATCCACCACCAGGTCGAGGTTGGCGCTTCCCACTACAGCAACTTCAACTTTAACTTCAGACCGCATCTCAATCTCGCTGTTTCTCTCGGTGTCTCTCTGTGTCTCAGGACTCTCGGTCGCAGGATCGTCGGGTAGCGGGATCGCGGGATCGTCGGGCGGTCGGGTAGCGGGGTCACGGGATCGTCGGGCGGCAGGCCGTCGGGCGGCAGGTCGTCGGGTCGTCGGGCGGCAGGTCGCAGAGTCGTCGAGCGGCAGGATCTCGGGGCCGGGCGAGCTCGAGGCGGATCGTCCACGTCCGCTGACATTAGCTTTAGGTAGCTTTAGGTGTGATGACCTGGCTCTACGCCTTCATGTTCTTCGCCGGCGCCCCCGTGCTGCTGTGGTTCGTCTTCAGTGGCGGCGACGCCGACGCTGACAGCGGAGCGGGCGACGAGACGGGCCTGTTGGCGGATGTGCTGACGTTCGTCCCGTTGAGCAGCCTGGCCTTCATCGCGACCTTCTTCGGCGCCACCGGACTGGCAGCGCAATGGGCCGGCGCCCCAGCGGCTCTGGCCTTCCTGGTGGCGACCAGCGTCGGGGTCGCGGCCGGCGCGTTCAACAGCGCCGTCTTCGCTTTCCTGCGCCGCAGCGAAGCCTCAAGCGACGTGAGCGACCGCGAGATCGAGGGCAGCATCGCCCGAGTGACCCTGCCCATCACCAGCGAGCACCGCGGCAAGATCATGATCCGCGTGGCCGGCGCCATAGTCCAGATGACCGCTGCCGCAGTCGACGACCTCGAACCGGGCCGAACCATCGAGAAGGACGCCCGGGTGATCATCGTGCGCATCGACGAAGGAGTGGCCCTAGTCACCCGACTCGACCCGCAACTCGAGTAGCCGACCGCTCTCAAGAGGCGCAAGGATCGACCCGGTCGCTGCGGTCGCTGCGCCACGATGGCTCTATTGCAGTGAAATGCCGTCGCTTGTCATAGGGGTTGCATAGGGCCTTGTCACAGGGGGTGCGTAAGGTATGACCCATGGTCACGACCGAGCCCGCCCGTGAGGGAACTGTTGAACACACCTCCAGATGTGTGTTCAGATGCATGTTCAGATGCGTGCGGCGGGAGATGAACTTTCTGCTGCCTATGGACTGGCGCCTGCTGCCGGCAATCAAGAGAACTTGATGGCTGCATCGCCGAAATCGAAAGCCCGCTTACTGGCAGACATAGACAAGACACTCAGTAAGCTTGATCGTGCGATAGACCCCATGCCGGAGTTGGACGACATCCTGTATGGGGCCTGTCGGCCCTATGGCGATGACCACGAAACCCGCCTGGCAGGAAATCCGACAGAAGAAATCCGGACCTCAACATGGGAATTACGCTCCGATAGTCAATCGGAATGGATGTTGTGGCCTGCGGAAGCAAGCGACGACTTCGAAGAGCGCAGACTTTCCGACAACGCAATTTTTGACAACGAAACCGCACTTTTGTGCAATCATGCAGCGTTTCCTGATCTCTATCCTTGGGAATGGCTGTCAAGAAAAGACCATGCATGTCTGCGGTATTTGGGCGACTCGCTATACGATCGTTGGGCATCGAAGGTTAAAACTGAGCAGATAGAGTATTTGCTGCTTGCAGGTCTTGATGAAGAGGAGATACACCAAATATTGGATAGGGAAGAATCCCAACACAGGAACTTTTCATCGTTCAGAGCTCAACAACGTGTCGAGCAGCTACGCGCCGCCGAGCGGCGATACGCTATCCCAAGAGTATCCGAACATTGGAACCATGCATTGTTGAGAGAGCGTGACGAGACAGCATGAAATAACTGCTTGACGCCGCCGGGTGTCTCGCTGCTGGGCAGGCCCGGCGCCCGGCTGACCGCGAGCCTCGACGACGACGCGATCGACGATCTCGAGGCCTGCAACATCGGCGACGGCAGGCTCGGCTCGGGGAGAGTGTTACGCTCGCAGTGGCAGTCGAGGCGGCAACAGGCGCGCAACGCGCGGAAGGGAAGTCGAAGTGTCCACAGCAGGCATAGTAGGTCTGGCTCTAGCGCTGGCCGTGATCCTAGTAATCTTGATCGTGCGGTCCCTGATCGTGATCTGCCCGCCCAACCGGGTGGCGGTGATCTCGGGGCGCACCCGCACCCTTTCCGACGGGCGAACCGTGGGCTACCGGATCCTCAAAGGCGGTCGCACGCTGCGAGTGCCGCTGATCGAGAAGGTCGCCTGGATGGGACTCAACACCATCCCGCTGGAGGTGGCCGTCCAGAACGCCTACTCGAAAGGCGCCATACCGCTCAACGTGATGGGCATCGCCAACGTCAAGGTGTCGAGCGGCGAAGGACTGCTCGAGAACGCCGCCGAGCGCTTCCTGCACGTCGACCATGCCCATATCGGCAAGATCGCCAAAGAGACCCTGGAAGCCAACCTGCGCGGCGTGCTAGCGACGATGTCTCCCGAGGAGGTCAACGAGGACCGTCTCAAGTTCAGCCATCAGCTGATCGACGAAGCCGACGACGACATCAAGACCTTGGGCCTCGAACTCGACGTTCTGAAGATCCAGAACGTCACCGACGACGTGAACTACTTGGAGTCCGTGGGACGGCGCCTCACCGCAGAGGTGATCCGCGACGCCCGCGTGGCCGAAGCCGAGCGCACCGCCGAATCCGAGCAGGCCGAAGCCGCGGCCCGGCAATCCGCGCAGATAGCCCAGCTCGAAGCGGACAAGGCCATCGTCGAGGAACAGAACGCCCTGCGGGTGCGCACCGCCGAGCTCGAGGCCATCTCGCGGGCCCGTGAGGAGGAGGCTCTGGTAGCCGGCGAGACCGCCAAAGCGGTGGCCAGCCAAGACTTGGAGAGCCAACGCATCGAGCTGGAGAAGCGTCGGGTGGAGGCCGACGTCGTGGTGCCTGCGAGAGCCGAGCTCGAAGCCCGGCAGCTGCAAGCCCAAGCAGAGGCGGCCAAGATCATCGAGGACGGCAAAGCCCAAGTGGAAGTGTTCAAGCGCCTCACCGACCAGTATCAGGCGGCCGGCGCGGACGGGCACGACCTGCTGGTTCTGAACATGCTGCCCGACCTGATCGACAAGATCGTCGCCACCGTGCAGAACATCAGCATCGACCGGGTCGCGGTGGTTGACACCGGCGCAGGCGCGGCCAACGGCGGCGGCGGCGGCGACGGAGGCTCGCGCGGCGGGATCCCCGGGCTGATGAGCCAGCTGCCGGCTTCGCTGGTGGCGATGACCGAACAGATCGAGGCGGCGACGGGAGTCGACATCCTGTCGTCGCTGCGGCGCAGCGGCGACCAGCCGGGCCAAGACAGCCAAGACGACTGATACGACTGAAACAGCTGAGACCCGGAACCACCGGGACGACCGAGACCGCACTTAAACGGCTCAAAACGGCCAACCGGCCCGTCCGGGGCAAGACGACAAGACAGCCAACCCGGCCGAGACGGCAAGGCCGGACGAGACGGCCAAGACAGCAAGGACCGGACGAGACGGCCAAGACAGCAAGGATCGGACGAGACGGCCGAGACCGCAAGCAAACGACTACAAGACCGGCCAAGAGCCTGACAAGACGGCCAGACCAGCCAAGAGCCCGGCAAGGCGTCAAGACGTTGAGGCCAGCAGGACAGATCAACAGCAATGACGGGAGCATCCGATGGCCGCGCACACAAACCGAAAACGACTCATTTCTTGGTGCTCGCCGCTGCTGGCTTTTGTTGTGATCGCCGCCTCCTGCGGAAGCGACGATGACGATCTGAGAACCTCGCAGCCAGCCGCGGTCACCCAGGCAGAGGCAGCGGCCGCAGCGGCCGCGACCGGAGGCGACAGCGCAGACACGCAGGCTGCACAAGACGCACCAGACGCCGCAGCGGCGCCGGCGGACGAGACTGATGAGCCTGGCCAGCCTCTGGTGGCGCCGGTCGACACGACCACAACCACCTCTCCGCCCCGCGACGAGGCCGCGGGCGCGCCCGCCGAGCCCGAGCCTCGCTTCGGCGGCACCCTGCGAGTCGGCGTGGAAGCCGAGAGCGACGGCCTGAACCCGGCAGCCAACAACTTCGCCGTGTCGGCCTATGTGATGACCTACCCGATATTCGATCCGGTGGCCTACTGGGATGTCAACGGCCGCTGGATCCCGTATCTGGCCGAGTCCTTCACTCCTGTCGGCGACGGCTCTTCATGGCAGATGAAGCTGCGCGAGGGGGTGCGTTTCCACGACGGCACAACGCTCGGCGCCGAGGACGCGATCGCCACCTTGGAGGCGCAGCTCGACGATCCGATCATCGCGCTGGCGGCCAGATCCATCTTCGCCGAGGACGGGCCCATCGAGCAGATCGACGACTACACGGTCCAGTACAACCTCAACGAGCCCAACGCCCGCTTCCCTCAGCAGGTCACCAGCCAACTCGGGATGCTGCTGCCCTCAGAGTGGCTCGAGCGGGCGCTGGCCGACGGGACGCTCAATCAGATGCCGGTAGGCACCGGCCCGTTCATGATCGAGAGTCGCGTCCTCGACGAGGCCACCACGCTGGTGCGCAACCCCGACTACTGGGCGGCGGACATGGTCGACGTCTATCTGGACCGCATCGAGATCTACCCGATCACCGACCCGGTGATCGCCGCCGAACGCGTGGGCGCCGGCGACCTCGACCTGATCGTCACCAGCAACGCCGACGCCATCTTGACCATGCGCGACGCTGACGGCGTGAAAACCTTCGAGAATGTCCGCTCCAGCGAAGACTTCGCAATGATGAACACGCAGACAGCGCCCTTCGACGACATACGCGCCCGCCGGGCTCTGACCTTCGCGAGCAGCCGCGAGGCTTATCTTTCTTTGATCCGTCAGGGCACCTCGCCTGTGGCTGAGACCATGTTCCATCCGGATTTGATCTGGCACAACCCCGACGTGCGGCAAGAAACCGACGACCCTGATTCGGCGGCGCCGCTAGTGGCCGAATACTGCGGCGACTGGCCCGAGAACTGCAGCGACGGCAAGATCAACATCGAGCTGCAGTATTCGGGGCCTTCAGTGTCTCAGACCCGAATCGCCGAACTGCTGATCGACGGCTGGGAACCGTATTTCAACGTGACCGAGCAGGAACTGCTGCAAGACGACCACATCACCGAAGTCGCTCTGGGCTTGTTCAATGTAGTGACCTGGCAGCAATTCGGGGAGGCCGACCCCGACAACGACGTCGTCTGGGTCGAGTGCCGGGCGATCAGCGTCATCTCGATCAACTGGCCGCGTCACTGCGACCCCGAACGCGACGCGCTGCTGTACGAGCAGCGAGCCAGCGACGACCTCGACCGGCGAGTCGAGATCTGGCATGAGATCCAGCAGAGGATCAGAGACTCCTACACGTACATTTTCTTCAACCACACCAACTGGGTCATCGGCGCCGCTGACAACGTCCAAAACGTCTGCGGGCAGTCCTCCCCCACCGGCACGGAACTGTTCTGCAACAATCAGGGACGAGCGCAGCTGCATCGGATCTGGCTGAGTTGAAGCCCTCATCTCGCTGAACCGCACCCGCTGCTGAGCTTCGGTCCACAAGACCCCGCTCGGTAGTGATCCTGCTCGGTAGTAATGTCGCTTCGAAGCGGCCAGAGGAACAGGCCATAACAGAGCCGAGCATGGCGGGGGCGTGTCGATGAGTTCACTGCGGCGGTCTGGGCGGTAAGGATCCGTGGCGAGGTTCCTGGCACGCCGGCTGGTTCTGCTGGCAGCGGTGCTTCTGGCGGTGACGTTCTGCGGTTTCGCAGCCATGAACCTGCTGGGCGACCCGCTCGTCAATGTGGTGGGGGTGCTGGCCGAACTGGACTGCGAAGCGATCGCGGCCGGAACCGCCCAGGACACCGCGGTCGACGCGGCCGGCAGCGACTGCGACACCGTGGCGGCCGCCAAAGCCCAATACCACTTGGACCGCGCCGTCCCGACGCGCTACCTGCTGTGGCTGGGCGACATGCTCACCGGCGACTTCGGCACGTCGTTCCAGAACGACCAGCCGGTCAGCGCAGTGCTGCGCGAGAAGCTGCCCGAGACTCTGATGCTGCTGGTCATGGCTCAGATCGTGTCTGTGGGGATCGCCGTCCCTTGGGGCGTGATCGCCGCCTATCGGGCCAACCGGGCATTCGACCGGGGCTCGACAGTGGCTTCGTTCGGCCTGCTGGCGGTGCCCAACTTCGCGCTGGGAGTGGTGCTGCTCTACCTGCTGGCGCTGCGCTGGCAGATCTTCCCGTCGGCGTATGAGAGCGGCGACTTCGCAAGCCGGGTGTTCTCGTTGGTCCTGCCCGCCTTCACGCTGGGGCTGCCGCTGGCGGCCGGCTACCAGCGGCTGCTGCGCACCGACCTGATCACCACGCTGCAGGAGGACTACGTCCACATGGCCCGCGCCAAAGGGCTGCCGCCCATGCGGATCATGTTCCGTCACGCGCTGCGCCCGTCGCTGTTCTCGGTGGTGACGGTGTTCGGCGTCAGCACGGGAACCCTGATCGGCGGCTCGCTGGTGGTGGAGCAGATCTTCGGGATTCCAGGGATCGGCAGGGAGATCGTGACCGCCGTGGTGCGCGACGACTTCCCGGTGGTGCTCGCCATCGTGATGGTGGTGGCGATCACCTTCGTGGTGATCAATTTCCTGGTCGACCTGCTCTACAGCTGGCTCGACCCCAGAGTGAGAACACGTTGAAGCACGCTGACTCGACAGGCACCGCGGCAGACGCCGGCAGCAGCCTGACAGGCGCGGACAACGCAGACGGCGCCCACAACGCAGACAACGCCGGCAGCGCCAGCGCCGGCAGCCCCACAGGCGCCGGCAGCGCAGACAGCGGCGGCAACGCTGACGGAGTGCTTCGGCGGCGACTGGGGACGGGTTTCTGGCTGGCGGTCGGCTGGCTGATGGTGATGGCCCTGATGGCTTTGTTCGCTCCGCTGCTGCCTCTGGCCGACCCGACCCAGGTGGCTTTCGGAGGCCCGCGAGAGGCGCCGTCGGCGGACGCATGGTTCGGCACCGACGCCTTGGGGCGCAACGTGTTCTCGCGCACCATGCACGGTGCTCGCATCAGCCTCGCCGTCGGCGGTTTCGCCATCGTGTTCGGCATGGTGATCGGAGGGGGGCTGGGGATCCTGGCCGGATACTTCCGGGGCTTGCTGGATCAGGCGGTGCGTTTCGCCTTCTTCGTGCTGCTGTCGTTTCCGGCTCTGGTGCTGGCCATCCTGATCACCGCCACCCTCGAACGAAGCCTGCTGGTGGTGAGCCTCACCATCGGGATCCTGGCGGTGGCGCCCGTGGGCCTGCTGGCGAGAGCCTGCACGCTGGTGTTCGCGGAGCGCGAGTTCGTGGCCGCGGCACGGGTCATGGGCGCTCGTCACGGCCGCATCATCTTGCGCGAGCTGCTGCCCAACGTGGTCATCCCCATGGGCGCGCTGACCTTGCTGGGAATGGCCCTGGCTGTGGTCGCGGAAGGCTCGCTGGCCTTCCTGGGCTTGTCCGTCGCCGGTGAGGACTCGATCTCGTGGGGCAAGATGATCGTGGACGGCGCCGGTCTGCGCGACCTGCAGAACGCCGCCCATGTGACGATGTTCCCGGTGTCGGTGATGTTCGTGACCGTGCTGGCGCTCAACTTCGCGGGCGACCGCATCCGTCAGCGCTTCGACGTCAAGGAGCTGGCCTTCTGATGGCCGGGTTCGAGCTTGCCAGCGGCGGCCCGCTGCTGTCGGTGCGCGACCTGCGAGTGCGCTTCGTCACCGAGCGGGGCGCAGTCAACGCTGTCAACGATGTGAGCTTCGACCTGCACGAAGGCGAGACCCTCGCCATCGTCGGCGAGTCGGGCTCGGGCAAGTCGGTGACCGCCAAGACCCTGATGAATCTCCTGCCTCGCACAGCCCGGGTCAGCGGCGAAGTTCGCTTCGACGGCCAGGACGTGCGCGCCCTCGCCTCCTGCGGCGCCAAGCACTTCTTCGGCGTGCAGATGACGATGGTGTTCCAGGATCCGATGACTTCGCTGAATCCCGTCAAGAAGGTGGGCGAGCAGATCGCCGAGGGACTCCGCTACCACTTGGGCCGCTCCCGCGGCGAGGCGCTGTCGGAGGCCGAGAATCTGCTGGCGGACGTGGGCGTGCCCGAGCCCGGCCGGCGGGTGTCGCAGTATCCCCACGAGCTCTCCGGCGGCCTGCGCCAGCGGGTGGTGATAGCCATGGCGCTGTCCTGCCGGCCGCGGCTGCTGATCGCCGACGAGCCCACCACAGCGGTGGACGTGACCGTGCAGAGGCGCCTGCTGGACCTGCTGGACGGACTGCGCCGCGACCGGGGCATGGCGATGATCCTGATAACCCATGATCTGGGCGTGGCACGCGGGCGCGCCGACGAAGTGGCCGTCATGTACGCCGGGCGCATCGTCGAGACCGCCGACGCCGGAACCCTCTTCGGGGACATGCGCCATCCCTACACGGAGGCGCTGATGCGGTCGATTCCCCGCATCGACGATCCGGTGCATCACCGGCTCGATCCGATTCCCGGGCGCCCTCCCGAGCTGATCGACCCGCCCGACGCCTGCGCTTTCGCGCCTCGCTGCCGCTACGCCCGCCACGACTGCCACGACGGCGTGCCGGAACTGAGCGGCTCGGTCGGAATGCACCGCTTCGCCTGCTTGCATCCGACCGGCGCCGAACGCGGCCAAGCAGCGCTCGCAGCCAACCGAGCAGCACACAGCAGCAGCCGTGACGGCGACGGCGGCAAAGACGGCAGCGGCAACAGCGGCAAACCTGACCGCGGCGAGAAACCTGACGGCGGCAGCGGCAAACCAGACGACGGCGGCAGCGGCTGATGGCCGGCAGCGGTTCGGCGCAGCTTCGTCCACGAGACGAAGTGCTGCTGAGCGTCAAAGACTTGGTCGTGCAGTTCCCGGCGGGGCGCAAACGTGTCGTCCACGCCGTGTCGTCGGTGAGCTTCGACCTGGCGCAAGGCGAGACCCTCGGCATCGTCGGCGAGTCCGGCTGCGGCAAGTCGACCGTCGCCAAAGCCGTCGTTCGGCTGGTCGACATCGCCTCAGGCGAGATCACCTACGAGGGGCGTGACCTGGCGGCGCTCGAGGGAGAGGATCTTCGCAGGATTCGGCCGCGACTGCAGATGATCTTCCAGGACCCTATATCTTCGCTCAATCCTCGGCGCCGAGTGCGCGACGTGATCGCCGAAGGACTCGCCGTTTGGGGAGACAACGACGGCTCGAGGCGCCGCGACCGTGTCGCCGAACTCATGGACGCGGTCGGCGTGGAGGAAAGCCACGGGTCGCGGCGTCCGCACGAACTCTCCGGCGGCCAATGCCAACGCGTCGGCATCGCCAGAGCTTTGGCGCTCGACCCTGAAGTGTTGATCTGCGACGAGCCGGTGTCGGCTCTGGACGTGTCGATCCAGGCACAGATACTCAACCTGCTGCAAGACATGAAGAGCCGCTACGGCCTGACGGTGCTGTTCATCTCGCATGACTTGTCGGTGGTCAAGAACGTCAGCGACCGCATCATGGTGATGTATCTGGGCAAGGTGTGCGAGATCGGCAGCACCTCGGAGATTTACGCTCATCCCGCTCATCCCTACACCAGGGCGCTGCTGGCATCGATTCCCGAGCCTGCTTCCACGGTCGAGCCTCACGAGGGCGACATCGGCGACGAGCTGCCGTCGGCGACCGATCCCCCCGGCGGGTGCCGCTTCCATACTCGCTGCCCGCACGCCACCGAGGTTTGCCGTCAACAGGAGCCCGTCAGCGCGCAGCTAGGCGCCGCCGACCACTACGTGGCCTGCCATCACCCGGTGGAGCAACGACCACTGGAGTAACGACCACCCGAGTAACGACCACTGGAGTAACGACCACCCGGCCAGACTCTTTTGAATGGCTGACGATGAATGGCTGACGACAGCAGCGAGCAGCGGCGGCCCGGCGTCAGCGCTGAGCGCTTTCTCAGCCTGGAGCGGCTCGGGCATGCCGCGAGGCGCGCCGATAGGCCCAGGCGATGCGCCACATGACCAACCCGACGGCGGCGGCCACCGCGCCCATGGTCACCAGCTGAAGGCTGCCGCCGCGGTCGCCTGCCTGCTGCGGCTTGGGGCCGGGGTCCGGCGAGCCGATGATCCGGTCCGCGCCTTCGGGAACCTCATAGACGGGCCGTAGATCGTTGCCGGTGTCCGCGGGCAGCGGATCGTCTTCGCCCTCGTGGGCCGCTGCGCCTGATGACACGCCCAGCAGCAGAACTGCCGCCGCCAGCAGGCCCGTGGCAGCCCGACGCCGTGATCTCACGGCTCTGACCATACACACGGACGGTCGGTCTGCTTGCTGTGGGCTGCCGGCTGCGCCGATGCGCCGCGACGGGTGGCAAGATGATCCTGACATGCCGCCGACGACATCGGACCCCGAGAAGCGTCCCGTGGGCGACATCGTGTGTACCGGCTATGCGCGACCAGGACGTGACCTCCGGTTTCGCCGCAACGAGCGTCCCGTGGTCTACATGGTGTGTACCGGCAACGCGGCCCGTTCACCGATGGCGGCGGCGATGCTTCGAGACCTCGACTCTGAGGGCCGCATCGACGTGCGCAGTGCGGGCGTTCTCGCAGTGGAGGGGCATCCTTTGGGGCCGCGCACCCGTGCGGCGCTGGCACGTCACGGGCTCGCCGACCACGACCACCGGTCGAGGCAGCTCGACAGCCACGACGCCGCCGACGCTGATCTAGTGGTGGTGATGGAGCCGCTGCATCTGCTGTGGATCCGACGCGAGCTGCCTTCGCTGGCGCCGATCAGCGGGTCTCTTCGACGACTGGCCCGTGACCTGGATCCGCCCGCCGGCGCAGACAGCGCCGGAGACGATGCGACAGCCGGGACGTCCGCCGATCTTCGCCGCAGGGTGACTTCTTTGGGGCTCGCCCGGCTGACGCCGGAGGCCTGGGAGGAGGTTGTAGACCCCGCCGGAGGCAGCCAGGACGCTTTCGACCGTTGCAGTGACGAGCTGAGCCTGCTGGTGGCGCAGCTACACCGCCGCCTGTGACCCGCGCTCGCGTCCCTCGACCCCATCCCGCCCCCGAAAATCAGAGGAATCAGAGGGATTCGCTCGCCTGCTTTCACGGGTGCCGGTATTGTTGGACCCCGACAGAGACGTCCCAGACGAACAACCCCCAGCTGAACAAGCCCAACTGACCGAGAAAACCAGCCGCCGAGACCGCCGCCCGCGAAGCCGCGAAAGCCACACCAGCTGAACAAGCCCAACTGACCGAGAAAACCAGCGAACAAGGAATTCAACAGACATCACGGAACACTCCGCCCGAGTAGCTCAGTCGGCAGAGCAGCTGTCTTGTAAACAGCAGGTCGCAGGTTCGATTCCTGTCTCGGGCTCCCGACAATCCCATCGACTTGAATCGACTTGACTTGGCCGCGGTGCGAGCTGGAGCAGCGGCGATCAGCCTATGACGGCTCGGGAGACGGCCACTGGGCGGCTCGGGCCATGAAAATCTCGGAGTCGGCCAACCAATCGGTGAATCCGATGCGGCCGTTGTCGGTGAGCCAGTCCAGTGCAGTGTTCATCCGCTCAAGCAAGTCGGCGTCGTCGACATCGACGACGAACCCGCCGTGTTCGATGAGGTCGTCAAAGGCGGTGACCGCGAACTCTCCTTGTGAGGCCGCAGCAGCCTGCGAGTTTCCGATCACGGCGCCCGACACAGCATCGACACGGCCCTCGCTGAGGGCTGCATGAAGCGCCGCCTCGCCGAGAGGATCGCCTTGATCGTCGCCCAAGTAAAGCACTTGAGGCCGGTTCGGGTCTGCGGGGATGAGCCGCAGCCGCCGCTTTAATTCCGGCGAGGCGCCGGACGCAGTTATGTTGACCTCCCCGTCTGAGGCGACCACCACCTCGCCTGCGGGCGTCTTGATGCGTGTGCCCTCACGAAGCCCGCCGGATGCGTCGACTGCGCCTATCAGCTGCAGCAGCCGCGCCTCGCCGGTGGTGTTGGGCAGCGCCGCCACGACATCGTCGCCGTTCAGCGAATCGTGATCACGCAGTCGCCCCGCGTCTTCGGCTCGCACCAGCAGCGACTGGCGGAACTCGATGTGGCCGTCGGTGAACGCGACCACAGTGTCGCCGGTCGCATCAACAGTGCGAGACTCGAGGATGGTGATGCCGCCGCCCACAAGGTCAGTGTCTTCAGTCGCCGGCTCGAGCCAGATGTTCTCCCAAGGGCCGATCCCGCGGCGCTCGAAGCTCAATCCGATGTCCTCCATCGCTTCGACCGCGCTCAGCAAGTCGGCCTCATAACCGACATGGACGTCGAAGCCTTCAGTCCCGGGCTCGGGATCGGCTGCGCGACTGACCGGCTCGAAGAACGCGTAGAAGCCCACAGACACAGTCCGCTGCTGCGGCGCGTCTTGAGTGCTCGAGCAGCCCGAAGCCGTCAGCAGCGTCGCGCAAGCCAGCAGCGCGCCCAGCCCGACACGGGCGTGTCGCTGCCATACCTGCACCAGCCGAACCCTACCGCGACTCTTCGATCACCAACCCGACTCGACCTTGTTACGGCGGCTCGGGGTGAGTTTGATGAGGTCAGGTTTCAGAGGAGTCGGTGATGCGCTCGGCTGTGAGCTCGGCGCAGATCCGGCTGCGACGGCTGCGCCGAGACCGAGACGGTCCGTCTCGTGGCCGCCTCGGGATCGTCGGAGTGGACCTGCCACCAGCCTGCTGCCACTCCTTCAATCATCGCCACGGTCTGGTCGCGCTCAGGTCCATCGCTTGCCGGTCGTGACCACTCGTACCCGTTGCGATACACAAATTCAAGCAGACACACATAGCCGACACGCTTGTTGCCGTCCAGCAAGAAGTGGCCCTTGATGATCTGAAACGCCATGGCGGCGGCCTTGTCGGCGAAGTGCGGGTAGTACTCGACCCGCCCTATGCCGGCGTTAGGCGCCGACAGGGCATGCTCAGCCATGCGCAACCTCGGCAGGCGCATCAGAGCCTCGGCCTCGATCCCTGTAATCCGCTCCGCTATCAGCAAAAAGTCGGCGAGATCGAGGCGATCTACGCTCATGTCACTGGGCGAGCCTCTCAAGCACGACGCGCTCCTCGTCAAGGATGCGCTGGAGCCGCTCCTGGAAGGCGGGGTCACGCCGACGCTTCTCGATGTGTTCAGCGATCGCTGCACGGATCGCCTCCGAAACGGACATGCCGTCAACCCGCGCAACCGCGTCGAGTTCAGCGGCCTGCCGGGCATCTTGGCGGATGGTCGTAGTGCGGGTTTCTGTCATTGCGTGCCTTCTATTGGAACAGCGCTCAAGTAGCGCTTACATTAATCAATATGCAGCATTCAGTAAAGCACAATTACAGTCGACGTCCAACTATGTCGGTGCTCTGATCCGACGCTTTGTCGAGTGAGCCCATCTAAACATCGGTCGCTCAGGAAGTGGGCCGGATTTGGCCTGCTTGTCTCGCTCGTCAGCCGAGACTCACAAGCGGGATCGAGGCTGCGTGATGCGCTCGGCTGTGAGCTCGGCGCGGATCCGGCCGCGACGGCTGCGCCGAGACCGAGACGGTCCGAGCCCAGAAGCGCCGCACCCACCACCGGCGGAACTCCCAAAAGCCGCAGGATCGCCCCAGGCGCAGCAGCCAACAGCCCGGCACGCACACGGTCATGGAAGAAGGAGTCGTCGGTCTTCCAGACGGATCCCACGAACCCCACTTCGAACTCTGAGCGGACCAGCCGCAGCCGTCGGATCGCTGACACTCCCATCAGCACCAGCTCGTCGACTCCCAGAGACGCTCCCCGCGAGGCTATGCCTTGCACCAGTTCGGGCGTGTAAGTGCTGGCGCCTCCGATGACTGCGACATGGTGGGCGGTGCGGGAGATGAGCACCGCCCCGAGGGCGTGTAAGTGCTGGCGCCTCCGATGACTTCGACCTTCATGGCAGCGTCACCTCCTCGCCGGTGTGCGCCGAGCGGTAGGCCGCCTCCATGATCCGCACCGCGGTCAGTCCCACGTCGGGGCCGTTCAGCGGCGGGATCCCGTATCGTGCCACTTCCGCGGCGTGGGCGATCTGGGCCTCGAAGAGCTTGGGGTCGCAGTGCTCGCTGCGTTCGAACGGCGGCGGGGTGCGCTGCTCAAGCGTCTCGGCGCCGCTGACGGGGTCGCTGACCTCGCGAGCCACGAGCGTCGGGAACAACGACCCGAAAGCGCGGGTGCCGTGCAGTCTCGTGGCCGCCTCGGGACCGTCGGAGTGGACCTGCCACCAGCCTGCTTCCACCTGGCTGGTGGCGCCGTCGTCCCAGTCGATCAGCAGCACCGCCGTGTCGTCGACGTCGTAGTCGCCGTAGTGGGTGCCGACGCGGGCGGTGACACGCACCGGCCGGGGATCGCCGATCAGATAGCGAGTGGTGTCGATGGAGTGGACGCCCATGTCGGCGAGGGCGCCCCCGCCGGCGAGCTCCCGCTGCTGGAACCAGCCCGACGGGCCCCACCAGGTGTGGACACTGAGCGAGCGGGTGCGGACGATCCGGCCCAAAGCGCCGGCGACGATCTCACGGCGCAGCCAGCGGGCGTCGGGATCGAAACGCCACATGTGCCCGGTCATCAGGGCGCGGCCGGTCTCGCCGGCGACGGCCGCCATCTCCCGGGCCTCTTGGACCGACACGGCCATCGGCTTCTCGACCAGGACATGGGCGCCGGCTCGCATCAGCGCTATCGACTGGGGCGCGTGGAGAGCGTTGGGGGTGGCCACGACCGCGACATCGGCGCCGCCGCCGCTCACCGCGGCCAAGAACTCGTCCCAGTCGGTGGTGGCGACGGGCGCCGGATGGTCGGCTGTGAATTCTTCCAGGCTCGGCCGGCGGTGATTGTGGACTGCGACCAGTTCGGCGCCGGGCACGGCCGCTATCGAGCGCGCGTGCATCCGCGCGATCCATCCGGCGCCGCACATCGCGAAGCGCGTCGGCTGGCTCATCTCGTGCCTCCTGTCATGCCTGTGGTGCTTGTCGCGCCCGTGCCGCCTGTCATGCCTATCATGCCCGTTGTGCCGGTTATGCCCGTTGTGCCGGTTATGCGGATTGTTCCTGTTGTGCCGGTTGTGCTGTCCGTGCGGGGCGGCGGCACGGGCCGAGCCGCCGCCTATCCCCACGGCGTAGTCGGAGTCGCCTTCGACTGCGATGAGGGACTCGAGATGGTCGATGTCGATGTCCATGTCCCAGGCCGTGACGACCCGCTCGGGCGGACGCAGCAACGACCGCAGATCGGCCGGCGAGAGCCTCTCGGTGCCTCGGGTGAAAGGTCGAGCTCGCAGGCGGATTCCTGCACTCTGCACAGCTCATGTCAGTCCTTCAGAATAAATTTCGATGCAGGGGTTGCATGTTCCTGATTTTCCATCTATAGTCAATTTCATGCTGATTGCACTTATCTCCATTATCGGTTCTGGCCTGCTCGGCATCCTCGCGGTGCTGGTCCATTACCTGCTCAGCCAGAACGCCCAACGAGCCGAGGAGCACACGGTCGCTCTGGGCGCCATCGCCAAGCAAGGTGAACGAAACGCCGAGATGCACATAGAGGCCATGGACCGGTCCGCCGAGATGCACCTACAAGCGATGGGCGCCATCGCCAAGCAAGGCGAACGAAACGCCGAGATGCACCTACAAGCCATGGACGCCATCGCCAAACAAAACAAGCGAACCATGGAACTCCACCAACAGGCGATGGACGCCATCGCCAAGCAAAACGAGCGAACCATGGAACTCCACCAAGAGGCCATGTCGGCGATCGCCCAGCAGAGCGAACAGACCTTGAAGATGCATCAAGAGGCCATGACTGAGATAGCCGCTGCTCGGGCTGACCTGACCGCCCACACCACGGCTCTGCATCGTGAGGTGATGGCTGCTCTGGTGCCACAGGGTGAGCGCATCGCTGCGCTCGAGGCTGCTACGGGGTTGCGTTCTGTTGTTACGGCCCGATAGCGGCTCGCCTGCGGGCCTGCGCGAGCCGCCTGTCAGACGCTTGTCAGGCGGAGGCGTCCGGTGGCCCGGTCGTGTGCGGCGGGCCGTGCAACCGGCGAGCTGCCGGCGGTGCCGGCTCGTCGCGAAGTGTTGCTGCGCGGCTGAGTATTGCTGGTGAGCAGGCCGGCGGATCGGCGTGCTCGCCACGCCTACCCGTGAGCCCCTGAGCGGGTGCCGACGGGCCGCCGCCCTTCGGGGGTTATTGGGGGGTGGTGATGGTGGCGGCTCGGTTGAGCATGCTGGCGATTTGTTGGAGTGTGGCGGGTTGGTGGGGGC
>JAPOUM010000041.1 GCA_026708645.1 Acidimicrobiaceae bacterium | reverse complement strand
GTTCACCTTCCTAGACGACGACAACCAACGAGAAGGCGACGAAGTCTTCCTCATCAAACTGTCCCGACCCACCGGCGCGGTCATCGAACGCGGCACAGCCACCATGACCATCATCGACGACGACTGAGCTGCATCGCAAGCCGACATCAGCAACGCAACCAGTACCGCGAGCCATCTGAAAGTTGCTGCAGCGCTGCGCCACCGAACGGACGCGCAGCGCTGCAGCAACTTCAAGGTGTCGCCATAACCGCCCGGTCCTCGACCGCGCGCCAGCGTTACGATCGGGTTTGTGAGCACCGCTGACGCGAGGGTTGCTTCGGCGGCTGCGGGGCCTGCCGGACTGCTGTTGACGCACGGTGCCGGCGGCGGTGCTGACCATCACACTCTGGTTGCTCTGCAACAAGCCCTGCAGCAGGATCCCGGACTGCCGGTGCGGCGCATCGAGTTCAGCTACCGGCGCCAAGCCAGACGCTTCCCCGACCGGGCGCCGAAGCTGATCGTCGAACTCCGCAGCGCAGCCCAGGCCTTCGCCGCCGAACTCGGAGTCGATGCTGCACGGATAGTTCTCGGCGGGCGCTCCCTCGGGGGCCGTGTCTGCTCGATGGCCGTGTCCGAGGGCCTGCCCGCGGCCGGGCTGGTGCTGTTGAGCTATCCGTTGCATCCACCGCGCATGCCGGGGCGTCTGCGGGTGGGGCACTTCGGCGACATTGATGTGCCGGTCCTGTTCGTAACCGGTGATCGCGACCCATTCGGCAGCCCCGAGGAGTTCGCCGCTCACTTCGGCGCTATTGCGGGAGCGGTGACCGTGCGCTGGCTCGAAGGCCAGAACCACGACCCCAAACCCGCAGCCGACCCCGAGATCATCGCAGCAGTAGCCGAGTTCCTGAAATCACTCTGAGTCCAGCCGAGTCCTCAGCATTTTCCGAGAGCGGCTGGTAGCGGCCGGTAGCCTTGAATCCGTGCTGGAGCGGATCGCGGGGCTTGCCGACGAGTTGCGTGACGTCGAGATACGTCTCGGCGATCCGGCGGTGCAGTCCGATCCGCGCCAGCTGGCCGAACTCGGTCGCCGCCACAAGCAGCTCGATGAGATCGTGGCCGTGGGCGGGCGTCTGCGAGACATGACCGAAGACCTCGAAGAGGCGCGTCGAATGCACGCCGACGCGGCTGGCGACGAGCGGGCCGAATTGCGAGAGATGATCGACGAGCTCGAGGCCGCGACCGCCGCCGCCGGCGACGAGTTGCGTGTGCTGCTGCTGCCGCCGGACCCCAACGAGGGCCGCAATGTGATCGTCGAGATCCGCGGCGCGGCCGGCGGCGAAGAAGCCAACCTCTTCGCCCGGGACCTGTATCTGATGTATCAGGCTTTCGCCAAGCGCCGGCGCTGGAAGCTCGAAGCGTTGGCCTCCTCGCCGTCTGATCTGGGGGGTTTCACGGAGGTGAGCGGAATGATCTCCGGCGATCAGGCCTGGACGCGGCTCAAGCACGAGGCGGGAACCCATCGGGTGCAGCGGGTGCCGGTGACAGAGTCCCAGGGCCGTGTCCACACCTCTTCGGCGACCGTCTCGGTGCTGCCCGAAGCCCAAGAGGTGGAAGTCGAGATCAGCGACTCGGATCTGCAGATCGACGTCTACAGGTCGTCGGGTCCCGGCGGCCAGTCGGTGAACACCACCGACTCGGCGGTGCGTGTCACGCATCTGCCCAGCGGGATCGTCGTGTCCATGCAAGACGAGAAGAGCCAGCTGCAGAACAAGCAGAAAGCGCTGCGGGTGCTGCGTTCGAGGCTGCTGCAGGCCGAGCAGCAGCGGGCCTCCGCCGAGCAGTCCGCCATGCGCCGAGGCCAAGTCGGCGCCGGCGACCGCAGCGAGAAGATCCGCACCTACAACCTCAAAGAGAACCGGGTCACCGACCATCGCCTGGGTTTGACGCTCTACAAGCTGGATCGGGTGATGGCCGGCGAGCTCGACGAACTGAGCGACGCTCTGGTGCAGGACGAGCAGCGGTCTCTGCTCGCCGCCGACCACAGTGCCTGAGCACCGGTTGCGATGCCCGCAGACTCGGGCCGTGAGCGCATTCAGCTACAGCGGTGGTGCCGCAGACGCTGACTTGCAAGCGCTCGTGCTGTGGCGCAGTCTCTACGAAGAGGCGCGACACTGCTTGTCGGGCGCATCCCGGGAATCGGAGGCATCCGCCGAGACATCAGCGTCTGCTGAGGACCCAGCGGCATCAGAGGGCGCCGGCGGCGCCGACGAGGCGCGTCGTCTTGTTGAGGCGGCCTCCGGGGCGGCGCCGGCTGAGTTCCATCGCATCCTCGACGAGCCTGCCACCGAGCGGACCGCAGCCCACTTCTACACGATGCTGCAGCGCCGCATGTCGGGCGAGCCGCTGCAATACGTGGTCGGCTCGTGGGGTTTCAGGAGCCTCGAGTTGATGATCGACCGCCGGGTGCTGATCCCCAGACCCGAGACCGAGGTCGTGGCAGGCTGGGCGATCAAAGAGGCGGCGCAGCGTGTCGGCGGCGTTGCCGCGGGGCGCCAGGTAACGGTGGTGGATCTCGGAACCGGCGCCGGCGCCATCGGTATGTCGGTCGCCGTCGAATGCAGCCGTGCGAGGGTCTACGCCAGCGATGTTTCGCCTGACGCTCTGGCCGTCGCCCGCGCCAATCTGGCCGGGCTGGGTCGAGCCGCTGCCCGGGTGACGCTGCATCAGGGGGACTGGTTCGAGGCTCTGCCCGGTCGGCTGCGCGGCACGATAGACGTGATCGTTTCGAACCCTCCGTATGTCGCCGCCGGCGAGAAGCTCCCGTCTGTGGTGGCCGACTGGGAGCCGCTCACGGCACTGCGGTCGGGCCCCACCGGCGCCGAAGCCTTGCAGCAGGTGGTGAAGGGAGCTTCGCAGTGGCTGCGTGCCGGCGGAGCGCTGATCACCGAAGCAGCCTCGCAGCGAGCCCGCGAGTCCGCGGAGATATTCACCGCGGCGGGTTTCAGCGAAGTGCGGGTCGAGCCCGACCTAGCAGGCCGCGACAGGGTCGTGCTGGGCCGCTTGTGAAAGTCGTGCAGCCGACTGTGATGAGCGTCGCCGGGGCTGTCGAGCGGGCTGCTGCGGTGGCGGCGGCACTCGACGCTCTGGCAGCCGGCCGGCCCGTCGGGGTGCCCACCGACACCGTCTACGGGCTGGCCGCCGCCGCGTCCGACGAACAGGCCGTCGAGCGGCTGTTCCGGCTGAAGCAGCGGCCCGCCGAGCGCAGCATCGCCGTGATCGTCGCCGACACGGCCGCAGCAGCGCAACTGGTGGAATTCGACGGATCGGCCGGGCGTCTGGCTGAGCGTTTCTGGCCGGGGCCGCTGACCATCGTGGCGACCCGCACTCCGTCTGCGCCCGTGCATCTGGGCAAGGGTTCGACCATCGGAGTGCGGCTGCCCGACGATGCGATCATGCAGGCCATCGCGGCACCGCGGCCGCTGGCTGTGACCAGCGCCAACCTGCACGGCAGCCCCACGCCGACTACCGCTCAAGGCGTCGCAGACCTGCTGCCGGACTTGGGGCTCGTGATCGACGGCGGCGCCCGCGGCGTGGCGTCGTCGACGGTGGTCGACGTAACCGGGCCCGTCCCTGAGATCCTTCGTGAAGGCCCTGTCAGCCTCGAAGAGATCAGCGAAGCCGTCGCCGAAAGCCCCGGCTGACCCGAGCCGCCGCCGCCGCCGGGTTGCCGCTAGTTGTCGACCGTTCAGCCTTCGAGTTCCTCCAACCGGATGCGCGACAGGTGTTCGAGACGTTTCGCCTGCACCCACAGTGTGCGACGGATTCCCGAACTGACGCGCCGCTCGCTGATGACTCGGGCGAGGTCAGCGATAGTCCGAGCCCGTCGGGCCAGCCTGATGTCAGGGTGCTCTCGCTGACGCCTTGAACCGATTGGCAGGATGGTCGCTCGGACGGACTCCGGGAGTGGGATGATCTCGGCATGAGGGATCTGGCCTTCGTTTAGCACAGCCTTGAAAGACGATCGCCGTAGCGTGTCTTGGTAGACAGTGAATTCGGCTTTCTGCAACGTCTCCTTGACCTTTCCCTCGGGTGCTTCTCCGAGATCCCAGAAGGGCCACATCTCGACTTCGGCGACCTCGAAAGGGTCGAGTACGCGCATCGCTACTGCGTCGGTGCGCTGATTCGTCAGGTGCCGGCGGATCCGGGTTCTGAGCTTCTCGCGTGTCTGTCCCACATAGATCGGTTCGCCGTCATAGTCGATGAACAGATAGACGCCGTGCTGACAGTCGCCTGAGACGCGCCCTTTGGAGTCTGTCTCTCTCAGCAGTCGTTCTACGCCTGCGTAGAGTTGTGAGACCTCAAGCGGCTCCCCGCTTCTCGCCGGGGGCGCAGCGTCCTCAGGCATCAGGCTGCGGCGCCGGTCGAGATGCTGCCGGTCGCGGCGGGCGTCAGTGCTTCGCGGGCGAGCCAGGCGATCACGGGCACGCAAACGGCATCACCGAAGCCGAACAGGGCTTGAGCCTCAGAAACCGTCGAAAAATCGAAGTCTTCGGGCACGCCCTGAAGACGCGCGTACTCGCGTGGCGTCATCCAGCGCACCTGCACTCGGCCGTGTCCAGCCTGCACCACCGCCTGCCGCGAAGAGCCTCCACGGGCTGTGCGTAGACATCCGGCCAGCTCGTCGCCGCGGATCTCCCACACCGCGACCCCTGCCCGAGTGCGCCTGTAAGCGGTGCGCCACTCAAAACGGCGCCGGGCTCGCAGGGACTCGAGTCGGCGACGCTGCAACGGCACCAGCGAGGACATGAAACCGTCGTAGCGTGCGCCGTTCCACCAAAAATCCGAAGCTGGCGCGAACCGTTCGATAGCGTCGCTCAAGGCAGACCCCCTGCACCGGGGAGTGGCCAACGGGAGTTCTTGGAGTTCAAGATCGGGGTTCGAGCGACAGAAGCGCACCAACCGATCAGGCCGCAAGA
This sequence comes from Acidimicrobiaceae bacterium, assembly GCA_026708645.1. Taxonomy (GTDB): domain Bacteria; phylum Actinomycetota; class Acidimicrobiia; order Acidimicrobiales; family Aldehydirespiratoraceae; genus Aldehydirespirator. Next base: position 200,924 of record JAPOUM010000041.1, on the reverse strand, counting down.
GACTCGCGTTGCTGGCAGCTCCGTCGGAGTAGCGCTGCCGGGCGCCGACGATGAACAGACGCGGACGCGATTGAGGCGTGAACCATCTCGCGTCCAGCATCAGCAGATCGCAGACGTATCCCAGAGCATTGAGCTCTCTCACAGCAGCCCGCAGATCTCGCCCATCACGCGACGACACGAAAGACGCCACATTCTCGACCATCACCACAGACGGCGAACGATCTCCCATCTCACCGAGAATCCGAGCGAACTCATAGAACAAGCCCGACTGCTCGCCTCTGAGGCCTCGACGGTTCCCCGCTAGCGAAAGATCCACACAGGGGAAACTGGCAGTCGCCAAATCCACGGTGGGCACCGTTTCCCCTGCCACTTCGCGGATGTCACCCAACAGAAAATGAGAGTCGTCGAAATTGGCGGCATAGACGGACTTCTTGACCGGCTCGATGTCGTTGGCCCACACCACCTCGATGCCAGCCTGCTCCAAGCCGCAGCGCACCAGCCCGATGCCAGCGAAGAACTCGGCCGCGCGCAGCTTCGAACGACCGAGATCAGGAACTGGGATCACTGTGTCTGGGGATTGGTTGAGCGGCATGAAACCCTCGTGGAAAGCCATTCGGGCGGGATGGATAAGCCTTTTAGACTCGGCAGGCGACTCTAATACTCTGGTGTGACAACGTCGCGGACTGGCCTCGGCTGACGATCGCGAACCCGTCCTCATACCACCGAGTCGGGCGAGCCAGGCGATCACGGGCACGCAGACGGTGTCACCGAAGCCGAACAGGGCTTGAGCCTCAGAAACCGTCGAGAGCAGGAAGCCAGCCGCGAGCTGGGGAGGGGCTTCAGTACTGCGGTTCGAGTCCCGGGTAGGGCGGTTTGGCGGCGCAGAGCGCCTCGGCGTCGGCTTTGACGGCAGCCACGGCGGCAGCGTCTGAGCGGTTGCGCAGAGCACGCGAGATCAGTTCGGCGATGGCCGTCATGTCGTCGCTGCCCATGCCCTGAGTGGTCACGGCGGGAGTGCCGACACGCACGCCGGAGGTCACGAACGGCGAGCGGGGGTCGTCGGGCACCGTGTTCTTGTTGAGGCTGATGCCGGCGGCGTCCAGAGTGGCTTGGGCTTCCTTGCCGGTCAGGTCGGGATCGAAGGTCCGCAAGTCCAGCAGCAGCAGATGGTTGTCGGTGCCGCCCGACACGAGCCTGAAACCGTGCCCGGCGAGAGCCGCAGCCAAAGCCCGCGAGTTCGCCACGATGCGGGCCGCGTAGTCGGCGAACTCGTCGGTGGCGGCCTCCGCGAACGCCGCGGCTTTGGCCGCCACGGCGTTGTCGAGCGGTCCGCCCTGCAAGCCTGGGAACATGGCCTTGTCGATCGCTTTGGCGTGCTCGGAGCGGCACAGGATGGCCCCGCCGCGGGGGCCGCGCAGCGTCTTGTGGGTGGTGAAGGTCACCACATCGGCGAAAGGCACGGGATTGGGATGCACGCCGCCTGCGATCAGCCCGGCGATGTGCGCCGCGTCGAACATCAGCAGCGCGCCCGCCTCGTCAGCGATCTCGCGCAGCGGCTCAGGCTGGATCAGACGGGGATAGGCGGTAGCGCCTGCCACGATCAGCTTGGGACGATGCGCCAAGGCGAGATCGCGCAGCTGATCCAGGTCGATGCGCTCGTCGCTGGGAGTGACGCCGTAGGACACGAAGCGGTACAGCAAGCCCGAGAAGTTGACCGGTGAGCCGTGGGTGAGATGACCGCCATGGTCGAGGCTCATGCCCAGCACGGTGTCTCCCGGCTCGAGCAGCGCCTGATAGGCGCCCATGTTGGCGATGGCGCCGGCGTGGGGCTGCACGTTGGCGTGGTCGGCGCCGAACAGCGCGCACACGCGGTCTCGGGCCAGTTCCTCGATCTGGTCGACCACGATGTTGCCGCCGTAGTAGCGCCGGCCCGGATAGCCCTCGCTGTACTTGTTGGTGAAGACGGACCCGGTCGCGGCCATCACGGCGGGGCTGGCGAAGTTCTCCGAGGCGATCAGCTGGACAGTGGTGTTCTGGCGGCGGATCTCTTGGCGGATCAGATCGAAAACGGCCTCATCGGCGGCGGGCCAGGGCATCGGTTCCTCGTTTCTGCGGTGGGACTCTCTACGGCGGGGTTTCCGTGGCGGGACTCGCCCTGCTGGAAGGACTCGCGTCGCGACCGACAATCCCGGCAGGGTAGTTGTCAAACTAAGAGGCGGGACTCGCCCTGCTGGAAGGACTCGCGTCGCGACCCTCGGCGCCTCGCACGGTAGTGCGCCTTGCACCGTAGTGGCTCGAAGCCTCGCAGTGCGAGCGCAACGGTCAGTCGGCGCCTTCCGGGGCGTCCAAGACTGAGCCAGTGCCGTCGGGGTCGTCCAAGGCTGAGAGTTTGGCGACACGGGCTGCATGGCGACCGCCCTCGAATGCGGCGCCCAGCCAGGCGTCGAGCGCCTCTCGTGCGACCTCTTCGCCGATCAAGCGCTCACCGACGCACAAGACGTTGGCGTCGTTGTGGGCGCGAGCCAGACGCGCCGAGATGGCGTCGTGGGCCACCGCGGCGCGCACGCCGGGAACCTTGTTGGCGGCCATGGCGATGCCGTTGCCGCTGCCGCAGACGCACAACCCCAGATCAGCCCGGCCCGAGGCCACCGCCCGTCCGACCGCGGCGCCGAAGTCGGGGTAGTCCACCCGCTGGTCGGACCGCGTCCCGCAGTCGTTCACTTCGTGGCCGCTGCGGCGCAAATGCTCGGCCAGAGCCTGCTTGAGCCTGTAGCCGGCGTGGTCCGACCCGACGGCGATCCGCACAGAGCCAGCCTAGAGCCGCCCAGGAGCATCCCGGTCGTCGTCTGGATCCGGCGGCGGGCCTAACCGATAACTGACCACACGGCCAGCTGTGTTCAGCCGCATCTCTCAGTGTTGCGGGCCAGTGTCGCTGGTCGGTGTTTCCGGCGCGTTGCTCCTATCGGGGATCGCGAACGCGCGGACGAAGCGTCGCTTAGCGTTGCGGGCCAGTGTCGCTGGTTTAGGTGTTGCCGTCTTCGGGATTCAGGTCTTCGAGTTCCCGGCCGGCCGTTTCGGGATACTTCCATACGACCAGGGCAGCCACCGCCAGAGGGCCGGCCGCCAGCAGCGCCAGCGCCGGCGCCAGCCTGCCGTCGAGCACGTCCGACAGCCAGCCGGCCGTCAGCAGACCCAGCGCGCTGCCCGCCACGCCGACAGCGACTATCAGGCCGTTGCTCCGCCCTCGGCGGTAGGTGCCGAACAGTTCAGGCCCGTAAACCGCCAGCGCCGGCACAGCCAAAGCCCCCAGCACTCCTGCCCCCAGGCTCAGCAGCCACAAGGCGGCGCCTTCGTTGAAGAAGGCCCAGGCGCCCAGCACAGCCCCGGCGACCAGACCGAACGCGCCCACCGGACGGCGCCCTCGCCGGTCGGCCAGATAACCGCCGGCGAGGATGCCGATGCCGACGGGGGTGTTGGTGACCAGAGTGAACAGCGAGATCGCCGCCGCCGAGAAGTCGCGTTCGTCTTTGAGGAAATCGTTGCGCAAACCCGAGGCTGGCGCAGCGAACATGGCGATCAAGAAAGCCGAGACCGCCAGCAGCGCCAGCCTCCTGCGCCGCCGCTGCGCCGCCAGAAGCGCCGCGTCCGTGAAGTCTTCTGGCAAGTCCGAGGCTGTGTCGTCCGCCGGAAGCGCCGCGTCCGTGCTGCCGTCGTCCGACAGGCTCTCGGCCCGGCCGCCCGACGCCCGGCGCGGCCCGGCGCGGCCGGGCGTGAAACGGCGGCTCTCGGGAAGGCGACGGCCCACCCAGGCCATCACAGCCAAGCCCGCCAGAGGCGCCACGTAGATGATCCGCCAGGCGGCGATGTGCAGATCGGCCACCGGCAGCACCCAGACCGCCATCCCCGAGCCGAGACCGGCGCAGAGCACCAGCACCGACATGGCCCACGACCGCGACCGTGCCGGCATCTCCTCGGCGGCGTAGATCACGATGAGGATGCCCAAAGCGGTGGACAGTCCTCGGGCCGCCAACTGGGTGGCGCCCAAGAACCAGAGACCCGGCGCCAGCGCCCCCGCGGCGGTGATCACGCAACTGGCCGTGCCGGCGGCCAACAGCAGCCGTCTGCGCCCGTGCCGATCGGCCAGCGCCACGCCGGCGAGAGCGATCAGCACCCCGACGCGCACCACCGCCAGCACTATCCCCTGAGCGGTGTTGCCGCGACCGAACTCGTCGGCGGCGAACGTGAGGGTCTGCGACAAGACGGTGCCGAGATAGCCGTCGAGCACCTGCACGCAACACAGCAGCCCCAGCACCATCGCGGGGCGCTCGTCGATCCGGTCGGGCGGCGCCCACCAGTAGCCGTAGACGGGTTTACGGTGTCGCAGCGCCCGCTTCACAGGCCAATGGAACAGCCACCCCCAGACCGGCACCGCCAGCCGGTAGGTGATGACCTCGAGCAACTCGTAGTCCGGGGGCCGCTGCTGTTGATGCTGTTGCCGGTCCGGCGCAGCCGCAGCCGGAGGAGCGGTCGGGCGAGGAACACACAGCCGCCGCTCGTAATGACTGAAAGGCCCGCCGACAGACTCGAAGCGGACCGCGTCGTCGGACGGCTCATGCTCGACGGCTTGAGAGGCGGGTGCCGCGCCTGCGACTGTTGATGCCGCCGTCTCTGTGATCCTCTCGGCCACGATGTCGTCTCGGGGCGCCAGGCGCTTCTGGTATTCGAGTTCCGCAGCGGCTCGGCTGCCGCGCGTCACTGTGCGCAGAACGGTCATGGCAGGCAGCTGCTCTGCGATCTGTTCAGCGTTGGGAGCGCCCGGGTTTGTGACAGAGGTGCATAGGCCAGATACGCCACAGCGCGCCAAGCGCCGCCCAATAGGCTCGCACGGTGGCAACCAAGCCGTCTCATGGCTCTGGACACGGCCCCGCGTCCGAGCCGCAGGCTCACGAGAGCGTGTCTGAGCAGATCATCGTGCGTTCCGGTTCGCCGCTGGAGGGCTCGGTGCGAGTCGCCGGCGCCAAGAACTCCGCCCTCAAACTGATGGCGGCAACCCTGCTCGCAGAGGGCGCCTACCGGCTCAGCAACATGCCGCGCATCGTCGACGTGGATCTGATGGCGGAACTCCTGCGGGCCGTGGGATGCAGCGTCGAGCGGGACCCGAAAGACACGTCTGCGCTGCGCATCGACGTGCCGGCGCGGATCACTCCGGTAGCCCCCTACGACATCGTCGAGAGGTTCCGGGCTTCGGTCGTGCTGCTGGGTCCCATGCTGGCCCGCTGCGGGGAGGCCACAGTGGCGCTGCCGGGAGGCGACGACTTCGGGCCGCGTCCGGTTGACATGCACGTCAAGGGGCTCGCAGAGCTGGGCGCCCGAGTCGATGTGGTCCACGGCAACATCGAAGCGTCCGCGCCGCAGCTGCTGGGCGCACGGGTGGTGCTGGAGTTCCCCAGCGTGGGCGCCACCGAGAACCTGCTCATGGCCGCGGTGGCCGCCAAGGGCAGAACCGTGATCGACAACGCCGCCCGCGAGCCCGAGATACTCGACCTCTGCCGGTTCTTGCAGGGCATGGGGGCGCGTGTCTCCGGCGTCGGCGCCTCGACGCTCGTGATCGACGGCTCTGGGACCACCGAGCTGTTGCAGTCCACCGACCACGCTGTGGTGCCCGACCGCATCGTGGCGGCCACCTACCTGGCCGCGCTGGGGGTGGCTTCCGGTGAGATTCTCGTGGAGGGCGCCCGTTACGACCACATGGAACTGCTCTGCGCCAAGCTGACCGAGATGGGGATGATCATCATCGGCGAACCCGAAGGAATCCGTGCCGTCGCGCCGCGGAGGCTCGACTCGGTCGACTGCTCCACGCTGCCTTATCCGGGCATCGCCACCGACTGCAAGCCTTTCCTGGTGACGATGCTGGCCACGGCTTCGGGCGTGGGGATCGTCACCGAGAACCTCTTCCCGGGGCGTTTCCGTTACGTCGACGAGCTGCGTCGCATGGGCGCCGACATCCGAACCGACGCTCATCATGCGGTGGTCAGAGGCGTGGACAGGCTGTCGGGGGCGCCCGTGCGAGCTCACGACATCCGCGCCGGCGCCGCTCTGGCGGTGGCAGGGCTCGGCGCCGAAGGGCCGACGGTCATCAGCGACGCCCATCATGTGCGGCGCGGCTACGAGAACCTGGTCGGCGACCTGGCCTCGCTGGGCGCCGACATCCGAATCGGGCAGGCCGACAGCGACAGGCCGGGCGAGTAGGGGCGCCAACAGCGTCCGCCCTCTCAGCCGGCCCGGCCGCCGTCTTCATTGGCGGGCGCCTGCGACTCCGGCTGCAGGCCCGCCTGCTTGACGGCTCGCCGTTTGGCGCTCCACACGACGCCGGCGAACACGAGCAGAGGCCCGGCCACGAGCAGCGCCTCGTCCCAGCCGCCCTGATGTGCCAGCACCACCAAGCCCATCCCGCGAGCCTACGACACCGGCTAAGCACTCCCAGTCGTCGTGGTGGCCGGCTGTAGCCTGAATCGGTGCCTGGGCCGCTGGACCTGCGCTTCGTGGCTTCGTATTCGCAGGCCGCGCAGATGCCCGCCAACGACGCTGAGATCGCGCTGGTGGGGAGATCCAATGTGGGCAAGTCCTCGCTGATCAACGCGCTGGCTCAGCGCAAACAGCTCGCCCGCACCTCCAAGAGCCCGGGCGCCACCCGGCTGATCAACGCCTTCGAGTTAGGCGCCGAGGGATCAGGCCGCTGGCTGGTGGACCTCCCCGGATACGGCTACGCCAAGGCGTCCAAAACCGAGCAGGCCCGCTGGAGCGCGATGGCCGAGAGCTATCTCGCTCACCGGGCGCCGCTGCGAGGCGTGCTGCATCTCATCGACGCAGAGATCGGGCCCACCCGCCTGGATCTAGACACGGTCGCCTGGCTCGACAGTCTGGAGCTGCCGGTGACCTACGTCGCCACCAAGCTCGACAAGGTTCGTCCGGCCCGACAAGGCGCACGACGCCGAGAGCTCACTGACAGGCTCGGCGCTGAACGCGGCGCCGTCGTCTGGACCAGTTCGGCCAAAGGCGGCGGCATATCCGAGCTTCGAACGCTGCTGGCGGCACTGCTGCGAGCCTGAAGCCGCTCCAGGGATCGGTGGTGCCAGCCTGAAGCCGCTCGGGGGGTGGTGCCAGCACTGACAGGAGGCAGGCCGCCTGTAGCCTGAGCTGAGAATGTGCGGCATTGTTGCGGTGATCGGACGCGCTTCACGGCGACCTGCCCCTGAAGCGGCGGACATCGAAGCGCCGCTGAGGCTGGCAGTGTCAGCGCTGCGGGATCTCGCGGCGGACGCCGAGCGGGCTTCGACAGCCCCGGCCGTCGCAGATCTGGCCTCCGGCATCGCCGCGGCGGCCGAGTATCTGAGACGGTCCGACCGGCTGCTGGCGGGCACAGCCGGTCTCCGCGGGGTTCTGGCCGGCAAGGCAGTGCCGGAGATGGTCTCATCGCTGCTGAGCGAAGCCCAGCAGCAGGTGCAGATCGTGGAGCGCTGCCTGGACCGTTCGCAGCATCAGCGAGCCGAAGCGGTCAACTCAGCCCTCGTCGAGGTGAAAGACGCTCTGTGGGCTGTCAGCCACGACCGGCTGAGAACCTTCGAAGCGGTCGCGAGCCTCGCCGGGGCGAACCCTGGCGACGCCGCGCTGGAAGCGTTCTGGTGCATTCAGGTGGCGCTCGCCGCGATAGACCGCCTCGAAGTGCGCGGCCGCGACTCTGCCGGGCTGCATGTGCTGGTAGACGGCCACGGACTGGACCCTGCCGATGCGATGCCGGCCGCGGCGTTGTCGCAGCGGGGCGCGGACCCTCTCTTCTGTTCGGGCTCGGTCCGCTGGGTCGACGGCTGCTTGAGCTTCGTCTACAAAGCCGCGGCCGAGATAGGTGAGCTGGGGGACAACACCGCGGTGCTGCGCTCCGCGGTCGCCGCCGACGAACTGCTGGCGGCGGCGCTCCGCAGCGAGAGCGCCTCGGTGACGGTGCTGGGGCACACTCGCTGGGCCAGCGTGGGCATGATCAACGAAGCCAACGCGCATCCGATCAACTCCGAACTCGCCGAAGACGTCGACGTGCGAGGCCGCGCCGCCGCAGCGGGCTCAGCCCCCTACGCCGTCGTCGCGCTCAACGGCGACGTCGACAACCACGCCAGCCTGCGGGCGCAGCACGGCCTGTCGATACATCCCGGCATCACGACGGACGCAAAAGTGATCCCGGCTTTGTGGGCGGCGCATCTGGCGAATCCGCCCATGGACGGGCAGCCCGAAGCCGACTCCGGTCGCAGCTCGGCGCCGGTCGTTGACGCCTTGCGCACGGGCTCGGCGCCGGGGGAGCACCGGCCGCCGGCGGGTCGCGGCCTGGCGCCGGTCGTTGAGGCTTTCCGCCGGTGCGCGGTCGGACTGGACGGCTCCGTCGCTGTGGTCGGCCAAGTGGCGGCGCATCCCGACAAGCTGATGCTGGCGCTGCGGGGCAGCGGACAGGCTCTCTACGTCGGCGCTGCCGAGGACGCCTACGTGGTGGCCAGCGAGCCCTACGGGCTGGTGGAGCAAGCCGGCCTCTTTCTGCGGATGGATGGAGAAACCGAGGCCGCCCGATCCGACCCGCAGACCGATGACGCTGAAGGCGAGCCCGACGGGATCTCCCTCGGAGGCCGAGGCCAGATCGTGGTGCTGGACCGTCGCAGCGCCGGCGACCTCGGCGCCGTGGAGAGGTTCGCTTACGACGCGACGCCGCTGCCCGTGTCCCCCGACGAGTTCGCCGCTGCCGGCATAACCACCCGCGACATCGACCGTCGCGGTTTCCGTCATTTCCTGCTCAAAGAGATCAGCGAGTCGCCCGAGTCATTCCGCAAAACCCTGCGAGGCCGCATCGTCGCCGCCGAGCATGACGCAGAGAGCCCTACAGGAGAGAGTTCTCCACAACATCGAGGCGACGACTCGCGGTTCGATGACTCGCAACTTGACGACTCGCGTCTCGACGACTCCCAGCTCGCTGTCAGGCTGGGCGACGAGGTTCTGCCGCGTCGCATAGTCGAGAGGCTGGCCCGAGGGAAGATATCCAAGATCATCGCCATCGGTCAGGGCACCGCAGCGGTGGCCGCCCGCAGCTTGATCTGCTTCCTCGAGCAGGAACTGGATCAACAGCACGGCCCGGACTCGCCGAAGTCGCAACCGAGGTTGCAGTTGAGCGCCGCAGTCGCCACCGAGCTGTCGGGTTTCGGGCTGCGAGCCGACATGAGCGACACGCTCGTCGTCGCCGTCAGCCAGTCGGGAACCACCACCGACACCAACCGCACTGTGGACCTGGCACGCCGCCGGGGCGCGTCGGTGATCGCCGTCGTCAACCGCCGCAACAGCGACCTCTGCACTAAAGCCGACGGCGTGCTCTACACCTCCGACGGACGCGACGTGGAAATGAGCGTGGCCTCCACCAAAGCGTTCTATTCGCAGGTGGCGGCCGGGTTGCTGCTGTCCGTCGCATTGGCCGACGCCTTGGACGCGCCCGGCAGCGGCGCCGGGGCGGTCGCCTCCTCCGAAGACGGTCACAACGCTCCGAGCCGGCAACACGGCCGAGCGTCGAGCAAGCAGTCCCGCAATCAGCGAAGGCGCCGGCGGCTGTTGGCCTCGCTGCGGCAGTTGCCCGCGCAGATGACCGAGGTGCTGGCATTGCGTGATCAGATAGCCGAGATCGTCCGCCGCCATGTCACGGGACGCACCTATTGGGCGGTGGTGGGCAACGGCATCAACCAAGTGGCCGCCGAAGAGGTGCGCATCAAGCTTTCGGAGCTCTGCTACAAGTCCGTCGCCGTCGACGCCACCGAGGACAAAAAGCACATAGACCTTTCAGCCGAGCCGCTGATTCTGGTGTGCGCCGCCGGTTTGTCGGGCTCGACCGCCGAGGACGTGTCCAAAGAGGTGTCGATTTTCCGAGCGCACAAAGCCGTGCCCATAGTCATCACCACCAGCGACACCGTCCGAGTCGCCGGCACAGCGAGCACAACGAACCTCTCCGGCGGTGCAGCGAGCACAGCCCGCCTCACCGACGGCGGCACTCGCGACAGCACCGCGCGTTTCGCTGACGCGGCGGAAGTCGTCGTCGTCCCGGCTGTCGAGTCGCCTGAGCTGGCTTTCGTGCTGGCCGCCATGGCGGGGCACCTCTTCGGCTACGAGTCGGCGCTGGCCGTCGACGAACTGGCGCAACCGCTGCGCGAGACCCGCGCCGCCGTGCAGGCAGCGCTACAAGACGGCGCCGCAGGCCGGAGCGGCCATGAACTGTTGCGAAACCTGGGCGACCGCATCGGCGGCGCCGCGCAAAGCTTCCTGCAGGGCCTGCGCCAAGGCTGTTACGACGGCTGCCTCCAAGCCGGCGCAGCCACAGAGCTGGCCTCAGTCTACCGCTACGCCCTGGGGATCGCCTCGCTCGACGCCTACGAACTGGAGCGAGGCAAGGCGGGCGCCCCTTCGGTGGTCCTGGAGGATCTCGTGGCCGCGCTCACCGTGGCCATCGACGAGTTGACCCGCCCGATCGACGCAGTCCGCCACCAGGCCAAGACGGTGACGGTCGGGATCAGCCGCGCCGAGGAGTCCCTGCTGGAGTTGCCGCTGCCGCGCGCCGCTCTGGACGCCGGCGCGCCGCGTCATCAGCTCAGCTATCGGACGCTTCGCACGCTGGCCGCCTTGGATCCCGCGGTCGAGGAGATCACCGGTTTCATCCGCTACAGCATCTGCGGAGACCTCGAATCGACTGCAGCCACTTTGCACGTCGCCGACCGGGGCGGCGTCGCGGCGACGCTGGTCTCCCGCACCGAGGCAGACCCGGCCCTGCGGGGCAGCAAGCGTCTCGTCGCCACCCTGCGGCAGGTTCGAGTGGCTCGGGGCCGCTCCGACGGGCGCACCATCGTGCTGGTGCCCGAAGTCAAAGACCGTCAGGCGACAGGCATCACCTTGCTGCACGTGCGTTTCAGGCAACGGCTGTCCCCGCAGGCGGCCAAGAGCGTGCTGGAGGGCTATCAGGACCGTTTCGCGGCCCTGCGCGACGAGGTCACCGAGACCGAGCCCGTCTTCCGCCTCGAGCGTCTCGGCGAGATCAGCACCGAGGATCTGCTCCTGGCGCCCGTCTCGGACTTGGCCGACCGCTGGTAGCGGATCGCCGGCTGGATCACTGGCAGCGGTCTTTGTCCGTGGCGCGCCAACCGCTGCTAGGTTGAGAGCACGTATCGGGCGACCTGACGGAGCGTTCCATGGCGCATGGCCACGACACGATGATGACCCCCTCGATCGAGGAGCTCATCGGCCGGACAGAATCCAAGTTTGTGCTTGTCACTCTGGCCGCCATGAGGAGCCGGGAGATCACCAACTATCTCGGCCAGCTCGGCGGCGGCATCGGCGCCGCCGTGCCGCCTCAGGTGATCTCCACCGCGGTCAAGCCGCTCTCGATCGCCCTTGAGGAGATCGCGGCCGGCAAGATCGAAATGATCGAGGTCGACCCCGAAGCGGAGCTCGGCGATCTCGCCGGCGCAGACGAGACCACAGACCCGCTGTCGGAAGGCTCGCAGCTCGTCGGCGTCGACAATCCCGACGGCGCCCACCTGCAAGACGTCAGCGACCCGGAGGGCCCGCGGCAGACCTCTGAGTCATGAGCGCGGTACGAGATCGCTGCGTCGTGCTCGGCGTGACCGGCGGCATCGCCGCATACAAGGCCGCCGAGTTGTGCCGGCTGCTGGTGGGCGACGGCGCCCGTGTGGTGCCGGTGCTCACAGAATCCGCGCAAAGAATGGTCGGCGCGGCGACTTTCACGGCCTTGGCTTCTGAGCCTGCCGTCACGTCGCTGTGGGACGACCCGCCGACGGCGATCCCCCACACCGGCCTCGGCCAGAGAGCAGCAGCGGTAGTGGTGGCCCCGGCGACGGCGCGGCTGATCTCGGATCTGCGCAACGGACGCTCCGGCGACGTGCTCACCGCCACTCTGCTGGCCACCAGGGCGCCGGTGATCCTGGCGCCCGCCATGCACACCGAGATGTGGGAGCAGCCGTCGGTGCAAGACAACATCGCCACACTGTCTGAACGCGGCGTGATCATGGTGGGACCGGTCGAAGGCCCGCTCGCCGGGGGCGACGTCGGCGCCGGCCGGATGGCCGACCCCGCCGAGATAGCGGCCGCCGTGTCGGCGGCGCTGACGCCTCCGAGCCTGGCCGGCCGGCGGGTGCTGGTCACCTCGGGCGGAACCCGCGAGCCGATAGACGCGGTGCGTTTCGTGGGCAACCGCTCATCGGGCAAACAGGGCGCCGCCGTCGCCGTCGAAGCCGCGGCCCGCGGCGCCGAGGTGGTGCTGGTCACCACCGAGCCGTCCGTTGAACCGTCCGCCTGCCTGGCCGGTGTGCGGGCGGTGACCGTCGAGACAGCCGCTGAGATGGCCGCGGCCGTGGAGATGGAGGCGCCCGGCGCGGACGTGGTGGTCATGGCCGCCGCGGTTGCCGATTTCCGTCCGGTGAACCCGGCCGGCGGCAAACTCAAGAAAGGTCGAGGCGTGCCGACGCTCGAGTTGGCGCCCACCCGCGATATTCTGGCGGCTCTCGGCGCCGCGAAGCCGCCCGGCCAGGTGCTGGTCGGGTTCGCCGCTGAAACCGAGGATCTCGAAGCCAACGCGCTCGCCAAGCTGCGCAGCAAGAATCTGGGCATGATCGTGGCCAACGACGTGTCCAAAGACAATGTCGGTTTCGGCCACGACACCAACGAGGTAGTCATGTACACAAACGACGGGACGCGGCATCATGTGTCCCTCACCACCAAACAACAAGCAGCCCGCGCCGTTCTCGACACCGTCGAGACGCTGCTAGCGGCGGAGCGTGCGGAGACACCCGCCGGAGCTTCACAGTGAGCGGCCACCTGTTCACGTCGGAGTCGGTTACCGAAGGCCACCCCGACAAGCTGGCCGACCAGATATCGGACGCAGTGCTCGACGCGTTGATCGCTGGCGACAAGCACAGTCGCGTCGCCTGCGAGACTCTGCTCACCACCGGTCTGGCGGTGGTGGCTGGCGAGATCCGCACCGAGGCCTACGTGGAGATCCCCGCCATCGTGCGTCGCACCATCCGGGCCGCGGGCTACGACAACCCCGCCTACGGATTCGACGGCGACACTTGCGGAGTGGTGGTGGCCGTCGGTGAGCAGTCGCCCGACATCGCCTTGGGGGTGGACCGCAGCGAAGGGCAGCTCGATGATCAGGGCGCAGGCGACCAAGGGATGATGTTCGGCTACGCCTGCGACGAGACCGACACACTGATGCCGCTGCCCATCCATCTGGCCAACCGGATGACCGAACGCCATGCCGAGGTGCGCAGGCAGCAGACCATTCCGTATCTGCGGCCCGACGGCAAGACCCAGATCACGCTGGAGTATCAGAACGGGCGTCCGGTGAGGCTGCGCACCGTGTTGCTGTCGACCCAGCACGCCAAAGGAATCGACCGCGACCGGATGATCCGCCCCGACGTGATCGAGCAGATCATCGAGCCGGCGATCGCCGAGCACTGCCCGCAGTTCGCCGACGACGACTACAAGGTGCTGATCAACCCGACCGGGAAGTTCGAGCATGGCGGGCCCAAAAGCGACGCAGGACTGACCGGCCGCAAGATCATCGTCGACACTTACGGGGGAGCGGCTCGCCACGGCGGCGGCTCCTTCTCGGGGAAGGATCCCTCCAAAGTCGACCGCTCAGCGGCATACGCAGCCCGCTGGGCGGCCAAGCACATCGTCGCCGCGGGCGCGGCCGCACGCTGCGAGCTGCAGGTCGCCTACGCCATCGGCAAAGCCGAGCCGGTGTCGTTGATGGTGGACACTTTCGGCACCGAGACCGTGGACCGCTCGCGGATCGAGGCCGCGGTGCGAGAGGTGTTCGATCTGCGTCCCGCGACCATCGTGGCGGAGCTGGGGCTGCTGAATCCCATCTATGCGCCGACCGCCAGCTACGGACACTTCGGCCGCGAGCCACGAGGCGGGCTGTTCACTTGGGAGAATACCAGTCGCCTGGACGACCTGAAGTCGGCGCTGGGGCTCTGAACCCCGGCGTTCAAGGGCACCTCGACATAGAGGAGCCCGACTATCAGCGCTCTCCTCTGAGCCGGCCGGCGCCTGCTGCTGAGCCTGTGAGCCGCGCCGGGCGGGTGACGGTGGTGCGGGTGCTGCCCGACGTGGTGCGCCTCGAAAAGACCTTCGACTACGTGGTGCCCGAAGCTTGGCACGCCGACGGCAGGGCCCAACGGCTGCAGGTCGGTTCGATCGTGCGAGTCAATCTCGGTGGCAGGCGTCTGCGGGCCTGGGTGGTCGAGGTGGACGCCGAGCCGACGCCGGGAATCGAGCTCCAGCCGTTGGCGCAGCTCGTCGGCATGGGGCCGCCTGCTGAGGTGCTGAAACTGGCCGAATGGGCTGCTCGGCGCTGGGCCGGCAGGACGGTGTCGCTGTTGCGAACCGCTTCACCGCCGCGGGTGGTGCGGGCGCCGGCCCAAGTCAAGCCATCGCGACCTGGGATGACTGCTAGCAACCGAGGCCGTCGCGATGAGGTGCGGGCGCCGGCCCAGGTGAAGGCGCCGCAGTCGTCCCGAACCCCGGCGCCCACGCTGCCCTCAGATCAGAACGGCAGCTTCGACGACCTCTTCGGTCGCCCCGGTGCTGTGACTGTGCTGCGCTGCCCTCCTGCGAATGATGCTCTCGGTGTGGCTCAAGCCGCCGTTCGCTGCGGTGACGCGTTGATCATCGCCCCCGGCTTGGAGCAGGTGCGCCGGCTGTCGGCAGGCTTGCGGAGACGCGGAGTGCGAGTGGCTCGAGGCTTCGACGATTGGGCTGTCGCCGCGGCCGGGGCGACCGTGGTCGGCACACGGACCGCGGTCTGGCTGCCGATGCCGCGTCTGGCTGCGGTGGTGGTGATCGACGAGCACTCCGAGAGCTTGCAGAGCGAGCAGGCGCCCACCTGGCATGCCCGTGAGGTGGCGCTTCAGCGGGCCCGCAGCGTGTCAGCCCCGACGGTGCTGACATCGCCGGCGCCCACATTGGAAGCCTTGCAGGCCGGCGAGCTGGCGACCTTCGACCGCAGAGCCGAGATCGCAGGCTGGCCCGAGGTCAGAGTGCTCGACCGGCGCCATGAGGATCCCGTCCGCGGCGGGCTGTTCGCCGAGGGTTTGCGCGATCTGCTGAGCGCCGCCGACGGACGGGTGGCTGTGGTGCTCAACCGCAAAGGCCGCGGGCGGCTGCTGGCGTGTCGGGCATGCGGCGAACTGGCCCGCAGCAGCGACGGCCGGGCGCCGATGCGGCTGGTCGGCGACCAACTGGAGGCAGCCGACGGCAGCGAGCGACGGCCGGTGGTGTGCGCGGCCTGCGGGTCGACGGTGCTGCGCATTCTGCGAATCGGCGTGACCCGGGCCCGTGAGGAGTTGGCTGCGCTGGCGGGAGAGCCGGTCGGCGAGGTCAGCTCCGACACGGACGCAGCCGCCTCAGAGCGGATAGTGATCGGCACCGAGGCGGTGCTCTGGCGGCTGGAGTCGGTGGCGCTGGTCGTGTATCTGGATTTCGATCAGGAGCTTCTGGCGGCCCGGCAGCGGGCCTCCGAGCAGGCGCTGGCGCTGCTGGTCCGCGGCGCTCGGCTGGCCGGGGCTCGCAGCACCGGGGGTCGCATAGTGATTCAGACCCGCCAGCCGCAGCATCCCGTGATCCAGGCAGCCGTGCGAGCCGATCCGCGCTTGGTGGCTGACAGCGAGCGACGGCGCCGCCAGTCTTCAGGACTGCCGCCTTTCGGGGCTCAAGCGAGAGTCTCTGGCGCAGGCGCCGAGATGTTCGTCGCGGGTCTGCGCGAGCAGTCGGCCGATCTGCGAGACGAGTCCCGTGTGGACGTCCTGGGCCCCTTCGAGGGGAGCTTCCTGCTGCGGGCGCCGAGCCACGAGCCGCTGCTGGATCTGCTGGCGGCCGTGCCGCGTCCCGCTGAACGTCTGCGCATAGAAGTGGACCCCCTGCGCGTCTGACATCGCGATCAACCGTGTCGTCGCCCACTGGGCTCCGCGCATCGCACACTCACGCTCATGCGAGCCGGCATCAGTGGCTGGGGCTAGGGGTTCTCCTCGGCGACGGGCGGCAAGAAGGCTTTCACGAGCGAATGGTTGGCTCTCCATCGTTTGAGGTTTTGGTGCATGAGGCCGGCTTTCTCCAGACGGTTCAAGTCGCGGCTCAGCGTCCGGGGGCCCTTCGTTGCGTACAAAGCCGCCAACTCGGGGGTGAGACGCTGCAACTCTCCTTTCGAATGCTCCGCACCGGGGGCTATGGCGAGCACGAGAGCCCGCTGACGGTCACATGCCGGGCTCGACGGGTAAGTGCCCATCACCTTGTGAACGTGGCTTATCCAGGTGAGTTCCAGCTGTTGTAGTAGGACTTTGTCGATCTGCTCGCGCAATCCGTCCACGAATCCCTGAATCGCATAGGCGACGAAGCCGACCGTGTCCTGGGTGCGGCTGGCGGATTGCAGTTCGCGGTAGTAGCGATCGCGTGTCAGGTTGTAATGGTTCGACATCAGGTGAGCGGCCAGCACGGGCGTTGTGCCACTTTTGGCGATGATCAAGAATTCCATCAACCTGGCAGTGCGTCCGTTGCCGTCGCCGAAGGGATGCAGCCAGGCCATGTAAAGATGGGCGTATATCGCGCCGGTCACCGACAGCGCGAATCCGATCTTGGGATCGTCGGACTTGAAAGTGTCGCTCTCCAGCCATTCGGCGAGGCGCTTCAACAGGTGGTCGCAGTCCTCCGCCGGAGCGCCCCGGTACTTCCCGACGACGACTTCATGATCTCGGACCCGACCTGGAGTCGCATCAGGTTCGTGCTCGGTCCCTGCGAGAAGTCGGCGGTTGAAGTCGAGTATCAGGTCTCGGGTGATTGCCGGCGAGTCGCCTGACATAACTTGCTGCTGGATCTCGTTGAGCAGATCCAGCACGTTGCGGACCTCGCGTTGCTGGTAGACGCGCGAAGACGGCGCTTCGAAGGTCCTGTCCAGGATTCCTTTCACCTGTTCCTCTGTGAGCGTGTTGCCTTCGATGGCGGTCGTCGCTTGAGCTCCTTTGATGAGGGCGACCCGATACAGGTCCTGTGCCACTTCGGGCTGCAGCGGCGCGCCGGCCAAATGAGCGCACTTCGAGCGGGCTTCGCCCAGAAGCATCCAGGTCCTCGGCAGCAGCTTGTTGAGGTCTGTGGCTTCGAAAGTGATCCACGGATGAGATTCACGGTAGGCTCTCATGGGTCAACCCTACTAATAGAACTTTGTTTTGTCCTATCGGTTGTCCATCTTGTTGTCCAAGCTGCTGTCTGCATGATTGCTAATTCGATTGTCTGTGTCGAGGAACGCTGACAGGGGATTCGCGGGATGCTCGCGGGCCGGTTCGCGGGATCGGTCGCGGCGCGGCGGTAGCCTCGAAGGCGTGACGGCGCCCTACGACATTCGCATCATCGGCGATCCGGTTCTGCGACGGCGCGCCGCTGACGTCACCGAGGTCGACTCCACCCTGGTGCGCATAGCCGACGGGATGCTCGAAACCATGTACGAAGCGCAGGGGGTCGGGCTGGCGGCGCCGCAGATCGGCGTGCGGAAGCGGCTGTTCGTGTGGGATGTCGGCGACGGCCCTCGCACCATTGTCAACCCTGAGATCGTCGAATCCGACGGCGAGTGGGTCTTCGACGAGGGCTGCCTGTCGGTGCCGGGACTGTCGTGGGAGATCGTGCGTCCCAAACAGGTCCACGTTGTGGGACATGACCTCGACGGCAACGAGGTCTCGGTGGAAGCCGACGAACTCGAGGCTCGGTTGTTCCAGCACGAACTGGACCACCTCGACGGCACGCTGCTGATCGAAAGGCTCGACGAGGAGCGTCGCAAGGCGGCGTTGCGCACCTTGCGCGAGCTGGGCATAGGCGCCGGCTCTCAGTCCGCGCCGCAGCGCCCGCTCGCCGTCGCCGACACCGCTCCGTCCGGTCTGCGCCTGCTCTGAGCGTGACCGGCGGTGAGAGCTCGTCGCGTCGCAGCAGTGTCGTCGCCGCTGTTGCTTGCTGCGGGCTGAGGGCTGCTCGATCCGCGGCTTCGCTTGCGCATGGACGCTGTCGGCTCGACTTCTGAAGCCGGCCCTGCAGTGACCGCGCAGCCGGCGCAGCATCCGCGGACGCAGGTGTCCCAGCCACACTCGGCGGACGGTCTCTCGCGATCAGCGGGCAGGCAGCAGGATTCGCAGCATTCCCGGCTGTCGCAGGCGTCGCAACCGACTCGGACACGCAGCAGCGTCGTCTATTTCGGCACGCCCGGCACAGCAGTGCCGCCGCTTCAGGCGCTTTGTGCGGCGGGCCATCAGGTAGTGCTGGTGGTGACCCGCCCGCCCAAGCGCCGCGGCCGCCGCCAGGCGCCGACTCCTTCACCGGTGCAGGACGCAGCCGTCGAGTTGGGCCTGACCGTGAGCCACGACATCAGCGACGCTTCGGCGGCGTCCGCCGATGTCGCAGTGGTCGTCGCTTACGGCGAACTGATCCCGTCCTCGGTGCTGCAGAAGCGCCGCACGGTGAACCTGCATTTCTCGTTGCTGCCGCGTTGGCGCGGGGCGGCGCCGGTGGAGCGGGCCATCCTCGCCGGCGACGCCGAGACCGGCGTCTGTCTGATGGAAGTGGCGCCCGATCTCGACGCCGGGGCGGTCTACCGGCGGCGCTCCACAGCCATCGCCCCTGACGAGTCCGCCGACGATCTGCGGGCCCGGCTCTGCGATCTGGGTGTCGAGATGCTGCTTGAGGCGCTGAACGAAGGTTTCGGTGAGCCGGCGCCGCAGTCGGGCGAGGTCGCCTGGGCCGACAAGATCAGCACGGATGAGTTGCGCATCGACTGGGCCGCCCCGGCTGAGCATGTGCTGAGGCTGGTGCGTGTGGGCGGCGCCTGGACGACTTTCAGAGGCAAGCGGCTCAAAGTGCTCGCCGCTCAGCAGATCGTCGGGTCGCCTGCGGGATCAGCGGCGGTGCCGGCTTTGGCGCCGGATATCAGCATCCCGTTCTCCTCAGAGGCGAGCAGGGTTGTCGGGCTGGCCGAGGGATCGGCTGCGGTGCCGGTTTCAGGGACGGCCGCCGGTTTGACAGGAGGTCCGTCCTCAGCGCTCAGCCAGGCTGCAGCGGCGGGTCAGGCTCCGGCCGCCGGTCAGGCTGCGGCAGCCGGGCGGATCACGCTGAGAACTCCGTCTGCAGGCCCGGCCGAGGTGCTAGTCGGCACTGGTCGCGGGGCTTTGCGTCTGCTGCGGGTGCAGTCCGAGGGCCGTTCCGCGACTTCAGCGCCGGACTGGGCCAACGGGGCCCGCATCGCCGCCGGTGAATGCTTCGATGCGCGGGTTGGGTAGGGCGTTCACGTTGCGTGTGGGCGTTGTGTCGTTCGTCGCGGCGGGCGAATGTTTGGATGCGCGGGTTGGGTAGGACGCTGGCGCAGCCTCGCCGCAACGGTGGGCGCGTGTCGCTGCAGGCGAATACTTCGATCGGGCACCAGCCCGCACGCCTGGGCGATGGCGTGCGGGGGTGGGTCCGCATCGCCGCCGGTGAATGCTTCGATCGAGCAACGATATTTGGACGGGGTATCTAACCGCCGAGGTGGGGGTGGGTGTCGTCGCTGGCGAATGTTTCGACCACTGCCGCAGCACTGCCGGGAGCATTGTCGGCGCCGGGTCGGGTCGCGCCGGGCAGGTGGCGGGCCACCTTGTCGGGGCTGGCCGGGGCTCGTCGTTCACCGGGCCGCTCGCGTCGGGCTAGGGTTATGCCGTGTCCGGAGCGAGCCTGCGGTGCGGTCACCGGGTTCCGGCGCTGCGTGGCGCGTCGGGCTAGGGTTGTGCCGTGTCCGGAGCGAGCAGCGGCAGCGCTGTCAAACAGGGCGCCGGCAGCGGCAGCGGTCTGGCAGCCAAAGTGCTGACCGTGTCTGACGGGGTGGTCGCAGGCACCCGAGAGAACCGCAGCGGCGCAACGTTGACCGAGTTCCTTGCGTCGACGGGTTGGACAGTGGTCGAGCAGTCGGTGGTCGCTGACGGCGTCAAGCCGGTCAGCCGCGAGCTGCGGCGCCTGGCTGACGGTTTCCACGGCCTGATCGTCACCACCGGCGGCACCGGCTTCGGCCCTCGCGACGCCACGCCGGAAGCCACCAAAGCGGTGATCGAACGCGAAGCGCCCGGCCTCTCTGAGGCGATGCGCTTGGTCAACCCTCTGGGACGGTTGTCGCGGGGCACCGCGGGCGTGGTCGGCGCAGCGCTTGTGCTCAACACGCCAGGATCGACGGCGGGCTGCGTGGAGTCGGTCGAAGCCGTGCTCGACGTGATCGGCCACGCGGTGCGGCTGCTCGTCGACAACTACGACCCTCACCCACATACGTAACCTCGAGCGATCCCTCTCGCAGTCCCTCACGAGACCCCTCTGCCGGCGAAGCCACTTCTCAGGACCAAACATGCTCAAGCTCGTTCTGCCCAAGGGATCGCTCGAGAAGTCGACTCTCGAACTGTTCGAAGCCGCCGCCCTGCCGGTCCGACGATCCTCTGATGTGGCCTACAAAGCCTCGGTGTCGGATCCGCGCATCAGCGACGTGCGGATCCTGAGGCCTCAGGAGATCCCGATCTATGTTTCGGAGGGGCTTTTCGATTTCGGCATCACCGGGCGGGACTGGGTGGAGGAGACCAGCAGCGACGTGGTGTCTCTGGGCGAGCTGCAATACTCGAAGGCGACTTCGCTGCCGATCAGGGTGGTGCTGGCGGTGGCTGACGATTCGCCCTGCCGAAGCGTGGCGGACTTGCCCCAGGGAGTGCGCGTCTCCACCGAGTATCCGCAGCTGACCAGGCGCTTCTTCGAGGCTGCCGGCATCGAGGCGCAGATCGCTTTGAGCTACGGCGCCACCGAAGCCAAAGTGCCCGACATCGTGGACGCAGTGGTGGAGATCACCGAGACCGGACGAGCTCTGCGGGCTGCGAGGCTGCGGATCATCGACACGCTGCTCACTTCCTACACCGAGTTGATCGCCAATCCTGCCGCGGCCGCCGACACAGCGAAGCGCCATGCCATGGGCCAGATTTTCACGCTGCTCCAAGGGGTGCTCGAAGCTCGTGGCAAGGTTCTGGTGAAGCTCAACGTGGGCGCCGAAGCGCTCGACGATGTGATCGGCCTCCTGCCGGCGTTGAAGGCGCCGACCGTCAACGAGCTGTTCCGCGGCGCCGGCTACGCAATCGAGACGGTGGTGCCGCGCGACGAGATCAACATTCTGATCCCCGCTCTGCGGGATGTGGGCGCCACCGGAATAGTGGAACTGCCGATCTCCAAGATCGTGCCCTAAAGCCTTGATCGTGCCTTAGGAGTCTTGAGCCCTTAGAAGTCTTGAGCTGCCCTAGAAGTTTCTTCTAGCCGCTCTTTTCTTTTGCATCTGTTTTCTCTAGTCGCTTCTAATCACCTCCTCTCTTGCGTTCTTGTCCGCGGCGCTCACGAGCCGTTCGGGCCGCGGCCGCCGGAGGGCAGCCGGACTGTGGTGGCGTTGCCGATGCTGGAGTAGCGGTCGGGGGTGCAGGTCAGGATTATCACCTGGCAGTCCCCGCTGGAGGCAGCGATGGCCGCGCCCATGCCGCGGAGGCGAGCCGGGTCGCTCCACCCGAGAGCGTCGTCGATTATCACCGGCGCGCCGCCGCCGTCAGGGCTGACGATGGCCGCGCAAGCGAGCCGGCAGAGCACCCCGATCTGCTCCTGCGCCCCAGTGCTGAGCTGATCTGCTGTGAGCGTGTCGCCGTCGAGCGTGCGGCCTGTCACACACAGATCCTCGTCGAGTGTCACCTCGAAACTCGGATTGAAGACGATGCGCCCGAGGCGATCTATCTCCTGCTTGAACGGCGCCATGTAACGTTGTCGGGCTTCCTTGCGGAACCGGTCGAAGGTTTCGTAGAGCAAAGCAGCAGCCCGGGCTCGGGCCTCGACGCTTTCATGTTCGCGCTCGAGGTGGCTCAACTCGCTCTGCTTCTCGTCGAGGCGAGTTCGCAGTCCCTGCTCGCCTTGTATTTCCAAGCGCCCGCGGAGTTCGACTTGGCGCTCCTTGTTGGAAAGCAGGTCGGCTCTGGCCCGTTCGACAGCCTTGCGGGCGTTGTCGAGCTTGGCCTTCAGCGAGTCGGGATCCGTTGCCCTCAGTTCCGCCTCGGAGGCGTCCAGTGATTCCTGGGAGCTGTGGGCGGCCTGGGCCGCTGCGGCGAGATCTGCGACGATGTCGGCGTCGGCTCGTTCCTGTCTGGCTTCAGCGAGCCGTTCCTCAGCGTTGGAGCATTCGCTGTGGGCGGTCTTGATCTGCCCGTCGAGTCCGGCCGCTTTGATTTGTTCTGTTTTGAGGGTCTCGGCAGCACGCTCGGCGGCTTTCTGGTTGGCATCGAGTTCGCCGCGACGCTCGTCGACGGCCCGGTCCGCATCCGAGGCGATCTGCTTGGCGGCTTCGAAGTCCGGTGGGAGGGGAGCGTCGTCGGTGCGCTCATCGCGGTATGACTCGATCCACTTGTTGAGGCCGGTGATCTTGGTCTCAATGCCCTCCACGGTCAGGTCCCGCAGGTCACGCTCGATGGCTGCGGCGGCCTCGTCGCGTCTGCGTTCGGCGTCGTTGCGCTCCCGTGCCGCTTTGCGTGCCTCTGAGACGTCAGCCACGCCGCCGGCCTCGCACAAGCGTCGCAGCGCGTCCTGTGCGTCTCTGCGCTGAGACGCAAGGTTCTTGGACCCGCGGCCCGACGTCACCCGCATCTGAGCAACGTCGGGGATAGTCCATACAGTCTCGACGTCCACGACGGACCGTTTCGCCTCGCCAGCGTTGAGCGCGACCTCCTCGCCGTCGATTCGCAAAGCCAGATCTCGCGTCGCTGTCACCTCGACTGAGGCCGCGCCGGTGGTGAAGGCCGCGTCGGCGCTCGCCGCAGCGATGTGCGCCTGTTCGATCTTTTCGAGCAGTTCGTCATCGACTTTGGCCGTCTCGAGACGGCTGGCGGCATCGCTCAGCGCCTGCTTCTCTTTGACGATCCGCTCGTGGCGCTCTTGCAGCATCGCCACGTCGATCTGTCGTTTGTGGTGGTCGCGGTCGTCGCCGGCTCGGCGCTGGGTTTTCTCGGCGTCCTTCAGGGCCTGGCGGGCCGTCTCAGTGGCCTGATCGGTTTCCTCGCTGCGCTGAGAGGCCGCAGCGAGAGCAGGTGCGGCCCGTTCGGCTTCGGCCATGAGCGCTTTCAGCCTGTCGACGCCAGCCTCGTGATCTTCGATCATGGTCTGGCGGCGCCGCTGCTCGCCGTCGATGCTGTCGCGTTTGGTTTCAGCCGACTCATTCGCCGTACGCAATTCTTGGATGCGACCGCGCAAGTGCTCGGTTGCATCCCACTGTTCGCTCAGTTCGCCGGCCTGCTTGTCGCTGTCGCGACGAGTCTCCTCCAGCCGCTGCGTGTCGGCCGCGCGACGAGCCATCTCGTCGCTGTCGCTTTCGATCCCACGCAGCTGCTGTTCGATCCGGTCCGCTTCTTGTCGAGCCTCTTCGACCTGTGCCTCAGCAGTCTTGCGCTCCGTCGAAGGTCGTCCGGTCGGAGTGCAGTAACTGTCGCGCTCGGTCTGTATGCGAGTCCAGAGGCTCTCCTCGCGCTCGGACGCGAACTGGCCGCCGACAGCATGATCGAGTGCCTGCCCGAGGGAGGTCTCAGCGAAGTCCGGCAGCCAGAGTTCCTGACCCTGTTCGATGCGCAGAGCCGCCCAGAGGTTCGTGTCCAGAGTCTCCTCGAGGATCTCGATCACCCGGTCGTGGGCCGCGCGCCCGGAGAGTTTCTCTCGCTGGGGCGCGATGACTTCGAGGGTCGTGGAACGGTTGCGCAGCCATCGCTTCGAATACACGAAGCGGTAATCGCCCGACGACATCTCGATCTCGACTTCGGGTCCTACGTCTCGGCCCACCGGCTGCACCGACCGGATCGCTTTGGTCTTCGCCGAGTCAAGCTTGTCGATGATGAGATCGAGCGCTTCGGGCATCGAAGTCTTGCCGACCTCGTTGGGGCCTTCCACGACTGTGACGCCCGTTGTGGCGAACTTCACCTTGCCGCTGTCGGTCACGCCGCCGAAGTTCCGCAGCCGGATCCAATGAAGCCTCACAGCCGTGCTCCTGTGAGTCGGACGATTCGGTGCGGCGGTCTGTCCGGGCTGGTCCGGGTGTGCATGGGCGCGGCAATTCTCGCAGCCGTGTTCTTGTGAGTCGGTCGAGTCGCTGCGGCGGTCCGGCCTGTGCTGGTTCGGGTGTGCATGGGCGCGGCGATTCTCATTGTGTTGCTCCTGCGAGTCGGTGCAGCAGCGCCAGGGCGTCACGGGCGGTTACAGCATCCTGCTCGTTTTCGGACTCGGCGGTTCGGCCGAGTTCGGACACGGCGTCGGCCGCGAAGCCTGAGAGCCCGAAATGCTCCAAGTCGGCGTCGTCGGGGATCACCGCCAACTCACTGCGCCTGTCCCAGGATTCCAAGGCGGCGAGCAGGTCTTCGTGGTCTGCGAGCAGGGACTCCAGCCGGGCCTGCTGAGCGACCGACACTTGGCCGACCAGAGCCAACTTGACGATGGTCCGGCTCTTGTCGGGCAGGCCCGTCAGCCACTCCTCGACCGCGTCGATGTCCGCGTCGGCGGCCACTGCGCGCTCGTTGCGCTCGAAGCGCCATTGGCCCACTCGCCGCTTGTCTACGCTGCAGCCGCCATCATCGTCGAGGGTCACGATGAGCACGTTGCCGGGATCGCTCTCGGTGTAGTCCGTGGGCTCGGGCGCTCCCGAGTACCAGACCCGACCGGAAGCGCCGACATCGGTCGTCGAGTGGCGGTCGCCGAGCGCCGCGTAATGGATCGATCCTTCGTTGATCCTGTCCTCGAGCCGGGCCAACGAGACGAGCGCCGGATTGCTCGGATCGGGCGACAAGCAGTCGAGCGCCCCGTGCCCGACGACGATCCGCACAGCGTCGCCGAGCACTGCTGTGCCGCTGTGTGCGGCGCCGCTGTGTGCTGTGCAGCCGCGCTCAATGTCCGTGTTGCCGCGAGCTGTATCGCCGCGCTCGAGGTCTGCGCAAGCGTCGTCCACCAGATCCGTCAGGGGATGCTTGTTCGGCCACGGCGCAGCGATCAACTCGACGCCCGCAGCGGCTTGCACCGGCGCCGAGGAGTCGAGCACCGCCACATTGTCGGGCCGGTGACTAGTGAATGTGGGTGACCGGTATATCGACGCGGGGTCGAGCGGGTCGTGGTTGCCGGGCAGCAGATAGAAGCCGACCCCGGAAGCGGCCCCCATGTTGTCCAAGGCTCGCCTCAGCACCTGCCGCTCGATATGGTTCGACTCGAACACGTCGCCGCAGACCACGACGAAGTCGCAGTCCTCCGCCTCTGCCAGCCGGCCGATCACAGTGATGCAGTCGAGCCGCGCCGCACTGAACCGAGCCTGGGCGTCACCGTCGAGGAAGTGCCGGGTCATGCCGAGTTGCCAGTCGGCTGTGTGAAGGAATTTGACCATGCTCGGATAGTAGCGGCGGCCTGTGACACCGTCCGCCGCGACACCGTGCCTTGAAGCGAGGACCCGGCGTGCGGGCCTCAGCACCGTCTGTGCCTTCCTGCGATCTGCGCAAGTGGCCGCCCCTCCCGCCGCAGCCCGCCACCGATGCGTGCCAAGCGTCTATCTCAGTGCTATTTGCTCCTTCTTGTGATCTTTAGAAGTGCAAAATCACTAGTAGTCTGTGTGTGATAACACTATGCAATAGTAATATTTCACAGATGAGCAGCTACTTACCACGTCTGCTGGATCCGTTGCTGGACAGCTATCTGGATCAGCTGCCGGCGCTGATGGTGGTGGGGCCGCGCTCTTGCGGCAAGGCCACCACAGCCGAGCGTCATGCGCGCACGACCATCCGTCTCGATCATCATGCTGAAGCGGCTGCTGTCACGCCTGACGTGGATGCAGCTCTGCGGAACCGCGACGAGCCGATACTGCTAGATGAGTGGCAGCGGCTGCCGAGCGTGATGTGGGCGGTCAAGAGGGCGGTGGACGCCGAACGGCGACCGGGGCGGTTCTTGATCACGGGTTCGGCTGGCCTCGAAACCAAGAGCCAGCTCTGGCCCGGCACTGGGCGGGTGGTCATGCTGCCCATGTATCCGTTGACCGTGGCCGAGCAGCAACAGACCGGCACGCAGCCCTTCATAGATCGTGTAGTAGCCGGCGAGCTGCTGGACCGCGCGTCGGGGGCGACTCTGGATGTTCATGCCTATCTGCGTTTGGCGCTTCGGAGCGGGTTTCCTGAGCCTGCCTTGCAACTTGATGAAACGACCGCTCGGGCATGGCTTGAGAGCTATGCAGATCAGGTGGCGCTGCGTGACGCGCAGGGTTACGACAAGGTTGCCGATGCCGCCCGACTGCGGAGTTATCTGGAGGCCTACGCTCTCAACTCGGCCGGATCACCGCATCACAAGACCATTTATGACGCAGCCGGGATAGCGCGAGACACGGCTCTCGCCTATGAAAGACGACTCAGCGAGCTGCTGGTGGTGCATCAGCTGCCTGCATGGTCTTCCAACCGGCTGAAGCGGTTGAGCCGAAGCCCGAAGAGGTTCGTGGTCGATGCGGGTTTGCTCTGCGGAATTCTGCGTGTGGGCTTCGACGAAGTGGCGGCTAGTTCGGATCTCGCTGGCCGCACGCTCGAGACGTTCGTCGTGTCGCAGTTGCTGGCTGAGGCGGCGGTAGCCGGCTCGCGTTATCGGCTCATGCATCTTCGTGGCCCCAACGGGCGCCATGAGATCGATGTGATGGCCGAGTTCGGAGGAGGGCGTCTCGTGGGCATCGAGATCAAGGCGGCAGCAGGAGCCGGCGCACACGACGCCCGTCACCTTGCGTGGCTGCGGGACTCGATGCCGGACGCCTTCGAGGCCGGTGTCGTGCTGCACACAGGTGAGCACACCTACAGGCTCTCCGATCGCATAGTGGCCGCCCCGATCTCCACCCTCTGGGCGCCGTCTGCGAGCAAGCCACAGCAGGTGCCGTAGTCGGAGGGTGGATAGCCGGCAAGCGCAAGCGTTCGGCCTGCTGATCGCGTCACTGAGGTCAGCCTCGACCCCGTCTTCTGGCGTCGCGTTGCAGTCCCTCCTCGCTGGCGATGCGGCTCACGTACTGGCGCGACACGCCGTGATGGGAGCGTCTTGCAGCTCGTCTACTGCGATCAGGGTGCCGGCGCCGCGCTCGGCTGATGCTGCGGCTGCTTTCTCGAGCGCGAACCGGAACGCTGTCGGCGGTGTCCGATGCGGTTCGGATCGCGAGATCGAAGCGCCGAAGCCGAGCGCCTGCGCGCCCAGACCGACGATCCGCCGAGCTGCGTCACCGAGGTTGTCGATGCACTGGGAGGCCAACTTGTCGCAGAGGCCGATCTCGGCGCCCGAAGCGAAGAGCGTCACCCATTGCTGCTCGCGGGCCTCGTCCAGTGCTACGTGCAATAGCACGGTCTTGCCGGTTCCCCGCTGGCCTGTCAGCAGCAGCGCACTGTCCGGATGGGCGGTGCTGGTCCGACCGGCTGCGATCCGGTTCAAGACGCCGTCACGCCCAACCAGCAGAGGCGGCACATAGCCGAACTTGGGTGTGAAAGGGTTCGCCATGCGATCTCCTCGGCGGGTGACCGCCGGTTGGCTGGCAGCGTCGCATAGCAACTGCATAGCAACTGCATCGCAACTTAGTTGACAAGTGGTTGCTATGGGCTCGACCAAGCCTCCCGGCTCATCATGGGATTATTTTCTGGCATTTTCTGGTACAGTTACGTGTATATTCAATCTTGCGGGGTGCGAAGTGCGGGCAGGCGTCGGCGATTGTCCGAGCCGTCGCCGGATTCGGGAGAGCAGGATGGCCGAAGTCGCCTTCATGTTGAGATCTTGTGCCGGAGCGCCGGTCGCGGGTGCCATGCTCTTGGCGGAGTATCCGAACGGCACATACCGTGTCGGCGAGTCGGACTCGGCCGGCGCCTGCCGCATGGACCTCTACCGCACTGATCAGCAGATGCGCGTGCTGGCGGCCGCCGAGGGTCACCTGCCGCTGCATCAGAGGGTGGTGCCCGACAACGCCGCAGCGCTGGAGCTGGTGCTGGAGGCGTCGTCGGATGGCCGCAGCGGGACGCTGTTCACCCGAAGCACAGGCGCCATCCCCGGCATCGAGGGCCGCCTCAATCCGATCAACGAGGGACGGACCTACTTGTATGCCGACAACATCGCCGTCGACGGCAGAGTCGCCAATCCCGTGGAGTTCGAGGTCGGGCAGAAGATGCATCTGACCGATGTCCACGGTGTCGAGACGGTCATTCGTTTCGTCGTCGTCACAGGACGGTTCTCGCTGATCGAGTACAGCGAGCCCCGGCCCCACGAGCAGGCGCCATGACTACCGCGCGGCGCCATGTCGAGATCAGCGAGGAGTTCCTGCGACATTCCCAGACCGAGTTGGCAGCGGGCGACCTCCTCCAGGCGAGCGAGAAGGCTTGGGGCGCGGTAGCGCACTGCGTCAACTCGATCTCGAAGCAGCGCGGATGGCCTGTCGGATCGCATCGCAAGTTGATCGACAACGCTCGGAGGCTGATCATCAGTGCTGGTGAGAGCTCGGAAACCGATCTGTTGTTGCTGCGGCTCGGCGCGGCTCAGATGCTGCATAAGAACTTCTATGAAGAACTGATGTCCGAGGACGAGGTCCGCGAGAGGATCGCCAACGCGACGGAACTCGTAGCGGCCCTGACACGACTCGCCGCACGTCGGACGAGCGCCTGATCCCAAAGCGGTTGGAGCCGAAGCCAGCGGACGGATCGCAGCCCCTTAGGGAGTGTTAATCAGTCGAACACAAACTTGAAGTCACTGTCTTTGTAACCAAGGTCTCGAATGATGTCCTTGCATTTCTTGGTCAAGGCATCGCTTGAACCGTGACTCTTGATCCAGTGTCCTGGGCTTACTTCGAATGGCCCTAACATGCTGTCTGAGTTGTTCGAAATCAGTGGCTGGTTGCCGCTGCTACGCAATTGCAAGAACTCGCTTGGATTGCGCTTATAGAGCAGGGTCGCAAGCTCGCAAAAGCCTTGGCGATACGTCGTGACTGGATAGCGCTGACCGAGCAGGAGGATACCGGTCGGCTTGGTACTGGGTGCCTTTTTAGGCTTCGCCGGGCGTGCAGGCTTCGGTTGTTGAAGTTTTGCGGCGACGGGTTCGTTTCGAAGCACGGCTACGACCTGTTCGCGGTCGGGTCGTAGGTTGATCTGCTCGTAGACGCGTTGAGTGATAGCTTCAACGAGTTCTTCGTCGGCTTCGCTGATCATTCTCTGCCAGATATTGGGAATCTGCTCGCTCAACAACGCCCGACGATGCTCGGCTTCAAGCACGTTTTTGGCGCGTGACCGAGCTTCTCCTGAGATCAGTGCAGCTCGCCCCAAGAAGTCTTCAAAGTCATGAGCTAGGCGATCAACCGGCTCTTCGCGGACCTTCAGCACCGCAAAGCGTCGCTTCTCGGGAGGCCCCTGCTCAAGAGGAAGATAGAACCACCACTCCGAGCCTGTGGTCAGAGCGCAGATGTCCACGCCCTCATAGAACGCATAATTGAGCAACTGGCCTACATGGTCACCATTCAGCCGCGTGCTTGGTGCCTTCGCCTCGATCAAGGCGACAAGTCGATGGGGACCCTGCAGCGCTATGTCGATCCGCCCGGCGCCTTTGCCACTGCCGACTGGCTGTTCGAAGGTAACTTCGGTACCCATCGTTGACCAGCCGAGCCCGTCGAGGATCGGTGCGATGACCTTGAACTTGGCCTCTTCCTCGTTGGACGGCTCCGACGCGGCACGGATTGCTTCCAAGGTCTCTTGTATCGACATGATTTTGGGGGGCTTCCGAGCGAGCTTCACTTGAGGTGCACAGTATAACGCTTGAGAGCGCAGGTCTCGCTGAGCCCGCGCTTCGGCGGCTGACATGCAGAGCGTTTGATCTGAAATCATTAAATTTTTTTTTGATCTGCAAATAGCAAGAAATTGCTTGTAAAGGGTTGCAAATGTCGTATAGGTATGGCATACTATGTTTATGCAGATGAAGGAGGCGATCGAGCGGGCGGACGAGGCGCTGTCTGTGATGCTGCGGCTGGCACGCAATGGCGAGGCTTCTTGTGAAGCGCTGCGTCTGGGGCTGCAAGCGACCAAGGCTCTGAAGGGCAAGCTCGACGCATTCCAGGCCGACTCGGCAGTGCAGCTTGCGGCGCGGGAGCATCGCGGCGACAGCGGTGCTGGAGTGCTGGCGACAGCGACCGGGCTCTCGCGTCGCGACGCGGCAGTTCAAGTCAAGGCGGCGCAACAGATCTCCGAGCTGCCCGAAGTGCAACAAGCAGTGGAAGAAGGGCGCGTCTCGATGACCAACGCCCGCGCTATCGCCCGAGCCTGCGACAAGGCCGGCACCAAAGCCGTCGGCGGCGACGACGGGCTGTTGCAGAGAGCAGCCGGGTTGTCGGTTGAGCAGTTCGCACGGGAGGCGAACCGTTGGGCGGCAGCACGCAGCAGCGACGATGGAGAAAGCCTCTACCGGCGTCAGCGAGCCCGACGGAGCCTCAGCGTCTTCGACGGCGAGGACGGGATGGTTCTCATCAGGGGCGAACTCGACCCGGTCTGCGGCGCCAGGATTCGCAAGCGGCTGCTGGCGGAGGCCGAGCGGCTGCGGCGCTGCGACATTCGCACGCACGGCAGCGAGCAGCGCAATCTCGTGAAGCGGCTGGCCGACAGCCTCGACACTCTCACCGCGTCATGCGGGAGCGAAGCTCGCGCCGGCATCGAAGGCGTCTCCAGCGCGGGTGGCGGAACTGTCAGTGGCGCGGGTGGCGGCGTTGCTGGCGTCTCCAGCACTGCCGGTAGCACGGCTGGCGGAACTGCAGGCAGGAATGCAGACGGCGTTGCTGGCGTCTCCAGCACTGCTGGTGGCACGAGTGGCGGAACTGTCAGTGGCGCCGCCGGCTCGCGTCGCAGGGTGTCGACTGACATCACCATCGTGCAGCATCTCACTGCTGAAGGGGATCGAGCCTTCGCCGAGATCGCCGGCGGCGACACCATTCCGCAAAGCGTGCTCGAGGAGCACATGTGCAACGCCCACTACCGCGGCGCCGTTTTCAGCTCGAAAGGGGTGCCGCTGTGGCAAGGTCATCGCAAATCGGCCGTGACCGACGCTCAGAAGGCTGCGTTGGTGGCCAGTTACGGACGTTGCGGAGGGTGCGGCGCTCACCACGGGCTCTGTGACGCCCATCACATAGTGCCGTTGTCGCGTGGCGGCCCGACCGACATCGACAATCTGATCCTGCTGTGCTGGGAATGCCATCACAAAGTCCATCACCACGGCTGGCGTGTCGTCCCCCGCGGCGATCTGCGCACCATCGCGCCGCCGCAGCGGCTTCGCTACGGACCCGCACACGCCCCAGACGCCTCAGACCGCGGCACGTTATTCCCAGAGCCTGCCGGGCATGACCCGCCACTCGCTCAAGCGCATCGCTCCTGATCTCTGCTCTGCCGACACCTAGCTGACAATCCGGATTCTGCCGTCAGCCCGGTTGCGTCCGCCGCTGTCATGCTCGGTTGCGGCAGTGCATCACGGCATTACGGCAGTTCGAGTCGTGCCCCAGAAATCTCTGCGTCCGTCGAGTCCATCAGGGCTTTAGTTGCTATGAATCGGCCGTCGGCGGCGGTCGCGTCGTTCCACGGCATCGCCGCTGTCCATCGCCATGCGTGGATCATGACCCGTAGGTAGGCGGTCAGGTCGCCGTCGGTGATCGAGACGCGCCGCAGCCCCGCCAAATACTCGTTGCGATACACGCTGGGTATCACGATGCGAGCAGCGCCGACTGCGGAAAGCTCGGCGTTCATCATCAAACGAGCGACGCGTCCGTTTCCGTCTTCGAAAGGGTGGACTTCGGTCACGACGATCATCGCATAGAGGGCACGCGCTATGCCTTCGGGCAACTCCGCCAAGCGTCCGAACCCCTTGAGGAGCGTGCCTTCAAGCAGGTCCGGCGCAACGAAATCGTAGAGGCCGACGCGGTTGTTCTCGGTCTTCCAGGCGCCTGGACGCTTGTCGGGGCGCCCGCGCATGATCTCTCGATGTCGAGTGGTCATATGATCGATCAGTTCGGCGGGATCCTCAGAAGTGGCCTTACGGCTTGTCGGATCGGCTGCGCAGCGGTAGGTGCCGAGAATGTCGTGGCCGTCAGCGGGACGAGCGGCTGGTGGAGTGTCCGTGTCGATGATCCGGCGCGCCTCGCTCCGCCTCGTCGATGCGAGGCTGACAGGCCGCACTCCTCAAGCTCGCGCAGCCGTGTGGTAGTACCGTGAGGGGGTGACCGATTCGCTGCCGGGCGCCGTGTCGCCTGTTGTGTCGCCTGCTGTTGCGGTGGTCACGTCTGACCCTGACAGCGCTGGGGCTCGCCTGGCGGTTTCGCTGACCGGCTGCGAGCGGCGGATCGTGAACGCTTTGCGGCATCGCCCGCACGGCACGACCGTGCAGGAAGTGGCGGCGCTCAGCGAGGTGTCGCTCAGCCACGCTCGGCGCTGCCTGGCCAAGCTCCGTGAGCATGGCGTGGCAACCAGTGAGAGGCGGTCCTGCCGGTGGGGTTACGGCGACGTCGAACTCACGATCTGGCAGCTCACCTACATGGGCACCTGCGCGGAGATGATCGGCTTTCTGCCTATGGAGGAGACCGCCGAGATCCCGACCCGTTATCCCGACATGGTGCCTCCGCAGTTCTGGAGCGTCTTCTGGTTCACCCCGGCGCAGAATCTGCGGATCAGCCAACACGGCCTGCTCATCGCTCAGACTCTGCTGTCGGGCCCGGACGCTGCGGCGGCTTTGTGGGCTCTTGTGACGCTGCCGGTCGAGACGTTAGAAGAATGCAGACGGCTGCGAGGCTGCGACACGGGCGAGATCGCAGCCAAGCTCGACACTTTCATCTCGGCGCGTCGTGGCTGCGATTGACGCTTACGCCGAGGTGTTAGGCGCCGCCCAACGCCGAATCTGGGAGCAGGTCGCTGCGGTGGCGACCGCGGTCGGCGGGGAGTTGATGGGCGGCACAGGGGTCGCTGTGCAGCTGGTGCATCGTGTCTCGGTCGATCTGGATGTGATGACCCCTGAGGGCTTCTCGGGGGCCGACCTGCGGGATGCGCTGGAGGAGGAGTTCGGCGCAGACGTGGAGGTGCTCAACCTCGGCTCTCATGTGTGCCAGGCGATGATCCACGGAGTCCACGTCGACCTGATCAGCGAAGCTCCGGGCAGCCCCTTCGCCCCGAACGGAGTGGATCACATCGCGGAAGGCGTCTCTGTGTGCGGTATGCCGGTGGCTTCGCTGCCTGATCTTTTGGCGGCCAAGCTCTCAGCCGTAGCGCAGAGGGACACGCTGCGCGACTATCTGGATATCGCTGCCATAGACGAGCGCACTCGATGGAAGCTGGAAGACGGCATCGGTTGGTACTGCAAGCGTTACCGGCTGGCGCCCGACACGCCGATGGTGAACGTGCTGCTGCAACGCTTGAGCGAAGGCGACGCTGCGCCTGTTGATCCTCTGATGGAGTCTTTGCGTCAGCCTGTCGTTTCTCACCTCAATGAGCGCGCGGCAACTCTGGCGGTTCATAGCACTCGCCGCCGTCTCGGCGAGAAAGGCAACGGCAAGCCGATCATCCCCGACACTCAGCCGAAAATATTGAAGCCGCCAGTGCTCGACCCTGCCCCTAAGCCAACAACCGAAGACGATACTTAGGGTGCGGGCGGGCACTGTTGGTACCAGCTCACGGGAACGGACTTAAGAGCCTGCCAGCTCCCAGACCCGGTCGGTCAGCTCGCCAAGCCGACCGGATGGTAAGAAAAACCCGGCCCGTAAAGGGCCGGGTGGGCTAGCTGGCAACGATACGAGAAAGTGTCGGCACATGCAACTCTTTCTGGCTGGCATGTGAGGTTCGCCTTCCCTCACTGGATCGTGGAGGCATGCTGCTTGCGGCGCTGAGCGCTGCTCAGCACCGGACATGGCAACAAGCTGCTTCAGTAGCGGCCTCCGACGGGGGCGGGTTCTAGGGATAGTTGAAGGACGGCGAACTCCACCGGTGGATGCAAGAGATCGGCCATGATGGCCGGTGTCAGGATCAATCTCGGCAGTATCCCAATTTTTGACTACTCAATTTCTGATTGATTGCGCTTGCACTGACAGTCCGGCTGGGTCAGGCGTCTTCAGGGTTGGGGGGTGCAGAGCGCATCGTGATTCCGCAATGATCGAGGAAATCGCGAATTTGGCACGACCGAAGGTTGAGACGCTCGCAGGCGGTGATCATCGAGATCCGATTGCGATCCACGGTGTCTTCTGTGACGACACAGATTTTCAGGAGCATGGACTCCTGAAGCTGCAACGCCAAAGCAAGCACCCATGGATCAGCGTCTTCGCTCGCCTTATTGACGTCTACGACGTCCCCAGAGACTTTCATGACGTGACACAGGTATGCGTAGTCGGCTTGCGGGGAGTGCGGCGAACGGTCCCGCATTCCTGTGGCCCAGGCACCAGGCATGTCTGGATGAGTCATGTGCCCGACCTCGTTGATCACATGACGCGGTAATGCGATACTGCCGTCGGACACCATCTGCTCAAGATGCCTGAAGGCCGCCCACTGCTGATTGACAGGCACAATCAACTTCATCTCTATTAGTGCCGAAGAGTCGATTACCCAGACGTTGATGTCATCCAGACTCAAGCAATAGACCTCTCATATCGCCTAGGCTTCCGGTGGTCAGATTCAATAGGTCAGCCAAGTCCCGTGTCGTGAGCTGGCCTCGATCCGCTGCGGACAGCAGAATGTTGGGCAGTCGGGTGCCCAACTGCCTGATTCGTTGTTCGTAGGCAGGGGAGCCTCCACTTTGGCCGCCACCCGATGAGTCGCTCCAATCTTGACCAGCGAATTGAGAGACGACCCGAGAATGGAGAGCGGGTTCTGCGAGTCCGAACTCCTGTAGGCGTATGGCAGTCGCTCGTATGCTCACTGAGAAGCACCCCGCGATCAATCGTGCCTTATCAGGATCGGTTGTAGGCGAGGTCGGCGTTACGTCGTAGCGAGCGGCCATTGCTCGAAGCGCTTCCTCGGGAAGCAGGAAAGCCGCGGCGAATCGCTCGCACCACCGTTCAACGTTCCCGTCGTGGCGACCCGGCATGACAAAGTCTTGACACGCTGAGTCGCTGCGTGTCAGCAGGTGGCCGAATTCATGGAACAGCGTGTAAATCCGAGCGGTTGGGTGGTAGGCCGTATTGACAGCAACGAGCGGAGCGTGGTCATCCCACGCCCCGAAGCCACGGATGTTGCCCCTTCCCATGCTCAGCTGAAGCACAAGAACATCCTGTTCCTCTAAGTGTCTCCTCCAAGCCCTGAACGCCGCGGAGGCGCTCTTCCAAGAGGTCTGCTGGTCGATGCGCACCGCTGAGCGCTCGCGCTCGATTCCAGCCGCTCTAGCCGGTGGCATATCCAAGCTGTACTGCGAGATCGTGACCGGTGCTCGACTCTGGTCGCGCAGGATCCATGACACGAGTCCCTGCAGACGGCGAGCCCATCGGATCTGGCGGGCTTCGTCGGGGCCGATCTTGTGGCCTTGAAGGGAGGTCGCTCGGCGCAACGAGGTCGGCATTCCGGCTGCGACCGGCGGCTCGGGCAGGAAGAAGACAGCGGATGGCCGCCTGAGCGTTTTGACCAGTTTGGAGAACTGACTCTGGGTTGGCAGCGCTGCACCCGCTTCCCAGGCCTGTATGTCAGCGACAGGCAGATTGACGCGTTCGGCCAAGTCGGCCTCTGTGAGACCGGCCTCCTCGCGCGCCCAGTTCAGCACGCTCGCTGATATCGGAACGGTGGTGGCAGCCATCTACAGAGGGACCTTTCGCTGTAAGGCGTCACGCGCTGAGCCGGTTTGTGTCTCTTTGGGGGCTTCGAGAAGAAACGGTTTGAGGTAGGCTTCCTAGGATAGACCGGATACATTCAAATGCAACGATGATTAGTCGGAGACGAACTCGCCCAAGCGGCCTTTACACCCCGTCGAGCAGCACCCCAGAGCGTCGATCTCCGTCAGGCGGCTTGTTGTATGAGCTGGTTGCCGATCCGGGCGCCGACGTAGGAGTAGCTCTGGGGAGGCCGGAAGCCGTCCTGCCTGGTACGCAAGTCGCGTAGGGGGATCGGCTGGCTGAGCGCTTGAGGCTGAGCCAACTCCAGAGCAGTGCCCGCCGCGACGCCTTCGAAGTACTGCCGGAACTCTTGATGACTCAGATCTGCCCGTGAGCCGTACTCGCTCCACAGCGCAGCGAGACCGGCAGTCTGGACCCGGCTGATGACGCAGGTGCCCAACAGTGCCCGCAAGGGCGTGGTGGCGTAGAGAAGCGCCCGAGTCGGAACTTCGATTCTCGGCACGGTCCTACGGAGTTCAACAGTCTTCACCCCGGCGAGGATCGCTTCCGCGAATCGTGGCTTGAGCGACAGAACGACCATCCGATGCGGATCCAGCTCCTGCATCTCAGTCATCGTCGCTCGTCATCGCTCTGTGACATTATAGCAAAAACAATACATTTTCAATGCAACGAGCCGGGGCGGGGGCTTGGGCGGTGTCGTAATGCTGCTACACAATGGGGCGGTATGAGCGAGCTTGCGGCCACAGGGGCCATGGCCAAAGGGGCTGTGAGGGCTAGCGGAAGGGTTCGGCGTGGCTACTGATCTTGGTGAACTGCAGCGGAGTCTGTGGAAGGCGGCGGACCGGCTCAGGGCCAACTCGGGGCTGAAGGCCTCGGAGTATGCGGCGCCTGTGCTGGGGCTGATCTTCTTGCGGTACGCCGACGAGCGGTTCACTCAGACCGGCCGAGCCGTGGAAGCAGGCTCTGATCGCCGCTCCGTCGGACCCGACGACTATCAGGCCGAGGGCGCGCTCTATCTGCCGGAGGAGTCACGGTTCGAGCGTCTGCTCGACCTGCCCGAGGCCGCCGACGTCGGCAAGGCCGTCAACCAGGCGATGGAAGGCGTCGAGGCGCACAACCCTGACCTGCGCGGCGTCTTGCCGCGGGACTACTCCCGTGTGCCCGACGACGTGCTCATCGAGCTGCTGAGAGAGCTGCGAACGCTGCCCGAAGCGATCGAAGGCGACGGTTTCGGCCTGATCTACGAGTATTTCCTCGGCAATTTCGCTTTCGCCGAGGGCCAGAAGGGCGGCGAGTTCTTCACGCCGACCTCGATCGTGCGGCTCATCGTCGAGATCCTCCAACCGTTCCACGGCAAGATCTACGACCCGGCGTGCGGCTCGGGCGGCATGTTCGTGCAGTCGGCGCATTTCGTGGAGCGCCACCGCCACGACCCCGGCGAAGAGCTGTCGATCTACGGCCAGGAGAAGACCGGCGACACCGTCAATCTCGCCAAGATGAACCTCGCCGTTCACGGCCTCGGCGGCGACATCCGCGAAGGCAACACCTACTACGAAGACCTCCACGAAGCGGTCGGCGAGTTCGATTTCGTCATGGCCAACCCGCCTTTCAACGTCGACAAGATCGACAAGACCAAGCTCTGCGACGACCTCAGGTTCCCGTTCGGCCTGCCCAAGCCCGACAACGGCAACTACATCTGGATACAGGCCTTCTATTCGGCGCTGAACGCCACCGGGCGGGCGGGTTTCGTGATGGCCAACTCCGCGTCGGACGCGCGGAGCAGCGAACTCGAGATCCGCCGCAGACTCATCGAGGATCGCAGCGTCGACGTGATCATCGCCGTTGGCACCAACATGTTCTACACGGTCACTCTGCCCGTGACCTTGTGGTTTCTCGACCGCGGCAAGCGGGGCACCAGCCGCGCCGATCAGGTGCTGTTCATCGACGCCCGCGAGATCTACAACCAGATCGACCGAGCCCATCGTGACTGGACGCCTCAGCAGATCGAGTTCCTCGCCAACATCGTGCGCCTCTGGCGCGGCGAGCTGCCCGAATTCGACGCTGGAAGCGAGGAGATGCTCGACGCGGTATTTCCCGACAGAGCATTCAGCGATGTTGCGGGCCTGTGCGCCTCCGCATCGCTGCAGCAGATCGAAGAGCAAGGCTGGAGCCTCAACCCCGGCCGCTACGTAGGAATTGCCCCTACGCAACTTGAGCATGGGACATTCGCCGCATCCTTCACCGACCTGCACCGCGAATTTGTAGAACTGAATGCCGCCGCACACGCGCTCGCAACACAAGTATTCGAGATCGGTCGGGCGATAACAGAGCATGTCTGAAGCGTTCCGCTGGCCGCGGGCCAGACTAGGGAAACTGCTGATCTTCTACGGAAGCGGTGCGACGCCTCGGGGTGGAAAGAACGCTTATCGAGCCGCTGGCGTACCTCTGGTGCGCTCAATGAATGTGCATGACCTGCGCTTTGAGCGATCATCTCTCGCCTTCATCGACAACACGCAAGCTCAGCTGTTGAATCGTGTTCAAATTATGGATAATGATGTTTTGCTGAACATCACAGGAGCTTCTGTTGCGAGATGCTGTCTCGCCAGCAGCTTAGCTGTTGGCGGGCGCGTCAACCAGCATGTGATGATCTTGCGTACGGATCCATCCGTAGCAGATGCTCGATGGATTGCTCGCGCACTCGCAGGCCCATATAAGAGCAGCCTGCTGGCTATCGCTGGTTCGGGCGCGACGCGGGAGGCTCTCACTCGATCTGATATAGAGAGCTTCGAAGTTTCTTTGCCCACGGTTGACTATCAGAGCAAGGTGGCGGATCTACTGGATGCCTACGACTTGCTGATTGAGAATAATCGGCGGCGGATTGAGGTTTTGGAGGAGATGGCTCGTTTGCTGTATCGAGAGTGGTTCGTGCATTTCAGGTTTCCAGGGCATGAGGACGTGGAACTGGTCGACTCCGACCTCGGCCCGATCCCCAAAGGCTGGAGCACAGGCCGCTTAGTTGAAGCTTGCTCGCTGGTCATGGGCCAGTCTCCTAAGTCTGAGTACTACAACGATGTCGGTATGGGTCTCCCGTTCCATCAAGGCGTGAGCGATTTCGGGAATTGGTTCCCGACTCACACCAAGTGGACGACAGTTGATAAGCGAGTCGCTGAGCCAGGTGATCTTCTGTTTAGTGTCCGAGCGCCTGTTGGGCGTATTAATGTGGCACCAGATCGTCTTGTGGTGGGGCGTGGTCTCAGCGCAATCCGAGCTCTCGATAACCACCAGTGCTTTCTGCTTATGCAGATCAAGAATAAGTTTGTTGTTGAAGATTCAATCGGTGGCGGGACGATATTCAACGCTGTCACGAAGAAAGATATGGAGTCCATCCTGCTGTTGAAGCCAGCAAGTTCAGTCGTCAGACAGTTCGAGGCTTTGGTTGGCCCGATGGTCGACTTGCTCTCGCGGCTCATTCAGCAGAATGAGGTGTTGCGGGAGGGGCGGGATCTTTTGTTGCCTCGGTTGGTTTCTGGGGAGTTGGATTTGTCGGAGCTTGACCTCGACTTGGAGCTGGCGACCGTATGAACTCGACAGGCTTGACCGAGGATGAGCTTGTCGAGCAGCCGGCTTTGCGGTTGCTGGAGCAGCTGGGCTGGCAGGTGGAGTCGGCTTTCGAAGAGGTGTTGGGCGCGGACGGCACGCTCGGTCGTGACTCCCGGTCCGAGCCGGTGCTGGTTCACCGTCTGCGAGACGCGCTGCGCTCCCTCAACCCGGAGA
Organism: Acidimicrobiaceae bacterium; assembly: GCA_026708645.1. Classification (GTDB taxonomy): domain Bacteria; phylum Actinomycetota; class Acidimicrobiia; order Acidimicrobiales; family Aldehydirespiratoraceae; genus Aldehydirespirator. Next base: position 161,164 of record JAPOUM010000041.1, on the reverse strand, counting down.
TCCCAGAGCAGGCGCTGGCAGAGGCTGTCGAGCGGCTGACACGAGACCGCTCGACGATGGACGGGGTTCGGGCCAACCGCGAGGTCTACGGACTGCTCCGGTCGGGGGCGAAGATCGACACGACCGGCGGCGACGGCAGGCGCCGGACGGTCACGGTGCGTTACATCGACTGGGACAACGCCGAAGCCAACGACTGGTTGGCGGTGTCGCAGCTCTGGATCGCAGGCGACATGTACAAGCGGCGAGCTGATGTGGTGCTGTTCGTCAACGGCGTCCCGCTGGTGCTCATCGAGTTGAAGGTCTCGCACGTCAATGTCCGCAGCGCCTACGACGCCAACCTGCGCGACTATCGCGACACGGTCCCGCATCTGTTCTGGTGCAACGCCTTCGTGGTGCTTTCCAACGGTGCCGACACTTTGATCGGCTCGACCTTCGCTCCGTGGGGACATTTCAACGAATGGAAGAAGATCAACTCCGAGGGCGAGCAGGGCGTGGTGTCGCTGGAAACGGCGCTGCGAGGCGCCTGTGAGCCGCGCCGACTGCTCGACTTGGTGGAGAACTTCGTCGCCTACAGCGAGCGGCCCGGCGGCCTGGTGAAGGCGCTGGCCAAGAATCATCAGTTCTTAGGGGTCAACAATTCGCTGGAAGCGCTGCGGGATCTGCGGCAACGCCAAGGCCGCCTCGGCGTGTTCTGGCACACCCAGGGATCGGGCAAGTCGCTGTCGATGCTGTGGTTCACCCAGAAGGTGCTGCGCAAGCAGCCCGGCAACTGGACTTTCGTGCTGGTCACCGACCGCAAAGAGCTCGACGAGCAGCTCTACGGCGACTTCGCCGACTCCGGGGTGATCACCTCCGGCCGGCAGGTACACGCCGAGACGTCGGCGCATCTGCGTGAGCTGCTCAGCGAGGACCAGCGTTACGTGTTCACCCTGATCCACAAGTTCATACCGCCCGAGGCTGGCGCGCCGATGCCGGTGCTGTCGGAGCGAGATGACATCGTGGTGATCACCGACGAGGCCCACCGCTCGCAGTACGACACGCTTGCCGCCAACATGCGCCGGGCGCTTCCCAACGCGTCGTTCCTGGGGTTCACCGGCACGCCGCTCATCTCAGGCGAGGAACAGACCCGGCAGGTGTTCGGCGATTACGTGTCGGTCTACAACTTCCGTGACTCGATCTCCGACGGCGCCACTGTGCCGCTCTACTACGAGAACCGCATCCCCGAGCTGCAGCTCGCCAACGAGCACTTCGACGACGAGCTGGAAGACCTGCTGGAGCAGGCCGCGCTCGACGAGTCACAGGAGCAGGCGGTGGCGCGCCGCTTCTCGCAGCAGTACGAGCTGATCACCCGTCCGCAGCGGCTCGCCGAGATCGCGTCCGATCTGGTGCATCACTTCGTCAACCGGGGATTCCGGGGCAAAGCCATGTACGTGGCCATCGACAAGGCGACCGCGGTGCGCATGCACGACTTGGTGGAGGCCGAATGGGCACGCTGTCTGGCCGAACTCGAAGACAAGCTGGCGGGCGCCGCCGAATGGGATCGACCTCACCTGGAGTCGCTGATCGAGTTCATGCGCGGCACCGACACAGCGGTGGTCGTGTCGCAAGCCCAGAACGAGATAGCCGACATGGCCGCGGCCGGGCTCGACATCGCCAAGCACCGCAAGCGGATGATCGCCGAGGATCTCGACTCTAAGTTCAAGAACCCTGACGATCCGTTCCGGCTGGTGTTCGTGTGCGCCATGTGGCTCACAGGGTTCGACGCGCCTTCGACTTCGACGGTGTATCTCGACAAGCCGATGCGCAACCACCTGCTGATGCAGACCATCGCCCGAGCCAACCGGGTGTTCGGCGACAAGGACAACGGTCTCATCGTCGACTATGTGGGTGTGTTCCGCAACCTGGAGAGAGCCCTCGCCGTCTACGCCGCTGGTCGCGATGCCGTCGGCAGCAGCATCGGCGGTATCGATCCGCCCGTGCGGCCCAAAGACGAACTGGTCGCCGCACTGCGGGCGGCTCTCGCCGCTGTCGTCGAGTTCTGCGCGGACAACGACGTCGACCTTGCCGCCATGGAGGCCGCGCGAGGTTTCGAGTTCGTGGCTTTGCAGAAAGCCGCCGTCGAGGCGCTGCTGATCGACGAGCAGACCCGTCGCCGGTATGTGGCACTGGCCCGGCAGGCGCGCAAAGCCTTCAAGTCGCTGCTGCCCGACCCTGAAGCCCTGGAGGCTGCTCATTGGGTGGCGGTGATCCGCAAGATCGCCTCGAAGATCGAATCGTCGGCCGAGGCGCCCGACATCAGCGGGGTGACCGACGCGGTGTCGGATCTGCTCGACCGGTCGGTCGCCGCCAAGGAGTACATCATCCGCTCGGGCAACGGCCCCGGGAGTATCGAGGGCGCCGTCGGCTCGGGTGGCGCCGATCCGCTGATCGACCTCAACCAGGTGGACTTCGAGCAGCTCACGGTGCGTTTCGCCGACAACAGCCGCACCGCGGCCAAAGCCGCCGAGCGGAACCTGGAGGGGCGGCTCGACAGCGCCGTTCGCAAGAACCCGACCCTGCTGGAGCTGGCGGACCGGTTCCGGCGCCTGATCGAGGAATACAACGCCGGCGCCCACAACCTGGAAGAGCAGCTGCGTCGGCTCAAAGCCATCAACGATGAACTGACCGACCAAGAGCAGCGAGCCGTCCGCGAAGGCGCCACCGAAGCAGAGCTGGCCGTCTTCGATTTGCTTACTAAACCAGAGCCGGAACTGACCAAAGCCGAAGCGATCGCGGTGCGAGGCGCGGCCCGCAAGCTGCTGGAGCGAGTCGAGGACAAGCTCGTGCTGGACTGGAAGCGCCGCCAGCAGACCCGTTCAGCCGTGAAGGTCGCCGTCAAAGACGTGCTCGACGCCGAACTGCCCGAGGTCTACGGCCCCGAACTGTTCGACCGCAAAGTCGACATCATTTTCGATCACATCTACGTCAGCTACCAAAACAACGGCGAAAGCGTCTACGACACTGTCACAGCCGAACCCGCTCGCCCCCAACCAGATGCATTCTGTGGCTCCTAGCTGTTTCTGATTAATTGGATCTGCGATGACAGGTCTGGCGCTGGGTCAGAGTCCAGCGGGGTCAGGCGGTTTCTGTGTCGCTGGTGTCTGGCGTTGGGCCTTACGCAGGATCGGAATCGTCGACGGGATCGGCGCCCGTGTCGGCTTCGCCTGGAGTTGAGGGGCGGGGAGCAGGCTGAGAGTCGGCGCTGTTCTTGAGTTGCACGAAGGCCATCTGCAGCTGCGATCTGGCTTCGCGCAGGGTTGGCTCGGACTCGCCGAAGCGGCCTTGCATCCCGTCGAGCAGCACCCCCAGCGCGTCGATCGCCACAGTCGCCTCGGCGAAGTTCGGCGGTTGGCTCGACAGATGCAGCGCGGCCAGCTCGTAGACGCCCATCGCGTGGTTGGCGATCACCACCGCCGCGGGCACGGACTTGAGCCGCTCACGCGACTCGGCCATCTCGCGCACGTAAGCCTCGGCTTGGGCGCGCTCCTCCGGCGAGAGGCTGTCCAGATCCAAATCCGCGAGCGAGACCCCGGCGGCGTCCATGGCGTCGCTGAGAGCGTCTCGGGACACGCCGCCAGCCGCGTCACCGCCAGCGGCGCCCGTCCGCCCGTCGTCTACAGGTACTTCCCCTCCGGGGGTCCACAGCGTGCTCAATCGAACACCTCCGGCTCACGCTCGCAAATGTGCATGGCCACTTGCCGCAGCCGGCTGCTACCCTACCGCGGTCAACCCAAGCGGACATCGTCCCAGCCCCGGCCGGGGCGTGCCGCTACGAATTCGGAGGTTCCGTGCTCACGAGGAGTGAACGGCGATAGCACCGCCAGGCGAAGAGCCCAACATCAACGACCAGATCCGAGCCGTCGAAGTGCGCCTCGTAGGCGAGGACGGTCAACAGATCGGCATCAGGACGCTTCAGGAGGCGCTGAACTTGGCCCGCACAGCGGGTCGTGACCTTGTGGAGGTGGCCGAGAACGCCAACCCGCCCGTCTGCCGCATCATGGACTACGGCAAGTTCAAGTACGAGACGGCGCAGCGGGCCAAGGAGTCACGCAAGAAGGCGTCCAACGTCTCGGTCAAGGAGATGAAGTACCGGCCCAAGATCGGCAAGGGCGACTTCGACACCAAGACCCGCAGAGTCGAGAAGTTCTTGGGCGAAGGCAACAAGGTCAAGGTGACGATCATGTTCCGGGGACGCGAAGTTCAGCATCCCGAACTTGGCAAGAAGATCCTCGACGATGTGGCCGCCACCGTGGAGCATGTCGGCAAGGTCGAATTCCAGCCCCGCCAAGACGGTCGCAACATGGTCATGGTGCTGGCGCCCGACAAGCAGGCGCAGGCCCGGCATCGCCGTAGACTCGAAGCCGAAGCTGCGCTAGCAGGCGGCGAGACGCTCCAGGCCGGCAGCGCCGACTGACCCTCGGACCGCAAGGTAAGGATCAAGCAGAGACGACCATGCCCAAGATGAAGACACACAGAGGCGCCGCCAAGCGTTTCCGGCGCACCGGCACCGGCAAGCTGCGCCGCCGCCGCGCCAACAAGAACCACATCCTCGAGAAGAAGTCCCCCAAGCGCAAGCGCCAGCTGCGAGGCCCGTCCGGAGTGTCGTCGTCAGACGAGCGGATGCTGCGCGACCTGGGCCTGTGACCCTCGAACGCCGCCGCTCCCGCCGCTGCCGACCTTGCCCGCTGAACGCAGTCCCAAGCAGAGCGAAGCCCCAGGCACACCAAGCCGCACACGACATCATTACAAGACATCATTAAAGTGAAAGTGACACCTCGATGGCAAGAGTGAAGCGTCCCGTCCAGTCCCGTCGTCGCCGCCGCGAGGTGATGGCGCGAGCCAAGGGTTATTACGGCAACAAGAGCCGGTCATGGCGCGCTGCCAACGAGCAGCTCATGCACTCGGGCAACTACGCCTTCCGTGACCGCAAAGCCCGCAAGCAAGACTTCCGCCGGTTGTGGATCCAGCGCATCAACGCCGCCTGCCGCCAGCGGGGCGTCTCATACAGCCGTTTCATCGCCGGGCTGAAACTCGCCGGTGTGGAGGTCGACCGCAAGATCCTCGCTGATCTGGCGGTGCATGACCCCGAGGCTTTCGCCGCTTTAGTCGCGACCGCCGAAGAGGCGGCCGCGGGGGCTGCTGCTGAGAAGCAACCGGCGGTGGGGGCTGCTGCAGGGTCTGCCGGCTGAGACGGGCCGCAGCCGCCTGGCGCCGCTAGCCGAGTCGCGGGCACGCGCTGAGTAGCACAGGACCGAGTTCGGCGCTTAGCCGCTTGGTAAATGTCGATGCCGCCGAACAGTCGATGCCGCCGAACACGGGACGAGCGCAGCGTGACGGCGGCCCCGTGCCTTGCCCGCTGAATGACACATGCGTCGATGCCGCCGCACACGGGACGAGCGCTGAGTAGCGAACGACCGGGTCCGGCGCCGATGCGAATGCTTGCAGCGCAGCAGGCGCTGGGACCGCGCAACCGGCGGGTCAGCGAGCTGCGACGGCTGCTGCGCCGTCGTGCGCCGAGCGCGCCCGTCGTGGTTCTCGAAGGCCCGAGGATCGCCTCGGAGGCTCTGGCAGCCGGGATCGAGCCCTCTCTGGTGGTGACCATAGATTCGGCGCTGAGCACGCCGGCGGTGTCGGAGATACTGCGACGGGTGCTCCCCGGCGGCGCCGACGACTCTGCCGGCAAATCTGCCGGCGCCTCTGGCTGCGTGAGCAATGTAGGCGGCGGCGATGCGGGTGCCGGCAATGTGATGGCCGGTGACGCGTTCGCTGACAAAGTGATGGTGGTGAACGAGCAGGCGTTCCGTTCGCTGGCGCCTTCTGTGAACCCGCAGCCGCTGCTGATGCTCGTGGACAGGCCGCAGGCGGCTGTTCCGGCTGTGCTGGCGCCAGATGACTTGGTGCTGGTGCTGGTGGATGTGGCTGATCCCGGCAACACCGGCACCATCATCCGCACGGCTGAGGCTTGCGCCGCAAGATGTGTGGTGGCAGTCGGCGGCGCCGATCCGTGGGCGCCCAAAGCAGTGAGAGCCTCGGCCGGGTCGGTGCTGAGAGTGCCCGTCGTGCAGGCGCGGACACGCCCGCTGGACTCATCAGGCTCAGCCGCGTCAGGCTTTTCAGGCGCAGCGACCAACCCTGACGAGATCAGCGCTGAGCATACGACGCACTCATCAGGCTCTTCAGGCTCGCCGGATTCGTCAGGCTCTTCAGGCTCGTCGGGCTCTTCGGGCGCAGCGACTGCGGCGGCAGCGGTCTTGGCGCAGCTTCGCAGTGCCGGCGCCAGGATCGTGGCAGCCGACGCTCATCAGGGCGAGGATCACGACAGCGGCGTGCTCGCCGGGGATCAGGGGCCGGTGGCTCTGGTGCTCGGGTCGGAAGCGCACGGCCTGCACGACGGTTTGCAGGCGGATCAGCGGGCGCGCATCCCGCTGGCGGGCGAAACCGAGTCGCTCAACGTCGCCATGGCCGCCACGCTGCTGGCTTTCGAGTACCGGCGCGGGCGCGCTCAGCCCACCGGCGGGCGCTCTAGCCTTGCCTGCGATGACTGACGAGCAAGGCGCTGACAGCATCGCTGAAGGCCTGGCTGACGGCATGGGCGGCGTCGAGGAGACGGCAGCCGCCGCGACGACGCAACTCGAAGCGGCCGCCGACCTTGAAACCGTCGCGGCTCTGGAGCGCAGGCTGCTGAACCGAAGCGGCCCTCTGGCTGAAGCCAAAAGCCGGATCGGCGCACTGGACCCGGCCGAGCGGGCCGCCGCCGGCAGGCGCCTGAACGAAGCCCGCGCCCGGATCGAGTCCGCGGTCGCGGCGGCCCGAGAGCGTCTCGGCGCAGCGGACGACAACGACGACCGCTACGCAGCGGAGCGTCTCGACCTGACCGAGCGTCTGCCCCGAAGCACGGCGCTGAGCCGGGGCCGGATACATCCTGTGACCGCAGCCCGCTACCGACTCGAAGACGTGTTCGTGGGCATGGGGTACAGCGTGGAGGAAGGCCCCGAAGTCGAGAGCGCCTGGTACAACTTCGAGGCTCTCAACATTCCCGACTGGCATCCCGCCCGCGGCAGTTTCGACACGATTTTCGTGAACCTCGGCGAGCCCGAGGAAGTGATGCTGCGGTCGCACACCTCGCCGGTGCAGATCCGCACGATGGAGAACCGCGAACCGCCGATCTACGTCGTCGCGCCCGGACGTACTTTCCGAACCGACACCGCCGACGCCACCCACCTGCCCGCCTTCAACCAGATCGAGGGTCTGGCCATCGACCGCGACATCAACCTGGGCGACCTGGCCGGCACCATCAACACCTTCGTCGGAGCACTGTTCGGGCGCGACGTCGAGACCCGGCTGCGCCCGTCCTACTTCCCGTTCACGGAGCCCTCGGCCGAGTTCGACATCTCCCGTCCCGACGGGTCCTGGCTGGAGCTCGGCGGCTGCGGGATGGTGCATCCCAACGTGTTGCGCAACTGCGGGATCGACCCCGAGGAGTGGCAGGGATTCGCCTTCGGTTTCGGCATCGACCGCCTGGCGGTGATGCGCCACGAAATCGACGACATCCGCGAGTTCGTCAACAACGACGTCCGTTTCCTGAGCCAGTTCTGAACCATGCGAGAAATCCCGGCCACAAGCAACAGCGTCGCCGAGTGCGGACTCGTCGCGGCAAGGCAGGCGATAGTCAGCGGCTTTTCGCGGCGGTCGCGGTCCGCAGCGGGCTCGGAGCGCACGGGGGCAGCAAAGGCTGATGAGGTCGCGGTTTCGCTCGTGTCGCTCGTGTCGGCTCGCCGGCCTGTTCGGCGCTGCGGCATGAGCATGGAGGCAAACCCGTCATGAAGGTTCTGTTGTCGTGGCTCAGAGAGTTCGCGCCCGACATCGGCGACGCTGCCGACACGGACACGATCAGCGACGTGCTCACGGGCCTGGGCTTGGCCGTGGAGAGCGTCACAGTGACCGGTTCACCGCCCGACGGCGTGGTGGTCGGCAAGGTGCTGGACCTGCGACAGCATCCCGACGCGGACCGTATACAGCTCGTCGAGGTGGACGACGGTTCAGGCGCCACGCTGCAGGTTTGCTGCGGAGCTTTCAACATGGCGGTCGGCGATCTGATCCCGCTGGCCCGGGTCGGCACGGTCATGCCCAACGGCATGGAGATAGCGAGCCGCAAGATGCGCGGACAGGCCTCCGAGGGCATGTGCTGCTCTGAGCAGGAACTCGGACTGGGCGCCGACGGCGAAGGCATCATGATCCTCAACGACCGTCTCGGCGACGCCGGAGAGCATGAATCCGGCTCAGTGCCGGTGGGCGCTCCCTTGGGCGAGGCGCTCGGCTTGACGGCCGACGTTCTCTGGGATCTGGAGGTCGGCGCCAACCGTCCAGACGCCTTGTCGGTGATGGGAGTCGCTCGTGACATGGCCGCGGGTCTCGGTGTGGCGTTCGAGCCGCCCGACTGGTCGTCGAGCGCCGCGGGCAGCGGCACGGACCTTGTCGCGGGCCTCCCAGTGTCCGTGGAGATCGAGGATCCCTCGCTGTGCGGACGCTTCATGGCGCGGCTGCTGCGCAATGTGCCGCAGGGGCCCTCGCCGGCATGGCTGGCCGCTCGGCTGACCGCGCTGGGGATGAGGCCCATCAACTGCGTCGTCGACATCTCCAACTATGTGATGCTCGAGCTGGGACAGCCGAGCCACGCCTTCGACCTGGAGAGAGTGGCCGGAGCGCGGCTCGGGGTGCGCCGAGCCCGTGACGGCGAAATCATCAAGACGCTCGACGGCGCCGAGCGCAGCCTCGCTGCGGGCGACGGGGTGATCACCGACGGCGACGACAGCGTGATCAGCATCGCCGGAGTGATGGGCGGCGCTTCCACCGAAGTCAGCGCCGACACCAGCGAAGTGCTGGTGGAGATGGCGTGGTGGGATCCCCCGTCGATATCTCGCACAGCCAAGCGCCTCAATCTGTCCAGCGAGGCCGCCACCAGGTTCCGCCGCGGCGCCGACTGGGGCGACAACATGGTGCGCTGCATGAACCGCTTCGTGCATCTGGCCTCGACTCTGGGCGCCGAAGCAGTGCCGGGAGTGATCGACGAGCGTGGCGAAGTGCCGCGGCGAGACGCTGTGACGGTGCGGGTGCAGCGGGTCAACCGCCTGCTCGGCACCGGACTCAGCGCCCGGCAGATGGCCGCGCATCTGCGGTCCATCGGTTTCGAGGCGGATCCGCTCGGAGACTCCGAAAGCGGCGGCTCAGATGCCGGAGTCGCCGGCGCCGACGAAGTTGCTGGTATTAGCTCAGCTGTCGGAGCTGCCGGCGCCGACGAAGTCGCTGAGGCAGCCGAGGCCGTGCTGAAGGTGATCGTCCCGACCTGGCGTTGGGACACCGCCACCGAGACCGACGTCGCCGAAGAGGTGGCCCGGCTCCACGGCTACGAGAACATCGCCCGCACCGTGGTCACTGCCAACGAGGCGGGCGGGCTGTCGCCGTATCAGAAGGACCGGCGGCTGGTGCGCGAGGTGCTGGTGGGCGCGGGATTCTTCGAAGCTCAGACCATGCCGTTCGTGGCGCCCGAGGCTCTGGCCGCCGCCGGTCTCAACAGCGGCGCCATAACCCTCGCCAACCCGGTGGACGAACGCGAGTCGATGCTGGCGCCGTCGCTTCTGCCGGGTCAGCTGCGGGCTCTGGCATACAACCAGCGCCGCTTCAACCGCGACGTCGGTTTGTTCGAGATCAGCCACGTCTATCTGGATGCCCGAGACGGCGAACTGCTGCCCGACGAGCGCGAGCATCTGGCGGTGGCGCAGTCCGGCGCCGAAGCGCCTGCCGCGGTCGCGGTGCTCGATCTGCTGACCGAGGCGCTGTCGCTGCCCGCCGTGGAGTTGCGCACGGCCGCGCCGCCGGGTCTGCATCCGCATCGCTCGGCCGAGGTGGCGGTCGCCGGGCGGGTGCGCGGCGTGGTGGGTGAAATACATCCCGAGGTGCTCGAAGCCGCCGGCATAGAGGGGCGAGTGGCGTGGTTGCAGCTCGATCTGCAGGAACTGCTCGACGGTCCCAGGGCGCGACGGCGTTACCGCCCGGTCAGCAAATTCCCGCCGAGCCGCATCGACCTGGCTTTCGTGGCTGCTGAGAAGGCAGCTTCGGCTCAGCTGGAGCGGGCCATGAAGACAGCGGCCGGCAAGCTTCTGGCCCGAGTCGAATTGTTCGACGTGTATCGAGGCCCGGGGGTGGAGCAAGGCTGGCGAGGCCTCACCTACCAGCTCCAGTTCCAGGCGGACGACCGCACCCTCACCGACGCCGAGGTGGCCGAAGTGCGTGAGCGCTGCGTCGCAGAGGTGTCGAAGCGAACCGGGGCTCGACTTCGGGGCTAGACCAGCGCTCGACCAGCCGCAGCCGGCAGCCGGCGTTGCGCAGCCATGCTGCTCAGCCATTGCTGCACAAGATATTGCTTGAATGCACATAGTTGCGAAAACTGTTGCGAGTCGCTAGCATGGCTGCCATGCCTGCAGAGCCCGCCGATAACGCCGTGTCTGCCGTGTCGCTCTTCGAGGAGCGCTTCGAGCCGCACGGCGGCAGTAGCGAACGCGCCCGCAGCTGCCGTGTCGCTGTCTTCGGAGCGTCCGGTTTCGCCGGCGCCGAGCTGCTGAGGATCTGCGCCGCTCATCCACAGCTGGAAGTGGTCGCCGCCACCGGCGACTCGATGGCGGGCAAGACCGTGGCCGAGGTCTATCCGAGCCTCGCCGGCGCCTATCCGCACAGCGAGTTCCTGCCCGTCTCGCCGCAGGCAGCGGACGGTTGCGATCTGGTTTTCTGCGCCCTGCCGCACGGAGCTTCCCAAGACCTGATAGCCGAACTGCGCGGCGGGGCGGCTCATGTGGTGGACTTGGCCGCGGATTTCAGGCTGCCGGATCCCGGCCTCTACCCGCAGTGGTACGGCGAGGCTCATCGCGCCCCCGAACTGCTCGGCGAGTTCGTCTACGGCCTTCCCGAGCTGTTCCGCGAGACGATCAGAGGAGCAGAGCTGGTGGCCGCGCCCGGCTGCTATGTGACCGCCGCCTCGCTGGCGCTGGCGCCACTGCTGGCCGCAGGAACGGTGGAACCGCAAGGCATCATCGTCGACGCGGCCAGCGGAGTGTCGGGCGCGGGACGCGCCGCCACCGCAGGCACCAGCTTCTGCGCGGTCGACGAGAGCTTCACCGCCTACGGTCTGCTCGATCACCGGCACACGCCCGAGATCGAGATGGCGCTTTCCGAGCACAGCGGCAAGAGTGCGCAAGTGCTGTTCACGCCGCATCTGGCGCCCATGAACCGCGGCATCCTCGCCACCTGCTACGCACGGCCCGCCGCTGTCGCCGGCAACTGCAGCACGGAGCGGGTTCTGGGGCTGCTGGCGGAGGCTTACCGCGACGAGCCGTTCGTGGTGGTGGACGAACGTCCGCCTTCGACCAAAGCGACTCTGGGATCCAACAGCGTGCATCTCACCGCCAGAGCGGATCCCCGCACCGGCTGGGTGATGGCCGTCGCCGCGCTCGACAACCTGGTGAAAGGCGCCGCGGGTCAGGCCGTGCAGTGCGCCAACCTGTCGCTGGGCCTCGACGAGACCGCCGGGCTCACAACAACGGGGGTCTACCCATGAGCGCCGAGGCTGCGACTGCTGCCCGCGCGTTCTCCTCGGAGGCCGAGCGAATAGGAGAGCCAATAGTGTTCATACGGGGCGAGGCCGTGGCCCGAGCGGCCCGTGAGCGCAGCGAACAGGAGCGGGAATGACACCGCAGCGAAGCGGCGATCTTTCATCTGCCGGCGCGCGCTCCTCGGAGGCCGAGCGAATAGGAGAGCCAATAGTGTTCATACGGGGCGAGGCCGTGGCCCGAGCGGCCCGTGAGCGCAGCGAACAGGAGCGGGAATGACACCGCAGCGAAGCGGCGATCTTTCATCTGCCCGCGCGTTCTCCAAAGACTTCCCGGAGCTTCCGGCGGTGCGAGGCGTGCGGCTCGCGACGGCCGCCGCCGGTGTCCGCTATCGGGGCCGCGACGATTTGATGCTGGCCGAGTTCGGGCCCGAAAGCACCGTGGCAGGCGTGTTCACGAGCTCGCTGTGTACTTCCGCGCCGGTCGACTGGTGCCGTGAGGCGCTGGCCGCGAGTTCGGGTCGGGCTCGGGCCGTCGTCGTCAACTCCGGCAACGCCAACGCCTTCACCGGCGAGCTCGGCCACAGAGCCACACGCCTCACCGCCGAGTCCGCAGGGCGGCTTCTGGGCGTGCCGGCCGAGCAGGTGCTGGTGGCTTCCACCGGCGTGATCGGCGAGCAATTGCCCGTGGAACGCATCCAGGAAGCCCTGCCGGAGCTCGTCGAAAGCCTCGCCGCCCCCGACAGCGAGCGCGCCGCACCCGACAGCGATGCCGACGAAACGATCGCCTCGGCTGTCACAGGCTGGCAGGCTTGCGCGTCCGCCATCGGCACCACCGACACCTTCCCGAAGGGCGCCGCCTCAGCGGTGGCGGGCACGGACTGTCATGTGGTCGGCATCGCCAAAGGCAGCGGCATGATCGCCCCCGACATGGCCACGATGCTGGCCTTCGTGTTCACCGACTTGGCCGTCGCCCTGCCGATCGCGCAGCGCTGCCTGGCGGAGTCGGTGAAGACGAGTTTCAACCGCATCACCGTCGATTCCGACACTTCCACTAGCGACACGGCGCTGCTCGTCGCCACGGGAGCGTCTCAGCAATCCGCGGAGTCTCATGCCGCGAGCTTCCGGGAGGCTCTCGACACGGTGCTGCTCGACCTGGCGCATCAGATCGTGCGCGACGGCGAAGGCGCCGGCAAGTTCGTGACTGTCACCGTCACCGGCGCCGCCTCCGACGCCGCCGCTGCGGCCATCGCCCGGTCGGTTGCGGACTCGCCTCTGGTCAAGACCGCTCTGGCGGCAGGAGACGCCAACTGGGGCCGCATCGTGGCCGCGGTGGGCAAAGCGGGACAGCGAGCCGACCGCGACCGGCTGGCGATCTGGATCGGCGACGAGCAGTGCGCCCGCGACGGGGTGGCCGCCCCCGCCTACAGCGAAGCGAGAGCCGGCGAGCACCTGCAGGGCAGCGAAGTGGTGCTGACAGTGGACGCAGGCGTGGGCGACGGCAAAGCCACGATCTGGACCTGCGACCTGACCCACGGCTACATCGACATAAACGCGGGCTACCGGACATGACCGGCCCGAGCCCCGCAGCAGACTCAGCGGCCGCGGCGGCTTCGGATGCGTCGCACGGCTTCGAGCCCGCCGGGTTCGAGACGGCGACGACTGAGCGTCTGCTCGCCTCAGAGACTGCAGAAGCATCGCCTGACTTCGAGCCGCAGCGACGCGCTCGGGCGCTGGTCGAGGCGCTGCCGCACATCCAGCGTTTCAGCGGTTCGGTGGTGGTGGTCAAATACGGCGGCAGCGCCATGACCGACCCTGCGCTGGCCGCTTCTTTCGCCCGCGACATGGTGCTGGTCAACGCTGTCGGGCTGCGTGCCGTGGTGGTCCACGGCGGCGGGCCGCAGATCGGCGAGCAACTGGCGCGCATGGGCCGCCAAAGCGAGTTCCGAGACGGCTTGCGAGTCACCGACGCCGAGACTCTCGAAGTGGTGCGGATGGTGCTGGTCGGCAAGATCGGGCGCGACATCGTGGGAGCGGTCGGCGCCGGCGGGGGAGCGGCGGTGGGCCTCTCTGGCGAGGACGCCGGTCTGGTGAAGGTCGTGCCGCGTGATCCCGCTCTGGGGTTCGTGGGCGACATCACCGCCGTCGATCCGACCATCATCGAACAACTCTTGGTCGAGGGAACCGTCCCCGTGGTAGCGCCGATCGGCGCCGACACGTCCGGTCAGGCCTACAACATCAACGCTGACACCATGGCAGCGGCTTTGGCGGGAGCGCTTGGCGCCGCGAAAGTGGTTTATCTTACCGATGTCGCCGGCCTGCTCGCCGACGTCAGCGACGCGTCGTCTCTTCTGGGTCGGGCCACTGCGAGCGACGTCGAGGCCATGATCGTGTCGGGGGCTCTCAGCGGCGGGATGATCCCCAAGGCTCGCGCCTGTGTGGACGCCCTGAGTCGGGGGGTCGGCTCAGCGCACATTCTCGATGGCCGGATACCGCACTGCGTTCTGCTGGAATTGTTCACCGACGCCGGAATCGGCACCATGATTACCCGTCAGGACGGGCCCGGGCCCGCACACGGCCAAGGAACCGGCCAAGGAGCATCAGCATGAGCCAGGCAGCACTGATCAACAACTACGGCACGCCGCCGGTGACTTTCGTTCGTGGAGCAGGCGCAGAACTGTGGGACGAACAAGGGCGGAGGTACCTGGATTTCCTTTGCGGATTGGCGGTCACCGGGCTCGGTCACGCTCATCCGGCTGTCACCGCCGCCGTTGCCGGGCAGGCTGCGACGCTGATCCACACCTCCAACCTCTTCGCCAACGATTTGACCGCCGGAGTGGTCGCGACCCTCGACAGACTGATCCGCTCAGGCCCCGGCGGCGACGGCGAAGCGGGCCGCGTCCTGTTCCAGAACTCCGGGGCTGAAGCCGTCGAAGCCGCCATCAAGCTGGCCCGCAAGCACCAAGGCTACGGCCGTCACGATGTGATCACCGCCTACGGATCGTTCCACGGACGCACCCTTGCTGCGTTGGCAGCCACCGGGCAACCCGAGAAGCATGAGCCTTTTCAGCCTTTGCCGCAAGGCTTCAGATATGTGCCCAACAACGACATCGAAGCTTTGGAGGCGGCTCTTGATCCTTCGGTGGCGGCTGTCATGCTCGAGCCGATACAAGGCGAGGGCGGTGTGATCCCGGCGACTATCGAGTATCTGCAGGCTGTGCGGCGGGTCTGCGACGAGCGGGGAGTGCTGCTGATCGCCGATGAGATCCAGACCGGGCTGGGGCGAACGGGAAGCTGGTTCTGCTTCCAGCAGTCGGGCGTGCAACCCGACATCGTGACCGTGGCCAAAGGCCTCGGCAACGGTTTTCCCGTGGGCGCAGTCTGGGCGCGCGCCGACACGGCCGCAGCCTTCCTGCCGGGAGATCACGGCTCGACCTTCGCGGGGCAGCCGCTGGCGCTGGCGGCGGCTTCTGCGGTGCTCGGCGAGCTGGAGGCCATCGACGCGCCTGCCGTGGCGCGGCGTCTCGGCGCCGAGCTGCAACGCCGGCTCGACGCGATCGACGGCGTCGCCGGCGTCAGAGGCAGCGGACTGCTGATCGGAGTCGAGCTGTCGCAGCCGAACGGCGCTCGCGACGCTCGCGACATCGCCTCGGCTTGTCTGCGGAGCGGGCTGGTGGTCAACGGCGTGACTCCGACCGCATTGAGGCTGGCGCCGCCGTTCGTGCTCTCAGACGAGCAACTCAGCGAAGGCTGCGACATCCTCGCAGCAGTGCTCAAAGAAGGCTGACGCCAGAGGATCCGCAGGCCGCCGGAGAACAGCAGGGAGCGTTGGAGAATGATTCATCTTCTCGACATCGACAGCTTGACCGCGAACGACGTTTCACGGATCTTGAACCTGGCGGACGACCCGAGCCCGTTTCCGGTTTTGGCGGGCCGAGGCGCGGCGCTGCTGTTCGAGAAGCCATCGGCGCGCACTCGCAGCGCTTTGGAAATGGCTGTGGTGCAACTCGGGGGCCACCCGATCTACATCTCCGCGTCCGAGGTCGGCTTGGACGAGCGCGAGAGCGTCGAGGACGTGACCCGTGTCCTGGCCGGCTACAACGCCGTGATCGGAGCGCGGGTCTTCGACCACCGCATCCTCGAGCGGATGGTCGCTGTGAGCGGGGTCCCTGTCGTCAACCTGTTGAGCGACCGTGCTCATCCCACGCAGGCGCTGGCGGATCTGTTGACCATGCGCGCCGAGTTCGGCCAGCTTGAAGGCTTGACGCTGGGCTATGTCGGCGACGCCAACAACGTGGCCCGCTCGCTGGCGTTGGCAGCCGGGCTTTCTGGTGTCGCCGTACGGGTCGCCAGCCCTCGCGGTTACGGCTTCTCGGAGTCGGATCTGCGGGACCTGCGTCGTCACGGCTGCGAGCCGGTGCAGGTCACCAACCCCAGAGAAGCCGTCGGCGGCGCCGATGTGGTCTACACAGACGCGTGGACTTCGATGGGCCAGGAAACGCAAGCCGAGCAGCGGCGCCGAGACTTCGCCGGGTTCACGGTCAACCGTGCGCTGATGTCCGACGCGGCGGACAGCGCCGTGTTCATGCACTGCCTGCCCGCGCACCGCGGCGAGGAAGTCGAAGCTGCGGTGATCGACGGCCCCCGCAGCCGGGTGTGGCCGCAGGCGGCCAATCGGATGCACGCGGCCAGAGCACTGCTGATGTGGCTGAGCAGCCACGACGAGGACGCGCGGTCGCAGCCATGAGCAAGACCGCCCGTCAGCATCTCATCTTGGGGCTCTTGAGCGAGCATTCCGTGACCAGCCAGCAACAGCTGGTCGATCTGCTGGCCGACGCAGGAGTCAGCGCCACGCGCGCCACGGCGTCTCGCGACTTAGAAGAGCTCGGCGCGGTGAAAGTGCGGATAGCCGGAGGCAGCACTGCCTACGCCATCCCCGAGCATCCCGTGGCCCGCATCGCGCCCGAGGAGCATCTGAGGCGGGTTCTGGGCGACTGGGTGGCCGACGTCGGCGCTTCGGGGAACCTGGTCATGGTGAGGACCCCGCCCGGTTCGGCCCATGTGGTCGCCTCCGCGTTGGACAGGGCGGGACTCGAAGAGATCCTGGGAACGGTGGCCGGCGACGACTCGCTGATCGTGGTGGCAGGCGAAGGCGTCTCCGGCGCCGAGTTGGCAGGCCGCCTTCGGGATCTGGCCGGACTGAAAGGCAGAACATGAGCAGAACACAAGCCCGGCAAAGCGATCCGAGCATCCCGAGGGCGCCGCGCGGCATCCCCGGCGATCCGAGCAAGGTGGTGCTGGCTTATTCGGGCGGCCTCGACACGTCCATCATCCTGCACTGGCTGCGCGACACCTACGGCTGCGAGGTGGTGACCTTCACCGCCGACATCGGCCAGAACGACGAACTCGAGCCCGCCCGGGCCAAAGCTTTGGCCATGGGGGTCGCGCCCGAAGACATCTTCATCGAGGATCTGCGCGAGGAGTTCGCCCGTGACTTCGTGTTCCCGATGTTCCGGGCCAACGCCGTCTACGAGGGCGAGTATCTGCTGGGCACCTCGATAGCCAGGCCGCTGATAGCCAAGCGTCTGGTCGAGATCGCCGCCGACACCGGCGCCGACGCGATCAGCCACGGCGCCACCGGCAAAGGCAACGACCAAGTGCGCTTCGAGCTCGGCGCCTACGCTTTGAATCCCGACATCGCCGTCATCGCGCCCTGGCGGCTTTGGGATCTGGGCTCACGCGAGTCGCTGATGGCTTACGCCGCCGCCAACGGCATACCCATCGAGCGCAGACGCGGCGCCGAGTCTCCGTTCTCGATGGACGCCAACCTGCTGCACATCTCATATGAAGGCGGCCCGCTGGAGGATCCCTGGCTTGAGCCTCCCGCGGAGATGTGGCTCTGGTCGGTGAGCCCTCAAGCGGCGCCTGACGAGCCCGCCTACGTGGATCTCAGTTTCGCCGGCGGCGACATCGTGGCCGTGGACGGCGAGGCCATGACCCCCGGCGGGGTGCTGCGCAAGCTCAACGAACTGGGCGCGGCCAACGGCATCGGACGCATCGACATCGTCGAGAACCGCTATGTGGGGATGAAGAGCCGGGGCGCTTATGAGACCCCGGGCGGGACGATCATGCTGCGCGCCCATCGGGCCATCGAGTCGTTGACGCTCGACCGCGAGGTGGCGCATCTCAAAGACGAGATGATGCCTCGCTACGCCGAGTTGATCTACAACGGCTACTGGTGGAGCCCCGAGCGCGCAATGCTGCAGACCGCCATCGACCACAGCCAGACCGGCGTCAACGGCGAAGTTCGTCTGCGTCTCTACAAAGGCAACGTGGACGTGGCCGGACGCCGCTCCGACGAGTCTTTGTTCGACCAGAAGGTGGTGACTTTCGAAGACGACGAAGGCGCCTACGACCAGGCCGACGCCTCCGGTTTCATAGCGCTGCACGCTCTAAGGCTGCGGAACCTGGCGCGCAAGCACGCAGAGAAGCACGCATGAAGCCGGGACATGCAAGACACGCGGGGCGCACGGCCGATGCAAGGCTCACGCACGGGCAAGGCCCAAGGGAAGCACGGGGAGGTTGAGTCATGGACTCCGGGACTCTGCTGAGACGCCGGGCTCAAAATCGAGGACGAGCCCGGCACGCCGGCTCACGGGAAGGCTGAGTCATGGACTCTGATGGGACCCTGTGGCAGCGGCGCTTCGGCGATGATCCCGCCGAGGCGCTGAGAGCGCTCAACGACAGCTTGGGCTTCGATCGGCGCATGTTCCGCGAGGACATCGCCGGTTCGCGGGCTCACGCCGCGATGCTGGCCGCTGTGGGGCTGCTCACCGGCGCCGAGCGCGACGGCATCTGCGACGCGCTCGACACGGTGGAAGCCGAGATGGCCGACGGGCGTTTCGTGCCCAACGCAGGCGACGAGGACATCCACACCGCGGTGGAGCGGCGGGTCACCGAGCTGACGCCCGCGGGCGCCAAACTCCACACCGGCCGCAGCCGCAACGATCAGGTGGCCGCCGATCTGCGGCTCTGGACCCGGACCGCGCTCGGCGAAGTGGCCGAGGCCGTGCTCGAGTTGCAGCGCACTCTGCTGGGGCGGGCCGTCGAAGCCGGCGAGGCGCTGATGCCCGGCTACACCCATCTGCAGCAGGCTCAGCCGGTGCTGCTGGCCCATCATCTGCTGGCGCACGGCTGGGCTCTGGCACGCGACTTCCATCGACTGGTCGAGGCGCGCAGGCGCGCCGACGTGTCGCCGCTGGGTGCGGGCGCTCTGGCCGGGTCGTCGCTGCCGCTGGATCCGGCGCTCACCGCCGCCGAGCTGGGTTTCGGGGCCGTCTTCGACAACAGTCTCGACGCGGTCTCCGACCGTGATTTCGTGGTCGATGCTCTCTACGCGTTGGCGATGCTGGGGCTGCATCTCAGCCGGATCGGCGAGGAGCTGGTGATCTGGTCGTCGACGGAGTTCGGTTTCGTGGAACTAGACGACGCCTACGCCACCGGCTCTTCGATGTTGCCCCAGAAGAAGAACCCGGACGTGGCCGAGTTGGCTCGGGCCAAAGCCGGCCGTCTGATCGGGCATCTCACCGGCTTGATGGCGACTCTCAAAGGGCTGCCTCTGTCCTATGCCAAAGATTTGCAGGAAGACAAGGAACCGCTGTTCGACGCGGTCGACACGGTGCGGCTGACACTGACGGCGCTCAACGGGCTGATCGCTACGACGCGTTTCGACATCGACAGGCTGTCTCAGCAGGCGTCGTCGCCTTACGGCGCGGCCGCCGACCTGGCTGAGCTGCTGGTCACCGGCGGGCTGGCGTTCCGCGAGGCTCACGGCGTGGTGGCTGAGCTGGTGCGGCGCTCACTCGACGGCGAAGGATCGCTGGCGGATCTGGTGGCGGCTGATGAGCGCCTGCCCGCCGAGGCCGCCGCACTGTTCGAGGCTGGTGCTTTCGCCAAGCGTCGCAGCACTCCCGGCGGCGGCGGCGCTGAGGCGGTGGCTGCCCAAATCGAGAAGTTCCGCAGCCGGATTGACGCAGACGCGGGCCGCTTCAGAGAGCGCGAATAGACAAGAGTTCGTCGCGCCGCAGCTGCGTCACCTCCGCCGGAGTTCTCAACGCTCACGGGCCGCGCGGGCTACGGCCTCACTCCGATGGGCGTCGTTGGCTGTCCTATTCGCTCGGCCTTTGCTGTGAGCTGTCGAACCCCGGTTCGGTAGTCGGCAGTCGGGTGTAGTGGACATAGCGGTTGGCAGCAGAGCGCCGCCGCCGGCTCGCTGCTGAGCGCTGTCGGTGGTTGCGGCTATCTTTGTTTCGTGGCCCAGAGCCTGATGTCGAAGTTTTCTGGTCGTGACGGGGTAATGGGGTCCCGTGCAACGTTGAAGACTGCCCTCCCCCTCCCTCGCTGGCTTGATTTTCAGCTGACCAGGGCCCTGCGGCTGCTTTGCGCGGCTGTTGTTGGGCTTGTCGTCGGGTTTGTTTGGGTTGGGGAGGCTGAGGCTCAGGCTCAGGATCCTCCGGGCGCCGGCGAATGTGGTGGTGTTTCCTGGCGGGGGCACGGCCCGGGCGGATCTGCTGGACTCGGGCAACAATGTGGTTGAGGGCGGCAAGAAACTCGACGTTTCCTGGGATGAGGTGACCTCGGGCTCGCCGACGGGCAGGCGTTGCAGGGGATGGATCGGGAGTTTTATGGGCGTCATGCGTTGGAGGTGGCGCCTGAGATGCTCAACAAGGTGCTGGTCGTGTCGGACGGACGGGCTGGGAGGATCGTGGAGGTGGAGGCTTATCGGGGTGCTGACGATCCTGGCAGTCACGCGCACCGGCGTCGCAGCAGGCGCAACGAAACTATGTTCGGTCCGCCGGGGTGTTTGTACGTGTATTTCACTTATGGGATGCACTGGTGCGCCAATGTGGTGGTTGAGAGCGACGGGGTTGCAGCGGCTGTGCTTTTGCGGGCGTTGGCGCCGCTGAGGCGTCTTGACGCTATGCGCGCCGCTAGGGGACCAGCTGCTCGGCGTGACCGTGATTTGTGCAGCGGTCCCGCCAAGCTCACTCAGGCGCTCGGGATCGACGGCGGGCTCGACGGCGCCGATCTTGTTAGCGGCGATCGGGGCGTGACTGTTATCGACGACGGCGAGCCGCCCCCGACCGATCCCGTAGTAAGCACGAGGATCGGTCTCAGTAACGGCAGCGACCTGCCGTGGCGTTTCTGCGTGCCAGGCGCCCCCGACCTATCCCGCCCATGCTGACCCCGACGCCATTCCACACGAACTAGGAACTCGTTGGTCGCTCTTGATGTCGCAGGGCTCTGCTACGTTGAGATGCAGCTCCTCAATGATGAAAGGATGAAGCCATGCCAACCGATGCAGCCGCCGAGCGGGTTGATCAACGTCTGAACCGGCACCTATTCATCGTTGACAACTATCAACTGCTAACTTCGATAGAGACAGCTAGTGTGGATTTGATTTGCACCGATCCGCCCTTTGCCAAGAATGAAACTTTTATTGGGAGTCTTACTCCCCCTTTGACATATCGTGAAAAGCAACAAGAAATCAAAAAGTTGAAGGAATGGGGTATCAGCAATCCAACTGATGCAGAAAAGAGCAACGTTACATGGCCGAGCGGTGCATCTACAGCCAAATTCAGAGATATATGGTCATGGGAAAAAGATGTCCACGAGCAATGGATGCAAGAAATAGCTCACACAAGGCCGAAGGTGATGAATGTTATTGAGACAACTCGCTACACACATGGTGAAGGAACAGCAGCTTATTTAGCATATATGGCTGTCCGTCTAATCGAATGTCATCGCATCTTGAAAGCAAGTGGAAGTCTGTATCTGCACTGTGACCATACGGCGAATAGCTACCTCAGACTTTTGCTAGATGCAATCTTCGGAACAGCTAATTTTCGAAACGATATCATCTGGTCATATCGCACTGGTGGAGTCAGTAAACGTTACTGGCCACGAAAGCACGATACCTTGCTCTTTTATGTTAAATCAGAAAATAACAAGCACAATCCAATTCAAGAGCGTATTTCTATGAAAAACCGTTTTTCTCTACTAAAATAGATAACAGTGGACGATACTATGCTGATGTGTTTCTCCGTGATGTCTGGGACGACATCAAGCCTCTAATCAACGTGTCCCATGAGCGCACTGGTTATCCGACTCAAAAGCCGGTTGCTCTAGCCGAACGGATCATTACGGCCTCCAGCGATCCAGGAGACGTAGTGTTGGATCCGTTCGCTGGATGCGCTTATGTCTCAGTTGCTGCTGAAAATCTGGAACGTGATTGGGTAGCATGTGATATTTCGCCTAGAGCTATGACAGTCTTGCGTCGACAATTCAGGAAGTTCGGATATGCTGTAGATGGAGAAGCGCCGGAAGGAGTGTTAGCACATGAAGGCGAATCTCTAGCTAGAGCTGATGTGAAAATTCTCGGTCCGCATGAGTTGCCGAAGCGCAAATCGCTAGGTGAGGAAGCTGAATCAATCACGCTACTGCCGCCACGAATATACAAAGTCCCTGCGAGTATCTTCACTCGAGAGGAAACGCTGACTTTTTTGCTCGGCTTGTCAGGTTGGCGCGCGTGGTGCTGCGGGTTCGCTAACTGGAAGATCGGCCACTTTGGACGGCCAGTGATTGAACAGACATTCAGAAATTTTGAACTTGATCATATTGATCCTCAATCCAAGCGAGGTCGACATGAGATAGATAATCGTGCTCCACTGTGTCCGTATCACAACAACCGAAAGGGAAACAGGCGCGTTCATCTTGACGAGTTTCGCGAAGAAATCGCAGCAGCAGGAGAACTAGCTGTCGCTTCACTGGATGATCTCGTGGACTTAGCATGGGCTCGAGATCAAGCGCTGGAGCACTGGGCATCAGAGCGAGCAAAGCGCTCTGAATAAACACCTCCAGACAGCAATATCTTTATGTTCGAATGGCTCATACCTGTAAGTACAGTGCCTGCATCCTAGAAGACATACTTACAAGTATACTTTATGCAGTTGAATCTGGATGAAGAAGGTGAAGAAACTTGGCCGGTAAGAGTCTTAATATTACGAAGGTCAACATTCGCAGAGTCAATAGGTATGGAGGTGTATCAGCCGGATAATTCGTTTGTTGCTATGAATTGATGAATCGTATCTAGAACAGATTTGAATCCACTAAAATCTTCTGGCTGGCCATTATCACAAATCCAGCTGCATAGGTTCATCTTTTCATCTTTATTTACTGACCACTTAGCAGATATGATCTCTGCCTCACCGCGTACAGTTCGTTCGTGCTCACCTTCGATATCAATAAATTTTGAATTTGCGCAAACAGCGGCTTCAAGGACTTCTTTTCCTAACAGATTTTCGATACCATTTTCAATAGGATTTTCCTCAATAAAATTAATTGTATGCCTGCGAACATTTTCATATGTTTCCGATGGTTTACTAGTATCGTTGTCTAACAGTATCAGGACGGGCTGGCTTGACATTATAGTAGGATACTTCGTGATGTTCTTCCAGAGCGTATGCAACTTTGAAGCACCACCGCCATCTCTTATATCGACGTTATGAAGAGTGCGGCTGTGGCCGAGTAGTTCAGCAGCTCTTTTGATGTACTTCTTGTCTGTCGCTCCTTCTACGAAGACTAAGGGTTTCATAGCTTTGCGAATCTCAGCACGCATCTCTTGCTTGAATGCCTCAGACTGTCTAAGCATTGAGTATGCACGACCGAACTCACTGAATTCTTCTGGACTTATCTGCATACTTTCCGGTAACTGATATAGCGAGAAGCCATCCTCACCAAACTCGCGCTGCATTCCTAGCACGAACAGTGGTGAATGCGTTGTAATGATGAATTGCACCTTCGGGAACATCTTAACTAATTTCGGTAGCACCTTGTGCTGATGAATCGCGTGGAGATGCAAGTCGATCTCATCAATGATAACGATTCCACGAATTTCGGATACTTGGCTTGGCCTAAGGTTTGATAGATCGGCATCTCGTAGTATGGAAAGCCCTAAGTTCATTATCGAAGTTTCGCCGCTAGAGAGCTGAAATATATTGGGCACCTTTAAAGTGTCTTGACTGAATATTGAGATGCTACGACGCGGCCGAGGCTCAAGCCCAAAGCGAGCTTTTGGATCTTGCATGACAACCCGTAGTAACTGAATAGCTTGATCGAATGCATTTGTAGCGGCACCCGAGTATCCGCTCAGTAAAATTGCAGATATAGGCGCATCAGGTATATCTGTCGGAAGGTTTACATTCTTTGTCTGCACTTCAAAGATATAGCGGTCAGTGACTACATCGTAGAGCCAGTCCTGATTGTTGCGTAGAGTTGAAGTTGCAATAATTTTGCGTATTGTATGGCCCTCATATGGAGACGCGTGTGTTCTACTCGGTGGATTTATCAGATGTTCTTCATTCAGCCAAGCTGGCTCTTCAAATCGATCTGCCGGGAAGTATAATATGCAGCGGTCTTCTATGAGATTTTTGGCGTTCTCTCTACGGTCTTCGGATAAGTTAAAACTAGATTCATGCACGTCATTCTCATATGGCTTAATCTTATCCCATAATTCTATAGCTGGAGTATCTGATAGGCCAGGTGTTATCTCGATATAGCTATCTCGCCTACTTTTAAGGTGAAGTTCACTGACAAAATGATCTTCTTAAAAATCAATCTTAGAAAGTAATATTGATTGTTGAGCGTGATGTATTGGGAGCTTCTGGCTTTATAAACTTTATCTTTTGTAATCTCTGGTGTATCCGGATAAGCTATTGACTTCGCGGATATGAGACCATTGACAATATGAGATAACACGATAGTCTTTCCTGTGCCGTTCATGCCGACTAGTAGAATCGGATGTGGGACTTCATTCGATATTGGGAAAGAGATATCAAGCTTGTCTATGGGGCCATAGTGAGAAATTTGAATGCGTTTGACCTGCATTCTTAGCAGTCTAGCCTGAAGGAGGCGAACTCCACCGGTAGATGCAAGAGGTCGGCCATGATGGCCGGTGTGACTACAAGCATCCAACCGGTGGAGGTTCACAGTACGGCAGCGAGGCTGAGTTTCGTCGAGCTCGCGCGGGTTGAAGTGTTGTGCGCTGCGGGCGTGCGTGTCGGGGTGGTGGCGCGGCGTCTGGGTCGGGATCCCTCAACGATCTATCGGGAGCTGGAGCGCAACAGAGACAGCGACGGCGGTTATGACGCCGCTGTGGCGCAGCGTCTCGCCGGTACGTGGGCGTTGCGCTCCAAAGACGGCGAAACTCGCCGCGGCTCCTGTTCTGGCTGCGATGGTGAACGAGCGACAGTCGATGCGCTGATCGCCGCATGCGATCAGCGCGGACCTGCGTTGCGAGGGCCGCACGGTCCGCGTGGAGACGATCTATGCGGTTTGCTGTGATGGAGACGGTTCACGGGGGCTGCCCCTGGATGCCTGGCAGTTGCTGCCGAGACGCTGCCGCAGACGCAGACCCCGCAGCCCGCAAACCCTGCGCTCTGGGCGATTTCAAACCGGTCAGCCGCCGTCCCGCTGCCCGTGGGCTGGCGTTTGGAGCCCAGCCATAACGAACAAACCACGGGCCTGCCACGCCGCTGGTGCCCAACAGCACAGATCTTGGATATCACGCGGCACGGCTCGCCGTCATTGAAGGCATCTCAACCACATGCCTCGCAAACACCACAACTGGCACTCAGTCCACGACATCTACACTGCCCTCACTTGCAACCCCCACTAGAGTTCTTCGATGTTGTCGGCTGTGCCCTTGACATCGTGTCATGTTCTGATGTACTGTAATCCGCAATCGATGCAGCTCGACGTTGACCGGCCTGATCTATCGGAGGTTAAGAATGCGCTTTCCCCTAGCGAAATGCCTGATGCTGGCTGTTACGGTTGTCCTGACAGCCGTAACCATGTCGGCTTCTACCGCTGCCAGTGAGCCTGAAGCCGCTCTTTTCGATCACGTCGGATCTAACTATTCTGATGTAGGCGACTCTGAGCAGGGAGAGTGGGTAATACCTGATCATTATGATGCACAAGCAGCAGTCTGGCCCGGACGTAACTGCAAGTTCCAGGCAAGAGCCCACTGGCCACATCACTCAGGCACTGATGTGTCAGGTCACGGAAATTGGGCAAACACGTCGAATCCTAGTAGCCGATGTCCTGATCTAGCCTATGTGACTGTGCATCTGCAGTCGTGGGGATGTCTGCAAGTTTTTCCATATACCTGCCATTGGCGCACGCAGGCGACGAAGAGTCAGTACATGCGCTCAGGAGATCAGGTGCCGGTGCATGTTCCGTGCGAACTCAGAGAACCGGGATCGTGGCGAACTTATACGGTCGTGAAGGTTCCGATTAGCGGATGGTTAGACAAGTGGGACACAGATACTTCTCCGTCTACGCGACTCAACTGTCGTCCACGCAACCTGCGTTAGAGTTCGCCGCTGCTCATGCACAGTGTGACTGCTCTCGGTGTGACTTGCGAGTTGTCGGATCCGGATGCTGAGGTCGGTGGCGGTCGGCTCAAGCTGACAGGTGAAGCTCATGCGTCGCTGCCAGATCGGGAACACGTTGACTCCACAAGCCAGCGAGAAGCCGGTCAGGGCAGAGTGTGTCACCCTGGATTAGACCGTGACGGTGATCGTGGCGCACTGTTTGTCTATAGCGATGCGCCGCCTGTCGAGAGGTGGCGACAGCGCATGATCCGTCGCGGCAAGCTACTTGACATCTCCTTCACCGAGTTCGCGGTCTTGACCGACAGCAGACGCTACGTCGTGCGCAACGACCGTGGATTCAGTAGGAGCCAGCCAAGGTGGAAGAATCCATGGCTCGGACAAAGCACAGAGGTTTTTGCTGCTGACGTCAGACGGATCTTCGGCGCCTACGAACTGGATCGTCCGACGGTGCCTGAATGGATTGTTGAGCGCTTGCGGCGCGTCTATGGCATCGACGTCGATCCGATTTCGGTCGGGGCGGCTCTGCGGGTGCCACTGCTGATCGAGTTCGGTCCGCGGCTCTTGGCGTTGCTGCCGGAATCCGATTGACCGCAGTGAGCGGACAGATGAGTGACGATACGCGTTCGGGGTCGGAGCTCGTGGCGTCAGACGTCGCCGGGGACTTGGCAGTTGTCCATTTCGTTGAGTCGGGCGAAGCCGTTCATGCGTTCGGTGTAGGTGCTGCCCTCGGTCATGTCCAGCAGCAGGAAGCGCAGCTCTCTGTCGGGCGTGTCCTCGCTGGCGGTGCGCAGCTTGACGACGTGGTTGCGGCGGTCGGCCACGTAGACGTCCCAGTCCGCCAGCCAGTCACCGACCAGTTCCGTGTCGGCCGGCCCCTCGCTGTCGGTCACGGCTGTCAGCGACACTTCGGCGCGGCGGCGCAGATCGGTCACCAACGACGCCACGGCGTTGCTGCCGAGATCTATGTGGTCGGCGCGCTGCGCCCGCGAGGCGGCTTGACGCGCGGAGGGCAGCGCGTCGATCACCTCTTGGGCTTGCGCGCAGCGCTGGTCGGCCCATGCCGCGAAGTCGCGGTCGTCGATTCTGGCCGGGTTCTCGCTGCGGGCCCAAGGCGAGAAGGCCCACGCCCAGAACACGAAGCTGCCCGCGATGAACAGTCCCGCCAGCCAGCGTCCCGCCAGCCTCCATCCGCCGACCTTGCGCGGCGGCGTACCCGGCGGCGTGTCACCGGAACCGTCAGCAGAAGCGTCGATCATGTGTCGGCTGCGGCGGCGCCGTGTCGCGTGTGCGGCGACCCGCCAGAAGTGTTCGCAGGGGTTGAGAGAGTGTTGTTCATGTGCCGGGCAGTGCCTGCGAGTCAGGCGGATCAGATGACTCAGACGACTCGGACGCAGCGGGTTGGAGCGGCTGCGTGCGAAGCGGGGGTTGACGCCCGGGCGAGTCAGGCGGATCAGATGACTCGGGGGCATTGAACGCAGCGGATGCCTCAGCCGTATCGGCGACTTCGAGCGGGCCAGTCGGCGCAGGCTCAGACCCAGGCGCCGGCTCGGGTTCGGACGGCGCAGCTCCAGACGACTCAGAATCAGACGGGGCCGTTTCGGGTGTCGCGGGTTGATCGGGCGGCGCGGATTCAGTATCCGGTTCAGGTGTATCAGGTGTATCAGGCGGCGCAGGCTCAAACGGCTCAGAATCAGGCAGCTCAGGTGACGC
Source organism: Acidimicrobiaceae bacterium (assembly GCA_026708645.1). Classification (GTDB taxonomy): domain Bacteria; phylum Actinomycetota; class Acidimicrobiia; order Acidimicrobiales; family Aldehydirespiratoraceae; genus Aldehydirespirator. The sequence continues at coordinate 133,363 of JAPOUM010000041.1, read as the reverse complement.
CGGCTCAGCGGTTCCCCGGTCGGGCTCGGGCGCTGCTGCGATCTCCACCGTGACGATGCCGCCGATGCGCTGTTGTGATCCTGCCGGCGGCGCCTGCCCGATGATCGTGCCCGGCGGAGAATCCGCGACGCCCACCTGCACCGCCACCACGTCGAGGCCCAGTTCGGCGAGCTCGGCGGTGATCTGATCGGTTTCCCATTGACGCCCCAGAAGATCGGGGACCGTCACTGTGTCCTGCGGCGGCGGCAGCGTGGTCACAGGCGCGGACGGCAGCCCCACAGCCGGCAGCCCTTCATGGGCGGCCAGCATGACCTCGCGCCAGATCTGCGCCGGGTAGGTTCCGCCTGCCACGTCGATGCTGGTGGTCGGCGGCCTCATCGGGATCTGAGCATCGGGGAAACCCACCCAAACCGCGGCAGCACGCTGAGACGTGTAACCCACGAACGTGGCATCCGCATAGTTCTGGGCGGTTCCGGTCTTGCCTGCGGCTGGCCGGTCGATCGCCGCTTTGCGTCCGGTGCCGCTGGTGATGGTGCCTTCGAGCACCCAGTTGATCTGCTCCGCCACCGAAGCGCTCAACACCGGTTCGACGTCGCTGATGTGGCGGTAGAGCGCAGCGCCGCCGGGTTCGGTGATCTCGGTGACCATCACAGGATCCACCCGCCGCCCCGAACGCGCGAAGGTGGAGAAGAGCGTGGCCAACTCCACGGTGTTGACGTCTTCGCTGCCCAGCACTCCGGCGCAGACCGGCGCGATCCGGCTCTGCTCCAAGCCCAGCCGTTCGGCCATGGTCACGAAATTGGCCGGACGGATGTCCACCATCAACTGCGCGTAGACCGTGTTGATCGAGCGTTGCGTGGCCTCGACCAGGTTGGACTCCACCGGCGCTTCCGGCTGCGAACCCAGGCCGCCGCGCACGGTCCAGACAGGGCCGCACACGTCGGGGCGGTCGATCTCGATCACGTTGGGAGCGTCGTAGCTCTTGGTCACCTGGAAGCCCTGGGTCAGAGCCGTGGCCAAGGCGATGGGCTTCATGGCTGATCCGGCCTGTCTGCCCTTGCCGCTGGCCAGGTTGAACTTGGCGTCGGAGGCGTCACCGAAGAAGTCACGCCCTCCGACCATGGCCAGCACGTGCCCGTTGTCAGCGTCGCCTAGACCCAGCACTGTGGCGGCCGCGTCGGGATTGGCGCCGTCGTCGGGCAGGATCGCTTGCACCGCAGCCTCGGCAGCGGCCTGCAGACCGAGATCGATGGTGGTGTGGATGTCGAGGCCGCCCTCGAACAGCAGCTGGGTGCGGTATTCGCGGGTCGGCCCGAAAGCGGGATTGTCGAGGAACCACTGTTTCACGTCCTCAACGAAATAGGCCGCCGGATAGCGCTGCTCGAGCACCGGGACGTCCTCGATCAGCACGATCGGCTCGTCGCTGGCGCGTTCGTGGTCGGCCGCGGTGATGAAGCCGTTGAACAGCATCCGGTCCAGCACCAGATTGCGCCGCCGTCGGGCGTCCTGCGGGTTGCGGTACGGATCGAAGGCGCTGGGGCGCTGTATCAAACCGGCCAGCAGTGCGGCCTGCTCCAGTTTGAGTTCGCTGACCTTGAGGCAGGCTTCGCTGCCGCGCTCAGCCGCGGTGCTGGACAGCTCGCAGGCGGGAGCTCCGAAATACTGCCGGGCGGCGGCCTCGATGCCGTAGGCGCCGTTGCCGAAATAGACCCAGTTCAGGTAGCGCAGCAAGATGAAGTCCTTGGTGAAGAACTGCTCGAAGCGCCGGGCCATGAAGAACTCTTCGATCTTGCGGGTCAGGGTCTCGTCGGAGCGGTCGAGGAAGACGTTGCCGACGTACTGCTGGGTGATGGTCGAACCGCCCTGGCTGATCCCGCCGGCGGCCACGTTGCTGCGAGCCGCTCGCAGGATGGCCTTGAGATCCGCGCCGTCGTGCTCGTAGAAGCGCTCGTCTTCGATCGCGACCACAGCGTCGCGCACCACTTCGGGTATCAAAGCGATGTCTGTGACGTCGGTGCGGCGCTGCTCGCCTCGCAGTTCGGTGATGAGCACGCCGTTGCGGTCATAGACACGCGACGACTGAGCGGTCACGAGCCTCTCCACGTCGAAGCTGACGTCGCGCAGCTCGTATGAGCAGCCGGCCGCTGACAGCACGACCACGAGCGCGGCTGTCGTAGCAGTCCGAAGGCGTCGACGCATCACCCAATTGTGCCCTCGGCGGCGCCCGCGAACCACTGATGGCACCCTCGTGGCTGGTCTCGTGATGTTCTCTGCCTCGCCTGGGACCCGTGCCGACGGGCTTGAGCGGTCCCGCCGCAGCATCCTGCGCCGGCTTCGATTGCGGCTGCTGCTTCAGATCCGGTCGCCGTGTCCGGGGTTTCGATCCGCTCGGTCAGCCACATGGCTTCGATTGCGGCGGCTGCTTCAGATCCGGTTGCGGCTTCGGCTGAGATCGCGGCTGCAGCAGCAGTTGAGCAGCGGTCACTGCCGCAGGTCCGGTTTCAGTTGAGCCGCGCCAGAGCTTCTTCGAAACGGCGCCCGCTGAAGCCGGACTGTCTGGTGATCTCGTCGGCGCCCGAGGGATCGAGCAGCACCGCCTGAGGGTTGCCGCTTCTGTAGTGGCGCCAGGCGGTGAGGTCGCTGCTCCACAACAGGTTCGGCGGCCCGCCATATCGGGCGGCGAAGTCCTCGGCTTGCGAGAGAGTGTCGGTGCCGCCGACTCCGACCACTATCACCCGGTCTGCGTTGTCTCGAGCGAACTGCTCGACGGGCGCTGCATCAGCCCGGCAGGTCGGTCAATGCGGCGCCCAGAACCACAGCAGCAGCGGCCTCGACCCGTCCGCGTAGTCACGCAGATCGACGGTGTCGCCGCTGCGCAGATCGATCATCTCCTGAGACGGCACCTCGTTGGCCGCCACCTGAACAGTGGTCGTGGTGGTGGTGGTGGTAGTAGTAGTCGTAGTTGTTGCGGCTGCTTCGGCCGCGGCGGCCGCAGCCTCGGCTTCAGCGGCAGCCGCAGCGGCTGCCGCGGCAGCCTCGGCCTGCTCTCGTGCTTGCGCCTCAGCAGCAGCGGCTTCGGCTTCAGCGAGAGCCGCCGCCTCAGCCGCGGCCTGAGCTTCTGCCTCTGCTGCGGCTGAGGCCAGCGCCGCCTCGGCTGCTTCGGCCTGCGCTTGTGCTTGCGCCTCAGCAGCAGCGGCCGCCTCGGCGGCGACGCGCTCGGCCTCGGCTTCAGCGGCCGCTGCCGCCTCGGCGGCTGCCGTGATTTCGGCTTGCGCCTGCGCCTCGGCCTCGACGGCTTCCGCTTCGGCCCGTGCGGCTGCTTGAGCGGCTGCGTCCGCCTCGGCTTCGGCTGCGATTCTGGAAGCTTCCTGGGCTTTGTCCTCCGCTTCCGCGGCGATCCGGGCGGCTTCGGCTGCTGCCTCGGCTTCGGCTTGGGCGGCTTCGGCTGCGGCGGCCGCTTCAGCACGAGCTTCGGCTGCCTCCTGTTCGGCCTGCGACGCAGAAACCCGCGGCTCGCTCTCGGCAGTCTCAGGCGGGGCTTGCGGCGACTCGGCAGTGCCGGACTCGACGATCCCGCCGCCGCTGCCGCCGGCGGGATCGTCCGATCCGCAACCGGCCGCCAGCAAAACCAGCAGCATCAGAGACGACACAACGAGCCGCGACGCCCGCCGACTGACTCCGAAGGCGCCGCCAGCGAAGCCGGCCCGACGGCTCGAAGCCCAGACTCTGCCGGCTTGTCTGGTCATTTGGAGGTCAACCTTGCACCGGTGTCGGGGTCGCCGGGGTCGTCGCGCTCGGACTCGATCCCGTAGAGCGCCATAGCGTCGGCCACCTCTTCAGGGGTCGCTTCGCCTTCGTCCATCAGAGCCGACAGTACCGCGATCACCACACTGCACGAGTCCACCTCGAAGAAGCGGCGCAGCGCCTCGCGAGTGTCCGAGCGCCCGAACCCGTCAGTTCCGAGCACATGCAGCGGCCTCGGCGTGAAACGAGCGATCTGGTCGGGCACCAGAGTCATGTAGTCGCTCACAGCCACGATCGGGCCCTGCGAATCCTGCAGCTTTTGAGTGACTGCCGCTGCTTTCGGCGCCGACCGCGGCTGCAGCCGGTTGCGGCGCTCCACGTCGATGGCTTCGCGTCTGAGCCGCTGATAGGAGGTGACGCTCCACAGTTCGGCCGAGACGTCGTGATGATCAGCCAGAAGCCGCTGCGCTTCGAGCGCCGCGTTCACCGCCGCCCCCGAGAACAGGATCGTGGCGCAGCGCTTGCGGCCGCCCGGCCCGTCGCTGAATTTGTAGAGGCCGCTGATGATGTCGGAGTCGCTCACGTAGTCGGGTCTTGGCGGCTGCTCGTAGTTCTCGTTGTAGACGGTGATGTAGTAGAAGACGTCGGCGCCGTCGGCCGCTTCCGGCGGGTACATCCGCCGCAGGCCCTCATCGATGATCGCGCCCAGCTCGTAGGCGAAGGCCGGGTCGTAAGACTCGCAGGCCGGCACCGTCGAGGCCAGCACATGGCTGTGGCCGTCTTGATGCTGCAGACCTTCGCCGGGCAGCGTGGTGCGTCCCGCTGTGGCGCCGATCAGGAACCCTCTGGCCCGGGCGTCGGCGGCCGCCCAGATCGAATCGCCCACCCGCTGGAAGCCGAACATCGAATAGAAGGCGTAGAACGGCACCATCGGCACGCCGAGATTGGCGTACGACGTGGCCGCAGCCAGCCAGCTCGCCATGGAGCCGCACTCGGTGATGCCCTCCTCGAGGATCTGACCGTCGGTGGACTCGCTGTAACTCAACAGCAGGTCATGGTCCACCGGCTCGTACAGCTGGCCGTGCGGGGCGTAGATGCGGAACTCCCGGAACAGCGAGTCCATGCCGAAAGTGCGGGCCTCGTCGGGCACGATCGGCACCACACGCCGGCCGAAATGCTGGTCTCGCATCAGATCGCGCAGCAGCGAAGTGAACACCATCGTGGTCGAGACCTCGCGCCCGTTGGAACCTTTGCGGAGATCGATGAAAGGACCGTCCGCGGGGAGCGTCACCGGTCGACGGTCTCGCACCACCCTGCGAGGCACCGCGCCGTCCAGCGCCCGCCGGCGCTCCATCATGTAACGCATCTCCGGCGAGTCCGGCGCAGGCCGGAAATACGGCGGGGCGCCGTCGGCCAAGTCCGCCTCGTCTATCTCGTTCTCCATGTGCAGCCGGCTGCGCAGCTCCATCAGCTGCGAAGCGCTCATCTTCTTGATCTGATGGGTGGCGTTGCGGCCCTCGAAGCCCTCGCCGAGAGTCCATCCCTTGATGGTCTTGGCGAGGATCACGGTGGGCTGCCCGGTGACTTCGGTCGCGGCTTTGAAAGCAGCGTAGACCTTCTGGTAGTCATGGCCGCCTCGGGGCAGCACCCGCAGTTCCTCGTCGCTGAGATGCTCCACCAGTTTGCGCAGCCGAGGGTCAGGGCCGAAGAAATGCTCACGGATGTAGTCGCCGCTCTCCACGGCGTAACGCTGGTACTCGCCGTCGACTGTGGTTCCCATCTTGTTGAGCAGCGCGCCGTCGGTGTCGCGCATCAGCAGCTCGTCCCATTTCGTGCCCCAGATCACTTTGATCACGTTCCAGCCGGCGCCGCGGAACACGCTCTCTAGCTCTTGGATGATCTTGCTGTTGCCTCGCACCGGGCCGTCCAGTCGCTGGAGGTTGCAGTTGATCACCCATTTCAGATTGTCGAGGCCGCTGCGACCCGCCAGCGCGATGGCGCCCAGAGTCTCGGGCTCGTCGCATTCGCCGTCGCCGAGGAAGCACCACACCGTGGCCGCCGAGGTGTCGTCGATGCGGCGGTTGTGCATGTACTGATTGAAACGGGCGTGGTAGATCGAGTTGATCGGCCCGAGACCCATCGACACGGTCGGGTACTCCCAGAAGTCCGGCATCAGCCGGGGGTGGGGATAGCTCGACAGGCCGTCCTTGTTGACCTCCATGCGGAAGTTGTCGAGTTCAGCGTCGCTCAGCCGGCCCTCCATATAAGCCCGTGCGTATACCCCCGGCGCGGCGTGGCCCTGAAAATAGATGTGGTCGCCGACGCCGCCGTCGTCTTTGCCTCTGAAGAAGTGGTTGAAGCCGACCTCGTAGAGCGACGCCGACGAAGCGAAGGTCGACAGGTGGCCGCCGATGCCGTCAGCGGTCTTGTTGGCCCGGATCACCATGGCCGCGGCGTTCCAGCGGATGAAGCGGCGGATGCGGCGCTCGATCTGTTCGTCGCCGGGGAAGAACGGCTGCGCCGAGGCGGGGATGGTGTTGATGTAGGGCGTGTGAGTGGTGGGAGGCAGCCCCACCTGCTGCTCGTTGGCGCGGTCCAGCAGCGTGGCGACGATGTAACGGGCCCGCTCCCTGCCGCCTGACGCGACGACAGCGTCGAGCGAGTCCAGCCATTCCTGGGTCTCGCCGGGGTCTATGTCAGGAAGTTGACGCAGGAAATGATCGGCCATCGCCCCTACATCATGACAAAAAACGCAGCCATTCGCGACTTTCGTCCGTTGGTGCGCGACGATTGCAGACGTGTCAGCAGATGTGCCAACGGAAGCTGAGGACGCCGACGCCCGCGCGACCGTGGTCTACACCGACGGCGCCTGCCTCGGCAATCCCGGCCCGGGCGGATGGGCTTGGGCTGTGCCCGGAGGCGCTTGGGCTTGCGGGGCGGCGCCGGACACCACCAATCAGCGCATGGAGTTGCGGGCGGTGCTCGAGGCGTTGCGCGAGTTGGACGGCCCGGTGGAGGTGGTGTCGGACTCGACCTATGTGATCAACTGCTTCCGCGACCGGTGGTATGAGGGATGGCTGCGCAGAGGCTGGCGCAACTCCAACCGCAAGGAGGTCGCCAACCGCGACCTCTGGGAACCGCTGATCGAGCTTTTCCTGTCTCGGCGCGGCGAGGTCGCATGGCGCTGGGTGAAGGGCCATTCAGGCGACGAGTGGAACGAGATCGCCGACCGGCTCGCATCGACTGCCGCGGCCGATCAAAGCTCCCGCCGCAGCCGTTAGCCGCCGGATCATTCGAGATCGGTCAGGCGAGCTTCCCCGCCGTGTGTCAGAGCGCGCAGCAATGCGGACTTGCCGACTAGTGCGGGTGCAGCACCGCCTCTAGCGCCGTGGCTATGTCGGGGTGGCTGAAAGCGAATCCGCTGCGTTGCAAAGCGGCGGGTGCCACGCGGGCGCTGCTGTAGAGCAGAGCCTCGGCGAGTTCACGGCCCAGTCGAGCCTGAAGCGCCGGTTTTGGGGTGGGCAGCAGCGTCGGACGGTTCAGGGCGCGTCCCAGTGCTCGGGTGAGTTCACGGTTGGTCACCGGCTGAGGCGCGGTCAGGTTCACCGGGCCTTCCAGATCGGCGTCCAGCAGCCACAACAGGGCCTCGACCTCGTCGTGCAGGGTGATCCAGCTCATCCACTGTCGCCCGTTGCCGACGCGCCCCCCGATGCCGAGCCTGAAGAAAGGCAGCATCTCCGACAAGGCGCCCCCCGAGCGGCTGAGCACCACCCCGGTGCGGGGATGGACCACCCGGATGCCCGCGGCTCGGGCCGGGTCGGCGGCCGCTTCCCAGTCGCGGCAGACCCTCGCCAGGAAATCGTCCCCGCCGCTTGAGGACTCGTCCAGCGCTTCGTCGCCGCGGTCGCCGTAGAACCCGATGGCAGAAGCCGAGACCATCATTCCGGGAGGCGCGTCCAGCCCGGACAGCGTCTCAGCCAGCAGAGCGGTGCTCTCAGTCCGGCTGTCGGCTATCCGCTGCTTCTGATCCGGCGACCAGCGCCTCGCGGCGATCGGCTCTCCGGCCAGATGCAGCACCGCGTCGAGCCCTTCGAGTTTCTCGGCCTCGACGTCTCCGGTCGCCGGATCCCAGACCACGGACTGCGAGCTTTCGGCACCGGCTTCGGCGCCGGGATCGGAAGCGGCGCGCAGCACCGGCACAGCCTGATGCCCGACGTCGCCGAGACGCTTCATCAAGGCGCGACCGATCAATCCCGTGGATCCTGTGACCGCTACTCGCATGGGCATGGTCTAACATTAACAACCGGCGTGAATGATCGATCGACACCTAGCGGGCCTACAGGCGACGACTTCGCGGCTCCGGTCGCGGCCGGCGCCGAAGCCGGCAGGCGCAGGTTCCTGCGGCCCCGGGTGGTGATCGCGGTCGTGCTGGCGGCCGCACTCGTGGTCTTCATGGCGCAGAACCGCAGACAAGTGCCGGTCTCGTTCTTGTTCATCGAGGTGAGCTGGCCGCTGTGGGCGGTGATCTTCGCCGCCGCCGTGGCAGGCGCAGTGGTCAGTGGAGTGCTCGGCTGGGTGCTGAGACTGGTGCGCCGCCGCCGCGAGCACCGCCGGTGAGCGCCCGGTGAGCACCCGCATGTTGATACTCACGGCGCTGCTGTGCGGTCTGGCGATCTTGCTGGCGTTCACAGTGCAAGTCCTGATAGGCGGCTTCTGACCCGCAACAACCTGCAAGAACACCCCCAAAAACGTGCAAAACCAACAGAAGTTCGCCGAGAACGCTGGCGCGGCTTGACGGCCCGCGACTGCTTTTGAACCTTGACGCCTCTCAATATGGCCGCAGAAACCGCTAGGGTCGAAACCATGATTCTGGAGACTTCATGACCGACGCAGCGACCGACGTTGCAGTGGGCGGGACCCATGACGTGATCGTCGTCGGGGGAGGCCCCGGCGGCTACGCGGCGGCTCTCTACGGCGCCAGCGCCGGGCTGGACGTGGCCGTCGTCGAAAAGCACAAGGTCGGCGGGACCTGCCTTCATGCGGGCTGCATCCCCGCCAAGGAGCTCTTGGAGGCGGCCTCGGTCTACCGGACTGTGTCGCGTGCCGGCGAGTTCGGTGTGGCGGCCGGTGAGCCGAGTCTCGACTGGTCGGCGGTTCTGCGGCGCAAGCAGCAGGTGATCGACAAGATGATGTCGGGCCTGTCTTCGCTTCTGGGGCAGCGCAAGGTGACCGTCTATGCGGGGTCGGGCTCGCTCGGCGGCTCAGGCACGGTGGAAGTGTCGGACGCGGACGAATCGGGTCGGACCGCGACGCGGACGCTGTCGGCGGGCGCGATCATCGTGGCTTCGGGCTCCGTGCCCCGGACCATCGCAGGGTTCGACGTGGACGGCGAGCTGGTGGTCACCTCCGACGAGCTGTTCAAGATCGGACGGTTGCCAGAATCGGCGGCGGTCGTCGGCGGCGGCGCCATCGGCTGCGAATTCGCTTCGATGCTCGGCGACCTCGGCGCCAAAGTCACCGTGCTCGAGGCTCTGCCCTCCATACTCGCAGGCTGCGACCGCGAGGTCGCCAACACGGTGCGGCGTTCGTTCCGCAAACGCGGCATCGACGTTCACACCGACGTGGCGGTTCACGGACACCAGCCCCTCCCGGATCGTTCAGGCACCGTGGTGAGCTTCGGCGACGGCAAGCAAGTCGGTGTCGAGATGGTGGTCGTGGCTGTGGGCCGCCGACCCCGCACTGAGGCGCTGGGCCTCGAAGACGCAGGCGTCGAGACCGACGAGCGCGGCTTCGTGACAGTCGATCAGCGCTGTCGCACCACCGTCGCCGGTGTATGGGCTGTGGGAGACGTGGTCAACAGTCCCCAGCTGGCGCACACCGCCTTCGCTGAGGGAATGCTCGCGGTCCGCGACATCAAAGGCGAAGCAGTCGAGCCGATCGATTACAGCGGCACGCCGTGGTGCATCTACAGTCATCCGGAGGTGGCTTTCGCCGGCCACACCGAGCAGAGCGCCGGCGACGCCGGATTCGAGGTGGTGACCTCGGTCCATCGTTTCATGGCCAACGGTCGCGCCCAGATCCTGGGCGACACCGAAGGTCTTGTGAAGGTGATAGCCGAGAAGCAGCCCGACGGGACCGGCGGTCGCATCCTGGGGGTTCACATGGCCGGGCCCTGGGTGACAGAGCAGCTCGGCCAGGCGTATCTGGCCGTGAACTGGGAGGCCACTGTCAATGAGGTGGCAGGCTTGATCCAGCCGCATCCCACCATGAGCGAACTGTTCGGCGAGACTGTGATGTCACTGACCGGACGCTCGCTCCACGGCTAGGGATCCACGGACACGATCAGACCGTCACAGCACAGCAAGCGCAGGAGACGAACATGGCAGACATCACGATGCCGCAACTAGGCGAGACAGTCACAGAAGGCACGGTCACCAGGTGGTTCAAGCAGATCGGTGACGAGGTCGCTCTGGACGAGGCGTTGTTCGAAGTGTCGACCGACAAGGTGGACACAGAGGTCCCTTCGCCGGTGGCCGGCGTGGTGTCGGAAATCCTCGCCGGGGAGGGCGACCTCGTGGAGGTCGGGCAGGTACTGGCCCGCGTCGGTGATCCGGTTGCTGATCTCAGAGACGCTCCACGAGCCGCGCCGGCGGCCTCACCGGTCGAGCAGGCGCCGGAGGCAGCGCAGCAAGAGATCGCGCAGCAAGAGATCGCGCAGCAAGCGCCTGAGTCTCAGCCGCCCCCGCCGCCGGTTCCGCCGGTTCAGGAGACCCAGCCTCCAGCGGCGCCGGTCGAGGCGACCCCCGCGCGGTCGGCGCACTCGGCGCCGGCAGCGGCGGCGGGGGTGGTGCTGTCGCCGGTGGTGCGCAGGCTGATCAACGAGAACGGGATAGATCCGGCGACCCTGAACGGCACCGGGCGAGGCGGTCGCATCACTCGGGCTGACGTGGAGCAAGCGATCCGAGCGCGAAGCCAAGCCGCGCCTGGTGAGCCTGAAACGTCTGGTGAGCTTGAAACGTCTGCGGCGATTGCGGCTGCTGCTGAGCCTGCGGCCCCTGCGGCTGCTGTGGCGACCGTGTCTGAGCCTGCTGAGCCTGCGGAGGTCGCGGAGTCCCGCTCCGAGCGTCGTCGCTCGCGCCGCTCCAAGAGTTCGGCCATGCCCGCAGTCGTGGCTCGCAGCGGCGACAGCGTGGTGCCTCTCAACAACATCCGCCGTCGCACCGCCGAGCACATGGTGATGTCCAAGCAGACGTCGCCTCACGTGCTCACTGCCATCGAAGTCGACTACGAAGGCGTCGAGACGGTGCGTCGCAGCGCCAAGCAGGCCTGGAAGGTCGAGGAGGGTTTCAGCCTCACCTATCTGCCGTTCATCGCCCGCGCCGTGATCGACGCACTGCGCGACTATCCGCACCTCAACGCCAGTTTCGGCGGTGACGAGCTGGTCGTCCATTCGAGCGTCAACCTCGCCGTCGCCGTCGACATCGACTTCCAGGGCTTGCTGGCGCCTGTGATCCACGGTGCCGACGGCAAGCGGCTGCGCCAAGTCGCCCGAGACATCGTCGATCTGGCCAATCGTGCCCGCAGCCGCAAGCTCGGACCGGACGATCTCTCCGGCGGCACTTTCACCCTCACCAACGCCGGTCAATACGGCACGATGATGCAGTTCCCGATCATCAACCAGCCTCAAGTGGCCATCCTCAGCACCGACGGTGTGTCACGCAAACCGGTCGTAGTCACCGACGCCTACGGCAACGAGTCGATCGCCATCCATTCGATGGGAGTGCTGGCCATGGCTTGGGATCATCGAGCCTTCGACGGGGCCTACGCCGCCGCCTTCCTCCACCGGGTCAAAGAGACCATCGAGACCCGCGACTGGGAGGCTGAGATCCGCTGAGCGCAGAGATGCAGGCCACGGAGAAGTCGAAGGACGAGACGGCAGAGACGCAAGAGCCGGCGGCGAAGCCGGCAGAGTCGGCGCTGAGGGTCCGCTGGCTGGGTCGGGTCGTTTACGACGACGCTCTGGCGTTGCAGCGGCGGCTGCATCGTCACTGCCGCGACGACTATCTGTTGCTGCTCGAGCATCCCCATGTGGTGACTCTGGGGCGTCGCGGCAGCCGCAGTGATCTGCTGGTGGACGTCGAGGCTTTGGGCGGGTCGGTGGTGGAGACCGACCGCGGCGGCGAAGTGACCTACCACGGCCCCGGACAGTTGGTCGGTTATCCGATTCTGACCGTGCCCGGCCGCCGCGGCGGAGGCATGGCCGACACTGCCGCCTACGTGGCAGGCATCGAGGAGATGCTGATCGGCGTGCTGGCCGATCTGGGGCTGGCCGCGGGTCGTGTCGATCGCCACACCGGCGTGTGGCTCGATCACGACGGCCTGCGGCCCCGCAAGATCGCCGCTATCGGCGTGAGGTTGTCACGAGCGCGTTCCATGCATGGTTTCGCGCTCAACGTCGATTCGGATCTCAGCTGGTTCAGCCGGATAGTGCCTTGCGGGATCACCAGTCTCGGCGTCACATCTTTGGCCGCTGAAGGCGTCGACGCGTCGATGCGCGAGGTCGTGGATCTGGTGATTCAGCGGGCTGCGTCCGCTTGGTGCGGCCAAGGCCGGGTCGACCGGGCTGATGTGGCTCATCGGGTGGCGCCTGAGGATCTGGCCCGATTCACCCTCGAGGCCGCCAACGGCGCCTCTGTTCTCGACAGCCGAGCCCGAGCCTCCGACGGCTCACAGGCTGCCGGTGATTCGCAGGCTGCCGGCGACTCGGGCACGGTCGGCACGGTCGGCCCGGTCGGTTCAGCAGCCGAGTCCCGTCACGAGGCTGTGTCGCCGAGACTGCTGGGACGCCTCGCTGAAGTGAGGCTGCCGGGCGACAGCCACGAGACCGTGCCGCTGCGGTCGCGCAAACCCGAATGGATGCGAGTGCCGCTCAACACCGGCTCGAATTTCCACGAGGTCCGCTCGACGCTGCGGGGCCTCGATCTGGTGACCGTCTGCGAGGAAGCGGGCTGCCCCAACATCTCGGAATGCTGGAACGAGGGCACCGCCACCTTCATGATCCTGGGCGAGCGCTGCACCCGGGCTTGCGGTTTCTGCCTGGTCGACACCCGCCGCCCCGAGCCGCCCGACGCCTCCGAGCCGCAGCGAGTAGCCGAAGCGGCAGCCCGAATGAAACTCGAATACGCGGTGGTGACGATGGTGGCTCGTGATGATCTGCCCGACGGCGGCGCCGAAGCGGTGGCGGCCACAGTGGCGGCGCTGCGCCGACGGCTGCCCGGCATCCGGGTCGAGACCCTGATCAGCGACCTCCGCGGCGATCCCGCCGCCTTGCAGACAGTGTTCGACAGCAGGCCCGACGTTTTGAACCACAACATCGAGACCGTGGCCCGGCTCCAGAGGGCGGTGCGCCCGTCGGCGGGTTACGCCCGGAGCCTTGCGGTGCTGGCACGAGCCGCGACAGCAGGACTGGTGACCAAGTCTTCGATCATCGCCGGCATGGGCGAAACCCACGACGAGATAGTGCAGACCCTCGTCGATCTCCACGCAGCGGGCACCGATATCGTCACCATCGGGCAGTATCTGCGTCCCAGTGCCAAGCATCTCCCGGTGGATCGCTGGTGGCCGCCGGAGGCCTTCGCTGCCTGGAAGGAGACAGGCGAATCACTGGGCATCAGCCATGTGGAGGCGTCACCGTTGACCCGTTCGAGCTACCACGCCAAAACCGCCGCCGCCGCGGCGCAAGGCGCCCCCGCAGACGACGCAGCAGCCGTCGCGGGAGTGTCTGTGACGCGACTCGCGTGATCGCCGGCGACGCCGATCATTGCCTGGGGGTCTTGGCTTGAGCGACGCCACGCGCCGACGCCACGGCGGCCGAAGCGCCGACTGAAGCATCGATCCGCAAAAGATGGTCGAGCTGAGCGCAGCCACCCTGCTGGCAGGCTGGTCAGGCGGGGGCTGGTTGTTCCTCTGGGTCACCACCCGCCGACGCGAGGTGGGCCTCGGCTACGGATGGCTGATGCGATCCATCTTCTTGTCGCTGGGGGCGGGCGCAGCGGTGCTCGGCGTGACCGCCGCGCCGGACTGGTCGCAAGACTGGGCCGACGTCGCCCGCAATGTCGCTGTGGCGGCCTTCCTGGCGGCGGGCATAGCGGCTCTGGCTCAGTCGCTGCGGCGACGCTCGGCGGGGGTAGCGCGGCAGCGAGCCGAGCAGCAGCGCCGATCGGCTCGGGTCGCCGACATGACAGGCGCCGACAGGCCGGCGACCGGCTTCGACCCCGAAGCGCCGGAGTTCTCGCCGCGGCTCGATCTGCATGCCGCTCTGCTGGGTTTGGCGGCCACGACGCTCGGGGCGTTCGCCGCTGACGGGCCGATAGGTCTGGCTCTGGCGCGAACCCTGCTGGGGGCGCTGTTCGTCGGCGCTGTCAGCAGCGCCATGCTTCTGGGTCACTGGTATCTGGTGCAGCCCGGTCTGGCTCGCGGGCCGTTGCTAGAAATGCTGCGGGCGGCGCTGTGGCTCTGGTTGCCTCACACTCTGGCGATGCTCGTGCCCACGGGCATGGTGTCGGTGCTCGACGGCAGCATCGACGACGGCTACAACGGGCTTCTCGGCTGGTTCTGGGGCGCCAGCGCGGCCATGACAGCGGTGCTCTTGGTGGTGGCGCGCGCCGCGCTGCGCGAACGGCAGTACTCGGCCGTGATGGCAGCGACCGGCTTGGTGTATCTGGCCATCGTCACCGCCTTCGCGCAGGACCTAGTGGCGCGCATTCTGCTGGCCGCTTGACTTCCGGATGAAAATCCGGGCGGGAACGCGGGCGGGAACGCGGCGAGTGTCGGGCGAACCCGGCGCAGCGACAACTAGTCTGAGTCGATGCCGATCACAGTTCATGCAGCCCGCTCCGTGCCCAAAACGGCCGGCGCCACGGTCACTTTCGTCACCACGGAGTCTCTCGAGGCCGGTATAGAAGGCTTCGACTCGGCCATGCTCGACACGGCCGGGTTCGCGGCCAAGCCCGAGCAGGTGCATCTTCAGCCATGCGAGGGCGGCTTCGTCGGGCTGGTCGGCCTCGGCCCGGCAGCCGATGTCACCGCAACCACCGTCAGGCGCAGCGCGGCAGAGGTGGCACGCAGATGCGCACGGCACTCGCGGGTGGCGCTCCGGCCGGCCGACGACGGCGCCGTTTCACCGGCGGCGGCCTATCAGGCGTTGGCTGAGGGCCTGATTCTGGGCAACTACAGCTACACGCGCTTCAAGTCGAAGGCCTCCGGCGGCGGCGACGAACGCACCAAACTGGCTCGTGTCGATGTGGTCGGCAGCACCGCCGCTGCGACCAAGCAGGCTCTGGCCCGCGGCTCGACCGTCGCCGCCGGCGTCTGCATAGCACGCGACCTGTCCAATGAGCCCGGCGGCTCGCTGACGGCGCCGGTCTTCGCTGATCGAGTCGCAGACATAGCCCGCGAAGCCGGCCTGAAGCCGCGGGTCTGGAAAGAGGGCGAGATCAAGAGGCAGCGGCTGGGGGGTCTGCTGGGAGTGAACCGCGGCAGCAGCAACGCGGCGCGGTTCGTGCAGTTGACATACGAACCCGAGACCGAGCCTGTGGCGACCCTCGCCTTCGTCGGCAAAGGCATAACTTTCGACGCGGGGGGCTTGTCCATCAAGACCGCTCAAGGAATGATGACCATGAAGATGGACATGTGCGGCGCAGCAGCGGTGATCGGCGCCATGTCGGTGCTGCCTAAGCTGGGGGCCCCGGTACGGGTCAGGGGATATCTGCCCATGACCGACAACATGCTCGGCGGCGACGCCACCCGACCCGGCGACGTGCTGACGATCCGCAACGGCAAGACCATCGAGGTGCTCAACACCGATGCCGAGGGGCGGCTGATTCTGGCTGACGCCCTCTCGCTGGCCTGCGAGCACTCACCGGACGCGATCGTCGACCTGGCCACCCTGACCGGCGCCTGCATGGTGGCGCTGGGGCCCTCGATAGCGGGGCTCATGGGCAACGACGAATCCTTCAGCGACGAGGTTCGTTCTGCTGCCGACCGTGCAGGGGAGAGGGTCTGGCCGCTGCCCCTGCCGAAGGACTACAACAAGCAATTCGAATCCGACGTCGCCGACATCAAGAACATCGGCGGGTCATACGGGGGCGCGCTGACCGCCGGATTGATCCTTCAGCATTTCGTGTCTGACGGAACTCCCTGGGTTCATCTCGACATCGCCGGGCCGGCCAGGGCCGAGTCCGACGACGGGGAGATCGCCAAAGGCGGCACCGGTTTCGGCGTGCGCATGCTGATAGAGCTGGCCGAGACTTTCAAGCCCGCCTGACCGCCGGCCTGACCTCCGCCCGCCTGATCGTCGGTGCTGGAGATGCTGTCCCAAGCCCAGTGAACGGCCTCAGCGACGACGGCCGGATGCATCCTCATGGCCGTGAGCTGCCTCTCGGTTTCGCTGATGGTGTCGCCGCTGTTGATCAGGCTCAGAGCCAGTTGGCGGGCTCGGGACTGCTTCAGGGCCAAAGCGTTGACGTCCGAGTTGATCGACAGGAACTCCTGATGCCTGCGCCGCGCCGCGCCCGGAAGCCTCTGCAGCTGGCGTTTGCTGACCTGCGGAAGCCGACGCCGCACCGACAGGGTGCTCTCTCCGACGATGCGCGCCGTGCGGAACCGGCAGGCTCGAGCCACTGTTCGGACCATGGCGCTGCCGATGCCGCCCTCATGCTTGATGCCCAGAGCGGTCGCCGCCTCCTCCAGGTTCAGAGGAGTGCAGGCCGTGTGGTCCAGCAGACCGGCGCAATGGCGCAGGAACCAGGTGGTGGCAGGTCCCAGCGTAGCCAGCCAGAACTGCTCGACGTAAGCGGATCTGGGATCGAAGCCGACAGCGTCGAACCGCTTGTCCACCCAAGGGATCAGCGTGATCACTTCGGAGTTGGCGATGGCTGGGGGCAGGTCAAGATACGACTTCATGGGACCTCTCCGTAAACCCTGTTCACATGTATTCACATCCACATGTATTAACATTGTATATGAATGCACTCTAGTCTACGAATGGAGGATATGCGAGCGCGGGCAGCTTGTCAAGCAAAAAATCATTACTATTACTTTTTGGTCTCTGAAGTGGCGTTTTGCCGTTGTCGGCTAGCGGATCAGCCCCGCCGCCGAGACGCACGCGCGGCGAGAGTCAGCCGTCTCGTCATCTCGTGACCCGAGGGCCCGCACTTCGTCGACGACTGAGAACGACCGAGGACTCCGACGCGCCGAGCAGGGGAGGGCGGGATCGCGATCCGGCGGTTCTCGTGGGCTCTGCTTCGCAATCGTAAACTCAGTCGGTGCCGTCAACCGACACGAGGCTTCCCCAGCCTGAGGATCCCGCACGTTCGCTCCGCATAGGCGTGCTGGGCGGGACGTTCGATCCGCCGCACTGGGGACATCTGGCAGCGGGGCTCGAAGTGCGCCATCAGCTGAAACTCTCGGTGGTGCTGTTCGTGGTGGCCAACGATCCCTGGCAGAAGTCCGCCTCGGCGCCTGTCACGCCCGCGGAGCTTCGTCTGGAGATGGCGCGCGCCGCGGTCGAGGGGTTCTCAGGCCTGGAAGCCGGCGCCTCAGAGATAGAGCGCGGCGGCGAGAGCTATATGGCCGACACGCTGCAAGAACTGCGCGCGCGGCACCCCGACGCCGAACTGCTTATGGTGGTGGGCTCGGACGCCGCCGCCGGGCTCGATACCTGGAAACGCCCGGAACAGCTTCGTGAACTGGCCACCACTGTGGTCGTCAACAGAGCCGGACGCTCGGACCGGCGCTGCCCGGAGGGTTGGCCGTCGGTCTCCGTAGAAGTGCCGGCGCTGGACATTTCCTCGCATGACATCCGCTCGCGTTTCGCGCAGGGTCGGCCGGTGGAGGCTCTCGTGCCGCGGGCAGTGGCCGAAGTCGTGCGGGTCAGGCGCTTGTACGGGTGCAGCCTGTGAACCTGTCGCTCCAAGAAGGCCCGGCGCAACGCATCCGAGAACTGCTCGGGCGCGCCCCGAAACCGTTCGGCCGTCGCCGGTCGGTGCTGCGTGCCCACGTCTTCTGGCGTTTCGCTTACCCGGTGCTGGTTTTGGCTGCGGGTGTCGCGGTTCTGCTTTTGATCCTCGCGGGCGGCCGAGCAGTGCTCACCCAGAGAGTGACCAGCGTCGAGCAGCCGGTCGTCCTGGCGCCCGACGAGCCCGGATACCTGGAGTTGGTGAGCGCCACCCCGACGCTGCTGGCGCTGCACACCGACGACGCTGAACTCGCCGGAGTGTCGTTCGTGGCGCGCACCGGCATAGAAGCCGGAGGCGGCGTGGTTCTGCTGCCCGCCGACTTGCTGGTAGTTCCGCCGCAAGGTTCGCCGCCGCAAGGACGGCTGCTGTCGGAGGTGTTCGCCCGTGACGGGGCCGCCGGCGTGGAACAGGCCGCTGAGGAGATATTCGGCGTCGGCTTCGACGAGGTCGTGGAAGTCCCCGCCGACTGGCTCGCCTACAGCATCGCGCCGGCGACCCCGCTGCCGTACCTGTTGGCGGACGACTTGGTGGAGGCGCCGGCGGACGGGGAGTTCCGAGTGGTCTATGAAGCGGGGCGCAATGAGTTGACCGCCTCCGACGCGGCGGCGATCTACTCCCACCTCAATCCCGATGAGCCCGACGGCAACCGCACTTACCGCCAGAAGGCTCTGTGGGAGTCGTGGCTGGGGATGATCGGGCGGGCCTCGGACCCGCAAGCGGTCATCCCGCCCCTCGACTCGCCGCTGGCGCCGCACCTGCGGGCTTTGGCGTCGGGCACGACCGTGGTGGTGGACGTGCCGCCCTTCGAGATCAGTTCCGTCGACTCTGCCTCAGCCCCTGTGGCGGTTCTCGACGACCGGGGGCGTGACTGGCTTCGCAACGAGGTGCTGGAGTTGGTGCCGTGGCCCAGACAGCCCGAGTCGTTCCTGCGGCCGCGTGTGCAGCTGCTCGACGGCACCGGCGACCCGGCGATCCGCGATGCGCTGGCCGGCGACGTGGTCGCCGCCGGGGGAGTGGTCACCGCGATAGGCAACAGCGACGCATTCGGTGTGCGAGACACGCAATTCGCCTACCATCGCGCCGAACTCGTGCGAGACCCCGTCACCAACTCCATTGCCTTGCAGCTCGGCGTCAACATGACTCTGGTCGAGGCCGGCGAGCCTGCCGACAATCTGGTCGACATCACTGTGACGGTCGGGCTCGATCAGGCGAATCGGTGACCGCAGCCGCCGGAGAGGCAGCATCCGCACGGGACGTGTCCCCGACTGAGACTGCCGCAATCGGATCCGCGTCGGCCCGCTCCTCTGCCGGCGTCAGCGCCGCCGCCGAGAGCGTCGATGATTCTCGCAGCGGCGACGGCGCACTGCGCTGGGCCTCGGCCGCCGCCGCGGCGGCTGATGAGCGCAACGGGCTCGACACCGTGATGATCGATGTGGGCGACGTGCTCGCGGTGACCGATCTGTTCGTGATCACCCACGGAAACAACGCCAGGCAAGTGCGCGCCATAGCCGAAGGGGTCCAAGAGCTGCTGAAGCAGGCCGGCGGACCCTCGCCGGCGCGAATCGAGGGCGCCGACGACCGGCAGTGGGTGCTGCTGGACTACGGGTCCTTCGTGGTGCACGTGTTCGACGCCGAACGGCGGGAGCTGTATCAGCTCGAGCGGCTGTGGGGCGACTGCCCGCTGCTGGACTGGCGCAGCGGGACAGCCGACCGGTAGAGGCGCCCGCCCCCGCCTGCAGGCGGCGCCCGCCGCCGCGCGCCGGCAGCGGCGGTAGCTGAATCCTGACAAGACAGGTAGGGTTTAGTCATGGCTAGTTTCAGAGACCTGTTGATGCAGGCCAAGTCGCAGATCCGCGAGGTGGACACCGCTGCCGGCGAAGAGCTCTTGAGGAGCGGTTGGACTCTTTTGGACGTGCGCGAACCAGACGAATACGAACAAGGCGCCATCGCCGGCGCCGTTCACATCCCCCGAGGCCAGCTCGAGTCCAGCATCGAGAACCGCATAGCGGATCGCTCCAGGCCGATCGTGGCGATGTGCGCAGGCGGGGTGCGTTCTGCTTTCGCGGCGGTGACGTTGCAGCAGCTGGGCTACAGCGAGGTGGCGTCGATGGCCGGAGGCTTCAACAAATGGAAGGACGAAGGCCGCGACTGGCAGCGTCCCCGCACCCTCACCGACGACCAGCGCAACCGTTATCAGCGCCATCTGCTGGTGCCCGAAGTGGGCGAGGAGGGCCAGATCAAGCTGCTCGACGCCAAAATCCTGCTGCTCGGCGCCGGAGGGCTCGGATCTCCGGCGGCGCTGTACCTGGCGGCTGCAGGCGTGGGCACCCTCGGCGTGGTCGACATGGATGTCGTCGACGAGTCGAACCTCCAGCGACAGATCATGCACAACGTCGACAGGGTCGGGGACCGCAAAGTCGACTCCGCCAAGAAGACTCTCACCGCGCTCAACCCTGAAGTCAACGTGGTCACATACGACACGCGGCTCGGCGCGGACAACGTGCTGGAGATCCTCGACGGCTACGACGTGGTGATCGACGGCGCCGACAACTTCCCGAGCCGCTATCTGCTCAACGACGCCTCCGTGAAGCTCGGCATTCCGGTGGTTCACGGGTCGATCTTCCGCTTCGAGGGCCAAGTCACCGTGTTCGACCCACTTGACGGGCCCACCTATCGCGACATGCTGCCGGAGCCGCCGCCGGCCGAGCTGGCGCCCAGCTGCGCCGAGGCCGGCGTGCTCGGCGTGCTGCCCGGCATAGTCGGCAGCGTCCAAGCGCTGGAAGCCATCAAGCTGATCCTCGGTGTGGGCGACCCGCTGAGAGGCCGCCTGCTGGTGTTCGACGCGCTGGAGATGAGCTTCCGCGAGTTCAAGCTGCGAGCCGATCCCGCCAACGAGGTCAGACACGACAACCGTGACCGCATCGTGGTGCGCGAGCTCGACGGCCTCTGCATGCCGACCCTGACCTAGCCGCCGTCGGCCCTGCGTTGCCGCAGGGCGAGACAGCGAGACGGTGGGACAGCGAGACGGTGAAGCGTCGAGGCGCCGGCGGCAAGGCGCCTGACGGCATTCGCTTTAGACTCCGATGCTGAACCCTGGAAGGACCGCGGCCATCGGACAGTTGCTGAACCAATTCCGGTGGCGTCTCAAGAACCTGCTGCCTCTCGGGACTTCGTCGATTCTCTGGGGTCTGGTCTTCAACGGGCTCGCCACTTACGGCTATCTGGCGGTAGCCGGGCGCGCTCTCGGTGACGACGGTTACGGCAGTCTGGCCGTGTTGTGGGCTCTGGTGAACATCGGCGGCTTCGGATTGTTCCAACCCTTGGAACAGGAAGTGGCGCGAGCCACCGCTGAGAGGGCCAGCCAAGGCGTGGGAAGCGCGCCGGTGCTGCGGCGCGCCGCTGAGCTGGGCGCGGCGCAGTTCTTGCTGGTCGTCATCGGATTGGCGGCGGCGTGGCCTCTCGGCTTGGACGGTCTGCTGGACGACCGCCCGGAGCTGCTGGCTGCTCTGGTGCTGGCTCTGGGCGGTTTCGCAGGGGCACAACTGGTGCGAGGCGTAGTCGGCGGTCGCCGCCTGTTCGGTCGCTACGCCTGGTATTTCACGGTCGAAGGCGGCGCGCGCCTGGTCTTGGTGGCGGTTCTGGCCGCGGCCGGCGTGGCCGCAGTCGGCGCTTACGGGCTTGCCATCGCTGTCGCGTTGGTGGCAGCGGCGGTGGCTGCGGCAGCCCCCGACCGGCCTTTCGTGAGCCCCGGCCCGCCGATCTCGTACCGTGATCTCGGCCCCAGCCTGGCTTTCCTGCTGGTCGCTTCGCTCGGTGAGGCGTTCGTTCTCAATGTGGGGCCGGTGGCGGTGGACATAGTGGCCGGCGACGAGCTGGGAGCGGATGCGGCCGGCGTCTTCCTCAACGGCATGCTGATAGCGCGCGTGCCGCTGTTCTTCTTCCAAGCGGTGAAGGCCAGCCTGCTGCCGAGCCTGGCGACTCTGGCAGGGCAGGGCGACCGTGTCGGGTTCCGCAACATGCAGATCAAGATCACTGCGGCGGTGGCTGCTGTGGCCGGCCTGACCACTGCTGTGGCCTGGGTGTGCGGGCCCTGGGTGGTGCGGGTGGTGTTCGGCGACGAACTGACCCGCAACGACATGGCTCTGCTGGCCGCCAGCGGAGGAGGTCTCATGCTGATGCTGTCGTTGGCTTTGGGTCTGGTGGCGTTGGATCACTCGCGTTTGTCGGTGTTCGGTTGGATCGCCGCGATCACGGCGTTCGCGGTGGTGGTCAGTCTCGACTTGGCGCCGTTCCTGCGTGTCGAACTGGGTCTGGTGGCCGCTGTGGCGGCGGGTTCGCTGGTGGCTGGCGGGCTGCTTCGCCACCAGTACGCAACCGACATACGCTGAGAGTCCGAGCGACTAGCCGAGCGAAGAGCGCGTCGTCGGGGGAGAGGGCTCCGTTGAGGTTCGAGTTCGAGGCCGATTCCCGCCGGACGGTGCTCCGCGCCATTTTCGAGGACGGCGACAGCAGCGAGGGCGAGCGTCAAGAGGGGGTCGGCCAAAAGATCGAATACTCGGGCAGCGACGTCGTCTTCGAGCATCCCGTCGAGTCGATTCACCCCGATCTTCTGGGCCTGCTCTGTCTGATCATCTTCTATCCGTTCATCGGCCGCCGGGTGACGTTCCCGACTGCGGTGTCGCCGCGTCTGGCGCAGGCCTTCGAGCCTGAGAATTTCGAGACGCGTCTGGAGTTCACGAACGTCGACGACAGCATCGACGAGTATTCGGGGTCCAGGATGGCTCTCTCCTTCGGCGGCGGGATCGACTCGACGGCGGTGCGAAAGATGTTCCCCGAAGCGTTCATCGTCCACGAGGAGCACCTCGTCCAAGATCGGCTGGTGCTGTCGCGCTCGGCTGACATGGTGCGCCGGATGGGCGCCGAGAAGGGCCGAGTCGTCACCACCAACCAGCGTTACGTGTCAGTCCCGGGAGGCTGGCACGGCTGGACTTGCGCGGCGGCGACTTCGCTGCTTTTGGCCACAGACTTCGATCTCGGGATCATCCTCACGGGATCCAACCTCGGCAGCACTCTGCTGTGGAACGGGTCGGCGTATTACGACCGTTTCGCGGCCAGGGCTCACAACGGGATCACCGGCAACCATTGGCAGTCCGCTTTCAATGCCGTGGGAATACCGATGTTCTCGCCGGTTTGCGGCGCCAGCGAGTTGCTCACGATGATGCTCTCCATAGAGGCGCTGCGCGCCGGCGAGGTGGTGTATTGCATGGCCGACCGGGGAGGCGCCTGCAGCAGATGCCTGAAATGCTTCAGGCGCGACGTGATACGCGCCGCGGTCGACTCGGACCACTCGCCCGACTGGGCGCCTTACGACCGCACGCAGGTGCATGCCCACCTCGAGAAGCGGCCCCTGTACTTCGGGCACGTCTACAGCTATGTGCGGGATCGGCATCCCGCCTGTTTGCCGCGTTTCGTGCGCTCGCGTCTCGGGGGCCTGCCCGACATCAGGTCGGACTGGCCGATGAGAGTGAATGCGCGGACCTTCGAGATGTGCGCCGAGGAGTGGCGCGAAACCGTCTGTGAGCGGGTGCTGCGACATCTCGATCCGATGGAACCCGACGACGTCGGAGAGTTGCAGGCCTGGGATCAGAATCGACCGAAAGCTCGTGAGCCGGCCTTCGCTGCCGCGCGCCGCGGCGCCGCCAGGGAATTCCGCAGGCTCAGAGGATCCCGGCGAAGGCCAGGTCGCATCCTGCGCGCACCTCGTCGGCCTGCTTGAGGAAGTAGGCGTCCGCGGCGGGCCAAGTGTGACCCTGTTTGTTGCGCGTCAGCAGGTAGCCCGATGCGTGGGTGCGGAAGGTGCCCAGTCTGGCGCTGCGGACGTCGTTGATCAGGGCGCGGTCGACGCCGGCGGGGACCGGCCGCCAGCCGCCCACTCTGTCGAGGTGGTGCCTCGAGATCAGCAGCGCTCCGCCGGCGAGGGTCTCAGAGAAGCGTCGCTCCGAACGATTGCGGAACCTGTGAATGGTGTGGTCCGAATCGGCCAGATAGACGTATTCGGCGGCTTTGCCGATCAGGGCGGCCCGCGAGTACTCGTGCGCCAGCACCAGATCCCAAAGATGCTGCGGGCCGTAGAAGTCGTCGTCGTCGAATTTGGTGAGCAGCTCCCCGCTCGACTCGCTGACCGCCGCGTTGAGCACCGCTCCCAATGGTTCTTCAGCCGCCACACGAGCAGTCGCAGTCGTGCAGCCGGCACCGGCGAGCGCTGCGTCGACGGCGCCGCTGTCGAAGCCTTCCCCGTGGGCGGCCAGCACCAGCTCCACCCGCGGATACCTCTGGCGGGCCACCGCTTCCACGGCAGCCTCGACGCGGTGCGGTCTTCGTGTCGCCAGCAGCACCGACACCAGCGGCAGAGCCGGGCCCGGATGCCGGGTCGGGGCGAGCACCTGCCGGGCACGAGCCCTCAGCGAATGGTCGCGCAGCGCGCAGCGGCGCATGGCGATGCTCAACGTTTCTCGGGTGTGGACGTCCGCAGTGGCGACACGCTCGTCGAGCATCAGCGAATAGAGCTCGTCACCCAGCAAGCGTCCGAGGTCGGCGTCGGGTTGTTCGAGTCTGACGACAGCGCCGAAAGCCGCCAAAACGGCCAGCGCCGCGGCTCGGCTGCGCGTGTCGCTGTGCCGATCGGCGGAATCCGTCACATGATGGGCTCTCGCCAGCTTGCGCAGCCGGTCAGGGGCGAGACCGAACCGCAGCAGCGCGCCGGTGGTTGCGGATTTGCTGAAGGTGCTGCTCCATCCGACGGGGTTGAATTTCTCTGCGTCGAAAGCAGGAACCGACGCCGACGGTTCGAGCTCGTTGAGCAGCACCGTCTCAAGAATGGGGTTCGCTGCGCCCTTTGCGGCTTCGGCGTGACCGGCAGAGTCGGCTAGCAGCACCTGGGTGTGAGCGTCGGGCGTTTTGGAGACTTCGGTCGCCGCATCGAAAACAGCGTCGGACACAGGCCCGGCAGTGGCCGTCTCAGGGCCGAGTCGGTAGTGAGCCTGCCCCCGAGCTCTGAGTGCCTGTCGTCGCTCTCTGAGCGCTTGCTCGGTCTCGTTGAAGCGCTTGCCGGCGATCCCGCGGATGCTGCTAGAGGCCCAACGGCTGAACTCTCGGGCGTCGGCGCCGCTGCGGATCTGTGATGCTTCGCGTGCGATCGACCTGTTGACCGCAGCGATCCGTTTGAGATTGCGCTTGCCGAAGCGTCGTGACCGCCTGACGGAGCGCCGCAGCCGCTTGGTGAGACGTCGCAGCTGCTTGACGAGCCGTTGCAGGCTTAGCCGTCTCTGCGAAGCCGCGGCGGCGGTGTCGGACGGCTTCACGGTCGTCACATCCAAAGCGGCCGGATCGAGCGGCGCCACCGCTTCGCATCGAGTCACGGCGATGCCACGGCGAGCGGCGCGGTGCAGCACGCCGGCTCGCACGATGCTCACGCCGGCCTGAGGGTCGACCGGGTCGGTGGAAGCCGCCGGACCGTCTCCGAGCTCTTGGCGCAGCCTGGCGATTATGTCGAGGCCCACGACGGTGTCGCCGGGCATGGTCACATGAAAGGCAGCCGCGGGGAACGCTTCGATGGCGGTGTTCGCAGCGCCGAAACGGACCCGGGGATCGCCGGCCAGCAGACGTCTCAGTTTCTCAAGGTCCGCGTTCTCGTGATCTGCGGAGCAGGTCGAGTCTTCGGCGTCCGGCGCCTCGATCCAAACCACCAGATCATGGACGCTGCCGGCGAGGATCTGCTCCACGGTCTTGAGCAGCGCGACTTCACCGGACTTGGGCGTCCGCAGGGTCACCACGTATTGCGGCACAGTGAAACTGCGTCCCGGACCGTCCCGTCTGAAGCCGGGATGCGCGATCAGCTGAGAGATCTTGGCCCGCTGCAACTCGAGGCTCGCGACCTCGTCCTCGCTGGGTGTCGCCCCTTCGCCCTGATGCCAGCAGAAAGCGTCGCGTTCGGGTATCAGCAGTGCGCCGCGGGTGTGAGCGCGGTATCCGAACTCGATGTCTTCGGCGCCCCATTGGGTGAAGCTCTCGTCGTAGCCGCCGACTGTTTCATAGAACTCTTTGGAGACGCCCAAGTTGCCGCCGGAGACCACCCGGAAGATGTCGTCTCCGGTGGCGAGATCGTCGGTGCGGGACATGTGGTCCTCGATCCATTCGGGCCGCTGCGAGGGGCGTCCCGACAGCAGGTCCAGCAGCGAGCCTTCCCGGGTGCGCACGTCGGCGGCGTGGATCCCCGCTACATCGGTATGGGCTCTGAACCCGATCGTCACCGCATCACAGGCAGCGTGATGCCAACGGGCGTGCGCGGTCAGCCAGCCGGCTTCGGGCATCATGTCGCAGTCGAGAAACACCAGAACCGGATTCGAAGCGGCGCGGGCGCCGTTGTTGCGGGCGCGGGCCAGGCCGAATCCTTGGTCTTGTTGATGCAGCACCCGAAGGGACAAAGGACTGCTCTCGGGTGCAGCGAGCGGCGCGGCCGAGCCGTCATCGACGATCACGACCTCGAAAAGTTCACGAGGGTAGGTCTGAGTTTCGAGGGCGGCCAGAGTCAACTCCAGCGCTTCTGGCGCCTCGTAGTAGGGGATCACCACGCTGACGCCCAGCACCGGCTCGAAAGCTGCGACCGGCGTCACATCCAGCGCCCGCCAATAGTTGGCGCGCGCATCGGCCGGACCGGGCGACTCGCTCATCGAAAAGGCGGTGTTTCGTTCTTCACCGGCGTGAAGACTACGAGCGTCTTCAGCGTCCTGGCGCCCTGCGCGAGTCAGGCGACGTTTTCGCCGCTGCTGCTGAGACTGCATTTGAGAATCAGCCGCAGACCGTTGGGGTCGGCGAATGTCACCCGATGCCGGCGAAGGCCAGGTCCAGCCCCTCGCGGCGCTCTGCGGCCCGGCCCGTGAAGTGCGACTCCTGGATCTTCCAGGTGTGGTCGCGGCCGTGGCGCACCCGCAGATACCCCCGGCCGTGGGTGCGGTAGATCCTTCCGCCGATGCGGGTCACGTCGCGGGCCAGGCCGGTGTCCACCTGGCTGCGGACGCGCCGCCAGCCCCCGGCTGCGGCCAGGTCGTGGCGAGAGACGAGCATGGCGCCACCGCTCACTCCGGGATAGTTGAGGTAGCGCTCCCCGCGCCGCCCGAACATGCGCAGCGTGACATCCTGGCCGGCTAGGTATACGTACTCCGCTCCTTTGGCCACCAGCTGAGCCTGCGAGTACTCGTGCGTCAGCACCAGATCCCAGATGTGGTCGGCGCCGTAATGGTCGTCGTCGTCGAACTTGGCGAGCAGTTCGCCCGTCGAGGCCGCGACCGCTGCGTTGAGCACGCCCCCCAGAGGCTCGGCGGCCTCGACCTGCACCACCCGTGTCGGCGCTGCGACAGTCTCGACGGCCGCGGCGACGCTGTCGGCGGCGAAGCCGTCGCCGTGTGTCGCCAGCACCAGCTCGACGGCGGGATAGTTCTGCGCGGCGACGGAGGCGACCGCGGCAGCGAGGCGCTCAGGCCGGTTGGTGGCCAACAGCACCGAGACGGTGGGCGGGTCGGCTCGCTGTCTGGCAGCGGCTGTCACTTGGCGGGCGCGGGCCCGCAGAGAATGGTCGCGCAGCGCGCAGCGCCGCATGTCGATGCTGACAGCCTCGAGCTCATGGGCGTCGGCGCCTGCGATGCGCTCGGAGTCGGCCATCAGATCGTGCAGCTCCGAGCCGAGCATCGGCCGCAGGCAGCGGTCGTCGTCGCCGACGAGAACCACCGCGCCTGCGCCGGCGAGAGCCGCCAGAGCGGCGGCCCTCGACACCGGGTCGGTCTCGCCGGTCGCATCCGAAGCGAGGATCGGCTTCGCGGTCCGAGGCTTCCAGTTGATCGGGTTGGTCTTCAGCGGATCGAAAGCCGGCACCGAGAGTCGCGCAGCAGACGATGACAGCACCACCACTGCGGCGCCGTCGGGAGCTTCCTCGTTTTCGACGGGATCGTCGGCGACGAGAATGTCGGCGTGCTCGCAGCGGGACATGGTCGTCACCCGCCCCGAGGCGGCGAACACTGCTGCGGCTCTCGGCCCTTCGGCGGCGATCCGAGCCCCGAGCGGGTATGCGGCCAGCCGGTGGCGGCCCGCGGCCCGATGGCGCGTCAGTTCCGCCAGCCGCCGCAGCCGCAGCCGCAGCGCCCGCGCCAGCCACCGGGCCATCGGCACGGCTTGCGCGGGGTTGCGCGCCACTCGGCGCATCCCGGCCCGGAAGCTAGAAACCGGCGAACTCGAAGTCACGGCCCGGCCGCATTTCGTTGGAGCGGCCCAAGAAGAATTCGTCGCCGACGGTCCAGGTGTGCTCGTCGCCGTGGCGGACCCGCAGATACCCCGCCCCGTGGGTCCAGTAGATGCGACCGCCGACCTGCTTCACGTCGCGGGCCAGGCAGATGTCGACGCGGCGGGGGACTCGGCGCCAGCCGCCCGCGTCTTGCAGGTCTTGTCGCGAGATCATGAGAACACCTCCGGACGCGACCGGGTCGGGCACGAAACGCTCCCTCATCTTGTCCACCCGCACTGTGCAGTCCCGCTGAGCCAGATACACGAACTCGGCCGCCTTGGCGACCAGCATCGCGCCGGAATACTCGCGGGCCAGCACCAGATCCCAGATGTGGTCGGCGCTGTAGTAGTCGTCGTCGTCGAATTTGGTGATCAGTGCCCCCGAGGAGGCCGCCACCGCTGCGTTGAGCACTTCTCCCAGACGCTTGTCGGCCGGCGCTCTCACAATCGTCGTGGGGCAGTCCAAGTTTGCGACCGCGGCTCGCAGCGTTGTTTCGTCGCCGAAACCGTCGCCGTGAAGCGCCACCACGAGTTCCAGCCTCGGGTAATTCTGCGCTCTGACCGCGTCGAGGGCCGCTTCGAAGTGTTCGGGCCGGCGTGTGGCCAGCAGCACCGTCACCTCCGGGGGCGGGGCCTCGAAGCCTTGGGACGACAGGATCTGGCGGCCTCGGGCTCGCAGAGAATGGTCGCGCAGCGCGCAGCGGCGCATGGCGATGCTGAGTCGCTCGCGTGCGCCGGGATCGGCGGCGGCCACAGCGTCGTCGGCCATGAGACCGTGCAGCCCGGCGCCGAGACAGTCGGCCAGAGCGCTGTCGCTGCGGGTCACCCGCACCACTACTCCGGCGGCGGCCAAAGCGGCCAGCGTGGCGGCCCGTTCTGTGGCGCCGTCCATGCCGGCGCCTGAGTCCTCGACATGGTGCAGCCTCCTCAGCCGGCTGATCAATCCGTGGTCGAGATGCAGCAGAGCGGGGCCGTCGGACGGTGCCGGAGGCGACCACAGCGAACTCAGGGAGGCCGACTCGGCTTCGTGCTCGGGCCGCCAGCCGATCGGGTTGAGCGCCGCCGGATCGAACGCAGGGACCGCGAATTGGTTCGGCAACTCGCTGAGAACGGCCACTCGAGGCTGCGTCGCGCCCCTGCTCGGGCTTCCGGTTTCTGCCAGAGACCGACCTGCCTTTGCAGTGTCGACCAGGAGCAGGTCGACGGGCTGCTCGCCGACGGCGGCGCCGACCCGGGCCGAGGCAGCGAAGACGGCCGCGGCCCGGTCGCCGCATGCGGCCAGTTCCGCTCCCAGCGGGTATCTGGCCAGGCGGGCGCGGTCGATTCCCGGAGGCGTCTGATCCGTTCGCCGCGCCACGGTCCGCCGCTTGAGGGCCGCAGCCGCCCAAGCCAGGAACTCTCTTGCGTCTCCGGGGCTTCTGACCTTGGATGCCCTGGCTGCCGCGGCTCTGCTGTAGCGCAGCAGAGCCTTGGCGGCGGTCGTGGCCCTGCCGCTGCCGCCCGGCAGCTTGCTGAGCGGCTCGTCGGCGCCGGCATCGCCGTCTCGCGCCGGGCGGGGCTCTGCGGCAAGCGCTCGACCGTCGAGGTCCACGACTTCTCCGACCTCATGGGCAGGAACCCCTCGGCGCAGGGCGCGCTGCAAAGCCCACGATCGGGTGATCGTCACCTGATGACCCGACTCGAGCCGGGCCCGCCCCGCGGCTGCGTCGCCCAGCTGCCGGCGCAGCCGCCCGACCACGAAAGGCGTCAGCGCCGCGCCGGCCGGGATCTTGACATGGAAGCGTGTCGCTGCGAACGCGGTCGCCGCTCCGCCCGGCTCGCCGAAATGCACCCTGGGATCGCCGTCGAGATGGCTGCGCAGCCAGCCGAGCCCGTCATCTCCTGCGTCGGGATGCTCCTCCACCCACACCGCGAGATCATGCACCCTGCTCGCCAGCACCTGCTGCACGGTTTGGAGCGTGTCTTGCCGGCAGGCGCTGTCCGCGGGGACGCTCACCACGAAAGCAGGCACGGTGAAGCAGCGGCCGTCGGTGTCGCCGCGGGGCCGTCCGTGGGGGATCAAGTTGAGGAGCTTGCCCTGCTGCTGCGTCAAGCTCTGGCGCTCCTGTTCGCTGATCCGGGCGCCGGGACCCTGATGCCAGCACAACGCGTCCCGCTCAGGCGCCAGCACGGCGCCCATCGCCAAGGCCCGGTATCCGAACTCGGTGTCTTCGCCGCCCCACTGCTTGAAGCTCTCGTCGTAGCCGCCGACCGTCTCGTAGAACTCTTTGGAGACGCCCAAATTGCCGCCGGTGACCACCCGGAATATGCGGTCGTCTCCGTTGGTGAGATCGTCGCTGCGAGCCATGTGGCCCTCGATCCATTCGGGCTCTTCGCTCGGGCGGCACGCGAAGAACTCCGCCAACGATCCGGGCCGGGAACGCAGCGCCTCTGCGGTGACGCCGGAAACTTCGACGTGCCTGCGGAAACCGAGGCTCAGCACATCGCAGGCAGCGTGGTGCCAGCGGGCGTGCGCGGCCAGCCAGCCGGCTTCGGGCATCATGTCGCAGTCGAGGAACACCAGGATCGGGTTGGAAGCGGCGCGGGCGCCGTTGTTGCGGGCCCGGGCTGCGCCGAATCCTTGGTCTTTTTGGTGCAGCACCCGCAGTGACAGGGGGCTGTTGTCGGGGGCGGCGAGCGGCGCGGCCGAGCCGTCGTCGACGATCACGACCTCGAAGAGCGCGAGAGGGTAGGTCTGGGCTTCGAGGGCGGCCAGCGTCAGCTGCAGTTGCTCGGGGGCTTCGTAGTAGGGGATCACCACGCTGACGCCCAGCTCCGGCTCGAAGTCCGCTGACGGCGCCACGCCCAGCGAGCGCCAGTCGTTGCCGCGCACAGGCGCGGGCGCCGGTGTCGCGTTCACGGCGCCGGAGCAGCGGTTCTGGCCGCTGGGGCAGGCGAGCGAGGGCGCAGACGCAACACGGCGACCATCGTAGAATGAGCTTCAACAGAAGCGCCCTGCGCAGCCCGCACTGTCACAGCGCCGCCCGCCGCCTCGCCACAGCAATGTGACGCATGAAGGAATCTGATTCGGATGTTATGCTTGCGTTACAAGGTTGCGAATGTGATGTAGTCATCACACGATGGTATCTTGATTATGTGACGGCAGAGGCTGGTGAGCCGATGATCCCCTATGTCGGCGTGCGCAACGCTGCGGGCGTGGGACGCTCCATCCGCGACGCGCGGATTCGGACCGGTCTCACACAGCGCGAACTCGCGCACGCTGCTCAGGTCACCCGCGAACTTGTGTCGCTGGTGGAGCAGGGCCATCGGCTTCCCCGCATCGAGACCCTGGTCCCGATCCTCGACGCTCTTGATCTGTCGCTGGCGTTTCTGCCCCGCCCTGCATGGCCGCCGGAGTCAGAACCATGAGCAGCCTCGCCGTCTACATGAACGAGCAGTTCGCCGGTCGGGTGGATACGGCGACCTTGATGTTTCGTTACGAGCCCAGCTATCTGCAGCAGATCCACAAGACGCCCTTGTCGGTGCGGGTGCCCTTGACGGGCGGCGCCCACAATGTCGAAGCTTGGCTCGACGGCCTGCTCCCCGACAGTGACACAGTGAGGCGCCGCTGGTCTGAGCGCCACGGCGCGCGCAGCGCACGGCCTGTCGATCTTCTGGCTTCTCCTGTGGGTTTGGACTGCGCCGGGGCTGTCCGGTTCTGCTCGTTGGAGCACGCCGAGAGCCTGCCGGAGCGTCCGAGCGGTATCGAGTGGCTGACCGACGATGAGATCGAGCACTGGATCAAGCAGGCGCGTCTCGACTGGTCGCATTGGGACGGACTCGGCAAGCACGGTCAGGTGAGCCTCGGCGGGGCGCAAGCGAAGTGCGCGCTGCGCCGCAGCGGCCACAGATGGGGAGCGCCCTTCGGCAATGCCGCCACCACCCACATCCTCAAACCCGGTCTTGAGGATCTAGAGGCCGCCGAAGTCGTCGAGCACATTTGCATGGCTGCGGCCCGAGCCGTGGGACTGGACGCAGCCGACACTTCAGTCGAGCACTTCGGCGATGAACGCGTGATCGTCGTGGAGCGATTCGACCGGATGGTTCGAGACGGGCGCGTTCTGAGGCTGCACCAAGAGGATCTATGCCAGGCGCTCGGAGTGAAGCCCGATCTCAAGTATCAGGCCGACGGCGGGCCGGGTCCCGTGGAGGTGGCGGAACTGCTGCGCCGCGAATCCGTAGCCCCGCAGAAGGACCTGCTGAAGTTCTGCGACGCACTCATCTACAGCTGGGCAATCGCCGCTCCCGACGCCCACGCCAAGAACTACAGCCTGACGCTGCACGAAGGACGGGTGCGGCTGGCGCCGCTCTATGACATCGCCTCGTTCTTGCCTTACTCGCAGCAGACGCCCGCCTGGAAGCTGAGAACCGCGATGAGAGTCGGACGGGATTACACGCTGCGCAAAGCCGACCGAGTCGAGGCGTGGCGCCGCACTGCCGAGTCGTTGGGTCTGGGTTCAGAGGAGGTCCTCGCACGCTCCGCGGATCTGGTTCGACGCATTCCTGAAGCTGTGGCGGCGGTCATCGAAGCCCTGGATCGACGAGACCGCGCTGAGGCGGCGGTTGCCTTGCTCGCTCGCCGCGTCTCCGCCCGCTGCCGCGAATTGGGGCGCATTTTCTCGCCGGGTCCGGTTTATCGCCCCTGGCAGAACGGCAGCGTCACGGCTGTCGCCCGCGCGTCCGTTCCGTGCGAACAGACGCTCGGCGCCTCAGACGACGCCCGCTGCGGCCGCCGCCTGCTGATGAAGCCGTGCCCGTTGCATCCCGACAGTCCAGGCAGCCGGTCAGTCCAGCAGAGCGACAAGAATCCGCCCGAATCACCGTCAAAGCTCTGAGAACGCTCAGCCCGGAAGCGCCGGATCGGATCGGAGCGAATTCAGCAGATTGAGATTCTGTCAGTGATGAGATGCTGGGGGGGGGGGGCTTCAGGGTCTCAGGGGTTCAGGGTGGCGCCTTTGAGCACCATGTAGGCGTCGCCGGCGACGAGCGGGGCGTTCAGCGCAGCCTCCGGCAGGTAGTCGGGCGCACGATCGATGCGGACCAGCACCAGATCATCAGCGGCGACGTCTTCTAGCTGGTCCTCGCTGAGTGCGAACACCGGGGCGTCGAGGTAGTAGGAGGCCCAGCGGGCGGTGGAGATGCCCGGTGTTTGCCAGATGATCCGTGGTGTGTGCGAGTCTTCGAGCTGCGCCAGGAGTTCTCCCGCCTCGGCGGGATCGGTCAGATAGAAGTCGCGGGTCTCTCCGGTGGCTGCCGACACCAGAGTGCCCGCCGCGATCGTGGCTGCCAGAGCCGCGGCGGGCAGACGCAGCCGGGCCGCCGGGCCGCGCAGAGCCCGGCGGACGGCGTCGAACAGCGCCGCCATGCCGATGGTGGCCGGCGCCAGCCACGGGAAGTTCCACAGGCGGTGCACCCAGGCGCCCTGCTGGAAACCGAAGGTCAAGGCGGCGGCGCCTGCCAGGGTGATCAGCACAGGCACGCGGGTGCGGCGATCCAGCAGTCCTGCGAGCAACGCCGGCGCCAGCAGCACTCGCAGCCACAACGGCGCCATCTGCTCGTGGCTGGCGAAGTTCCACTGGCGCGACAGGAACTCGCCGAAACTGAACTGGCGCTGTTCGATGGCTGTGGACACGTCGTTGCCGAAACGGAAAGCGGTCCGTTCGGCCAGTTCGGCGACGTCGGTGGCGTTGAGCAGCCATGCCGCGGTGATCAAGGCGCCGACTGCGGCGCCTGAACAGACCGCCGCCAGAGCCCTCGACCCGCCCTTAGGCGGCCACAAGCGCAGTGTCGCGGCGCTCAGCCCCCCTGCTTTCAGCGTCGCAGCGCTCGGCGCTCGGCCCGGGGGCTCTTGAGTCGGGGGCTCTCGGCTCTGCTGATTCTGAGTCCCGCGCTCTTCAGCCTGTTCAGCTTCTTCAGCCTGTTCAGCTTCTTCAGCCTTTTCAGTCTCTGTTGCCCGCGTGGACGGAGATTCCGGTCGGCGCAGCCCGAAGAAGAGCCACGCAGCCATGAGAGCCGTCGACATCAGGGCGATCCACGACTGCATGGCTGTCAGGGCTGCCAGAACGCCGGCCCCGGTCAGAGCCCAAGCCGGCGCCCGGGGCCGGGATCTCAGCCAGGCCACTGCCGCCAGCAGCGCTGCCAGCAGCGAGAAGCCGACACCGATGCGGGCATACACGTAGAAGAAGCCGGTGCAGACCATGACGGTCACAGCCAGCAGCGTCGGACCCCAGGCGAGCCCCCGCACTCGCAGCAGCGCAGCCATGAACACCACGGTTGCGGCGCCCACGGCGAAGGCGACCACACGCAAAGCGGCGAGATTGTCGCCCAGCAGCCCCAGCGATGCGATGGTGATGAATATCTGCAGAGGCGGGTGATGAGCGTAGGTGACGGCGGCAGCCGGAGGATCGGCGCCCGGCATGACGCCGTACTCGGGATCGAAGAAGGGTTGCATCACAGCGCCGAAACGCGACTCGACAGCACCGAGATCCCAGAAGTTGCGTCCCTGAAGGCCGAACCGGGCCAGTATCCGACCGTCGTCGCTGTTGCCCAGAGGCAAGTTCAGGTCGGGCAGCCACACCAGCAGCACGGCCAGCGAGATCAACGCCACGACCGTCCAGCCCGAGCGCAGCCTTGCCGCCGAGCCGGCGACCCTCCGAGCCTTTCGCCGCCAGTCGCTCAGCTGACGCCCGTTCGCCGAGTCGGCCCTCTCCCTTGCGCGAAAATCGATAGGGGCGGATCTTCGGACGTCTTGTTGCCGGCCGTTCATCGGGTCGCTTCTGCGACGCCGGTCGTCAAGATGACGGCCTTTGCGTCGCCGGTGCCGAGACCACGCACCGACGCGGCCGCCGGAAGCAGGCTGCGAGCGACCAAGATCTGACGCGCCGGGCGCCGCCGAAGTTTCTGCTGCGCCGTCGGGGGACGCGCTCACGTATACCGGTTCGGGCGCTGGTCGCAGCGCTGCGGCCATCAACAGCACCCAGCTGTAAGAGAACCACAGAACGAAGCTCTCGGTCAGGCTCTCCACTAGCAGAAAGACTACGAGTGCGGCCTGCATCCAGGTGTCGGCGCCGGGCCTGCGCCACAGCGCCGAGCCTGTGTTGCGAGCCGCCAGCACGACTATCACCACGAAAGGCGCCACCCCCAGCAGTCCCAGACCCAGAGCCACCTCGATCAGGCTGTTGTGGGCGCTGCCGCGGCGCAGCAGCACATGCTGGGTCAACTCTTCGATGTTCCAGAAGGTGAAGAATCCGTGACCGGTCAGCGGACGCTCCAAGATCCGGTCCCAGACCAGGCGCCAGATCTCGCGGCGCTGGCTGAAGGTCGGTTCGTTCCAAGCTCGAATCACGAAAGCGGCCGCCGCTGTTGAGGTCACGCCGGCCGCGGCGATGAGAGAGGCGGCGGCCTTAGTGGCGCCGTGGCGCCGTAGCACCCGTTTGTGGATCAACGGCAGGCTCGTCATCGCGCAAGCGGCGATGAGCGCCGCCCATGCTGTGCGACTGCCGGCGCCGAACAGCGCCGCGATCGAGGCCAGCCCCAGTCCGACAGAGCCCATGCGCTGCCAGCCTCGAAGGGTCAGCGCCCAACGCGCTCCGGCCAGGACTCCGATCCCGGCGAGCGGGGCCAGAGAGTTGGGGTTCGTGTAGACGCCCGTCCAGCGGTCGTTGCCTGCCACACCCAGATCAGGGCGCAGCACGATCAGCAGCAGGCTGGCAGCCACCGCCGCGGCAGCCATGAGGGCGACCGCGGCCGAGAGCTCACGGGCGTCGAAGCGCGCCATCGCCCAAGCCAGCAGAGCCATCCCCGCATAAATGCAGGACCGCCAGAAAGTGGCTGAAGCGTCGACGCTCCACAGCGCCGAGGCCAGAGCGGCCAACGTGAACCAGACCACGCCGACAGCAGCCAGCTCCGCGGCGCCGCCTGCTGCTGCGTTGCCGAAGACAGCTTTGCCGCGGCGGCGGACCGGCCCCTGCGGACGAGGTGTCCCCAAGTTGCTGGCTGCCGTGCCGCCGACAGCAGTTTCGCCGATTGCGGCTTTGTCAGTCGAGGCGCTGCCGGCAGCCGCGACGCGGCGACGCTGGATCAGGTCCCAGACGACCAGTCCCGCCCCGGCGCCGCCTGCCGCTGCGAGCCACGGCCAGACCGCCGGGTCCTCCCATCGGCCGCTGCGATCAAGCACGCTCTTGGACAGCAGTAGTATCGGCCCGTTGGTGAACACGATCAGAGCCGCCGCCGCGATCACTGCTCGCAGAGCCGCGGGTCGGGACACGCGCCCGCGGGCTCGAGTCCCGGCTGAGGGCGCGCTCACCGCAGGACGCCCATGAGCGCGACCTCAGGCCCGGCTGCGGGCCGGTGCACCGGTGCGAGCAGGCCAGTGACGGCGGGGCGAGTCGCGAACATGATCTTCGCGGACATGATCATAGGCTCAATACGGTGAGCGGCTCAGACCAGCATCTCCACGACCTGACCCGCCCGCCCTCCGCGGCGGCGTATCTGGCTGAGGCGTGGCGCCGGCGAGAGTTCGCCGTGCTGGTGCCCGCCCAGGATCTTCGGGCGCAGAACATGAGCACTGTGTTGGGCCAGTTCTGGCACATCGTCAACCCGGCATTGCTGGTGGGCGTGTATTTCCTGATTTTCGGGGTCGTGATCGACACCAGCCGCGGCGTCGAGAACTTTCTGGGTTTCCTGATCATCGGCGTGGTGCTGTTCCATCTGACCCAGCGCGTGGTGCAGGACGCCGCCGTCTGCATCAGCCGCAATCTGGGGCTGATCCGCTCGGTGCAGTTCCCGCGTATTCTGCTGCCGGCCGCCGCCGTCAACGGCCAGACAGCGGCTTTCTTGCCGGCTCTGCTGCTGGCGCTGATCTCTGTTCTTGCCACAGGCGAACGCCCCACGTTGCGCTGGCTGGTGCTGCCGGCGGTGCTCGCAGCGCAATTCATGTTCAATCTCGGCGCCGCTCTGGTGGTGGCGCGGATCGGCGCGCTGATAGCGGATCTGCAACAGCTGCTGCCGCATTTCTTCCGGCTGGTCTTCTACGCGTCGGGAGTGATCTTCAGCGTCGAGGCTTTCGTGAGCAGCCCCGGCTGGAGGCGCGCTTTCGCTTTGAATCCGGTCTACGACGTGCTCAGCTGTGCCCGCTGGTGCCTCCTGGGAGAGCCGGTGGACGTTTGGACGGTCGCCGGACTGCTGGTCTGGAGCATTGTCTTGCCTGTGATCGGCTTCCGAGTGTTCCTGCGTTCCGAGCAGCGGCTGGGAGCTTGACATCGGTGGATGCAGCAGAGTGCGACATCGACGGCGAAAGCAGTGATTGCTGCGGGAGCGGCAGCGACGGGCGGCAGCGGTGAATAGCAGCGTCACCGTGCGGGTGCGCGACGCCCACGTCTACTACCGGGTCTACGAAGACCCTCTGCCCGGGCTCAAGAAGATCTTCGCTCAGAGACAGATACGGCGCCGTTACCGCACCGTCCGCGCCGTGCGCGGCGTCAACCTCGACTTGCACGAGTCCGAGACGCTGGGTCTCATCGGCGCCAACGGCGCAGGCAAGACCACCCTGCTCTCGGCCATGACCGGGCTGCTGCCGCTGGAGTCGGGCAGCATCCTCGGGCGCAGCCGGCCGTCGCTGCTGGGGGTCTCGTCGGCTCTGCGGCCGGCCTTGTCGGGCCGTCGCAACATTCTGATCGGAGGACTGGCTCTGGGCTTCAGCCACGCCGAGATCGAGAGCCGCATCGACGAGATCATCGACTTCTCGGGGCTGCGCGACGCCATCGACCGGCCCATGCGCACCTACTCGTCAGGGATGCGAGCCCGACTCCACTTCTCCATCGCCACTGCGCGGATCCCCGAGATCCTGTTGATCGACGAGGCTCTGGCAGTCGGCGATGAAGAGTTCCGTCACCGCAGCGCGCAGCGCATCGATGAGATCACCGCAGCGGCCGGGTCGGTGGTTCTCGGGACTCATGTGATGAGCGAGATCGAGAGGCACTGCGACCGGGTCGCCTGGCTTGAAGGCGGCGTGCTCAAAGCGTTGGGCGATCCCGGCGAGGTGGTGGCCGCCTATCTGGCTGCCGTGCCGCGGTCCGGCTCCGGCTGAGAGCGGCTCGGCTCACCGCCGACGGCTCGCCGCCCGCTTGTCGAGGGCGCGCCGATGTCGTGTCCGTCAGCCTCGCTGAGGGTTCGTCTCGCCGGTTGTCGGGCGAAGCCGCCGCCGCGTCCGCCGTCGCCAGGGTCGCCCGAACCAGAAACCCGCACCCCAGCTGAGATGCATCACCGCGAAAGCCGCGGCCGTCCGCGTCCGCTGTCGCCGACCGTCGCCGGTGTCTTCGAGCCGTGCCGCGGCCGCAGCGCAAGCCCCGGCGTAAAGCAGCGGCGCCGCCAAACCCAGTCGTCGCCGCAGCCCGATTTGCAGCACCGACACCGCCAGAGCCGCGACCAGCGCAGGCGCAGCCAGCTGGCGGGGCCGCAGCGATGCCGGTTTGCGGATCAGCACGTTGCGTTTCCAGGCGCCGTAAGAGAAGTACTGTCCGGCCAAGCCCGCATAATCGGAGCGAGGCACGTAGTCCACTATCAGGCCGGCGTCGAGCCACACGATTCGGCCCTGCTCGCGCAGCCGCATGTTGAGTTCGTAGTCCTGGTTGCGCAGCAGCGTCTCGTCGAAGCCCCCGACCGAAGCCACAGCGTCGCGGTCGAACACTCCCAGATAGACGGTGTCGACCGGCCCGGAGGACCTGCCGCTGCGGAAGGCGGCGGGACCGGCCCCG
The DNA here is from genome assembly GCA_026708645.1 of Acidimicrobiaceae bacterium. Lineage (GTDB taxonomy): Bacteria > Actinomycetota > Acidimicrobiia > Acidimicrobiales > Aldehydirespiratoraceae > Aldehydirespirator. Next base: position 94,476 of record JAPOUM010000041.1, on the reverse strand, counting down.
AAAGGCGAGCTCATCGCCGCCGCTATCGCATCCGCCAGACCCTCGGAGCGCAGCGGACGCTGCACGCCTCCCACGTTGGCGGCGCCGGTGCGTCTCAGGGCTGCCACGGCGCGCTCCAAGTAATCGGGCGCGGGCCGCGCCTGCGCGTCGACGCGGGCCACGACCGGCCCCTGCGACGCCGCGAAAGCGATGTTGAGGCCCGCCGAGGCGATGCCGGCAGGGTTGTCGACCACCCGCATCCGCAGTCGGGTGCGGCAGCGGGCCAAGACCTGCTCGGTTCCGTCGCTGCTGGGCGCCAGCGCCACCGTCACATCGACGGGGCCCTGGTAGGTCTGGCGGTCGATGGCGGCCAGGCAGCCCGGCAGAAGCTCGGCGCAGTTCCGTGCCGGCACCACCACCGAAACCCGCGACAGGTCACTGCCCGACGAGTCACCGCCCGACAGGTCACCGCCCGGCGATTCAGCGCTGTCCGACGAGTCGCCCCCCGGCGGCCCGGCGTTTCTCATCGGCCTGAGCGGCGCGCCATCACCACGAGGCTCTTCACCATGATCTCCCAGTCGAGCAGCGGCGACCAGGTGACCACATACTGCAAGTCGTGACCCAGCTTGTAGGCGGCGTCGGTCTGATAATGCCCCTGAGTTTGAGCGAGCCCGGTGATGCCCGGCGGAATGTCGTGGCGCCGCCCGTAACCGGCGATCTGCCTCTCCAAGTCAGCCACCAGCGCGGGCCTCTCGGCTCTGGGGCCCACCAGAGACATCTCTCCCACCAGGACATTCCAGAGCTGCGGCAACTCGTCGAGCCGGGTGCGGCGCAGCCACCCCAGCCCGGCCACGATTCTGGGGTCGTCCGCCGTAGCCAGTTCGGGCCCCGCCTTCTCGGCGTCGATGGTCATGGTCCGGAACTTCCACATCACGAAAAGCCGTCCCTGCATGCCCACGCGCTGTTGACGGTAGATGACCCCGGGACCGCTGAGCAGGCGCACATAAAGCGCGATCGCGACCAGCAGGACGATTGCGAAAGGCGCCAGCACCAGCAGATACACGAGATCCAAGAGGCGCTTGAAGCGCAACCGGCAAAGCGGCAGAGCATGAGTCCGCAGAGCCACGAAAGGCATCCCGGCGATCTGGCGTGAGCGTTGCAGGCCGAGCAGCGTGTCGGCGGGAGCGATCCGCTGATAGACCCCCACCCGGCGGTCCTCCAGCATGGTCAGGGGTTGGGGATAGATCATGTCCAACGCCCGACTCGACAGCAACAGCAGATCGGTGGCTTCGGTCCGTTCGACTTCGGCGATCAGGTCGCCGGATTCCGACGCTGGGATTCCACCCCGGTCGGCTGCGGCGGCAAGCCCGGCGGGCTCGACCGGCGGGTCGAACTGCCCGACGATCTCCACTGCGGGCTCGGATTCGGCCAGGTGGCGCCGGGCCGAGTCCGCATCCTCGGCGCTGCCCAGAAGCAGCACACGGCAATGCCCGAATCGTCGCGACCTCCATTGCCGCGCCAGCCGGCGATTGAGCGACACCAGCAGGCTGGCGGTCACGGCCAGGATCACCAGGTTGCCTCGCGGCATCAGATAGCGCCCGTTGAGGAACGACACGGTGGCCGTCGATCCCACCGCCAAAAAGGTGAGCACGGTGGCTCTCGGCAGCAGCGGAGGCGGGCTGAGCCGCGGCTCGTGCTCGTAGAGCCCGCCGAAGTAGTAGCTGATCACGTGCAGCAGGGTCGCCACCGCGAAGCCTGCCGCATAATGCGACACCGGGTAGGTCGGCCAGTCGCTTCCGAAACGCGCCGCGGTGATCACGACCATCAGCCCGAAGAGCGTGGCCGCGTCGATCAGATACAGGAAACGAAAGCCTCGATTTGGGGGAGCAGGGGCTTGCGGATGAGCGGGTTTGCCGGGGCTCACGAATCTCGCATCAGAGGCGGCAAAGGCACGTCTGCATCGAACGCGTCCGGCGCTGAGGCCAGGTTCCATATCAGCAGTGCGGCGCGGCCCCGGTCGACTTGCTCATCAGGCATGAAGACGGCGTTCTCGGCCGGGGGCGGACGGTAGTCGGGGGTCACCCACAGACGGTGCTCGGTGAGCCATCTAGCGGCTTCCAAGTAGAAGGCGTTGACGTGAATGTCGGTGTATGGGATCGCATGGTTGCTGTAGGAGCGCCCCGCGAAGCGCCACAGGAAAGCCGCCAGATGCGAAGCGGTGAGCGGCATGTGGAGGCAGAAGCGCTTCGGCTCTGTGCTGCATCCCTGCGTGATGCCGAGATCCACCATCCAGTCCACGGCGTCGGCGTGGTGGCTCGCCGAGGGCACGTCCTCGAAGCCGTTCGAGCTGCTGTTGCTTGCCGACGGCTCGCCTGCGAAGCGCCACAGCAGCGTTGCGAACTGTCCCCGTGTCAGCGGACGCTCGGGCGAGAAGGTGGTGGCTGAGGTGCCTCGGGTGATCTCGGAGTCGCGCATCCAGTAGACCGCGTCAGCGTAGGGAGCGTCGTCGGCGACGTCGGCGAACACCGAGCTGCTGGACGGAGAGTCGCCGGTATGGGCGTCGAGCAGCGCCATCTTGGTGGACCGCAGAGGCTTGCAGTCGGGGGTGTTGCGGCAGCCGAGCACCAGCGCGTAGTAGAAGCGGTAGCCGTAGGGGTCGCCGTTGTCGTCGCGGACCTCGAGTGTCGCATCGCTGCCGATCAGCGTGACCAGCGCGTCGTCGATGCGGCCAGACGGCCCCGGATCTTCGATCAGGATCTCGCGGATCTCGCCCACGTCCATGTCGGCGAAGGGATAGTCCGCCAGCCAGCGGCTGATCTCGGCGGTGGTGTAGGTGCGCTCCCAGGAGTTGTAGGGGTTCTGCGCCGTGCCGGTCTGGTCCGGTGCGGCGTCGTAGGGATCGGGCTTGGCGAGAAGGTATGAGACCGAGTCCCGACGGGGCTCCTCGTTGGCGGCGGTGTAGCCGCCGTTGGAGGCGCTGTAATAGGCGACCGCGACTCTGGGTGCGCTGCCGTCGTCGGGCTGGTAGGTGACGACGGTGTCCTCAGTGGCGTCCACTTGGGCGGCCCAGATGTCGTGGCCGCCCTGGCTCTCGAAGTCCCAAGCCTTGTACTGCTGGTCTCGGGTGGATGCGTAGACGTCGAAGGGCGACGACCAGCCGCGTCGTTCCGCCATCACCGCGGCGGCGTAGCTGCGTGCTGCCACAGCCTGAGCTTTCAGAGCTTCGGCGGGCCACGAGTGGGGCACCTCGTCGATCCCGTAGAGGTACTGCTGCATGGTCAGCCCGCCGACCACCAGGCAGTACTGGTTGGCGCCGGCGTTGCCGCAGTTGCTCACGTTGGAGGCCGCCGGGGTGAGCCGGAACCGGCCGCGGGCGTAGCGGTTGGTGCTGTTGCTGGTGTCGGACACCCGGACGGGTTCGCCGCCGTTGAAGCTGACTGTGAGCACGGTGCCGTTGCAGAAGCCGCGGCACCAGTCGATGTTGCTGGAGTTGATGTGCCAGCCGCCGGTGCCGCGGCGCACTGTCAGCGTGTTGACGGTGGTGTCGAGAAATCTGCCGTCCATCGCCACGCTCAACTGGCCCGAGGGCCTGAAGACGGTGGTGTTGTGAACGGCGATCAGCACGTCGACACTGTCCGGCACCAGGCTCGAGTCGGTGCGCACGGTGGTGCCGTCGTAGTAGAAGGTCAGGATCTCCTGATAGGTGAGGCCTGCTTCGGCTCGTCCCCAGGCGCCGTATTGGCTCATGCCCGTGCCGTGGCCCCAGCCCCCGCCGATGAAGGTGTAGTCGTCGGCGGAAGGCCCGTGAGGATGTGCTGCAGCCACAGGAGCGACCACAGCGGCGAGGACCGCTGAGACTGCAAGCAGGGCTGACAGCAAACGTGTGGAATGGGACGGCATCAACCACCCTTTTCTTCCGGCGCCCGCCGGGAGTCAGGCTAGCGAGTGTCCGGCACCCCGCGGGAGATGCCCCGGCTCGTCGATCTCCGCTGCGCCCGTTCAGGCTTTTCTTGACTGAGAGGCGGTGGACTCATGGCGGTAGCAGCGCTGAGCAACCCGATGGCCGAAGCTAGCTGCGGATCTCCTAGTCCGGTCCGGGCAGCGCTGTATCGGCGTCGTCGGGCATCGCATCAGCTGTCGGCGGCGCAGCTTCGGTTCGATCGAAGCGCACCTCCTCTGCGCCCACGCGGATCTTGATGCTGCTCCGCTGCAGCTGGAGATGGAATGCCGGCAGTTCCGTCGGTGTCTTGACGAGCAGGTCATCGAGAGGCGCCTGGATGTACTTCTTGATGAAGGCGCCCATTGTGGGCCCAGATTCCGATTGGAGGTGCCTCCACGCGTCTTCGCCGATGTGAGCCTGCCCGCCGTGTTGCTGGAACGCATTGCAGAGTTTCGACAGCTTGGGATTGGCCGTCCCATCAAATACGACCAGAACGGGCGTGTAGCCGCTTGCCGCGCAGTCCGCAGGAAAGGACAGTTCTTCTCCCCATCGGCCCTGTCCTGAAGCAGCGATTGTGACTCGCATCTTGATTTCGTATGCGTTGTTGCCCTTCAGGCAATCAACCTGTCGGCCTGATCCCACCCCCTCCCTCTTGATCGGGCTTGATTTCGCTGGCATGTGCATGCCGCCAACAGCGCCCGCGATGATCGGCTCGACTAGGTAGCCCGTTTCTTGAGCTGATCGATTATCGATGTCGTAGAGCCATTTTCGAACGATAAGAAGTGAGCCGAGCGCTTCTGGGCTTAACTCTCCATATTGCAGCAGTCCTCTGGGCCCGACTTGCTCAAGTGACGGGGTTTCTTGGAATCGCATGATGTTCGCGAATTTCAGCCGCGCGCGGTGAAGAGCGGCCAGTGAGGAAAAGTAAGTGTCGGTGTCTACTGGTCCTACTTGAAGGAGTGAGCAGTACGCACTCAGGCCAGACACAGCGCCATTAGCCTTGAGTTCTGCAGGAGGCATGGCGTAGTACTCTCGATCGTCCAGTGGATCGATCCCAGCGACCGCCGGTAGCCCCAAGTCGCGGGCAACGAGCGCGACGAGCGCTCGAAGGACATCATCGGTCAGGGCTATTCCCTGACCGCCCGCGCCTCGCGCTCGAGCCTTCTCGAATATGGTCGACTGTGCCTTGCTCAGCTCCACAGGGGCAGCTCCCCGATTCCATATCGCGTGTTGACGCGTTCGGCGACACTGCGCAATGCTGGGCTCGCCCCGGCGCCGTTCGTCACTCGGAATTCAAGTAGCCGCGACGAGTGGCTGCTTTCTTGTGGGGGCTGGCCTGTTGCGCCTGCGATCCATCGGCCGAGCACTTCTCCGAAAGCGGGTGGGATCGCGTTGCCGATGAGTGTCGCCTGTTCTGATCGGTTGCCGACGAACCCGAAGCTGTCGGGGAAACCCTGCAGTCGTGCACACTCTCTAAGGGTGAGGCAGCGGTCCTCCAAGGGATGGAGGAACTCTCGGATTGCAGAGCTTGTGATGGCTTTTGATGGTTCTTCAGCGCGGAGGCGCCGGATTCCGGCGGGCGCTCCGCCTCGCCGTTCCGTGGGCATTCCGTCTGAGACTCGCCGGTTGGCTCTCCTAGAGTAGCTCTGATGCTGCAAGCTCTCGGGCAGGTCGCGCATAGTTTGGCCTTGCTCCAGTAGTCGAAAGCGACGTGAGTCGGTTGCTGAGAGGAGCGGCGCCCGGTGGCCTTGAATGACTTCGTTCTGGGTCGCGGAGGCCGGTTCTTCCAGCCGCTCAAGAGCGTCGGCGACCGTGGGAGTCCTAGGCAATGCCGCAGTGCGTTCCATTCCTGCTCCCGGCGCGCCGAACGCATGATGCGATGGACCGGGGAAGCCAGGGTCAGCTCCGAGCGATCCAATAGCGATCACCCTCTTGCGGAGTTGGGGCACGCCGTAGTTGGCGACGTTGACTTTTCGGAGTCTCACCTGGTAGCCGGCATCAAGCACAGCATCGAGCAGGTCGACGATGAAGCCTCCGGCCGACATAGTCAGAAAACCTTCGACATTCTCGAACAGGAACCACTGCGGTTGCAGTTCAGCGACTATGCGGGCGAACTCTCTGACGAGCGTGTTGCGGTGGTCTGAAGCGCGCCGAGTTCCGGCCGACGTGAACCCCTGACATGGGGGTCCCCCTGTGACGAGGAGTGGTGTCTCGCCTCCTGTCTCAGCAAGAACGTCGGCTGCCGACAGTTCTCGCACATCGTCGGGTGCCACACATTCATGGCCGAAGTTCCGCTCCAGCGTGTTGATCGCTGGGGGCCAGATGTCGTTGGCCATCAGGGTGTCGAATCCGGCCCACTGCAAGCCGAGCGTGAGACCCCCAGCACCGGCGAACAGGTCGATGCTCGACAGCAGCGTCTTGCTCATTGGTCAGACATCCATACCTTGCAGGGCCATTTCGTCATCATCGCACACGGCTGCGACAATGGCCTGAATGCTGCGTTAAGACGACAGTTAGCAGGCCGTTCGAACCGCCGGAGGGAACTTTCTCGTCAAGATGGAGGGAGTTGATCCTGCGATCCAGCGTCCCGAGCGCTTTCTCGTCACATACCGCTCGGGGCGTCACTCCTCCCGACTGGCACCGCCATAACTGCTGTCGTTGGTGGTGATCTCGCGGGTGTCGGCGGGCGCGACGAGGCGGGAGGGCTGCGACGTTCTCGATGTTCTCACCATCAGATCGGCGATCAGGCCTACTGCCAGGGCCTGGCCCGCGGCGAAACCCAACAGCAGAGTGTTGGCGGCCACACGGAAGTCCTTGCCGGTGAGGTCGTAGCCCAGTTTCACCGCGAAAGCGGCGCCCAGGACCGCTGTCAGCGGCATGAACACCCGCAGCGGGTCGTGTGAGAGCATCATCCGCAAGATCTGCAGCAGGTAGCGGCGTGTGTCTACCCACCAGTGGAACTTCGAGCGACCCGACCGGGGCCGGTAGTCGATCGGCTTGTAGCGCACGCTGTAGCCGTTCATCAAGAACAGCATCGTGATGGTGGTGACGCACGAGAAGCCGTCGGGGATCTGCCGGACGAACTGTTCGGCCACGTCGCGTCGCATGGCGCGGAAGCCCGAATTCAAGTCGGGTATGCGTGTGCGGGCCAGATAGCCCGCCAGGCGCCTGATCACCCATTTGGCGGGGATGCGCAGCGCTTTGAGTGTTCCTTGCTCGGTGGTGCGGGCACCCACCAGTTGGTCGGCGTCGCCGAGGTCGTCGACCAAAGCGGAAATCTCATGGTTGGGGTAGGTCATGTCGGCGTCGCTCCACACCACCACCCGGCCCTTGGCGGCCAGCGTGCCGATCCGCCGCGCCGCGCCGCAGCCGCGGTTGCGAGCGGAGCGCAGCAGCCGCACACCGGGCCGCCCCAGCGCCAGATCGCCTGAGCCGTCGCTGGAGCCGTCGTCCACCACGATCACTTCCCAGCTGTAGCTGGAGCGGTCCAGAGCCTCGGTGATGCGGTCGAGTTCGTCGCTGAGATGCGCCGCCTCGTTGTAGACGGGCAGCACCACGCTGACGTCGCACTCCGGCTCGGCGGGCGCCGCGGCACTGTCAGGCGCTTGTTTCACCGGCTCTGGCTGCTCGCGTTCATTCGATCACTGCGATGGTGTCGCCGCTTCCGACCGAGTCGCCCACCTGAACCCGAATCTCGGCCACCTTGCCCGAGCGTTCCGCGGCGATGTTGTTCTCCATCTTCATGGCCTCGAGCACAGCCACCGGATCACCGGACCGCACTTCGTCGCCCACCTCGACCAGCAGTTTGATGATCGTTCCCTGCATTGCGACTGTGACCTCGCCGCTGCCGCCGCCGGCTCTTGACAGGCCCCTCGACTGGCGGCGTGAAGCGCTCCGCCGCTGAGGGTCGGCGCTCTCGGTTCGCGGCGCCCGCAAAGCCACGTTGAAGCGCTTGCCGTCCACCTCGACTTCGATCTCGTGGCGCTCCTTGGCCGCGGCGCCGACTGCGCCGCCGCCTACGGTCGAAGGCTCTTGGGACGATCTCACGTCCGTCAGATCGAGTTGTTCCTCCACCCAGCGGGTGGAATGGGCCACCGCCGCGAAATCCGGGTGGCTCAGGATCGCTTCAGCGGCGCCGATGGTGGTGGCGACGCCCGCAATCCGCGTCTCGGACAAGGCTCGCAGCAGCCGGCCGATGGCGATGTCGCGACTGCGGCCCCAAACCACCAACTTGCCGATCAGATTGTCGTAGTAGGGGCTGACGTTGTCGCCGGCTTCGTAGCCGCCGTCCCAGCGGGTGGCGTAGCCCTGGGCGGGTCGCAGCTCGGTCACCAAGCCGGGGCTGGGCAGAAAGGCGCCGCCGGCGGGGTCCTCGGCGTTGACGCGCGCCTCGATTGAGCAGCCGTCAGTGACGATGTCGCCCTGCGTCAGAGTCAACGGCTCGCCGCCGGCTATTCGCAGCTGCTGCTCCACGAGATCGACTCCGGTCACCAGCTCGGTGACGGGATGCTCCACTTGCAGCCGCGTGTTCATCTCCAAGTAGTAGAAGGAATCTTCGGCGTAGAGGAACTCGACGGTGCCGGCGTTGACGTAACCGCAGCCTCGCGCCACCGCTATCGCCGCCTGCCCCATGGCTGCGAGCGTCTCGGGGTCGATGTCGGGCGCCGGCGCCTCCTCGATCAGCTTCTGATGGCGCCTCTGGGCTGAGCAGTCACGGGTGCCCAGATGGATGCAGTTGCCGTGGGCGTCCGCCAGCACTTGCACCTCGACATGACGGGCGGCGTCGAAATAGCGCTCCATGTACAGTTCGTCTCGTCCGAAATAGGCGAGCGACTCTCGTTGCGCGGACTCGACGGCCGCAGCCGCCTCGGAAGCCTCGCGCACCACCTTCATGCCGCGGCCGCCTCCCCCGTAGGCGGCTTTCACAGCGACAGGCCAGCCGAAAGAGTCGGCGAAAGCCTTGATCTGGGCGGCCTCGAGCAGCGGCTCGGTGGCGCCGGGGACGGGATCCACGCCGCAGCTGGTGGCAGCGTGGCGCGCCGAGATCTTGTCGCCCATGACTTCGATCGCTTCGGGGGGAGGCCCGATGAAGGCGACGCCGGCGGCGGTGACGGCACGGGCGAAGTCGCCGTTCTCGCTGAAGAAGCCGTATCCGGGATGCACGGCGTCTGCGCCGCTGCGTTCGATCGCCGCGATCAGGGCGTCGCTTCGCAGGTAGCTCTCCGCAGCCGTCGAGCCGCCCAGCGGGTAGGCCTCGTCCGCGAGACGCACATGCAGCGCGTCACGGTCCTCGTCGGAGTAGACGGCGGCCGATTTGATGCCGAACTCGCGGCAGGCCCTTATCACCCGGACCGCGATCTCGCCTCTGTTGGCTATCAGCACCTTCGTGAACATCACCCCATTGGATAGCCGATCGCGGCCCGGATCACACGGAACGCCCGCCGCCGCCGGCGTCTCGCCCCTGGCAGCGGCTCGCGGATCACGGGGAACTCTCAACTGCTCGCGCTCTCGCTCTCGCTAGTTTGCGATGATGCCTTCAGCTGCGCTGCCGCTCAGCTCCGCGGCGGCGACGGCTGCGGGTTTCGGCGAGCTGCGCCACACCGCGGCGACCGGCTCCACCAACGACGACCTGGTCACGCAAGCCAGGCTCGGGGACCGCTCGCAGGTCGTGCTCGTAGCGGATCACCAGCACGCAGGCAGGGGACGGGTGGGGCGCCGCTGGGTCGACGCCTCCGGCGGGCCGCAGGGGAGCGAAGCGTCGCTGCTGGTGAGCTTTCGGCTGAAGGCGCCGCTGCCGGACGCCCACGGCTGTGTCGCTGCGGTCTCGGCTGCGGCGCTGGCTGCGGCCTCGGCCGCCGTCGAAGGCTGCGGAAGCGGCGCCGCAGCGCTGCGGTCCAAATGGCCGAACGACCTGTTGATCTGCTCGCCGGATGTCGACGGCAAGCTGGCGGGGGTGCTTTCGGAGACGGTCGCAGGCGACCCTCCGGTGGTTGTGGTGGGTCTGGGCATGAACCTGGCCGCGGCGCCTGATCAACCCGGCGCCGCGGCGCTGGCGCAGCTCGGGACTGTATGGGGACGCGACCGGCTGTTGGCGCGGCTGCTGGCTGAACTGCCCTCCTATCTTGCGGATCCGACCGCGGCTTGCAGCGATCTGCGGGCGATGTCAGCGACTCTTGGAAGCCTGGTGAGGGTGCAGCTTGCCGGCGGGGTCACGGTCGAGGGAGTCGCGGTCGACATCGACGCCTCGGGTCGTCTGGTGCTTGAGGCCCCCGGAGCCGGCCTGACCGGCACGGCCCCACAGACCATTCTGATCGACACGGGCGACGTGATCCATCTGCGTGACGCGGGTTCTGCCGCCAACTGACGAACTGGCGAGACGAACTGGCGAGACGAACTGGCGAATCGACGAACTGGCTGACTGACGAACTGACTGACTGACGGAGAGCCCGGCGCCCGAGCCGCGAGGAGGCTCAGGAAGGGGGAGGGGGGCGACGACCGACAGCCGACGCCTCAGCGGTAGCCTGACGGGCTGTGTCGAACCGACAAGACAAGGCGCGGTTCAGACGCAGTTGGCCGCAGAGGCTGACGGTGCTGGCGAGCCTCGCGGTGATCGTCGTCGCGGTGGCCTCCGCCGAGACGGTCCAGTATGTGGAAGAGGTCTGGGAAGAGTACGAGCCGGTGCAGTTCCCTGGCACCGTGCAGTACGGACGCGAGTTGCTGCGCTCCGCGACCGAGCCCGGCGAACCCGTCAACTTCCTGGTGGTCGGCACCGACAGCAGTGTCGATGTCGCCCCCGGCGCCGCGTCGGGCATCAATGCCGCCGGCAGGGCGCTGGCCGACGTGATCATGCTGGTGAGGCTCGACCCTGAGTCCTTGTCGGCCTGGGTGCTGTCGATCCCGCGCGATCTCTGGGCGGAGATCCCGGGAGCGCAGGACCACAAGATCAACTCGGCTCTGCTGATCGGCGGCGCCCCGCTTCTCGTGGAGACCGTGACCTCGATGTTCGACGTGGAGATCAACCACTACGTCGAGATCGATTTCGCAGGCTTTCAGCAGGTGGTGGACACGCTCGGAGGCGTGCCGGTGTGGTTCGACCATCCGGCGCGCGACCCCAAATCTCAGCTGAACATCGCCACCTCAGGATGTCACGTCCTCGACGGCGAGCAGGCGCTGCAATATGTGCGAAGCCGCACCTACACGGAGCTGATCGACGGGCGCTGGCGCGTCACCGGGGGCAACGACTTCCATCGCATCGCCCGGCAGCAGGATTTTCTGGTGCTGGCACTGGATCGGGCCATCGCCCGCGGGGCCAGGAATCCCGCCGCCATGATCGGCATGATCAACGCAGGCGCCGACCTCGTGTCGTTCGATCAGGATCTGACGCTCGGGGAGCTGGTGTCGCTGGCTCGGGATTTCTCGGGGTTCAGCCCCGAGAACCTCAACCGGGAGCGCCTCGAGGTCTACACGCTCTACTGGCCCGACGGCCGTTACAAGGGCGAAGCTGACGCCGGCAGCGTCAACGAGCCGCGGCTCGAAGTGTTCCGAGGCGCCTCCGACGGCGCCAGTCCCGCAGACGTAGTGTTGAGGCTCGCCGGGTTCAACGATTCCAAACTCAGCGACGCATCCGCGGGCCTGAGCGGCGAGGGTTTCGAGATCCTCGGCCATTTCTTGGCGCCGGCTATTCCCGAGACCGTGATCCTGCACGGAACGGGGGCTGAGGATGCCGCCTTGACAGTGGCCCGCTATCTCGACCCGATTCCCTATGTGGTGGCTGACGAACGTGTCGAGGGGGTGATCACGGTGCTGGGCGTCGACTATCGCGGAGTTCTGGTGCTGGCGCCCGAACCGTTCAGCGTGGCGCGGGAAAGGGCCGAGGCTCGCGGCGTTCCTGCGGTGCTGCCCGACCCGGCGGACGGTTTCGCTCCCGTCGGCACAGGATCGTCCGGCGCCTCGGGGCGCCCGGCTACGCCAGTTTCGGGCACGCCAGTTTCGGGCACAGCGGTTTCGGGCGCCGCGGTTGCGGCTTCGGCCGGTCCGGCGACGGCAGTCGTCGCTGTGCAGGCGGCGGCGCAGGCGAGCCGAGACGATCCGCCGTCTTCGCGTGTCCGCGGCCGGCCGCCGGCGGGTGAGTCCTGTGGCTGATTCTCGACCGTCCGCTAGGAACCTGGCTGTGGTGGGGGCGGGCTACGTAGGTCTGACCACGGCGGCGTGCCTGTCCTGGATGGGGCATCGTGTTGTTTGCAGCGACATCGATGAGCAGCGGATCGACGGACTGCAGCGCGGCGAGGTGCCCATACTCGAGCCCAGGCTCGGGGAGCTGCTCTCAGCGGGGCTCGGCTCGAAGCGGCTCCGCTTCGTCACCGACTCCGCCGCGGCCGCCTCAGGCGCCGACTTCGTGTTCTTGTGCGTGCCCACCCCCGGCAACTCCGCCGGGGGCGCCGACATGAGCTTCCTGGAAGCCGCAGTCGGCGCGGTGCGTGACAGCCTGCGACCGGGCGCGGTGCTGGTCAACAAGTCCACGGCACCTCCCGGCAGCGCCGCGGCTTTGGCTCGGATGCTGCAACGCGGCGATGTGGCGGTGGCCTCCAACCCCGAGTTCTTGCGGCAAGGATCCGCTGTCGAGGACTTCCTGGAACCCGACCGCGTGGTGGTGGGCGCCGACGAGCGGGCCGCCGCGCGACGAGTCGCCGAACTCTACGCGAGCGTCGACGCCCCGGTGCTGATCACCGACGCGGCCTCGGCCGAGTCGATCAAATACGCGGCCAACGCCTTTCTGGCGGTGAAGCTGACCTACGCCAACTCTGTGGCGGCGCTTTGTGAGGCGGTGGGCGCCGATGTCGATGACGTGCTGGCTGGCATGGGTCTCGACGGGCGCATCGGAGCGAACTACCTGCAGCCCGGACCGGGGTGGGGCGGGTCGTGCCTGCCCAAGGACACGCTCGCCCTGATCGGCGCCTCAGCCGAAGCCGGTTACGACTTTGCGCTGTTGCGCAGCGTCGTCGCGGCCAACGAGGCGCAGCTCGAACGCATCGTCGGCAAAGTCGCCGGCCGGGTGGCTCTGCAAGGGGCGCGCATCGCCTTGCTGGGGCTGGCCTTCAAAGCGGGCACCGACGACTCGCGCGACTCCCCGGCAATGGAGATCGCTCGCAGGCTCAGCCGCGCCGGGGCGGTGGTCAGCGCTTACGACCCGGCGATCTCAGGCAGCCCGGCGACCCGTGAGGCCGGCATCGCGATCGCTGCCGACGCCTACCAAGCCTGCCATGGCGCCAACGCCCTGGTTCTGGCGACGCAGTGGCCGGAGTTCGAGAAGCTCGACTTCGACCGGGTGGCTCGGCTGATGGCCGATCTGCATGTGATCGACGCCCGAAACTGCCTGGACCGCGAGGCTCTCGAGCAGCGAGGCTTCAGCTACAGCGGCGTCGGACGCTGAATCTCTTCCTGCGCTTTTTCCGGTAGTGTGACGGTTCGTGGCCGATTCGAGTTCGTCCAAAAAAGTCCAGCGAGCTGCACGAACGTCAGCTGCCTCCAAGAGCACCCGCGAACGCCGTGAACTCGGTTTCCCGCTGGCGCTGGTGGCGGTGGTGATCCTCGGCGTGGCTCTGGTGGCTTTCGCGCGGGCGTCGCGCAGCCCCGCAGAGCCGCCGAGGGTGGGCAACGACCACTGGCACTCGGCATACGGGATCTACGACTGCGACCGCTTCCTGCCGGCATTCACGAGCGCTGCCGATCCCGACGGCATTCACTCCCACCAAGACGGCGTAGTACACATCCACCCGTGGAACAGCTCCGCTTCGGGGGATCAGGCCAGAATGGACGTCTTCTTCGAGGCGATGGGCGCCCGGGTCACCGACGACGAGATCAGCGGCCCCGGGATCGGCGTACTGGAAGCCGGTTCGGACTGCAACGGCGAGCCGACCGTGATCAGGGTCGTGCGTTTCAATCAGGTCGACCCTGATCCCGAGACGTTCGCTGAAGGCGAGGCCATCGACGAGTTGACGCCCCTCTATGAGCCGGCGGACGTCTACACCGACGATTTCGGCGATGTTCGCCTGTTGAACGATCTTGAGGCGTTCACCATCGCTCGCGTCCCGGCTGACGCCGAGATCCCGCCTCCGCCCGAGGACAGGCTGCAGACCGCGCTGGGCGCCTCAGCGGGGAACCTGATCTCTGCCGGGCCCGAAACCGATCTGGATCCCACCGACACAGCACCCGAGGAATAGAGGCGGCGGCGCCGCGATGCAGGCGATCCTGCTGGCCGGAGGCTTCGGCACGCGGCTGCAGCCGCTGACCCTGACCACCCCCAAGCAGATGCTGCCGGTGCTGCACCGGCCCATGATCGAACACGCAGTCTCGGCTCTGGCGGTCCATGGCGTGGATCGGGTGGTGCTGGCTCTCGGCTATCAGGACGACGCTTTCCGTGCGGCCTACACCGACGGGCGCTGCGCCGGCGTGGAACTCTGCTGCGTGGTGGAGCCCGAGCCGCTGGACACCGCGGGAGCGATCCGCTTCGCTTACGAGGCTTCGGGCGCCTGCGGCAGCGAGGGCACTTTCCTGGTGGCCAACGGCGACGTCATCACCGACTTGGACGTGACCGCGATGCTGCGCCGGCATCGCAGCGTCGCGGCGCGGGCCACGATCCATCTGATCGAGGTGGCGGATCCGTCCCGCTACGGGGTGGTGGTCACCGAGCCGGGCGGACGGGTGGTCGACTTCCTGGAGAAGCCGCCGCCGCCCGCGGCCAGCAGCTGGATCAATGCGGGCACCTACCTGATGGAGCCGTCGGCTGTTGAGTTGATCGAGAGCGGACGCCGGGTTTCCGTGGAGCGCGAAGTCTTCCCGGCCATGGCCGCGGCCGGCGATCTTCAGGCCTTCAAACACAACACCTACTGGCTGGACGCGGGAACCCCTCGTGCCTATCTGCAGGCTCAAATGGATCTGCTCGACGGCCGCCGGGGGCCAGCGGCGGCGGGAGTGTCGCCGGAGGCGTCGCTCGATCCTGGGGCCGTGGTCGAGCGCAGCGTGGTCATGGCCGGCGCAGTGCTGGGCGACGGCTCGCTGGTCAGAGGTTCCGCCGTCGGCGCCGCCGCGGTGGTCGAAGCAGGCGCGCAAGTGCTTGATTCGGTGGTCGGGTCGGGCGCCAGGATCGGTCGGGGCGCCCGAGTGACCGACGGCACTCTGATAGGCGAGGGCTTCGCGGTGCCGCCGGCGACGGCTCTGAGCGCCGCCAGGGCGCCTTCGGGCGACTGATGGCGACGCTGGTCACAGGCGGCGCCGGTTACATCGGCAGCCACACCGTGGTGGCGCTGCACGAAGCGGGCCGCGAGCCGGTGATAGTCGACGATTTCTCCAACGCTTCGCATCGGGTGATCGACGCGCTGCGCCGCCTCACCGTGAAAGACCTCGCAGTCGTCGAAGGCGACGTCGGCGACCAGGATCTGCTGGCCAGGATCCTCAGCCGCCACGCCATCGACTCGGTGGTGCATTTCGCGGCCCGCAAAAGCGTCAGCGAGTCGCTGGCCGACCCTTTGGGCTACTACCGCAGCAACATCGGCGCGACCATCGCCTTGGCCGGCGCCGGGATCGCCGCGGGCGTCAAGCGGATCGTGTTCAGCTCGTCGGCCGTGGTTTACGGCGCCGCGTCGGAGCTGCCGGTCAGCGAGGACGCGCCGACCGCTCCCGAGAGCCCCTACGGCGTGACCAAGCTGACAGGAGAGCGCATCCTGGCTGACGCCGCGGCAGTGTCACCGACGACTGCGGTGATGCTGAGGTATTTCAACCCGGTCGGAGCGCATCCTTCGGGGCTGCTCGGAGAGGACCCTCGCGGCGAGCCCGGCAACCTGGCGCCGCGGATCATGCAGGTCGCCTCCGGAGCGCGTCGGCGTCTCGAGGTGCATGGCGCCGATTACGCCACCGTCGACGGCACGGCCGTGCGCGACTACGTGCATGTGACGGATCTGGCCGACGGCCATGTGGCGGCTCTCGACGTGGCGCTCGAACCATTGACCGACAAGCGCAGCAGGGTCTACAACCTCGGCACCGGGGCCGGCACCACCGTGCTGCAGGCGATAGCGGCCGCAGCAGCAGTCACCGGTTCAGAGATCCCGTATGTGATCACAGGGCGGCGCAGCGGCGACGTCGCAGCGTCCTGGGCGGATTGCGGCAGGGCGAGAAGCGAGCTCGGCTGGCAGGCGCGCCGCAGCCTTCAGCAGATGCTGGCAGACCAATGGAACTTCGTGCGCCGCCGTCAGTCAGGCTGATCATCCGCTGTGGATTCGCCGTGGCTCAGAGAGCTCAGCGCCGGCTCAAGTGGCTTGGCTCAGCAGGCTCGAGGGTTCGGTTTTGGCGGTCAGGCGATCAGCGGAACAGGTCGTCGGTCGGGCTGCGGACTATCTCGTCGCGCACCGAGCTGCGGGCGTGGTCGTCGCGGAACCAGGCCTCGTCGAGGCCTCTGACCACGGCGGCGGGCACGCCGCTGGATTTGCCCATGACCAGATCGGCCGCCGCAGCGATCTCGTCGACGACCGCCACCTCCGTCACCTTCAACTCCCTGCCTAGAGCGTCGCTGGCGCCTCGCAGATCCACCACCGCGGCGATCCCGGCGCAGCCGATGGCGGTGTCGGTCACTCCCCGCCGCCAGGGTCGCCCGAAAGTGTCGGACACCACCACCGCCAGCTCCACGCCGAGACGCGCGCGGACGCGCTCGCGGACGCGCCGAGCCGACCGGTCCGCGTCCACCGGCAGCAGCGCCGCGAAGCCCTCCTCGACGTTGCTCAAATCGACCCCGGCGTTGGCGCACACGAAGCCGTGGCTGGTTTCTGAGATGATCAGATCGCCGCGGCGTCTCAGCACCCTGACCGATTCGGCCTCCACCAGCGGCTTGTGGCTTGCAGGGTCTTCAGGGTCTATCGCGACCAGGCGGCCCTCGGCTTTGGACACGGCCTTCTGGGTGACCACCAGGCAGTCGTGGCGCCGCAGCGCCCCCGGGCCGGCTGCTGCGACGATCAGCTCGGCGAGGTCGTCGCCGGGGCGTACCTCGCCGATGCCCTCGATCCCTAGGATCTCAAGACTCACGGCGCCGCCTCGCCCACTGTCGCACCGCTGTGGTCATCACAGCGCTGCGACCGCAGTCAGCGCCAGCGCGGCCGCAGCCTGCGGCGAGGACATGACCGTCTGGGCGACCACCGGTTCCACGCCTGTCGCGGCCACCGCCTCCGCCAGGCCCGCATCCGCTTCGTCGATCACCAGTTTGGCCACCAGATCGCGGTAACGTCGAGCCACTCCCACTGCGCTGGGCGCCTCGCCCAATGACCTCATCATCCGATCCGCAGGCCCTTTCAACGTCGCCCCGGCCACCAGCGGCGACACTGCCACATTGCGCTCGCGTCGAGCCGCCAGCGCCTCGGCCACTCCTCTGACCGCCAGCACAGGCCCGATCGACACCACCGGATTGGAGGGAGCGATCACCACAGCGTCAGCGTCGTTGATCGCCTCCAGCACTCCGGGCGCAGCCTCGGCGGCGTCTATCCCCGCGAAACGCACCCCCGCCACGGCCGGCTTGTGCCCGAGGCGCACGAAATACTCCTGGAATCCCACTTCGCGCTGCGGCTCGCTGCGCGTCGCGGCCAGCGTGACGCGAGTCTCTATCGGGTCGTCGCTCACCGGCAGCACCCGGCATTCCAGGCCGCGGGCTGCCGCCAGTCGGGCCGTGACCTCGCTGAGGCTGCGGCCCTCGCGCAGCAGGGTGGTGCGGAACATGTGGGTGGCCAGGTCGCGGTCGCCGAGGCGGAACCAGGCGTCCAGCCCCAGTTCCTGCAGTCCGGTCAGGGCGTGCCAGGTCTCATCGGCGAGACCCCAGCCGCGGCCGCGGTCGACGGCGCCCGACAGCGTGTAGATGACGGTGTCTATGTCGGGACTGATGCGCAGGCCGTGCAGTTCCACGTCGTCGGCGACATTGACGACGGCGGTGACCTCCCGGGCCGGCGTGGTCAGTAGCTGGCCGGTCAGGTAGCGGGCCGCGCCCACGCCTCCCGAGATGACGGTGATCATCGGTTCGTGATCATCGGTTCTTCACTGCAGCAGCGCCAGATCCGCGTCGACCATCAGCTGCACCAGCTCCGTGAACGACGTCTGGGGGCGCCATCCGAATGTCGCTTCGGCGTGCGACGAGTCGCCCACCAGCAGGTCCACTTCGGCGGGGCGCATGAAACGCTCGTCGGTGACTACGTGGTCGCGGTAGTCGAGACCCACGTAGTCGAAGGCCAGCTCGCACAGCGTCCGCACCGAATGGGTCTGTCCCGTGCAGATCACGTAGTCGTCGGGTTCGTCCTGCTGCAGCATCCGCCACATGGCTTCGACGTAGTCGGCCGCGTAGCCCCAGTCCCTCTCGGCTTCCAGGTTGCCGAGACGCAGCTCGTCGGACAGGCCCAGCTTGATCCGAGCAGCGGCGTGCGTGATCTTGCGGGTCACGAACTCCATTCCCCGTCGCGGGCTCTCGTGGTTGAACAGTATTCCCGAGGTCGCATGCAGTCCGTAAGACTCGCGGTAGTTGACGGTGATCCAGTGGCTGTAGACCTTGGCCACCCCGTACGGGCTGCGCGGATGAAACGGCGTCCGCTCGTTCTGGGGGACCTGCTGCACCTTGCCGAACATCTCCGAGGAACTGGCCTGATAGAAGCGGATGTCGCGGTCGACGAGGCGGATCCCGTCGAGTATGCGCGTCACTCCCAGCGCTGTGGTCTCCCCGGTGAGCACCGGCTGGCTGAAAGAGGTCTGCACGAAGGACTGCGCCGCCAGGTTGTAAACCTCGGCGGGTCGGAAGGTGCGCAGGATCTCGATCATAGACACCTGGTCGAGCAGGTCCCCGGTGACGATGCGGATGCTGTCTTGAATGTGGGCGATGCGCTCATAGTTGACGATGCTGGAGCGGCGCACCATGCCGATCACTTCGTAGCCCTTCTCGAGCAGCAGTTCGGCCAGATACGAGCCGTCCTGGCCGGTGATGCCTGTGATGAGGGCGCGACGGGCCACGGAACTAATGGCTATCGCCCGGATCCGGCTGTCGCGCCGCCGCTGCTGCTGCCGCCGCCCCGGCTGCGCCGTCGGCGCCCGTGGACGCGGCCCGCGCTCGCGGGGTTCGCTGCCGCCAGTGGTCGAGCAGGTTGTCCAAGGTCTCTTCCAGGGTGATTTGCGGGCGCCAGCCGGTGGCTCGCCGAAGTTTGGCAGGATCGCCTCTCATCTCCAGGAGGTCCGCCGGGCGCATCAGCCCGCCGTCGCTCAGCAGCCGCATCGGGTGAGCAGCCCGAGCCACGAGACGCTCAGCCAGCTCGGCGACGCTCACCGAGGCGCCACTGCAGACATTGAAAGCCTCGCCCGCGTCGCCGTGCTCGGCCAGAAGCCTGTAGGCGCGGACCACGTCGCGTACGTCGGTGAAGTCCCGCCGCGCCTGAAGGTTCCCGACCCGGACCGCTTCAGAGCCGTTCCGCTCGTTGTCCGCGACCCGTGACGCCAGCGCCGCTGCCACGAAGCGGTCGCTCTGGCCGGGCCCGAGATGGTTGAACGCCCTGACCCGGATCACATCGAGGCCGCGCCCCAGACCGGCTTGCACGCAAACCAGTTCGGCTGCGGCTTTGCTGGCGCCGTAGGGGCTGACGGGGGCCATGGCGGCCGTCTCGGTCACGGGCAGGTCAGCAGGATCGACCCGTCCGTAGACGTCGGCGCTGCTGACCATCAGCACACGACCGGCGCCGGCGCGGCGAGCGGCCTCGAGCACGTTGCAAGTGCCTTCGACGTTGACCCGCAGAGTCGTGGCCGGATCAACGAAACTCGCTTGGACGTCGGCTTGGGCGGCCAGGTGGTAGACCACGTCGAGGCTGCCCCGCGCGAAGTCTGATTCCAGCGTCTCGAGGTTGGTGATCTCGGCTTCGCTGACGATCACCTCGTCGCCCTCGGCTCGCAGGTGATCCACTAGGTGAGGCCCCACGAAGCCTGTGGCGCCGGTGACGAGAACTCGCACGCCCGCAGATTAGAGCATTCTGGCGCGCGCCGATGTGCGCGGGTTCGCCTCGTCGCGGCTGCGTCGTCTTCGCCGGAGTTCGCGGTCTTGTCGCTCTTGGGTCGGCTGCTCACGGTCGTCGGCTGCTCGCTTCGCTCGCCGTCGTGCGGCGGGGCGGCGGTTAGTCTCGGCGCATCGACTCTCGCCAGCAGAACCCACCGTCGACTCCCGCGGGCGCCCCGACCGTCGCAGCAGTCGCAGAGCGCAGCGAGCGCTCGTCGACGGTGCGGGCTGTGGTGGTGGCGCACGACCCCGGCGACTGGTTCGACGAGACGTTGGAGTCTTTGTCGATTCAGGACTATGAGCACTTGAAAGTCACCGTCGTCGACGCTGCCTCGTCGGGCGTCGCGGCGCGAGTCGCAGCGGTGATCGCTGGAGCGACCGTGATCGACGCAGGCGCCGCCTCCGGGTTCTCCCAGGCTGCCAACGAGATTCTGCGATCCCGTGTGGAGGAGGATTTCCTGCTGGTCTGCCACGACGACGTGGCCTTGGCGCCTGACGCAGTCAGCACTCTCGTGGCCGAGGCACTCAGAAGCAACGCCGGAGTGGTCGGTCCCAAGATCGTCGAATGGGGCCGCCCCGAGATCCTCCAGCACGCAGGCTACGAAGTCGACCGCTTCGCCGTGTCCGCCGAGCGTGTCGCCAGCCAGGACTTGGACCAAGAGCAGCATGACGGGGTCAGCGACGTGTTCGCCCTGCCCTCGGCGGTGCTGCTGGTGCGCAGCGAGCTGTTCGTGCGCCTCGGGGGCTTCGACGCGGGCATGGCCTTCCGCGGCGAGGACGTCGACTTCTGCTGGCGTGCGCAAATGGCCGGGTCGCGGGTGATGTTCGTGGGCGGCGCCGTGGCCCGGCATCGTCAGGATCTGGTGTCGCGCATCGGCATGGACGACGCCAGACGGACCCGGGCGCGTCACTCGCTGCGGGCCATGCTGGTCAACCACGGGCGCATCTCTTTGACGGTGCTGCTGCCGGCGGCCGCGGCGATGACTTTCGTCGAGGTGCTGCTGAGCGTGTTGACCGCCCGCTTCGGGCGGGCGGGCGACGCTGTCGGCGCATGGGTCTGGAACCTGCGGCGGCTCCGTTTGATAATGCGCCGCCGCCAAGCCAACGCGCGGGTCCGCGTGGTGCGTCAAGCCGATGTGACCGCCTTGCAGTACTTCGGCAGTCTGCGGCTGCTGTCGGTGCTGCGGCGCAGCTCCGCCGGCGAGCTCGTCGGTCGCGCCGGCAGCGGACGCGCCATGCTGGGCGGGTTGCGCACCGGAACCCCGAGGTGGGCCTGGATCACATGGATACTGGTGCTGGGGTTCGTGGTTTTCGGGTCTCGCCGGCTGATCACTTCGGGCGTGCCCGCTGTTGCGGACTTCGCGGCTCTGCCTGACAGCGGCGGCGATCTGCTGCGGCAATGGTGGGGCGGCTGGAGTCAACGCAACGCCGGCGCCCCGTCCTCGAATCTCGGCGTTCTGGTGTATCTGGGTTTGTTGGGCGGGGCTGTCACAAGCATGGAACTGGTGCGCACGTTCGGTCTGATAGCGCTGATCGCCGTCGGCTTGGTCGGCGCCTACCGGCTGCTGGCCGCGACCGGCTCGCGCCGGGCTCAGGCCGCGTCGCTGGTCGCCTATCTGGTGGTTCCTCTGGCGCCGGTCTCGGTGGCGGGCGGATCTCTGGCCGGCCTGGTCGCATACGCGGCCGCTCCGTGGCTGCTCAAAGAACTGTTGAGGGCCTCCGGGACCGCTCCCTTCCGCAACGGCCAGGGCCAGACCCCGCAGCGGGGCCGGTTCAAGCCGGCGCTGTCGTTGGGGATCGCCGCAGGCTTGGCGGCTTTGGTGGTCCCGGCCGCCGCGGGTCTGGTGATAGTGATGGCGGCGGGTCTGGTCGTCGGCAGCCTGCTGGCGGGGCGCCCCGAGTCGCTGCCCCGTCTGCTGGCGTCGGTGGTTCTGGCGCTTCCCGCACTGGCCTTCTTGACTCTGCCGACCGTTGTGGATCTGCTGGCGTCGGGTCCTGACTGGGCCTTCGTCGCCGACGGGCGCGACGGATCCGCAGGCGGGGTCTCGTTCAGCGAGATACTGCGCTTCGCGGTCGCGGGCGGCGAAGCGGGCCGGCTGGTCTGGCTGTTCGCTGCGCCGATGGCGTTGCCTCTGCTGCTGGGCAGGGGCTGGCGCCTGGAGCAGGCGGTACGTCTGTGGATGGTCGCCTTCGCTGCTTGGGGCCTGGCTCTGGCGGCGCAGCGGGGGATGCTGCCGTTCGGCTTGCCGGATCTGCAGCTGCTGCTGGCGCCCGCGGCGGTGGCGGTGGCCGGTTTGTGCGGAATGGCTGTGCTGTCGATCGAGCATGACCTGCGCTTCAATCATTTCGGCTGGAGGCAGGTGATGGTGCCGGTGACGGCCTTGGCGTGCCTGATCTTGGCCGCAGGCAGCGTCGGTTCTTTGGAGGATGGGCGCTGGGGTCTGGCGGCCGGCGATCATCACTCGGCGCTGCGTTTCGAGGCGCCGGTGCTGGAAGGCGCCTACCGGGTGCTGTGGATCGGCGCGCCCGAGTTCTTGCCCATGCAAGGCCACAGCTTCGCGCCAGGGGTCGCTTGGGCGGTCAGCAACGGCGACTCGGTGACGCTGCTCGACCGTGGCGTGCCGTTCGATCAGGGCAGCGCCGACCGTTTCGAGTCGGTCATCGAGCGGGTCGAGCAGGGCGACACGGCACGCGCCGGGCGGCTGCTCGGCGGTCTGGGGGTGCGTTACGTGGTGCTCTTGAACAGGCTCGCCTCGGCGCCTTTCTCAGAAGCGGCCGACGCCCGCCCGGTGCCCGCGAATCTGGCCGCGGGCATGAGCAATCAGCTGGATCTCGAACTGGTGGAAGGCACCAACAGCGCAGTGGACATGTTCGCCAACACGGCTTGGGCGCCCATGCGCGCGCTCTACCCCGAGGGTTTCGACGCCGCCGTAACGGATTTCGACGATCTCGAGGCTGACCCTCTGCCCGTCGGCGCGGCGTTGTTCTCCTCCGGCGCCGCGCCGTGGCGCGCGCGGGTTCCCGGCGGCGCCGAGATACTGGTCAGCCAAACGCCGCGGCCGGGCTGGAGCATGAGCCTGCAGGCCGACGATGCCGCTGATGCTGTTGGTTCTGCCGGTTCTGCTGGCAGCGGGATCGCGGCGAGCCGGGAGGCGCTGGCTTGGACGCAGGCCTTCCAGACCGGATCCGGCGGTGTCGTGGAACTGTCCTACACGTCGCCTTGGTGGCGCAAAGCCGGCCAAGTGATCGGCGCCGCGGCGCCTGCAGTGCTGGCGCTGGCATGGCTGCGGCGTCGGATCAGCCGTTCGTGATGCGCTCGGTGCGGCTGCTCGCCCTCTTCGCGATAGCGGGTCTGATGACCGCCGGAGCGCTTGTCGACCTGCCTGACCGGACACGCTCGGAGGCGGCGGATCGTCACGTTCCCGCGCTGGCCGCCCCCACCGCAGCGGTCAACACCTGGTTCTGCCCCGGAGGCAGCGGGCCGTCGGGAGCGGCCGAGCTGACGATCGTGATCGCCAACGCGTCCCGAGAGCCGCGCAGCGTCGATGTGCAGGTGCTGTCCGGAGGCGCCGGGGCCGATGACCCGGTGTCGCAGACGGTCGAGCTGGCGCCGCTCGAGCATCTTCTGGTGCGGCCGTCGGACGCCGCGCCGGACGCCTCCTGGGTTGCGGCGATGGTCGAGACCAGAAGCTCTGACGTGATCGTGGAGCAGATACTGACAGCCCCGCAAGCAGGACTGGGCCGCTCGCTGTGTTTGACGCGCACAGCCGAGAGCTGGGTCGTGTCCAATGGCGCCACCCGCGCCGCAGTGGAGGGGGAGAGGTTCGTGTTGATGCTGCTCAACCCGTTCCCGGATGTGGCGGTGGCCGACATCGAACTGGTGGCCGATGTGGGCCGCGACTCGATCGAGGGACTCGTCGTGCCCGCTCAGCGGGTGGTGGCGGTGGACGTGACCGAGGAAGTCACCGTCGCGGCCACGGTCGCGGCTTTCGTGGAGGTCGTGTCGGGTCGTGTGGCCGCTTCGTGGATACAGGTCGCCGACGGCCCCAACTCAGGCAGCGGCACCCGCGCCGCGCCGGCCGCGCCCGGCTCGGCGCGGCTCTGGCATCTTCCGGTGGCCGGGGTCGGACCCGGGCGCCGCGACATCGTGGCCGTGTCCAACCCGTCTCGCAGCGACGTCGCCGAAGTCGACTTGGAGATACTGACCGAGGATCCTGCAGTGCGGGTGAGCCCGATCGAGCTCACGGTGCGTGCCGGCAGAACCGCTCTGGTGGACCTGTCCGAACAGGCGCGTCTCGAAGGCGTCGGCAATTTCAGTGTGGCGGTGCGCTCGCTCAACGGAGCGCCGGTGGCCGCCTCCGTCACCAGTGTCACCGTCGCCGGCAGTGCAGCCGCCGACGGCGATCCAGCCGATGTCGCCCCAGAAGGGCCTCGCTTCGCTGAGACCGGGGTCGCCGGTTCGGCTGCGACCAGCGGCGCCGACGCCGCCTCGAAGCGTTGGCTGGTGCCGGTGGAGGCGACCGAGCGCGACCTTGAAGCCGACGGCTCGGCGGGCGGTTCGCTCACTGTCGTCAATCCTTCGGCGCTGGGGATCGTCGAAGCGACGGTCAGCGTTGCCGGCGAGCTGCTGCGCAGCGTCGAGCTCGGCCCCGGCCGCAGCCGGACCTTGCCGCTGCCGCCGTTGCGTGAAGCCGCAGGCGTCGACCGTTTCGTGGTGGAGGTGGCCGCCTCTTCGCCGGTGATCGTCGGTCGTGAGCTGGTGGGGCTGACATCGCGGTCAGCGTCGCTGGGCGCCGCGGTCGCAGAGACGGCGCCCGTCGTCGCGATCCGCTGAGAGCGCGCCGCGCCCGCGTCGAGGGCGGCGGCGCAGCGCAGTGATCAGGAAGTGCTGGTCGAGACGCTGCCGGCAGCTTCGCCGGCCAGGCTGCCGGCAGCCTGCGAGCCGTTGCGCGACACCGCGATCAGGCGGTCCACTTCCTCGCCGCTGATCGTCTCGTGCTCCAGCAAGGCTCGCGCCACCAAGTCGAGCCCGTGGCGGTAGTCGTTGAGAGTCAGACGGCAGCGGTCCTGCTGCTCTCGCAGTATCCGCTCGGTCTCCTGGTCGATGACCCGAGCCGTGTCGTCGCTGTAGTCGCGGGTCTGCACCAGATCCTCGCCCAGGAACACCTGGTTCTGCGATCCCCAAGCCATCGGGCCGAGTTCGGTGGACATCCCCCATTCTCTGACCATCGAACGCGCCAGCGCAGTGGCGCGCATCAGGTCGTCGGCGGCGCCGGTGCTGACGATGCCGAACACCAACTCCTCGGCTATGCGCCCGCCGAACATCACCACCAGACGGTCGAGGATGTAGTCGGAACGGTAGATGTGGCGGTCCTCTTCGGGCAGCTGCATGGTGACCCCGAGCGCCATGCCGCTGGGAATGATCGTCACCTTGTGGAGCGGGTCGGCCGTCGGCAGAACCGAGGCGCAGACCGCGTGACCCGCCTCGTGGTAGGCGATCGCCTCCTTCTCTTCGTTGGACAGAGCCAGCGACTCGCGTTTCTGGCCCATCAGCACACGGTCCCGAGCCATCTCCACATGACGGGCCGCGATCTCGTCGTCGCCCGAGCGCACCGCGTAGAGCGCCGCCTCGTTGATCAGGTTGGCCAGGTCCGCGCCGCTCATCCCCGGGGTGCCCCGCGCCACCACGTTCAAATCCAGGTCGTCGGCTGTGAGCTTGCCTTTGATGTGAACCTTGAGGATGTCGTGGCGATCCGTCAGTTCCGGCAGCGGAACCACCACTTGGCGGTCGAAGCGCCCCGGCCGCAGCAGTGCCGGATCCAGAATGTCGGGCCTGTTGGTGGCGGCCATCATCACGATGCCCTCAGACCCTTCGAAGCCGTCCATTTCCGAGAGCATCTGGTTGAGCGTCTGCTCGCGCTCGTCGTGGCCGCCGCCGAGACCGGCGCCGCGTTTGCGCCCGATGGAATCGACTTCGTCGATGAAGATGATGGCTTTGCCCATCTTGCGTGCCGACTCGAACAGGTCGCGCACCCTGCTGGCGCCCACGCCCACGAACATCTCCATGAAGTCGGAGCCCGTCACCGAAAGGAACGGCACGCCCGCCTCGCCTGCCACGGCTTTGGCGATCAGGGTCTTGCCGGTGCCCGGAGGCCCCACCAGCAGCACGCCCTTGGGGACGCGGGCGCCGATCTGAGAGAAACGCTCCGGCGTCTTCAAGAAGTCGACGATCTCGGTGATCTCCTGCTTGACCCCGTCGTAGCCGGCCACGTCCTCGAAGGTCGTGCCCGGTCGTTCGGTGGAGTAGGTCTTGGCGCGGCTGCGCCCGATCGACATGATGCTGCCCACCTGCCCTTGGGCCCGGCGCTGCATCCACCAGAAGAACAGGATCAGCAGGCCGATCGGCAGCAGCAGCGGCAGCAACGACAAGAAGAAGTTCGTCGTCGGGGTCTCGTAACGGAACTCGGCGACGTTGTCGTTGATCAGCGCGGTGTCAGTGTCGGGCAGCGGCAGCGGGCCGTTGGACTTGTATTCGGCGCCGTCGACGGCCGTGGCTTTGATGCTGCCGCTGTTGTTGTTGTAGGCACCCTCGACGATCCCGCCCTGGCTGACGCGCTCGAGAAAGTCGGGATATGAGATCTCGTCGCCGTCCTCGTCGGGCAGCACCGTGGTCGCCACGAAGATGGCGATGATGGCGCTGATCATCACCCAGATGATCAGCCGCGAGCGTCGCGGCGCTTCGGACGGATTGGCGGAATCGGGCGAGCCGGAGGAGTCGCGCCCAAGCCTGGACCCGCGGGCGCCGCCTGCGGGCGACGGGGGAGGCGGGGGAGGCGGGGCGCTGTCAGCCACGCTGCTCAGGCTAGTCGGGCGCGGGTCGAGTCCACGCGCCCCGTCGCGGGCCGGTCGTGCCTAGCCTCGGCAGCGGTGCGAGCCGGCTTTCGAGGACTGCGGGGAGCGATCCGTTGGGTTTGATGCCCGCCGGGGCGCGGCTGAGATGGGCTCTGGTCGGATGGTCGGCGGGGTTTCTGGCGAGCCTGGCCGCTCTGGTGGCTCTGGCGGCAGCCGCAGGGCTCGACGCTGGTGACGACGTCGCCTCAGAGTTCGGTCTGGGGCTGCTGGCGGTGCTGCAGATCCCGTTGTGGCTCGGGCTGATCGGCACGCCGCTGCTGGCGAGGCGGCGCGGCCTGGACTGGACCGAGCAGCTCGGCTGGCGGTTCAAGCCTGTCGATGTGCCGCTCGGCATAGCCGTCGGTCTGGGGCTGCAGCTGGTGGTGCTGCCGGTGCTGTATTGGCCGATCCTGCGGGTGTTCGACGATCTCGACGTGGAAGGGCCCGCCAGAGAACTGGTCGATCTGGCAGGCGATCCTCAGGGATTCGCCGTGCTGGTCGCCATGACCGTCGTGGCGGCGCCGCTGAGCGAGGAGATCTTCTTCCGCGGACTGGTGCAGGGAGCTTTGCGCGACCGCTTCGGGCCGGCGGCCGCGGTGGCGGCCTCGTCGCTGGCCTTCGCTCTGGTGCATTTCCAGGCGGCTCAGTTCCCGGCACTGCTGGTGATCGGGACGGCGCACGCCTTGCTGGTGCATCGCACCGGCCGCATCGCTGCGGTTCTCTGCTCGCACACCGTCTTCAACGCCGTCACGGTGATAGCGCTCTCCGCCCTGAACTGACCCCTCCCCGTGTCCGAACCCGAGCAGGCGGGCGGTCAGCACGGACGCGCTGCGATCATCCGTGCGCTGCCAGTTCGCTGTCGAATGTCCAGACTTTGATCGTGGCGTGGGCCACGCTCCGCTTGAACTGATCTCGCTCCACGAGGATCGCCACATCTCCGGTTCCCAGCCTCCCGTCACCCAGAAGACCGACAAGGTCCGAACCAGTCGAATTGCCTGCCAGTAGCTCATCCGCGAATTGCTGGTCCAAAGTGACCTGATGGAGGATCCAAGGAGGATTGGGCTGATTCGCTTCTTCGATGACTTTCTGCAACCGCTCAGCGAAACGCCTTCGGTCGGAGGTCTGTCGAACGACTATGTTGCCAGCTTCGACGAGCGCGGTCACCGGAAGCACGAACCGCTGGCCCGCCTCTCTACGTCTTTCGAACTCTGCAGCCACTGCGTTGGCTGGTTGTTCGCCGTCAAGGCCTATGAGGCGCACGATCACCGACGTGTCGACGAAGACCACAGACGGAAGGCTCATAAGTTATTGGAGTCCGAGCACATCCACCAGCGATCGGGGTGCCTCAGACGGGCCCTCGCTAGGGCGCAGGCGATCTCGCACGGCCGTCGATCCGAGAGAGCCCCGCCCCGCGACCTCGAAGTAGTCGGTGAAATCTGTGAGGCGAGTGACATTGCTCCAGCCGTCGGAACCGCGACTGCACACGACGACATTGTTGTGATCCTGGCCTTCGAGCTCGTCAAGGATGGCCGGACTGTGAGTGGTGGCCAGAGTGCTGACCCCGGCGGCTCCTGATGACTTGAGTCGGTTCAACAGCAAAGCTGCCTGCGACGGGTGCAATCCGTTCTCGATCTCCTCAACCACGAGCAGGCGTCTACCGTCGGCGCCGGCCGAGCCGTTCATGCCTTCAGCGGACCGCGAACGTTCGAGGAGTGCCGCCGCTATTGCCAGGAATCGCAGCGTGCCGTCGCTCATCAAGCGTGCTGGCATGGCCCGAACAGCTGAGCCGATCCGCTCTTGGACAGCCACCATCACGTCACCGAGGTCGCTGTCAACAGTATTTATCTCTGAGACTTGAGCCTCGGACAACGACTGGGTCATTTCGAGCAGGGTGCCCCGAGTCGCGTCGTCCTTGAGCAGGCTCGCCAACACTGCCGACAAGTTCTCTGCGTGACGACGTAGCCGGGCGTCCTTCGCAGGAACGTACTCACGCATCTGGTGAGGCACTGGGTCGAGGATGAACGTGTTCGCCAGTGCCCCTAGCACTTCTTCGGCGACCCGTCGCACGTGTCGACCAGCCTGAGAGGTCGCAGGCACTCGAGTCGCCACCTGTGCCGTCAGCAGCTGCGACGCCCGGAAAGTCGCCGCAGGATTCGGCCCTCGCTTGCGGTTGTCCCATCGGGCAACGATGTCGCCTGAATCAGGACGCGGCGGATCTGTCCTCAGCAATTCCTGTGGCTCTCCGTAGCGGGGGCCGCTCAGTCGTTTCGTCCACAGACGTTCGCTGGTCACCTGCACGTTCGGACGCACCGAGACTGTTGCATCCAAGTGGTAGAGCCTGTCGTCGACTACGACGGAGCATCCGAGTGAGAACGAGTCCTTGCCGAGTGGCGCGCATCCCTCGGAGCCACCTCGCACCAGTGGCCCCGAGCGTCCGCCATCCAGCGCTTCGCGAATTGTTGCCCCACTTGCCAGCGAAGACAGAACGGTCAAAGCGTCGAGCACATTCGACTTCCCGCTGCCGTTGCGACCGACGAGGAGAGTCAGCGAGCGAAGCGGAATCGTTGCTTTTCGTAGGCTTTTGAACTCTGAGAGGCGAAGCTCGCGCAATATGGCGACCATCTAGTGGATAGTACTCTGCACAGTGAGTTCTTGGCTAGCTGCAGTAGTCATAGAGGTTGGTAGCAGCGTGTATGGGGTGGGCCTCCTGTGTCAGTGTGGTGTCGGGCACAGCAGCTGACACTCATACGCAGCTGACACGCACACAGGAGGCTTGATGTCGTACGCGAATGCATCGTTGACGCCCTTTGGGCATTTGATGATGGTGCAGCGGATTTGATGATGATGCAGCTGGTCGAGGCGGGCACGCCGCAGGCTGATGTGCCTGCTCAGATGGGCGTGTCGCGGGCCACGGTCGCGAAATGCCGGCTTCGCCGCGGCTCGTCGGTTCGCTCGGCCTCGGGCGGCGTATGCTTCGGCGAGTGTTGAAGCGGCTGATAGCACGGCTTCTCACGCTCGCGGCAAGGCTGGTCGGATCCGCAGGGACAGCGGTCGGTGCAGCGCTTCGACAACCCCGGCGCGCCGGCCTGCTGCTCGCGGTCGTCGCAGCGGCTGCGGTCGTCGGGTTCGTGGCTGTGAATCTGCGTCCCGGGCTCTGGTTCGTGGACAACACGCCCACCGGCGGCGACCTCGGCGCCCACGTCTGGGGGCCCGCCTATCTGCGTGACGCGCTCATCAGCGAATGGCGGCTCACCGGCTGGACGCACGACTGGTATGCGGGCTTCCCGGCCTTCACCTTCTACATGGTGCTGCCGGCGCTTGCGGTGGTGATGGTCGATGTGGGCCTCAACGTCAGCGAAGCGGTCTTCGCCTACTTGGCGGTCGTGTCGGCGGCCGTTGTCGCCACGCGCGAGATCATGCATCGCCGGCGCGCCGCGGCGTTGCCCAGCTGGGTGGCGGCGCTGCTGTCGGGAGCGGTCCTCGGCGCCGCTGAACTGACTTTCGACGGTCTCGTCGCTGACCGTGTGCTGGCGGTGACGCTGCTGCCGACCGCAGCCGCCGCCTGTGCCTGGTACGGCTGGGCATGGTTCAGTTTCGGGTCGCACGTCACGAGACGCCCGCGCCTGCGCTCGACGGCTGCGGCAGTCGCCCCGCTGCTGGTGCTGACGGCTGTTCCCATGCCCTACGGCGTCTCGCTCAAACTCGTGACGGTCGCGGGCCTGCTGGCGCTGCCGGCAGCCGTGGCGGCGATGACGCGCCTCGCCGGCGTCGCCGGAGAAGGCCAGATGCTGGCTGTCGCAGCCACCCTGCTGTTCCTGTTCGACCGGTCATTCAACATTTACGGCGGCAACCTGATGTCGACGATGGCAGGCGAGTTCGCCTACTCGCTGGGTCTGGCAGCCGCGATCTTGTTCGTC
This sequence comes from Acidimicrobiaceae bacterium, assembly GCA_026708645.1. GTDB lineage: Bacteria > Actinomycetota > Acidimicrobiia > Acidimicrobiales > Aldehydirespiratoraceae > Aldehydirespirator. Next base: position 63,695 of record JAPOUM010000041.1, on the reverse strand, counting down.
GGCTTCCTGGCGCGGGGCATGCCCCGGGGCACGCATCAGATGACGGCGGGAGTGCTCCTGGCGATCACCGGGCTGATGCACCTGTTCACCGCCTTCTTCGCGCTGGGCGTGCTGGCGGCTTTCGTCTTGGTGTCGCCTTGGACTGCCCGAGCCTGGCGGCGCCGGGCGTCCTGGACGCTTGTCACCGGCGCTGTCGGCGCGGCGCTCAGCGCCTGGTGGGTGCTGCCTTTCTGGTGGAACCGGGATTTGCTCAACGACATGGGCTGGGGCAAGGATCGCCGCTACCTGTCGGCGCTGTGGTCGCGCAGCGAGTTCGACTACAGCTTCTTGACTAACGATCCGCCGCTGCAACCCTTCGTGGTGCTGGCTGTGATGTCGTCCGTGCTGCTGTTTTGGAGAAGGTCGAGGCTGGGCATGGCGCTGGCAGTGACAGCGGCGGCGGTAGCGGCCAGTTTCGTGCTGCTGCCCGAGGGACGTCTCTGGAATGTGCGAATCCTGCCCTTCTATTACATGGCCGTCTATCTGCTCGCCGCGCTGGGCGCAGGCGAGGCGATCAGCATGGGCCGCCGCTGGATGGCGCGCCGGCGTGTCGCCGACGACGGCACGCCGAGCCGGCTGCCGGCGGTGCTGGCGGGGGCCGCTGTGGCGCTGGCGGGGGCCGCGGTGGTCGTCACGGTCGCTCTGCCGCTGCGGTCGCTTCCCGGGGGCCGCCTCGGTGACGACGGCGTCTACCGCTGGGGGCCTTTGAGCTCGAGCGAGATCAACCTCGGCGCTTACTGGGTGGAGTACAACTTCGAGGGCTACGAAGCCAAGCCGCCCAACCCCGACGGCGGCGGCAGCGCCGAATACTGGGATCTGGTCGACACCATGCGCCGAGTGGGGGAGACCCACGGCTGCGGCGCCGCCCTCTGGGAATACGAGGCGGCGAGGCTCGGTTCTTACGGCACGCCGATGGCGCCGATGCTGCTGCCGCATTGGACGGATCGCTGCATCGGCTCGATGGAAGGGCTCTACTTCGAGTCGTCGGCGACAGTGCCGTACCATTTCCTGATGCAGTCCCAGCTCTCCGCCTCGCCCTCGCAGGCGCAGCGCGACCTGCCTTATTCGGGTCTCGACGTGGACGCAGGCGCAGAGCGCATGCGCACAATGGGAGTCCGCTACTACATGGCCTTCTCAGCCGGCGCGGTCGCCCAGGCCCGGGCTTCGCAGGGGCTCACCGAGATCGCCTCCACCCCGCGAGGGCCCTGGGTCGTGTTCAAAGTGCGAGACAGCGCCACTGTCACCCCCCTGAGGCGCCTGCCTGTGGTGGTGGAGAGTCTCGACGCCGGCAGCGACGCCTGGCTCGAGGCGTCGGTCGGTGCTTTCTTGGCGGGCGAGGAAACCGTCGGAGTGCTGGCTGCCGACGGGCCGCAAGACTGGCCGCGGATGGCCTTGCCGGACGCGCGCCGCGACGCCGGGGGCCGGGAACCTGGTCGCCAGGAGGCGATGCGTCGCCTGGCGTCGCAGCTGCCCGAAGCCGTCCCTGTCAGCGAGATCGAACCGGCGACGGTCAGCAACGTGGTCCGCGACGATCATTCGATCTCCTTCTCGGTGGACAGAGCGGGGGCGCCGGTGCTGGTGCGCACGTCGTATTTCCCGAACTGGTCTGTGTCGGGCGCTGAGGGGCCCTATCGGGCGACCCCGAATTTCATGGTGGTGGTGCCCACCGACACCGAGGTCCGCTTGAGCTACGGCCGCAGCCCGGTCGAGCTCCTCGGCGTTTTCGCGACCCTCGCCGGGGTGGCTGCGATGGCGCCTGCAGCGTTGAGCTCACGGTCGCGGCGCCTCCTCGGCGACGCCGGCTCAGACTCGGACCTCGCAAGCGAGCTGGATCCCGTCAACGACTCCGGGCCCGGGTGCTGCCTAGGCGATGCCGAGTTCGCTCCTGCCGGGTGCTGCCCAGGCGATGCCGAGTTCGCTCCGGCTGGGTTCTGTGCTGATGACTCTGAGCTTGGTTCCGGCTTGGGAGTCCAACAGAATCCATGCCCGGAAGAATCGTTGCAGAGGAAGCAGAACGCCGTGCGCTTCTCGGTTGTGGTGCCCGCCTATCAGGAAGCCGATCGCATCGGCACCGCCGTCAGGGAACTGCGAGCCGCCTTGGGCGTCGTCGCCGCCGACGGCGGAGTCGAGATCCTCGTGGTTGACGACGGTTCGCGCGACGGCACCTCCGCTGCCGCCCGCGCGGCCGGCGCCGATCAGGTGGTGACCCTCGGAGCGAACCGCGGCAAAGGCGAAGCCGTCAGAGCCGGGATGCGCGCCAGCTCAGGCGACGTGATCGCCTTCACCGACGCCGATCTCGCCTACTCCCCGCAACAGCTGGCCGTGCTGCTCGACGAGATCGAGAGCGGCGCCGACGTCGCCATTGGTGATCGTCGCCATCGCGACTCGGTGGCTGTCACCAGCCCTACACGGTTGCGCCGTGTCGGCAGCGCGGCAGTGGCAGCAGTGCGCGCAGGGTTGCGTCTCGGTGACGGCGGCGACAGCCAGTGCGGGCTGAAAGCGTTCTCGAGGCAGGCATCCGCGACACTCTGCGACGCCTCGGCGATGGACCGATTCTCGTTCGACGTCGAAGTGCTGTTTTTGGCGAAACGCTTCGACATGACGGTGAGACGCGTGCCGGTGCGAGTGGTCAACAGGGACGCCTCGTCGGTGCGGTTGATGAGCGACGGCTGGGACCTGATGGTGGACATGTGCCGCATCCGGGCGAGGGCTCTGCTCGGCAGATACCCGAAACCGGCCGAAGCGAGCCGGCGCGAGCCGGGATCCCGGCCGGTCGTCGTGAGCGTGAGCCCGACGACCCCCGGCCCGACGAGCCCCGGCACTGTGTATTCCGGCGCCGCGAGCTTCGGCAGTGCGAGATCCGCCGCGGCGGATCTCGACGTCATTTTCAAGGCGTACGACATCCGCGGTGTGGTGGGATCCGAGATCAACGAGGAGGCCTGCTTCGCTGTGGGCGCCGCTTTCGCCGTCTACAGCCGCGAGCAGGGCTCAGAACGCATCGTCGTGGGTCGTGACATGCGCCCCGACGGCCCCGCCCTGTCCGCGGCTTTCTGCAGCGGGGCCACCGCCGCAGGCGTCGATGTGTTGGACATCGGCCTCTGCGCCACCGAGATGATGTATTTCGCTTCGGGCGTTTTCGATGTCGGCGGCGCCATGTTCACCGCGTCGCACAACCCGGTCGGTTACAACGGCATCAAGCTCTGCGGCCCGGCCGCGGCCGCCGTCGGCACGGGCACAGGGCTGGAACGCGTCAAGGCTCTGGCCGCCGCCGGGGCGCCCTCGGCTCGTGTCGGCGGAACTGTCAAGCGCCGCGATGTCCTAGAGCGTTACGTGGAACATGTCCTGTCGTTCGTGGACGGCGCCGCCCTGCGACCGTTGCGCCTGGCTGTGGACGCGGCCAACGGCATGGGGGCCCTGGTGGCGCCGGCCGTGTTCGAGCGGCTGCCCGTCGAGGTCGACTACCTCTACGCAGACCTCGACGGCACCTTCCCGAACCATCCGGCCGACCCCCTCAAAACCGAGAATCTGGCTGATCTGCGCGACCGGGTGCGTGAATGCGGCGCCGACGCCGGGCTGGCTTTCGACGGTGACGCCGACCGGGTGTTCGCGGTGGACGAGCTCTCGAACCCTCTGTCGGGATCGCTCACCGCGGCGCTGGTCGCCTCAGTGATGCTGGGCCGCGAGCAGGGCGCGACGGTGGTGCACAACGCGATCTGCTCCAAAGCCTTGGGCGAGGTCATCGCCGAGCGCGGAGGCAGGGCGCTGCGCAGCCGGGTCGGGCATTCGTTCATGAAGCAGGCGATGGCGGCGAGCGGCGCCGTGTGCGGGGGAGAGCATTCCGGCCACTACTACTTCAGGGACAACTACGGCGCCGACAGTTCCATGATCGCGGTGATGATCCTGCTGGAAGCGCTCAGCCGGCACAGCGGCGGGCTCAGCGATCTGGCGGCGCCGCTCGACCGGTATGCAGCCTCCGGCGAGATCAACACCGAGGCGCGCGACCCTCGAAGCGCCGTCGAGGAGGTCGCGGCAACCTTCGCCGATTACGAGCAGGACCGCTTCGACGGTCTGAGCGTCGATTGCGGGGACTGGTGGTTCAATGTCCGGCCGTCGAACACCGAGCCGCTGCTGCGCCTCAACCTGGAATGCCGCGACCGGGCGGACCTCGCGGCCAGAGTCGCCGAAGTGCGCGCCGTTCTCGACGGCCTAGCCTGATGGCGTGCGTCTCACCGAGAGCGGCAGCCTGCCAGCGTCAGGGAGCTAGTGGCCGAGAGTTCAGAGTCCGAACTCGACCCTCGGTTGGTGAGGATTCTCGCCTGCCCCAAGGACAAGGGGCCTCTGCATTACTTCGCCGACGAGGACAGCCTCTACAACCCTCGGCTGCGACTCAACTATCGGGTGGACGACGGCATCCCGGTGATGCTGGCCGACGAAGCGGACGCAGTCGACGAAGAAGAGCATCAGCGCTTGATGGCCAAAGCCGCAGCCGTCCCCGCAGCAGCTGACCGCGGGGACGGGCAGTGAACCGGCCGGCGGAGGACCGGGCGGACATGCGTGTCGCTGATCTGTCACTGGCCCCTCCACCGGCACCACCGGCGACTCGACGGGCGGACATGCGTGTCGCTGATCTGTCACTGGCCCCGCTCGGACGCGCCGAGATTCGTCTGGCCGAGCACGAGATGCCGGGGCTCATGGCTTTGCGGGCGCGCTACAGCGACGAACAGCCTCTCGCCGGCGCGCGGATCGCCGGGTCGCTGCACATGACAGTTCAGACAGCGGTCTTGATCGAGACCCTGGTCAGCCTCGGCGCCGAGGTCCGCTGGGCGAGTTGCAACATCTTCTCCACCCAGGACCACGCCGCCGCCGCAGCCGCGGCAGGCCCCGGCGGCAGCTCCGAGAATCCCGTCGGGGCGCCGGTGTTCGCCTGGAAGGGCGAAACGCTTCAGGAGTACTGGTGGGCTGTCGAGCAGATCTTCAGATGGCCTGACGGCGACGGGCCGAACCTGATCCTCGACGACGGCGGCGACGCCACGCTGCTGATGCACAAAGGCCTCGAGTTCGAGCGCTCCGGCGGTGTGCCCGACATCGGCGAGGAGGACTCCGAAGAATGGGCTGCGCTGCTCGACCGGCTGCGCGTCATCGCCGCCGGCGACGGCGATTTCTTCTCGCGGCGGGCGCCGCGGATCCGCGGGGTCTCCGAGGAGACCACCACGGGCGTGATGCGGCTGCAGCAGATGCTGGCGAGAGGCGAGCTGCTCTTCCCGGCTGTGAATGTCAACGATTCGGTCACCAAATCGAAGTTCGACAACTATTACGGATGCCGCCACTCGCTGATCGACGGCATCAACCGGGCCACCGACGTGATGATCGGCGGGAAAGTCGCTGTGGTCTGCGGTTTCGGCGACGTCGGCAAGGGCTGCGCGGCCTCGCTGCGAGGCCAGGGCGCCCGGGTGATCATCACCGAGATCGATCCCATCTGCGCCTTGCAGGCGGCCATGGAAGGATTCGAGGTGAACACTCTCGAAGCCGTCGTCGGCACGGCCGACATCTTCATCACCGCCACCGGCAACGCCGGAGTGATCAGCGCCGGCCACATGGCGGCGATGAAGCATCAGGCGGTGGTGGGCAACATCGGTCATTTCGACAACGAGGTCGACATCGCCGGGCTGAACCGCATGTCCGACGTCCGGCGGGTCAACATCAAGCCCCAGGTCGACGAGTACATCTTCGGCGACGGCCATTCGGTGCTGGTGCTGTCGGAGGGCCGCCTGCTCAATCTCGGCAACGCCACCGGCCATCCCAGCTTCGTGATGTCGTGCAGCTTCAGCAACCAGGTCCTGGCGCAGATCGAGCTGCACCGCAACGGGGCGCGGCTGCCCGTGGCGGTGACCACGCTGCCGCGCCATCTCGACGAGGAGGTGGCGCGCCTGCATCTCGAAGCGTTGGGCGCCCGTCTGACTCGCCTCACACCCGAGCAGGCCGACTACATATGCGTGGGCGTCGACGGGCCTTACAAGCCCGAGCATTACCGCTACTAGCCGTCGCCGTCCGGCCAGCCCGCGCCAACGCACTGATCGCACAGGCACAGATCACACACGCACAGGAGGCCCCTCATGGCGCCAGGCGCCGAGCAACTTTCTGAACGACTCCCCGAACGACTCCCCGGACGACTCTCTGCGAAGGCTTCTGAGGAGACTTGCGAGCGAGGCTGCTGGGCGGCGCCCGAAACGTTGAGCGCGGCCGACGCGGCGAGCCTGGCCCGCAGGCTCGAAGAACTGGGCTACTGCCGGCTGTGGACGGGCGAGACCTTCGGGCGCGACCCGTTCGCCTTGAGCGCGCATCTGGGAGCGGTCACCTCTACGCTGCGGCTCGCCAGCGGCATCGCCAACGTCTACAACCGCCATCCCGGCGTGATGAAGCAGGGGGCCTGCACGGTCGCCGAGCAGACCGGCGGCCGGTTCACTCTGGGGCTCGGCGTCTCGAGCCCGGTGATAGTCAACAAGATCCGGGGCATTCCCTACGACAGGCCGCTGTCGTTTCTGCGGTCTTATCTCGACGCCATGGACGGGGCCCGTTACACCTCGGTTCCGCCTCCGGCGCCGGTGCCTGTGATCCTGGCCGCGCTGGGGCCGAGGATGTTGGAGCTGGCGGCCGAGCGCGGCGACGGCGCCCATCCCTACAACACGACGCCCGAGCACACTGCTTTCGCCCGCTCGGTGATGGGGCCCGAGCCGCAGCTGTGCGTGGAGCAGAAGGTGATGCTCACGAGCGACGCCCGGCAGGCCCGAGCGGTCGCCGCCGACGTCATGAAGTTCTACACCCGGGCGCCCGGCTACCGCGCCTGCTGGAAACGGCTCGGCTTCGACGACGACGACATCGACAACCTGACGGACCGCTTCGTCGACGCCATGGTGGTCTGGGGCGACGCCGACGCCATAGAGCGCCGGCTGGCTGAGCACAGCGACGCCGGGGCCAGCGAGGTCTGCATCCAGGTGTTGCACCCTCAGCACGGCCTGGCCGCGATCGACCATGACGCTCTGGCTGCGCTGGCGCCTAGAAATAGAGCCCAGAAATAGAGCCAGCAATAGAGCCGGAAAACAAAATTTCAATAACATTTCTATAAAATTGAGTATGTTTGAGCCACTGTCATGCTAAAATGCATGCATGACAGTGGCTCAAAAGACGAGTGCTCAGCAGACGAGTGCTCAAAAGACGGGCACAGCCGCCGGCACGGGAGAAGGTCTCGTTTCGATTGCGCCGCCGGCGCTGTTCGTTGACGCGCTGTGGATCGGTTGGCGCCACGAAGGCGACGCCGCCGATCTGGTCCGCTCCCTCAAATACGGGCGTCTGACTGCCGCGGTCACCCCGATCGCGGACAGGATGGCGCAGGTCTCGTGCGGAGCACGAGCCGCTCTGGTCACCTGGGTTCCCTGCAGCCCCAGCCACCGTCGCGGGCGCGGCTTCGACCCGGCCGAGTTGCTGGCTCGCGCCTTGGCCCGCCGCCTGCGCGTCAAGAGCCGCCGATTGCTGAGGCGCGACGACGACCGGCCTCAAACCTCCCGGACGCTTCAAGGGCGCCTTGAAGGCCCCGACCTGTCGTTCTGCGGCGGACGTCTGGGCGGATCGGTGCTACTGGTGGACGATGTCTGCACCACCGGGTCCACGCTGCGAGCCGCGGCTGCGGAACTGCGGGCAGCCGGCGCTTCGAGCGTGTCGGCGGCAGTGGCCACGGCGGCGGCGCTGACGCCGCGCCAGCCTGCTGCGCTGCCTCTACGATGAGAGCAGTTCCGAGCCGGTTCAACGAGTCGTCGAGAGAGGTTCCCGAGTGGAGATTTCGATCAGCAGCCGCAACGTGGAGATAACCCCGCGCCTCGATGAGATGGTGCGAGCCAAGATCGGCCAGCTCGACCGCTACATGGACGACCTCGACACGGCCGAAGTCCATTTCGCTGAGGCTCGCAACCCGCGCATCGTCGACAACCAGACATGCGAGGTGACGCTCACCGGGCGCGGGCATCATCTGCGCTGCAAAGTCGACGCCTCCGACGCCTTCATGGCGGTGGATCTGGCCGAGGCCAAGCTGGAACGCCAGATCCGCAAGCTGCGCACCAAGCTCCAGAAACGCCACCACGGCCGCGGGGACACGATCCGCACCGGCGAACCCCCCGAAGCCGCGCTCGCCGTCTTGGACGGGCGAGACTCCCAAGCAGGGCCGGAGGCCGGGGCAGAGTCCGAGGCCGGGACGGAGTTCGAGGCTGGGACGGAGTTCGAGTTCGAGCCGGCGCCCGAACTGCGGATCGTCAAGACCAAGCGCTTCCATCTCGGGCCGCTGTCACCGCAGGAGGCGGCTTTGAAGATGGATCTGATGGAGCACGGCTTCTTCTTCTTCATCAATTCCGTCACCGGCCGCTCAGCGGTGGTCTACCGCCGCGAAGACGGGGCGGTCGGCCTCATCGACGAAGCCGGATAGCCCGCACGCGGACGCAGACAGGCAATAGAGGACAGGCAATAGGGGACAGACAGGACGGTTAGTAGGGGAATGTCGCTGATCAAGAGAGTGTTGCGCTCAGGCGAGGGCCGAAAGCTCAGAGACCTGCAGGCCTTGGTGCCCGACATCAACGCGCTCGAAACCGAGATGCAGAGTCTCGACGACGACGCGCTCAAGGCTCGCACCGGCGAGTTCCGCGGCCGGCTGGATCGTGGCGAGCAGCCTGACGATCTGCTGCTGGAAGCTTTCGCCGTGGTCCGTGAAGCCTCTGTGAGGGTGCTCGGACAGCGGCATTACGACGTGCAGCTCGTGGGAGGCGCCGCTTTGCACTGGGGCGCCGTGGCCGAGATGCGCACCGGCGAAGGCAAGACCCTCACTTCCACTCTGCCGGTCTACCTGACCGGGCTCACCAACAAGGGAGTCCACGTGGTGACCGTCAACGATTATCTGGCCGCTCGCGACGCCGAATGGATGGGCCAGCTCTACAGGTGGCTGGGACTGACCGTCGGCCTGATCGTTCCCGGCGACCACCGTTCCGAGCACAAGCGCCGCCAATACGGCTGCGACGTGACTTACGGCACCAACAACGAGTTCGGTTTCGACTATCTGCGCGACAACATGGCCATGAGCCGCGCCGAGCAGGTGCAGCGCGGCCATCACTACTGCATCGTCGACGAGATCGACTCGATCCTCATCGACGAGGCCCGCACCCCGCTGATCATCAGCGGCCAAGTGTCCGACGCTGCCAGGCTCTACACGCGTTTCGCCGGCGTCGCCAGAAGCCTGGAACGCGACCTGCATTACGAGGTCGACGAGGAGAAGCGCACGGTGGCGCCCCTCGAGGATGGAGTCCGCACGGTCGAGAAGGCGCTCGGCATCGAGAACCTCTATGACATGGTGGCCCAGAACCTGGTGCATCAGCTGCAGGCGGCGCTGCGAGCCAAAGAGCTCTACCGGCGCGACCGCGACTACATCGTGGAGCACAACCGCGTCAAGATCGTCGACGAGTTCACCGGGCGCGTGCTCGAAGGACGGCGCTGGTCCGACGGGCTGCATCAGGCGGTGGAAGCAAAAGAGGGCGTGGCCATCAAAGAGGAGAACCAGACCCTCGCCACCATCACCTTGCAGAACTATTACCGCATGTACGAGCGTCTCGCAGGCATGACCGGCACCGCCCAGACCGAGGCCAGCGAGTTCGCGTCCACCTACAACCTGCACGTGGTGACCGTGCCCACCAATCGCCCGACGATCCGCGAGGACTGCGGCGACCTGATCTACAAGACCGAGGACGCCAAGTTCGAGGCGTGCGTCAGCGACATCATCGAGCGCTACGAACGCGGCCAGCCGGTGCTGGTGGGCACCGTCTCGGTGGAGAAGTCCGAGAAGCTCTCGAGCCTGCTGGACAAGCGCGGCGTCAGCCACTCCGTGCTCAACGCCAAGCAGCACCACCGCGAAGCGGAGATCGTCACTCAGGCCGGCCGCCTCGGGGCGGTGACCGTCGCCACCAACATGGCCGGACGGGGTGTGGACATACTGCTCGGCGGCAACCCCGAGGGCCTGGCGCTGCGCGATCTGAAGTCCGAGGGCCTCGACCCTGAATCACCCGAAGGCGAGCGGCGCCTGGCCGAGCTGACCGCCAAGCGTTCCGCTGCCACGGGCGCCGAGCGCGAGGAGGTCGTCGATCTCGGGGGCCTCTACGTGCTGGGAACCGAGCGTCACGAGAGCCGCCGCATCGACAATCAGCTCAGGGGCCGCTCCGGGCGTCAGGGCGACCCGGGCGAGAGCCGCTTCTATCTGTCGCTGCAGGACGAGCTGATGACCCGCTTCGCCACCGGCGCCATGAACTGGGTGATGGACCGGGCTCTGCCCGAGGACGTGCCCATAGAGGCCGGAATGGTCACCAAGGCGATCGAACGCGCCCAGAACACCGTCGAGCAGCGCAACGCCGAAACCCGCAAGAACGTCCTGAAATACGACGAGGTGATGAACGAGCAGCGCAAGGTCGTTTACCGTCGCCGCTGCCAGATCCTCGACGACGCAGACCTGCGCTCGGAGGCCTTGGAGCATCTGCAAGCCGCCGTCGCCGCCGCCGTCGAGGCGCATTGCAGCTCCGAGCACTGCGAGGACTGGGACGTCGAGGCCCTGGCGACGCAGCTGGCGGGGTTGTGGCCCGGCGGCGTCCCCAGCCGGCAGCTCGAGGCGATCACCAGCCGCTCCGAGCTCTCCGAAGCGATCAACAGTGCCGCCGCAGACCATTACCGCGACCGCGAGGCTCTGCTCGGCCCCGACGTCATGCGACAGGTGGAGCGTCAGGTGATGCTGCGTCTGATCGATCAGAGGTGGCGGTCGCATCTGCATGAGATGGATCTGCTGCGCGAGGGCATCCACTTGCGCGCCATGGGGCAGAAAGACCCGGCCACCGAATGGCAGCGCGAGGGCTTCGACATGTTCGGGCAGATGATGGACAGCATCGCTTTGGATTTCGTGCGCTATGTGATGCACGTGCAGCTCGCGCAGAGCGCGCCCGGCGAAGAGCCCCGCCTCGCCGCCGCCGCTGGCAAGGACTCTGCTGCCGCGCCGAGTCTGGTGGGAGCAGGCGTGCAAGCCGTCTCGGGTTCTGCGAGGCCGACGCTGCCGACAGGCCCGGCGCGGCAGCCCAGGGTCAACCGCCCGGCGAGCCGGACGCCGGTGGTGAAGAGCGCCGCCGAGAAGGTGGGGCGCAACGAGCCGTGCATCTGCGGCAGCGGGCGCAAATACAAGATGTGCTGCGGCCGCGTCAATCGGCTCTGACCCGGCTCTGGGAGCGATCCTGTGCAGGACTTCGGCGACGAGCTGCGACGGCTGCGAGACCGTCACCGGCAAGCTGAGGCCTACCTGCGGGTCGACGCGCTCCGCGCCCGGCTGCCGCAGCTCGAGGCAGAGTCGTCGCGGCCTGATCTGTGGGACCAGCCCGAACGCGCCCGCGCCGTGACTTCCGAACTGGCGGTGGTGACCGACGACCTAGCGCTGTTCGATCGCTTGGACGCCGACATCTCAGACGCCGAGACCCTCAATCAGCTGGCCGTGGAGGAGGGCGACGCCTCCGAAGAAGGCGAGATAGCGCGTCTCGTGGCCGCCATAGCGGAGCGTTTCGACGACTTGGAGCTGCGCTCGCTGTTCACCGGGGAGTTCGACGAGCGCGACGCTGTCTGTCAGATCAAGTCCGGGGAGGGCGGCACCGACTCGCAGGACTGGGCCGAGATGCTGCTGCGGATGTATCGGCGCTGGGCCGAGCGCCGCGGCTTCGAGATGGAGGTGACCGCCCTGTCCGAGGGCGCCGAAGCCGGCTACTCCAGCGTCGATTTCCTGCTGAAGGGCCGCCGCGCCTACGGCTGGATGCGCAGCGAGCACGGAGTGCATCGCCTGGTGCGGATCTCGCCGTTCAACAATGAAGGCAAGCGTCAGACCGCGTTCACTGCGGTGGACGTGGCCCCGTTCTTCGCGGAGGTCTCCGAGCAGGTCGACATTGAAGAGAAGGACCTGCGTGTCGACACCTACCGATCCTCGGGCGCCGGCGGCCAGCATGTCAACGTCACCGACTCGGCGGTGCGGATCACTCATCTGCCCACCGGCATCGTCACCAGCTGCCAGAACGAGCGCAGCCAGCACCAGAACAAGGAGAGGGCCATGCAGATGCTGGCCGCCAAGCTGTTGAACCTGGAGCGCAAACGCCTCGCGGACGAGATCGCGGGCATCAAGGGAGAGCAGCAGAAGGTCGGTTTCGGCAGCCAGATCCGCAGCTACGTGATGCAGCCCTATCAGATGGTCAAAGACCAGCGCACACGCCACGAGACCCCCAACATCGACGCTGTGCTCGGCGGCGACCTGGATCCGTTCATGGAGTCTTGGCTGCGATGGAGCCGCGCCTCGGGCGAAGCAGCGCCGCAGCAGGGTTCTGCTAGCGTCGCTGCGCCGCCTGCGGCCGGAAGGGACTCCTGATGATCAAGATGGAGAAGGTCACCAAGGTGTTCAAAGGCGACGTGGTGGCTCTGCGCGACGTCAACATCGACATCGGCAAAGGCGAATTCGTTTTTCTCGTGGGGCCGTCGGGTTCGGGGAAGTCGACTTTCATCCGGCTGCTCAACCGCGAGGACGTGCCCGAGAACGGGCGGATCTTCGTGGCGGGACGCGACATCGGCAGGCTCAGCGGCTGGCGGGTGCCTTTTCTGCGCCGCAACATCGGCTACGTGTTCCAGGACTACAAGCTGCTGCAGAAGAAGACCGTGGCCGAGAACGTGGCTTTCGCTCTCGAAGTGATCGGCAAAGGGCCCCAAGTCATCAATCGCCAAGTGCCCGCCATATTGGAGCTCGTCGGCTTGGCGCGCAAGATGGACCGTTTCCCTCATGAACTGTCCGGCGGTGAGCAGCAGAGGGTCTCCATCGCGCGGGCTTTCGTGAACCGGCCGCTGATCCTGTTGGCCGACGAGCCCACCGGCAATCTCGACCCCAAGACCTCGGTCGGCATCATGGGACTGCTGGAGCGGATCAACGAGATCGGCACCACGGTGGTGATGGCTACCCACGATCGCAGCATCGTCGACAGCATGCGCCAGCGTGTGGTGGAGCTGGATCGGGGGATGGTGGTGCGAGACCAGGCCCGAGGCGTCTACCAGTGACGCTTCCGCACGAGCCTTCGCAGGCAGCTCCTATAGGCGGCCTACATATGCGGCCTCCATATGCGGCCTCTGCGGGCGGCTTCCGGGGTCAGCCGCCGGAGAAGTCGGACGGAGACAGCAGGACGCAGCTGGACGCGACCCGAGACACCGGTAAGAAGCAGCACGCCGAGATCAAATTCCCCTGAGATGAGCAGACGCGATGTTCAGCCTTAGATACGTGTTGCGCGAGACGGGCCAGAACCTGTGGCGCAACGTCTTGCTGGCTGTGGCCACCGTGGTCACGGTGGGTGTGTCGCTGGCGATGTTCGGGGGTTTCATGCTGTTCCAAGTGGCGGTCGACGGCGCCACTGCACGCTGGCAGGACGGCGTCGAGTTCATCGTCTGGATGAACAGCGGCGACGGCAGCGCCGAGGATGTGAGCGTCCGCAACCAGCTCAGCGAGAGCCCCGGCGTGCAGCGCTGGGAGTATGTGGACCGCCGGCAGTCCTATGAGGAGTTCAGAGAGTTCTTCGAGGACACGCCCGAAGTGCTCGAGATCATCGACGCCGAAGGCGTCCCCCCCTATTACCGGGTGGTGCCGGTCGACCCTGATCCCGACGTGGTCGAAGAGCTCGGCAGCCAGTTCAAGGGCAAGCCCGGGGTTCGCACGGTCACTTTCGCCGGTGACGTGATCCGTGACGTCCAGAACCTCTCCAACCGCACGGGCAGAGCGCTCTTCATCGGCTCGATCGTGCTGCTGGGAGCTTCGACTCTGCTGATCTTGAACACTCTGGCGGTGGCCATCAACAACCGACGCACAGAGATAGAGATCATGCGTCTGGTCGGGGCCACCAAATGGTTCATACGGGTGCCGTTCATGCTCGAGGGCCTGGTTCAGGGCATGCTCGGCGCGGTCGTGGCCATGACCACGAACGCGCTCCTGCGCAACTATGTGATCGACCAGTTCAGCACCGCCGACGGATTGCAGCTGCTGGCCGGTTTCAAAGTCGACGACGCGGAACTGTTGCAGGTCAATCTGCTGGTGCTGGCCATCGCGGCCGGGGTCGCCGTGTTCGGATCGATCCTGGCAGTGTCGATGCACCTGAACGAATAGCGCCGCCGCCCGCCGTCGCGCTCGCTGGCAGCCGACACAGCGGCGGCACTTTGGCGGGCGAGGCGGGCGAGAGCGTCTTGGTTGTGTTCGCCCGGAGCGGCGACCGGATCAGGGGCCGAGATGGAAACGCACGCGCACGAAGCCGCTTTCGGGGCCATGGTCGATCTCAGGCTCGGTGCCGTTGAACTCCTGCATGGCGCGCCGCATGACCGGCCAGCCGCGTCCCCGTCGCTCCATGAACCCGAGCGCGAGCAGATAGTTCGCCATGGACTCGTTGCGAGACCGTGCCATGCCACCGGCTCGAACGCTGTCGGTGGTCATGTGGTTGGGCAGAGTGCCCGGACTGGTCACTTCGACTCGGCTCGCAAAAACTTCGAGAAGCACTTTGGCGCCTGTGATCGCGTAATCACGATGCGCCACAGAATTCACCAACGCCTCCCGCAGCGCGGGCAGCAGAGTCTCGAACAGGAATCGGTTGTCCAGTTCGTCCTCGGGCTGATCGATGACCAAGGGCCGATCGTCGGCCGTCTCCAGCAGCAGCGAGAGGAGAAGGTTGACACGCTTGCCGCCGGATAATTCGCTGAGCGGGCGATGCCCGTCGTCGTCGGATCCGAACTCGAGCAAGTAGCGGTCCGGGCACCGCACCGCTGCCAATTCGCGGCGTTTCGAGGGTGTCGTCTGGGAGCGGAATGTCGCCTGCACGGCGTCGCTCATGCCGAGTGAAGCCAGATTGTCGGCGTCCAGCGCTTCGAGCAGTCGGTCGGGCGAAGGCCGCGGATCCTCATGGTCGTTCCCCCTGCGTGTAGAAGATCGCAGGCCATCTCTCATGGTCGCCGGCGGTGGGGTCGCTGCCGGGGCATTCAAGATCGACGACGGCTGAGCCGGCGAGCAGTCGATTCTGCGCTCTTTGGGTGACGTCGTTGCGCGCTCTCTCGTCCAGCGGCAAGGAAGCTTCGACATGCACCCGCAGGCCGTCGAGCAGAGTGCTCTTCCCGGTCATGCTCCCGCCGATGATGCAAGTGAGGTCGGGGCTGAACTCGAAACGGGTAGGGGCGCATCCCTCGTCGGCGTGGCCGAAGAAGGAGGCCTTGCCTGTCACCGTCACCGCTTTGAGCCACGGGTGAGTGTGTAGTGTCGCGTCCGGCGGATGGGCGAGGTCTCGGATGTCCCCGTCGGAGTCGAGTTCGTGGCCGCAGCGCACGCGGGCTTCGGCTGCGATGAATGCCTGGCGCAGGGCTTCGATGGTGGGGCCGGCCATCTTGATCCAGACGTGACGTTTGCCGATGTCTTCAGGGTCGAGCGCTCCGCTGCTGTGGAAGAACGGCAAGCGGTGTCGGGTGACGAACTCTTTGATCAGCGGCTTGGTCTGCATCGCGTCTGCAGGAAGCGGCGTGCATACCCTCGCAGTTCCTCTTCGGAGTCCGGCGGATTTCCGCCGGCGCCGGGCGATTGCACGAGGCTGCCCGGAGCGTCGTCGATGGTGCGGACATGCAAGTCGGCCTTGAACCAGCGAGCCCCAGGCACGTCACTACGCCAGTTGTCAGCCCTCGGGCGCAGGAATGCCACGACTGTGCCTCCGAATCACTCGTCCTCAGTCTGCCACGATTGGACGGCCGCTGGTCGGCATCGGCTTTCTGCCGGCGGCTGTGCGGCCGGCATCGCGTCTGCGCCCGGTCGCCCCGCTCAGCTCGACTGGACGGAAGCCTGAGGGTGAAGCGGCAGCCCGCTAGCTGCGATGGTCAGAGCGCGGCGAGCGGCTCGGTGTATTCGAGATCCAAGGCTTCGGCCACGGCGGGCTCGGTGATGAGGCCGCGGCGCACGTTGAGCCCGTCTTGGAGGCCTTTGTCGCCGGCGACGGCCTCCACCACCCCCGAGTCCGCCAGTTTGAGCACGTAGGAGAGCGTGGCGTTGTTGAGGGCCTGCGTAGCGGTGCGCGGCACCGCCCCGGGCATGTTGGCCACGCAGTAGTGAACCACCTCGTCGACCACGAAAGTCGGATCGGCGTGGGTCGTGGGTTTGGAGGTCTCGGCGCAGCCGCCCTGGTCGATGGCCACGTCCACCACCACCGTGCCGGGCCTCATCACCTTCACCATCTGCCGGGTGATCAACCGAGGCGCCCGGGCGCCGGGCAGAAGCACCGCCCCCACCACCAGATCGGCGGTGTAGACCGCCTGCGCCAGCCGGGTGGGGGTCGAGTAGACGGTGCGCAACGCCGGCCCGTGGCGGTCGGCCAGCGACTCGAGCACCGCAGCGTCGCGATCCAGAACGGTGACGTCCGCGCCCAGTCCCAGAGCCATCTGCACGGCGTTGCTGCCGACCACGCCTCCGCCGATCACAGTGACCGGTGCCGCGGCCACTCCGGGGACTCCTCCCAGCAGCACCCCACGGCCGCCGCCCGACGCCTCCAGGCAGTGGGCCCCAGCCTGGATCGCCATGCGTCCGGCCACCTGCGACATCGGCGCCAGCAGCGGCAGCCTGCCGCGCTCGTCCGTCACCGACTCATAGGCGATGGCGGTGGCGCCGCTGGCGATCAGGTCACGGGCTTGATCCGGGTCGGGCGCCAGATGCAGATAGGTGAAAAGGGTGTGGTCAGACCGCAGCCTCGCCCGTTCCGGCGCTTGCGGCTCCTTGACCTTGACTATCAGTTCCCCGGCGTCGAACAGCTCGTCGGCGTCTTCGGCCAGCACCGCTCCACGGTCGGTGTACTCGTCGTCGCTGAAACCGGCGCCTGCGCCCGCCCCGCGCTCGACGAACACTTCATGGCCGCGGTCGGTGACCTCGCGCACGCTGTCGGGGGTCAATCCGACTCGACGTTCCTCGCTCTTGATCTCTTTGGGAACTCCGATGCGCATCGCCGCCCTCCCTTGTGGCCCCTGTTGACTCTGGCCCCTGTTGACTCTGGTGACTCTGATTCCGGTGACTCTGATTTCGGTTGCTTCGCTACGGCGGCTTCGACTCTGATGGCTTCTGATCCGGCGGCCGGCGCTGGCGGTTCAGGCGCGCTGCGTGCCGACCTTGAGATCCTGATAGGGGATCCCTGAGTCGACGCTGACGTCGCGTGGCAGTCCCAGCACGCGGTCGCCGATGATGTTTCGCTGGATCTCGGTGGTGCCGCCGGCGATCCCGTCCGACAGCGACGCCAGCGCTTGGCGCTGCCAGAAAGCGTCCGACTCGTCCTCCCAGGCCACGCCGGAAGCCCCGGTGATGGCCAGCGACACCTCGGTCTGGAGATCGGCGATCGCCACAGTCGCCAGCTTGCCGACCGAGCCGCCCGGCCCGGGCGTGCGCCCCGCTTTGATCTCTGCACGGGTGCGCATCGCCACCAGAGACAGGCACGTCTCGAGCGTGCGCAGCCGCATCAGCTTCTGCCGCAGGTTCGGGTCCCGGCTCACGCCGCGCTTTCGGGCTTCCTCGATCAGCCGGTCGCTGCGGTCGGTGGTCACCC
The DNA here is from genome assembly GCA_026708645.1 of Acidimicrobiaceae bacterium. Classification (GTDB taxonomy): domain Bacteria; phylum Actinomycetota; class Acidimicrobiia; order Acidimicrobiales; family Aldehydirespiratoraceae; genus Aldehydirespirator. Next base: position 45,975 of record JAPOUM010000041.1, on the reverse strand, counting down.
CGCCGGTGGTGCCCGAACCGATGGCCACCCGCTCGTACATCAGCATGGCGGTAGCCATGCGCCAGCCGTTGTTGAGATCGCCGAGCAGGCCGTCGGCGCCGATTCGGGCGTCACTGAAGAAAACTTCGTTGAAATGGGTGCTGCCGTCGATTTGATGAATCGGTCGCACCTCCACGCCGGGGGCGTCCATAGGCACTATGAACATCGAGATCCCGGCGTGTTTGGGAACTGTCGGATCGGTGCGCGCGATGATGATCCCGTAGTCGCACAGATGCGCCAGCGTGATCCACACTTTCTGGCCGTTGACGACCCATTCGTCGCCGTCGCGCTCGGCTCGGGTCTGCAAACCTGCCACATCAGAGCCGGCGCCCGGCTCAGAGAACATCTGGCACCAGACTTCGTTGCCGGAGATCATCTCCGCCAGGTATTTCTGCTTCTGGTCGTGGCTGCCGTATTCGGCCACCATCGGCAGGCACATGCCCTGAGAGATCAGAAGCTCGAAAGTCATGTCCGGGTATTCGCTGTAGGTGTCGCGCCAGATCCTCTCGTGGGTCTTGGTGAGGCCGGCGCCGCCGTATTCGACCGGGTAGGTCAGTCCCGCCAGACCCGTGTCGGCGAGAGCTTTCTGGAATTTCCGGGCTGCTCGCAGACGCAGCTCGCCGCGCTGGTCTGATTCTCCGTCCAGTGAGTTTCCTGTGGCGTGCTCGTCGAGGAAGGCGCGGCAACGGGAGCGGAACGCCTCCTGCTCGGCATCCGACAGGGGTTCTGCGGATCCTCGAGCTTGCACGCGTCACAGACTAGTGCGGCGCCGTCGTTGTGCTTGCGCGAGGCCGTGGGTGCAGGGGCGTGCCCGGCGTTGCGGCTCACAGGCCGCGCCGCTGGGGGGGGGGGGGCTCAGCGGCGCCGTCGCTGCTTGAAGCGCTGCAGCATCGGGGTCCAGAACCATTCGGGCAGGGTGAAGCGCCTGTAGTTCTCGCCGGGAAGCCCGGTCCGGTCAGAGAAGACCTTGTCGGTGTTCTTGTTCAGCCGGCTCATTCGCCGGTAGGACTTCAAGTCGGAGTAGGCCCTGCTCCTGCTGGCGGTCCAGCCTTGGCGCAGGTACAACCAGTTGTCGGGCGCCAGTTCCGAGGCCGTCGCGAAATGCCGCCTGGCGCGCCCCTTGTCGCCCTGAGCCTCGAAGTGCAGAGCAAGCTTGAACTCTGCCTCTGCCAGCAGAGTCTCGTCGGTGACGGGCTTGGTCTGCTCGGCGAGTTTGGCGCTCGACAGGACGTGCTCGCTCGCGGCGCCGTGCTCGATCCAGTCGCGGGTCGCGTCCGAGAAGGAGCTGTCTCCGGCGATGAGCTTGACGACTCCTAAATTGACGCCCATCTCAGCCGGAAGAACGCCCTCGTTGCTGCGGACTACGCGGCCCTGCTCGTCGATCCACGCCGCGCAGGGCAAGTTCACCCAGCCGAACAGCGAGCTGATCTGGTGGGTCGTGTCGATCACGCAGCGGAATGTCGGAGAAGCTCGATCGAACCATTTGTCAACCGCTTTCGCGCCGCCGGAGTCTTGAGCGACGCTGATCATCTCGAAACGGTCGGGCCCGATGGATTCGTACAGTTCCTGCCAGACCGGCAGGGCAAAACGGCAGGTTCACCAGGACGACCAAGTGAAAAGCACCACCTTGCGGCCGCGCAAGTCAGAGAGACGCAGCGTGTCGCCGTTGCGTTCAGCCACCTCGAAATCCGGTGCTATCGCTGATTCCAGTCCGGAGCGCCGGACTTCCGGCACCGAGCTGAGGCTCCACACGTCGCCGTCGTGCGCCTGTTTCTGGCCGATCATGTCAGCGAATTCCGAATAGTTGAGCCAGGCCCCGTCCTCGGTGTCGACCGTCCACTCGGCGCGCTTGGATTCAGGCAGCGGCACGCACAACTCGCCGAGGCAGGCGCCTTCGGGTTTCATCTGCCAGCCGGTTGCTGCGGGCAACTCGTCAAGCTTCAACCACAGATTCTCGTGGTCGTCGGTCTCATGGTCGTCGCTGCGCTGAGCCGCTTCGGTGGTCTTGCCGTCAGCTATCACGATCATGCGTCGAGCACCTTGTATCCGGTGTCAGCCAACTCCACCACAGGCGGCAGAGTCGACCACGGGAAGTTGATCCAGCGATCGGTGCGCCGCCACACGTAGTCGCAGCTCACCAGCGAATGCGGCTTCTCGTAAAGCACCGCCGAGCGCACCTCGGCGACCTCGTCGAGACAGTAGTCATGCACCATCTTGAGGGTGTGGCCGGTGTCGGCGACGTCGTCGGCGATCAGGATCTTCGAGTCGCGGTGATCGACCAGGTCGAGCTGCGGCGGCAGCACCACCGGAACCTCGAGGCGCTCCCCGACTCCGGTGTAGTACTCGCAGTTCATCACGTAGACGTTCTTGACCGACAGCGCGTAGCCCAGCGACCCCGCGCAGAACAGACCGCCGCGGGCGATCGCCAAGATCATGTCGGGCCGGTAACGGTCCGCCGCGATCATCTCCGCCAGCTCGCGCGCGCCGCGTCCGTAAAGCGACCAGTCCATCTCCTCTCGCAAGGCCTCCTTTTGCAAGCCGTTGTCGCTCGAGCCGTTGTTGCACAAGCCGTTGTCGCTCATTGCTGGATCGTCCTCCTGACGTCGCTGCGGCCGGGCGGTTCGGCCGGGTGCAGCATTGCTTACTACAGCGATTGCAGCCGCGCAGCGATGCGGCGATGATCGCGCAGCATCTGCTCAGAGTCGGCCACGAGACGGCCGTCGCTCACCACGGCACGTCCGGCCACGACGGTGTGACAGGCGGACACGGGCCCGCAACGCAGCCAAGCTTCCACCGGGTCCGACCAGGCGCCGGCGAAAGCGACCCCGTCGAGGCGCCAGACGGCGATGTCGCCGCAGGCGCCGACACTCAGCTCCCCCAACTCGCCGGCGCGCCCCAGGCAGGCGGCGCCGCCGCGGGTCGCCAGCTCCAGCGCCTGACGCGCGGTGAACAGGCTGTCGCGGCGGGCTCGGCCGTCGCGCAGCCGCGCCAGCAGCATGGCGTTGCGAGCCTCGGTCCACAGCGACCCCGAATCGGACGAAGCCGAGCCGTCGACTCCCAGCCCGACCGGCACTCCGGCTTCGCTGAGCTCGCGCACCGGGGCGACGCCCGCGCCCAGGATCATGTTCGAGCTGGGGCAGTGGGCCACGCCCGTGCCCCAGCGGCCCAGCCGGGCGATCTCTGCCGGGTCGGGCTGCACGCAGTGCGCGACCCACGAGCGGTCTCCGGCCCAGCCGCAATGGTCGAAATAGTCCACGGGGCGCATCCCGAACATCTCCAGGCAGAAATCGTCCTCGTCAGGGTCTTCGGCCAGATGGGTGTGCAGCCTCACGTCGAGGCGTTCGGCCAGCTCCGCTGTGGCTCTCATCAGCTCGGTGGACACCGAGAAGGGCGAGCAAGGCGCCAGAGCGACGCGCACCATCGCTCCCGGCGACGCGTCGTGGTGCGCGGCCACCAGTCGTTCGGACTCCGCCAGTATCACCTCGTCGCTTTGCACCACCCTGTCGGGCGGCAGTCCGCCGTCTTTGACGCTCAGCGACATCGACCCTCGGGTGGGATGGAAGCGCACGCCCAAGGCGGTCGCCGCGGCTATCTCCGCCGAGATCAGATCCCCGGCGCCTTCGGGATGCACGTAAAGATGGTCGGTGCTGGTGGTGCAGCCGCTCAAAGCCAGCTCGGCCAGCCCGATCCAGGCCGAGACGTGAGCCGCCTCCTCGTCGAGGCGCGACCACAGCGGGTACAGCGTCCGCAGCCAGTCGAACAGGCTGCCGCCCAGAGCCGGTCGGTAGGCGCGAGTCAGGTTCTGGTAGAGGTGATGGTGAGTGTTGATGAGACCGGGCGTGACCAGACAGTCGCCGGCGTCGATGGTGCGTACCGCGTCGGCTGGTTCCGAGCCCGACGGGCCGACGCCTGTGACGAAGCCGCCGGCGACCGCGACCCAGCCGCCTGAGATCTCGGTCCGCTGCGGGTCCATCGTGGCCACCAGCCGGGCATTGCGAACCAGCAAGTCCGTCACGGGTTTGCTCATGGGATTGTCACAGGGATGCTCACGGGATGCTCACGGGACTGCCCACGGCGTTCGGTGGTCTCGTCTCCGCAGGTTTCGTAGTGTTCGCATTGTTGCAGTGTTCGCATTGCTGCGTTGCTCTGTTGTGGCGATGCTCGTGGTTTGTCAAGGTTTTGTTTGTCACGGTTTCACTGACGGGTTGTTCGCAGCTAAGGCAGCTTCGGGCGGCGCCGAGGCGGTTCGGGCGTGTCTCAGGAATTCGGCAGCCTCGATGCGCCGGCTGCGCTGTGCCGGCTTTGCTGTTATGGCTTCGATGCGCCGGCTTCGAGATCGCAGCCGTCCCGCTGCTAGATCTCCCAGCCCGCGAAGGCGTCGATCATCATCTCTGCGTCGCGTCCCAGCGGATAGAGGATCGGCGTGGTGCAGCCGTTGTCGATGTAGTGGCGGACTTTGGCGCGGCACTCCTCGACGGTGCCGGCGGCGCAGAGCATCTGCACCACCTCGTCTGGAACCAGCTTGGAGGCGGCCTCCACCTGCTCGAGAGTGGCGGGCCAGGTGAGCACGGCTCTCACCTCGTCCAGAAGCGATTCGGGCACTCCCGAAGCTTTCATGATGTGGGGCTGCTGGCCCAGATACTGGGTGATCAGCATTCTGGCGCTGTCCAGAGCCTCGCCGCGCTCGGCTTCGGAGTCGCCCGACGCCATCGAGCAGACGATCAGCTGCGGGCGGTCCAGGTCGTCGACGCTGCGCCCGGCGCGCGCCGCGCCTTCGGCGAGCTGCTCCATGGCTTGCGCGTTGTATTGCGGCGAAACCAGATAGTTCAAAACCACGCCGTCGGCGATCTCGCCGGTCAGGGCCATCATCTTGGCGCCGGTGGCGCCGATGTAGATGGGCACGTCCTTGGGTCGGCGCTGTTGTTGCACATAGTCGAGCTCGACCCCGTCGAAGTTCACGAACTCGCCATGGAAGGTCACGGTCTGGTCGTTGAGCAGGCCGCGGCAGGCCTTCACGATCTCGCGCATGGCCTTCAAGGGGCGCACCCTCTCGACGCCTACTTTTGAGGCCAGCGGCTCCCACCAGGCGCCGATCCCGAGAATGATCCGGCCCGGGGCGAGGTCGTCGAGCGTCGAGAACGTCGATGCCAGGCGTGCCGGGTTGCGGGTCCAGCAGTCCACGACGCCGCTTCCCACTCTGATCGTGTCGGTGACCGCGGCGATGGCCGCCATCGGCACCACCGCGTCGCGCACCAGCCTGGAGTCGGCCTGCCAGACCGCGTCGAAGCCTCTCGACTCGGCATAGCGCGCCAACGCCAGAGACTCCTCGAGAGTGTGGGCGTCTTGAATGTAGAGGGCTACAGGCTGGGTCATGGCGACTCCTGTCTTTGCGAGTGTCTATGCGGGCTTGCTTGTCTTGCGGGCTCGGGCGTCATGGATTCTGTTCATGCGGCGTGCCCTGGGTCGGCCGTTGCCGATGGACATTGAAGATGGACATTGACGATGGACGAACTTGTCGGGCTCAGGCGTCATCGGCTCTTGTCCGCTTGTGTCCGCGGTCGTCACGGCATGTCTTCGAGCTTGGCGAACAGTCTGGCGGCGGCTTCGGCGGCTTTTGTTCTGATCTCGTCGCCGTCCACCCGAGTCGGCCGGCCGTCGCGCAGCACCACTTCGCCGTCGACGGTCACGTCCTGGGCTTTGACGCCGGTCGTGAAAGCCAGCGACCAAGCATCGAGACGCCCGCAGTTCCAGATCACAGTGTCGTGCGCGGCTTCAGGGAACAGGCGCCATCCGGTCTCCAGCCAGCTCCAAGCGGTTTCGGGCGTGGCGGTGACATCGTCCTCGCGGTGGCGCGCATAGGCGAGCTGGAACTCTTCGACCATGGCGGCGCCGATGCCGTCGCTGCCCAGAGCCACCGGGTTGGGCCGTGCCGCGGGCATGGCGTAGCCGACCGCGTTGTTCATGTTGGAGCGAGGGTTGTGGATAATCGTGCCCGGCAGGTCGCGGTCCAGATGCACGGCGTGGACCAGCAGCCAGTCGTCACGGGCCAGCGTCGCCAGCCGTTCGCCTGCGGCCCGGTCGGCCGAGCCTTCCGCTACATGGATGTGAACGCCCGTGCCGTGGTCGGCGGCCAGGCCGGCCGCGGCCTGCAGCGTGTCCTCAGAGCAGGTGAACGCGGCATGCACCCCCACATGGCCTCTGCCGCCTGAGCGCAGGAAGCGGTCGTTCTCGGCCAGCCCGGCTCGGGCGCCGGCAGCTCCGTGGCGGTCGGTGACCCCGTAGCTGCAATCCGCCCGCACGCCCACCTCGGCGCAGGCTGCGGCGATCACGTCCAACGACCCCTCGATGGCGTTGGGCGACTCGTGATGGTCGATGATCGCGGTGGTGCCCGACTCGAGGGCTTCCAGCGCCCCGAGTTTCGCCGACCATTCGATGATGTCCAGATCCAGAGCCCGGTCGAGGCGCCACCAAACCAGTTCGAGTATCTCCAGGAATCCTGTCGGGGTGCGCGGCGGCGCGGGCATGCCCCTCGCCAGAGCCGAGTAGAGGTGATGGTGGGCGCACACCATCCCCGCGGTAGTGCGAGCCTCGACGGCCGCTCCGCGGCTTGGGTCACTCGGCGTGGAATCAGCCGCGATAGGCGTTTCGGAAGCAGTCACTGGGGAAGCAGTCACTTCGGTAGCAGGCTCTTCGGTAGCAGGCTCTTCGGAACCCGTCACTTCGGAACCCGTCACGATCGAGACCCGTCACGATCGAGACCCGTCACGATCGAGGCGCTGAGAGCGCGCGCGAACAGGTGAGAGCCGGCTGCGTCGCTGCGGCGCCGTTCCCGCTGGAGTTCTCTACGCTCACGGGCCGCTCGGGCCACGGCTCTGCTGTTCGCGCGTCTTTCACCGGTCGACTCTCACGGGGTGGTGAGCATTGATCGGCAGCCGGTTGCGCCATTGGCCGTCCACTCGTCTCAGCGCTTCGGCCACCGCCGGTGCGGTGGGCACCAAGCCGATCTCGCCGACGCCTTTGATCCCGTAAGGCGAGTCCGGCTGCGGGGCTTCCACCAGGATCACTTCCACCGGGGGCATGTCCTTGGCTCGCAGCACGCCCAGAGCCCTGAGAGTGTCGAAGCGGGGGCGGCCCTCGTCGTCGCAGGGGAAGTCCTCGCTCAGCGCGTAACCCAGACCCATGTGGACGCTGCCCTCTATCTGTCCCTCGCACAGCAGCGGGTTGACGGCGCGCCCCACGTCATGCGCGGCCACCACCCTCTCGATCTCGCCGCTGTCGGGGTCGGCGATCACGACCTGGGCGGCGTAGCCGAAAGTCGAATGGATGACCGGGTGCTCGAGCCCGTCGCTGAGCTTGTCGGTCCAGTCCACCCGGTATTCGCCCTCGTAATCGACATCGGTCAAACAGCCGCCGTCGATGGCCGCCCGACAGGCCTCAGCCACCGCCCCGGCGCCCATCAGCGTGCCCCGCGAGCCGGTGGTCTGCCCTGCGCCGAGCTCGCGGCTGGTGTCGACGCGGACCTCGACCTGCTCGGGCCGCACGCCCAGTTCCTCGACCGCCACCTGCAAAGCCACGGTATGCACGCCCTGGCCCATCTCCGTCCAGCAGTGACGCACCTCGACTGCGCTGTCGGGTCCCGCCGGGGCGCCGGCCGGGTGGGCGTCGTCGGCGAGGAAGCGCACCACCGCCCGGCTGACCTCCTTGAAACCGTTGCCGAGGCCGGAGTTCTTGAGCCCCAGCCCGAGACCGACGGCTCTGCCCGCGGCCACGGCGGCGTCGTAGGCGGGTTTCACGGCGTCCAAGCACTGCCGGGCGCCGAGGCTGCCGTCGTCCATGATCTGGCCCGGACCCCACACCGCTCCGGGATGCACGGCGTTGCGCCGGCGGATCTCCCAGCCGCTGATGCCGACAGCGTCCGCCAAGCGGTCGAGCGCGCCTTCAGTGGCGAACTGGGCCTGATTGGCCCCGAAACCTCTGAAGGCGCCGCAGACGCTGTTGTTGGTGCGAGCCGCCACCGCTTCGACGTCCACCACGGGCACCGCATAGGGGCCGCAGGCGTGCCCGGCGGCGCGTTCCAGCACTTTCATCCCCACCGAGGCGTAAGGCCCCGAATCGCCCAGCATCCTCGCCTTCAAGGCGGTCAGGCGGCCTTCGCTGTCGCAGCCGACTGACAGTTCGATGCGCACGGGGTGCCGTTTGGGATGCACCAGCAGCGACTCCTCGCGCGAGAAGGTGGTTTTCACGGGGCGGTTCAGCAGCCAGGCGGCCAGAGCCGTCTGAGCCTGGTTCGAGCAGTCCTCCTTGCCGCCGAAAGCTCCGCCGTTGGCGACCTGCTCCACCCAGACGCGGCTGTTGTCGACGCCGAGCACCGACGCGATCTGGTCGCGGTCGTCCCACACCCCCTGTCCGCCCGAGTAGACGTCGAGGCCGCGCCGGCCGTCTTCGGTCCTCGGAACGGCCAGAGTCGACTCCGGCTCAAGGAAAGCCTGCTCCACCCGCTGGGTCCGGAAAGTCTCGCTCACGGTGTGAGCCGACGCCTCCAAAGCTTCGGCGACGCTGCCGCCCCGCTTGTAGCTCGACACAGAAAGCACGTTTCCGTCCAGTCCCCACACTGCGTCCTCGGCATCGTCGGCCACGGCCGCTTCAGGGTCGGTCACGGGCGCCAGCGGCCGGTAGCCGACCTCCACCAGCTGCGCCGCGCGGCGGGCGGTCTCACGGCTGGTGGCCACCACCAGAGCCATCACGTCTCCCAGATACGAGGTGCGCCCCCCGACCGGGATGAACACCGGCCAGTCCTTGTGGATCAGCCCGATGCGCAGATCGCCGGGCACGTCGGCTGCGGTGATCACGGCCGCCACTCCGGCTGTCGCCTCGGCGCGGGACGTGTCTATGGAGGTCACCTCGGCGCGGGCGTGATCAGCCAGACGCACGGCGCCGTGGAGCATCCCGGGCGCCGACATGTCGTCGATGTAGAGCTTGTCGCCGAGGGTCAGATCAGCCGACTCGTAGCGAGCGGCGCGCGCTCCCACGCCGCGCCTGACCTCCACCGCGGTGCCGCCGCCGCCGGACTGCGTCGCGTTTCCGCTGGGCGCCTCGATGCCGCGGGCCAGCATCTCCACAGCGTCGAGGATCTTGAGATAACCGGTGCAGCGGCACAGGTGCGCCCCCAGATGCCGCGAGGCCTGCTCGCGGCTGAGCTCGGCGCCGTTGCGGTCGATCAGGGCTTTGACCCGCATCACGATGCCCGGCGTGCAGAAGCCGCACTGCACGGCGCCGGCCGCGCCGAAAGCGGCCGCGTAGCGGTGGCGCTCGCCGCTGTCGAGACCCTCGGGAGTGAGCACCTCGCCGCCCTCGACCTTGTCGAGAGGGGTCTGGCAGGCGACGCGGGCTTTGCCGTTGACCAGCACAGTGCAGCACCCGCACTGTCCCGAAGGGGCGCAGCCGTCTTTGGCTGCCACCAGTCCCAGTTCCTCGCGCAGCGCAGCCAGCAGATGGGGATGCTCGCCGACACGCACGGCGGCGCCGTTGCAGACGAACTCGGTCGTGGCGGCGGCGGCCCGGCCCGGCCGGTCATCGATTAGGTCGGTCACAGCCACCCTCCGCCGTTGCTTCGTCGCTGATCGCGCCGCACAGCAGCATCGCTCGACAGCATCGCTGCAACTGCTGTGAGCGCACCCTACTACGAGGCACGGTCAAGCGTCCAAAGCCAAGTCTTCAGGCCAGATCATGAGAGGCTCAGCAGGCAGGGGCGCCGACAGCGTTCGCGAGCTGCGAAATCGATGATACGTCTGCCACTGATACGTCTGTCGCTGTTCGGGGTTTCTAGTTGTAGTGGTCATAGAGGTTGGTAGCAGCGTGTAGGGGGTGGGCCTCCTGTGTGAGTGTGGTGTTGCGAACAGCAACCGAACACGAACACAGGAGGCTTGATGTCGCACGCTAATGCGCCGTTGACGCCCGCTGGGCGGTTGATGATGGTGCGCCGGGTCAGGCGGGCACGCCGCAGGCTCATGTGGCTGCTCGGATAAGCGTGTCGCGGGCCACGGTCGCGACACGGCGAACTCTCACTCGCCCGAGCGCATTCTTTGCCCGTGAGCGCTCTTCCGTGAGAGTTTTCTGCTCGCGCGTGTTCTCTGGCCGGGTCTCAACTGGCGAAGCCGATGTTCAGGCGGCGACGTTGACGTTGACGGTGTGCCAGCCCTCTGCGCCGTTGGGAGCGGGGCTGACCTGGCGGGAGCTCTGAGTGGCGCCGTCGCCGTCGGTGGCGCGCACCTGGATGCGGTGCCGGCCTTCGGCGGGCGTCCACGCGTGGTGCCACTGCACCCAGCTCTCGTCGCCGAGCGCCTCGCCCAGCTCGCAGGTCTGCCAGCCCTCTTCGTCGATGTTGACCTCCACCCGTTCGATGCCTCGGGTCGGCGCCCAAGCGATTCCGGCTATCGGCACAGTCTCGCCTGCTCGCAGCGTGTCGCCGCCGCCGGGCACGTCGATACGGCTCTGGGTTTTCATCGGGCCTTCTTTGGACCAGCCCCGCGGCACCCAGTATCCGTCGAAGCCGTCCCAAGTGGTGAGATGGATCTCATCGAGCCATTTGACCGCCGACACGTAGCCGTAGAGGCCGGCCACCACCAGCCGAGCCGGGAAGCCGTGATCCGTCGGCAGGAACTCGTTGTTCATGCCGATCGCCAGGATGGCGTTGCGTCCGTCGTAGACCACAGGAGTGGGGAAGCCCGCGGTCCAGTCGTCGACCGAGCGTCCGACCACCTGATCAGCGCCGGGCTGCACCCCGGCGCGGTCCAGCAGCACAGACAAGGGAATGCCCGTCCAGACGGCGTTGCCGACCAGGTTGCCCCCGACTTCGTTGGACACGCATGACAAGGTGATCACATGATCGCTCAAATCCATTGCCTGGATCTCGTCGAAAGTGAGTTCGTAGGGGTTGTCGACCATGCCGGTGAAACGCAGCCGCCATCCGGCGGGGTCTATCTGAGGCACCCGGCCGAAGGCGGTGTCGATCCGGTAGAAGCGGTCGTTGGGGGTCACATAGCTGGAGATCCCGGTGACTTCGCTGTCGAGCGTTCTGAGTGCCGCCAACTGCTCGGCGACTGCGGCCGTCGGCGCTGCGGTGGTGGCGGGCGCGACCGTGGTGGCGGGCGCCGTGTCGGCGATCGCGATCGTTGATGTGGCGGCGGGTGCTGCAGTGGTCGACGTTGCAGCCGCGGTGGTGGTCGGCGCGGCGGCGGGTCGCAGCGTGTTGGTCTCGAGGAACTGTTCTGCCGCTGACTGGCCTCGCAGCGCTCGGCCCAGTCCGACCATCGCCAGCGCGGCCGCGCCCGCGCCGCCCGCGTATGCGAAGAAAGCCCGTCTGGAGCCCGTCGATGCGGTCGTGACGGGCTCAGTGCTCGGCTCCGTGCCGGGCGGTGATGAATCTTGTGTTTGTGTTTGTTGGGGTGCTTGGTCCGGGGTAGTCGGGTTTGTTGCCGCGACGGGATCAGCGCTGTATGCGGGATCAGTGCTGGAAAGCGGTAGCTGTCGCCCCACCGAAGTGTCGGAGGAATCCGAGGAATCCGATGGGGCGCCTGTGCTGGACGGCGGTGGTTGTTGCAGCGACGCGTCCGACGGGGATGACGACGTCGCCGCCGCCATCAGAGCGGGATCCGTGCTTGAAGGCGAGGTTTGTTGTTGCGACTGCCCGTCCGGCGACGCGTCCGACGGGGATGACGCCGCCGCCATCAGAGCGGAATCGGCGCCTGAAGGCGGGGGTTGTTGTTGCAGCTGCAGTGACTCCTCTCGACCGAGTTCAGCGGCCTGACCGCTGGACCGCAGCGAGTCGCCCGCTGCGGCCGCCGCGATTCTCGGGGACGCTGCCAACCTGGCGAGCAGCAGCGTGGTCGCGCATGCCGCTGCCGCGGCTGTCAAACCCACCAGCCACGACCCGAGCACCGGGCTCAGCGGGTTGCGCGCCGCGCACCAGCCTGCGATCAAACCGAAAACCGCGAAACCGGAGATGGTCGCACGCGGCTGCTTTCGGGCTGCGAAGACGCCCAGCAGCCCGCCGACCGCCAACGAGCCGATGACGATGCCCACGGTCAGAAGTGTTTTCTGGCTGGCGCCGAAGTTGGCGATGCTGAACCTCACCACATCGCCGGGCGTGTAGTCGCTGAGCAGTTCGCTCACAGCGACCACCAGTGAGGGGATCGACTCGAACGCTCCTTCCATGAGCTCGCCGAAGCCCAAGCCCACGGCGGCGCCTGCGGTTCCTGCCAGGCCGCCTGACAGCGACGAGGCCAAGCTCCGTCGAGCGTCGGATGATCCGCTTGCGGGAGTTCCGTCAGGCGTCGCCACGTCCGCCCCGTTCAGCGCTCGTGCCCGAAAGCGCGGTCGTCGAGATGGTGTTTGTCATCGGTGAGAGCGTAGGCGCTTCAATGGAGCATTAGTTTCAGTGGAGCATTAGTGCGATAGGCGTGGCGGTTTTGAGGCGCCGCGGGGTGCCACAGGGCGCCGCTGGTGTGTTCTGGTGGTGTGGTGGTGTTGCGGGTCTCAGGGTCGTCGATGGGATCGGGCTCATCAATCTGGCGTATCATCGGTCTGGCGTATCAGAGGAGTGTTCTGGCGGTGTGGTGGTGTTGCGGGTCTCAGGGTCGTCGATGGGATCGGGCTTGTCGGTCTGGCGTATCAGAGGAGTGTTCTGGCGGTGTGGTGGTGTTGCGGTGGCCGGTGCCGGTGTGATCGTTTTGAGGCGGGTGCGCCGCCGGTCGGGCGCCGGTCCCAGGACAGGACGGCGCTGGAGGCCCGTGATTGAATGTGACTAGCGAATCCGATGCCGGGGTGCTCAACCGCTGGGGTTACCAATCCCGTGTTGCTGCCGTGTTGCCGCCGTCGCCGGGGCCTGGCCCGTCGAGCGGGTCGAGGGCGACGAAGCTGCCTGGTTGCTTCGGCCCTGAAGATCAGTCGCAGGCGCCCATCGGAGCATCAAGCCCGGAAGACGACCACGGTCTCCGCCGGCCAGAATCTCCCGATCTCGAGCGCCCGGATCGCCGAGTGTCAGGGTTCGAAGGCGAACCCGATTTCGAGCGCCCGGATCGCCAAGTGTCAGGGTTCGAAGGCGAGCCCGGTCTCGGGCTCGGGCGAGTGGTGCAGGTCGACCGCGGCGAATGCGACGTGGTGACGGCTCACGGCATGGTGCGAGCCGGCTCGGACTCGGTGCGCGCCCAGTCAGTGACGGCGCCGGTCACCGGCGACTGGGTGCAGCTGGCCGAATCCCAGGACGTCGTGGTGATAAGTCGTGTGCTGCCCCGGTTCAGCGTTCTGGCGCGTCGTGATCCGTCCGAGCGCGGCGGCGATCAGGCGTTGGCCGCCAACTTCGATGTGGTGGGCATCGTCGCCGGTCTGGATCGGCCGCTGCCTGCGGGACGTTTCGAGCGGATGCTGGTGATGGCACGCGAGAGCTGCGCCGAGACTGTGATCCTGCTCACCAAGGCCGATCAGGCTGTTGACGCCGCTGACGCCGCCGACGCGGCCGAAACGGTCCGGGCTGTTGCAGGTGAGGTGGAGGTGCTGACGCTCAGCGCGCGCAGCGGCTCGGGCCTCGACGGCTTGCGTTCGCGGTTGGGGCCGGGCCGGACGCTGGTGTTGCTAGGCGCCAGCGGCTCGGGCAAATCGACCCTGGTCAATGCTCTGGCCGGCGCTGAAGTGGTGGCGACCGCCGAAGTGCGGACGTCGGATCGCCGGGGGCGCCACACGACGGTGGCGCGGCGGCTCGTGCTGTTGCCCGGCGACGCCGGACTCGTTATCGACACGCCCGGGGTGCGAGCGCTGGGTTTGACCGACATGCGGAACGCCTTGAGCCGAGTCTTCGCCGACATCGAGCAGCGCAGCCTCCACTGCCGCTTCTCGGACTGCGCGCACGGCGCAGAACCCGGCTGCGCAGTCAACGAGGCCGTGCAGACCGGCGATCTCGACCGGCGCCGCTTGCAGCGCTTCATCGGCCTGCGCGACGAGCTGGCCCAGCAGCAATCCCCCCGTCGCTAGTCCTGCTTGTCGTCCATCTGGGCGGCTGATGATCCCGTCTATGGCGGTCCAGCAGCAATCCTCCCGCGGCTAGTCCTGTTCGTCCGCTGAGTTGGCTGACAATGCGGTGGCGGGTGTGAACCCAGCAGCAGTCCCCTCGCGGCTAGTCCTGCTTGTCCGCGACCGGGTTGTCCTCGCCGACGGCGGCATCGTCGAGCAGCAGTCCTCCCGCAGCTAATCCCGCCCTGCCCGCCGTCTCCTGAGGCGTCTGTCTCAGGTCGGGACGGCTTTACCAGAGCGTTGTCGGGGCTGGGTTTCTGGCTCGTTTCGTTCGGGTCGGGTCTCGGCCTCGTGTTCCAGCTCGGCCTTGTCTGTTGGTGTCTTGGGTGTTGTCTTGGGCGCCTCCGTTTCTGTTTCGATCATCCGCGCCGCCCGCGGCTCGTCCACAGCTGTGCTTGGGTGTTGTTTCGGGCGCCTCCGTTTCTTTTTCGGGTTGGGCTTGTTGGGGTTGGTGGTTTTGGCGGGGGTTCTGGTTCTGGCGGGTAGTCGTCTGCACAGGCTGGCCCGTGGCGGGGTTGCCCGATCGTGCGGTCGGGTGGGTGCAGGCTGTGGCTGCCGTCAGAATGCTTGTCGATCCGCCAGTTGTGGTGGTGGATTTTGTGGTGGCAGTTCCAGCAGACCATGATCAGGTTGTCGAGGTTGGTGGCGCCGCCTTTGGAGTAGGGGGTGATGTGGTGGGCTTGGCACATGCCTGCGGGTGCCCCACAGTGGAAGCAGCCGCCGTATGTGGCGAGCAGTGTTTGCCATTGTGTTTCGGTGACGCTGCGGCGTGAGCGGCTGCGCCAGGTGGCGTCTCCTGCGCGGTCGTGGATCAGTCCGGTCCAGCGTGCGTTGCATGACAGTTCTTCGAGCACTGCTGCCGGCAGTTTGGTTCCGTCGGAGAGTTCGCCGATGAGTTCGCCGGTGTTGTCGTCGATATGGGCGAGCACTGTGATGTCGGCGATCCAGCCGCTGCCCGCCTCTGTGCCGGTTGCGGCGCCTTCGCTTTCGCCGGCGCTGTCGCTGGCGGCTGCCTCGCTGGCAGCGATGCTGCCACGGGCGGTGTTCTCGCTGTTGCCGGCGGTCGCGGCGTTGTTCGTTGAGGTTTGCCCAGCGCTGCTGCTTGGGCCTGCGACGCTGGCGTTCGCGCCTTCGGCTTTGGCTGTGCCGGCTCTTTGAGCCTCTGTGCCGTTGGCTCTTTGAGCTTCTGTGCCGATGGTTGGGGGCTTTGTGCTTTTGGTGGTGTGGTGTTGCAGGGCGTCTGCCAGGCATTGCGGGAATTCGCGTCGTTGCGCTTTGGGGAGTTTCTTGTCGGTGTTGAGGAGCTGTCGGGCGGTGTGCAGCAGCCGGTTGTGGATGCGTGTGCCGGTGATCTTGTCGAACTCGCCTCGCAGTGCGACCATGCCGTCGTCGGTGTCGAACATCTTCAGGTGCCGTCTGGCGCGTTGTTGCTGGTGTTCTGATGTGCCGTCGTCGGTTTGGTGGGTGTTGATCCAGCGTTGCGCGGTTTTCGCGAACTGCTCGGGCCGCATCCGCGATGCCTGCTTTAGCAGTGTCGTGTCGTCTGCTACTGCTTCGGCTCCGGTTTTGGTGATCGCCGCGGCGAGCCGTCGGGCGTTGTCTTGGGGCACAGCCCCGGTTTGCACCGCGTCTCGCAGCTTCGGGACTTTCTGCAAAGCGGCGACAGTGGCGACCTGGTTACGGGCTTCGCGTTGTGAGAGTCCAGCAGACGCTGCCAGGATCTCGACGCCGCCGTCGCCGTGGCGTTGCCGTGCGGCGATCAGTTCCGCGGCGGCGGTCTGGAACGCGGTCCCGGCTGCGATGAACGCCCGCGACTCGGCCAGCGCCTCGCGCAGTTCAGCTAGTCCGACAGCGCCGGAGCGCACTGTGGTGAGCATCCGGTTGGCGGCTGCTGTGGCTTGCCGGGCATCGGTCAACATCATGAACAGTAGTATAGAGCATGGGTGTGACAAAAGCAACATTTTTCGGTAAAGGCCATTAGTTAAAGGCTAAAACGGGCTTATTCAGGGGAGGCCGGTCAGGCTGGAGCAGCCGCTTCAGGGAGGATGCGGGGCGTCCGCAGGCTGGTTGGAGATCGTCGGCTCGCGGGCCAGACGAAGGCGCCAGTCGGCGATCTCAGCCTCGGGCACGTCGAGCACTCGAGCCGCAGCGCGGTCGATGATGAGACGGCCTTCGCATCGCTGCCCGTCGCGCAGCGGCAGCAGTTCGATGTCGCAGGCCTGCTGGTAGGCCGCCAGCAGGTCGCCCCATGCGGGGTTGGATGGGGAAGGCACCGCGACGCTGCGCAGCTGATCCAGCGACCACGACGGATAAGTGAGCTTCTTGCTGCGTCGGTTCAGCAGCATCAGCCGCACAGGCGTGCTGTTCCACCAGACGCAGAGCGATTTCGCTTCGCCGTCGCTGCTGACTGCGACGGGCACCCAGGCCGACCCGACCGACGGCGTCTCGCTGTAGACGGCCACAAGCCTTCCCGAGACCGTGTCGTGACGGTTGGCTGCTAGCAGCTTGCTGCGCTGCGCCCAATAGCGCTCAGCTAGTCGTTCTTTGCCGGGACGCGGCGCCATGGCTTGCTCGGGCTCGCCCCTCATGGTCTTGCGAATCTTCGACGAAGCCGACCAGAACGCGTAGTAGTTCACGACTGAATCCTCGGCTCGAACGCGTCCTGGATGCGCCGTCCTGCTGGGCCGACACCGTGCTGTCGGTCGACAGGTTCGAGCCGGTTCTCACCGACCGGGCAAAAGTCATTGTTCATCGTTGTCGTTTCCTGTAAGCGTCCTGGATGCGTTGCCCCCCTGGCCCGACGGCGTGGCGCTGGTCGGCAGGCTCGAGTTCACTCGCCTGAAGGCGCCGCGAACCGCTCTCCCGTCGGGTTCGAGACAGTGGCGGGCCCGCAGGGGCTGAAGGCGCCGCGGATCGCCTGGCCGGACGGCCCGAACTTTCGTGTTGTTCGGTTGTTCGGTTGTTCGGTTGTTCGGTTGTAGAATTTTCCGATTGATTTTGGCGGGTCGCCGTGCCGGTTTCGAGTGAGCGGGCGATCTCGGCGAGTTCGCCGTCGTACCACTGCACGGGCGACCAGTCGCCGTCGCACACCCGATCAGCGGGCCACAGCGTGACGCTGCCCCAGTCTCCCAAGTCGCCGCATGAGATCGCGTCAGCGGCTGCGAGAGCCTCATCGGGTGTGGTCGGCATCCTGCTCAGCGACACGAACCGGGTGGGAGGGTCGGCGACAGCAGGATCGGAGCGTTCTTCGCGGCGGCGCGCGATCAGCAGGCACTCGTGAATGTCGGTGTTCTCCGAGAAGTTGATGCGCTTAGGGTCGTGCGATGTCACAACCGTCTCGATACGAAAGTGCCGCGCCCTGAAGCGGCGTTCTGCCTGTCCCGACGATCCGGTGCAAGCGGTCGCCGGCAGTACCAAGGCCAGTGTTGAGCCGGGTGAAGAAAGCATGCGCTCCACGATCGGGGTGAAGTAGGTGGCGATGCTGTTGGCGTCGATGGTGGCGGCGGCCTCCGGGTCGGATTGCATCAGCGTGTCGCGCAGTCCGAGTTCGTGCTGCTGCATCGCCTTTTTCTGGGCCGGCGTGAACTGCGAGTTCTTCTTGACGTTGTTGGTGAACGGCGGGTTCATGATCACCAGATCGATGCCGCTGGTTGGAAAGCTTGCGCCGGAGTCGCTCAACTGCGCTCCCAGTCCCCGCGAGCCGGCGGGTTGCACGAGGTTTCGCAGTGAGGCGTCGGAGTCGGCGAGTCCGAGCACTTCGAGAGTTCCCGCCATCATCGACCCGTCGGGTTGGGGGCCGTGTCTGAGAGTCAACAGGTTCATCTTGCGGTAGTCGACAGTCGGAGCGCCCAGAGTGAAGTTCGAGGCGGCGAACTGGATGGCCGGCTGGTTGATGTCGAGCCCGTAGAGCACGTTCTCGACGAGCGTCTTGTGAAGTTCTGATTCGTTGTTGCGGGCAGCCTCGGGTGAAGCAGCATCGGGTGAGGCGCCGCTGTCTCGGCTCGCGGCGGTGCGCTGCTTGAGCACGCGCAGCGCCGCCATCAGCAGCGTGCCGGTGCCGCAGGCCGGGTCCATGATCTTCAAGCGGGAGACCGCGGCAGGGTCGGACCAGTCGGCGAAGCTGTCGTCGATGGCCAGTCGGGCCAGCATCAGCGCAGTCAGGTTCTTGGTGTAGAAGGCGCCGTAGGCCTCGGCGTTGGGCAGGATGCGGTGATACAGCGGGCCTGCGTGGTCGTAGCCCATCTCGCTGAGCGAGTCGGCGGTGCGGTTGGCGCACTCAGCGAGGCTGCGCAGCGCCTCGTTCGCGAAAGGTCGGATCGGGAGCTGCTGCAGCACTTTGAGAGCAGGGCCGAAAACCGGGGCGTAGTCGTGCTCGAGGATCCGTCGCCATCCTTCGCCGAGCACAGTGCCGGGCGCCGCGGCGCCGGTCACAGTGGCGAGGTCGGCGATGTCGTTGAAGCGGGGCACGTCGCGCAGGCGGCGGTGCAGCAGGCAGGCGTTGATCAGCACCAGAGCGCCGACCTTGCAGATGTCGGCAGAGTTGGCGCCATCGACGCTGAGACCCAATGCGTCGGCGAGCGGCGCCGCCAAGCCGCCTTCGCTGAGCCGCGCCCCGGCGTTGGTGACGGCCAGCCCGAGATCATCGGCGACGAGCTTGCCCGACGACCCCAGCCCCGACGCGGCCACCACCTGCGCGTAGATGGCGTCGCCTGCGGAGTGCAGATCGAAAACGAACTGCGTTCCCTCGCCGCCGCCGCCCTCGCCGCCGCCCTCGCCGCCGCCGCCGCCGATCGGCGGCCCAGGCGGCGTGTCGATGAGCTTGACGAAGTGGGCGGGCGTTTCGGCCAGTCGGCTGTCGTGGGATTGCAGAGCCAGCAGCACTTGCGCCACGGCGTCGTAGCCGCTGCCGTCGGCTTTGAGTTCTGTGGACAGGTCCCCGCCGGGTCGCACCGGCACGGGCAGGACGATGTAGCCGAGCTTCTTGCCCTGGGCGCGGCGCATCACCCGCCCCACGGCTTGCACGATGTCCACCTGGCTGTTGCGCGGCTCCATGAAAACCACGGCGTCGAGCGAGGGAACATCTACGCCCTCGGTGAGCAGCTTGGCGTTGCAGACCACTCGGGCGCATTGGTCGGTGCCGGCCTCCGCGAGTTTGCGCAGTTCCACGCCGCGGTCGAAAGCCGACGCTGTGCCGTCGAGATGCTGAGCCTCGACGGACACAGCGCCTCCCTGTTCTCCGTCACGCCGTCGCCGCCGTGTGATCAGGCTCCGCAGCTGCGAGTCCTGCAGCCCCTGCGCGTAGAACTTCGAGCGGGCGATGGAGTTGGCGAAGACGATGGTGCGGTCCAGCTTCTGCGGCACTTCGAGGTCGTCGCCCTCGGCCATGCCGTTTATGGCGAGCGAGGTGCCCAGCAGGCGCTGCAGGTCCTCGTCGGTCACAACCAAGGGTCTGGCGCCTCGTCGGCTGCCGCCGGGCGATCCTGCTGCTTCGTCGCCCAGGGCCATCAGCCTCTTGCGCACGCCGATCGTCACGGTGCCCGAATGGACGCCCAGCACGATCACGCGATAGTCGGTGAGCAGGTCCTGCTCGACCGACTCTTTGAACGACAGCATTTCCAGAAGGGGGCCGTAGATGTGCTGGTCGTCCATGTCCACCGTCTCGATGCCGCGAGACGCCAGCGACCTTTTGGAACTGAGCGTGTAGGTGCGCGGCGTGGCGGTCATGTAGAGCCGCTTGACTGCCCGCAGACGGTCGTTGTCGTGGACCATCTGAAAGCCGCTGTCGCGTCGTTGCCCCGCTGTGTCGCTGATGGCGCCGGTAGTGCGATGGGCTTCGTCGCAGAGCACCAGATCGAAAGCTCCGGCACCGTGGTCTTGCTGTGCTTCGCAGATGCGATGAAGCGACTGGTAGGTGCAGAAAACCACTCGAGTCGCTTCAGCGCCACGGTCGGGGTCGAGCAGGTCGCCCAGACGCCGCGGCGATGTCGTCACTGGGCACTCCAGCTCCGAAACCCGCATAGCGGCGGCGCTCTCGGGGCGACCACCGGAGGACTCGTCGGAGCAGACGACGACGCAGTCAAGAGTACGCGCGGTGTGCAGCAGCCACTCCCGGCGTGCTTGAGCGACCAGAGCGATGCTCGGCGCCACGAAAGCTATGCGCCCTCCGTCTGGCACCACCCCTTCGGCGATTCGCAGCGACGTGAAAGTCTTGCCGGTGCCGCAGGCCATCACCATCCGGCCCCGGTCGTGATGTGACAGGCCCGCTACGACCTTGTCGATGGCTTCGCGTTGGCGCGGCCACGGCGTGCGCACGGGCCGCTGTCGCAGTTTCTCGCTGATCTTCTCGTATTCGTGCCGTAGGAAGTCGATGCGCCGCACCGAAGAGCCGAGGCTGTCGACCTGCTCGGACGCGTTTTCGGTCCACGGCGACGTAGTGACGATCCAGCGCATCGAGAACACCGGCCGGTCGTCGGCGTCGGTGGCTTGCGACAGGCTCAGGAACGAGTCGATGTCACTTTTGGAAACCCGCTTGTCGGGCGCATAGCACTTGCACTGAACAGCGATCCAGCTGCCGTCGCGGTGACGCGCTACAAGATCGATGCCCCTGTCCTTGGCGGACAGAGCGGTCAGCCGTTGTCGTTCGCTCCACTGCCCCCAGTGCTCGATCTCATCGATCTCGTACTCGGGACTCTCTGAGAACACGACCTTGACGAGCTCCTCGAACCATCGGCCCTTCTCCGGCTCGTCACGGCTGGTAGTACGGATGCGCTCGATGACCTCGCCGACCGTGACATGCGGCTCGACCGCCGCGACCGACGCTGCATCGAAATCACGATCGGGGGGGGGGTCTCAGCGAAGGGGAGGCTCACCTACGCAAGGCTAATGCCCGCTGACGCTCCTGTCCGTTGAGGGGCTTGTCCGTTGAAACGCCCGCCCGTTGCGGGCCGCAGTGATTTCAGAGAAAAGCGGCGTGGCGGTGACACGCGTCAACGCTCCATTGAAGCGCAGAGCGGCTCAGCGGGCGGCGCTTATAGTGAGACACCTAAGATCGGTCAGGCGCCTTGAACCTTCTAAACCTGCTGCAAGAGATCACGAGCGCTCACGGTGACCGACTGGCGTTCGGGCGCCGCTCGGAAGGCCTCGGCGATCGGCGGCTGACCTACCGGCAGTTGAGCGATCAAGCCGCAAGCCTGGCGGGACGCCTGCGAGCCTGCCGGGCGGAGCGTCTAGTGCTGTGCCATGAACCCGCTGCGGTCCTGCCGGTGGCGCTGTTCGGCGCGGCATGGAGCGGCGCCGCTTATCTGCCGGTCAATTACAGGCTCTCAGACGACGAACTGCGCGACAGGGCACAGCAGGCCGCCCCGGCTCTGGCGGTGACCAGTGAACCTGATGCTCAGCGGCTCGCGGGACTCGACGGCCTGGAGATCGTGACCGCCGGGGCGCTTCACGAAGACCCGGCCGGGGGCGCCGAACCCGCCGACTGTGGCGACTGGCCGACAGACCCCGACGCGACGGCGGTGCTGCTGCACACCAGCGGCACCACCGGCCCGCCCAAGACGGCGGTTCTGCGTCACCGCCATCTGACGTCGTATGTGCTGGGCATGGTCGAGGCAGCCTCGGCGGGCGCCGACGAGGCCCATGTGATGGCGGTTCCGCCGTATCACGTCGCCTCAGTGGCGGCGCAGCTGTCGCAGGTTCACGCGGGCCGCAGGATCGTGCCGCTCGCCAGGTTCGACGCGGACGCCTGGATCGATCTGGTCAAAACCGAGAGCGCGACCCATGCGATGCTCGTGCCCACGATGTTGATCCGCATAGTCGACGCTCTGCAGCGTCGCGGCGAGGCGCTGCGGTCGATCCGCTCGGTGTCCTACGGGGCGGGCAGATCACATGCCGGCGTGGTGCGCCGAGCGCTGGAGTCGTTGCCCGAGGCGGGTTTCATGCACGCTTACGGCCTCACCGAGGCGAGCTCGACCGTGTGCGTTCTCGGACCCGAGGACCATCGACGCTTCGCCGCGTCCGACGATCCCGTCGATCAGGCCAGGCTCGCTTCGGCGGGCAGGCCCCTGCCGGGCGTGGAAGTGTCGGTGCGCGACCCCGACGGCAGCCCGACCGCCGCCGGTTCGACCGGAGAGATATGGGTGCGAGGCGATCAAGTGTCGGGCGAATACGCCGGAAGCGGCGTGCAACTCGACGCCGACGGCTGGTTCCGCACCCGTGATCTGGGACGCTTCGACTCAGACGGCTACCTGTGGGTGCAGGGACGCAACGACGACGTGATCGTGCGCGGCGGAGAGAACCTGTCGCCCGGCGAGATCGAGGAAGTGCTGCTGACCCATCCCGAAGTCTCCGACGCCGCCGTTTTCGGGGTGCCGAGCCGCGAATGGGGCGAAGAACCGATGGCGTGCGTGGTGCCGCGTTCGCCGTCGCAGGCGCCTGACGCCGACGAGCTCAAGCAGCTTGTGAGGCGCCGGCTGCGCTCCAGTCGGGCGCCTGCACGGCTGGAGTTCGTCGATGAGCTGCCCTACAACGACACCGGGAAACTGCTTCGCAGGGAGCTGCGTCAACGCTTCGCGACGCCATGAGTGCCGCCCGTTGCGAGGCGACGACTCTCGGGCCGCTCGGCTTCTAGGCTCGCATCCGTGGCCGAATCCGTCGAAGCGCAGCCGGCAGAGCCGACATCCGGCCGTTGGAGGTCCTCGGGCCTGGTCGGATCGATCGCCGGCGCTTCGGGGGTGGCGATGGCGCTGGCCTTCGGGGAATTCGTCGATGACCTGAGCGAGCCGGTCCCGTCGCTGGTGATAGCCGTGGGTGAAGCAGTCACCGACTACACGCCGGGCGATGTCGTGGCATTCAGCATCGCCAACGTCGGCGCCAGCCAAAAAACGTTGCTCACCGCCGGGATCGTGATCTTGACGTTCCTCGTCGGCGCGCGGCTGGGGCGATCTGCCGCCGGAGGCCGCCGCGACGTGGCGGTCGTCGGTTTCGCAGCTTTCGGACTGCTCGGCGGCTGGGCCGCGGCCCGCAATCCGCTGAGTCCGGCATTGTCGTCGTGGGCTGTGGCGCTCGCAGCGGCCGCGCTGGCTGCGGCAACCACCCTGTTCTTGGTGAGCCGAGCCTCCGCAGCGTCGCAACCGCCGGCCGCCCGCAAGGCAGACAACGCAGACAAAGACAACGGCGACGAGAACGACGAGAACGCCGCCGCCGACGCCGCTGGCAGAACCGCCGAGGGTGATCTTGACGAGGGTCGGCGGATGCTGGCACGCGGCGGCCCCCGCAGATCCTTCTTCGGCTACTCCGCCGGCGCCGCTGTGGCAGCGCTCGGCTTGCTGGGGCTGGGTCGAAGCCTGCGCGAACCGTCAGCCGCTCAGAGGGCGCGCCAGATTTACACGCTGCCGCCGCGGCCTCCGGCGCGGACACCCGAAGCATCGGCGGGCGCCGCGGGCGCGCCTGCGGGCACAGGCGTGCAGGTTCCCGAAGGCATCGAGATCCCAGGAGGCGTCGAACTGCCCGAAGGCGTAGCGATCCCCGAAGGCGTCGCTATCCCTGAAGGCGTCGCTATCCCTGAAGGCGTCGAGATCCCTGAGAGTGTTGAGATCCTTGAGAATGCCGAAGCCCTCGAGGGCGTCGAAGCTCCTGACACGGAAGTCCCTGACGCAGCGGTCCCCGACGCTCAGCAGCCCGCCGTGGCCGAGGAAGAACCGACTGCCGTAGCGGCCTCCCCGCAGCCGCCCGACGATAGCCCTGCGACCGCGACCACCACGGCACGAGCTTCTGAAGAATCCGGCGCGCCCGCCGTTCAAGCCCCCGAAGAACCCCCGCCGACCACCACGCAGGCACAACAAGAACCCCCGCCGACGACCACGACCGCCCCGGCCCCCGATGAGCCTCCGGCCACGACCACATCCGCTCCTGCGCCTGAAGAGCCCCCGGCCACGACCACGTCGTCCACCACGACTACGACCACGACCGCTCCGCAGTCCCGGTCTTCGCTGCATCCTCAGGTGTCGCACCTCGACACGCTCGACGAAGTGCCGGGCATCGCCCCTTACGTCACACCGATCACGCCCACCAACGAGTTCTACCGCATCGACACGGCGCTGACGGTGCCTCAGGTCGATCCCGACCGGTGGCGCCTGCGCATCACCGGCCTAGTGGACAACCCCTACGAGCTGACTTATCAAGAGATCCGGGCCATGAGCCTCTCGGATCATGTGATCACGCTGTCTTGCGTGTCCAATGAGGTGGGCGGCGATCTGGTCGGCAACGCCATCTGGACCGGTGTGCCGCTCAACGTGCTTCTGCAGCGTGCCGGCGTGCAGCGCGGCGCCCAGCAGATCGTGGGACGGTCAGTCGATCACTTCACCGCCGGATTCCCCACCACCACGGCATACGACGGGCGCAACGCCATCCTGGCGATCGGCATGAACAACGAGCCTCTCCCGTTGCGTCACGGGTTCCCGGCTCGCATCGTGGTGGCTGGGCTCTACGGGTATGTGTCGGCGGTGAAATGGCTCGAGGAGATCCATCTGACCACCTGGGACGGCTTCGACGGATACTGGGTGCCGCGGGGCTGGTCCAAGCAAGGGCCGGTCAAGACCCAGAGCCGCATCGACGTCCCCGCCGACGGCTCGACCCTCGCCGCAGGCGAGACGGTGGCGATAGCAGGGGTCGCCTGGGCGCCGACGCGAGGCATCAGGCAGGTGGAGGTGCGGATCGGCGACGAGGCCTGGGCGCCGTGCAGCCTCGGCGAGGCGGCGGGTGACGAGAGCTGGGTGCAGTGGTATCTGCCCTGGACGCCCGAAGCCGGCGGACGGCGGCGGATACAGGTGCGCGCCACCGACGGCAACGGCAGCACGCAGAGCAGCAACAACGTCAGGCCCCGACCGAACGGCGCCGAAGGCTGGCACACCATAAGAGTCAACGTCAGAGCCTGACAGAGAGCCCCCGCCGGCCGCCCTTCGGAGACTCTTGCGAGGCCTGTCGCGGGGGCCGGTCCGATCGCTGAAGCAACGGCGGCGGCGACGGCCGCAGCGAGCGACGGCCGCGGCTGCGGATCGTTGAGTGAGGGCGGGCCGGGCCGGTAGCATGGCAGCCATGTCCGGCACTCAAAGCTCCGAATCGATCACCGGCACCACCCTCGTCAAGCGTGGTTTGGCCGAGATGCTCAAAGGCGGCGTGATCATGGACGTGGTCACGCCCGATCAGGCTCGCATAGCTGAGGACGCGGGCGCGGCCGCGGTGATGGCGCTGGAGCGCGTGCCTTCTGACATTCGCGCCCATGGGGGAGTGTCGCGGATGTCCGACCCCGAGATGATCAGCGGCATCCAGGGCGCCGTCAGCATCCCGGTCATGGCCAAAGCACGCATCGGCCACTTCGCTGAGGCTCAGATCCTGCAGTCGCTGAAAGTCGACTACGTCGACGAGTCCGAAGTCCTCACCCCCGCCGACGAGCTTCACCACATCGACAAGTGGGCTTTCACGGTGCCGTTCGTCTGCGGCGCCACCAATCTGGGCGAGGCGTTGCGGCGCATCAGCGAAGGCGCCTGCATGATCCGCTCCAAAGGCGAGGCCGGCACCGGAAACATTGTTGAAGCGGTGAGGCATCTCCGCTCGATCATCGGCGACATGGGCCGCATCGCTGCGGCTGTCGACGCGGCCGAATTGTTCGACTGGGCCAAGCAGCTGCGAGCGCCGCTGCCTCTCGTGCGCGAGGTCGCCGAGACCGGGAGGCTGCCGGTGCCGCTGTTCTGCGCCGGCGGCATCGCCACCCCGGCCGACGCCTCGCTGGTGATGCAGCTGGGCGCCGAGGCCGCCTTCGTGGGCTCGGGGATCTTCAAGAGCTCCGATCCGCCCAAGATGGCTTCGGCCATCGTCGAGGCGGTCACCCATTACCGCGATCCTGAGATCCTCGCGAAGATCAGCTCCGGGCTCGGCGAAGCCATGTCGGGCTTGGAGACAGCGACACTCGCCGTGAAGATGGCCGACCGGGGCTGGTGAAGCCCCGCGTCGGCGTGCTCGCCTTGCAGGGCGGGTTCGCCGCCCACGCCGACATCCTCCAGAGACTGGGCGCCCGGGTCGACGAGATCCGCAGCGCCGAGCAGCTCGCGGCAGTCGATGCGCTGGTTCTGCCCGGCGGCGAGTCGACCACGATGTCGATGCTGCTCGAAAGCAGCGGGCTGCTCGAGCCTTTGACCGAACGGCTCAACGACGGCATGGCGGTGCTGGGCACGTGCGCGGGCATGATCCTTCTGGCCGCGGAGGTGATCGACGGTCGCGCCGATCAGCACTGCTTGGGGTTGATCGACATCACGGTGCGCCGCAACGCCTACGGCTCGCAGATCGCGAGCTTCGAGACCGATGTCGCGGTGGACGGCCTCGACGAGCCGTTCGCGGCGGTGTTCATCCGCGCTCCCGGCGTGGAGCGGGCGGGGCCCGAGGTCGAAGTGCAGGCCCGTCACGACCGGCGTCCGGTGCTGTGCCGGTCGGGGTCGGTGACGGTGGCGTCGTTTCATCCTGAGCTGTCGGGCGATCCCAGGCTGCATCAGCGCTTCCTGGAGAGCTTCTAGCCGCCGGCGCCGCTGCCGCTGCCAGGCTCGGTGACGCGCCTCGGCGGGCGCCGGGGATCGGGCGCCGAGGCGGCGGGGCGTCGCTGAGCGGGCGGATTGGATGGGATCGGGGAGGCTGACGGGGATCGGGCGCAGTAGCCTGCCGGGCTGTGAGCGGTCACAGCAAATGGGCGACCATCAAGCATCGCAAAGGCGCGGCCGACGCCAAGAGAGGCAAGCTCTTCGCCAAGCTCATCAAGCAGGTCGAGGTGGCGGCGCGCCAAGGCGGCGGCGACCTCGACTCCAACCCCACTCTGCGGACCATGTATCAGAAGGCCCGCGACAATTCGGTGCCCCTCGACACGATCGAGCGCGCCGTCAAGCGCGGCACCGGCGAACTGGAGGGGGTCAGCTACGAGTCGATCAGCTACGAGGGGTACGCCCCGGGCGGCGTGGCTCTCTACATCGAATGCCTCACCGACAACCGCAACCGCACCGGCAGCGAGATCCGCAGCACCTTGACGCGAAACGGCGGGACTCTGGCCGAGCCGGGATCGGTGGCGTGGCAGTTCGAGCGCAAAGGCGTGGTGCTGGTGCCGTCGTCAGCCGCCGATGAAGACGAATTGATGATGCTGGTGCTCGACGCCGGGGCTGAGGATCTCGCGGACGACGGCGACATGTGGCGCGTCGTCACACCCGCCGGCGATCTCAACGCAGTGCGTGACGCTCTGACGGCAGCCCGGATCACGCCTCAGAGCGCGGATCTCACCATGCTGCCCACCAGCAGCGTGGCTGTGACCGAGCCCGCCACGGCTCGCACGGTGCTCAAACTGATGGACATGATCGACGATCTGGACGACGTCCAAGACGTCTACAGCAACTTCGACATCGGCGACGACATCATGGAGGAGCTGGCCGTCTGAAGTTCTCTGCCGGTCGGGGTTCTCTGCCGGTCGGGGATTCCGGTCGTCTGAGCTTCTCGGCAGCAGCGCATCCGGCAGGTTGAACATCGCCAGCGGTCGAGCCATCCGCGTACGCGAGGCGCATCGTCAATAAAGTCGCGCACATGTTCGTTCTGGGTATCGACCCTGGACTCTCTCGCTGCGGGTACGGCGCTGTTCGTCAGGGCAGCGGCGACCGTCGCCGACCGGTGGCCGAGGCCGCCGGTGTGCTGTCCACGCCCACCGATGCCGGCCGCGCTCAGCGGCTGGCGGAGCTGCAGCAGGATTTTCGAGCGCTCGTCACCGAACTGAAACCGGACGTGGTGGCCGTGGAGCGGGTGCTCTTCCAACGCAACGCCCACACGGCCATGGCGGTGGCTGAGGCAGTGGGCGTGGTGCTGGCCGAGTCCGCCGCAGCCGGATGCGAAGCAGTGGAGTACTCGCCGAACGAGGTCAAGAAGGCTGTGGCAGGCTGGGGCGGCGCCGACAAGCAGGAGATCACCGAGATGGTCAAGACGCTGCTCGGATTGAAGGAACGCCTCTCCCCGCCCGACGCGGCCGACGCGGTCGCGGTGGCTTTGTGCCATCTGGCTTGCGCGGGGCCGCCCGCTGCTGTTGGTCGGCGCGCTGTCGCCGTGGCGGACGCCCGATGATCGGATCGCTGCGAGGAGAACTGCTGGCGCGGGCCTCTGAAGCCGAGCTGTTGGTGGAAGTGGCAGGGGTCGGTTATCGGGTGCAGACCACGACCCGCACCGCGGCGGCGCTCGGTCAACCGGGGTCCCAAGTCTTCGTCCACGTCTGTCACATCGTGCGCGAGGACGCGCAGACGCTCTACGGGTTCGCCACGATCGACGAGAGACGCACCTTCGAGGCTCTGATCGGCGCTCACGGAGTCGGTCCCGGCCTGGCCTTGGCGATTCTGTCTGTCCACGATCCGAGCGCGCTGCGTTGGGCCGTGGCCAGCGAAGACGCCGAAATGCTGTGCCTGGTTCCGGGTGTGGGACCCAAGACTGCGGCGCGGATGCTGGTCGAGCTCAAGTCGCGGTTCGAGCTGCCCGAAGCCGAAGCGCCGAGCCCCGAGCCGGGAGCCTCTGCGCAGCCCGCGCATGACGGCGCCCGCAGCGACGTGCGGGCGGCGCTCGCCGGGCTCGGCTACGGCAGCGTGGAGATCAGCCGAGTGCTGCCAGAACTGCCCGAAAGCGACGACGCCGGCATGTTGTTGCGTGAAGCGTTGCGGCGCCTGGCCGACGCCGCCGTCTGAGCAGGCTCAGGGTTCAGGGGCGACAGGGTCTAGGGTCAACGTTCATGGCCCGCTCTGAGGTTCTGGCGCCGCTGCCCGAAGGCGACGCGGCCCACGCGGCCCACGCGGCCGCAACTGCCGACGGCGCCGCGGATGCGGCGGAGCTGCTGTCGCCCGACCAGCTGCCTTCCGAGCGTCAGGGCGAAGCCGGTCTGCGACCCGGCAGCCTCGCCGAGTTCGTGGGCCAGAGCGAACTCAAAGGCCATCTCGAAGTCCTGCTCGGAGCGGCCGGCAAACGCCGCGAACCGGTGGATCATCTACTGTTCGCGGGACCGCCCGGATTGGGCAAGACCACACTGGCGCACATCGTCGCCAACGAGGTCGACGCCTATCTTCACAGCACCTCGGGGCCGGCTCTGGAACGCGGCGGGGACTTGGCGGCGATGCTGTCCAAGCTCGAAACCGGCGACGTGCTGTTCATCGACGAGATCCATCGGCTGCCCCGACCCGTCGAAGAGGTGCTCTACTCGGCGATGGAGGACTTCCGCGTCGACATAGTGCTCGGCAAAGGCCCCGCGGCGCGTTCCATACCGTTGGATCTGGCGCCTTTCACGCTCGTCGGCGCCACTACCCGCACGGGACTGCTCACCGGTCCGCTGCGGGATCGTTTCGGTTTGGTGTCACGGCTCGACTTCTACACCGCGGAGGACCTCGTGCGCATCGTGGACCGGAGCGCGCGGATATTCGGTGTGCGGATCGATTCCGGCGGGGCGGTACAGATCGCCGGACGGTCCCGCGGCACGCCCCGCATCGCCAATCGCCTACTGCGTCAGGTGCGCGACTTCGCCGAGGTGCATCGCGACGGCCGGATCGACTCTCAAGTGGCCGCCGACGGACTGGCCTTCTTCGGGGTGGACGAGATAGGCCTGGATCGTGCTTCTCGGGCGGTGATCGAAGCTTTGTGCGGCAGCTTCGGCGGCGGCCCGGTGGGTTTGGCCACCCTGGCGATAGCTGTCAGCGAGCCGACCGAGACCGTGGAGGACGTCTATGAGCCCTACCTGATCCAGCAGGGCTTGTTGATGCGGACTCCTCGGGGCAGGGTGGCGACGCCGGCGGCGTGGCAGCACCTCGGCCTCGATGCGCCCAGGCGGAACCCGGACAGCGATCCGGGCCTGTTCGACTGAGCACTCAGCACACATGACCGCGAGCGGCTCGGACATGCTTGAAGCTGCGCCGGAGACAGTCGCCGACCTCGACTACCGCCTGCCGCCGGAGGCCATAGCCCAGACCCCGCTGGCCGAGCGCGCCCAGGCGCGACTGCTGGTCGATCAAAGCGGCTCGGTCAGCCATCGTCGGATGAGCGACTTTCCCGACCTGCTGCGCCCCGGCGACTTGCTGGTGGTGAACGACACCCGAGTTCTGCCGGCGCGTCTGCGAATGCGGCGCGACAGCGGCGGCGCGGTCGAGGTGCTGCTGCTGCACGAACGCGACGACAGCATCTGGGAGGCTCTGGTGAGGCCGTCGGGGCGTCTGCGTCCCGGTGAGGTGGTGACGCTCGACGCGGCGACCGTCGAGCCGGGCCGGGCGCCGGCCGCGGAACTGAGCGTGGAAATCGGCGACGACCTGGGGGAGGGGCGCCGTCTGGTCAGTCTGCGCACTGGCGGAGGGCGGTTGCAGCAAGTGCTCGAAGAAGCCGGCGAAGTGCCTCTGCCGCCGTACATCACGATGCCGATTGCCGATCCGGAGCGTTACCAGACCGTCTACGGCCGCCGTGCTGTCTCGGCGGCAGCCCCGACGGCCGGACTGCATTTCACCGCGGAACTGCTGGATCGGGCGCGCTCCGCAGGCGCCGAAGTGGCGGCCGTCGAGCTGGCGGTCGGCCTCGACACTTTCCGTCCCGTCACCGTCGAGCGGCTCGAAGACCACACGATGCACACCGAGTTCTATTGCGTGCCTCAGCCGGTGCAGCAATCCCTGCGAAACGCCGAGAGGGTGGTGGCTGTGGGCACCACAGTGGTGCGTTGCCTCGAAGCCTGGGCGGCCACCGGCGAAGCGTCAGGCCGCACCGGCCTGTTCATCCGCAGGCCCTATCCGTGGCGTGTAGTTGACGCTTTGCTGACCAACTTCCATCTGCCGCGCTCCACTCTGCTGTGCATGCTGGACGCCTTCGTCGGCCCGCGCTGGCGGACGCTCTACGAAGTCGCCCTCGAGAGCGGCTACCGGTTCCTGTCCTTCGGTGACGCCATGTTCGTCACACGCACCCGAAGCGGCGCCCCAGAGCCGACCAGTCCTGTGCCGGTTCGTCCGGCGCCGACGGATTCGCCGTGAAGGCCGTCTTCGCGCTGGAGCACAGCGCCGGCGCGGCCCGTGCCGGCACGGTCACGACCGCACGGGGCAGTTTCGCCACGCCGTGCTTCATGCCGGTGGGAACCCGCGGCGCGGTCCGCCATCTCGACGCGTCGGACCTCGAAGCCCTCGGCGTCGAGGTGATGCTCGCCAACACCTATCACCTGATGCTGCGCCCCGGCGCGGCAGCCGTCGCCGGCCTCGGGGGGATACACCGCTTCACCGACTGGTCCGGCCATGTGCTGACCGACTCGGGCGGCTATCAGATCTACTCTCTCAAGCCTCGTGTCAGCGACGAAGGCGCCCGCTTCAGATCGGTCTACGACGGGTCGCACTGCCGTCTCACACCCGAGGAGGCGGTGTCGCAGCAGGCGCTCATCGGCGCCGACATCACCATGGTTCTCGACGTCTGCCCCTCGGCGGTGGCCGAAACTCAGGTCCTGCGCGAAGCGGTGAGCAGGACAGCACTCTGGGCTCGACGAGGCCGGGACGCTTTTCTGGCGCACCCGCAGGCGCCTCAGCAGCAGTGCCAGTTCGGCATCGTGCAAGGCGGCACAGACACGGCTCTGCGGCGCGAATCCGCCGAGCTCACGGTCGGGGTTGGTTTCGACGGTTACGCGGTGGGGGGACTCTCGGTGGGCGAGGAACGCGTCGAGATGCTGGCCGCGCTGGAAGCGTCCACGGCGTTTCTGCCCGTCGACAGCCCCCGCTATTTCATGGGTCTCGGCGATCCCCTGGGAATCGTGGAGTCGGTGGCGCGCGGCGTCGACATGTTCGACTGCGTGCTGCCTGCACGACTCGGGCGCCACGGCACGGTGCTCACCGACGAAGGGCGTTACAACCTGGCGGCGGCCCGCCACGCAGGCAGCGACGAACCGCTCGACGCGTCGTTCCCCGACAGTCCCGCCGGGCGCTGGTCGAGGGGATACCTGCGTCATCTGCTGTCTGTGCGCGAGCCGACCGCGGCCCGGCTGCTGACGCTGCACAACCTGGCCTGGCTGCTGCGCTTCATGGAGCAGGTGCGCGCCGCAGTGCGCGCCGGCGAGAGCAGCTTCGCGCAGCTGCGGGCCTCAGTAGCAGAAACTTGGGGGTGAAGCCTCGGGCCTGGGACTTGAGTCCGCGAGCCCGAGTCTCGAGCTGATCGCTCGGCCTCTAGGCCTGGCGCCCGGCTCGGGGTAGGCTCAGCGCATGGAATCGTTTCTCGTACTGATCCTCATGTTCGGAGCGCTCTACTACTTGCTGCTGCGTCCGCAGCAGAAGCGGGAGAAAGCGCGCCGAGAACTGGTCCGCTCCCTTCAGCCCGGAGACGAGGTGGTCACCAACGCAGGCATCCACGGAGTGGTGGCTGAGGTGGAGGACGCCGTCGTGTGGTTGGAAGTGGCGCCCGACGTCGAGTTGAAGATGTCACGCGACGCCGTGACCGGCAAAGCGCCATCGGCCGAAGCCGACGCCGACGATGCCGACAGCGATGCTGATGCCGACGCCGGTGAATCCGCTGATGCTGCGGATGCTGTCGAGACCAAGCAAGAAGGTTCCTGAGCGAGAGAGCAAGAGGCCGAGCAACTACCCCTGCTGCAGCGGCGGTGAGGCGCTGCCGGGCCGTCTGAGCGGATTCCGCAGAAGGCTGTAACAGGGTTCGTCGCAGGGTTTGCAGGAGGATTGTTGCGCCGCAAGTTCGCTTATGTGATCGGCATAGTCGCAGTCGTAGCGGCCGGGGTGGCCTACACCCTGGCCTCCGGCAACGAGCCCCTGCTCGGCCTCGACCTGCAGGGCGGCGCCAGCGTGGTGCTCGAACCCACCGGCCCCGCCGAGCCTGAAGAACTCGAAGTGGCCGTCGAGATCATCCGCAACCGCGTCGACGGCCTCGGGGTCGCCGAGCCGGAGATCTCCACTCAGGGAGGCAACATTCTTGTGCAGCTTCCCGGTGTGGACGAACAGCAGCGCGCCCTGGATCTGGTGGGGCAGACAGCCGAGCTGCGTTTCCGCCCGGTTCTGGGCGTCTTGCCCGAAGAGTCGTTCACCGGCGACGACGTCGACGAGGCGCTCTTGGATGCGTTCGCGTTGACTGAGGGGGATGTGGCGCCAGAAGCGGAGGTGGTGCTGCCCCAGTACGACGACCAGCGCAACATCGCTCTGCGCTACATCCTGGGGCCGACCGCGGTCACCGGCGACGGCCTCGAGGGCGCCGTCGCCCAGTACCAGTCGTTCATCGGCTGGCATGTGGCGCCCACCTTCATCTCGGGCGCGGCGGGCATCGACTTGTTCAACGAAGTCAGCAGCCGCTGCCACGCCCGGATCGTCGAATGCCCCAGCGGCCAGGTGGCCATAGAACTGGACAACGAAGTGGTCAGCGCGCCCAGCGTTCAAGCCGACAGCGTCGTTTTCGAGCCTTTCGAGCGTTCCAGCATCACCATCTCGGGAGGCTTCAGCGAGCAGGAAGCCCGAGACATCGCATTGGTGCTCGACTACGGGGCTCTGCCGGTGGAACTGGAGGCGCAGCAGAGCCAGATCGTGTCGGCTTCGCTGGGCACCGACGCATTGTCCGCCGGTGTCGTCGCTGGTCTCATCGGTCTGGGGCTGGTGTCGCTGTATCTGCTGGTGTATTACCGTCTGCTCGGTCTGGTGGCCATCGCCAGCCTGGGCCTCTCCGGGGCCATGCTCTGGACCATCATCGCCTGGCTTGGCGAATCCCAGGGCTTGGCCCTCACTCTGGCCGGCGTCACCGGCCTGATCGTCGCCATCGGCGTGTCGGTCGACTCCAACGTCGTCTATTTCGAGCATCTGCGAGAGGACGTCCGTTCGGGGCGCACTCTGCGCTCAGCCGTGGACCGGGCCTTCCCGGTGGCCTTCTCGACCATAGTCAAAGCGGATCTGGCGTCGCTGATCGCCGCGGCGGTTCTCTACTT
This sequence comes from Acidimicrobiaceae bacterium, assembly GCA_026708645.1. GTDB lineage: Bacteria > Actinomycetota > Acidimicrobiia > Acidimicrobiales > Aldehydirespiratoraceae > Aldehydirespirator. The sequence goes on along the minus strand of JAPOUM010000041.1, from coordinate 11,894 downwards.
CTTGACTGTGGGCCAGGTGCGGGGCTTCGCGCTCTATCTGGGACTGGCGACGATCCTCGACCTAGTCGCCACATACTTCTTCATGGGTCCGATCATCGGCATCATCTCGCGCCACTCGGGCCTCTACGACAACCCGTCGCGTTTCGGCATACCAGTCCCGGCAGCCCCGGCGTCGCAATCTCACTCTCACTCTCAGTCTCAGGCGCAGTCTCAGACCGGAGCGGCGGCCGGCCCTGAAGCCGCCGCACGTCAGGGCGCCGCGTCGTGAGGCGGATCGCAGGCGTTCTGAGAGCCTTCTACAGGGGCGATCACCAGGTCGATTTCCCGCGCTTGTGGCGCCATGCCCTGATCGGCTCGCTGGCGGTGGTCGTGATCAGTCTCGGCAGTTTCGCGGTCCGCGGCCTCGACCTGGGCATCGAGTTCGAGGGCGGCACCTCCTGGGAGGTGCCCGCACCGCAGACGTCGGTGGCGCAGGCCCGCGACGCGCTGCGGGGCACCGGCGCCGCCGACGCCAAGATCCAGACCCTGGGAGGCGACACCATAAGGGTCCGCGCCGACATCGAAGACCCGGAAGCGGTCGACAGAGTGCGCGGCGCCCTCGCGGAGCTAGCCGGCGTCACCGGCAACGAAGTGAGCGTCACCACAGTGGGGCCTTCCTGGGGTTCGGAGATAACCGACAAGGCCCGCAACGCGCTGTTGGCCTTCTTCGCCCTGATAGCCGTCTACATCGCTGTCAGGCTCGAATGGAAGATGGCGGTCGGCGCCTTGGCGGCGGTGATCCACGACATCGTGGTGTCAGTCGGCTTCTATTCGCTGTTCCAGTTCGAGATCACGCCGGCCACAGTCATCGCCTTCCTCACGATCATGGGCTATTCGCTGTATGACACCATCGTCGTCTACGACAAGGTGCGCGAAGTGGTGGGCCGGGTCACGGCCACCGGTCGCTACACCTACACCGAGATGATGAACCTGTCGCTCAACAAGGTGCTGATGCGCTCGGTCAACACGTCGATCACTTCGGTGATACCGGTGCTGTCGATGCTGGTGATCGGCTCTTTCGTGCTGGGAGCGGTGACGCTGCAGGAGTTCGCTCTGGCTCTGCTGGTGGGGATCGTGGTCGGCACCTACTCGTCGTTGTTCGTGGCCGCCGCGCTGGTGGCGAAGATGAAGGAACGCGAGCCGATCTATGCCGACATCGCAGAGAGGATCCGCATGCGCGGCGCCTCTTCGGGCGACGCCACCCGCGTCGTGGCAGACGACGACGCGGCCCTCGGCGCCGCTGCCGCCACCAAGCGGGCGGCCGGCTCGCGCGATTCCTGGTCGGGAGCGCGAACAGCCGCAGGCGCCGGCGCGGCAGCAGCGAAGACCGCTTCCGCGGGCTCGCCTGCGATACCGCCGCGCCCCCGCAAGACCACCGGTCGCAAAAGGCGATGAGCGCAGCAGCCATGCGCGCGGAGGTGGTTCGCACGGCTGCAGGCGCGGCGGACGCGGGCTCAACGGGCGCGGAATGCGGTGCCGGGGGGTCGCGCTAGGTGGCCACGGTCACCCGGACGCTGCCGTGGAGGAGCGGCGCCCGGCGGCCGGCGTCGGCTGAGATCACCCGACTGCTCGAGTGCTACCGGCGCCATCATCGCGACCGTTCGATCGATCTGATCGTCTCTGCCTTCGACGTGGCGGCCGAAGCCCACGAGGGACAGATGCGCCTCTCGGGGGAGCCCTACATCAGTCATCCTGCAGCGGTCGCCACTGCCGTGGCGCGCCTCGGCCTCGACGACGTGACCATCGCCGCAGCGTTGCTGCATGACGCGGTGGAGGACACAGACGTCGCCCTCGCGGCCATAGAGCGGGACTTCGGCGACGAGGTGGCCCGCATCGTCGACGGGGTCACCAAGCTCGATCGGGTGCATTACAACACCCGCGAGCAGCAGCAGGCCGCGTCGGTGCGCAAAATGATCGTCGCCATCGCCAGAGACCTGCGGGTGCTGATCATCAAACTGTCGGACCGGCTTCACAATCTCAGCACCCTGGCGGTGCTGCCGCCGCACAAACAGGACTACATCGCTCGCGAGACTCTCGACGTGTATGCGCCTTTGGCTCACCGGTTGGGCATGCAGGACGTGAAACAGCAGCTCGAAGATCTGTCCTTCGCTGCGCTGGAGCCTCGCCGCTATGCCGAGATCGACCAGATGGTGCAGCTCAGAGCCCCCGAACGAGATCTTTATTTGGAGCAGCTGATCGGCGATGTGGAGTTGCGCCTCCACGAACTGGGCATCAAAGCCGAAGTCACCGGACGGCCCAAGCATCTCTGGTCGATCTACGAGAAGATGGTCGTCAAAGGCCGCTCGTTCGAAGAGATATTCGATCTTGTGGGCATTCGCGTCCTGGTGGACTCGGTGCGTGACTGCTATGCGGCGCTCGGCTCGATCCATGCCACTTGGCGGCCGGTGCAGGGCCGTTTCAAGGATTACATCGCCATGCCCAAATTCAATCTCTACCAGTCGTTGCACACCACCGTCGTGGGGCCTTCGGGCAAGGTCCTGGAAGTGCAGATCCGCACTCGGGCGATGCATGAACGAGCCGAGCACGGCGTCGCCGCCCACTGGGAGTACAAGGATTCGTCGCCGTCGCAGGAGATGGCCTGGCTGTCGCGCATCGTCGACTGGCAGTCCGAGACCTCGGACCCCGAGGTTTTCATGTCCAACCTCAAGATCGAGCTAGAAACCGACGAGGTCTACGTTTTCACGCCTCAAGGCAAGGTGATCGAGTTGCCCGTGGGCGCCACGCCCGTGGATTTCGCTTACAGCGTCCACACTGATGTGGGCCACGCCTGCGTAGGGGCGAAGGTGAACGGGCGGCTGGTGGCTCTCGACAGTCGTCTGCAGTCCGGCGACGCGGTCGAGATTTTCACCACGCGGACCGAGGGCGCCGGCCCCAGCCGAGACTGGCTGCAGTTCGTGGCCAGCCGCCGGGCGGCCAACAAGATCAAGCAGTGGTACTCGCGTGAGCGCCGCGCCGACGCCATCGAGAACGGCCGAGACGAGCTGATACAGGCACTGCGCCGCGAGGGGCTGCCGGCGCGGCGTCTGCTCAAGGACAAGATGACGGACTCGATCGCCGAGCAGCTCAACTACGGCTCACAGGATCTGCTGTTCCAAGCCGTCGGGGAGGGCCACCAGTCGGCGGCCTCGGTGGCGGGGCGTTTCGCCCGGACTCTGCAAGGCTCGCAGGGCGAGGAGACCGACGGCGAGCGCGACCGCGGCCGTCTGCCCACCACCGCCAGGGGCCGAGGCCGCCATCTGCGCAGCGACTCCGATGTGGGCGTGCATGTGGAGGGCCTCGACGACATCTTGATCCGCTTGTCGCAATGCTGCAATCCGGTTCCGCCTGATGAGATCATCGGTTTCGTCACACGGGGCAGGGGCGTTTCGGTGCATCAAACCGAATGCGTCAACGCCATGGGCTTGGCTGAGGGCCAGACCGAGCGTCTGATCGAGGTGGAGTGGGACACCGACTTCGCCGGCACGTTCTCGACGACGATCGCGGTGCATGCCTTGGACCGCCCCGGCCTGTTGCGTGACGTCACCGACGTGCTGGCTGAGCACCGTCTCAGCATCATCAGCGCCACGGCCGCCGCCGGCGACGATTTCATAGCTCGCATGGACTTCGAGTTCGAGTTGGCCGATCTCTCCCAGCTCGATTCGGTGCTGTCGAGCGTGTTGTCGCTGGAGGCGGTGTTCGAGGCCTACCGGGTGTTCGGCGGCCGCAACAACGCCTCCGCCTGACCGGCTCGAGCGCTTTCTAGGAGATCGCCTTAACCGGGCTGAAAGACAGTGAGCCGGTGCGCCGCGGGCCAGTGATCGAGTGCCGCTGGAGCGCAACTAAGCGCCCTTGTAATTAAGCACTTGCAGCTCATGTATTATCGCACATAAAAGCTATATTTTGTAGCACTTACTGCTAGGATGCTCTGCCATGTGGAAGGCGGCAGAGATCAAGCTCGGCGGCGAGAAGCTGATCGAGCACTGGGTCGACTCTCTGCTGCGGTTGCGAGACAGGGTCGATGCTCGCCCGCAAAAATTCCCAACAACCCCCACACAAACCGACGGCTAGGTTGTGCCGTCAGGCTGGCGAGTCGTTCAGTTGATGCGCCGTGTGATCATCGACAGCCCGTCCGCTATGGGGATCAACACCACGTCGACGCGGTCGTCGTTGCTGACGTGAGCGTTGAAGGAGCGCATCTCCACGGTGCCCGTGTCGGTGTTGTCGGAGTCGGTGACGGTTCCGTCTTTCAGAGTGTTGTCGACCAAGATCATGCCGCTTTCGGACAGTCTTGACAGGATCTCTTCGTAGTAGGCGACGTAGCTTGATTTGTCGGCGTCGATGAACGCCATGTCGATGGTGGGTTCCGCGGGCAGCGAGCGGAGCGTGTCGAGAGCCGGGCCGATGCGAAGGTCGATGCAGTCAGCGACACCGGCTCGCTCCCAAAAATGGCGTGCTATGCGAGTCCACTCCTCAGACACGTCGCAGCACAGCAGGCGGCCACCCCGGGGCAGCGCCTTAGCCACGGCCAGCGCCGAATAGCCGGTGAAAGTGCCGACCTCCACCGCGAATCTCGGTCGAGTCAGGGTCGTGAGAATCGTCATAAATGATCCCTGAGCGGAGTTGATCTGCATATTGCTCCACTCGCCCAGTCGGGCCGTGACTGCCATCAACTCCCGTTGCAGCTCGTCGGGACCGGTCGAGACGGTCTCGATGTAGTCGGCTACGGCCTCGCTGAGCACGCTGTGTTGGGAACTCACTGCTGAGCAAGGCTAGTCACGCTTAGAGGTTTAGAGGTGCAGCGTCACTCTCGCTGACGGCTGTATGCGTCTCAGGTTGGCGGCGGCGATGATCCTGCTAGCTGTGTCAGGCACCGAGAGCGGCGACGGGGGTGACCTGCACGCCGTCAGACACCAAGCCCACAGCACCTACGACGACCACCACAGCGGTCCCGAGTGCGCCAGCCTCACGCAAACCGACAGCTACTTGGCGAGGATTTTGAGATTTCTTTGCATTTGAGCTGACGCGTCATCTAAGACGCGGTGGTATCCGACGCCGGTTGTGAGACGGATCGGTGTCCACGCACTGCCGCTACCGCCCTCGAACACGGTCAGCGCAGGGTCGCTGCCACCCAGGTTATGGACTGCTTCGGCTCTGGAATCGATCTTGAGCCACAAGGGCGTGTCGCCGTGCTTAGCCCAATGACGCAAACTCACACACAGGCAGTGTTCGTGATGCTCGACAGCCTTCGAGTCATCCAAGAAACGGAAGTAGTGCCCGTATCCGTTTCGCGACTGCGTCGGCCTGAGGCCTTCGGTAGATAGCCATCCTTCTCTGCGGCCATGTGCGATCATGTCGTCGACGAGCTGGTTGAACCAACACATTTGCCGGCCGAATGAAGGGTCTAGTTCCGCTTTACGAATGGGTTTGAAGGCGCATAGGTCTTGCTCGTCGGTAAGCCCGCGGAGCTGCCCGATGTTGGACGCGGTCTGAGAATCAGCAGCCGGAGCGGCCTCGGCCAGACAGTCCAGCAGCAGGTCCCAGCTGATGAGAATCACTCGCTTCTCGGTGTATTCGGCTGCTTCGGCGTCGCTCGATACTTGTTCATCGGCGGTGTCGACAGGTGGCACACGCGTCCTGGCGTATTTGATTGCGGCTCGTCGCATACGATCGCCGGTCTCAGTCAATTCCAGGAGAACCGGCTTGAGATCAGTGGTCAGTTCGCACTCGATCTCGGCCCACAAGGTCGTGATCCGGGTGCCTGGAGCGATGAACAGCAGGCACCCCGGCCCTGGTTCCTCCAATTGATCGATGAAGCCGCTGGCTTGCCCCTTCAGCAGTCTTGCCCCGAACTTCGACTCCTCCACCAGCCTCACCGCGCCGCTGCGGTCGTAGCCGATCATGTCGGGACGCAACTTGCCCTCAACGCCCTCAAAGTTCACCTGAGTCCGGAATCTGGTGAGAGGGCCTAGGGCGAAGTCCTGCTCGCCACTCTGATCGCTCAGAAGCTTTTCCAGTGCGCCGCGGCATTCCTCGGATTTGTTGAGGATGAAGGCCAGTGCATCCGTCGCGGCGTCCTCGACGTTACGCGTGAGTCTGGGCACCAGGTGGGCCAGCAGGCTGGATTCAGTGTGCATCGGAGCCTCCGGAAGCAATCAACGACCGCAGGAGAATATAGCAGGCCGGTCCTCTGTCTTGCCTGCGTTGGACGGGCTGGATCACGAAGTCTCGGCGACCTCCCAACCAAGGCGACCGCACTCGGGCTGCTTCGTCTGAACTGACAGGCTAGGGTTAGGCTGCATGGACGCTGAGAGAGTGCTGATGATCCGGCTTGGGCACTGGGTGGCCGCGAGCTATGAGATCGAGCCTGGCTATGTTGCCTCAGGGTACGGTTACCGCTACGGCATGTCGCAAAGAGAGTTGGTCGATTCGATGCGGATGTGGTGGCGGATCAATCCGAAGCGTGTGGAGTATGAAGGCATTCAGCATGCGGTCGCTGCGCATCGGGGCATCACCCGTATCGTGGTGGAGATCGGCGACTGGATCGGTCCTCAGAACGGGCGCTGGTCGTTCACTGCCACACCCATAACCAGCGGACCAGTCCACGACAAGTGGGTCGGGCCGTCGGGACGCCGGATCCAGTTCAAGAGAGGCAGTCAGAATCCGGTGCTCTACTGGCCCCCGCGCTAGCAGCCCGCAGGCACCGAGGGATTCGGGCTGAGGCGAGCGATTGAGGATGAAGCGTGCTCGTTCTGTTCCTGATGACCGCCACTGGGTGCGATTTCTAGTGTCGCAGCGGCGTGCGGCTGAGGACGGAGTGTCTCGCTTGGTGTCCATAGTCGTCTTTGCTCTCTGAGCGCATGGCGCTGCTACGGCGATGCTTTGTTACGCGAGTGTGCATACTGGCAGGCCGTTGTTTCTCCAGCCTTCGGTTCCGTTTTCGTAGAGTCCTGCTTTGGCGGATGCTTCTAGGTTGATTTCGGGGTAGAGGATTCCGATTCGTTGGCATCGTTCTGTGTAGCGCCGGTTCAAGCGTCGTGCTTCACTGGCGGAGTTGGGGGTTTCTTGTTGCCATCGTGTTGTGAGTTCGTTTGCGGCGAAGTCTGCTGCTTCTTGGCGGGGGTTGTGGTCGGCCATGTTCTCGGCTGTGTTGTCGACCACGGTTTGCACCAGCACGACCGCTACGGCAGCGAGTCCTGCGATGGCTGCGACTATCAGCAGCCATTCCAGCGAGGTGAGCCCGGCGTCGCGCACATGGCTGCGTCGCCGATTCTGTCGCCGGTGGATGTTGCTGGGTTCATTCAAGTGTGATGCCTTCAGAGCGAGCGCATTCCTCGGGATCTCCTTCTTCAAGACATACCAATCGTAAGTAGTCTACGTATGGGTGGTTGATGCTATTTTCATAATCAATTGGTACAACAGTTTCTGGGATAGTGAGCATCCATTCACGTAAGGATTCCGTATAATAATCTCGTCGAATTTTGATCAATTCGTCACGATGTAGTGGATTTAACGTTGGATAGTCTGCAGCATATTTGTGACATTCATGCCGAAAATCCAAGAACTCATCTAGTGTCATTATGTAGTGATTTTGGAAACTCTTGAGAATATAGCCATTTGAACTCTCAGTATAGAATTTTATCTCGGGCCATTGTGAACGTTCTGTACAGATATCTAAAGATTGATAAAAAGCTTTCTGAAGAGTGTTCACAGCCGTTTCAACTTCTAGGGGCCGCTCCTCGTCTGCCATTCTGAGCACCCAGCGCGCTCTGTTTTCAAATAGTATACGATCACGTGCCAACGGGCTTCCCGGTTCCCATTCAGACTCTATTTTGGCTAAATCTGCTTCACTGCGTGCTTCATAGGTGCGGTAGTGAACTAAGATATGATCATCATTGATGTAATCATCAACAATATCAGAAATACCAATTTCTTCTTCAGTGTATCCTCTTTTTTCTTCTTCAGTATATCCTCTTTTATTGACATAATTATCATTATTAACATAGTTATCAACATTAGCCACTCCATAACGGACGGATTTGGTAGAACTTTGTGTGTTGCTGTTTTCCGAACATGCTATTAAGCATAGAAAGACACAAAGTGCAACCGCTAGTCTATTTAATACTTCTGTAGCCATAGCATACCTTGACCTTATTATAGTTGATTATTCGTATAAATAATCTTTGACATTTTGTATGTGCTGACGCCAAAGTAGATAGTGATTGCTGTGTCACGACATGCTTCCGTTTGGTCACTATTCAAAGACCATGTATAGTAGCTGTGCGTCTCTGAAACGGAGTCTTGAGTAGCATGACATAACTTACTTAGATCTTTATAAAATTGGTTATCTGCTGCTTCCCTTATCGTATTATTCCATCCTGACAGGCGGCCTCTGTTGCACGAGTAACGGACGCTCGCGGTTGCTCTCCGTGTTGAGGTGGTCGTTCGCGAACATGTCGAACCGCTGCGCGTCCAGCCCGCGTCGCAGCGGTATGTTCTCGTCACCACGGTCGTTGCGGTCAGTATGCAGCTGCGGCCCGACAGACGACCCGACGCACACGAATACACCACCGTCACAGACGCCGTCGTCACTGCGCCTGCGCCCGGTCAACCCCCAAAGAACCCGCAACCCCGAGATCCTCAAAACCCGGAAACCCCGCCAAACCCGACACCACCACACAAACCGCCACCAACCACGACAAGCCCTTGACCGACCAAACACCGACACGACCCGAGCCGAACCTCACAACACCACTTGTACCACACCACCAACCCAGCCGTCAAGCCATGCACGCTTGACAGGCCCGCGACAGCGATGGCGGTAGCCTGCGATGTCGTGGCTCAGCCCTTGTTCCGTGCCCCGGTGGGCACTCGCGATCTTCTGCCGCCGGAGTCGGGGAGAAGACGGCGCCTAGTGGACGCCTTCGCGGATCTGGCCGAGCGGGCGGGCTTCGGGTCCGAGCGCGATCAGGGCCAGCCTGTGATCGCGCGGGCGCCGGTCATGGCCGACTTCCTCTCCGGCTTCGACTGATTTCAGGCAATCTAGCTTGAGATTTGTAGTCAACTCGCGCTCGATCTCGGCCCACAGGGTCGCGATCCGGGTGCCCGGCGCGATGAACAGCAGCCCCCCCGGTCCTGGCGCCGCCAATAGGTTGAGGTAGCCGCAGACCTGCCCTTCCAGCAGAGCGGCCCAGAACTTCGACTCCTCCGCCAGCCTCACTGCGCCGCTGCGGTCGTAGCCGACCATGTCGGGAATCCACCCGCCCTCAAAGTTCAACTGAGTCTGGAATCTGGTAAGAGGGCTTAGAGCGAAGCCTTGCTCACCACTCTGATCGCTCAGAAGCTTTTCCAGTGCGCCGCGGCATTCCTCGGATTTGTTGAGGATGAAGGCCAGTGCATCCGTCGCGGCGTCCTCGACGTTACGCGTGAGTCTGGGCACCAGGTGGGCCAGCAGGCTGGATTCAGTGTGCATCGGAGCCTCCGGAAGCAATCAACGACCGCAGGAGAATATAGCAGGCCGGTCCTCTGTCTTGCCTGCGTTGGACGGGCTGGATCACGAAGTCTCGGCGACCTCCCAACCAAGGCGACCGCACTCGGGCTGCTTCGTCTGAACTGACAGGCTAGGGTTAGGCTGCATGGACGCTGAGAGAGTGCTGATGATCCGGCTTGGGCACTGGGTTGCCGCGAGCGATGAGATTGAGCCTGGCAGCTATCGCTCAGGAGTCGGTTACCGCGACGGTATGTCTCATAGAGAGTTGGTCGATTCGATGCGAGCATGGTGGCGGATCAATCCGGCGCGTGTGGAGTGGGAAGGCATCCAGCATGCGGTCGCTGTGCATCAGGGCATAACCCGTATCGTGGTGGAGATCGGCGACTGGACGCAGCTTCAGAACGGGCCTCTGGACGGACGTTGGGCCTTCACGGCCACACCCATAACCAGCGGACCAGTCCACGACAAATGGGTCGGTCCGTCGGGACGCCGGATCCACTTTCAGAAGGGCAACCAGAGTCCAGTGCTCTACTGGCCCCCGCGCTAACAGCCCGCAGGCGCGGGGGATCCCGGGCTAAAGCGAGCGATTGAGGATGAAGCGTGCTCGCTCTGATCGGAGCATCTGATACGGGTTGACGTACTTGACTTCAACTCCCAAGCAGGCGTTCGGGATTTTGATCCTCTTCGTTGACGGGCTGAAGATCTCGTGAGTGACAACGACGCAGCCCCGTGCGTGCGCCTGTGCCACAAGGTGGTAGTCGGGTGAATGCAGGAACACGTCGACGCCAGCCGGTTCGTACTCGGCCCCATTGGCCCAGTGGCTCAGTTCGCCGAGGCTCGGAGCTGTCGCTTGGTCTGGAGGCATGAAAAAGCCCGGGCGTTGTCTCGCCCACTCTGCAAGCTCATCGTCGCCGGCAAGGATCTCGTCACCGACCTGTTCGATGCTGCACACCTTGCCGACGCTGTTCTGCTCATCTAGCCAGTCCCAGAATGCAGGGCAGAAGTCGAAGCCGTAATGGAGATTCTTCGCTTGGATGAATACGTTCGTATCCAATAGGTACTTGGTCACATGACTCCCAGTCGCTCGCCCATGTTGTTGAACGTTGCGAGCTTCTTCAATCCGAGCATCTGTAACGCATCGGTATAGAGCGTCTGGCCCTCGAGAGTGCTGGTGATGACGGATCGGGCGAACCGCTTGCTGACTCGTGCCGTCTGGGTGTTGTAGAAGTCGCCGCCGCCTCCTCTTGCGTCGATCAGCCTCATGACGCGCCTTAACTCGTCGCGATAGGCCTGCCGGTAGGAATCCCAATCGAGGTATCCGGCTTCATGCACCCGGCGAAGCACCGCGAGAGTGCTTGACTTGAACTGGCGTGCTAGGCGCTCAAGTTCGTCCGTGAGGTCCGCGCGGTCATCGAAGTCCGCTAGGAGCATCTCAAGAGGCACTAGCACTTGAGCGGCGACGGCGTTGCACCAGCGTTCGGTCTTGTGAGTGGCCTGAACGCTCAAGTCGATGTCGGAAAGGGCGGTCTCGCCCAGCCAGAGGTGAGCAAGTTCATGCACCAGAGTGAATATCTGCGCGGCTTTCGTGTCGGCGCCGTTCACGAACACGAGCGGGGCCAGAGGGTCGGCGAGAGCGAACCCTCTGAACTCGTTGGGATCGAGTTTGCGGCGAGTGTTGCTTCCCGCCACGCCGCTGACCATTACGAGCACGCCGCCTTCTTCGGCTTGGTCGCGCAGACGGCTGAACGCTTCGGTCCAGCTCTTCCCTCTTCGCTCAACCGAGAACGACATCTCGTCGATCATTGCGGATGCCGCTTCCTCGACGGGCGTTGCCGTCGTCAGCGAGCCGATGCGGGGAATCGGGTCCAGTCCGATGCTGCGGGCGTGATCGTGATACCAGTCCTGTCTCTGCTGGCACTGGTAGATCGTGTCTAGGAGGTCGGGGCTCGCACGACGGATGCCTCTGTCGCCAACCGTGCGGAGATCGGCGATGGGAACTTCATCGTTGGGAGGCGCGGACAAGAAGAAGTAGCCCACTGGAGTTCGGGTTGCTCTCGCAAACTGTTCGAGCTGCTTCAGCGTCGGCTGCTGATCGCCGTTCTCCCACTGCGGCAGCTTGGGGAACTTGCGGGCGAGCTCGCTTGAGTCGAGGCCCGACCGTTCCGAAGCCCATGCGTACAACGACGCTGCAACGTCGACTCGGACGGTCATCACGGTCCTTCTCGCCATGTGTGCGTGCAGAGTGGGATAGTATAGCAGAACGGCTTTTGCTAGCTGTCGGCTCTGACTCTGGCCACCGGCGGACTAGAGTTCGGCTGCATGGACGCTGAGAGAGTGCTGATGATCCGGCTTGGGCACTGGGTGGCCG
>JAPOUM010000002.1 GCA_026708645.1 Acidimicrobiaceae bacterium | reverse complement strand
CTGGCGACAGCGGAAGCCTTGCTGGCTGAAACCGCGAGCGGGAGCCGCGGCGATGACTGATCCAGCGCCGCCGCCGGAGGACACCGAATCGGTGACGGCCGAGCCGACCATGACGGAACTGACAGCCGAGCCGTCGCTAGCTGAGCCGAGGACGCCTGAAGCGAAATCCGTTGAGTTCGATGTATGGCTCACGTCTCATTCGTTGAGAAATTTGATGGGGGTTTCAGCGGCGCAGGTCGTCTCTGATCTCTCGCGCAAAGTTCAGCAGATCGCCTGGCGCTCCGTCCCGAGCCACACGTCTGAGCGTGTACCCGAGGGCGCTGTCGTCGTCTAAGTCTTGACGAGCGTGCTGTAGAGCGGCATCGAGGTCTACGCCACGGTCGCGGGGCTTGCCTCGCGAGCCATTTTCATTTCTCGTATGACGCACTGGATTGTTGCGGTGCAGGGGCTCGCTGGATGTATCAGGAGTCGGCTTGAGCACATGGTTGAGGTTCCCGGGCTTTACTTCGGGACGACGCTTGATCAACAGCGACTGGCCGAATTCGGTGTCCACCCACTCCCAAGCGAAATCCCGTCGGGGAGAGTAAATCGGGTCACAGCCTCGCCGGGTCACCGGTCCGAGGCCTTCCACCGCCAGTTGTCCGTTGTCGCTGACTAGTGCGTCCGCCTGCGTCTGAGGCGCCTCCCATGTGAGTATGTCGGGATAACGATGAACGTCGGATTGTTCGCCTCTGGAGACGGCTGCCAAGCGTTCGGCTTCTGACGTCAGATAGGCGCTGTCTAGCGGAACTTCGGGCAGGTCTGAGGCGTCGTTGCAAGCTCCCATGAGCGCGCCCGCCATAGACGCAATCGTGTCGGTGTCGGTTCCGACGGCGTTTGCGGCTGCGACCACGCCTTCGTGGGCTTTGGACGCGTTCGCTGCCAGAACTGTTGCGGCAACGGTTGTGAGTATCCCGCTGCCCTGTTGATCTTTGACGCTCAGCTCCAGACGTTCAACGACTCCTGCGTAGGCGGCTTCGATGCTGTCATTGGCCCGTATGCCATTTGCTGCATCGCCGATGGCGCGACGCAGTTCTCCGATGGTGAGTTCCCATGCGTCTTTGAAAGTTTCTCCGGCTTCTTTCTCCCACAGTCCGCTCCATGTGGGTCCGAGAGTCGGGTGGTCTTCAATCAGACTGACTGCTGCGTTCACGCGGGTTGTGATGTCCATGCAAGCCTCCGCATCCGGGACGGCGCCGGTTCTGAGGCAGTGAGCGAGCGTCGCCGCATGGAAGCAGGCCCCGACGATGGCGCGGGGGTGGCCATGGGTGCAGACGCTGTCGGTGATCACGTCGAGCATGTAGTCGTCGTCGAGATCGCGCGAGCCCCAAACGTGAGGCTGGATGCGCATGGCTGCACCGTTGCCGCCTGCGTTCGCCCAGCCACCGAAGGTGTTGGCGTACCACAGAGTGGACGGCTTGCCGAGATTCTTGGCGGCAGCCTTGGAGGCCCGACCGCCGCCGAGGGCGTAGGAGAGCCATACGGGCAGTTCGATGCGGGCGAAAGTCTCGACATCGAAGCCGCGGTGACTGATCGAACGGCTCACGGCTAGCCGCAGTTGAGTGTCGTCAGACCAACTGCCGGCGGGAAGAAGCACGTTGACGCCCCATCTGCCGCCGACTCGCCGTTCCCAGGCCATCAGGTGATTGAGTGGCGCCCCCTGCGTGCGCCGTTCGAGACCCTTCCGGTCGGTCAGTTCGCTGATGAAGCCGAGAGCGTCTCCGTAGGCCGCCCACAGCATCGAATTCCGGGTACGCTCCGCCCGCCAGCTGACGGCGGCGCCCACAGCTTCATCCGGCTGCGGGAGGGCGGCTGAAGTGCTGTCAGCTCCTTGATCGGGATCTTGCTGCTCCGCCTCGGGGCGCGTGAACAGATCCTGCTGTTCCTGCTGGGGCTCGTGAGCGTCGGTCATCGGAATGCCTCCGGGTCTAGCTCGATCTTAGGCGTATGTGAGAAGTGGAAGAGCGCCGCCTCAACGGCGTCCTCCGCATTATCGTCTGGCACTGTGACAGTGTGAAGATGAGTGAGCGGCAGTTCGAACGGGTAGAGCACCTCGGCCTGCGGGTCTGTGGTCAGATTCGATGGGCGGGTGCCGCGCTCCGTTTGCTGCCCGTACCGGCCAGCCACTTTCGGGGCGAACAGCTGCTCAAAGCCCGGCAGGCCACGGCTGCGTTGCGCGGCGGGGTAGATGTTGTTGGTCGTGCAGAACACTACGCCGGGATCGCCGAGGATCTCATGGCTGAAATTCAGGATGACCCAGTAGTCCTCCTCTGGATGCTCGCGCCGTGAGAACCGGAACATGTGCATGTTGATGTGCGTCACCGAGAGGTTGACGTAGTCGAGCCAAAGCTGGTCGAGCCTTCGATCAGCGTTGGCCTCGTAGACATGCTTGACGCGGAGGTCCGTCGGGAGGTCACGGCGACTCTTCACAGCCGAGCTGTCGAGGATGCCAACAAGCCCTGCGAGTCGGGTGAAGTGGACGATGCTGGTGATTCCTCGCTTCTTGGCAGCCCGTGCCACTTCTGGGCATCTCGGGTTGCGGGATGCCTCAGTGCGAGACTGCGGCCGGGCTTCAGGAGCTCGTTGCATGGCGCTCATGCTCTCACCTGTTCGTAAGTAGAGGGATCAAGGAGTCCTATCAGCGAGGACTCCTCGCCCGGCTTGTAGCCGACCATGACAGACTTACGAGCCCGGCCGACGGCCATCGCCAGCATCTTGCGGAGTCGCTCAAGGTCGGCATCGCCGTCTTCGGGGCCGTGGGGAGTGACCTGCTGACTGAGTCCAGGCAGCAGGACGTGATCGAATTCCAGTCCCTTCGCGGAGTGGATCGTGCATAACGCGACCTGCTCAGGGCCGGTCGGCCACTCGTTCTCGCGAGTCAATTCGCAGTATGGGATCTGGCGGCGGCTCAGTGTCGCCCTGGCTTCGTCGAACCAACGGCCGCCGCGGGGCTGGAGCAGGGCCACCGACTCGCTGTCCAGATCGGCAACATCGTCGAGTCGGTCAAGCATGACCTTGAGCTGCTCGCTGTACTTGCCGACAACCATGATCGGCTTGGTGCCCTCGCGGCGACAGGCCGAGAAGTCGGGCAGCGTGCCGTCGTCTTCGTGAGGCAAGCCCTCCACGAGCGGATGGGCGAAGGCTGCGATGGCCGCCGTGTTCCGATAATTCTCCTTGAGTCGGTAGACGGTCTCCGGACGGGCGGTGATGCCGACCTCGGACCACTTGAAGAATTGCGGATAGATGCGCTGCACCGCATCAAGCACGAACGTGGTGTTGTGTGAGTCCCGCAGGTGACGCATAATCGCGCGAACCTGGTTAGCGGAGAAGTCTTGAGCTTCGTCGACGATCACCACGTCATAGAGGAGATCAGGCTTGGCACCGGCTGCCATAACGGCAAGGTCGCTCCAGTCGATCATACTTCGGGCTCGCTTTGCCTCCATGTAGGCAGGGATGACTTCGTGGATCAGTTTCTTGCGAGTCGGGCGGGTGACGCGAGGCGCTGCGCCCCGACCTTCGCGGATAACTGTCAGGTAGTCTGTGAGACTCTCAACTGTGAAACTGAGAGGGTCGTATTCGAAGCGGCCAAGGATGTAACGGACTTCCTCTACAAGGAATCCTTGCTGCCGAGATGTCGCGAAGGCTTCGAGGCTCGGACGGATCATGGCCGAGGTCTGGTCACCGCCAGCGATGCTCGCGCCCCTTACCAGTGAGCGCGCCCAGCGACCGAACGTGCTGATCTCTAGATCCAGAGCATCGTCGTTGGGAGTTTCGTTGCGGGCGAGTTCGGCGATGTAGCCCTCGAGTGTTCGGTTGAACGTGAGCACCAGTACCCGTACGGGGGCGTTGTGTCCGTCACGCTCTCGGCGTCTCAACCGAACGTGAATCTGCTCGCGTAGGCGCAGCAGAGCGGTCGTGGTCTTGCCGCTGCCGGCGGCGCCTCTGATGATTCGGAACCCTGGTCGGATATCCCCCAGCATCTTCAACTGCTCCGGGCTCGGTTCCACTGAGGACAAGGCGCGCATCCAGTGCTCCTACATGTTGTCGGCCCCACTGCCTGAGGCCATGTAAATGTCACCCTAGCGGCATGCGTCGGCGGCTGTGCCAGCGGCTGTGTCGGTGGGGGAGGGCGCAGCATCGGCCAAACTGTTGGTGATGAGAGAAGGCGATCTTGAGCGATGCGGTCGATCCGGTGCCGGCGTTTGGGCTGTGGTGGTGGCGGCTGGGGCGGGCAGCCGTTTCGGCGGCGCCAAGCAGTTCAGCCCGCTCGGCGGGCGCAGCGTGCTCGACTGGGTGGTGCAGGCCTCAGCCCGCTGGTGCGTCGGGGTGGTGGTGGTGGCGCCTCCTTCGCATGCTGAAGGCGCCGGGGCCTGGCGCCCGGCCGACCGCTCCGGCGACTCCGACGATGTGGTGGTGGTCGTGGCCGGGGGCGCCCGTCGTTCGGACTCGGTGCGGTGCGGTCTCAGCCGGGTTCCCGAAGACGCCGAGATCATCTTGGTGCATGACGGGGCTCGGCCTTT
>JAPOUM010000013.1 GCA_026708645.1 Acidimicrobiaceae bacterium | reverse complement strand
CGACGGCCAACCCAACGCGGACGTGCCCGCAACCCCAGCAGACAACGACACACCACCGATCGACAAACCCGACGGCGCGCCCTCAAGCTTGAACAACGCCCTCCCCGCAGACGTGAACTCATCCATAGTGCTGTCATAATACGTGCCGTCAAGCTCATCATCGTCAGGATCGAAGAAAGAAAGATGCTCAGGCGACACCGTGATCACAGCACCATCAAGCTCAGCCGCGGGCACACTCGCCGGGATGAGCGTCAACCCCGGCGACTCCAAAACAGCAAAAACAGCAGTAGGTTCAAGAACACCTGCATTCCGGCTTTCAGCACCACCGCCGAGGTTCGTGCCCGAACTGCTACCCAAACCGCTAAAACTGATATTAATCTGTTCATTGCCGCGTTCCACTGCATCATCCGCTACAGTCGTCAATGTCAATTCCACACTCTTAGACGAACCGGCACCACCAGTGAACGTCACAGTCGCAGAACCGCTGTTCAAATTCGCGCACATCACACCAGACGGAACCGGACTCTCACAAGCCAACATGTAATCCATGCCCCTATCGGCTTCGTCACCACCAGACCCGAACTCAAGAACCACTGGCAGTACCTCACCAGACACCAAAACACGACTCAAAGCAACATTCACAGTAGCAGCACCACCCTCAACCATGAAAACCGCACTCGGGTCCGAAAAACCCACAACAGTCGCGTCATTGTCAGCCACAGCCACAGAATCAGAATCATCAGAACTGCTGACCGTGTAACCAGTGCCGGACTGCACCGACGCAGTGACCATGCCATTAGGCTCATCGACCGAGTCGGCCGTAGTGTCAACGCTCAGCGTGGCCTCCGTCTGGTCCGCCATGATAGTGACCGTCTTCGATCCCTCATCCCCCGCCGCCACGAAATCACCGCCATTGGCCGCGTCAGCAACAGCCACCGTCACATCCAGATTCGCCGACGGCGCAGAATCCGCCGTCACCGTGAACACCGCAGCCGCGCCCTCAACCACCCCCGCCCCCGCCTCGATCGATATCTCAGGAAGCGACACCGGTTGCACCGGTTGGACTGCGCCGGCGACTGTGAACACCGGCGACAGCACGAAAACAGGCTTGAGATCCGAGGAGGCAGCGCGTTGGCTGCCGTCGCCGCCCAACGGGTTCCGCTGCGCCGTGCTGCTGCCGAGATACCCGACCGCGACCTGAGCCCGGCCTGCCTCGTGGCCGGTTTCGGCGGTGCCGTCGTCGTTGGAGCCGGTCCAGTAGCCGGTGCTGCTGACAGTCGCGGCGGTGCCCAAGGCGTTGGTAGGGGTCTCGCTGTCCCAGTCGCCGTTCAAGAAGTCGCTGTAGTCGTCGGCGGCCTTGTTAGCAGCCGCGGGCGCCGACGACAGCCAGAATATCTTCTCGCCTGTGCCGCTGAGGCTGTTGTGAGACGCCAGCGACACGCTCGGAGTCGATATCAGCGCTTTGAGCGCGGCACGATAAGGATGAATGGCCGAGTGGCCATTGCTGGCGTCACCCACCGCCAAGAAATCGTAGTCACTGATATCAGAAGAAGCCGCTGAGAGCGTTCCGTCGGTTTTGCCCAAAGAAGTGGCGAACAGCAGTCGGAAAGTGTCGCCCGCGACCAAGCCGTGCGGCAACAGTTCCCAATCGGCGGGCACCGTCAAAGACTTGTCGTCGTCAACGACAGTGAACGTGCGTTGAATCGTGGCCGAGGAGAACCTGATACCGCCGGAGAGATTCGACCGAGAGCTGCTGCCCGGCGTGGAGGTCAGCCTCGCGGTGATCCGCTCGTCGACGGTGTCGCCGTCGTCACGAGGATAAGAAGCAGTCAACCAGATGTTAGAAGACGTGACGGGGCCGGTCAGTCTGAGCTCCCAGAACCCCTGATGCACCAACGCAGGGAACAAGTCGATCTGCTCCACTGCGACACCGTCGAGACTGTCACGCCCGGCCAGGACAAGTTCCGGGTCGCCTTGCCAGCCGCCGTCTTCGTCTCCTCCGATGCTCGACAGCAAAGCACTGCGACGCACGGCGCCCTGGCCCGCGCCTCTCGCAGGCATCTCCACGGTCGTGTCGGCGCCATGCCCGGCTGACCGCAATCTGATCGGTATCGTCACTTCCTCGCCGGCGGCCAGCTGGCGGCCCAGATCCACACGGAACTCAGCAGCGGCGCCCTGCTCGACGCCGTCTTTGCCGCTGTGCATGTTGATCATGGTCGGCTCGTCGTCAATCACCCGCACTCTCGCCGGGGCGACCGTGGCGCCGCTGTAGCCGCTGTCAGAAGACGTGACCGTGTGAGTGATATTGACGCTGCGGTCGGCTTCGTCGGCGTTGTTGTTGACAGCCCTCACCGTCACCGTGCGGGAATTCGCCCAGTTGGCGTCGGCGGAGATGACGATGCTCGTCGGGGTGACCGTCGCCGCGGTCGCGTCGCTCGACTGCAAAGCGATAGTCACGGGATGGGTCGGCTCCGCGGTCAAGGTCAGCTTGTAAGTTCCGGTGCCGGGCCTGGCTACGGGCCGTCTAAACGCCGTGTTCTCTCGTATCGCCAGTTCGCCGCCGGCGACGTCCACTAGCACGCCCTTGGCCGAATCCACCAGCACGAACGACGCCGAACCCGAACCCACGGCGCCGCCGGCCAGTCCGTTTGCGGTCATGTCACCCGAATTCGTGCCGGACTGCCGCGGGATCGACACCGACACCTGCTCAGACACGGCATCGACATCGCTCGACGCGGTCACCGACAGCGTGGCCGACGCCGCGGACGGGCCCGTGAACGTCACAGAACCGCTGCTGAAGGCCACGCCCATAGGCGAGCCGTCCAAAGCCACCGTGAAATCCGTGCCGGCGGTGGCGCCGGTGTAAGTCAACGGCACCACCAAAGACTCGCCTGATATCAGCTCCCGGCCCAGCGACACTTTGAACTTGGCCGTGTCAGACGAATCGCCTTCCTTGGCGAGATAATCGGGCGTGTCGGCAGGCCCCAAAGTCACCGCCGTCGGATCAGTGTCGATCACCGTCACCTCGACGTCAGGCATCTGCGCGTAAACGGCGCCGGGCACGTCAGGCAGTTCATGAAGAGCCGTGCCAGTCACGTCCACTTTGGCTGCCAACGTCACTGTCGCGGTGCGCTGCCCGCCCGGATTGTCGACCCCGTCGTTCACAGCCCACACCTCGAAGGTCAAAGGACGGTCGAACCCCAGCGGGTTGCTGTTGAGGTTGTAGTTGCCGCTGCGTATCTTCGCGGTCGTGGACACCTGAGCCGCGCCGCCCGACACCGACGCTACGATCAGCACACCGTCGTTGTCGCCCTGCTCAGTCGACGCCGGCGGCGGATTCTTCAACTCCAGCACGAAACAATCCGACGTCCCCCGTCTGCCCGCCGCATGCTCGCTCACCGTGACGGTGCTGTCACATTCGCTGGTGGTCACGATCTCGCCCGAAGCGCCGGATTCGTCGAGGATCTGCAAACTGGCCGTGTTCATCGCGGAATTCGCTGCGGCGCCGCCCGACACATTCGTGGCCGACGCCGTCGCCAGATTCCCGAAACCGATGCTGACCGTCTCCGCGATCATGTCATCATCGGAGTTCGCGGTGCCCTGAAAGATCAGTTCAGCGGTCTGCGCCCCGGCGCCGCTGAAAGTCACTGCCGGAGCAGCAGTGGTCGCCCCGGACAGCGTCACGCCCGTGCCGGTGGCCATCATCGTGAAATCCGGGGTACTGCCGCCGATGCGAGCCCCCGTCGAGGATGTCAGCGTGAGCGGCACAGCAACGACCTCGCCCGCCACCAGCGCACGGCCAAGCGTCACAGTCACCGAGCCTTGACGATTAGAATTCTCGACTATCCTCGCCGTGCCCGACAACGACACCGAAGTGCTCTCAGTCTCCGTCACCGCAGCAGTCGCCGAACCGGCCGAAGACGACACCTGATAATGACTACGCGGCACGACAGTCGCTGCGACCCCCAGCCCAGGGTCATCCACACTGTCGTCATCGGTGGCGACAGTCAACGTCGCACTGGACTGATTCGCAGTGATAGTCACCTCGCGAACACCGGTGTTGCCCCTGCCCCCGGCCGCGGAACTCGCATAACCGGGAGCGATCCAAACATCCACCGCCATATCTGTTGTCTGCGTCGGAGTGACCGACACAGAAAAAGAAACATCCGCGCCCTCAGCCACGGAACTTCCCGAAGCAGAGATGCTAACCACAGGATCAGACGAAGACCCAGTCACCACGAACTCCGGCGACAAAGCAAACAACGGCAGGGATTCCGCTCCTGCATACCTCCAACTATTATCAAATAACCTCTGGTTTCCGAAATTTTGCCCTCTAGTCAAAAGATGCTTATTCGATGTCCTTAAAAGCGGCAGGCTGAACAATGTGTTCTTATTGGAAGTGCTGCGAGTTAGTCCAGTCCAATGACGACGCGCCGAAACGACATCACCCGACTGGTTACGGTCTTCGTTGCTGTCCCAACCCCCGGTAAGCAGTTGCCGTCCGTCATCAGCTACCTTCATGCCGTTGAGCCAATAGACTGAAGAGCCTGTATCAGGTTGCAACGCCTCCACCGCGAAACTCCAAAATTGTTGACCTTTTGTGGCGTTGAACTTCATCGGCGGCAAACCAAGAATCTGCACGATATTGCCATTGTCAGCCGAAGAAGTGTTGACAACAGCCTTGAAAAATGAAGAATACGCCTGAATCGCCGAGTGCCCCTTCGCGGCCTGGCTCTGCACGAACTCGTGCAGATCATCCAAAGTCACCGGGTGCTGCATCTGTACAACAGATCGTGTGTCCGCTGTAGAGAACAGCAGCCTGAAACGATCCCCGGCGACCAGACCGCTGGGGATCAGCCCCCAGTCAGCAGCGACCGTGAACGAGCCGTCGGCATTGGCGGTCGGCGTGGTCTGCGCCTCCGCAAGCCGGGGCGGGGCCACGCCGGGCAGCGCTGCTCCGGGGGCCACCGCCAGCAGCGCAGCCAGCAGCAC
>JAPOUM010000038.1 GCA_026708645.1 Acidimicrobiaceae bacterium | reverse complement strand
TGTTGACTGCGGCCAGCAGGGCAGCGGCGGCTGTTTCGGCTCGTCGGGCGGCTTCTAAAACCATGAACAGCAGTATAGGACAGGGGTGTGACATTCACACCTATCTCACTCAAAAATCTTGTTCAACAATCAAATCAAGCTGTTCTCCTGCAACAACCCCCGGCCTGGGATGCCCGGCCTGACAGCGGCTTGGACATCGACACTGTCAGCGTGGCGGTCGCCGTCTGTGTGCAGGGACAGATTTCATAGGGATGCTCCAGATCCCGGCTTGTCAGGAAGCGCCGGTCGTGGGGCTGCTCGGCCGGACAGCGCCTTGACAGCGCTTTGACCGGATCGCTCTCGACGGCGCTGCCGCACTCGCGTCAGCCCGGCTGGGGCCGCTCAGCCCTGACAGCGCTTTGACAGCGACGCCGTCAGCGCTCAGGGTCGACTTCCGCAGAGATCCGGCGGTGGAGTTCGCCGAGCCTGCTCGTTCAGAGCCTCTTCGCCGCAGTCGAAGCTTTCGGCGTTGTGACACGAAGCGAGAACCTCCGGTGGGCGACACAGGCGATACAGGCCCACTCGCAATCGAGTGCCGAGGGCGCCGCCAACCGACCGCAGCGGCCCCACGTTCGACGTCCACGGCAGGGCTCACTCGCGGTCGAGTGCCGAGGGCGCCGTCAACAGCTCGGCGACCCTCGGCTTGGCGGTCACGGGCCGATCAAGCAGTTCCGGGGAGTTCAGCCCGAGCGCGGACGCGACGACCGGTCGACCAAACCAGCCTCGCCTTCGGAGCGCCAACGGCGACACCACTTCGCCACAGCGCCGCGTGACACGCCCATCTGCGCAGCCGCACAAGCCTGCGGCATACCCGCCTCGACCCGGCGCACCATCAACAACCGCCCAACAGGCGTCAACCTTGCATCAGTGCGCGACATCAAGCCTCCTGTGATCGTGTTCGGTCGCTGTTCACAACACCACACTCACACAAGAGGCCCACCCCCTACACGCTGCCACCAACCTCTATGTCCACTACACCTAGCCCCGCGCGTTCTCTGATACGCCCAGCCGGTGTTCACCCAGCCGCGGCCCCAGCCGCTCAGCGGCGTTCGAGGGTTTTCGGGTGCGGCTGCGAGCGGTGGGTAGCCTGACGGGGTGTCTCCGCCGGCAGCATCGCCTCGCATATCGCCTGAAGAAACAGCGCATGTGGCACGCCTGGCTCGGCTGCGTTTCAGCGACTCCGAGCTCGATGAGCTGACCGCGCAGCTGGCGGCGGTTCTCGACCATGCCGCCGACGTCGAGGCGCTCGACTTGGCCGACGTCGACCCCACGTCGCATCCGCATCCGCTGGTCAACGTCACCCGCCGAGACGAGATCCGACCGTCGCTCGACCGCGACGAGGTGCTTTCCCAGGCGCCGTCTCACAGCGAAGGCCAGTTCCGCGTGCCGTCGCTGCTCGGCGAGGCGCCGTGAGCGTCGAGCGCGCCTCGTCGCTGGCTGCCGAGGTCGCTTCCGGCCGGCGGACCGCACGCCGGGTGCTGGAGGAGCATCTGGCCCGCATCAGCGCTCGCGACGCCGAGTTGGGCGCCTTCAACCTGGTGCTGGCCGACGAAGCGCGCGTCCGCGCCGACGCCGTCGATGCCGCGGTGGCCGCCGGTGAGCCGGCCGGGCCCTTGGCGGGGGTGCCGGTGGCGCTCAAGGACAACCTCTGCACCAGGGGAGTGCTCACCACCTGCTCGTCGCGGATGCTGCAGCACTGGCGCCCGCCCTATGACGCCACAGTCGTGCAGCGGCTCAGAGCCGCGGGCGCGGTGATCGTCGGCAAGACCAACCTCGACGAGTTCGCCATGGGTTCCTCCACCGAGAACTCGGCCTTCGGGCCCACCCGCAATCCTCATGACGTCAGCCGGGTGCCGGGAGGTTCCAGCGGCGGCTCCGCGGCGGCCGTGGCGGCCGGTTTCGCGCCGCTGGCACTGGGTTCCGACACGGGGGGCTCGATCCGCCAGCCTGCCGCGCTGTGCGGCGTGGTCGGTTTGAAGCCCACCTACGGGCGGGTGTCGCGCTACGGGCTGGTGGCTTTCGCCTCGTCGCTGGATCAGATCGGCCCGATCGCCGCCAACGTCACCGACGCCGCCGTCTGCTTCGAGGCGATAGCGGGCCACGACCCGCTGGACTCCACATCGCTCGACGCTGCCGTCGAGCCTGTCACATCGGGGCTGCGGCGCGGCGTGGATGGTCTGCGGGTGGGGCTGTTGGCTGAACTGTGCGGCGACAGCGCCCGTGTCAAGCAGGCGGGCCTGCAGTCGGCGGGCCTTGCAGGCGTCGCCCCCGACGTGATCGACCGGCTCGACGCCGCCGCCGACGCGTTGGAGGCTGCGGGAGCGACTGTCGGCGTCGTGTCGGCGCCCTCCGTGGTGCTGGGCTTGTCGGCCTACTACTTGATCGCCCCGGCGGAGGCCTCCAGCAACCTGGCCCGTTACGACGGGGTGCGCTACGGGCAGCGCGTCGACGCCGCCGACGCCGCCGAGATGAACACCGAGAGCCGCACCGCCGGTTTCGGCGCCGAAGTCAAGCGTCGCATCATGCTGGGAACGTACGCATTGTCGGCCGGCTACTACGACGCCTACTACGGCAAAGCGCTGCGAGTGCGCACTCTGATGCTGCGCGAGTTCGCCGCCGCCTACGCCGATGTGGACGTGCTGCTGTGCCCGACCGCGCCGACCACCGCTTTCGAGCTGGGCGCCAAGACGGCGGATCCTCTGCTGATGTACCTGAACGACGTCTGCACGATCCCTTCCAACTTGACGGGCCATCCGGCGGTGTCGGTGCCTTTCGGGACGGGTGACGACGGCTTGCCGGTGGGAGTGCAGCTGATGGGCCCGGCGCTGTCCGAGCCGCTGCTGATGCGCACCGCGGCCGTGCTCGAAGACGCCGCCCCCGCCATGGCGCCCGCTCCGGCGGGCGTGGCAGAGTGAGCGCGGCATTGTGAGCGGGACCGTGAGAGAACCGGCGCTGGCGCCCGACTGGGAGTTGGTCGTCGGTTTGGAGGTCCATGTCGAGCTCAGCACGGCCAGCAAGCTGTTCTGCGGTTGCGCCAACCGTTTCGGTGACGCGCCCAACACCAACGTCTGCCCGGTGTGTCTGGGGCTGCCGGGCTCGCTGCCGGTGGTCAACGCCAGAGCCGTGGACTTGGCGATGCGTCTGGGCCGTGCCTTGGGCTGCACCGTCGGAGGCGCCGTCTTCGCCCGCAAGAACTACTTCTATCCCGACATGCCCAAGGACTATCAGATCTCGCAGTACGACCAGCCCACCAGCATCGACGGCAGCCTCGAGCTCCCCGACGGGCGCCGCATCGGCATCGAGCGGGCGCACATCGAGGAGGACACCGGAAAGACCGTTCACATCGGCGGCGGCGGTCGCATCCACGACGCCGACTACGCCCTCATCGACTACAACCGCGCCGGGGTGCCGCTGGTCGAGATCGTCAGCCGTCCCGAAATCCGCAGCGCCGAGCAGGCCAGGTCGTACGTGCGCGAACTGCGCGGCGTGCTGCTGGCCACAGGCGTGTCGGACGCCCGCATGGAGGAAGGCTCCATGCGAGTGGACGCCAACGTCTCGGTGCGTCCCGCCGGTTCGGACGAGCTGCGCACCCGCTGCGAGATCAAGAATCTGAGCTCGCTGCGCTCGCTGGGCCGTGCTGTCGAGCACGAAGCGCGACGTCATGCGGCGCTTTGGTCCGACGGCGATCAGCCACGCCAGGAGACCCGCCACTGGGACGAAGCCAACGGCCGCACCACGCCGGGCCGCTCCAAAGAGGACGCCGACGACTACCGGTATTTCCAGGATCCCGATCTGGTGCCGCTGGCGCCGGACGCCGCGACTGTCGCGGCTTTGGATGCGGCGCTGCCTCGGCTGCCCGCTGATCGCAGGTCCGAACTGGCGGCCGCCTGCGCTGCTGCGGGCGCCGCGGCGTCGCCCGAGGCCGCTGCGCTGCTGGTCGAGCGAGGCCAGGACGATCTGGTGGCCGCAGCTCTGAAAGCCGGCGCTGATCCCGCGGTGACGGTCACGCGGATGGTGAACGATCTGGCAGTCGAGGACTGGTCGAAGGTCACAGCCGGCGGTCTGGCCGCCCTGGTGGCGCTGGAGACCTCGGGTCAGGTGACCGCCACCCAGGCCAAACAGCTGATGGCGGCGATGGCCGAATCCGGTGACGCTCCCGAGAAGATCGCCGAGCGTCTCGGCTTCGAGGCCATGTCGGGCGCTGATCTGGCGGTGACGGTGGACGAGATCATCGCCGGCAACGCCGACACTTGGCAGCGTTACTTGTCAGGCGACGAAGCCGAGCGCAAGAAACTCGCGGGCTTCTTCACCGGTCAGGTGATGCGCGCCACCAAGGGCCGAGCCGACGGCGCCGCAGTCAACCGTCTCCTGCACGAACGCTCCGCCCGAGGCGCCTCATAGCAGGCACAATGCCGAACCCGCAACGGAATAGACGCACTGGTAGTGCTCCCTCTAGTCTGACTGAACCTGACTGTCTTTCAGAGTTCTGAAGGTGTTGGTCAGGCGGTAGGCAGAGCGCGATGAGGGAGTGGATCCATGTCTTCTCGGTCTTCCCGACTCCAACTGAAACTCTCCGGCGATAATGCCCGTCTGGGCGGACTGTATGCATCCGACATAGCCCGTTTGATTGATGGCGTCGAGCGGGCGATCCGTCGGGCGGCCTCCCAGCTGGTCGGACGGATGCCTGGAGCGCCCGGAAGGCTGCCCAAGGCCGCCGTCAACGCCGCCAGATTGCGGCTGACTGACATCAGGGAAGGCAGCGTCGTGCTGCAATTCGAGCTTCCCGTTGCACAGGCGATTGCAGAGCCGTCGGAGCAGGAGTCTTTGGATCTCGACGATTCGGACTTGGGGGAATCAGCGCTAAGAGTCGTCATGGACGTTCTTTCAGGTTCCCAGATCGGCTTCACGGAGGCTGCGGCGGCCTTGAGCCAGTTAGCCGAAGACCTCGACATCGGCGAGCGCTACGACGCGTTGGCGTTCTTCCAGCTTGGGGGACTGCCGCATAAGGCGGTGCTCGACAGGCCTGTTCGTGAACGACTTGCGGCAGCCGTCCAGAGGCCCAACCGCCATGACGACGAGGGCGCTCTGGTGGGCATCCTCTACGAGGTCGACTTTGAGAAGTCGAGCGCGCGTCTGCGGACTCCGTTCGGTTCGTCGGTCGCGGTTTACTTCGGTGACGATCACGCGCAAGCAATCAAGGAGACACTCCGCGAGAGTTCCCGGCTGCAAGGACGCGTTACTTACAACACGACCACTTCGGCCGTCTTGTCGGTTGACCTGACCGACATTACGCTGACTGAGCAGCTGATGATGCCATGCGTCGGTGAGTTCTGGGCGACGAAGACGTTGGAGGAGTTGGCCAAAGCGCAGTCCGTGAGCGCTGTCGAGTCCATTGAGGAGCTTCGAGACGACACTATCTCCATTGAGGAAGCCGACGCCTTTATGGCTGCGCTCGAGCTGTGATCCGTGCTCGTCAAAGGATTGCTCATAGACACCGATGTCCTCTCATTCGTAGCGTGGGGCAAACCCCGGGCGAGAGCTTTCGAGCCGCTACTACTTGGCAGACTGCCATTCGTGTCGTTCGTGACGGTGGGTGAGATGTACTTCGGTGCAGTGAAGGCGAACTGGGGCGAGCGGCGGATCGCGAAGATGGAGACGATGCTTGGTAGGTACACGGTGATTCCGGGCGACTCCAATATCGCAATGCGCTACGGCGAGGTCAGGAAGGCTTTCGATCGGCAGGTTGAATCGAACGACATGTGGATCGCCGCGACCGCGCTCGCGCATGATCTTGAGGTGGTTACGAACAACCTGGCGCATTTCGTGCCTATGAGCGAACGACTCGGTTTCAGTCTCGTTCACCCCGACCGGCGTTAGGGGCCGGAACGGTACCGCTGGTATCACTGACTGGTGGTTGCGGTTGCATTGTGGGGAATCGTCGGCCATACTTGCGACGTGCGCGACGCTGGCCAGCTTGTCGGTCTCCCCGTAGAAATAGCAGTAGTAGCCTGACGGCGCGCCTTCGCAAACCCATCCGATCGTGCGCCGACCTCCCAGAACGGGAGGTCGCTTCGCGTACGGCGCGAACCACGAACCTTTGAACGCAGACATCGCAGAATCCAACCGACAGGTCCGGCCGAGCGGCCCGACCGGAAAGCCCGACATGGACATCAACGGCGGACAGGCCCTAGTCAAAGCCCTCGAATGCGAAGGCGTCGAAGTGGTGTTCGGGCTGCCCGGCGGCGCCATCCTGCCGGTCTACGACCCCATCATCGAGTCGCCGATCCGCCACATCCTGGTGCGGCACGAGCAAGGCGCCGGGCACATGGCCGAAGGCTACGCCCACGCCACAGGCCGCCCCGGTGTGATGATGATCACCTCCGGGCCGGGCGCCACCAACGGCGTGACCCCGCTGTGCGACGCCTACATGGACTCGGTTCCGCTGGTCTGCATCACCGGCCAGGTGCCGTACCCGGCGATCGGCACCGACGCCTTCCAGGAGTGCGACACCACCGGCATCACCATGTCGGTCACCAAGCACAACTTCTTGGTGACCGAGGCCCAGGACATCCCCCGGGTGATCCACGAAGCGTTCCACATCGCCACCACCGGACGCCCGGGCCCAGTGCTGGTGGACGTGCCCAAAGACATCGTCGACCCCAACAGCCCGCGCTCGGCCATGACCTGGTACGAGCCCAGCGACGACATCATGGAACTGCCCGGATACAACCCCGTCACAGCAGGCGACCCCGAGCTGGTGCATGCCGCGGCGCGGCTTATCTGCTCTGCTGAGAGGCCGGTGATCTATGTCGGCGGCGGGATCCTCAAAGCACGCGCCGCACATGAGCTGCGGGCGCTGGCCGAGTTGATCGACGTGCCGGTGGTCACCACCCTGATGGCCCGGGGAGCGTTCCCCGACAGTCACGAACTGTGCCTGGGCATGCCCGGCATGCACGGCAACTACACCGCGGTCACCGCCATGCAGCACTCGGATCTGCTGATCGCGCTGGGCGCCCGTTTCGATGACCGGGTGACAGGCCGTCTCGACGGTTTCGCCCCCGACGCCAAGGTGATCCATGTGGACATCGATGCCGCTGAGCTGGGCAAGGTCCGCCGGCCCGACGTGGCGATCCGCGGCGACTGCCGACTGGTGATAGCGGCGCTTTCAGAGGCTCTGGGAGACTGCGGCGGCCGCGCCGCTCAAGCGGACCGCCGGGCTTGGCGGTCACAGATCAGCGGCTGGCAGGAGCGCTACCCGCTGGTCTATGAGCAGTCCCAGCCGGGTGAGCGTCTCAAGCCCCAGTACGTGCTGGAGGTGTTGCGAGACTCCACTCCCGACGACACCATCGTCACCTCCGGCGTGGGCCAGCATCAGATGTGGGCCAGCCAGTACTGGCGTTTCGATCATCCCTACACCTGGATCAACTCCGGGGGGTTGGGCACCATGGGCTTCTCGGTGCCGGCGGCCATCGGGGCCAAGGTCGGCATGCCCGACCGGACGGTCTGGGCAGTGGACGGCGACGGCTGTTTCCAGATGACCGCACAGGAGCTGGTCACCGCCGCAACGGGGCGGATACCTGTCAAAGTCGCCTTGTTCAACAACGCTTATCTGGGCATGGTGCGCCAGTGGCAGGAGATGTTCTACGACGAGCGCTACAGCGAGGTGTATCTCTCCTATGAAGTTCCCGACTATGTGAAGTGGGCCGAAGCGATGGGCTGCGCCGCGCTGCGCGCCGAAGCGCCCGAAGAGGTGGCGCCCGCCATCAACGAGGCCAACGAGATCAACGACCGTCCCGTCGTTGTCGAGTTCCGTTGCGAGCGCGCCGAGAACGTGTATCCGATGGTTCCGGCGGGTCTGTCCAACTCCGACATTCTGGTCGACCCGTCATTGCGATGACTGAGCCGACCAACGCCGAGGACGCTGCTGAGAGCGAGACAGCCGTCAGCGACGCCACCGAGCGCACTCCAGACGAAGCGGCGGCCGCGGCCGGCGAGTTCGTGCAGTTCCGCACCGTGGTGACGACAGTCGAGAACAAGCCGGGAGTGCTGGCGAGGGTGGCGGGGCTCTTCTCGCGTCGGGGTTTCAACATCGAGTCTCTGGCGGTCGCCCCCACCGCGGACGAACGTTTCAGCCGCATCACTTTCACGGTGGACGTGGCTTCGGCGCCGCTCGAGCAGGTGGTCAAGCAGCTCGACAAGCTGATCAACGTGGTCGAGATCCGAGAGCTGAGCCCCGTGGAGTCGGTGGAGCGAGAGCTGATGCTGGTCACGGTCAAGAGCGCCGTCAGCAACGACCGTCGCCACGAACTGCTTGATCTGATCGACGATTTCCGGGCGTATGTTCTCGATCAGAGCCAGACGCGGATGCTGCTGTCGTTGTCGGCTCGGCCCGCCCGGCTCGACGAGTTCGAGCAGCGTCTGCGAACCTTCGGGATAGTCGAGCTTCAGCGCACCGGCAGGGTCGCGCTGCCGATGCTTTCGCAGTGAAGGCAAACACCCGGACAAAACACCAGCCAACAAGAGAGGTTCTCAGTGGCCAACATCTATTACGAATTCGATGTCGACCGCTCGGCGATCGCCGAGCGCAAGGTCGCAGTGCTGGGCTACGGCTCGCAGGGCCACTCGCATGCGCTCAACCTCAAGGAGTCGGGCGTCGATGTGCGGGTCGGGCTGAGGGACGGCTCGTCATCGGCCGCCAAGGCCCGCGAGGCGGGACTGTCGGTCATGCCGGTCGCTGATGCCGTCGCCGAGGCCGATCTGACGATGATGCTGATGCCCGACACCGAGATGGGCGCCGTCTACACCGACCATGTGGCGCCCAACCTGCAGTCGGGCGAGGCGCTCTTCTTCGCTCACGGCTTCAACATCCGCTACGGCCTGATAGAGCCTCCCGACTCGGTCGACGTCTGCATGGTGGCCCCCAAAGGTCCCGGGCATCTGGTGCGGCGCACCTACGTCGAGGGCGGCGGGGTGCCGTGCCTGGTGGCGGTCGAGCAGGATGCGTCCGGCTCGGCTCTGGCTCTGGCCCTGGCCTATGCCGACGCCATCGGAGGCGCCCGCGCCGGAGTGATCGAGACGACTTTCACCGAGGAGACCGAGACCGATCTCTTCGGCGAGCAGACTGTTTTGTGCGGTGGCATCACCGCCTTGGTCCAAGCCGGTTTCGAGACTCTGGTCGATGCCGGCTACCAGCCCGAGATCGCCTATTTCGAGTGCCTGCACGAGCTGAAGCTGATCGTGGACCTGATGTACGAGGAGGGCATCGCCGGCATGCGCTACTCGGTGTCGGACACCGCCGAATACGGGGACCTGACCCGCGGGCCGCGCATCGTCAACGACGCGGTGCGCGCCGAGATGCGCCGCATCCTGACCGAAGTCCAGGACGGCTCGTTCGCTCAGGAATGGGTGGCCGAGAGCCGCAGCGGCCGGGCCGACTTCTTGCGCCTCGAGGCTGAGGGGCATGAGCATCTCGTCGAGAAGGTCGGCGCCGAGCTGAGAGCCATGATGCCCTGGATAGCCGCCGGCAAATCCTCTGTGAAAGAAACCTCCGGCGGCCAGGGCTGACCCCCGGCCCATCGCACGCGAGCAAGCCGATCGCGATAGAGGCTGCTCGGCTCGGTCGGCGGGGCTTCTTCAGCGGGGCCCGGCGTTGGCAACGGCGCCACGGTGTGGCATCATGTCTAATCGGCTCCCTTAGCTCAGTCGGTAGAGCGTCTCCATGGTAAGGAGAAGGTCGTCAGTTCGATTCTGACAGGGAGCTCGCAGCAGGCGCCGGCCTGCCGTCTCGGCGACGTAGCTCAGTAGGTAAGAGCGCTCGACTCATAATCGAGAGGTCGACAGTTCGAGTCTGTCCGTCGCTACCAGAAGCCTCCAACGAACCATCAGCCAACGGGGGTATGCGCATGCGGATCACATTGACCAACGTCATCGTCGACGACCAGGCCGAGGCTCTCGCCTTCTACACAGAGGTTCTCGGATTCCGCAAGCATCACGACGTGCCCGTCGGGGACTACTCGTGGCTAACCGTGGTCTCCCCGCAGCAGCCTGACGGGCCGGAGCTGCTCCTCGAGCCTGCGGCGCATCCGGCCTCCAAGACCTTCCGTGACGCGCTCTGCGCCGACGGGATCCCGTCGGCGCAGTTCACCGTCGACGATGTCGCCGCCGAGCACGAGCGGCTGCGCGCCGCGGGCGTCGAGTTCACCCAGCCGCCCACAGATCTCGGCACTGTCGTGTCGGCCGTCTTCGACGACACTTGCGGCAACCTGATCCAGATCGTGACTCCGGCGCCCGAACCCGCACAAAGCTGACACCGCCCGCCGCAACCGAAGGGCGAGTGCCATGCCGGTGCGGGTCCCGCCGAGATGCTCGAACAGGCGAATCCTCCGGTGATCGGTCCCTCTAATCCTGTAATCCTGGCTGCGTGGCGCTGCAGACCGCGCTAATCAAGCCGAGGCGTCCTGACCAGCCAGCAAGCGGCTCGTTGCGCCGCCGCGCGGACGGCAAGGAAGAATTCTGCAATCTGTGCGTATTTTAGATATATTATGATACATATGAATGCTTGGCAGGTCCTTACTACAACCTCGATCCATCAGCGCTTGCTCAAGAGCTGGAAGCCGCATGTCGCGCAGGCACCGAAATCGTCGAAGTGCCGAGCGCGGAGTTTGATCTGTTGGCAGCTGAGGGCGAGCGAATGATCTACGTATTGGCTGGCGAGCGGTTGATAGTGTCGAAGCGCCACGTCACGGGTGAGCACATCTCTCATGCGGTGCTCGCTGACGGCGGGCCTGTACAGGCGGCAGGCGAATTCGAGGTGAGCGAACTCGGGAAGGTCAAGGTGGTCATGTCGATCAACAACATGAGCGGGCACTATCGACCCGGCCGCGAGAGTCTCGACGCTGCTATGAGAGCGTTCGAGGAGCGCGGGTTGCAAGTCTTGCCTGACAGTGTCGAGCAGTACGATTGGCGAACACCATGACCACCGTGGAATCAGGCCCGACCCAGACCATTGACTCTGTCCTAGAACAGGTCGAACGCGCTGTGGACATGTTGGAGCTTGAAAGAGCTTGGTGTGAAGGTCTGCATCATCACAGCGACCGCGGCGACCGCGATCTGATTCTGGAAGAGGCAGGGACAAGGCTAGGAGTGTTCGACAACGCAACGAGCGAACCTCTGAGGCGCAGCTGGCTTCGACAAGTTGCCGAGGAGGTCTGGCTTCGGGACGACCAGTTCTTGAGTGAGCCGCTGGCCGCGCTGGTGACGGCCCAGCTGAGAGAGGCGTTCGCTCTAATTGTTGACGACCTCACTGCTCTACGTTCGGCTGTTGCGGATGGTCACGACTCGCAACACTACGTCGAGCGTGCGCCCGCATCCGCGACGAGGATCCGCGATCTTGGCCGCATAGTCGAGAAGCTGAGCGGCAGCGATGCTTTGGGTCTCGTGGTGCGTGAAGACTGGGAGTTGTGCGTCGGCTTCGCCCGGTCGAGCATCCCGAGGCAGCCGCTCGTGGCGTTGGTTCCAGAGCCCATGAGGGTGAGCCGTGACGATCTCCTCGCTTGGTCGGCGGCCGACCGGGAGTTGCCGCGACTGATCCGGAGACTGATCGCCGAGACCGAGCCGTCGGCCGAGTGGCTTGACATGCCCGCCGGCTCGGGCGTCGCCAAACCCGGCGTGGATGGAATTCTCAGATGCGGCCAAGGGAACCGCTTCGTGCCTTCCGGTTTTTCCGTATGGGAACTCTCTGCCCAGAAGCGGAACTGCGCGACCAAGGCTCGCAGCGACTACGACAAACGTGTCAAGCAGCTGCCGAGCGCGGAGCGCAGCGACATGACCTACGTCGCAGTGATGAGTGCTCAATGGGCCGGCAAGCGGGAGTTCGCCCAAGAACGATCGCAAGACTTCGACTTCCGGTCGGTTGAAGCTCTGGATGTCGACGATCTGGAGGCCTGGCTGGAGTGTGCGCCGTTGACCACGGTCTGGTTGCGCGAGCACAGGGGCGAGCCTGTCACCGGCATTGAGCTTCTGTCGGGATGGTGGGCCAAGTGGCTCGACGCAACGACTACGCCGCTGGACGCGAGCGTGGTGCTCGCCGGGCGCGACGCACAGGCTGCAGTGCTGCGAGAACGCTGCCGTCAGAATCGTGGCGGCGTGATCACTGTCGGGGGCATGGTCCATCTCAACGAGATTCTCGCGTTCATAGCGGCCGCGCTCACTCGATCTGAGCAGTCTGACTCGTCGCTCGCGGATGCGCTCTATGTCCACGGGACAGACCGGGCGCAGCGCCTGCTTGCCGCGGAAGCGCTCACCACATCGGGACGTCCGAATCGACATGCGGTGGCGATGACGGTGGTTGTTCCCTCGGCAGAGTTCGCCAAGTATCTACCTGCGGGAAGCCAGCATCGCATGATCGTTCCCGTTCCGGGCAGCACGCAGACCGACATCGTCTTGGGGTCTGTGGACTCCCAGACGGTGGCTGCCCATTTGCAGGGGGCCGGCCTGGAACCCCATACAGCTCAGGAATTGGGCCGGCTCGCCCGCATAAGCCTCTTAGGACTTCGTAGACGCCTCGCCAAACAGCCTTCGTTGCACCGGCCTGCATGGTTGACGGGAGCTGTCGAGGCTTCGTTGCGGCGCAGCCTGTTATTGGGCGGCTGGACGGAGAATGAGAGCCATGAAGGTGATCGTCAGATCGTTGAGCAGTTCGTGAGGCAGCCTTATGAAGCTGTGACGGAGGCCCTTAACAGTCTTGAAGCTGGTGACTCACCCATGATTCAAACCGGTGAGCTGTGGCATGGCGTGTCACCAGAGGACACCTGGATGCTGGCACGCGACCAGTTCTTCCCCGACGACCTCAAAGCCTTCGGCGAATTCGCTCACCTGATCCTGACAGAGCCGGATCCGCTGTGGGGCTTCAAGGGCGAGGATTTGGTAAGCGCTCAGGTCGGGGGAGTCCGAGCCAAGTGCTCGCCTCAGCTCAAGCAAGGGGTCGCTATCACGTTGGCGCTGCTAGGAACCCATCCGCCGGTACTGAAAGGCGACATCTCGCCGACGAAAGCGACGGCTCAGCGTGTCGTCTGGCAAGTTCTCAGATCGGCAACCAATGACGCAACCGCTAAGACATGGGCAGCGGTGTCTGAGGTATTGCCGCTGCTGGCAGAGGCTGCGCCTGACGTCGTCCTGGACGGTCTGCGCACCTGTCTCTCCGAGCGGCATCCCTTCGCGTCGGCGATGTTCACAGACCGGAATTCCGACCACTCCATGTTCCAGTCGTCGTCGCATCTCAAAATTCTGGCAACGCTGGAAGTCCTCGCATGGTCTCCGGAGCACTTGATCGGTGCGGTCGACCTGCTGGCTGCACTGGCGGAGATCGACCCAGGCGGCCAATACGCCACTCGGCCCTCATCAAGCCTTGCCGCGATCATGTGCCCGTGGATGCCCCACACCTCCGCCGAAGCAGAAGATCGGCTGGTGGCGGTTCGGATGCTCCGGCGTTCGCATGGGAGAGCGGCTTGGGTGCTGATGTTGTCGATGCTGCCGAGCAGTAGCGACTTTCAGATGCCTGGGCAGTCTCCTCGATACCGTGACTGGAAGAATCCCGGGAATACCGTGAAGCGGGCCGAGCATGCCCGAGTGGTTGCCGCCGTCACCGAAATGCTGCTTGAAGATGTGGGCGAGGACGCCAGCCGCTGGGTCGAGCTGATCAAGCACGCAGAAGGCTTATCCGAGGAAGCGCGCGGTCGGGTCGCAGAGGACCTGGGAAGATTGGCAGACGCTGAGCATGACGAGAACTTCCGGTCGGCGGTGTGGCCGCAGTTGCGAGCGTTTGTGACAACTCATCGTCAGCACAAAGACGCCAAGTGGGCGCTCCCCGAGTCAGAATTAGTCTTGTTCGAGCGGGTGCTCGACCGTCTGCGTCCTTGCGATCCTGCGATCTCTTACGGCTACCTGTTCTCTTGCGATCTGATTCATGTCGATGGAGTGTCAATCGCGGACGGTTGGGAGACCTTGCAGGAGACGATCAGCGCAAAGCAGACAGAAGCCGTAGCGGCAATCCTGGGCGCTGGCGGCTTCAGGGCGGTTCTAGAGCTGTCAGAGTCAGTCGAGAAGCCTCGCTCGGTCGGCTCAGCCTTGGCCCGATGCGACTCGACTCTTGACATTGAGATCCTGCAAGCGATAGAGGCTGATTCCGAAGCGGTGACTCAGGCTGCGCTGGGGTACTTCGCAGGCCGCTTCAAAGAATTCGGGTGGGATGGGATCAACCGGCTGCTTGCCGATCATGACCCGTCCCCAAAGGTCGTTGCCGAACTCCACCGTGCACCACCGCCAATCGAGCGGCCGTGGCAGAGGGTTGATGTGCTCAGCCCCGAAGTCTCAGCCGAGTACTGGGCTCGCGCCGCCTACTACGACATCGGTATACCCGAAGAGTTGAGCGATCTGCTTGAAGTCGCCCGCCAGCTGCGTGAAGCAGGACGCCTTGACCTGGCGAGGATGCTGCTGGCTTTGAGCACCCGCCGGCACGGCTCAGATCCGGCTTTCGCCGAGGAGGCCGCAACACTGCTTGAACAATGGATTCACCATCCGCCGGCCCGTCCGGACAGCTCTGGAATGACGGCCCACGAGCTGACCGAACTCTTGGAGACCCTCGACGCGCATAGCGCTTACCTCGGCGACGTGAGGGTGGCAGTCATCGAATGGCAGTGCTACGCCGTCCTGTCGCACTCCTCTAAGTTTGACGCGCCTAACTTGTACAAGCAACTTGTGAAAAATCCAGAATTCTTCGCCGGGCTCGTTGCAAACGCTTTTAAGCCGGCCTCCTCAGTTCCCGGCGATCAGCCACCGATGACTGAATCGCAAATTCTGATGGCGCAACAAGCCTTTCTGGTGTTGCACGCTTGGCCTGCCTCAACCTTCGCGCCCGGCCTTGACGATGAGGGTGGAGTCGAGGCGGGATCTCTCAACGAGTGGGTTGACACTGCCCGTCGCTGCCTCAGTGACATTGATCGCGCCAAGATCGGCGACACAATGATCGGGACTGCACTTGCGTCGTCTCCGCCGGACCTGGACGGCGAATGGCCCGGAGTCGCCGTCCGTGATCTTATTGAGCGACTCAAGAGCGACGACATCGACAACGGGCTGCTCGTCGCTGTGAGCAACCAGCGCGGTGCGACTTGGCGCTCCCTCACGGACGGGGGAGATCAAGAGCGCGGGCTCGCCGAGAAATGCAGAGCACAGAGTCGACACTGGCGAGAATGGCCCCGCACTTCAGCGATCTTCAAAAGCTTGGCCGCCAGCTATGACCACGAGGCAGGAATGCACGACCGAGAGGCCGAAGCGCACCGCCGCGGCCTGCCGCGATGAGCTCGAGCCAGCCGGCGAACCGGCGTCTTCGGCTGGCGAGTCGTCGAACCGGACGTCGGCACTGGCAGCCTCGACTAATGTCTCAGGTGCGGGTCGGGCAGACTTCGCTCGACATGAGCAGCAGCGGAGGAGCAGGACAAGAAGTGGCTGGCGCGGCACAACCGACGGCCCCGCAGGAGCGGACGTGACAGCGGCGTCTCGCGGCATTCTGCGGGTAGTGGACTCCGATGCTGCCGAAGCGGAGCGTAACGCAGACGCTCGCAGCGAGTCTCAATCTGCGAAGGACACGGCACAGCTCGTAGAACTGTCCAAGTCCGGCGACCGGGAGGCGTTCGACCGGCTCGTGCGGGTGACCCACAGGGACGCCTACGCGCTGGCTTTGCGGCTCACGGGCAACGCGGAGGATGCACGCGACGTGGTTCAAGACGCATATCTGAGGGCATACAAGGGAATCGACCGTTTCCGCGGCGACGCCCAATTCAGCACTTGGCTCTACCGCATCGTCGCCAACTGCTCCAATACGCATCTCAGCCGACGCCAGCGCCAGCGTCACGACACTCTGAGCATCCACACCGAATTGATCGACACCCGTCCCGAGCACGACCCGGCCTTGCAAGGCGACCGTGCGGAACTGCGCGTCCGCCTCGACGAAGCGATCCGCAAACTGCCCGAGCGGCTCCGTTCGGTGGTGGTGCTGCGAGACGTCTACGACTTGCCGCATGAGGCGATCGCGGCGGAGCTCGGCATCTCTGTCACCGCCGCGAAAGTGCGCCTGCATCGTGCCCGCCGGCGCTTGCGCGAACAGGTCCTGCCGATGCCCGGAGAGGTGCCGAGGCCATGACCGGCGAACCTCCCGCCGCCGTCATCGCCACTCCGTCGCCCGCGCCCGCGCCGACGACTGCGGCGCCGCAGCCGACGAGCCCGATGCCGCGGCTCGACTGCGCCTCGCTCAGCGAAGCGCTCGCCGAGACTGCCGGAGGCGACCGCGGTCACGACCCGCAGGAAGTCGCGCACCTCGAGTCGTGTCTGCGATGCCGCGTCGAGCAGTTCCGTTACCGGCATCTGATGCAGGCTCTGAGCCGTCTGCGGGACACTCCCGTGCCGACCGACCCCCGGCTGGAGTCGCAGATACTCGTTTACCTGGATCGCCACGGCACGCGCTGGGCCTGGGACGCCCGCCCCCGTCTCGCCGCCAAAGTCGCTGCCGGGGCTGCCGCTGCCGCAGGGTTGATAGCGTTCACAGCCCGACACCGTCGCATAGCCAAGCTGGCCTCATAAGGGCATGAAAGAGAGCGCGGGACTCGCGTAGCGGTTGTCTCGTCGGCTGCTGGTAGCCTTGCGCGACTGCTGAGGGGCGTGGCTCAATTGGCAGAGCACCGGTCTCCAAAACCGGCGGTTGGGGGTTCGAGTCCCTCCGCCCCTGCCACAGTGACAACAGCCGGCAACGGCTCCGAACCGCGGCGTCGCGATCCACACGAGGTGAGTTCCACAAATGGAGATGAACCGTCAGCAGAAGCGCATGCTGCAAAAGCAGGGTGAGATCGATGCTGAGGGCGCACCGGTGCGCAGCCGCGACCGCGGCGCTGCGACAGCGCCCAGCGAGCGCACCCCGCCGATGCAGTTCCTTCGCGAGGTGCGAGGCGAGCTGCGCAAAGTGGCTTGGCCCAGCCGAGCCGAGACGGTCAAATACTCCATTGTGGTTCTGATCACGGTCATCCTGCTCACAGCGATGATCTACGGCCTCGACTGGGTCTTCTCGACGTTCATCCTCGAACTCTTCGAATCCTGAGGTAGACCACAATGACCGACACTTCCGTCAAGCAGGATCACCAGCAGCCTGTCATCGACGATCATGCTCAGCCCCAGCGGATCCTGAGCGAGGACGACCTCTTCGACGACGGCGACCCCGACGGCTCAGAGCAGGCGCCTCTCAGCCCCTACGACAAGCCCGGCAGATGGTTCGTCGTGCACACCCAGTCGGGATACGAAAAGAAGGTCAAGCAGAACCTCGAAGCCCGCACCGCGTCGATGAACATGGAAGGGCGCATTCACGAGGTGGTCATCCCGCTGTGCGACGTGCCCGAATTCAAGAACGGCAAGAAGGTGATCTCCTCCAAGCGCCTGTTCCCCGGCTATGTGTTCGTGCGCTGCGAGCTCGACGACGAGGTCTGGCCGGTGATCCGCGACACCCCCAATGTCACCGGCTTCGTCAACCAGGGCGGCGCCCCCTCGCCGCTGCGGCGCCGCGACGTGGAAGCTTTCCTGGGGGTCGAGGCCGACCGCTCCCGTGAGGCTTCCAAGCGGGCCAAGCCGATGTTCGAGTACGGCATGGGCGAGACCGTGCGGGTCAAGGACGGCCCCTTCGCCGATTTCTCCGGCGAGATCATCGAGATCAACGAGGACCAGCTAAAGGTGAAGGTTCTGGTCAACATCTTCGGCCGGGAGACCCCGGTGGAGCTCGAGTTCGCGCAGGTGGCCCGCCTGTGAGCACCCTGTCGGGTTGCCGAGCGACCGATATCCCGCCAAACTGCCGGGCTGCTCGCTTCCGGCGCCGTCCAGAACCGCAGCAGAGACCGACCGAGACGAAAGAGGCGAGAGAGTCCGATGGCGCCTAAGCCAGTTGCAGCCGTAGTGAAGATCCAGATCCCGGCTGGCCAAGCCACGCCCGCTCCTCCGGTGGGCACCGCGCTCGGCCCCCACGGCGTGGCCATCATGGACTTCTGCAAGGACTACAACGCCCGCACCGAAGACAAACGCGGCCAGGTCATCCCGGTCGAGATAACGATCTACGAGGATCGCACCTTCACTTTCATCACCAAGACCCCGCCGACGTCTTTCTTGATCCGCTCGGCGGCAGGCCTGGACAAGGCTGCCGAGACTCCGGGCCGCGAAACCGTCGGGAGCATCAACGATGCTCAGCTCACCGAAATCGCCGAAGTGAAGATGCCTGACCTGAACGCCAACGACTTGGTCGCGGCCAAAGCCCAGGTCGAGGGCACAGCACGCTCGATGGGCGTGACCGTCGAGTAGGGCGAGAGGCACGCGAGGCATCAAGGGAGCGGCAATGGCCCGAGGCAAGAAATACGTCGAAGCATCCGAGAGTTTCGACCCTATGCGTCTGCACAGTGACGCAGAGGCGGTGGAACTGGTGAAGAACATGGCCACGAGGCGCTTCGACGAGAGCGTCGACATGGTCGCGCTGCTCGGAGTGGATCCCCGCAAAGCCGACCAGATGCTGCGCGGCACCGTATCTCTGCCGTCGGGCACCGGCAAGGAAGTGCGGGTGGCGGTGTTCGCTCAAGGTGAGGCCGCCACAGCAGCACGAGAAGCCGGAGCGGACCATGTCGGCGCCGAAGACCTCGCCGCGGAGATAACAGGCGGCATGACCGACTTCGACGTGGCCGTCGCCACGCCCGACATGATGTCCGTCGTGGGCAAGCTCGGCAAAGTCCTCGGACCACGCGGCCTGATGCCGAACCCCAAAACCGGAACGGTCACCAACGACGTGGCGCGCACGGTGGAGGAGTTCAAAGGAGGCAAGGTCGAATACCGCACGGACCGTTTCGCCAACGTTCACGTGCCCATCGGTCGGGCGTCGTTCTCGCCTGAGGATCTGCTCAAGAACCTGCGGGCGGTGGTGGCGGAACTCCAGCGGGCCAAGCCGGCCGCGGCCAAGGGCCGCTACATGAAGAAGCTGGTGCTGAGTTCCTCGATGGGTCCCGGCGTGCGCGTCGACCCCGCCACCGTCGGCGTCGTCGATTAGCCGCTCGCAAGCCGCCTCCGAATCGAGGCGCCGCAGCCGCGTCCGTGTCCGCTTGTTGCGCCGCTGTTCGTATACTCACACGTCCGACTGCAAGACCCCGACCGCAGAACCCGACCGCAGAATCCGATCGCAAGACCGAATTTCGACGCTCGCACAAGACCACACGCAAGATCACGCTCACCTGAGACATCCGGTGCGCCCCGCAGGGCACCAATGGGCCGCAGGCCCGCCGGACTAGGAAGGCAACCATGACAGACCCGAGGCCTGAAAAAGTGGCCGTCGTAGCCGAAGTGCGCGACCGCCTGACTGGAAGCGACGCAGCCCTTTTCACCGAGTACCGCGGTCTCAACGTCAGCGAGATGGCCCAGCTGCGCCGGGCTCTGCGCTCCGTCGGCGGCGAATACAAGGTCTACAAGAACTCCATGGTCCGCCTGGCCACAGCGGATCTGGGTCTCGAACTCGACGAGCATCTCACCGGGCCCACCGCCATCGCTTTCGTCGTGCCTCGCAGCGACACCGGCTCAGGCGACGCCGCCGCGGTGGCCAAAGCTCTGCGCGACTTCTCGAAGGCGAACAAGGCGCTGGTGCTCAAGGGCGGGATGCTGGGCGGCAAAGTGCTCAGCGGCGACGATCTCATAGCCTTGGCCGAACTGCCGGCGCGCGAGGTGCTGCTGGCTCAGCTGGCCGGCGGCTTGGCCGCGCCCCTGTCGAAGCTCGTCGGGCTGCTGCAGGCACTGCCGCGCAACTTCGCTTACGGCTTGCAGTCGCTGATCGACACCAAACAACAATCCGAGAAACAGGAGGCCTGACAAATGGCGACCAAAGAAGAGATCCTCGAATCGATCTCACAGATGACGGTGCTCGAGTTGAGCGAGCTGCTCAAAGATTTCGAGGAGCGCTTCGACGTGACCGCGGCCGCACCGGCCGCGGTGGCAGTCGCGGCCCCCGCAGCCGGTGACGCCGCAGGGGAAGGCGAAGAAGTGCAGGACTCCTTCAACGTCGTGCTTTCCGGGGTCGGTGACAAGAAGATCCAAGTGATCAAAGAGGTGCGCAGCCTCACGTCCCTGGGACTCAAGGAAGCCAAAGAACTCGTCGACAACGTTCCCAAGCCGGTGCTGGAAGGCCTCAGCAAAGAGGACGCCGACAAAGCCAAGGCTGCTCTGGAAGCGGTCGGCGCCGAAGTGGAGTTGGTCTGACGCTCTGCGGCCTCTGCGGCGCGCCAGCCCGCAGGGCTCGGGCCTGAGAAGCCCGAGAAGCCGGCCACTGCGATGCAGCGACGGGTGGACCTCGACGGTCCCAGCAACTTCCGTGACCTGGGCGGCCTGCCGACAGCGTCAGGCGGCCTCACCCGTTTCGGTCGCGTGTTTCGCGCCGACCGGCTGTGCACGCTCAGCGACGCTGACCTGCTGAGTCTGGGCGATCTCGGAATCCGCCGAGTCTTCGATCTGCGATCCGACGGCGAGGTCGCAGAGTTCCCCGACCGGATGCCTCAGGGCGCGCTCTGCACTCGCCTGCCCATGACCAGCGACACGACTTTCCAATCGCGCACCATCTACGAGCGCATAGTCGCGGGCGAGATCACCGTCTACGGCGAAACCGAGATGGTCGAGGGATATCTGCGAATCCTCGAGAACTTCGCTGAGGGTTTCGCTCTGATCACGCGAACTGTGGGCGAAGGCGATCCGGTGTTGATCCACTGCACCGCCGGCAAGGACCGCACCGGTGTGGCCGCGATGCTGCTGCTGGACCTCGCGGGAGTGGAACCGGATCAGATCGTGGCCGACTACGAGCTGTCGGCTCAGCGCCGCCCGAGCCGCCTGGTCGATCACACCGAAGCCAGAACCGTCACCCCGCTCCTCGAGGACC
This sequence comes from Acidimicrobiaceae bacterium, assembly GCA_026708645.1. Taxonomy (GTDB): domain Bacteria; phylum Actinomycetota; class Acidimicrobiia; order Acidimicrobiales; family Aldehydirespiratoraceae; genus Aldehydirespirator. The sequence goes on along the minus strand of JAPOUM010000038.1, from coordinate 13,268 downwards.
ACGGCCTCGACCCGGCGCAGTTCGCGCCGCTGTGGGAGGCGCGCGGCGCAGTCATGGCAGCCACTCTGGCAGGCCTGCACGACAAATGGGGCGGCGCCGCCGGTTATCTGCGCGCCGCCGGGCTGAGCGAAACTTGTCTGCAAGCCGCTCGCGCCTGCCTGCAAGCCTGACCGGCACGACCCTACGGCCTGACCCTCCGGCACGACCCTCCGGCTTGGCCGCCGGGACCGCCCGGCCGGCAGCCAACCCGCCTGCACCCGAGCCGAGCCCGAGCGGGAAGGTCGGAGAGAGTAAAGAGCTAGGAGAGCAAAAGCCGGGGGAGGGTGGTTGTCTCAGACTGCGTGACGCGCTAGCATCCCGCTCACCGTGGTCGTCCGTGCGCGCTGGGAGGCGGCTCCCTTGGCTATCTCCGCTCTATTGACGCGCGCTCGCGTGGCCGCGTGAATCGCAATCGACTGGCCCTCGGGAGTATTTGGTGACTGCACGCGCCGCTTCACGCGAACGTTACTCGTTCGGAAATCTCGAGGAGATCCTCGAGCTTCCCGACCTCATCGCCATCCAGTGCAAGAGCTTCGACTGGCTGATGAGCGAAGGGCTGACACGCACTTTCCGCGACATCTCGCCGATCACTGACTACGGCGAGACGCTGCGCCTCGAGCTGGAGTTCGATCCCGCGGACGAAGACCTGCATCCGCCGCCCAAGTTCACTGTGGATGAATGCAAAGAGAAAGACATGACCTACTCCGCGCCGGTCTTCGCGAGGGCGCGGTTCCTCAACGCCGACACCGGCGAGATCAAAGAGCAGATCGTCTTCATGGGCGACTTCCCCATGATGACCGACAAGGGCACTTTCATCATCAACGGCACCGAGCGGGTGGTCGTCTCGCAGCTGGTGCGCTCACCGGGGGTGATCTTCCAGCCCGGCGAGCGCTACCGCCTCCGCAACCTGTCCAAATACCAGCTGGTCACAGGCACCATCCACCCCTACCGCGGCGAGTGGATCGAGTTCGACGTGGAGCAGAAGCCCCGCAAAGAGATCACCGCCGGCGTGCGCGTGGCCCGCAAGCGCCGGCTGCCGCTGTTCACGCTGCTGCGAGCCCTCGGCTACGACGAGGAGAACCAGCCCGGTTTCCTCGAGCGCTTCGTCGAGCATTTCGACTTTTTGGCCGAGCAGTGGGAGAAGCAGGGCCATCTCGCCCCGACGCAGGACGAGTCGCTCGTCGAGATCTACAAGCGGGTGCGACCCGGCGACCCGGCCACTGTCGACCAGTCTCGCTCCTACTTCGAGAATTCGTTCTTCAGCGGGCGCCGTTATGACCTGTCGAGGGTGGGCCGCCACAAGCTCAACCGCAAGCTCGGCGACGAGTTCGACTTCCTCGAGCAGACCTTCGGACTGAAGCTGGAGCGCCCCGACCCCGATCAGTCGCTGCTGGCGCCGTGCGAGATGCTGGCGGCGGCCACCTACATGCTGAACCTGGCCAAAGCCAAGCCCGGCTACAAGCTCGACGATCAGGACCATTTCGCCAACCGCCGCATCCGCAGCGTCGGCGAGCTGATCCAGAACCAGGTGCGCATCGGCTTGGCGCGCATGGAGCGCCAAGTGCGCGAGCGCATGACCACCCAGGACGTCGAGGCGATCACCCCCACGACGCTGATCAACATCCGTCCCGTGGTGGCGGCCATCAAGGAGTTCTTCGGCACTTCTCAGCTCTCGCAGTTCATGGATCAAGTGAACTCGCTTTCGGGCCTCACTCACCGCCGCCGGCTCTCCGCCCTCGGTCCCGGCGGGCTGAGCCGTGAGCGCGCCGGCTTCGAAGTGCGCGACGTCCACTTCTCGCACTACGGCCGGATGTGCCCGATCGAGACTCCCGAGGGCCCCAACATCGGCCTGATCGGGGGCCTCGCCTCGTTCGCCCGGGTCAACGAGTTCGGTTTCATCGAGTCGCCCTACCGGGTGGTCGCCGACGGACGCGTCACCGACGAGATCCGCTGGCTGGCAGCCGACGAGGAAGAGGATTACGTGGTGGCGCAGGCCAACGCGCCGATCGACTCCGAGGGCCGTTTCATCAACCCGCGTGTTCTGGTGCGCCGCTCGCCTCAGGCCGCCTCGCTGCAGGACCTGCGCCTGCAGCTCGAGCAGGAGGTGTTCTTCGGCGCCACGACCGAGATCTCCTTCGTGCCGCCCGACGAGGTGCAGATGATGGACATCTCGCCCAAGCAGATCGTGTCGGTGGCCACGGCGCTGATCCCCTTCCTCGAGCATGACGACGCCAACCGCGCCCTGATGGGCGCCAACATGCAGCGTCAGGCGGTTCCGCTGGTGCGCAGCGAGGCGCCCTACATAGGCACCGGCGTGGAAGGCCGGGCGGCGTACGACGCGGCCGACATGGTCATCGCCGCCCATGACGGAAAGGTCGTCGACGTGTCCGGCGACGAGATCGTGATGGACTACTCCGGCGTATCGAGGCACACCAAGATCCGGCTGCGCAAGTTCGAGCGTTCCAACCAGGACACTTGCGTGAGCCAGAAGCCGCTGGTGCGCCGCGGCGACAAGGTCTCCGCCGGAGACGTGCTGGCCGACGGCCCGTCCACCGAGCAGGGCGAGCTGGCTCTGGGCAAGAACCTTCTGGTGGCTTTCATGTCCTGGGAGGGCTACAACTTCGAGGACGCCATCATCTTGTCTGAGCGGCTGGTGCGCGACGACGTTCTCACCTCCATCCACATCCACGAGCACGAGGTCGACGCCCGCGACACCAAGCTGGGATCAGAGGAGATCACCCGGGACATCCCCAACCTGTCCGACGACATTCTGGCCGACCTCGACGACCGCGGCATCATCCGTGTCGGCGCCGAGGTCGGGCCCGGCGACGTTCTGGTGGGCAAAGTCACGCCCAAAGGCGAGACCGAGCTGACTCCCGAGGAGCGGCTGCTGCGGGCCATTTTCGGCGAGAAGGCCAGAGAGGTCCGCGACACTTCGCTGAAAGTCCCCCACGGCGAGTCCGGCAAGGTGATCGACGTCAAGGTGTTCGACAGCGATGACCCCGAAGCCGGCGAACTCCCGCCGGGAGTCAACCAGCTGGTGCGCGTCTACATCGCCCAGAACCGCAAGATCAGCGTCGGCGACAAGCTGGCGGGGCGTCACGGCAACAAGGGCGTGATCTCGAGGATCCTGCCCGTCGAGGACATGCCCTTCACTGCTGACGGCACGCCGGTCGACATAATCCTCAACCCCTTGGGCGTGCCCTCGCGCATGAACGTCGGCCAGGTGCTGGAAGCGCATCTGGGTTACTGCGCCCGCTACGGCTGGCAGATCGACGGCGAGAGGGTCGGCGCCGACGTTTCGCACCAGGACGCGCTCAAGACCCGTCCGGCCACCGCGCCCGCGGTGCACGTGGCCACCCCAGTGTTCGACGGCGCCACTTGGGACGAGCGCGAGCTGGCTCAGGACAAGCCGACCATCGTCGACATTCTGGGCAGCCTCAACCCCGAGACCGCGGACGGACGCAGGCTGATCGCCACCGACGGCAAGCAGACGCTCTACAACGGTCGCACAGGCGAGTCTTACGACAATCCGATAACCACCGGATACGTCTACATGCTGAAGCTGGCGCACTTGGTGGACGACAAGGTGCATGCCCGCTCGACGGGGCCGTATTCGATGATCACGCAGCAGCCCCTCGGCGGCAAGGCCCAGTTCGGCGGCCAGCGTTTCGGCGAGATGGAGGTCTGGGCGCTGGAGGCTTACGGCGCAGCCTTCTGCCTGCAGGAGCTGCTGACCGTGAAGTCCGACGACGTGCTCGGACGGGCCAAGGCTTACGAGGCCATCGTCAAAGGCGAGAACGTTCCCGATCCGGGCATCCCCGAGAGCTTCAAGGTGCTCATCAAAGAGATGCAGTCGCTGTGCATCAACGTCGAGGTGCTCTCGGCGGCCGGCGAGCAGATCGAGATGCGCGAGCTCGACGAGGAGACCCTGCGCTCGCTCGAGTCCCTGGGGATCGACTTGCAGCGCCCCGAACGCGGCAGCGACGAGGACGACTTGGCGCGCGCCGCGGCCCGCAGCGGCTAGCTCGCCGCGGCGACGCGCGGACGCGCAACCGCGAACCCTCGTAATCACCCGATCCACCCGGCCACTCTTACTGAAGCGACCCGCCCTACTACTGGAGACTCCATGCTCGACGTCAACGATTTCAGTGACCTCAAGATCGGCCTCGCCAGCGCCGACTCGATCCGCACCTGGTCCAACGGCGAGGTCAAGAAGCCCGAGACGATCAACTACCGCACGCTCAAGCCCGAGAAGGACGGCCTGTTCTGCGAGAAGATCTTCGGCCCCACCCGAGACTGGGAGTGCTCCTGCGGCAAATACAAGCGGGTGCGTTTCAAGGGGATCATCTGCGAGCGCTGCAACGTCGAGGTGACCCGCTCGAAAGTGCGCCGCGAGCGCATGGGCCACATCGAGCTGGCAGCCCCGGCGGTCCACATCTGGTATCTGCGGGGCACCAGATCCTGGCTGGCCTATCTGCTGATGGGCACCAAGCCCCGCGAGGAGCTCAAAGCCAAGCAGCTCGAGAAGGTCATCTACTTCGGGGCCAACATCGTCATCGGCGTCGACGAGGAGCGGCGCCACGAGGACCTGCCGGAGCTCGAGGCCGAGATACGCAAAGAGCTGGACGGGCTCGAGGCTGACAGGGTCCTGGAGATCACCCGGTGCCAGGAGCAGCTGGAGACGGAGCTGGCGCAAGCCGAGGAACGCGACGCCAAAGCGACGGAGCTGCGGGCCTTGCAGCGCCAAGCCGAGAAGGACATCGAGGACACCAACGAGCGGTCCGGGATCGACAGAGAGCGAGTCGAGCGAGCCTGGGAGGTGTTCTCCGGGCTGTTCAGCCGTCAGATCATCGAAGACGAGGACCTCTGGCGGGAGTTGAGCGACCGCTGGGAAGACTATTTCGAGGGTGGTCAGGGCGCCGCTGCGATAGCTCGTCTGATCGCCTCGCTCGACTTCGACGCTGAAGAGAAGGAGCTGCGCGAGCAGATCAACCCGGCCGACGGGCAGAAGCCGCTGTCGGCGCAGCGCAAGCAGAAAGCCATCAAGCGGCTGCGCATCCTGGCGGCTTTCAACCGTCGCGACAATTACGGGCGGCGCGTCAACGATCCCAGAGCGATGATCCTCGACGTGGTGCCGGTGATACCGCCTGAGCTGCGCCCCATGGTGCAACTCGACGGCGGGCGTTTCGCCACTTCTGACCTCAACGACCTCTACCGGCGCGTCATCAACCGCAACAACCGCCTCAAGCGCCTGCTGGACTTGGCCGCGCCCGACATCATCGTCAACAACGAGAAGCGGATGCTGCAAGAGGCGGTGGACGCGCTCTTCGACAACGGCAGGCGGGGCCGTCCCGTCACCGGCCCCGGCAACCGCGCCCTCAAGTCGCTGTCGGACATGCTCAAAGGCAAGCAGGGCCGCTTCCGCCAGAACCTTCTGGGCAAGCGCGTCGACTATTCAGGCCGTTCCGTGATCGTGGCCGGCCCGACCCTGAGGTTCCATCAGTGCGGGCTGCCCAAGATCATGGCTCTCGAGCTGTTCAAGCCCTTCGTGATGAAGAAGCTGGTGGACGTGGAGTTCGCTCCCAACATCAAGTCCGCCAAGCGCATGGTGGAGCGCCGCAAGCCCCAGGTCTGGGACGTGCTCGAAGACGTGATCACCGAGCATCCCGTGCTGCTCAACCGGGCGCCCACGCTGCACCGCCTAGGCATCCAGGCTTTCGAGCCGGTGCTGGTGGAGGGCAAGGCCATCCAGATCCATCCGCTGGTGTGCGCGGCCTTCAACGCCGACTTCGACGGCGACCAGATGGCCGTGCATCTGCCGTTGTCGGCGGAGTCCCAGGCGGAGGCCCGGCTGCTGATGCTGTCGGCCAACAACGTTCTGAGCCCCGCTCACGGCCGGCCGCTGGTGACCCCCACCCAGGACATGATCATCGGTTCGCATTATCTCACCGAGATGGTCGACGGCGCCCCCGCCCCGGGCCGGGCCTTCCGCTCCGTTGACGAGGTCCGCTTCGCGTACGACAACGGCGACGTCTCGCTGCACGATCCCATCGAGTTCCGCGGCTCGCCCGATCTGCTGGAGGCGCCCGCCAACGGCAGCGCGGCCCGCTATCAGCCGACCACCGCCGGGCGCGTGTTCTTCAACAGCGTCATGCCCGAAGGTTTCGGCTACATCAACTGTGCGGTGGGGCAGCGCCACATGGGCGAGATCGTCGATCGTCTGGCCCGCGGCTTCAACGTGGCCGAAGTGTCCCGCTGTCTGGACGCAGTCAAGGACATGTGCTTCGAGTTCGCTTCGCGCTCGGGTCTGACCATCTCGATCGACGACGTGCGCACGCCCGCGCAGAAGACGGCGATCCTCGACCGCTACGAGAAGCAGGCCGACAAGATCGAGCGTCAGTTCCGTCGCGGCATCATCACCGACGGCGAGCGCCGCCAGCTCGAAGTGGAAGTCTGGTCTGAGGCCACCGAGGAAGTCACCGGCCGGATGAAGGACGAACTCGAGTCCGACGCTTTCAACCCGGTCAACATGATGGTCGGATCCGGCGCCCGCGGCAACATGATGCAGATACGCCAGATCGCGGGCATGCGCGGCCTCGTGGCCAACCCCCGCGGCGACATGATCCCGCGTCCGATCAAGAGCAACTTCCGTGAGGGCTTGCGAGTCCTCGAGTATTTCATCGCCACGCCGGGCGCCCGCAAAGGCCTCGTCGACACGGCGCTTCGCACCGCCGACTCCGGCTATCTCACCCGGCGTCTGGTGGACGTGGCCCAAGAAGTGATCATCAACGACGAAGACCCGTTCGCTTCGGGCGGTCACGTCAAGGGCATCTGGCTCGACGACGTCACGCCCGACACCCCGCACAAGCGCACCTATCTCGACACCAGGCTCTTCGGGCGTGTTCTGGCCGAGGACGTGCAGCTCGACGACGGCTCGGTGATCCTGGCCGGCACCATGGTCGGCGACAGCGAGCTCGAAGCGCTGCGCGACGACCCCGAGGTGACGAGGGTGCGGGTGCTGTCGCCGTTGAGCGACGACTCGGCCTCGGGCATCTCCGCGGCCTCCTACGGGATGTCGCTGGCCACCGGCAAGCTGATCGAGGAGGGCGAGGCCGTCGGAGTGATCGCCGCGCAGTCCATCGGCGAGCCCGGCACTCAGCTGACCATGCGGACCTTCCACACGGGCGGGGTCGCAGGCGCTCAAGACATCGCCGGCGGTCTGCCTAGAGTCGTGGAGCTGTTCGAGGCCCGCACTCCCAAAGGCAAAGCCATACTGGCGCGCCAGGCCGGCGTCGTGCGGATCCGCGACTACGGCGACTCGGACCGCACCGTCGTGATCGTCGAGAACGACGGAACCGAGCACGACTGCAAGATCGGCAGCGAATACCGTCTCGAGGTCCGCGACGGCGACGAGGTGGAGCCCGGCGACGCGCTGGTGGAGGGCCCGCGCGATCCCAAGGAACTGCTGGAGATCCGGGGCATCGACGCCACCCAGAGGTACCTGGTGGCAGAAGTGCAGAAGGTCTACCGCGATCAGGGCGTGTCGATCCACGACAAGCACATCGAGTTGATCGTGCGGCAGATGACCAAGCGGGTGGCCATCGGCGAATCCGGCGACACCCGCTTCCTGCCCGACGAGCGCGTCGACAAGGCGATCTTCGAGCAGACCAACCGTGAGGCGGTGCGCGACGGCGGCAGGCCGGCTTCGGGGCGCCGTGAGGTGATGGGCATCACCAAAGCTTCGCTGGCCACCGATTCGTGGCTGTCGGCCGCCTCGTTCCAGGAGACCACTCGGGTGCTCACCGAGGCCGCCATCGAATCCAGGCGCGACGAGCTCGTGGGCCTCAAGGAGAACATCATCATCGGCAAGCTCATCCCTGCGGGAACGGGCATGACCCGCTACCGCGAGAGCATGCGGACCCATGCCCCCGACCACACGCCGATGGACTATTTCAGCTCGGAGGACTCGCTCGCCGATCAGCTGGCGCGCCGCTACGAGACGGCCGACGGCGAAGGCGCGGCCTATGCGGTCTTGGGCGAACCCGCGGAGCCGGTCCACGCGGAGCAGGTCCCCGAGGCCGGATGAGCCCGCTTCCCCGCTAGAGTTCGCTGCTCACATTCACAGCAACGAGGCCACGCAGCAATGCCCACGATTCAACAACTGGTCCGCAAGGGCCGCCAGTCGAAGCGCCGCAAGGAGTCGACGCCCGCTTTGCAGGGCTCGCCCCAGCGGCGGGGGGTCTGCACACGGGTCTACACGGCCACCCCCAAGAAGCCCAACTCGGCGCTGCGCAAAGTCGCGCGGGTGCGGCTCACCACCGGCGTGGAGATCACCGCCTACATTCCCGGCGAGGGTCACAATCTGCAAGAGCACTCGATCGTGCTGGTGCGCGGCGGACGGGTGCGCGACCTGCCCGGCGTCCGCTACAAGGTGATCCGCGGCACCCTCGACACGGCCGGCGTGCGCGAGCGTCGCAAGGCTCGCAGCCGCTACGGCGTCAAGAAGGAGTCCTGAGATGCCGCGCAAAGGCCCCGCGGCGCGCCGCGAGCTCCAACCCGATCCGATCTACCGCTCGCTGCTGGTCACTCAAGTGGTCAACAAAGTGCTGCAGCGCGGCAAGCGCACCCGCGCCGAGCGGATCGTTTATGACGCCATGGACATCGTCGAGGCCAAGACCGGCGCCGAGCCGGTCTCCACGCTCAAGCGCGCCGTCGAGAACGTGCGCCCGCAGCTCGAGGTGCGCAGCCGCCGCGTCGGCGGGGCCACCTATCAGGTGCCGGTCGAGGTGAAGCCCCGCCGGGCCACCACGCTGGCTATCCGCTGGATCGTCGGCTATGCCCGAGGCCGCCGCGAGCGCACCATGGCCGAGCGCCTCGCCAACGAGCTGCTCGACGCCGGCAACGGCCTCGGTGCTTCGGTGAAGCGCCGCGAAGACCTGCAGAAGATGGCCGACTCCAACAAAGCCTTCGCACACTACCGCTGGTAGCGCCTCAGCGCCGACAGGGCAGCCACAGTCTCAGCAGGCCCAACAAAGCCTTCGCACACTACCGCTGGTAGCGTCGGCTCGCCGCCCGCCCCGCCGGGGGGGGGGGAGGGCATCGGGGGCATCCTTCGTTCGCCGTCCCATCAGCACCCATCCGGGACCTGAGAGCGCAGCTTGACCGCCCGACGTGCGATTGTTCTATAATCGAACGATTGTTCTATAATCGAACACATGACGGTTGGTGCCCGCAAGTTGGGGAACAGGATCGCATCCGCTCGGCGTGATGCGGGACTAACACAGCACGAGTGCGCAGCGCGGTCAGGACTGCATCGCAGTGCGCTGGCCAAGATTGAGACGGGCGCACGGCGGGTTGAGGCCATGGAGCTTGCCCGGCTGGCGGACGTCTTGGAGATGCGCATCGAGTGGCTCCTCGACGATGCTCCGCCTGCTGTGATGTCGCGCCGCAGCGCCGCCGCCCCCGGCGAGCCCAGCCCGCAAATCGACCGGATGACGGAGCGTGTCGCCCGCGAGACCATGTTCCTTCAGAGCATCGACACGGATTTTGATCTCCCTGCCACTCCCGAACTGCCTGTTCCCGATACCTCTGAGGAGGTTGAGGAGACTGCAGAGCGGGCACGGACGCTGCTTGGCTACGAAGGGTCCGAGCCGGCTCTGCGCCTTTCCGAACGAGCCGCCGACATCGGTCTGCTGGTCTTCTCCCTCGAGTTGGGCGAGCGCGCCGCAGACGGCGCCACAGTACTGCTCGACAGCGGTGGGGTAGCTGTGGTCAACGGCAGCCGTGCCTTAGGTCGGCGTCGCCTGACTCTCGCGCATGAACTCGGCCATTACGTATTCGCTGACGAATACGCAACCGACTGGGACGTGGCCGATTTCGATGCCACCCGCAATGAGTCTCTGATCGACCGTTTCGCTCGGGCATTTCTGCTGCCTGTGGCGGCTTTGCAGTCCTGCTGGCGGCGCGACGAGCCTGTCCGCACGCAGGCTGTCCTGACTGCGAGCCGCTTCCGGGTGGACATGTCCACACTCGCCCGGCGACTGGACGAACTGGATCTGGCATCCTCTGAGCAGGCTGGCGAAGTGCGTGCCGTGCGCACCCGCCGCACTGACATTGTGGAGCACGGCCTGGTTGTTCCCACTGATCTGACCCCGCCCGAGTTGCCGAACGCCTATGTCCGGGCAGTTCTCAGGGCCTACAGAGGCGAAGAAGTCAGCACCGCCCGAGCGCTGGACCTCCTTCTAGGAACCTGGAACGAAAATGATCTGCCTGAACTCCCTATGATCCCCGCCGAAGCTGTCTGGTCCTTAGTTTCGTGACCGCCCAGAATGTCGATCCTCGTCTTCGACACAGGCCCGCTCAGCCACTTCGCCCGTTCTCAACGTCTGGACGCGCTCAGGGCGGTCGTAGCGGATCGCGCCGCTGTCATTCCTGAAGCGGTAGTCGATGAACTCAAGCGGGGCGCTCACCAGCACCCAGACATCGGTGTTGTCCTTGAGGCCGACTGGATTGAGCATCGCCTGATCCAGACGGATGCCGAGGCAGAGGCTGGCGGCCCAGGCAGAGCCCTGCCCGCGACATTTTTGATCATTACACACAATATTTTTGACTGAAAAATACCTTTTTGTCACACCTATGCTGTAAAGTGCTTCACATGGTTCTTGAAACCGTCACCCAAGCTCAAACAGCCACAGCGGGCATGCTCGCCGCGGTCAGAGCCGGCGCAGTCTCCGTCGAGGAACTGCGCGCCGCCTTGGACCGGTCGCGGGTGGTGAAAGCCAACGTCACAGCGTTCCAAACTGAGGCTGCCGAGCTGATCGCTGAACGCGAACGCCACGGTGACGGCGGTGTGGAGATACTCGCTGTGTCTGCGGGGTTGCCTCAGCATGAAGCCAAGAGCCAGGTCAAGACCGCTGAAGCGATCCGCAAAGTGCCGAAACTGCGAGATGCGGTGCAAGCGGGTGAGGTTCCCCAGGCCAACGCCCGCCGGCTTGCTGACGCGATCAACAAGACCGGTGCTTACGCCGTGGCTAGTGATGCTGAATTTTTGGAGCAAGCGTCGAAGATGAGACCTGAGCAGTTCACAGGAACCGCCAACCGCTGGGTTGCTGTCCAGCAGGCCGACAATGGCGTCTCAGAGCATGCCCGACAGCGGGCTGCGCGGTTCTTGAAGTTCTATGACGGCGAAGACGGTATGGTCTGCATGCGCGGCGAGTTCGACAAGGTCACCGGAACACGCATCAAAAACCGGCTGCGCCAAACAGCGGTCAGGCTCCTCGACGCCGACAAGAAACTCCCCAAAGCTGAGCAGCGCGACTTCAACAAGTGCATGGCCGACGCTTTGCAGCGCTGCACCGTCGGCACATCCAGAACCGCCGACCGTGCAGGTGCCGTGAGCGCCGCAACTGGTAAGACCGGCAGCTCCAGCATCGGCAGCACCGACAGTGATGCCCTGAACGAAGACAACGCCGCCGCCGACAACGGTGACGCCGCCGGCGCGGGCGGGAGTTGGTTGGCCGACATCACAGTTCTGGCTCATGTCGATGAGGGCACCGGCGAACTGATCGCCGAGTTGTCTGACGGGTCGAAACTGCCGCCTGCGGTGCTGGAGGAACTGTCCTGCAACGCTCGTTGGACCGGGCTTGTTTATGACCGTGTCGGTGACGCTGTCTGGCGCACCCGTTCACGCAGAACAGTCACAGACACCCAATGGCAGACCCTGCTTGCTGACTACGGCGGCTGTTTTCACTGCGGAGCTCCTGCCGGCATGTGCCAGGCTCATCACATCAAGCCCTACTCACAGGGTGGTGACACCAGTCTCACGAACTTGATCGTGGTGTGCTGGAACTGTCATCACAAGATCCACCACCACAACTGGTGGATTCGTGAACACGCCGACGGCAGCCACACCTTGCACCCGCCGGACCAAGCATCAACACGACGCTACGGCCCGGCCCATGCTGAAGACCCGCCGGCAACGCCACGTCGCCAGATCCGAGCCAGGGACCCAGCCCACCCTGGAGAAGGCCGAGCCCGTGACAACCGGGCCAGAGCTCCAACTCCGGCAACTCTCTGGTGAGGGCCGCCTACGGACGGGTTCGGGGAGACCAGGGCTTGACTTAGGGCTTGGCCAGTCTGAGACTTGGGCAGAGGACTTGGACGGAGACTGGGAATGCACAGCCCGAACGCGGGCTGGCGTCCGGAATCTGGCGCCCGAACTCCAGCGGTGCCCGAGAACTGGTGAGGGCTGCCTACGGACGGGTTCGGTTTGACCAGGGCTTGACTTAGGGCTTGGCCAGTCTGAGACTTGGGCAGAGGACTTGGACGGAGACTGGGAATGCACAGCCCGAACGCGGGCTGGCGTCCGGAATCTGGCGCCCGAACTCCAGCGGTGCCCGAGAACTGGTGAGGGCTGCCTACGGACGGGTTCGGTTTGACCAGGGCTTGACTTAGGGCTTGGCCAGTCTGAGACTTGGGCAGAGGACTTGGACGGAGACTGGGAATGCACACCCCGAACGCGAGCCGGCGTCTGGAATCTGGCGTCCGAACTCCAGCCGGCACCCGAGAAGGCCACGGTCGAAGTTGAGGCCGAGTCCAACCACAGCGCAGCCGTCTCTCCGGCTGAAGAGCCGCCCCGACTAGGCGCGTGATCTCGATTTGTCAGTCTCACCCGGCCGCTATGGTGACAGTCGCTCAGGTCAGCTGCCCCGACTAGGCGCGTGATCTCGATCTGTTTAGAGGTGATCGCCTGACCGCGAAAAGTCAACGCGACCGGTTACGCGACAAACTGCGCACATCTCGACCTGTTGGAGGTGATCGCCTGCCTGCTGCACCATGTGGGCCTTGCCGCTCAGGTCAGCACGGTTCGTGGTGAGCGTCAACAGGCAGGTGGCAGTGTTGCGGGGCGATGTTGCGGGGTGGTGTTGCGGGAGGGTTCGGCACCCGCGTCCCCCGCCAAGCCTGCACAGTGTTGCGGGCGGTGTCGCGGAGGGGCGGTGCTACGGGTCGGTGCTGAGGGGCGGTGTTGCCCGACCGCGACCGTCGCCTCAACCGTCGATTTCGCGGGTGCGGAGGGCGATGTTGCGGAGGGGCGGTGCTGCGGGGCGATGTTGCGGGGGGGGGGGGGGGGGTGTGGGGGGGGGGGGGGGGCGGGTTCCGTCCTCCCCGGTAAACGGTGGAATGTCCCTGCCCCGACCCGGGTGGGGCGGCCGGCGGGGTGGGGGTGG
>JAPOUM010000044.1 GCA_026708645.1 Acidimicrobiaceae bacterium | reverse complement strand
GGGGGGGGGGGGGGGGGGGTGGCGGGGGGGGGGGGGGGGGGGGGGGGGGGGGGGGGGGGGGCGAGTTTCGAGCCGTCGCGAATTGATGCCGTGTGCAGGGCGCGGGCCACGGTGCGGGTCAAAGGCTCACGCTCCGCGGTGACCAGAGCCCGGTTGAAGCCGCTTTTAAGAGTTCCGTGACGCCGATGGGCCCGCCGGATCAGATCCCCAGCGTCTGAGGATGCGCCGTCGACAAGCCCCAAGGCTGCGCTGCGCAGCTTCGAGCGGCCCCCGAAGACCGCGTCCAGCAGTAGAGCCAAAGAAGATTTGCCGGACCCGTAAGGGCCGGTCAGCGACCAGGCGCCGCCCGCTGTGCCTTGAGCCGCTGCCGCAGCGATGCGCTCGACGACGTCGAGGCCTCTCGCAGTGAGGACGTAACCCTCCAGCGGCTCGGGCCGGGCGAGATCGCGTTCGAGGTTCGCTGACCGGGCGAAACGTCCGCTCACCTCGATGCTGCCCGCCAGCTTGGTCATCAAGCCGCCCCCGCCAAAGCGTTCAGACTCCGCAGGCTGTCTCGGGAGTTGCGGCCCGCTCCGAGGTCCTCCAGCAGGTCGTCGTCCACGGCAGTGTCCCCAAAGCAGCCAGTGCAGACCCCCGACGACGACCGGCCGTAATAGTCGTCGAGCACGGCGGTCGCGATCTGCCCCGGATCCTCGGAGTAGGCGAACTGCCAGGCGCCCGCCGGAGCGGTCAGAGCCAACTCGTCGAACCGGTCCACGACCGGGGCCAGCGCGGCCAGCAGTTCCTTGTCGTTGAGCTTGAAAGCCCGGCCGGGGCTCGCTGGCTCGTGGGCCAGACGCCCGAGTGTGACGGTCCTGCCGCCGCTGCCGGCGCGGTCGATGTAGTCGAGCACGGCGTGAGCGACGATCTCAGAAGGCAGCGTCGGTTTCGGGCCCAGCGTGAAACGGTGCAAGCCAGTCGCAGGCGACCGTCCCAGAAGATTCAACTCCCGCATCGGGCAGTCAAGCAGGTCGTCGATGCTGCCGCGCCGGGAACGCTCCGCCGGTGCGTAGGTGCGCAGCAGCGCTGAAATGTCTTTCCAGACCGAGGACTCGGCCGGCGGAGTCCAGCCCGCGGCCGCGTCCAGCTGCGCAGCGACCGCCGCAGCCAGGTCGGCGTCGCTGAACTCGACGGCGTTGAGCTCGTTGAACGCCAGCCACCAGACCGGCAGGCGCGAAGGCGGCGCCAGCAGCAGCCAGTGCAGCAGCCACAGAGTGCCCGGATCCTCCATGTAGGGATCCCAACCCTGCTCGCCGAAAAGCGCGTGACCCCTTCGGGTCGGCACGACCTCAGGCGCCCGATGGTTGGAGGAACGCGGATCCTCGGTGATCAGCTTGGCGGCGAGCCCCCAGAAGCGAATGGCTCGCACCATGTTCTTGCCCACGCCGATCACGACCGGGGCTTCGGGCCGGCCGAAAGCGTAAGGGTCGGCAGCCGCGACCGCATACGCTTTGCGGAACCAGCCGTAGCGCGGGTGGAACGTCTCGTGGCGAGCGAACGAATGCGTCGCGGCGTCGGTCAGCCTCACGAGGCGGCCCCGAGATGGTCCTGATTGGGCACGGCAAGAAGATAGCCCACCCCTGCGACAAGGGCCTGGGTATCCGCTTCGAAGCGTGCTCCGGTCACGGTATTCGCAGCGACGGTCGATGCGACCTCACGCAGCCCGATCACCACAATCAACGCTACCCCTAACGGTCTTCGCCGGCGCCTCCGACGCCAGTTCACCTGACATCAGCTGCGCCGGTTCTCCAAGCAGTGCTCAGCAGTGCTCAGCATGTATCGGTCAACGCGCCGGCTTCACACGACCTTCACCGCCGCGGATACCACCGACACAGCCGACACTCGGCGCCCAGCAGCACAAACGACGACAGCAGCGGCACCTCACCGACACGACCACTGCCGACACAGCCGACGCTGCTCTCGGCATGCTGACTGATCCTCACGCGTTCATGGCACGGACACGCTCGACGGCTGCGACAGTCGCGCGGACGGCGATGTCGATGTCGGCGCCGGTGGTGAAGCGGCCCAGGCTGAAACGCACTGACTCGAAGGCGGCCTCGTGGGACAGGCCCATGGCGACGAGCACCTCAGAGGGCTCGATCGATCCCGCGCTGCAAGCGCTGCCGATGGACACCGCTACGGGGTCCATGCCAGACATGACCGCCTCGGCGTCGGCGCCGACGAAGCGCAGGTTGGCCGTGTTGGGCAGCCGCCTCGCAGGGTCGCCGTTCTGCTGCACTGCGGGAAGGCAGGCTCGAAGCTCGGAAACGAGGCGGTCGCGCAACGCTGCCACGGTCGCGGACTCCTCCGCGCGCTCGTCGGCGGCGATCCGGGCGGCGACGCCGAGCCCGACTATGCCCGCCACATTGAGCGAACCTGAGCGCAGTCCCCGCTCGTGCCCGCCGCCATGGATCAGAGCTTCGAGTCGCCGGAGGCTGCCGCGGGCGCCGACCAGCGCGCCCACTCCTGTGGGTCCGCAGATCTTGTGGCCGCTCAACGACACCAGATCAGCGCCCAGAGCCTGCATGTCGAACGGCAGACGGCCCGCCATCTGTGTGGCGTCACAGTGAAACAACGCCCCCGCCGCGTGAGCCAGCTCGGCGATCTCGGCCACAGGGTTCAGCACGCCGGTCTCGCTGTTGGCGGCCATGACCGACACCGCCGCGACATCGCCTCCGAGCATCTCGGCGACTTCTGTCGGTTCGACGAAACCCTCTGAAGCCACCGGGATCACATCCAGTTTCACCGATCCGCGGTCGGCCAACCGTCGCGCTGTGCGGCTCACCGAGGCGTGCTCCACGGCTGACACCAGCAGCCGCGGCGCCTGAGCCTCGACCGCCGCCGCGATCCCCTGCAAGGCCAGATTGTTGGCTTCGGTGGCGCCCGAGGTGAACACCACACCCGCCGGACGCCCGCCGACCAGCGCAGCCACATGCTCGCGTGCGTCGTCCACCGCAGCCGCCTGCCGCCGACCGAAGCGATGCACCGAAGATGCGTTGCCTACAGCGCCCGACATCATCGGCAGCATCTCTTGGAGCACCCGCTCATCGAGCGGCGCCGAGGCGTTGTAGTCCAGATAGACCTCTCTCACCGCATCCTCGTCTACCACAGCACTGTCGTCCGTCACAGCACCGCCGTTCACGGCGCTCTCGTCTATCACGGCAGGTCGTCCATCACAGCTTCACCGGTCGGCCTTTGACGACGCCGGCCATTTCGAGCAGTTCGTCTATCACAGCGATCGCGTCTATCACAGCACTCTCGTCGCAAGCATCCACCGGGGGCGCGCGCTGCGGATCGCTCTGATCTGTCGACCTGTCGATGATCGCCCTCGTCGTCACGCCCAGTATCGCCTCGTCGGCACGCCGAGCGCCGCACCGAGATGCTGTCTCGCACTGATGCGTTCGACGGGGTGCTGTGTATCGCAACCGCTGCCCGTCGAGTGACCGCACTCAGTGTTACACCTAAGTGTCGCACCGAGTGTTGTACTGTGTGTTACACTCAACGCTATGCCGACCACGCGCCCTCGGCACGCTGTGACAGAAACCGATGAGATCGCCGCGATCCTCGATGAGGCGTCGCGGCGCTGGTCGGAAGCGCCGAGAGCCAAGCTCATTCTTCACGTCATGCGAGACTGGGCCGAGGGCGGGCGTTCACCGTCGTCTAACGCCCAGGCCCGAGAGGCTCTAGTCGGCTCGTTGCCTGGCTCCTCAGACCTATATGACCGTGCCTCAGACTGGCCGACATGATCGTGGTCGACGCCAGCTGGATCGTTGCGCTGCGCGATCCCGTTGACGCCCATCACCTCCGAGCAGTAGCGGCATTCCGAGAGTTCGCCGAAGAGGAAGCGCTGCTGCACCCGTTGACGCTCGCCGAGTGCCTGGTCGCACCAGCCAAGCTCGGAGTGCTTGAAGAGGCGGCGAACGGGCTCCGAGCATCGTTCGCGGTGGCCGACGTCGATCCCGAAGCCCCGCTGCGGTGGGCGCAACTGCGGGCAGCGACGGGGCTCCGGCTTCCCGGCGCCATCGTGCTCGACACCGCCCTGCACCGCCGCGCCCGAGCGGTGGCCACCTTCGATGACCGACTCGCCGCTCGAGCAGCCGAACACGGCCTGGGAGTCTTGGGCGGCACCGCCGACTGAGCACCTCAAGCCGCTTACAGAATGTGCAGTAATCAATCTACGGAATGTGGTATAGTTTATCTACGTAATGCGTAGTGATTGATCTATAGAACGCGGTATAGTTGATCTACGAAATGTGGTATAGTTGATCTACGGAACGCGTAGTAGAAGGTTCGGGAGAGGCGACCGGTGACCGACGCAACCAACACTAGAGCCACAGCTGACGCCGCCGCTGCAGCCACAAGTGAAGCAGCAAGTGAAGCCGCCACCCTGACGATGCCTGGCTATCTGCCGCGCATTGCGGGCCGCGAGATCGAGAACGCTCTGGGGAGACGGGGCGCTGTGCTTGTGGAGGGCGCGCGAGGATGCGGCAAGACCTGGATGGCGAGGCATTTCGCCCGCAGCGAGATCCGCCTTGACGATGACGCGGCGCTGATTCTGGCGTCAGCGGATCCCGCCGAGGCGCTTCAAGGCTCGACTCCGCGGCTGCTCGACGAATGGCAGAACGCTCCGCATCTGTGGAACCGGGTGCGACGGGAATGCGACGACCGTCCCGAGCCCGGCCAGTTCATCCTCACCGGCTCAGCGGTGCCGCAAGACGACGTGACCCGTCATACCGGCACCGGGCGCATCAGCCGGGTGCTGCTTAGGCCGATGTCGCTTCGGGAGACGGGCGCATCGACCGGGGCCGTGTCGCTCGAGAAGCTGTTCGAGGGCGAGACGGCCTCCGGCCTCTTCGACGGGCAGCCGGCTCTGCGCGACATCGCCTCGGCGGTCTGCGTCGGCGGCTGGCCCCAAAACCTCGGACTCAGCGAAGAGGATGCCATGTCGTCGGTCAACGACTACGTCACGGAGATCATCCGGTCGGACATCCCCACCGGCAACGGAGTGCGGCATGACCCGACCATGATGCGGCGCCTGATGCTGTCGCTCGCTCTCAACGTGGCGACCGAAGCCAAAATGTCCAAACTGGCCTCCGACATGGACGTCGGCCATCCCCCGAGCCGCAAGACTGTGGTGGCCTACCTCGACGCTCTGCGCCGCGTCCACGCCTGCGAAGACCAGCCTGCTTGGTCGGTGAGCCTGCGATCGAAGTCCACCTTGCGCAGAGAAGCCAAACGGCACTTCGCTGACCCCTCCCTGGCCGCCGCCGTGCTGCGAGCCACTCCCCAGCGGCTGCTGTCGGAGCCGACGACGTTCGGTGCATTGTTCGAGTCGCTGGCCGTGCGCGACCTGCGGATCTACAGCCAACCCGAACAGGGCGCCGTGTTCCACTACCGCGACAACACCGGTCTGGAAGCCGATGCAGTCATCGAGCGGCCCGACGGCCGATGGATCGCCGCCGAAATCAAGCTCAACCCCAACCCCAGAAACATCGACACAGCAGCCAAGACCCTGCTTCGCCTCCACGACAAGACAAGCCGTCAGCGCGCCGGCGACATGGCCGCTCTGCTGGTGGTCACCCCCACCGGCCCCGCCTACCGTCGCCCCGACGGCGTGCAGGTCGCCCCCGTCACCGCGCTCGGCCCCTGATTCGACCTGCGGGCGATCAGCTTGCTCGTCCGGCCGCCTTCAGTCCCTGCGCCAGTTCCACGCGCACGTCCACAAAGACGACCGGTCGACGTGGTGTTGATCCCCATAGCGGACGGCCTGTCGATGATCACACGGCGTCTCACCTGACCGACTAACCATCTTGACGGCGGCCATTCCCGGCGGCCGGGTCATCGTGATCGTCTGCACCCACAGCGGTGCCGCTCGGCGTCCCCCCTCTCCCCTTCCATAGGCGAGCACCACGAGAAGCCCCTGTTTTAGCGGCGATCCGCGATGATATAGGTGCAGTTTGCAATTGTAGTTAGGCTTTCCTAAGATAGGTGCATGGCACTGAGGCCGGCTGTTGTCCGCGCAACCGATCACAAGCCGTCGCGCATGTTGGGAGCATGGGCGTGCTTTGTGCCGGCAGTGATGCTGATCACGGTCGGCTGCGGCAGCGATCCAGCGAGCGGCAGTCCGGCCCCAGTGCTACCGCTACCGCCGACAGCGAAGCCATCGCAGCCAACGCGAACTCCGACCCCGACCCGGTCTCCGAAACCGCTGCACCGGATCCGCTCGAGTCGGCGTCGCCGTGCGACGGCTCGAGCGGCATGACCGTCGTTGCAACACAACAACAACAACCAGCCCAGGAGGCGATTTGATGTCAAGTCCAGAATTCGAACTGCTGCGCTTGGGGGTCGCATTGGCTCATTGTGTGCCAGGCGCCGAGATGCGCATCTCAGCGCCCGCGAAATCGGACATGTCAGTCTCTATGAGTTCCTCCGCCGACATGCACATCTGCGAACTGCGGAAACTGGTGGTGGCTAGTTCGTGTCCCCGGCACAGCGATATCAGCCAATGGATCAAGATCATCGAGATCGGCGGCTCCCTGGAGCATTGCGCCGCGGGCACATACCGGGAGCGCGGTGCCGCCTGCGATCAGCGCTGGTTCGCCACCCTGCTGTCGCCGCACGAGGTGGTCGATGTCCTCAGGCGACTTGAGAGCCGTGCCGAGGTCGACAAATCCGTCAAAGCGCTGCTCAAGCCCGACATCGCGCTGGGCGTCACAAGCGTGCGACTGACGGCCGGCGACCGCTCTGCCAGCCCCAGCATCGACGAATCGGCGCAGGCCGCGCACGGCGCCTGCCTGGTTTCGGAGCTGCTGCGCTGCTCAGGCGCCCCGCGCGGCCTGCCCGCTTGACCCCGGCGTTCGCGCGGGGCCACGCAGAGCAGCAGCGCAAGCCGGTCGCCCACGGCGCTGAGTTGCTCAGCTTCGACGTGGTGCTGGCCGCCGCTGCGTGCGACATCAAGCCTCCTGTGTTCGTGTCGTTCGCTGTTCGCAACACCACACTTACACAGGAGGCCCACCCCCTACACGCTGCTACCAACCTCTATGACCACTAAACGAGCAAGCACCCGAGAGCAAGTGAGCCAACGACAGCGAGTGCCTCCGCCGGGTCGGCACGGCGGCGACGGGCCGCGTGTGGCCGAGGCGTTGGGGATCGATCCCGCTTCGATCCTCGATCTGTCGCAGAACCTCAACCCGTTCGCGCCCGACGTCGTCGCAGCAGCAGCTCGCAATCTCGATTCGCTGCGGCGCTATCCGGCGCCGGCGGCCGCAACCCGCATGTTGGCAGAAGCGATCGGAATCGAACCCGATCGGCTGCTGCTGACCAACGGCGGCGCTGAGGCCGTGGCGATCGTGGCTCGCGAGAGAGGGGGCCGGGTGAGTTCAGAGCCGGAGTTCTCTCTGCACCCCCGAGGCTCTCAAGGGCCGGTGTGGCGCAGCGACCCGCACAACCCGAGCGGGGTTCTCGCCGGCGACGGCGAGACGGCCGACGTATGGGACGAAGCTTTCTATCCACTGGCCACGGGCCGATGGTCGGCGGGGCGTTCCGGGGTGGCGATGGGGTCGCTGACCAAGATGCTCGCCTGTCCGGGGCTGCGTCTCGGCTATGTGATCGCCGACGACGTCGGGCGCTACTCGCGTCATCAGCCCGAGTGGGCGGTGGGATCGCTGGGGCTGGCCGTGCTCGCGGAACTGCTTGAACTTGCCGATCCGCCGGCCTGGTCACGGGCGGTGGCAGAGGGACGGGCCGCACTGGCCGAAGCGTTCCGGCAAGAAGGCTGGCAGGTCACCGCCGCCGACGCCCCCTGGGTGCTGGTTCGGGCGCCAGGTCTGCGGGAGCGCCTCGCCCGAGAGGGCATAGTGGTCCGCGACTGCACCAGCTTCGCAATGCCGGACTACGTGCGGGTGGCAGTGCCCGACAGCAGAGGCCTGGAGCGCCTAGAAGAAGCTTTGAGCCGTCTGGGCAAAGGCTCGTATTCTTGAGCATGCGCGGGGCAAGCGAGAGTTCGTCGCGTCGCAGCCGTGTACTTGCCGCTCATGTCCGCTGCGCTCACAGGCCGCCCTGGCCACGGCCTCGCCCCGCATCGACGCTGTCGACTCTCCCCTCCCATCGGCCTCTGTAGAAGTGAGCAGCAAAGTGCGCAGCCGAACCTCTAGGCGTTTTTTGGCAACCGCGGCCGGCCTCTCGATGGACCGTCTCATCGGAGAGCCGCCCGCCGCAGTCCATCCGGTGGCGGGTTTCGGGCTGATCATGGAGCGCGTCGAGCGGATGGTGTGGGCCGACCGCCGATCGAACGGCGCCGTCTACGCATTGTCGGGCGCGGTCACAGGCGCGATCACGGGCCTGGCGACGGGCTCGACCTCGGTTTGTGCATGGGCCGCCGTCGCGGGGCGGGAACTTCGTCGAGTGGCGTCGCGCGTCGGCGGACTGCTCGAAACGGGAGACCTGGCTGCGGCGCGGGCTGAGTTGCCTGCACTAGCCGGACGGGACCCGTCGGATCTGGATTCGTCGGGGATCGCAGCAGCAGTCATCGAGTCGCTGGCTGAGAACAGTGTCGACGCGGTGATCGCTCCAGCTTTCTGGGCGGCTGTGGCGGGCGCGCCCGGCGCCTGCGTCTATCGAGCCGTCAACACCATGGATTCCATGGTCGGCCACCGCAACGAGAGACACAGCAACTTCGGTTGGGCCGCGGCCCGCCTCGACGACATGGCCAACTATGTGCCTGCAAGGATCTTCGCCGCGCTGCTGGCTGTGCTGCACCCTCACCGGGCCAGAGAGATCGTCGCCGTCGTGCGCCGGGACTCACCGGCCCACCCGTCTCCCAACGCGGGCGTGGCCGAGGCAGCCATGGCCGCAGCACTGGGCCGCCGGCTGGGTGGACCGCTGCGCTACGGGTCCGCCACCGAGGACCGCCCGCGTCTAGGCGACGGGCCGCGGCCAAACCCTGCGGACATCCCCGCCGCGGTTCGCATAGCCGACCGAATCGAACAAGCGGCGGTGATGATCCTCGTCCTAATCTCGCTTCTAATCCAGATCCGAAAACAAAAAAGTCAGCAGCCTTGACCAAGACGCGGCGTCGGCATGGCGTGGCACCCCGTACGGGATTTGAACCCGTGCTACCACCTTGAGAGGGTGGCGTCCTAGGCCGCTAGACGAACGGGGCAGGCGACGGCGCAGGATAGCGCCCGGTTCGGGGAGGAGGACTTGAACCCCCAATGGCTGGGCCAGAACCAGCTGTGTTACCGATTACACCATCCCCGACGGAGACCTTCAGGCTACCCGGAAGCGGCCGCCGCCGACACGAGCGCAGCCATCCTCGAGCCGCCGATCTCATGCGGGTTCACGACCTGGTCCACGCCGGCTTGGCGCAGCTTCGGCTCAGCGGAGGATTTGTTGGAGCGGGCCACGATGAACAGTGCAGGGCACATCGAACGCGCCGTCAGCGCGACATAGAGATTGTCCACGTCGGAGTCCAGCGCCAGCACCAGCGCCCCGGCACGGCGCAGACCGGCCGCCATCAGCACGTCGTCGTCGGTCGCTTCGCCGGTCACCGCATACCGCAGCTGCTCGCTGTCGAGCGCCCGTCGGTCGACCACCACCACCGTGCGCCCCGCGGACGTCAGCTCACGGTGGATGGCGCCGCCGACCTGGCCATAGCCGCAAAGCACCACATGGGCGTCCAGCCGGTCGATCTGCTTCTGCATGCGCCGCCTCCTAATCTCTACGTCGAGCCGTCCCTCGAACAGCGACTCTATGAGAACGCCGAGCGTGTAGAGGGCCGTGCCCACTCCGAACAGGATCAACACCACGGTGAAGACCCGGTAACCGTCGGTGACCGTGCCGATCTCGTCGTATCCGACGGTGGTGATGGTGATGACCGTCTGATACAGGGCGTCCATGAACGACAACCCCAGACGGTGATAGCCGAAAGTGCCGGCGGCGACCACCACCGCCAGCAAGCTCAAACCGGCCCAGAAACGCCCCCAAGGGTCTTTGGGGGCGCCTCGAACCAGAGGCGGATGACGATGGCCTCGCCCAAGGAACTTAAGGAACCGGAACCTCACAGCTGTTACGACCGGATCCTAGCTTCGGCGGCGGCGCCGCAGCGGGTGCGGGGCCGGTTAGCTTTGCGCCCGCATGAGCCCGACTGCGGACAAGACGCCGAGACCGCCTGCTGCGATCCCTGACAAGCCCGGGCTCGAGGGCCTCGAAGCCAAATGGGACGACGTGTGGGAGGCGTCGGGGATCTACCGTTTCGACGAGGGGCGCCCGCGCGGCGAGGTGTTCTCAATCGACACTCCCCCTCCGACCGTGAGCGGCTCGCTGCACGTGGGCCACGTGTTCAGCTACACACACACCGACATCATCGCCCGTCATCGTCGCATGTCGGGCAAGGCCGTCTTCTACCCGATGGGCTGGGACGACAACGGCCTGCCCACCGAAAGGCGGGTGCAGAACTACTACGGCGTCAGCTGCGACCCGTCGCTGCCCTACGATCCCGACTTCGATCCCGAGAACGCCCCGGCCTCCGGCGCCGGCGGACGTCAGGCGGTGCAGGTGAGCCGACCCAATTTCATCGAGCTCTGCGAGAAGCTGACCGCCTCAGACGAGCAGGCCTTCGAGGATCTGTTCAGACGCATCGGCCTGTCGGTGGACTGGACCCGCACCTACACCACCATCGACGGTCATTGCCGGCGGGTTTCGCAGCTCGCTTTCCTCGAGAATCTGCGACGCGGCGAGGCCTACCAGATCCAAGCCCCGACGCTGTGGGACGTCAGCTTCCAGACGGCGGTGGCTCAAGCGGAGCTGGACGACCGAGAGATGCCCGGCGCCTACCACAAGCTGCGCTTCAGCGGCGTCGGCGGCGACGACATCTGGATCGACACCACCCGCCCCGAACTGGTGCCCTCATGCGTGGCGCTGGTGGCCCATCCCGACGACGCCCGCTACCGGCCGCGTCTGGGCTCGACGGTGCTCAGCCCCGTGTTCGACGTGGAAGTGCCGGTGCTCGCCCATCCTGCCGCCGACCCAGACAAGGGCACCGGCATAGCCATGATCTGCACCTTCGGAGACACCGCCGACATCACCTGGTGGCGCGAGCTCGACCTGCCGACCCGCACCGTGGTCGGCCGCGACGGGCGCTTCGCGGCGGAGCCGCCCGCAGCCGTCGAATCGCCCGCGGGACGTGCCGCCTACGCTCGCCTGGCCGGCAAGACCGCGGCCGCGGCCCGCCGCGAGATCGCAGCCGTTTTCGCTGAGAGCGGCGACCTCGACGGCGAGCCCCGGCCCATCACTCATCCGGTGAAGTTCTTCGAGAAGGGCGACAAGCCGCTGGAGATAGTGGCCAGCCGCCAGTGGTACATCCGCAACGGCGGCCGCGACGACGCGCTGCGCCGGGCTCTGATCGACCGCGGCACTCAGATGAACTGGACCCCCGACTACATGCGCGCCCGTTACGAGAACTGGATCGCGGGGCTCAACGGCGACTGGCTGATCAGCCGCCAGCGCTACTTCGGCGTGCCGATCCCGCTGTGGTACCGCCTCGACGACGCCGGCCGGGCGGTGTGGGAAGACCCTCTGCAACCCGACGACGGCGCTCTGCCGGTCGACCCTTCGGTCGACTGCCCGCCCGGTTATGAGCAGACTCAGCGGGATCAGCCCGGCGGATTCACAGGCGACCCCGACGTGATGGACACTTGGGCCACGTCCTCACTGACGCCTCAGATCGCCACCGGCTGGCGCAGCGACGAAAGCCTGCATGAGTCGACTTTCCCCATGGATCTGCGACCGCAGGCGCACGACATCATTCGCACCTGGCTGTTCTCGACGGTGGTGCGGGCGCATTTCGACGCCGACGCGGCGCCTTGGCGCAACTGCGCTCTGTCGGGCTGGATACTCGACCCGGACCGCAAGAAGATGTCCAAGTCGAAAGGCAACGTTCAGGTTCCCACCGAGCTGCTGGAACGCTACGGCGCCGACGCGGTGCGCTACTGGGCGGCCTGCGGACGCCCCGGAACCGACACGGCTTTCGATGAGCAGCAGTTCCGCATCGGCCGGCGCCTCGCCGTGAAACTGCTCAACGCTTCGAAGTTCGCGCTGCGCTTCGACGACCCCGGCGAGGGCGCCGTCACGCAGGCACTGGACCGTTCCATGCTGGCGAGGCTGGCCGACCTGCTCGACGAGGCCGACGCGGCGTTGGGGTCTTTCGATTACGCGCGGGCCCTGGAACGCACCGAGTCGTTCTTCTGGGCTTTCACCGACGACCATCTGGAACTGGTCAAAGCACGCGCCTACGGCGAACAGGGCGAAGCCGCCTCCCTGTCGGCCCGGCGGGCGCTGCGCTCCGCGCTGGAGGTGCTTCAGCAGCTCTTCGCCCCGTACATGCCCTTCGTGGCTGAGGAAGTGTGGAGCTGGTGGCACCACGACTCCGTGCACGTCTCGGCGTGGCCGACCGCGGAGCGTCTGCGGGCTTCGGCCGGCGGCGCCACGGCGGCGCCGAGCATGCTGGCCGCGGCGGTGCTCAGCGCGGTGCGGCGAGCCAAATCCGAGGCCAAGCGACCGCTTCGCACCGAAGTGCTGCGGGCCGCGGTGACCGACACGCCTGAGCGGCTGAGAGTGCTGGAAAGCGTTGCAGGCGACGTGAGAGCCGCCGGACGGATCAGCGATTTGATCACTGTCGAGGGCGCCGAACTCTCAGTCGCTGTTGAACTCGCGCGCGCCGACGAGGCTCAGCCCTGAGGTCCGACCTCTGAGGCCGGCGCACGCCGATGAAGCGCTCTGAGTGACAGCGTCGTCGCATGTCTCACGTTCTTCCCATGTCTCACGTTCTTCCCGTGTCTCGCATTGTGCGACGCCTCCTATGGGCTGCGCTGCTGCTCTTCGGGTTGTTCGCGTTCCTCGGAGCGTGTGCGTCCGACGACCCCTACGTCGCAAGCGAGACACGAGACGAGCAACAGCGCGAACAACAAGGCGAACCACAACAACAAGGCACCGAGGCTTCCCCGGCGCCGACTCGACAGACTCAGACGCAGTCACAATCACAATCGCAGTCAGAGACCACAACAAACGACAGACGCGCTGCGGACAGTCCCGCTGGCAGTCCTGCGACGCAGAGCGCGCAGGCGCCGTCGCCGACAGTTCCGTCAACTGCTGACACTTCGGCGCCGCAGAGTCCTGAGCCCTCAACCACCGAAACAGACCCCCCAGGCCTCCCAGACGCCTCTGTCTCTGAGCCTGCCTCTGCGCCGCCTGCATCCGCGCCGCCCGCAGCCACCAGCCCGCAGAGCCCCGGGAACCCTGAGCCCTCAGCCGCCGCTCCCGACTGCTCCGACCAACCTGCCAGATGGCCGTCCGCCCCGGCGAGCCCGACCACGCCGCCCGCAGAACCCTGGAACGGTTCCGCCGTGTTCGGCCTCGAACTCGTCGTCGACGGCGCGGCTCGCGCTGTAGAGCTGCTTCCCCGGCCCGGCACCGACCGGCTGTTCGTCGTCGGGCGCGACGGGATCATCAGCGAAGTCCGCGACGGCGGCCTGGTCGAACCCGCTTTTTTGGACATGTCCGCCGAGGTGCTCTCCCAAGCCGACGCAACCGACGGGGACTCCGCTCCTCCAGTCGGCGCGGGAGTTGATGCGCTCTCCTCCGAGCAGGGGCTCCTCTCGCTCGCCTTCCACCCCGAGCATGAAGCCAACGGTCTGCTCTACACCTTCCACACCCGTTTCGGCGACGGCGCCAGCGTCGTCACCGAATGGCACGCCCCGTCCGGCGGCGCCGTCGACATGGACTCGGCCCGGACCGTCATCGTGTTCGAGCAGCGCCCTACCGCGCCGACTCACAAGGCGGGCCAACTCAGATTCGGGCCGGACGGGCGCCTCTACATCGCCGTCGGCGACGGCGGGGGCGGCGGCGACCCTTTCTGCCACGGCCGCAACCCGCGGACCCTCTTGGGGTCGATCGCACGGATCGACCCGGCGCCGTCGTCCGGCGAGTCGTACACGATCCCGTCTGACAATCCCCACGCCGACGGCGCCTCTGGGCACCCCGCTCTGTGGGCCGGCGGTCTGCGGAACCCGTGGCGCTTCACGATCGACGGCGATCTTCTGATCATCGGCGACGTCGGATGGAACGACCGTGAGGAGATCAACACCGCCAGCATCAGCTCCGACGCCGGCATCGACTTCGGATGGAGCGCTTTCGAGGGAGAAGTCTGCATCCGCGCCGACTACTGCGATCAGCCCAATGCCCTGCCGGCAGTGCGCTACAGCCACGACGAAGGCATCGCCGTGGTCGGCGGCCATGTCTACCGCGGCTCGGCGATCCCCGAATTGGCGGGCCGCTACCTCTACGCAGACTTCACCGCGGGATGGCTGAGATCGGTCACCTTCGATCCCGCCGGACGGGCGGGCGAACACATCGACTGGACCTCCCAGCTGCCCGAGCCGGAGCTGCTGCAAGGCGTCTACGGGTTCGGGGTGGACGCCGCCGGCGAGATCTACGTGGTGACGAGCTGGGGCAGACGCGTCCACAAGCTCGTCCCGGCGGGCTCAGTGGACTCGGCAGGCCCGGCGGACCCGGCGGGCTCAGTGGACTCGGCAGGCTCGGCGGGCTAGCCGGAGTAACGCAGCTGCACCGTGTAGGCGGCGACCGCTTCTATCTCGGTCTCGCTCAGGGTTCCCGCGAACGAGGGCATCGACGGCGGATCCACGCCGGCGGTCACCAAAGCGGACACCTCCCCGACGTCGAGCGCGATGGTCGTGAGCGCCGGCGCCCAGTCGCTGCCGAGTCCCCCTGCGCCGTGACAGTCGGCGCAGATGGCGCTGTAGACACCGGCGCCCGCAGCCGCTAGCCGGGCGTCGGGCCGCTTAGCCTCCCAGTCGCTCAGCCCGGTGCGCTCCGGTTCCGTAAGCGGCGCCCGACAACCCGCCGCAAGCGCCGCCAAGACCGGCGCCACGGCTAGAGCGATCACCACCGCAGCAACGCGAGACGCCCTGCGCCGCCGGGGTGCTTCGCTTGGTGACATCAGATATCAGAGTCCGATCAGGTCGGAGATCAGTTCTCGGATCTGCCGCAGCGCGACGGGGCCGACGTTGGCGCCTGTCGCCTCGACAACACGATCCACGCTGATGGTCGTAGCCAGATGCGCCTGGGCCACGCCGAAACCGGCGACGTCGATCTCGCTCAACCATCCTCGCACCGTGCTAGGACCGTGGTAGCGCAAGGCACGACCACGATCGCATGCTGTTGGAAAGTGAATCTACCACTCACTATGCCCGCCGCTCAAGCACTGCTTAGCCGAACTGTCCTCAGAACAGGCATGAACCCACCCCCCCCCCAGGCCGCATCGGAGTCGGAAACCCCTGCATGCAACGACCAGATGCGGCTGATCTTCCGAAGACCATGCTGTGCATGCAAAGTAGCGCTTTAGCGCTATGGTGGGGAAATGGCAACCATCCAGATTCGAGATGTCTCAGAGGACGCCTATGAGGTCATCCGGCGCCGAGCCCGCGCCGACGGCCAGTCCATCCAGGCGTACATGAAGAAGCGCATCGAGCGGATGGCCAGCGAACCCGACGACGACGAACTCTTCGCAGATCTGGAGCGCTTCGTCGAAGCCCACGGAGTCATGCTCAACATCGACGCCCTGCTGGCCGACCTTGACGCCGCTCGCCGTTGAACACCGGAATCGTCGTAGTCGACGCCTCGACACTCGTCGCTGCCGTGGCATCCCGTGGCGCCCTTGGAGACCGAGCGCGCGCGATGCTGCGGGGGCGACGCCGCGCCGCGCCCTGCTTGATTGACGCCGAAATCGGCAGCGCGCTGCGCTCGATGGTGCTGCGCGACGACCTCAGCGACGCCGCCGGGGCCGCAGCACGCTTGATGGCCGAAAGGCTCGTCCACCGTCGGCACCCGATCCACGGGGCGCTCTCGGCGCGAGCCTGGCAGCTCCTCCACAACCTCAGCTTTTACGACGCCCTGTACGTCGCCCTCGCCGAAAGCCTCGACTGCCAGCTGATCACAGCCGACAGACGCATGGCGAGAGCATTCGCGGAACACGGGCTCATCAGCACCATCACCGCCGGCGACTAACCGAGGAGATTAGCCGAGGCGACTAGCCGGTCGGCCACGGGTGAATGGCCGTGTCGTGGCCATCGGGTGAACATCAGGTCAGAAACTGCGGGCCTGGGGTTTCAGCCGCCTCTGAGTGGTTAGTGTCAGAAGGTGCGGATTCTTGTCACCAACGACGACGGCATCGACTCGATCGGCTTGCATGTGCTGGCGAGAGCCATGGCAGAACTCGGCGATGTGGTGGTGGCAGCCCCCGACAGGGAGTACTCCGGCTACGGCGCCGCTTTCGGCCCGTTGCATCTGATCCAGCCCGAAGTGCATCGCGCTCACATCGACGGCGTGTCGGAGGCATGGTCGGTGACAGGCCCTCCGGCGCTGTGCGTGATGTTCGGGCGCCTCGACCTGTTCGGCGCCTACGACTTGGTGGTGGCGGGCATCAACCCCGGCGCCAACGTCGGACGCTCGGTCTATCACTCCGGCACGGTCGGGGCCTGCCTCACGGCACGCAACGGAGGGGTGAGCGGCGTGGCCGTCAGCCAGACGGTCGAGTCTTTCGGGGTCGAGGGCCAAGGCTTCGACGAAATGCTCACCGACCAGCACTGGGACACGGCCGCAACAGTCGCCAAGGCCGCGGTCGCGGGGCTTGCAGCAGCACTGCCGCCCGACCCGGTAGTGCTCAACATCAACGTCCCCGACAGAGAACTTGACGAGCTCAAAGGCTGGCGGCGCACGGTGATCGGCGCGGCGCCGCCACGGTCGATGGCCACCGCCCAGCTCGAGCCTCGCAAGGGCCACACCGACGCGTTCCGGGTGAAGATGGACTGGGGCGAGCCTGTGGAGCTCCCGCCGCACACCGACGGCGGCGCGGTGATGAGCGGCTGGGTGTCGCTGGGATGGCTCAGCACCCTGGAGGCCTACGCGCCCGCCTTCGCCGGCGCCGCGGAGGCCGAATCCCGCCTCGACGGCCTGCTGACCTGACCTGCGACGCCCCGGGTGGTCGCGGCACCGACGCCCGGCAGCCCGGCCTGGGCCGAACCAGCCGGGCACAGCGTGGCGACGCTGCGGATCAGGCGCCTGGCAGCAGCCTCGAAGCCGGACCTTCGGCGGCGCCACCGGCGTAGCTTTGCACGGTGACTCTCACCGCTTCGGGCCTCACCAAGGCTTACGGCGCCCGACGGATCCTCAGCGACGTGACCCTGAGCCTGTCGCCCGGCCGGCGCACAGCTCTCGTGGGCGGCAACGGAGCAGGCAAGACCACGCTGCTGGAGGTCTTGGCCGGCCTGACCGAACCCGACGCCGGCACGATCAGCAAGCCCCGAGACGTCCTTGTCGGCTACCTGCCACAAGACCTCAAAGAAGTGTCGGAGGGCACCGTCAGCCAGCATGTGACCGCAGGCGCCACGAGGCTGTCGCAGCTGGCTCAGACCCTCGCCGACCTCGAGCAGCGCCTCGCCGAAGCCCCCGACGACAGCCTCGTGGCGCGCTACGGCGAGACCCAGGCCGAGTTCGAGCAGCTCGGCGGATACGCCCTCGAATCCAAAGCGGCCAAGACGCTCGACGGGCTCGGCTTCTCTAGCGCCGACTCCGACCGGCCGGTCGCGGAGCTGTCCGGCGGTTGGAGGATGCGGGCTGCGCTGGCCCGGCTGATGGTCTCCGAGCCCGACGTCCTGCTGCTGGACGAGCCCACCAACCATCTCGACATCGACTCGATCGCCTGGCTGGAGCAGCGACTGGCGGGCTGGACTGGCTGCGTGCTCTTCGTGAGCCATGACCGCGACTTCATCGACGCGGTCGCTGATCGGGTCGTCGAACTGACGGCAGGCACGGCGCACAGCTACGAAGGCGGTTTCGCCGATTTCGTGGTGGCCCGCCAGGAGCGCTTGGATCGCATCGAGGCGGCAGCGGCGCGCCAGGCCCGCGAGGCAGCCCGAGTCGAGCGCTTCATCGAACGCTTCCGTTACAAGGCCACCAAAGCCAGGCAGGTGCAGAGCAGGGTCAAGACCCTGCAGAAGCTCGACAGGATAGAGGCGCCCAGCCGTTCGGATCTGGCCGCTCGCTTCGCTTTCCCCGCACCGCCGCGGTCGAGCCGCGTGGTGGCCGAACTCGAAGGCGCCGCCGTCGGCTACGGCGACGACCGGCCGGTGCTGTCGGAAGTGTCGTTGACGGTGGAGCGAGGCCAGAAGGTGGCGCTGGTGGGACCCAACGGCGCCGGCAAGACCACGCTGCTGAAGCTGCTGCTGGGCGATCTGGCGCCCGCCGCAGGCAGCGTGAGGATCGGCGCCAATGTGCGCGCGGCCGCCTTCGGGCAGCATCAAGCCGACGAGCTCGACGACGCCCGGCGCGCCGTGGAAGTGTTCTCTGACGGCGTAGAAGCCGGCGGGCGCAACCTGCGCACGGTGCTCGGGGCGTTCGGCTTCCGCGGCGACGACGCCGACCGGCGGGTGGCGGAACTGTCCGGCGGCGAGCGCACCCGGCTGGCGCTAGCCCGTTTGATGGTCGCGCCGGCGAATCTGCTGGTGCTCGACGAGCCCACCAACCATCTGGACCTGCCGAGCTGCGACATCCTCGAGGACGCTCTCGGCGCTTATCCGGGGACCGTGCTGCTGGTGACCCACGACCGGCATCTGATCAGAGCGGTGGCGGACGCACTGATCGAGGTCCGCGGCGGCCGCGCCGTCTGGCATCTCGGCGCCGACGAGTCGGTGCTGTTCCCGCAACCGCACGACCCGACCGGCACTCACAACCCGAGAGGCGCCACAGCAACAACCGGCGAACACGAGGGACGAAGTGAACAAAGCAGACGCAGCGGACTGAATGAACAGAATGCACGCAACAGGCGCAACAGCAGCAGCGCAAACAGCGGGTCAGCCGGAGCTTCGAAGCCCGGATCGGCTGCGGAACGGGCTCAACGACGCAAAGCCGGCGCCCAGACACGGGCGGCGAACAGCAAGTTGCGCGGCCGGGTGGCCGACCTCGAGCGGGCGTGGGCGGACGCCGACGCCGAAGTGGCCGAACTACAGCGCAAGCTCAGCGATCCGGAGATTTACGCCCGCCCCGAGGAGGTCCACGCCCTGGCTGTGGCGCACGAGGCGGCCGCTGAGCGGGCAGGCGAACTGTTGGCCCAATGGGAGACGGCGCTGGCAGAACTCGAAACCCTCGACTGACCCAGCGTCGTTCGGCCCCGCATCGTTGTGTCATGCGGGCAGGCGAAGCTCCCGTCGATCAGAGCGAGAGGTGAGTCGGGGTGATCCGCGGGCAGACTTAGGCCATGGACGCCGAAGCAATCGTCAAGCAGATCGAAGCCGACGGCAGGCGACTGATCGAGGTGGCGCGCCGCGACCTCGACGCTGCCGTTCCCACCTGCGCAGGCTGGAACCTGCGAGATCTCGCCGGGCACATGGGCCGGGTGCATGCGATGGTCGCCTGTTACGTGGCCGGACGCGCCACCGGTCCGCTGCCGCCCGACAAGATGCCCAAGCCGCCCGCCGACGACACCGCGGCCGATTTCGCCGCCGAAGCACTCGAGCGGGTCACAGAAGCGCTGGCGGGCGTCGAACCCGACACTGAGATCTGGAACTGGTCGCCTCGCCCGGACGCAGGC
Organism: Acidimicrobiaceae bacterium; assembly: GCA_026708645.1. Taxonomy (GTDB): domain Bacteria; phylum Actinomycetota; class Acidimicrobiia; order Acidimicrobiales; family Aldehydirespiratoraceae; genus Aldehydirespirator. The sequence goes on along the minus strand of JAPOUM010000044.1, from coordinate 86,858 downwards.
TTCTACTTCCGCCGGATGCTGCACGAAACCGGCGTTCACCGCTGGGACGCCGAGAACGCCATGGGCGACACTGGACCCGTCGACGGCGAGCAGGGCAGCGACGGCGTGGACGAGTTCTTCGAGTTCGTGCTGCCGAACGCCCAGACGCGCAAACCCCGCGACCTGCCCGCCGGCAGCCTGCACGTGCATCGCAGCGACGGCGACGGCGAATGGTTCGTCTGCGCCGAAGGCGACGAGGTTCTCACCGAACGCGTCCATCGCAAAGGCGACGCCGCTGTGAGAGGCCCCGGCGGAGCTTTGTTCCTGGCCATGTGGAACCGTCTCCCGCTCGACGACGCCTCGCTTTCGGTGATGGGAGACGAAGCTGTCGCCCGAGCCTGGGCAGCCCTCGCTCCGTGACCCGTTCCGTGGAGCGTCCCGTGTCTGAGGCCGAGGGCAGTGACCGTTCCGCTGCGCGCGGCGATCCCGCAGCCGCTCGCGATCTGGCGAAGACGTCTCGTGACGCCGCCTGGGGCTGGCGCAGCAACTTCGATCAGCTCATGCCGGTGGTGCTGTTCTTGGTGTTCTTCAACTTCGAGTCTCTGCGAGTCGCCGGCTTGAACAACATCGAGATAGCCATCATCGCCGCCTCGGCATGGTCTGTGAAAGCCGCTTACAGCCGCCGCCGCCGCGGGCTGCCGATAGGCGCCTGGCTGCCGGTGATCACGGCCTACCTGCTGCTGAGAGCCGGCATCTCGATCGCCGTGGAGCGCGACTTGGTGGACTTCGGGGTGAGCACCGAGGCCGTGTATTTCGGCATCGGCATCGGCACCAAAATGCTGGTCGGCCTGGCCGCCGCGGCCACCGTGATCGCCGGCAGGCCCGCCATGATGTGGGCGGCTCGGCGCTTCATGAGGCTGCCCGGCGAGGTCTACGACGACCCCGACTTCGTGACCACCATGCGCAACGTCACCTGGGTCGTCACCTTCTATGAAGTCGGCTCGGCGGTGTGGGACTTCTGGCTCTACAACAACGCAAGCGTCAACTGGTTCCTGGTGACCCGCCAGGGAGTCAACTTCTTCGCGGCCTTTCTGGTGATACTCGCCACGCTGCTGTACGTCGACCGCCGCTTCTCCAGGATCGAGGGCTGCCCGACGCTTCCCGAACTGATCAGCCGCGCCGCCTCGCAAACCGCCCGAACCTGAGAACAGTCAAGACGCAGCGAGGAGATCACAACCGGCGGCGGATCCGGGCTCAAGGCTCGTCGGGGGCCGCGGCGCGCAGCCGTTCCCATTCGTCGAGAAGGCTCGAGTCCACGTCGCGCAGCAGCCCGCCGAGCCATTCGGTCACCTCGGTGAGGCGCCCGACGTATGCGGCGGCCGGCACGGTCTGCACCAGAGCTTTGTAGCAGTCGGTCAAATAACGCAGCAGCAGGCCCTCGGAGCGTTTCAGGCCGTAGCGGCTCACATACTGGTTGAAGGTGTCGGCGTGCTCGACCATGTCGCGCAGCACCGACTTGGGGCTGACCCGGCGCCCGCCCACCCAGGGATGATGCTGAGCGAACACGGCGAAAGCCGGATCGATGAACTCCGCTTCGGGGCGCGGCCAAGTGACCTCGGCCAGTCGGGCCATCCGCTCCTCGTAGTCCACGCCCTCCTCTTTGAGGCGGGCCATAAGCTGATCGCGCGCCGCGTCGCGCTGCGCGAGCAGCACCGCCGTCGGATCCTCCAGCACCGACTCCACCACGCTCAGCGCCTGCGACCAGTAGTCGGGCGCCTCAGGGTCGAGCACTCCGAGGGCTTCCACCGCGAACAGCCCCAGCGGCTGGTTGAGCCGGAAGTCGTCCTGAAGATCGAGGCTCACCCTCACCCGGCGGCCCGCGGCTTCGGGCTCGGCCAGCAGCTCCACGATCCCGGCGTCGGTCAGCGAGCGGAACACCCCGACCGCTTTGCGGATGTGGCGACGCTGACGCTGCCTGGGCTCGTGATTGTCGACCAGCAGAGCTTTCATCGCCGCGCAGCCGTCGCTGTCACGGCCCAGGACGTTCAGCATCATGGCGTGGGTCACGTCGAAGCTGGATTCGAGCGTTTCGGGCGCGCCCTCCCACAGCTTCTGCAGGGTCTTGTCGTCGTAGTGGGCGTAGCCGCGCTCCGGCGGCTTCTTGCGCACCAGCTTGCGCAGCTTCTTCGGGTCGCCCGCGGCGCGCATCTCGGCGCGCTTGTTCTCCACGGCATGCTGAGGCGCCTGCACCCAGACGCTGCCGACAGTGTCGAAACCGCGCCGGCCGGCACGGCCTGCGATCTGCTGGAAGTCGCGCACCGACAGCACCCGGCTGCGGCGACCGTCGTATTTGTAGAGCTGGGTGAAAAGCACCGTGCGGATCGGCACGTTCACTCCCACGCCCAGTGTGTCGGTGCCGCAGATCACTTTGAGATGTCCCTGCTGGGCCAGCTTCTCCACCAGCAGCCGGTATTTGGGCAGCATGCCCGCGTGATGCACGCCGATCCCGGCCAGCACGAAACGGCGCAGGTCCTTGCCGACGGGGGTGTCGAAGCGGAACCCGCCCACCGCTTCTTTGACCGCCGCCTTCTCGGCGTCGTTCAGCACGCGCATGCTGGTGAGGCTCTGAGCCCGGGCCGCGGCCTCCCGTTGAGTGAAATGCACGATGTAGACCGGCACGCGGGCGCTCTCGAGCAGCTGCTCGACGGAAACGTGCAGCGGTGTCTCGCGGTATTCGACGTCGAGCGGCACCGGGCGCTCGGCCGACTCCACCAGCGCGCTGGGGCGCCCGGTTCGGTTCGTGAGGTCGCGGCGCAGCGCCGCGGTGTCGCCGAGAGTGGCCGACATCAACAAGAACTGGGCGTTCGGCAGCAGCAGCAGCGGCGTCTGCCAGGCCCAGCCGCGGTCGCGGTCGCCGTAATAGTGGAATTCGTCCATCACCACTAGGTCGACCGCCGTGTCGGCGCCGCCGCGAAGCGCCCGCTGCGCCAGGATCTCGGCGGTGCAGGCGATCACAGCAGCGTCGCCGTTGACGGAGGCGTCGCCTGTGACCATGCCCGCGTCCGCGGGTCCGAAAGCCGCCGCCAGCTCGAAGAACTTCTCGCTCACCAGAGCCTTTATGGGCGCCGTGTAGACAGCCCTGCGCCGCCATGCCAGCATGGCGAAGGCGCCTGCCAGCGCCACTAGGGACTTGCCCGAGCCGGTCGGCGTGGCCAGCACCACGTTCTCGCCTGCCAGCAGCCGCAGCACCGCCTCCTCCTGATGCGGATACAGCTCTATCCCGGCGGCGAGAGACCAGTCGATGAAAGCGTCGAGCAGTTCGTCGGCGGCAGCGGCGGCTCCCGGCGGAGGAGGGCTTTGCGCGGCGGCGGGCAGGAAGCTGCCGAGAGCTGGGACGACCATTGCCGTCGCAGGCTAGATGCCGGTTCGCGTGGGCGCGGACTCAGACTGCGCCGGCAATCTTCGAGGCGCTGCCGCAGGCTGCCGTCACAACTAGCCGACCGGTTCGGTGAACAGATCGTGAGCGCACTCCCCCGCCGCGGTGCGGGTCAGGATCTCGGCCCCGGCGGCGGTGCAGACCAGGGTGTGCTCGAACTGGGCGGTGCGGCGACCGTCGACGGTGACGGCGGTCCAGCCGTCGTCCCACATCGCCACCTGCGGCGACCCCAGCGTGAGCATCGGCTCGATGGTGAAGGTCATCCCTTCGCTGAGAGCCGCAGAATGGCGGCGGTCGTAGTAGTGGGGCACCTGCAAGCCCGAATGGAACTCGGTGCCCACGCCGTGGCCGATGAACTCGCGCACCACTCCCAGGCTGTGCTGGAAGGCATGCTTCTGTATGGCCCTGCCGATGTCTGACACCGCCGCCCCGGCCGCGACCGCGCCGATCCCCTGATAGAGGGAGGCCCGGGTCTCGGCCACCAGGCGCCGGGAGTGCGCATCGGGCTCGCCGATCATCAGAGTCACCGAAGTGTCTCCGTGGACTCCTTCGCGGTAGACGGTCACGTCGATGTTGACGATGTCGCCGGGGACCAGGCGGCGCGAGTCGGGGATGCCGTGGCAGATCACTTCGTTGACCGAGGTGCATACCGACTTGGGGAATCCTCTGTAGCCGAGCGGGCTGGGGTAGGCGCCTGCGGCCACGGTCGTGTCATGCACGAAACGATCGACCGCGTCGGTGGTCATGCCGGCGCGGACATGCTCGCAGGCAGCGATCAGGACCTCGGCGGCGAGCGCCCCGGTGCGGCGCATGGCGCCGAGCTCGTCGGGGGTTCGCACCGGCGACGACGACGGCGGAGGGGGTTCCCCGCCGGGCAGTGTCGCATACGGCGGGCGCTCGACTCCCGCGGGAACGGCGCGGCGCGAGCTCACCAGGCCCGGCTGCACCGGCGGATGCGACACCGGAATGCTGCGAGCTGCTGCGGCTGCGGTCGTCCTGCGCTTGCGTTTCGCCATCGCCCGACAGGCTAACCGGGCGCCTCGGCCCAGCCAGCAGAACCCTGGATCGACCAGGAACCTGGATCAACCAGGAACCCGAGTCAGCCGGAGCGGCTTCGGGCTCTCTGCAACAGCACCGCCATCTGGCCTCGGGAGGTGGCGGCGTCGGGGCAGAACAGCAGCGGATCTGCCGAACAGCCCCGGGTGATCCCCGAGGCGTGCAGGGAGTCGACGGCAGAAGCGTGAACATTGCCGTCGATGTCGTCGAACCCTGCCGGAGGGGCGGCGCCCAGCTCGAAAGCCCGTGTCAAGAAGCTCGCCATCTGGGCTCGTGTCACCGGATCATCCGGACAGAACTGCAACGGATCGGCGCGGCAGCCCGAGGTCACCCCCAGTTCAGCCAGACGGTCGGCGTGGGCGGCCCACCATCGACCGGCGCCGACGTCGGCGAAGCGGGACTCTCTCAGCGGCTCGGGATCGGCGCCGTCGAGGACGCGCACCAGCCACACCGCCATCAGCCATCTCGGGATCGGCTCGCCCGGGCACAGCAGGCCGGGAGCGCAATCAGCGCCGGCCAGCGCGCCGGCGGCCGCCAGCGCCTCGACAGCGTCGTGAAGCTCGCCGCCCAGCGCGATGTCGGCAGGCAGAGCGCCGGGCAGGCCCGCCGCGGCGGCTGTGCGCCTAGCGACGGCGACGGGATGAGCGCAGTCGCCGAAGTCGACCGCCACGTCGGGGGCGATGCCGCCCGCGACGCTGTCTCCGTTAGGCCCGCTCCATCTGAAAGTCGTGATCCGGGAGGCGCCCAGCAGAGTGCCGTCTCTGCTTTGCAGCCTTCGGGTGATCTGTCCGGTGTTCTTGCCGTAAGTCGCTTCACCCACGATCGTGGCTCGATCGTGGTGCCGCAACGCCAGCGCTGTGACCTCCGACGCTGAAGCCGAGCGCCCGTCCACCGCCAGAGCCAGCGGCAGCGTCACCGGCTCGTTCAAGCCCCGGTCACGGTCCACTCGACGGCTGGTGGCGCCGCTGCGGCGCTGCTCGCGAATGACGATCTGGCGGTTCTGCAGAAAATTGCTGACAATGTTGACGGTCGCGTCCAGATAGCCGCCGGGATTGCGCTGCAGGTCGAGCACGAGGTGCTCGACGCCGGCGTCGAGCAGGGACTGCAGTTCCTGCTCGACGCTCAGGTCGGTGTTCGCGCCGAAGTTGCTGAGACGCAGATAGCCGGTCTTTGCTGCCACCACCCTCGAGGCCACTGTCGTGGCTAGCACCGACCTGGACTCGACACGAAAGAGCAGGTCCTCTCCGCCGCGCTCGACGGTCACCGCCACGACAGTGCCGGGCGCCCAGGCGGGCAGGCCGTCGATGCCGCATCCGCCGCCTGAGGGCACGTAGTCGTCGAAGCTCACAAGAATGTCGTCGGCTTGCAGCCCGGCCCGCTGCGCCGGGCTGTCGGGGAACACTTCGGCGACGACCAGCCGACAACTCTCCGACAACTGACTGCAGCCGACGTCGCCGTCCAGCAAACCCAGCCGGATGCCGAGACCCGCATACGGAACCCCCCGCAGGGACTCCTCGGCTTGCCGATACCTCTCGGGGTCCAGCAGGACGGTGTTGGGGTCGCCCAAAGAGGAGAACATCGCCGCCGACGCGGCCCAGACCGCCGCCTGAGTGTCGGCGGCAGCGTCGATCGCCGCGCAGGCCTGCTCGAAAGCTTCGTCCACAAGGGCGCAAGCCGGTGGCGGCGCATCGGCGCCCCGCGGCGAGAGCGCCGCCTGTCGCACTGCTGCGGCAGCGGCCCGTGCCAGATCCTCGCTGGAAAGCTCGTCGACGTAATCCTGCTGCAGCGCGTCGAAGCTCAAGCACAGCAGCTCGAACACCGCCGGCGCCTCGTCGCATGAGACCCGCTGGGGCGCCGCGGCGCTGCCGCCAGGATCAGAGCCGCCGTCGCCTCCGGGATCAGAGTCAGCATCGGACTCGGCGCCGGGATCGGGGCCGCTGCCGGGCTGATCTTGCGCGTCTTGCGCGGCAGCCGGCGAAGGCGCCGCCAGCAGCACCGCCAGCAACGACAGCAGCGCCGCTGAGACGATCCGTCCGACCGATCCCCGGTCAGGGCGCTGCCACCGGCGCCTCATGAGCGTCGCGCGCCTATCAACATGACTCGAGAATTCAATCTGATTTCAATTCGCTCGATCGTCTCGTTCAATCGTCTCGTTCAATCGTCGCTCGATTGTCGTTCAATCTGTTCAATTTCGGCTTGTTCGGCTTGTTCGATCCGGCTTCTTCGACGGCTTGTTCGATCCGTCGTCGATCCGAGGGGCGACGCCTGCGAAGTCCGCATTGCGGGAGGAGACTCTAACCGCCGACGGGCAGGCGCGGGGGCGCTACTAGCCTGCGCATGTGATCGTCGATCTTCACGCCGAGACCGTCGGCGCAGGTCCCGCTGTTCTGCTGGTCCACGGCATGGGCGACGACGCCTCCGGCTGGGCCGCCGCCGTGGCCGGCCTGAAAGACGAGTTCGCTTGCACGACGATCGACCTGCCGGGCCACGGCCGCTCACCGGCGCCAGCTGAACGGGCCGCCTACGAACGCGAGTCGGTGCTGGCGTCGATGGACGCGGCGCTGACACGCGACGGCGCCGCGCCGGGAGGCGCCGTCTTCGTGGGGCACTCGCTGGGGGGTTATCTGGGTCTGGCGCACTGCCTGACCAGACCGGGAGTGATCCGGGGCTTTGTGACGCCGGTTGCGAGCAGCGCGACGGACGACACGACGAACGGCTCATCGTGACCGGCGACGGCGAAAGCGGTTTCGGGCCACTGGTCGAGGCGCAGTGGCTCGCCGCCAACGCCGACTCTGTGGTGATCGCCGACGTCCGCTGGTATCTCGACGGTCGCAGCGGACGCGACGCTTACAGCAGCGGGCACATCACCGGGGCTCGCTTCGTCGATCTCGACAGCGACCTCTCAGCGCCGCCCGACACCTCGGGCGGGCGTCATCCGCTGCCGTCACCGCAGGACTTCGCGAAGGCCATGTCCCGGCTAGGCATAGGCGACGACTGCAGAGTCGTCGCCTATGACGACTCCGGCGGCATCACCGCGGCGCGGCTTTGGTGGATGCTCGACTGCCTGGGAGTGGCCGCGGCTGTTCTCGACGGCGGCCTCGACTCCTGGCGGGCCGCCCATCCTGGCAGCTTGCAGAACGATTCGCCGCAGTGGCAGCCACGAAAGTTCACACCCCGACAGTGGCCTCAGGAGCGCTTCGCCGGCATAGCTGAAGTGGACTCAGCGAGCCGTGACGACAGCTTCGTGGTGATCGACGCCCGGGCGCATGAGCGCTACCGGGGCGAGCCCAACGCCGTCGACCCGCGCTTCGGGCACATCCCCGGGGCAGTCAGCATGCCGGCGACCGCAAACCTGCGCGGCTCGAAGCTGCTGCCGGCAGATGAACTGCGGCGCCGCTACAACGAAGTCGGCGCCGCAGACCGGCGAGTTATCGCATACTGCGGCAGCGGAGTGTCGGCCTGCCACGACCTGCTCGCCTTGCGCCACGCTGGACTGGCGGACGGCCGGCTCTTCGTGGGGTCGTGGTCGGCCTGGGGCGCCGATCCTGACCGCCCCGTGGCCACCGCGTGAAACCGAGTCATAAGAGAGCGCGCCAACAGGTGAGAGTTCATCGTGCCGCGGCGGTGCCATCCCCGCTGGAATTCGCTGCGCCCACTTCATCTTCTGACGGCCGGCAGTCCCGTGCGTTGGCCGCCATCGACGTGGGCACCAACTCGATGCACATGGTGATCGCCAGAGCCGTGCCGGGCGGGGCGCCTGAGATCCTCGCGCGGGAGAAGCTCCTGGTGCGTCTGGGCAGCGGCGGCGAGGACATGACCCGACTGATGCCGGACGCGGTCGACCGGGCGGTGGCGGCGCTAGTCGAGTTCCGCCACATCGCCGACGCCCACAACGCCGACGTGGCGGCGGTGGCCACCAGCGCGATACGCGAAGCCCAGAATCAGGAGCAGTTCCTCAAGCGGGCCTCCGCGGAGGCCCGGATCGAGGTGGAGGTCATCTCCGGCACCGAAGAAGCCCGGCTGATCCATCTGGGCGCCATGAGCGCAGTGCCGATAGCGGGACGCCCCCACCTGGTGATCGACATCGGCGGCGGTTCCACCGAAGTGGTCATCGGCGATCACGCCCCCGCCGCCCTGGCTCGCAGCCTGAAACTGGGCCACATCCGTCTCACCGACCGCTTCTTCGCAGGGGGCGCGGTCACCGCCGGCGCCGTCAAAGCCTGCCGGCGCCACATCAAGTCCTCGCTGGCTCATCTGGCCGGAGAGGCTCGCAGCATCGGCTTCGACGTGGCGGTCGGATGCTCGGGGACCGTCGCTGCGCTGGCGACTCTGTGCGCGGCCCGGCGCGGCGAGACCCTGCGCACCGTGGCCAACGCCACCATCGAACGCGACGAACTCGACGCTGTGGTCAAGGATCTGGTGTCACGGCCCGCGCCCGAGGACCGCAGCGATCTGGCCGGCTTGGATCCGGCCAGGCGCGACGTGATCGTCGCGGGCGCGGTTCTGCTGCGCCAGCTGTTCAAGGCTCTCGGCATCAGGACTATGGTGGCGTCCACTGGAGCTCTGCGCGAAGGGCTTCTGCTCGACCGCTTCAGTCGCAGGGACCGCGCGCCCGACGACGGCCTGCACCATCTGAGCGACCTGCGGCGATCCAGCGTGGTGGCTCTGGCGCGCAGCTACCACGAGGACTTGATCCACGCCGAGCACGCCACCGACCTGGCGCTGGAGCTCTTCGACGAGACCGAGCCGATACACGGGCTCACCATCGCCGACAGCGAACTGCTGGAAGCGTCCGGGCTGCTGCACAACATCGGGCGCTTCGTGGCGAACTCGTCTCACCACAAGCACTCCTACTATCTGATACGCCACAGCGAGCGTCTGTCCGGCTTCAACGAGAACGAACTGGAACTGATCGCGCTGGTGGCCCGCTATCACCGTCGCAGCAAGCCGCTGCCGTCGCATCACGAGTACATGGCGCTCAGCGAGGCCGACCGCAGACGGGTGCGGACGCTGGCCGGGCTGCTGAGGGTGGGGATAGCCCTGGATCGCACCTACCGGCGCTCCGTCGAGCGCGTCGCTGCGGCCATCGGCGAGGACTCGGTGACGATCGACGTGGAGGTGGCCTCAGGCGCCGACGTCGGCATCGAACTGTTCACAGCCCGGCGCAGCACCGCCCTGCTGCAAGAAGCGCTGAAGCGCGACGTGGAGTTCCGGGTGGTCGAAACCGCGGTGCAGCCGCAGCGCTTCAACCATCCCGCCTTCAGGCCGGGCGCGGCGGCGACGCCGCTGGGGCCGACAGAACCGGAGTCGGCGGTGCTGGAGTCCCCGGCCGGCTGACTCCGGCAGGGGCTGACTGCGGCGGTCTCAGCGACCGCTCAGGAGCAGCGGGCTATCACCGACTCGCCGAAATCGGTCATTCGCCGGGCCGTGTCGCGGAAGAACCGCGCCGACGGGACCATCAGCCGATGAACCCCCCACGACTCGGCCTCCTGGATCGCCGCTTCGGGATCATCGCTCAGCAGCCCCGGATGGAACGCCGACATTTCCAGCTGGTCGGGGTCGCGACCGCACTCGGCGGCGGTGTTGCGGGCCAGTTCCAGCATTTGGGCCGTGTCGCCGCCGGCGACGAACATCCCGTCGCCGATGCGCCCGGCGCGACGAGCGGCCGCTTCGCTGTGGCCGCCGAGATGCACCGGCACCCTGCCCGCCGGAGGCTTGGGATTGGAGCTCACCCGGCTGAACGAGACGAACTCGCCCTCGAAGCTGACGTCGTCGGCTGCCCACACCCGGCGCAACACCTCGACGTACTCCTCGGTGCGGCGGCCTCTGCGCGGCCAGGGCACGTCGAGCGCCTCGAACTCTTCACGCAGCCAACCGATGCCGACGCCCAGAGTCACCCGCCCGCCCGAGAGCACGTCGAGGCTGGACACCGACTTGGCGAAGGCGAGCGGATGGCGCTCCGGCAACAGCGCAATGCCGGTGCAGAGGCGGATGCTCGAAGTGACCGCGCCGCAGAACGAGAGCCACACCAGCGGATCGGGGATCGGGTTGTCGCCCGAGCCGGGCATCTTGCCGTTTGGGGCGTACGGATAGGCAGACTCGTATCCCTCGGGATAGATGATGTGCTCCACCGTCCACAGCGAGTCGAAACCGGCTGCTTCAGCTGATCGAGCCAGCTCGGCTGCGCCGGCAGCCTCGGCGAACGGGCCCACATTGGCGAACGAGACGCCGAACCTCATTTGTGCTCCTTGCTCCGGCCTTCATTGTGATCTTCGATCCTCGGTCGGATTGATCTTCTGTCAAAAATCTCGCTCCACGGTAGCTGAACAACAGAAAGTCAGGCCCGCTGCGTTCCGGCACAGCCGCGGCCGCAGGGAAGTTCGCCGACCACGCCAGCCGAACAGCGCCTGCAGGTGCCATGATGGCGCCGTGAACAGCGGCAACGTCAACAGCGGCAACGTCAACAGCGGCAACGTCTTCGACCCGGATTTCAGCGTCGCCGTCAAACGGGGCAACCGCAACGCCAAATGGAACCGGCACGGACACGAGGCTCTGCCGGGCTGGATCGCCGAGCACGACTTCCGGCCGCCGCCGGCAGTGACCCAAGCGATGGAGTCGACCGTCGCCCGAGGCGACTTCGGCTATCACGACCTGGAGCAAGACGTCGGACGAGCCTTCGCTGCATGGTCCGCCGAACGTCACGGCTGGGGCCCCGACCCGAGCATGGTCCACACCTGCGTGGACGTGCTGCAAGGAGTCACCGCGGCCGTCACTGCTCTGTCCGAACCCGGCGCGGGCGTGATCCTCACCCCGCCCATCTATCACATCTTCTTGCAGATCTGCCCGACGGCGCAGCGCCGGCAGCTGGAATGGCGTATGCGGCACGACCGCCAGGACGGATGGACGCTCGATCCTGACGACCTGGAGACGCTGCTGCGGCGCGAGCCGGACGCGCAGGTGCTGCTGTGGTGCCATCCGCACAACCCCACCGGGCGCGTGGCCGGCCGCGAAGTGCTGGAACGGGTCGTGGAGTTGGCCCACGCCTACGACATCTGCGTGGTGTCCGACGAGATCCACGCTGATCTCCTGCATCGGGACTCGTCATCGGAGTTCGTTCCGATGCTGTCGATCCCGGGCGCGGCCGAGCGGGTGGTCACGGTGACGTCGCCGGCTAAGACTTTCGCCATCTCGGGTTTGCGCTGCGCGGTCACGGCGTACGCGGACGAGAGCCTGCGGCGCCGTGTGCGGCGAGCCCATCCCCCGCTGCTGCTGGGCCACGCGGCCCGCACCGGCATGGACGCCGCCATCGCGGCCTGGACCGGCTGCGCCGGCTGGGTGGACGGTTTGGTCCGCTACCTGACGCAGCGACGCGACCAGCTGGCGTCGCGTCTGGCGGCCGAGGCGCCCGCCGCAGGCTTGCACCCGCCCGACTCGACGTTCTTGGCGTGGCTGGACCTCGGCGCCTGCGGACTCGGTGACGCCCCGGCGCAGAGGCTGCATCGAGAGGCGGGCGTCACCTTGTCGGAGGGCAGCGACTTCGGCGCCGGCGGCGCAGGCCATGCGCGCCTCAACTTCGGCACTTCCGCGGCGCTGCTCGACGAGATAATCGACCGCCTGGTCGCCCGCATCGGGGGCTGAGCAGACACCGAGGAAAAGGCTTGGAGGAAGAACCGTGAGCAGCAATCCGCAGCCCTTGGGCGGCAACGAGATGCCCCGTTTCGCGGGCATCGCCACATTCATGCGCCTACCCGGACGGTCGCAGCCCAGCGAACTGGACGCCGCCATCGTGGGGGTGCCTCTCGACATCGGCACCTCGAATCGTCCCGGCGCGCGTTTCGGGCCCAGAGGAATCCGTGACGAGTCGGTGCTGATCCGCCCCTACAACATGGCGACTAGAGCGGCGCCGTTCGACAGCCTGCGCATAGACGACACCGGCGACGTCGCCACCAACCCCTACAACCTGCTCGACTCGGTGGAGCGCATCGAAGCCCACTTCACGCGGCTGCTGTCCCATGGTGTGATCACCGTGGCCCTGGGCGGCGACCACACCATCGTGCTGCCGATACTGCGGGCCATGCGGGCCCGCCACGGTCCTGTGGGGCTGGTTCACGTCGATGCCCACACCGACATCAACGACGAAATGTTCGGTGAGCGCATCGCGCACGGCACGCCCTTCCGACGCGCCGTGGAGGAGGGTCTGCTGGACTGCGACCGGGTGGTTCAGATCGGGATGCGCGCCACCGGTTACGCAGCCGACGACTTCGACTGGTCGCGGCGACAAGGCTTCCGGGTGGTGCAGATCGAGGAATGCTGGCACCGCTCGCTGACGCCGCTGATGCAGGAAGTGCGCCGGCAGGTGGACGGCGGGCCGGTCTATCTGAGCTTCGACATCGACGGGCTCGACCCGTCCTTCGCGCCCGGAACGGGCACGCCCGAGATCGGCGGCCTCACCACGCCTCAAGCCCTCGAGATAGTGCGCGGCTGCCGGGGGCTCGACCTGGTGGGCTGCGACATGGTGGAAGTGGCGCCCGTCTACGACGCTTCGGGGATGACCGCGCACATAGCCGCTGATCTCGTCTATGAGATGCTCTGCGTGCTGCCCGGGGTGCAATACCGGGACTGAGACAGCGCTGCGCGCCTCGGCAGGGCGCGCTTCGCGGAGCGAAAGTTCGCCGAAGCCCGGCGCGGCTAGGAGCGACGCTCGAAAGCGACCGTGGGAACCCCGCTGTGGCACAGTTCCACGGACGCTCCCACCCCGAATCGCGGCGCGCCGCTGTCACGGCAGCGCAGCACGCCACCGCGGGCTTTCAGCACGTAGTAGAGGGTGTCGTGGCCGAAGAACTCCACATGATCGACGGTGCCGGCGTTGTCGCCGGACGAGCCGCCGCCGCGGCTGCCTTCGTTCATCACCACTTCCTCGGGCCGCAGCAGCACGTCCACCTCGCCGTGCATCGGCGTCAGCAGCTTGACCGGCCCCAATGCGGTGTAGGCGATGTCGCCCTGGGCGCGGCCCGAAACCGTGTCGGCTTCGCCCACGAAGCCTGCCAGCCAGCGGTCCGCGGGCCGCTCGTAGAGCCGTGCCGGGGGGTCTTGCTGCACCACGACGCCGTCGCGCATGACCGCGACCTCGTCGCCCAGCACGAAAGCCTCGTCCTGATCGTGGGTCACGAACACGCAGGTCACTTCCAGTTCTTGCAGCAGGGCGGCGACCTCGGCCCGAACTGAGATTCTCAGCTTGGTGTCGAGGCTCGAGAAGGGCTCGTCTAGCAGCAGCACCGCAGGCGCGGGCGCCAACGCCCGTGCCAAGGCCACCCGCTGCTGCTGACCTCCCGACAGCGAGCCGGGCATGCGCTGGGCCAGGTCGGCGACTCCCACCATCTCCAGCAGGTCATGCACCCGCTGAGACGCCGGGCGCGTCAGCATCCGGCTGCGAGGGCGCTGCGCTCGGGGCAGGCCGAAAGCCACATTGGCGGCGACGCTGAGATGCGGGAACAGCGACCAGTCCTGGAACACCATGCCGACGCCGCGCTTGTTGGGAGGCTCATGCAGCCCAAGGGCCGAGACGACCCTGCCGCCCAGCACCACACGCCCAGAGTCGAGTCGCTGCAGCCCCGACAGAACCCGCAACAGGGTGGTCTTGCCGCAGCCGCTGGGCCCGAGCAGCGCCAGCGTCCGGCCCGCTTCGGCGGTGACGCAGGTGTTGCGCAGCACTTCGGCGCCGCCGAGGGCGACGCAGGCATCCTCCACACCGATCCCCCGGTCGATCCCCCGGCCGGGCTCGGCCGCAGCAGCGCCATCAAGCATGCTTTATATCTTAGTAGGGGTGACCTTTACCGCGCCGTTGGCCGCTGTGGCTGATCCGCCGGGCACGCTTCAGGGCTCGGCCAGCACCTCGGGCAGCGGTTCGGCGTGGACCACGGAGACCCTGCGCGTAGCTCGGGTGAGCGCCACATAGAGCGAGCGGATCCCCTGGCATTCCTCGGCCACTATCCGGGCCGGTTCCACCACCACCACCGCATCGACCTCCAAGCCTTTCACCAGCCGCACAGGCACCAGCGTGATCTGTTGTTCGAGCCCGCCTCGGCCGGGGCCGCCGAAAGCGACGCGACGCTTCTGCAGTTCCGAGCGCAGAGGCTCATGCAGCGAGTCAGGCACCACCACCGCCACATTGCCGTCACCGACCGCCGACTGCTCCTCGGCCAACAGCCCTTTCAGGGCCACTGCGAGAGCCTCATGCTGCGCCGTCTGGAATTCCCGGTCCTGCGGATGCTGCGGTTCTGGCGCATCCGGCGCCGAGGCGGCGGCAGCGGCGCCGCACGCCACGATTCGAGGCTCGTCGCCGCTGGTGCGCACCGTGGCAGGAGGCGTCGCTGTGGGCGCCGCATAGCGGAGCACCCGGTTCGCCAGCGCCATGGCGGGCGCCGGGATCCGGTAGCCGAGAGTCAGCTCCACCCGCCGAGACGGGCGGCGGTCTGGCAGCCCTCGCAGCACTGAGGCCCAGTCGTCGTGGGCCCAGGATCCCGTGGCCTGCGCGATGTCGCCCACCACCGTCATCGAGCCGTTGAGGCTGCGGCGAGAGATCATCCGCAGCTCCATGGGCGACAGGTCCTGAGCTTCGTCCACCACTACGTGCCCATAGGTCAAGACGGCGTCCTCGGTGCGATGCTCGGCACGGTAGCCCAGCAGCGCCCGCGCCTCGTCGAGCACCGGCACGTCCTGGAAGGACCAGACGACCTCGGAGGGATGCGACGCCCGCGGCCGGTGCAGCAGATCGATCTCGGCGGCGCTGAGCCGGTTGTTGGAGGCCGAGTTCAGCAGCGCCTTGGAACCGTAGAGGTCGTTCAGCAGGTGAGCCGGGGTCAGCACCGGCCACATCCATTCGAGCGCCTCGCGCACCTCGATCTGATCGGAGACGCTCTCACGAACCTCGCCCGGGTCGGTGCTGTGGCGTGCGCTCTGAGCCAGCGCCGCGTAGAGCTCATCCTCCACCAGCCTGCGACCGGCGTTGTGCTTGCGGACTCTGCGTGACACGTCAGCCACGATCTCGGCCGACTGTGACACAGTGAGCCGCAGACGCTGCAGTCGATAGCCGACCACCAGGTCCTCTCGCAACGGGCGGCGCCGGTCGCGCACCGCTTTGCGCAGCAACGCCGCCATGCGGGGATCGCCCTTCACGCGGCTCACAGCCTCGTCGTCGAGGGTCGCCACCCGCACCGCCGGGCTGAGCAGCTCCGACAGGGTGGCCTGCTCCACACCGGCTTCGCCCAACGAAGGCAGCACCTGCTCGATGTAAGCCAAAAAGAGGCGGTTGGGCCCCACCACCAGCACGCCCTGGCTCTCCAGCGGGAACCGGTGCGTGTAAAGCAGGTAGGCGGCGCGGTGCAGCGCCACCACCGTCTTGCCGGTGCCGGGGCCTCCCTGAACCACCAGCACGCCGGGCATCGCGGCTCTGATCACCAGATCCTGCTCGCCCTGGATGGTGGCCACGATGTCGCTGAGCCGACCGGTGCGAGCCGCTTCCAGCGAAGCGATCAAGGCCCCCGAGCCCGACCTTCCCGCGATGCGTCCGCCGGCGTCGGCAGTGTCGGATGCGTCGAGGTCGCCGTCGGCGAGGTCCAAGCCGATGGCGGCGGCATCACCGAAGAACTCGTCCTCGATGCCCAGCAGGGTGGCGCCGCGCGAAGCGAAATGGCGGCGCCTGCGCAGGCCCAGAGGCGCGCGCCCGGTGGCCCTATAGAAGGGCTCGGCCACCGGCGCCCGCCAGTCCACCAGGATCGGGTCGTGGTCGGCGTCCCACAGGCCGACACGCCCGATGTAGAAACGCTCCGCGGAGTCGGCGGGGTCGATGCGACCGAAAACCAGCGACCGGTCGCCGATGTTGAGCTTGGTCAAACGGGCCAGCGAAGCCTCCAGCATGGCTTCACGCTCGACGCGGGCTTGCGTGGTGCCGCCGCGGCCGGTGCGGAAAGACGCTGTGGCCACCGCGGCGCGTTCCCGGGCGTTGTCGAGGCAGGCATGAGCCAGGTCGAAATAGGCCTGCTCGGCTTCGAGGTCAGGATGTCGACTGCTCAGAGTCGCAACACGATAGCGGCGCCGATGCTGTCGCCTGCGCGCTGTCGGCGCAGACCTTCAGCGCAGACCTTTATCGTGGGCGCATGGACTCCGGCGGACCGACCCCCGAACCGCACCCCGAACCGCTCTCAGAGCAGGCCACCGAACCGGCCGCCGGCGAAGAGCACGACGACGAGCATGCGGACGGGCACGACGGCGAGCATGTCTCGGTGGGTCTGGCACTGAGCGCCGGCGGCGCTGCCGCGGACGCCTGGCACGCCGGCGTGGTCAACGCCCTGCACGACATGGTCGGCTGGGACGCACGTTCCGCCGATTTGATACTCGGAACCTCCGCGGGCTCGATCGTGGGGCTGTGCCTGCGGGCCGGGATCGCGCCGGCGGACTTGTACGCCGCCCGGCTCGGAGCGCCGCTCAGCGACGAAGGGCGGGCTCTGTTCGACCGGGTGACCACTCCTTACAGCGAGGATCGCCGCGAACGGGACTGGACGGACTTGAGGCCGCAGTCGCCGACTCTGGTGGCTGCCGCGTTGTGGCCGCCGTGGCAGACGCGTCCTTTGCATGCCCTGACGGGACTGCTGCCGGCCGGGGCTCGAGCCTCCGACGCGCTGCGGCAGCGCATGGCTGAGCTGCATCCCGAACCGTGGCCCCAAGCGCCTTTCTGGGCGACGGCGGTGCGCCTGTCCGACGGCAGGCGGGTGGTGTTCGGCCGTGACGACCTGCCCGCCACCGCGGCTCAGGCGGTGCAGGCCAGTTGCGCTGTGCCCGCACGGTTCGAGCCGGTCGCCGTCGCAGGGCAGCGCTACATCGACGGCGGCCTGCACTCATACACCAACGCCGACCTGCTGGGGCCTCCGGCCTTCGACCTGGTGGTGGTGTCATCCGCGATGAGCGGCGCGGCCGACTGGCCGAAGGTCGCAGGCGCCGTGTCACAGGCTTTGCGAAAAGCCGGCGCCGCGGCCGCTGCCGGACTGGGCGACTCCCGTTCGGGCCGCGGTGACGGATCACACGACGGTTCGCCTGAGGGGGCGCGTCAACGTGCTTGGTGGGCGCAGTCTTTGGATCTGGCCTGGGACGACGCCCGATCCGTGCGGGCGGCACGGCGCCAATGGGTCGACGACAAGCTCCGATCCGAGTTGGACGGGCTGCGTCGTCTCGGCACGACCGTGCTGGTAGCGGAACCCGACGCCGACACCGTGGAACTTGCCGACATGGGCTCAAACGCCGAGAACCCCGGAGACGACCGTCCCGCAGCGACGGCGCCCCGTGGCCGTGACCGCGGACCGGCTTGGCGAGCCGCGCTGGCCGAAGCGGCCGACCGGACGGTGCGCGGCCTGCTGGCCGAGCACCGCAACAGGCGAGCGTCCGAGCTGCTGCGCCGAGCCGCCGGATGACGTCGGATGAATTGCGTTCCGTGACCAGCGACCGTTTCCAAGACAGCGACCTGATACTCGCCTGCCGCGGCCGGCAGCACCCGCGGGTGCCGGTGTGGTTCATGCGCCAGGCGGGCCGCTCGCTGCCCGAGTATCGCTCCGTGCGCGGCTCGGGCTCGATCCTCGACGCCATCGCCGATCCCGACCGGGCCGCCGAGATCACTCTGCAGCCGGTGCGGCGCTACGGAGTCGACGCTGCCATCCTCTTCAGCGACATCGTCGTGCCCGCACACGCTGTCGGATTCGGCGTGGACGTGGTGCCGGGCACGGGACCGGTCGTCGAGCAGCCGTTCTCGGGGCGCAGCGATCTGAGCCGTCTGCGGCCTCTCGATCCCGAGAGCGACACGCCTTACGTGATCGAAACCGTGAAGCGCCTGGTCGAGACGCTCGACGTGCCGCTCATAGGGTTCGCAGGAGCGCCGTTCACGGTGGCCTCCTATCTGGTCGAGGGCGGCCCGTCGCGCCATCAGGCGCGCACCAAGGCGCTGATGCTGACAGACGAGGCTCTCTGGCACGACCTGATGCAGCGACTGGCGGATCTGGCGATCGCCTCGCTGCTGTCGCAGGTGGCGGCCGGCGCTTCGGCGGTGCAGCTGTTCGACAGTTGGGCGGGCGCATTGTCGCCGGAGGCGTACCGGCGCGCGGTGGCGCCGCATTCGGCCCGCGTCCTGGAGGCGCTGGGCGGCGCCGGGGTGCCGAGGATCCATTTCGGAGTCGGCACCGGGGAGATCCTCAGGCAGATGGCCGACTGCGGCCCCGAGGTGGTCGGCGTGGACTTCCGTGTGCCCATCGACGCCGCCCGACGGCGCGTCGGGGCGCATCAGGCGTTGCAAGGGAACCTCGACCCTGCGGTCGTGCTGGCCGGTGAGGCCGCCGCATGCGACGCGACCCGTGACGTGCTGGCCCGCAATGACGGCCATCCCGGCTTCATTTTCAATCTGGGCCACGGCGTGCTGCCCGACACAGACCCGGAGGTGCTGGCCCGTGTGGTGCAGGTGGTGCACGACGAGGGCCGGGTGCGCCGAGTGAGCGACTAGTGAGCAGCCGAGTGGCTGTCGTCGGTGCGGGCATCTCAGGAATGGCAGCGGCATACGAACTGCGCAGCGCCGGGATCGAGACGTTGCTGCTGGAGGCGCGAGCGCGGCCCGGCGGCAAGATCGACAGCACCCCGGTCGACGGATTGACAGTCGACTCGGGGCCTGACGGCTTCGTGGCCCGCGACCGGGCCGCCGCCGACTTGTGCCGCCGGCTCGGCTTGGGCGCCGACCTGGTGGAACCCGCCGCCGAGGGTGCTCGCGTGTGGCTGGACGGGGCTCTGCGACCGCTGCCGCGGCGTTCGCTGCTGGGGGCGCCATGGACTGCGGAAGGGCTGCAAGAGAGCGGTCTTGTCTCCGCCGCCGGCGCTGAGGCTCTGGCTCGCGGCCTGGCGGGCGACGCCGAGGCTCTGCGTGCGGACGCCACAGTGGGTGAAGTCCTGCGCCCCCGTGTGGGCGACGAAGTATTCGAGCGCATCATCGATCCCCTGCTCGGAGGCATCAACGCCGGCGCCGCCGACGAGATGAGCCTCGAGGCCTGCGCCGCGCCGTTGTATGAAGCGGCATGTCAGGGAGGGCCTTTCGGCCAGGCTTTGCAGCAGGTCGCCGACCGACAGAGGCGACAACGGGATCCCGACACCGGCTCTGCGGTGTTCCAGAGCATCGACGGCGGCATGACTCGCCTGGTCGACGCTCTGGTCGGCGAGCTCGGCGAGTCGCTGCATCTGACGACCGCGGCGCGGTCCCTGGCGCCCGACGGCGAAACCTGGCGGGTGGTCACATCACGAGGCGCCTTCGAGGCGGCCGGGGTGATCCTGGCCTGCCCCGCCTGGCAGTCGGCTCGCCTGCTCGAGGGGCTGGCGCCGGACGCGGCGGCGGCACTCGCCGACATCGACTACTCCAGCGTGGCGTTGGCGACTTTCGTGCTCGCGTCCGAAGTCCTGCGGCGGCCTCTCGACGGCAGCGGCTTCGTGGTGCCTCGCAGTCAGGGTCTGATGATGACCGCATGCTCTTGGACTTCGGCCAAATGGCGCCATTACAACCAGCGAGACACGGCTGTGCTGCGAGTGTCGGCCGGGCGCAGCGACGACCGGCGATGGCAGGACCTCGACCACGACGAGCTGCTGGCAATCCTGGCAGGCGAGCTGGCCGAGACGGGAATGATCTCAGCCGCTGACGCCTCCGCGGGACGCTTCGAAGCCCGCGTCACCGCCTGGCACGACTCCCTGCCGCAGTACCGACGGGGGCATCTGAGCCGCGTCGCGGAGATCGAGGACCGTCTGGCCGCTGAGACGCCCGGGGTGGCAGTGACAGGTGCGGCCATGCGCGGGGTGGGACTGCCTGCGTGCATCCGCAACGCGCACGCCGCCGCCACAGCGACAGCGCGAGCCGTGCTCGGAGATGGCGCCGCCCGGGAAGGCGACCGTCCGTGACGGCACCTCTGGTGACGATGCCCGCGGTGACGATGCTGGTGACGATGCCCGCGGTGACGATGACGGTGGTCGGCGATGGCGGCTGACGCCGCCAAGCGGCCCCGCAGCTCTCGCAACAACGGCGGCGGCTCTGCTTCGCTGCTGAGCCGCGGCAGGCCCTGGGTCAGAGCCCTGATCGCAGGGCTGCTGCTGGCCGGTTCGGTGCCGCCTTGGGGTTTCTGGCCTTTGAGCATGATCGGCATGGCGCTGTGGGTGGAGCTGCTGGCCGAGTCCAAGCCGAGGCGGCGGGCGCAGCACTCCGCGCTGGTGAGCATCGGCTGGCTGGGGCCCGCCACGCTGTGGATGGCCGACCTGACCTTGGTCGGCTGGCCTCTGGCGATCATCGCCTTCGCGGCGATGCACGCCGCCGCGGGAGCGCTCGTGGCGCCCGATCGTCGCCGTGTCGCCTTCCCGGCGGCTTTCGCTCTGGCCGAGCTGCTGAGATGGTCGTGGCCTTTCGGGGGTGTGCCGCTGGCGACGATGGCCATGGCGCAGGTCTCGGGGCCGCTGGCGGCTGCGGCGCGTGTCGGCGGCCCGCTGCTGCTGACGGCGCTGACCGCCGTCAGCGGAGTGATGCTGGCAGCGCTCATGGCTCGCCGGCTGCGTCCGGCCGCGGTGTGCGCCGCGGTTTGCGCGGCCGCCTGGCTGACCGCGATCTTCGCTCCCGGGTCCGAGCCGATCGGCAGCGCCGGCGACGACTCGGCTCTGATAAGGGTCGCCGCAGTGCAAGGCGGCGGCCCTCAGAACACCCGAGCCGACGTGTGCGAGCAGCGAGGCGTGTTCGAGAGGCACCTGAACGCCACACGCTCGCAGGTGAACGCCCCGGTGGATCTGGTGGTCTGGCCCGAGGACGTCGTGCATCCCAGAGCCGACACGGTGGTCACGCCGGCGCGTTGCGATCAGCCGTTGCTGACTGTCAGCGAGGCGCGCTCCGAGCTGTCGGAGCTGGCTCGCAGTCTGGACGCCGTGGTGGTGGCAGGCTTCTTCGAGCGCAGCGACGACGGCACGGCCAACCGCAACTACGCCCTCGCCTACAACCCCGACGGAGCAGCGGTCGACAGCTACGACAAGGTCAGGCTGGTGCCTTTCGGCGAGTATGTGCCGCTGCGCTCCACAGCCGAGCGTTTCAGCGACGATCTGCCGGCGCGTGACGTGCGGCCCGGACCTGCTGACGAGCCGGCTGTGGTGGACACTGCGCTGGGGCCTCTGGGCGTGTCGATCTCATGGGAGGTCTTCTTCGACCACCGCGCCCGCAACGCCGTCGGCGACGGCGACGGACGGCTGCTGCTCAACCCCACCAACGGCTCCAGCTACTGGCTGACGATGGTGCAGAGCCAGCAGATCGCCTCCAGCCGCCTCAGGGCCATCGAGACCGACCGCTGGGTGATACAGGCCGCGCCCACCGGTTTCAGTGCGGTGATCACGCCCGAAGGCGATGTGGTCGAACGCACCGGGATCTCCGAGAGCAGGGTGATCGAAGCGACCGTCGAGCTGCGTCGGGGACATACGCTCGCGACCCGGTTCGGGCCGTGGCCGGTGACCGCCGTCGCAGCGCTGTTGCTTGCGCATTCGCTGGGGCTGCGACAGTTGTTGACCAGGCTCAAGCCGGCAAGGAAGCGATAGCCATGCCACCGACACGGCCGGCCGGCCCAGGGCGGGACTCGCCTGCCGCGGGTCGCGCCCCGGTCGGCTCGGACGGTTCCGGGGGCGCATCGAGCGTCCGCGGCGGCAACCGGGGCGGCGAGTCACTGCGGGTGGCGATGCTGGCTTACCGGGGCAAGCCGCACGTGGGCGGCCAGGGCGTCTACGTCAACCGTCTGTCGGCCGCTCTGACCGACCTGGGTCACAGCGTCACCGTGCTCGGCGGCCCCCCCTATCCCGAACTCGACGAGCGCGTGCCGATGGTGCGTCTCGGCGGCCTGGACCTCTGGTCGCAGCCGCATCCCATGCGCAAACCCCGCGTCTGGGAACTGAAGGACTGGATCGATCTGGCTGAGAACTGCTCGTTCGCCACTGGCAACTTCAGCGAACCGATGGCTTTCAGCCTGCGAGCCTGGCGGTATCTGCGCGCCCGCAGAGCGCATTTCGATCTGGTTCACGACAACCAGACCCTCGGCTGGGGGATTCTGGCGCTGCACCGTCAAGGCTGGCCGCTGCTGGAGACGATCCACCATCCGATCACCGTGGACCGGCGTGTGGAGCTGGCGCATTCCCGCACCCTGCGCGAGCGGATCGGCAAGCGCCGCTGGTACGCGTTCACGCGAATGCAGACCCAGGTCGCCAAGCGGCTGCCTCGAGTGCTGACAGTGTCGGAGTCGTCGCGCGGCGACATCGCCCGCGACCACAAGGTCGCGCCTGAGCGCATCCATGTGGTGCCGGTGGGGGTGGACCCGGAGATGTTCTCGCCGCTGGAGGGAGTCCGGCGGGCGCCCGGCCGGCTGCTCACCACCGCCAGCGCCGACGTGGCCATGAAAGGGCTCAGCTATCTGCTCGAGGCGGTGGCCAAGCTGCGCGCCGAGCGCCATGTGGAGCTGACCATCATCGGCAGCGCCAAACGCGACTCGGCGGCAAGCCGGACCATCGTCGATCTCGGACTGGCTGATGCCGTCACGTTCGTGTCGGGGGTGTCCGATCAGCGCATCGTGGAGCTCTACGCCGAAGCGGAGCTGGCTGTGGTCCCGTCGCTTTACGAGGGGTTCTCGCTGCCGGCCATCGAAGCCATGTCGTGCGGAGTGCCGCTGGTGGCCACCACCGGAGGCGCTCTGCCCGAAGTCGCGGGCAGACACGGCGAGACGTGCTTCTTGACCGAGCCCGGCGATGCCGGAGCTCTGGCCGCGACGCTGGCCGAAGCCCTCGACGACGGCGAGGCGCGGGCGCGGGTGGGTCGAGCCGGACGTCAGCGTGTGATCGATCAATGGTCGTGGCGCCACACCGCGGAGCGCACCGTGGAGCAGTACCGGGCCGTGCTGCAGGAGAACGCGCCGCGATGCTGACAGCGACGCCTGATCCGAGTCTCGTGCCACCCCCGGCGCCGACGCAGCAGGAGAACGCGCCGCGATGCTGACAGTGGACTACGACCTGCTCGGGCTGGAGGCCGGCGAGCGGCTGCTGGACTTGGGCTGCGGGTTCGGGCGCCACACTTACGAGGCGCTCAAGCGAGGCGCCGAGGTCTTGTCCTGCGATCTGGCGGGCCCGGAGCTGCGGCAGGTTCGCGACCTGGTCCGGGTGCTGATGGCCGAGGGCCAGACGGACGCCTCGGCGATGGCCGCGTCCGTGCAGGCCGACGCTGTGCGGCTGCCCTTCGACGACGCCGCCTTCGACAAGGTGGTGGCGTCAGAAGTGCTGGAACACGTGCATGACGACGCGACCGCGTTCGCCGAGCTGGCCCGGGTGCTGCGGCCCGGCGGACGGCTGGCTGTGACCGTGCCCTCCTGGCTGTCTGAGACAGTGTGCTGGAAGCTGTCGAGCGACTATCACGCGCCCGCCGCGGCAGGCGGCCATGTGCGCATCTACCGTCTGAGCGAGATGCGTCTCAAACTGCGCCAAGTCGGGCTCGAGCCTGGTCGCTGGCATCGCGCCCATGGTCTGCACACGCCGTACTGGTGGCTGCGCTGCGCTGTGGGGCCTGATCGAGACATCGACGATAATCGTCTGGTGCGAGCCTGTCACCGCCTGCTCGAATGGGACATCGTCAAGCAGCCTCTCGTGACGAGAGCCGCCGAGCGGCTGCTGAAACCTGCGCTGGGCAAGAGCCTCGTCGTCTACGCCGACAGGCCGCAGACAGCGTCACGGCCCGCGTCGGATCCGCTGCCGGCAGCCGAAACGCCGACCGCGCGGACACCAGAGCAGGCAGCGGCGCCGGCCGCAGGTTCGACCGCAGAGCAGGCAGCTATGCCGGTTTCGTTTGATGCAGTGGCGGGAGCCGCTCATGGCGCCTGAGCCGAGCGAACGCCTTCCCGGCGCCCAACGGACGCAGCACCGCCGGCGCGACATGCTGCGCCCGCCGGAAGTGCCCGGTCTGCTGAGCCGGGCCGAAGCCGACCTGACAGCCTCCGCGATCGCGGCCGGCCAGCTGTCCAGCGGCATGATCCCGCACTTCGACGGCGGGACCGCCGACCCTTGGAACCATGTCGAGGCGGCCATGGCTCTGGCTGCAGCCGGACGCCGGAGCGAAGCCGAAGCCGCTTACGGGTGGCTGGCACGCAATCAGCGGAGCGACGGCGCCTGGCATCAGTACTACACCGCCGAGGGCGTCGCTCAGGACAAGCTCGACGCCAACACGATCGCCTATTGCGCCGCCGGCGTCTGGCATCACTGGCTGTGCTACGGCGAGCCGCGGTTCCTGGCGGCGATGTGGCCTGTGGTGCAGCGGGCCCTTGACTTCGTTCTGGGGCTGCAGACGCCCCGAGGCGAGATCCTGTGGGCGCGCCACGCTGACGGCACGCCCTGGCCTTTCGCTTTGCTGACCGGCTCGTCGTCGATCAGCCACTCGCTGCGATGCGGTCTCGCCATCGCTCGGGAGCTCGGCTGCCCCAAGCCCGGCTGGGAACTCGCTCTGGCCCGGCTGGTTCACACCGTCGCGCACCACAGCCATGAGGCTTTCGCTCCCAAAGACCGCTTCGCCATGGACTGGTACTACCCGGTTCTCGCAGGCGCTCTGACCGGGGCGCAGGCCCGGGCTCGGCTGGCGTCACTGCGCGCGAAGTTCGTGCATGAAGGCGTCGGCGTGCTCTGCGTCAGCAACCAGGACTGGGTGACCACAGCCGAGACTTGCGAATGCGTCATGGCGTATCTGGCGGCCGGCGAGCGCGATCGCGCCTTGGAGCTGTTCGAGTGGGTCCAGCAGCTGCGCGAGCCCGACGGCAGCTACTTGACGGGACGGGCCTTCCCTGCCGGTGTCAGCTATCCCGACGGGGAGCGCACCACCTACTCGGCCGCCGCAGTGCTGCTAGCGGCTGACGCTCTGTGCGGCGAAGGCCCCGCGTCGGGGCTTTTCGTCGATCTGCAAGCTTTGCCGACACCGCTCGATCTCGACTCTCTGCAGGCTTCCGCCCGCGACTAGTCGAGTCTATGCGCCTCACCCGGCAGGGGGTGGGCTGACGGCATCGAGGAGCGGATCCTGTTCTGCGCACGGCAGTTCTAGCAGTTCGCCGGAAGCGGATTCCGTGATCGGGTAAACAGCCATGCCCATCGCGGTCAGCCTGGCGAGCAAGACGTGCGCGAGATGGTCGACGGTGTACAGCGCAGCCTGCATCGTTGTGGACGCGTCCGGCGGCAGTTCATCGGTGTTCTCTTGGAATGAGCCCAGAAGATCGAAGCGCGCGTCCACAACCTTCCCCAGCCTGAATGTGAACGTGTACTTGCCGACGTCGTCCTCCCAGCCTCTGTCGATCGCCTGGATCGCTCCAATGGCGCAGGCGCGGTCGCTGTGGCTTCCTCCGGCGATCACCCTTGCCAGTGCGTCCCGCACTGCAGAGACAGCCTCGAGTTCTTGGCGGTCTGCGTCCTTCTTGGATGGCTTGCCGGAAGGTTCCGTGCGGTTAGTGCGCCATGGCATGATCAAGTTCCTCCTTGTAGTTTCCTGTGATTTCTTGCGATCTCTTATGATCTGTGTTCAAAGCCACCGCAGCTGCCACGCCATGGTCAGCGGTCTTGGCGCGGCAGTGCAGGGCGCCGAGGCCGAGCCGACGGCTAGCCACTAGCGAAGGCAATGTAGATAGCCACCCACGTCGAGAGCGAGAACAGCGCCATGGCCGAAACCATCATGTAGAGCTGCCTGGCCTGACCTTTGATGATCTTGGCCCGTTCGACGGCCGCTTCCGCGAAGCCGGTGACGACCAAGCTCTTCAAATCAGCCATCTCGGTCTTGAGGTCGGCGAAATCGCCCTTGAGGTCAGCGAAATCGGTCTTCAAGTCGGCGAAATCAGTCTTCAAGTCGGCGAAATCACCTTTGATCCCGCCCCTGAGTTCTACGAGATCGCTCTTGGTGGACATCTGGTCCCAGCCGCCGGGCGGCAGCTGGTCCAAGAGCAGTTCTGCGGCTTCTTCGCCCATTGATTCCGTCATTCTGTGATAGAGGAAAGACATCTGTGAGTGGGTCGCGGCCATCGCGAACCTCCTTCCGTCTGGTGTGACCGGGATGGGGGTGGCCGCGAGGGCTGCACCGAGGCTTCCGCACCAGGCACGGGCGCCCGATGCGCAGCTGCGCCCACTATACCACCTCTGCCGCTGTTGTCAACCCAATCCAGTGCTATTCATTCTACGGACAGCTATTTCATGTGAAAGCAAGCCTGCGTCGGCTCCCACATGCCGCTGCCGAATCATGCGGGCTCCGCAAGCGCCCGACGCACCATCAACAACCTCCCAACGGGCGTCAACCTTGCATTAGCGTGCGACATCAAGCCTCCTGTGTTCGTGTTCGGTTGCTGTTCGCAACACCACACTTACACAGGAAGCCCACCCCCTACACGCTGCTACCAACCTCTATGTCCACTACACACCGAGGCACGCGACAAGGTTCTCCTCCACATCCGAGACAGCTATCTCAAACGGTTGAACGCTCCCTGGACGCCCCCGAACCTGCACTGCGCTGCTGGATGGAGCTCAACTGACCGTCCGTGAGGCCGTTAGAACCGCAGCCATCACGGCCCATCACGGCCACGCAAGACATGTGAGGTACCGATTCGTATACCAGATTGGTATATTACGGCAATGGCTACCCAGCAGGTCGCTGTCCGCTTGCCTTCGGAGTTGCTAGCCAGCCTCGACAGACTTGTCGAGAGCGGCGTCTACAAGAGTCGGGCTGCGGTCGTCCGCGCCGGCATTGAAGCTGTAGCGGAACTCGAACACAGACGCAGCATCGATCGCGCCATCGTCGACGGCTACACGCGCACGCCGCCGCCCGAAGCTGAGAGCCGAGCCGCACTGGCATCGCTGCGCGACGCGATTCTTGAAGAGCCGTGGTGACGGCGCCCCGACGCGGTCAAGTGTGGTGGACCGAGCTGGAGGACATCGGCCGGCGCCCGTTCCTCGTCATGAGCCGTTCTGCCGCGATACCAGTGCTCAACAGCGTCCTCGCAGTTCCGGTCACTCGGACAGTCCGAGATATCCCCACCGAGTTGCCGCTCGGTCCCGATGACGGAATGCCCGCAGACTGCGCGGCGAGCTTCGACAACCTGAGGGTCGTGCCCAAGGCGAACCTAGTGACTCTGATCTGCACCTTGGGGCCGGTTCGCCTAGCCGAAGCCTGCGCGGCTCTCCGAGAAGCCGTGGACTGCTAGAGCAGCAGTGCCCCCTGCCGACTGCCTCACGATCCTAGGATGAGGCGACGCCTGCTGCCCGAAGCCAGATTGGGCGGAGCTGATGCAGGCGCTCTCGACCTCGACGCTGCCGGCGCAGGCGACGGCGCCATGCAAATCCTGTTGACCGACACGCTGGAACACTCTGCACGTCAGGGCGCCGAGGCAGGTGTTTCTCACGACGCTGACTTCCACGAAACTCGGCCAGGGTCCGGTGCGCACGGCCACGCCCTACGTGCCGGACCTTGACCACTTCTCGGGGCGTGGCGCCAAGAATGTCATGCCGCTTCATCGGGACGCAGGCGGTGGCGAGCCCAATGTTGCCGACGGACTGCTTGCGGCTCTCAGCGACAGGCTCGGTGCCGCCATCACCGCTGAGGATCTGCTCGCCTATGTTTACGCGCTGGGAGCAACGAGCGCGTTCAGCGACCGTTTCATGTAAATAGTTGCTTTCTGAGTTACTACGATGTATGCTCAGGTCGTGGATCTCAACACCGTCTCGCAGATCGTCACCGTCGTGCTCGCCGTGCTCACGGTCATCTGGCACCAACAACGCACCACCGACAAACTCCGCGACCGTCTGTCTGAGGTGAAGGAACGACTGGCCCGCATCGAGGGCTACCTCCGCATCGGAATGCCCAACGACCCAGGGCCCGAAGCGAATGCCGCGGACGCTCCACAGCCACCCGGCGCCGCCTGACATCTGAGCGTGGTGGCTGCACGCCGCGCCCTCGATCTCGGGCTCGTGGACCGCAGTGAATTTGTTGACTTCTACAGGCAACACGTAAGCCAGGCTCACAAACGCGGCGCCTCGGGAGGCGGAGGCGATTTCTACAACAATCAGAACACTCGGGTCGGCGAGTTGTTCGCGAAGCATGTGCTGCACGCCGCATTCGAGGGACGGATCGGCTTCAAGGAGGCCTACGACCTCACGGGGTTGCAAGGCGGAGCGTTCCAGAAGTATGCGCAACGGATCGGGATCGGCCTCCCGTGACCTCCAAAGAGTTCTACCTCGTGGACTCCGATGTCTTCATCACCGCCAAGAACTTCTACTACTCCTTCGAGATATGTCCAGGCTTCTGGAAGTGCCTGCTTCACCATCACCAGCAAGGCAGCGTTTTCAGCATCGACCGGGTCCGCTCCGAGTTGCGCGCCGGCGCCTCTGAGGACGCTCTCGTTGACTGGGTGAACAGCAGTGTTCCTGACACCTTCTTCTTGAAGGTCGATACGGAGGCGGTCACAAACGCCTACAGGGAGATCATTTTGTGGGTTCGACAGCACCCGATCTGCATTGCGGTCGTTCCCGATCGACGCGACCGTCACGGGCCGCACTATCGAGATTCAAGGACTTCTCGCTGGCCGCAGTAACTGCTCGGCGGTGGGGTGTCAGGATCTGGTAATTTGCCTTCATTAACGAAAACGGCGACGAGCGGCTTGAAGCCCTGATCCGATCCTGGCTGCTGCACTCCCAGAGCAGCCACTTGGAAAGCGCTCTGCGCCGCCAGTTGGACACTCTCGCCGATCTGGGTCTGGAACCTTCAGAAGCGTTTTTGGTGGCTGCCAAGCGAATCGGTGCCTACCAAGAAGCCTTGAAGGTCATCGACCGACTCGAAACAGCGGACTCCGCAAGCCCCAGAGCCGATCCCGCGCCGCCGCCGCAACCGTCGAGCCGACGCTCGATAATCGCCGTGGAGCAGTCGGCCGCCACAGACGAGTTCATGACGATGGGCATCTTGGCTTGCGGCGCTGGGATGGCGTCACGAGCGCCCGCACTGTTCGGGATGTCGTTCGAGTACCAAGGCGACTTCTACGGACGCAACCTCAGCTTGCTGGTGCTGCCGTTCCTGGCCGGATATTTCGCTTGGTCGCACGGTCTCAGCGCACGCTGGACAGTCCGGCTAGCAGCGGTTTTCGCGGCATCAGCAGCAATCATCAACCTTTATCCGTTCGACGGAGACGAATCCGGCGACACGCTTCTGCTTGCAGCATTGCATCTGCCTGTGCTCATGTGGTTGGCGGTGGGCGCAGCCCACTGCGGCGGCGACTGGCGCAACCACAAAAAGCGCCTCGATTTCGTGCGCTTCACCGGCGAATGGGGCATCTACTACGGAATGATCGCCATCGGCGGAACGGTGTTGACGGGCCTCGCGGCCGCAGTTTTCACCATCATCGGCGCCGACGTCGTAGAACTGATCGGGTTTTGGATCACGCCCGCTGCAGCAGCGGGCTCAGTGGTGGTAGCCGGCTGGCTGGCCGACACCCGCAAAGGCGTCCTCGAGAGGCTGGCGCCGGTGCTGACAAGGCTCTTCACACCGATGTTCACCGTGCTGATGCTCTCATTCCTTGCCGCGGCGATCATCTCAGGCGGAGGCATCGAAGCCAGCCGCACCCTGTTGATCATCTTCGACGTGCTGCTGTTGGTGGTGGCGGCTCTGGTGCTTTATTCGGTGGCGGCGCGCGATCCGCAAGCCGGCCCGAACATTTTCGACGTGGCGCAGACAGCTCTGGTGATAGCGGCGCTTCTGGCAGACCTTTTCGTGCTGAGCGCCATGGTCGACCGACTGTCGGAGTTCGGGGCCACACCCAACCGGTTCGCGGCTTTGGGCATCAATCTGGTGCTGCTGGTCAACCTGGCCGGCGCAGCTTGGCTGTATGTCGGTTTTCTGCGGGGCCGGGTCAGCTTCGAGCGACTGGAGCGCTGGCAGGCCGACTATGCGAATGTCTACGCGGTCTGGCTGGCGGTGGTGATCGTGGTGCTCCCGCCGGTGTTCGGTTTC
This sequence comes from Acidimicrobiaceae bacterium, assembly GCA_026708645.1. GTDB lineage: Bacteria > Actinomycetota > Acidimicrobiia > Acidimicrobiales > Aldehydirespiratoraceae > Aldehydirespirator. The sequence continues at coordinate 56,304 of JAPOUM010000044.1, read as the reverse complement.
GCCTGAGCGCCGGCCGTCGCACCATCCGCCGCGAGAGCCTCGTCGATCAGCTCCATCGGATGGCGCACATCGAGCCCAGCAGCGGCCAGATGCAGCGAACACCCAGGGTTGGCGCTGGCCACGACAGAAGCCCCGGAGCGGGCCACTGACGCGGTCTTTCGCTCGCGTATCGCCTGCGAAAGTTCGCGCTCCATCATCGAATAGGCCCCGCCTGCGCCGCAGCACAGACCGTCGTCGTCGAGTTTGACGACCTCAGCCACGAAGGGGCGCAGCACTTCGGGCACCGGCTGATGGGCGCGCTGCACATGGCGCAGATGGCAGGGATCCTGCACGGCCACAGTCACCGGCAGCGGCTGAACCGCTCGGTTCGCCTGCAGTTCGTCGAGACGCCCGGCCAGCCATTCATGCACGTCGTAGACACGCTCCGAGAACGCCCGCGCTTCGTCGCTGCCGAGCAGATGCCCGTAATCTTTGAGCACCGCGCCGCAACCGGCCGAGTCCACCAGAATGGGGCGGTCGTCCGCGGAGAGTCCGGCCATCACCTGGCGGGCCATCTCCTTGGTGTCGGACTCCAGACCCGCGTGGATGTGCAGAGCCCCGCAACACGGCGCTGCGGCGCCGGTGGGTTCCACACCCGCCCCGGCGGCTTCCAGCACCCGCTGAACCGCCAGATGCACGTCTCTTTGCCAGGCGTCCATGACACAGCCCGTAAAAAGCCAGACGTCGCTGCCGGAAGCTCGCAAAGGAGGGCGCCGCAGCGGCATCCTCGCCGGCAGACCGAGACGGCGAACAGGCACCAGACGCAGCCGCACAGCCACCGCCAGCAGCGTCGATCCGGCCAGCACCAGACGGCGGTGGCGCAGCATCGCCAGAGCCCAGCGCTGCCAGCGCGGCGTGATCCGTCCCGTCTCGGCCAAAGCGGCCCGTGTGCCTTCCATCAGGCGCCCGAAAGGCACGGCGCTCGGGCAGGCGGTCTCGCAGCCGCGGCATTGCACGCAGGTTTCCATGGAGCGGATCACTTCGTCGGTGACCGGCGCGTCCTTGTCCTGCACGGCCCGCATCAGCGCGATGCGGCCACGGGGAGACTCGGTGTCGCTGCCGGTGATCACGAACGTCGGGCAATGCGGCAGACACAGCCCGCACGAGACGCAGGAAGCCAGTTCGTCGGTGTCCAAGCCGAGGTCCATCACCGACTCCAACAGCAGACACGGGTGCCGCAGCAGGCGCACGCGGGCACAACGACCTTCGCAGCCGTAAGCGCAACAGCCGCCGCCAGCTTCGTCGGCGTCGACATCGTCATCGTCTTCCCCACCAGCGTCATCATCGCCGTCGTCGTCTTCTTTTTTATCGCCGTCGTGGTCGTCGCCATCAGTTCGTCGCCATCAGTTCTTTCTCAGAGGATCGCGTCCGGGGTTCAAACGGCCGGAGGGGTCGAAACGCTGCTTGAAGCGACGGTTCAGTTCCTCCACGCCCGGCGCGACCGTGCGCTGGGGCTGAGGCGCCGACGCATGCACCACCCCCACTCCGATCTCGGCGACGAAACGCCCGGCAGAGGCGTCGCGCCCGTCGAAGTCGGCGCCGACTGAAGCCGCGTGCTCGACGAAGCCGGCCGCCTCAGCCGGCGTGCAGATCCAGCGATGCGGCGGCAACTCCGGCGGGCCCGCAGCGTCGCTGCAGCCGCTCAAGCGGCTCAGATCCTCGTCCACATCGGGCTCATAGCCGCTGAGCAGCGCCCACACGCCGCTGCCGTCCCACAGCACCGACGCGGCAGTGCGACACGCTTGCGCCGTGCCCGGATCAGCACCAGAAAGATGCACCCAACGCTCGATCTCGGGGGCCGGGAAAGTGCGCAGCAACGCCTCGCCCAGCAGCCCGAGCGTGCCCAGCGAGCCCACCAACAGCCGGCACAGATCGAAACCGCTGACGTTCTTGACGGTGCCCGCGCCGCCGCTGGCGATCCGGCCGTCGGCGCACACGTAGCGAGCCTGCAGCAACGCTTCACGGACCGGGCCGCGACCCAGTCGGGCGATGCTCGACTCGCCGGCCATCAAAGCTCCGCCGACCGTGCCGCCGTCGCGTTCGGGCAGGGCCGTGCGCTGCCCGGCGGATGCGAGCTCTCGGTGCAGTTCGCTGACCGTGGTCCCGGCACGGACCCGCACCGTCATCTCCGCAGGCTCGAACGCCACCACGCCGACGGGGGCTCTCACCTCGCGGGCGCCCGCCGCGGGCTCGCCTCCCAGACGCCAGCGGGTGGCCCCGCCGCGCACGCACACCGGCTCGTCGGGCCCGATCTCGGCCGCGAAGGCCCGCAGCGCAGAGTCGTAGTCCGTCGAGCCGGTCGAGCCGGTCGAGACCATTGAGACTGTCGAAACCGTCGAGTCCGTCACCGGCTCAGCCCCACACTCCCGAAGCGTCCGAGGCCCGCAGAGCGCTGATGTCCGAGCAGCTGTGAGAACTGGGCAGCACTTTGCCGGGGTTCATACGGCAATACGGGTCGAACGACGACCGCAGCAGGCTCTGCTGCTCCAGGTCGACCGCGCTGAACATGCGGTTCATGTAGTCGCGTTTCTCGACTCCGATGCCGTGCTCGCCGGTGAGGGCGCCGCCCATGTCCAGCGACATCTCGATGATCTCGCGGCCCGCGGCATGCACCCGCTCGCGCACTCCGGGCACACGCGAGTCGTATGCCAGCAGCGGATGCAGGTTGCCGTCGCCGGCATGGAACACGTTGAGAACGATCAGGTCGTGGCGGTCGACGATCTCATAGATCCGCTCCAGCACCTCCACCAGCCGAGTGCGCGGCACCACCGTGTCGTGCAGGTAGTAGTCGGGCATCACGTTGGCCACCGCTCCGAAAGCGCTCTTGCGGCCCTTCCACAGACGGGCCCGCTCGTCGTCGTCGGCGGCCGTGCGCACTATCGACGCCTGGTTGGCTTCGGCTATGTCGGAGACTCTCTCGCCGGCGATGGCCACGCCGCCGGGAGGGCCGTCCACCTCGACGAGCAGCACCGCGGCGGCGTCTTTGGGGTAGCCGGCCTGAGCGAAATCCTCCACAGCGGAGACGCAGCGCTGATCCATCATCTCGATCGCGGCGGGCACGATCCCGGCTGCGATGATGGCACTGACAGTGGCCGCAGCGTCCGACACGTCGTCGAATGCCAGCATCATGGTGCGCACCGCCGGCGGGTTCGGCGTGAGACGCACCGCCACGGCGGCAGCCACGCCGCACATGCCTTCGGAGCCCACGAAAGCCCCGCGCAGGTCATAACCGGCGGGTTCCGCAGTCAAGTCGCCCAGAGTCACCACCGAGGCGTCCGACAGCACCACTTCCACAGCCAGCACATGCGCGCTGGTCACGCCGTAGGCCAGGCAGTGGGGGCCGCCCGAGTTGTTGGCCACGTTGCCGCCGATGGTGCAGGCGGCCTGACTCGACGGATCCGGCGCGAAGTGAACCCCGTAAGGCGCCAGCGCCCGGCTCAGATCGAGGTTGACGATGCCGGGCTGCACCCAGGCTGCGCCGTTGTCGAGATCGACCGACAGCAGCTTGTTCATCCGGGTGGTGGACACCACCACCGGACGCCCCAGCGGCGCGGCGCCGCCGGCGAGGCCGGTGCCGGCGCCCCGGGGCGACACGGCGCGACCGTGGCGGATCGCCGCCTGCACGCAGGCCACCACCTCCTCGGTGGACTCGGGCAGGCAGAGCGGCCCGGCGTTGCCTTCACGGTAGATGGACGCGTCATGCGACGCCAGGTAACGCGCCGCGGTGTCGGCGCGCACCCGCTCGGCGCCCAGAGCCTCGACCAGATCAGCGACCAGAGCAGCGTCCTCATCCGCGCCGCTGCCGGTTCCTGCTGCTGACGCGGCTCTGTCGTCGGGGGCGCCGCGACGACGCGATCTGAACACTCGACGGGTGGAGGCGAGTACAGAAACCATGCCTCGAACCCTAATACACACTCCTGCGCTCACCGAATCACAGCAAGCGTCGCCAGGCTGCGGTCCTGCGACTCGCACTGCCCCGAAGCCTCGACTAGGCGAGCGAGCGCGCTCCGCCGCCTCGAATAGGATGGCTGCGATGACTGCGACTGAGGTTGCGTCTTATCACCGGACGCCCGATCAAGCGCCCGAGGCGCCGACGGGATGCCCTGTCAGCGACTTCACTCCCTTCGCGGCCGACTATCAGGCCGACCCGTACGCGGTCCTCGACGGTCTGCGGGACACCCCGGTGTTCTACTCCCGTGAGCTGGGCTGTCTGGTGGTCACCCGCATGGAGGACATCAGCGAGATCTTCCTGGATCCCGAGACTTTCGGCTCGCAGAACGTGCAGGATCCGGTGTTCCCTCTCGGGCACGGCGCACGGTCGGTGCTGGCTGCCGACGACTTCGACCCGGTGGCGGTGATGTCCAACCGTCAGCCTCCCGACCACGGACGGATACGCAACCACACCAAGCAGGGCTTCTCCAACCGGCGCATGCGCGTCCTGGCGCCCTACATCCGCAGCCGCAGTCATGGGTTGGTCGACGAGCTGCTGGCAGCGGGCCCGCCCGCGGATTTCGTGCCGCTGTTCGCTCATCCCCTGCCCGGCGAGACGATCTTCCGGTTCATCGGCTTCCCGCCGAGCGACGACGAGCAGCTCAAGCGGTGGTGCTCTGACCGTCTGGCCTTCACTTGGGGCAGGCCCTCCGAAGCCGAGCAGACCGAGATCGCCCGCAAGATGCTGGCCTACTGGCGCTACTGCCGCGACTTCGTAGCTTCCAAGACCGGCGATCCGGGCGACGACTTCACCTCGGAGCTGCTGGCGGTCCACGACAGCGACCCCGAGGAGCTGACCCTCGCGGAGGTCGAATCGATCGTCTACGGCCTGTCGTTCGCGGGCCACGAGATCGTCAGCAACTTCTTGTCCAACGCGCTGATCTGCCTGCTGGCGCGGCGCAGCCAGTGGGACGAGCTCCGCGCGGACCCGTCGCTCGTCGCGCCTGCGCTGGAGGAAGTGCTGCGCTTCGAGTCGCCCCAGACCAGCTGGCGGCGGGTGGCCAACCGCGACGCCGAGGTCGCCGGAGTGAGAATCCCGGCCGGGACCAGCATTCTCTTGAGCTTGGCCGCCGCCAACCACGAACCCGGATGCTTCGACGACCCCGGCCGATTCGACATCCACCGATCCAACGCTCGCAACCACATCTCCTTCGGCAAAGGCATCCACTTCTGTCTCGGGGCTCGGCTCGCCCGCTTGGAGGCCGCGGTCGCCTTGGAGGTGCTGACCGAGCGTGTGCCGTCGCTGCGACTGGTAGAAGGCCAGAGCCTGGAACGGTCCGCCAACATCACCTTCCGCGGACCCAAGAGTCTGCTCGTGGCTTGGGATCGCGCCGACTAGCCGCTCGGGCGGCCGCTCGCGGTCGGGCAGGCGGCTAGCCGCCGAGGGGCGGCCGACTAGTCGGCGCAGCCGGTGAAACCCGGGTCCGGGCAGGGCCGCAGCGGCGGGGCGAAGAAGTCGTTCTCTTCATCGGAGAGCTGGCTGCGCTTGCGCATCATCGCCCGGCGTCCGGCCTCCATGTAGAGATAGCGCTGCACGTCGCGGGGAGTGTCGTCGCTCATGAACATGTCGACGGCCACCGGGTCGCGGCACATCTCCTCGCGGATGTCTTTGCGAGTCACCGACCCCGGGCGGCCCGAACCGGATCGACGGCGTCTCACGCGCCGGCGTCGCCGGCGTCTGCGAGCCATCGAGGCGATCAAACCCAACTGGAACATCGCCAGTCCGAAGACGGCCAGTTCTGCTCCCTGCAACAGCGACGTCATGGCTGTCTCCCATTGTCTGCTTTCTGGTTGTCGGCTTGTGGTTCTGCCTGCCTGCTCGGCGCCTCCTTCCAGACGGCGGGACCGCGACCAAGCGATCGCGGATCGCCCGGTACTCGACCGGCGAGCGCTCCGCTGGCAGGGTCCAGACCCTGCAAATGCGGCAAATGCCGACTCGACAATTACTGAATCCGCAAATGCCGACTCGATAAATGCTGGATATTTACTTATTTTTCAATATAGATCACTATAGCCCAATACGCACCCTGACGATGGGGCGGGCCGTTAGGCTTTCTCAGTCATGCCCACAGTCATCACCGGGACCGGCATAGCAGTTCCGCCGAACGTCGTCAGCAACGACGACCTGACCCGGATCATGGACACCACCGACGAGTGGATCCGCTCACGTACCGGAGTCGTTTCGCGGCGTTTCGTCGATCCCGGCACCGCTACCTCCGACTTGGCCGCGGAAGCGATCCTGGCCGCTCTCGGCGACGCCGGCTTGGACAGCGACGAAGTCGACGCCGTGGTTTGCGCCACCATGACCCCGGACCGTCAGAATCCCGGCATCGCCGGCGCGGTGCAGCACAAAGCCGGCCTCGGCAACGCATCCGTCTTCGATATTCGCCAGCAGTGCGCCGGCTTCTTGTTCGGTCTGGACCTGGGCGACATGCTGGCAAGCACCGGACGCGCCGGCACCGTGGTGGTGGTCGGCGCGGAGGTGCATGCCGGCTATCTGCCCTGGGGAAACGCCTGGGAGATAGTGCTGGGACGCAGCGACCGCTCCCCCACCAGCGACGAGCTGGCGCTCGCCACCGAGCACCGGGCTTGGAGCGTGCTGTTCGGCGACGGGGCGGGGGCAGCGGTGCTGCAGCAGCAGCCGGCCCGGTCGCTGGCGCCGCTCGAGCCTGAGGGGATCATCAACTCGGTGCTCAAAACCGACGGCGCGCACTCGGACCTGATAGAGGTGCCGGGTCTGGGATCCGCGCAGCGCCCCTATGCCGACGCGGCGCAGCTAGCCGCCGGTTTGCACCACCCGAAAATGAACGGCGGAGGGCTCTACCGACTGGCGGTGGAAACCATGCCCGCAGCGGTGCGCGAAGCCCTGGAAGCCGCGCACTGCAAAGTCGACGACCTGGATCTGGTGGTGGCGCATCAAGCCAACGACCGCATCGTGGAAGGCGCCCGCCGCCGGCTGGGCGTGGACGACGCGGTGATGCCCTCCAACATCGCTCATTGGGGCAACACCACAGCAGCCACGCTGCCGATCGCCTATCACGAGGCCCGCCGCCGGGGTCAAGTGGCGCCCGGGGCGCTGGTGGCTTTCACCAGCTTCGGCGCCGGGGCGCACTGGGGCGCTCTGCTTTATCGCGAGCCCGAAGCGGACGGGGCGCGGAGCGCGCGGTGAGCGCTGCGGGAGCTTTCGGCCTGGCCGCGGCGGTCAGCGCAGTGCTGGTGACCGGCTGCTGGCTGGTGAGCCTGATCAAACGCGACGCTTCGATCATCGATCCGCTGTGGTCGCTGATCTTCGTGACGATCGCCTGGACGGTCTGGGGCTTCAACGACGACGTCGGGGGCGGCAGTGGCGGCGGCCGGGCGTCGCTGCTGCTGGTGATGGTGACGCTCTGGGGACTGCGGTTGAGCGCCCATCTGACGGTTCGCAAATGGGGCGAGCCTGAGGATTTCCGCTACCAAGGCTTCCGTGCCCGCTGGCAGCCGTTCTGGCTGATGAGCCTGCCTGTGGTGTTCCTGCTGCAGGGTGCTCTGGCGCTGGTGGTGTCACTGCCTCTGCAAGCCGTGCTGAGCGACACCGACCCGTCGGGTCTGGGCTGGCTCGACTGGGTCGGCGCCGTCGTCTGGGCGGCAGGGCTGATCTTCGAGTCGGTCGGCGACGAGCAGCTGCGCCGGTTCAAAGCCGACGAAGCCAACCGCGGCAAGGTCATGGACCGGGGCTTGTGGCGCTACACGCGCCATCCCAACTATTTCGGCGACAGCGTGGTGTGGTGGGGCATCTGGCTGGTCGCCGCTGGCGGCGGGGCGTGGTGGACTGTGATCGGGCCGGTGCTGATGACCTATCTGCTGTTGCGGGTGTCGGGAGTGGCGATGCTGGAACGCAGAATCGGCGACCGTCGGCCCGGCTACGACGACTACAGGGCCCGCACCAGCGCCTTCGTGCCGAGACCGCCACGCCGAGCCGCCGCCTGACCGCCGAGCCGCCGCCGCCCGAGCAGTGCCTGCGCTCGTGCCTCAACATCCGACTGCGTCATGGCTAAGGTCGGCCCGATGGGTTCGACTGATTCGACTGATTCGACAGATTCGACTGTGTGGCGCTGTGACGGGCCGGACTTGGTGGTGCTCGGCGACAATCTGGAGTTGCTGGAACGGATGCCTTCAGGGTCGGTGACGTTGATCTACATCGATCCGCCGTTCAACACGGGCCGTCGCCAGGCCCGTCAGACTCTGCACACGACCCGTCACGCTGACGGGGACCGTGTCGGATTCAAAGGGGCGTCGTACCGCACGATACGGGGCGCCGTGTCGGCTTATGACGACGCTTTCGGCGACTATTGGGCGTTCCTCGAGCCGCGACTAGAGGAGGCATGGCGGCTGCTCGCCGATGACGGGACGCTTTATCTGCACTTGGACTACCGGGAGGTTCATTACGCCAAGGTGGTGCTCGACGGACTGTTCGGACGGGACTGCTTCTTGAACGAGATCATCTGGGCGTACGACTACGGCGCCCGGGCGCGGCGCAAATGGCCTGCCAAACACGACAACATCCTCGTATACGTGAAAGATCCCGACTGCTATCACTTCGACAATGCGGCTGTGGACCGGGAGCCCTACATGGCGCCTGGACTGGTCACTGCGGAGAAGGCGGAGCGGGGCAAACTGCCCACCGACGTCTGGTGGCACACGATCGTGTCCCCCACCGGCAAAGAGAAGACCGGCTATCCGACCCAGAAACCCGAGGGCGTGCTGCGTCGCGTCGTGCAAGCCAGCAGCCGCGAAGGCGACTGGGTGCTGGACTTCTTCGCCGGCAGCGGCACCACCGGCGCAGTCGCATCGAAACTCAACCGCCGCTTCGTCATGGTCGACGAGAATCCTGAGGCCTTCGAGGTGATGCGCTCACGTCTGGGCGACGGCGGCCCGCTGTCACAGGTGGCATACATAGACCTGTCCTCGGACGCTCAAGACCGTCTCGCGGTGTAGTCGCCGATGCCCGAAATCAAAGTCGGCTGCTGGTCAGGGCTGGTGATATGGCTGATCTTCATGGGCGGCTGCACCGCCGTGTTCACGTTCAGCGGCACAGACAGCGACAGAGGCCAGAAGACGGCCAATCGACAACGCTGCCCGTGAGGCGACCCGGCATCCTCATGCCGACCTGATGAAGCGAAGAGCCCCTAATAGTCGAAGAACTCGTATAAGAGCATCCACTTCATTGGTCTTCTGTAATTTTGGGGATGTTATTATCTTTTTCGTCGTAGATGGCTCGCAGAGCGGCTTTCTTCGACTCGGACAGGCTGGCGCCGTCGGTGTCGTCGTTGCGGAACCACAGCGTCTGCTGAGGGAACGGGATCTCTATGCCGGCCTCGTCGAACGCTTCCTTGAGCCGCAGCCGCAATTCGCGTTCCACGGCCCACTGCATCGACGGCTCCGTCTTCACCGCCACCCGCAAAGCGATGCCCGAAGAACCCAAATACTGCACACCCCACACGTCGGGGCACTCAGCCAGCTCATCGCCGCCCCATTCGGGGTCCTCCCAGAACTCTTGCGCCACTTGGTGGATCACGCCCATGGCCATGCGCAGGTCGGTGTCGTAAGCCACCTCAACATCTATCAGAGCGCGCGACCACAACTGCGAGAAGTTGCCGACACGGGCGATCTCGCCGTTGGGGACGTGCCACACGGTGCCTTTGACGTCGCGGATTGTGGTCGACCGCAGCGACACCTCCTCGACTGTTCCGATGGCGTAACCGAGATCCACCACGTCACCCACGCCGTAATGATCTTCGATCAGCATGAAAAGGCCCGACAGGAAGTCCTTGACGATCGACTGGGCGCCGAAGCCCAGCGCCACGCCGCCGATGCCTGCGCCTGCGATGAGCGGGCCGAGGTTCACGCCGATCTCACCCAGCACGATCAGCAGAGCGAAAGTCCAGATCAAAGCCACCGCCACGCTGCGCAGCACATGACCCAGAGTCTCGGCACGCGACTCGGCCCGGGAGCGCTCGTCGGCGTCGGCGAGCGCCTTGACCGGTCCCCTCTCACGCAGCTTCTGGAGCCGGGCGCTGCTCGGCGCGGCGGCGACGCGCTTGGTGAAGCGCACGATGGCGCGCCTGACGACGCGGGTGGCGATCCAGGCCACCACCACGATCAGGGCTATGCGGATCGGACGGTCGAGCAGCCAGTCCGCAGCGGTCGCCAAGCCGTCGTTGCCGGTCCAGTCGAAAACCCTCTCGCACACGAAACCGCGATCGGATTCGCCGCAGGCTTCGGCGAGTCCTTGAGATGCTTGAGCAAAAATGATCATCAACCCACAGTAGCCCAGCCTGTGGCGCAGCTTGAGACAGGCGAGCCAACTCCAGCGGAGCGCCCCGACCCGCTTGACAAGCCGAGCCGCCCGCCCTCGCGCGGCTCAAACGGAAGCTAGATTCAAAGACCCCTATGACGCCGGTCGGCAACACTCGCCCGCAGCTGCGTCCGCACCAGTCGCTGACGGCCTTGGCGGTCGCAGTCGTCTCAGCCGCAGTCGTTGCAGTTGCAGTGTCGTCCGTGGCCGCGGGATGCGGCGGCGACAGCGGAGAAGAGATCGTGGTGATGGCCGCCTCATCGCTGAGCGACGCGGTCGAGGCGGTGATCGCCGACCACGACGACGTGAACGCTGTGTTCGCGGGCAGTTCCACGCTGGTGTCTCAGCTGGCGGCGGGCGCTGCCGCCGACGTTTTGATGACCGCCGACGGCGCCACCATGAACCAGGCCATCGCTGACGGCGATGTGCAGGGCGCCCCGTCGGTGATCGCCAGCAACTCGCTGGTGCTGGCCACCGCGCCCGCCAATCCCGGCGGCGTCACCCGACTGGCCGACCTGTCGCGCGGTGATCTGCTGATCGGTCTGTGCGCCGAGGCGGCGCCTTGCGGCGCCTTGTCGCAGCAAGCTCTCAGGGGAGCACGGATAGAGGCCGCTCCCGACACGCTGGAACTGAACGTGCGCGCTCTGGCAGCCAAACTCTCGCTGGGCGAACTCGACGCCGGCCTGATCTATCGCAGCGACGCTCTAGCCGTCGGACTGCCCGTGGTGGAGGCGCCTCAACTCGAGAGCCTGCGCAACCTCTACCACATAGCTGCGGTGTCGGCGCGTCCGACGCCGCGAGTGCAGGCTCTGTTGGATGACTTCACAGCCCCGGACGGCGCCGCCGCGATGATCTTCGCGGCCCAAGGTTTCGGACCGCCGTGAGGACTGCAGGCACGGAAAGCACCTCCGGCGCCGTCGACGCCGGCGAGGAAAGAGGCCTCCCGACCGCAGACGCCGATCGCGGTCCCGGCGGCCGTTTGCCATCGACGGTGACCTTGGTGGGATTCGTGGCTCTCGGCCTGCTGGCATTGCCGGTGGCGGGGCTGCTGCAACGGGCGCCTTGGTCGGCTCTGCCGTCGATTCTGAGCGGATCCGAGGTGCTGCAGGCGTTGCGGGTCTCGCTGACCGTGAGCCTGGCCGCCACCGCTGTCTGTGCAGCCCTCGGTCTGCCTCTGGCGCTGGTGCTGGCCCGCCTGCGGCTGCGCTTCCCGCGTCTGATCCGGGCGCTGGTGATGCTGCCCATGGTTCTGCCCCCCGTGGTGGGCGGCACGGCTCTGCTGTTCGCTCTGGGAAGGCGCGGCCTGGCAGGCCAGTGGCTCGACTCGTGGTTCGGGATCAGCTTGCCTTTCACCACGGCCGGGGCGGTGACGGCCGCGGCCTTCGTTGCTCTGCCCTTCTTCGTGGTGACCGTGGAAACCGCTCTGCGACAAGCCGGCACGGAACTCGACGAGGCGGCCGCGACGCTGGGCGCGGGCGCCTGGGCCAGGATCCTCCACGTCACGCTGCCCACGCTGCGCCCGGCGCTGCTCGCCGGAGTGGCGCTGGCATGGGCGAGAGCTCTCGGAGAATTCGGGGCCACGCTCACGTTCGCGGGATCGTTCGCGGGACGCACCCGCACACTGCCGCTGGAGACTTACCTGGCTCTGGAACGCGACCCGGAGGCTGCCGTGGCTGTGAGCCTGGTGCTGATCGCGGTGGCTTTGGCCGTGCTGGTGACGCTGAGAGACCGCTGGACGCCGCGATGACAGTCGAACTGCACGGCGAACTGGCACGCCCGGGCTGGACGATGCGAGTCGAGCGACTAGAGATAAGCGAGGGAGTCACCGCGGTGATAGGCGCCAACGGCGCCGGCAAGACCAGCCTGGGACGGACCGTGGCCGGGCTCGACCGCCTGCTACGGGGGCGGCTGAGCATCGCCGGAGTCGCCGCCGACGAACCCGAAGCGGGCGTCTTCGTGCCCGCGGAGTCGCGCCCGGTGGGGATGGTGTTTCAGGACTACCGCCTCTTCGGGCATCTCAAAGCGATCGACAACGTGGCTTTCGGTCTGCGGCGCTCAGGAGTGGATCGCCGCAACGCCCGCAGCCGGGCCTCGGCCTTGCTCGAGCGTGTCGGTTTGGATCAGCGAGCCTGGCAGCAGCGTCCCGCGGCACTGTCGGGAGGCCAGCGCCAGCGGGTGGCCCTGGCGCGGGCGCTGGCCCCCGAACCCGACGTGTTGATAGTCGATGAGCCGCTGGCGGCGGTGGACTCCTCGGGCCGGGGCCGACTGCGCGCCCTGCTGGGCGAGTCGCCGGCGCAGCATGTCGTCTTGATCACTCACGACCCGGTGGACGTCGCCGTGCTGGCTCGGGCTGTGGTGGTGCTCGACGCCGGCGCCGTGGTCAGCCGCGGGTCGCCGGCTGAAGCGACGGCGGCGCCCGGCTGCGAGTGGGCGGCTTCCTTCCTGGGCGCCAACGTGATCGCCGGACACGCTCAAGGAACTGCGGTGACCACAGGCACGGGGCTGGTGCTGACTGTGGCGGAGGAATCCTCCGGTGATGTTCACGTGACTTTCCCGGCGCATGCGGTGGCCCTGCACGGTTCACGTCCGGCGGGCAGCGCCCGCAACGCCTGGCGGGCGGTCGTGCAGCGGGTCGACGCCGACGGGGAGAGGGCTCGAGTGCATCTGGTCGGGCCGGCGGACGTTCGCGCCGAAGTGACGCGCCGATCCGCCGAAGAACTCAGCCTGCGGCCCGGAGCGGAGATCTGGGCTTCGCTCAAAGCCACCGAGCTGACCGTCGTCTCCTAGCAGAGCGCCGAACCGGCGCTAGTTCGCCGCCCTCGGCGCTGTCCCGTCTCCGAGCCCGAGCCTGACCGGCGCCGAGCCCGGACGGACTGCGGAGAGCCTTGCGCTCTCGCCGCTGTCGCTCTGCGCTGAAGGACTCTTCGAAGAGGTTATTCGCCTATCTGGGACTGGAGATAGTTCTGGATGCCGACGTCGGCGATGACGCTCTGCTGGGTCTCGATCCAATCGAGATGGCCCTCCTCGCCGATCAGCAGCCCTTCGAGCAATTCACGGGTGCCCACGTCGCTGTGCTCGGTGGCCAGGAGCACGCCGCGGCGGTAACGCTCGATTGCGGCCTCCTCGAGCTGCCGGTCGTTCTCGAGCTGCTCTTCGACCGTGCCGCCGGCTCGCACCCCGGTGAGGCTCTCAAGATGCGGCATCCCGTCCAGATAGAGGATGCGGTCCATCAGCTTCTCGGCGTCATGCATCTCTTCGATGGACTCTTCACGCATTTTGGCGGCCAGACGGGTCCAGCCCCAGTCTTCGCACACTTTGGAGTTGACGAAATACTGGTTGATGGCGGTCACCTCAGCGGCCAACGCCTCGTTGAGGAAGTCGATGATTTCGGGGGAGCCTTTCATGCCCCCACCCTAACCGACTCGGACCGCGTTCGCCGCGGGCGGCAGCGGCGGGCTCAATCCTCGACCACATGACTCGCGAAGCCCTCGAGGCAGCGGCCCCAGGCCCGCAGGTCCACTTTGCCGCCGCGGTCGATGCACCGCACAGCTGATTCGCCCATGGCCAGCACATGATGCAGATTGTCGAGCACGCCGAGCCCGTGGCGCCCCAGCGACACCACGCCGTCGCCGGCGAGCGAGCGCAGCCACACGTCGACGGTCGCTCGGTCGCTCATCGACGACTTCTCATAGACGGGATACACCGCCGGCAGACGCCTGACTTCCGCCTGCAGGGGTTCGACGCCCTCCAAGCCGACAGCGGCCAGCTCTGCGGCCACAAGCTCGGCGAGCCGGCTGTCGCTGCTCTGCCATGTCTCGTCGCCGGGCCAGCAGGGGATCTCAGCGCAGAGCACCGTGACGTCCGGCGGGTCGTCTCCGCTGCGGTAGTTCTTCGGCTCGGACAGGCGCGAGATCACCGTTTCAGAGCCGGGGAAGTAGTGAGCATCCCAGGTCGTGAAGCGTTCACGGCCCAGCACCAGGTAGACCAGCACCACCCCGCGGTTGCGGCAGCGGCGCAAAGCCGCGGTCACTGCCTCCGGCGGCGGCGGATCCAGCGCCTCGGCCAGCGCGGGCGCAGGCATCGTCGTCAGAACCGCGTCGGCTCGCAAGGCGCCTGCCTCTGAGCGCACCAGCACGGCGCCGTCAGCGGGTTCGAGTCCCAGCACCCGGGTCCGTAACCGCAGAGTCGCTCCGGCTTCGACGGCGGCGTCGGCGAGGGTTTCGCTGAGCTGCCCGTAGCCGCGGCGCGGATACCAGAAACCGCCCGCCTTCGGGCTCGCGGCGGACAGGACGCGTTTCAGGACGTCTCCGGCGCCGGAGGCTGAGACCCGGCGCCGGGCCAGTTCGCTGTCGAGGTCGTCGGGGTCGCAGCCGTAGAGCTTGCGGGCATAGGGCTCGTAGAAACCCCGGGCCACGGTGGGGCCCAACCGGCGTCTGATCTCAGCCGCGAAGCTGTCGGACGGGCGATTGCTCAGACGCCGCAAGCAAGCGGCTGCCGTGTCGATGGCGGCGCTCGTCGCGAAGGCCGGCGGCAAGTTGCGGAGCATGTCCGCGGCACGCAGCGGGAAGGCGATCCAGCGCCCTCCCAGAAGGATCCGGCCCCGGCGCGGCCTCAGCTGCAGGTCGTCGCCGAGCCGGGATGCGAACAAGTCCATGAACCGCTGCGGAGTGGCCGGATGCAGACGATGCGACCCGTGATCCACTCGCTGGCCGGCGACGTCGAAGCTGGCGGCCATTCCCCCGACTGTGTCCGTCGCCTCCATCAGAGTGCAGCGGTGGCCGTTGCGGGCGCTGCACAGAGCGGCCATCAGGCCGGCCGGGCCGGCGCCCACGACGACTATCTCAGCCATGGACGCAGAACCAGTCGGCGCTTCGCGGCCACTCGACGTTCCTCCAGCGTTTCCATCAGTGGTAAATAATGTAAGGTATGCCTAATGCAATCCATATTGCCGGGTGAATGCACCCCTGAAGCTAGCGCGGGACGCGGCACTGCGGCGGTCACCGGAGCAGCCGGCTTCATCGGCTCTCACCTCGTCGATCTGCTGCTTGCACAAGGTCACCGTGTGCTCGGACTGGATTCGCTGGCCGTCGGCTACAGCGCCGCACAGAAGCGGGCCAACCTCCGCGAAGCGACAGCGAACCCGAGATTCCGGCTGGTGGTGGACGACATTCGCCGCGCCCGCCTAGCGGAGTCGCTCAGCGGAGTGGACACCGTCTACCACTTGGCCGCCAAGGCCGGAGTGCAGGACTCTTGGCACGACTCCGACATCTGGGATGTCAACGTGGCAGGCGCCCAAGCCGTTCTGTCGGCAGCGCTGACAGCCGGAGCGAGGCGCGTGGTGCTGGCGTCGAGCTCTTCGGTCTACGGGGACTCCGCGACCGCCGGCGGCGCCAGAGCACTGAGCCCGACGAGTCCCTACGGCGCAACCAAAGCAGCCTGCGAGCACCTTGCGGGCGTCTACGCCCGTCGGGGGCTGGACGTGGTGGTGCTGCGTTACTTCACTGTGTTCGGTCCCCGCCAAAGACCGGACATGGCCATGCACCGCATCATCGAATCGACCCGACCGCAGGGGCCGGCATTCTGCCGCCGCGGCACCGGCGAGCAGACCCGCGAGTACACATATGTGAGCGATGTCGCCGCGGCGACGCTCGCCGCGGGAACCGCGAGCCGGGCCGCCGGCAGGACTCTCGACATCGGCGGAGGTTGCCGCCACTCGCTGAACGAGGTGATCGCCGCGGTGACAGCGATCAGGGGAACCGCGGCGCGGGTGCGCGGCGTGCCGTCAGCAGCCGGAGACCCGCAGGCGACCGTCGCCGACGGCGAGCAGGCTCGCTTGGTGCTGGACTGGGCGCCCGCTACCGGCCTGCATCAGGGTCTGGCCGAGCAGGCAGCGTGGCATCGGCGAGCGTGGGCGGCTCCACCCGCTCAGCGGGATCACGACCCGGCGGCGACGTCCGAGCAGAATCTGGCGGCGGCGACGGCCGCATTTTGAGCCACACCAGCAGAGCCGCTGCGACGATCGCGGTCGTCCAGACCGCGGTCAGCGCCGTCGAGGCGCCCGTGAAGCGTCTGTGATCCGGCAGCAGAGCCGACCAGGCCTGATACACGGGGTTGGCGGTTTCCTCGAAATCAACTATGAGGGTGCGGCGCCCGGTGGACGACTCCACCACCAGCCACAGCCAGTTGAAGATCCCCGCCAGGCATCCCGCCGCGACCAGCCACCGCAGGCCGCGCAGCCGCTCTAGGAGCAGCGCCGCCGCGACCACGACCACGGGCAGCGCCGCCACCACTTGACGGCCGGGCCACCACCAGCCGTGCATCGTCAGCGCTGCCCAAGTCGCCGTCGCGTAGACGGTCGCGAAAACAGCCAGCAGAACGGCCCAGCCGGGCGGTCGCCTGCGAGCCAGCGCGACGAGCGCGGGCGCCGTCAGCAGATAGGCGGGATTCCAGGCGGCGATCCCGAAGCCTCGATCCACCAGCAGGCCGACCAGTCGGCGGCTGCGACCCAGGAAGTCGGGATCGGATCCGAGCACCAGCATCTCGCCGTCAACGAAATGATCCCCGCTCGCATAAGCGGTCCAGCCTCCGTAGACGCTGCGATGAAAAGCCAGATAAGCGACGCCTGCCACGGCCAGCAGAGCCATGACCGACACGAGCCGGCGGCGGTGCTGCGGCCACAACCGCAGCGTCAACACGACCGCTAGCACTGCGGCTGCCGGCACGAACTTCACCGACAGCCACGGCAGCGCCACGATGCTCGCCACCGCCAACGCCGATCCGCCGAGCAGCAGCGGACCGGTCACGGCTGCGAGCCCCAGCGTCACCAGCAGAGCCGCGGGCATCTCCGGGTAGACCTGTGTGGCGTAACCCACCAGAGGCGGCGCCGCGAAGAACAGTCCCGTCACCACCGCTGCGAGGCCTGCGTCCACGCCGAAACGGCGCACCGCCAGCCACAATGTCGCGGCTGCGGTCGCGGCTGCGACAGCCGCCAACGCGGCCTTGGCAGCGACCCAGCCCCCCAGCCCCATGGGCAGCGCCAGCAGTGCCGGCAGCAGCGGATCATGCGGGCTGACGCGCCTGCCGGCGTCGTCCAGCGGGATCGTCTGAGGGTTCAGGTCGATCTCGTGGAACGGCTCGAATCGCCGCTCTGCCAGCTCGTCGCTGATGTCGAGGTCGAAATCCTCGAAGACGCTGATCGCAGTGGTCAGGTACTGGGGTTCGTCGGCTGTCACATGGGCGCCATAGCTGGCTCGGGCGCCGATGGCGGGCAAGGCCAGCACGAAGACGCAAAGAGCCACCGCGGCCATGGCCGCCACAAGCCTCGCAGGCTCAGCGGACGTCGCCGGCCCGCCCGGCGCCCGGCTCAGATGCAGCCGCCTCAGATGCAGCCGCCTCACTTCGGGATTACCCGCCGACTACGCCGCGAGCGCGGCCGCCTCACAGCAGATGATCCCGGCGGATCACCAGGAACCACGTCAACACGAATGAGAGCGCAACCAGCACCACGGCCATGATCCCCGCCTCGGCGATGAAAGCGTCCTCGAAGGAGCTGAATATCCTGGTCGCCAGAGTCGAGAACCCCAGCGGCGACACGAACAGGCTGATCGGCAGTTCCTTCATCACCGACAGCAGCACCAGGCCGGCGCCGGCCAGCAAGCCGGGCGCCATCATCGGCAGATCCACCGCCGCGAAGCGGCGCAACCGCCCGGCGCCGAGAATCTGCGCCGAGTCGTGGAGTCTGCGGGGCACGCCTCGCACCGCCACCAGCGTCACACCCATGGCCAGCGACCCGAAACGCACCATGTACGCGAAGATCAGCAGCGCCATCGTGTCGTTGAACAGCTCGAACGCGAGATCCGACCGCAGCGTCCAGAACCGGATCGACAGCGCTATGAGGATTCCGGGGAGGGCGAAAGTGCTGATCACCAGCGCGTGGGAGAAAGAACCGGCGCGCGAGCGGTAGCGGCCGACCAGCAGCGCTATCGGGAGCACCGCCGCAGTGGACACCAGCGCCGCCGCCACGCTGACGCCGACAGTATTGACGGTGGCCTCGTACACCTTGGAGAAGTCGACAGTGAGCGCCCGTCCGCCTGTCGCGGAGCGGGCCAAGCCTCGCGCCGCCCAGTCCCCCAGCGCCACCAGAGGCGCTCCGACAGCGGCGGCGGCGGTCAAAACGACGAAACCCGTGGCGGCCGCTCGCCAGCGGCCCAGTCGGTAGATGACCGGCTGTCTGGAATGGCCCGCGGCCGCGTCGGGCAGCCGCCGCGAGAAGCCGCGCTCGCCTGCCACCACCGCTGCGGCCAGCACCAGAAGGATCAGACCCAGCGCCAACGCGACCGGCGGGTCGGCCAGCTGGTTGGTGGCGATCGCCCTCGTGAGCGTGTCGTAACGCATCAGCTGCACGGCGCCGAAGTCGCTGAGCGTGTAGAGGAACACCAGCAGAGTGCCCGCGCCCATGGCCGAAGCGGTCTGCGGCAGGCAGATGCGCCCGAACACTTTGACAGCGGTGTCGCCGAGCACTCGGGCGCTCTCCTCGAGGGCGCCCGGCAGTTGCCTCAACCGTGCCGCCACAGGAAGATACACGTAGGGGTAGGTCATCAAGGTGAGCACCAGCCAGGCGCCGCTGAAGCCGCGCAGCTCCGGGGTGCGCTCCACTCCGACGCCCGCCAGCAGGTCGTTGAGCAGCCCTCCCGGGTTGAGCGTGCGAATGAACGCCGCCGCTCCCACGAAAGTGGGGAACACCAGCGGCAGCGGCATAAGGATCCGCCAGAGCCGCAGCAGCGGCAGGTCGGTCCGGCTGGTGAGCCAGGCCAGGCCGGTGCCCAGCAGCAGCGACGCGACCGACACCGCCACCGCCAGCTGCAGTGAGCGCCACAGCGGGCCTGCGGTGCGGCCGCTTACGAGAAGCGCCGCGGGATCGGCGCCGGCGGCGAAGTTCCGATAGATGAGATAAGCTCCCGGGAAGGC
The DNA here is from genome assembly GCA_026708645.1 of Acidimicrobiaceae bacterium. Taxonomy (GTDB): domain Bacteria; phylum Actinomycetota; class Acidimicrobiia; order Acidimicrobiales; family Aldehydirespiratoraceae; genus Aldehydirespirator. The sequence goes on along the minus strand of JAPOUM010000044.1, from coordinate 36,974 downwards.
GAACGCCGCGGCCAGAGCCAGACCCAGCATTCGCAGAGCGACGGGCGCAGCCGAACGGCGAGACGCTCCGTTCGGCATGTTCGAGATGTTCGAGATGTCCGAGATGTCCGAGGAGACGGTCACGGCTTGAGGATGCCGCAAGGCCCGACCGCTCGCCACGTCGCCGGTCCGGTCGGGGTGCCGGGCCTACTGGTTGTAGATGCCGCTGCGTTCGATGATGGCGGTGCTCTGCTGGAAGCCGCCGCCGAGAGCGTCGAAGTCGACGCTGCCGATTTCGAGCGCCGCCAAAGGAGGCAGGATCTCAGCCGGCGCCACCCCGGCGGCCAGCGGATACTCGAAAGTGTTCTCGCTGAAGTAGCGCTGCACAGGCTCTGACAGCAGGTAGGCGATCAACTCGTTGGCTGCTCGTCGGTTGCCGCTGTCGGAGGTGATCGTGGCGGCCGTGATGATCAGAAGCGAGCCGATGTCGTCGGCGGCGAAATCATGGTTGGCGGCGCGATGGCCGGCGCCGGATGCTGCGGCCTCCTGATACTGGTAGTAGTGGTTGACGAGGCCCATGTCGATCTCGCCCCGCCCGGCTGCCTCGACTATCGAGCGGTTGTTGGGATAGAAGCGGGCGTCGTTGTCGACCATGTCGGAGAGCCACTGCTCGGCGGTGTCGCTGCCGTGCTGGTCGCGGAACACCGTGAACCAGTCGATGAACGAGCCGTTGGTGGCCGGGATCGCGACCCGTCCCCGGTAACGGTCGTCGGTGAGGTCGAACACCGACCGCGGCAGGTCGTCGGCGGCCACCGTGTCGATGTTGTGCACCAGCACCCTCTTGCGCCCGGAGAAACCGACCCAGGTGCCCGCCTTCGAGCGGCTCGTCGCAGCGACCAGTCCGAGCACCGAGTCGTCGATGACGCCGAGCAGGCCCTCGCTTTCCAAGAAGCCCACGGGCCCCGGCGAGCGCGACAAGAACACGTCCGCGGCCGTGCGATCACCCTCCTCTGACATCAGCAGCGCCAGTTCGGTCGAACTGCCCCATCGAACCGCCACCTCGGTGCCGGTCTCGCAGGCGAACGCCTCGAGCGGGGGGCCTATCAGGTTCTCGGTGCGGCCCGAGTAGACCGTGACCTCACGGCCGTTCGACGAGGCGCAGTCGCCGCTGTAGATGCCGGCTGCGATGCCGTCTAGCGAGCGGTCCTCCGACCCGCACGCACCAGCGAGCATCACCAGAGCCAAAGCCGCAACCAGAGCCGGCGCCAGAGCTGGAGCTATTTTCAATCTTGTCATGGACAGCACTATAGCCGGAGTTTCCGAAAAGAGTAAAGTCTGCCTAACTTCAGGTTAGTCTTCTGGGCGTGACGAGCGCCGCAGTCCACAGGCTTCGGTCGATGCCGCTGCGGAACCTGGCGAAGCGGCTGCCTCGCCGGACGGCGGCGGCCCTGGTCGTGCTGGTCACCGCTGTCAGCGCAACCGCGGTGATTGCCGGTGTCGATGCCTCGGCACTGGGGAACGCCGCACGAACGGCGCGGAGTCAGCCGCTCGGCGTGGCGGCTGCTGTGGCCGGCTTCGGCGGTGCGTTCGTGCTGCGGGCTGCCGCCTGGCGGAGAGTTCTGCCGGGGCTCGGCTTCGCTCACAGCCTCGCCGGGATTCATCTGGCCCTGGGAGGCAATCATGCGCTGCCGCTGCGGCTCGGCGAGCCGCTGAGAGTCTTGAGCGTGGTGCGCCGAGCCGGCGTGAGCCTCGAGGCTGCGACTTCGTCCACGGTGGCATTGCGTTCGGTCGATCTGGCGACCGTGTTCGGTTTGGGGGTTCTGGCGGTGCCGTCGGTCTTGGTGCGCTCTCACAGCCTGGGGGCGCAGCTGCTGCTGGCGGCGGCCGCAGCAGCAGCGGTAGCGGCCTGGCTGTGGCTGCGGCGCCTCGCTCAGCGGCGCAGCGAAGTCAAAGAACTCGATGCGGCGGCGCTGCTGCTGTCGGTGGCCGCCTGGCCGGCGGAAGCCGTTCTGGTGTGGCAGGCGGCGCAGTGGGCCGGCCTGGACGTCAGCTACTGGCAGGCTCTGGGAGTGACGGCGGCGTCGGTCGCTGCACAGCTGGCAGCGATCGCTCCCGGCGGTTTCGGCACTTACGAGGCCGCTGCCGTGGCCGCCTACGCGGCCCTGGGCCACGACGCAGGCGACGCGCTGGTGGCGGCGCTGGCGGCGCACGGCCTGAAGACCGCCTACTCGCTGGCAGCAGGGACTGTGGCGGTGCTGGTTCCGAGCCCCAGCCTGTCGGGGCGTTTCCGTTTGAGTCCTGTGAGCGATCCCGAGCCGGGGCAGGACCGTGCGGAGGCCGCAGGGGCTCAAAAAGACGAACGAGCTGAGCTGTCCCACAGCGACACTCGTCCGGCCGGCAGCAGTCGCGCGTCGCTGCGGGAGCATGCCGAGCAAGCTGCGGCGTCTCAGGGCGACGGGCCGATCCTGTTGTTCATGCCGGCTCACAACGAGGCCGGCGCCGTCGCCGACTGCGTGCGACGCGCGCCGGCTCGAGTGCTGGGCCGTCGAGTGCAGGTGCTGGTGGTAGACGACGGCTCCAGCGACGAAACCGCGCAGCAGGCCGCGGCAGCGGGCGCAGAAGTCATGAGCCTGGGCAGCAACCGCGGACTGGGGGCTGCGGTGAGGGTCGGGCTGGCTGCCGGCGCCGAGCGCGGCGCTGTTGCTGTGGCCTTCTGCGACGCCGACGGCGAATACCCTCCCGAGGAGCTGCAAACGCTGGTCGCACCGATACTCGAGGGTCGAGCCGACTACGTGGTGGGCAGCCGCTTCATCGGCCGGATACATCACATGAGACCGCACCGTCGTCTCGGGAACCTGGTGCTCACCCGGGCGCTGTCGGTGGTGGCTCGCCGCCGGATCAGCGACGGGCAGTCGGGCTATCGGGCCCTCTCGGCGAGAGCGGCCGCCGCCGCCGAGATCATCCACGACTACAACTACGCGCAGGTGCTGACCCTCGACCTGCTGGCCAAGGGCTACCGCTACGCCGAAGTGCCTATCAGTTACCGCTTCCGCACCACGGGACAGAGCTTCGTGAAGCTGGGCCGCTATCTGCGAAGCGTCGTTCCCGCGGTCTACCGACAAGTCAACTCCGTCAACTCGGCTGCATGAACTCGAGCAGACGACCCGGGGGCGGTCCACCGACCGGGGGTGGTGGCGGCGGTTGTTAGGATAACCTACTATATGATCTTAGGTGTGTATACTACCATTGCTAGCGACAACGTAACTAGCGACAAAAAAACTAGCGACAACGAAAGGATCGTGAATGCACTGCTTCCCTGACCGACTCCGGCGCAGCCGTCCGGCGTTGACCGCCGCCGGCGTTGCTTTCATAGCTTTGGCGATGGCCGCCGCCGGCTGCAGCAGCGATGACGACGGCGCCGGTGTGCGCCAGCTCAACTCCGGCTCGGAGTCGGTTTCAGCATCCGCCAGCGGCTCGGCTTCGGCGAGCGCTCCAGCATCCGCGTCCGCGTCGGGCTCGGCCAGCGGCTCAGCATCGGCCAGCGCGTCTGCGTCTGCATCCGCTTCGGGATCGGCGCCCGCATCGGCGAGCGCTTCAGCCACAGAGACATCAGCCGGGCACGGCGCCGACGGCGGCTACGAATACGCCTCCAATGTGGACGCTCATCGGCGCGTGGTCGCCGACATCTGCGGCATCGGCGACCTGCTCGACGCTGCGGATTTCCAAGCCGTCGACGACGTCTACCGCAACGGCGGGAACTCAGTCAACAGCGACGGCTCGATCCGCACCATCGCCGGCTTCGCGGCCCGCGACGACCGTCGACACGGCCTCGACGACTACTACGACACGCCCGGAGTGCTCGACGAGTTCGTCACGAGCGCTCTCGAGGGAACCGGCGTCTTCGCCGGGCAGAGCGACGCGGTGCGCGCCCAAGGCGCCGAGAAGGGCATCCAGAACCAGGTGATGGTGGCCTGGGTGGTCCACGAACTGAACACGGCGTTGAACAAGGCCGCCGACGGCGACTTCGACGCAGACAGCGGCGCCGTTCACAACTGGGACGAAGCCTGGGCCTTCTATCACGGCGTCGAGCCGGGCTGCGCTCCCTACGCCACAGCCGACAAGCGGGCCGCCAATTTCGGGACCGCCGGCGACGACGGCGAGACCGCGCAGGCCAACGAAGCGATCCTGGCTGCCATGATCGCGGGCCGTGACGCGCTGCTCGACTCCGACGCGGCGGGTGCCGCGGACGCGGCGCAGCAAGTGGTGCGCAACGCGGCGATCACCTACTCGCAGGCCGCGATCCGCTACGCCAGCCTGATCGAGGGCGACTTGGCCGACGGCGACGACGCAAAAGCCAAGGAGCACCAAGCCGAAGGCCTGGCTTTCTGGCGGGTTGTCGAGGCCTACATGGTTCCTGTCGGGGCTGACGCCGAAGCCATGAACGCCATCTTTGATCTGGGCAACGCCCCCGGCGCCAACGGCTACGGCGACGCGGTGCGCGCCGCGCTGACGCCGGCATGGGCCGCGTTGGGCATCACCGACAGCGACATCGGCGTCCTTCAGTAGCTGACACAGCCCATCAGCAGAGGGCGCCCGACCGTCTTCGAAGGCCGCTTTGAGGTGTTTCTCAGCGGCCTTTGAAGACGGGGTCGCGTTTGTCCACGAACGCTGACATGGCTTCGGCTGTGTCGCTGGTGGAGAAGTTCACTGCCTGGCTGAGGCCTTCGGCTTCCAAGGCCTGGAACAGCGAGACGCCGGCGGCATTGTTCAAAAGACGCTTCGAGGAGGCAAGCGCTATGGGCGGGCCGGCCGCGATCCGTGCGGCCGTCTCAGCCACCTGCGCGTCCAGTTCCCCGACTTCGACGACGCCGTTCACGATGCCCAGTTCCACGGCCCGGGCCGCGTCGATGATCTCGCCGGTGAGAGCCAGACGCTTGGCTTCGTGGAGCCCGACTCGTTTGGGCAGCAGCCAAGAAGTCCCGAAATCCAGGCTCAGACCCCTTTTGGCGAAGATCAGCGAGAACCGCGCCCGTGACGAGCACCAAGCCAGATCCGCGGCCAGAGCGATGCCGAAACCCGCGCCGACGGCCACGCCGTCGACTTTGGCGATCACCGGTCGAGGGCAGTCGTGAATCGCCATCACCGTGTCGGCGATGTCGCGCATGTGCTCGACGCGGTGCCGCTGCGGCTGTTCAGGCTCGGCGGAGTCCTCTTCGGCGGGGCCCACATCCGCGCCGGCGCAGAAATCGCCGCCGGACCCGGTGAGCACCACCGCCCGAGCCGGTGACAGCGCAATGTCGCGGAAAGCCTCCCGCAGGGCTGCGAACATGGCTGGCGTGCAGGCGTTCTTGCGCCGCGGTCGGTCGATGGTGACTGTGGTGACGTCTTCTTTTGGTTCTACATGGATGTTCGGATGCGCCAAAACTGCTCCCAGGTGGGTGTGAGGTCAGATGCAAGCTAGTCGCTTGCCGGCTCAGCGACGGATGTCGTGCGGCGCCAGATGCGCTATCTGCATCACCGCAGCGGCGCCGTCGGCGACCACGAGGCACCTCCCCGGAACCGCCGGCGCCGCCAGGCGCGCGGGCGCGCTCGCTCCCAGCAGGTCGGCGTCGAGCGGTCCCGGTCGCAACAGCACGCCTGTGCGACAGGCCCGCATCTCGTGCAGCCATGTGCCGTAGCAGCCGCGCAGCCGCTCCGCGGTCGTGGACGCCACCAGATGAACGCGCCCGGCGCCGGAGACGACTCCGGCCAGCAATCCGGCGGGATCGCTGATCCGTTCCGCGTCGTCGGCCAACAACAAGCGACGCGCCGAGCCGTCGTCCTCGTCGTCGATGATCCCGCCGAGCGCGCCGGGGTCCACGACTTCCAGTCCGAGCAGGGCGCCCAGCTCGCCGGAGGACTCGCCCACCACCGTCACCTCCACCCCGGCGCCGGCCGCGGCGGCGCCCATCGCCGCCAAGGCGCCGGTGCGCCCGGTGCGGGCCGGCCCCAGCACCAGAGCATGCTCGCCGTCGTGCAAAGTCAAACCGGACGGCTCGAGGTCGAGGTCGCTGACCGCGAAACGCAAGCGGAGACGACGCTCGTCGACGGCCGCGCCCACCGGCAGATCAGCCGCGCTGATCGTCTGAGGCAACGACCCCACCGGCGACGGACCTGCTGCTGTCAGCGGCGCCTGCTCGGCCGCTGCGGCGACCGCTGCGGCCAGATCGCCTTCAGCAGGGCGAGAAATCTGCACTTCCAGGTTCTTGCCGGCCAGCACCGCCCGGCCGGCCGCGAGATCGGCGGTGGACTGCTTGAGGCCGTAACGCATTGCGTCCGACGCGTCCGAAGTGGCGTGAACGACCACGACACCGGCCGACGCAGCGAGTTCCGCAGGGAGATCCCCGGCACGTCCGACACTGACCGCCGTCGTCACGCCCACGGAGGGGCCGTCGCCCCAGATGCGCGTCAGACGGTCGTGCGGCGCCGGTTCTCGCACCGGGTCATGCGCACGCGTCAGGCCCGCCAAGTCGTCCACCACCAGCACCACCTCGGCTGCGTGTTCGGCGCTGCCCGCGGCGCGTCGTGCGCTTATCTCGTCGTCGAGCAGCCGTAGCAGCCGGGTTCGGCGGTCGCTTTGCGGCGGCTCGGCCACAGCCCCGACATGCGGCAGATCTTCAAGCGCCGACAGCCGTCCGGAATCCAGATCCACCACATACACGTGCAGTTCGTCCGGCGAGCGGGTCCGGCAGAGATCGAGAACAACCGTCGCCAGTGTCGTGGTGGTGCCCGACACCGGAGCGCCGATCACCACCAGATGCCCGTCACGGGGCTGCCATCCGCCCGTGAACTGCCGCTGGCGTGCCGGGTCGTCCACCAGCCAAGCCGCCGGCGCTGCCGGGGCCGCTGTGGCAACCAGATGGTCGCTGCGGATCTCGTCGGGCAACGGCGCCGGCCACGGCGACCGCGGCGCGGCGCCTCCTTGAGCCCTGTGCGCTTGCTGCACGGCTTCGACTATCAGGTCGAGATCGCTGACCCGACCGCTCGCGGCACCGTCGGCGCCCGACCCGGCCGGCGCCGACGGCCCGACTCGCAAGCCGGTGGAGTCGCGCCGGGTGCTGCCGGTGGCCAGCGCCGACTGGAAAGCGATCAGCTCTCCGGGCCCGAAACGCGCCATCGCCCTGCCCGGACGCTGCCGGGGGATGCGCGCAGCGTCGCCGGAGTCGATCACGTCGTTGGAGTCGTGACGGTCCGTCATTCGCAAAGCGATGCGACATGAGGTGTTGGCTCGAATGTCGTCGGTCACCACCCCGGCCGGGCGTTGAGTGGCCAGCACCATGTGAACGCCGAGGCTGCGGCCGCGTTGGGCTATCCCGACCAGCGAACTCAAGAACTCGGGAAGCTCGGCAGCCAGCGTGGCGAACTCGTCCACCACCACCACCAGACGCGGCAGCGGCTCGCCGCGGCCCGGGCTTCTCGACCGGAAAGCCGTCAGATCCTCGGCGCCGACGGCCCGCAGGCGTTGCTCACGATGCCTCAGCTCGGCTTCCAAGCACAGCAGCGCCCGCTCGGCCAGACGGTCATCGAGATCGGTGACCATTCCGGCCACATGAGGCATCTCGGCGCAGCGGTCGAAAGCGGCGCCTCCTTTGTAGTCGATCAGAACGAACGCCAGATGGTCGGGGTCCGCCGACAGGGCCAGTCCCGCCACCAGCGACCGCAGCAACTCGGATTTGCCCGAACCGGTGGTGCCGCCTATCAGGAGATGGGGCCCGTCCGCCACCAGATCCAGCATCAGAGAGCCCTCACCGCCGGCGCCCAGCGGCGTCTTCAGCTGGTCTGTGCCGCGTGCGTCCGCCCAGCGGCGCTCGACCGTCTCGGCGCTGAGGCCGGCGCCCAGCAACTCGAGCAGCGAGACCGAGTCCGGGAGGCTGGAAGTCGCCGAGGCCAGCTCCGGGTCGTCGAGACGAGCGAGACGGGCCGCGGCATGGCGAGCCGTGGCGGCGGTCACGCCCCATGCCACCACGGGTCCGCTGACCGCTGACGAACGCGGGTCCACCAGCTGCAGCCGGCCTGCGTCGTCGACGCGGGCGATGGTTCTGCAACTCGACGGCAGGTCGCACATGTCGCTGGTGATCACGATCCCGGAGCAGCCCGCGAGACCGAGGAGCATCCGGCCCGCAGCGGCACGACCGGTGAGAGTTTCGACGCCGTCGACGACAGCCAGCAGGACGCGTCCCTCGCGGCTCGCCGCGGCCGCTTCGGCGGCCGCGGCAGTCTCGGCCGGCACGGTGGCCACGAGAGCCCCCGGCTCGGCGGCGACGTCGACTGTGTGAGGCAGCCAGCGAAGCCATGACCATTCCGCCTCGCCGTCAGGATCGGGCGCCAGGCCTGCTATGGACAGATCAGCCGGGCCGTGCAGCACGGCAGCCTGCAGAACCAGGCTGCGAGCCACTGCACGGGCCGCCGCGAGCGGGCCGACCACTCCCAGCACCTCGCCGGGCTGCAATGACACCGCCAGCGGGACATCCGCCAGAGGCTCGAGTTCTTCGATGGCGCGCAGCGCCTCCGGCGCCGCGATTGCGCCGCCCGCCACTTGCAGCACCGGCGTGTAGAGCACGCAGGCGACGCCGACACCGAGACGCATGGCGTCGGGGTCGCCGATGCGGCGCTCCCAGCAGCGTTGCGAGGGTGTCTCGGCTCGGCGAACCAGTTCTGCGGGATCCGGGACCACCGCGATGCGCCGACGGCGTTCGGCGGCGCGCGCCCTGGGGAGCCCGGCGCCGAATTCCTGCACTTCGCGGTCGACGGCGGCGCAAGCCTGACTGTGCGAACGCAAGGCTCGACGGCGGCGCTCCAGCCAGGTGGCGACGGTGATCAGCGGTCCCAGCACCGCGAACACGGCCATGAACGGGCTCCACACCACGGCTAGTGCAATCCCGGCGACTGCGGGCAGGATGATGCCCGCCCAAGACAGCGGCTCGGGTTCGGGGCCGGCCGGCGGGCCCGCAGGCACGCTCAGCGGGGCGGCTGTGGTCGGCGGCCGCCGACGCGGGGGGCGATTGAACGGGATCCGCCCGGCTCTGGCGCCGAGCCCGGCTCTCACGCCTGCGGGAGCGTCAGCCTGTTCGACCCGCCACTGCAGGCAGGACGCCCCGAGACGCAGCGTGGCGCCCGCTGGGATCCGGGTCGCTTCGGTCACGCTGCGACCGTCCAGCACCGTGCCGTTGCGGGATCCGAGGTCTGTGACCGTCGGCCGGTTGCCGGTGCCGGCGGTGATCCGCGCGTGGCGGCGTGAGACCGTGAAGTCGGCCAGCACCAGATCGCATTCGGGCGAACGACCGATGAGCCACTCTTGCGATGTCGGAGGTTCGAGGCGGACGCCTGACTGCAAGCCTGCGGTCACCACCAGCGAGGCCCGGCGCGACACTGCGGCGTCAGACGGAACAGCCCTCGGACCGGCACGGGCGCTGTCGGGTGCGTCGGAGGACTCAGAGCGGGGCTGACCCGAGCCGGCGGCGAGTTCGAGCAGCGTCCCCTCCCAGATCGGCGCCGATGACAGCAAGGTCGCCGGGTGATACCAGCAGTCGTCGATGCACAGACCCTGTCCCAGCCCGCCGGATGACGCCTCGGCTTGGTGTGACCCGTCGCCGCCCGAACCGTTGTCGCCGGCTCGGGCCCCTGGCCCGCCGCGGTCTGCCCCGGCGTGGTTCGACTGCTCAGCGGCTGTCATGCAGCGATGTTGCTGCGTCTCGGCTGCCGAGCGATCAAGCGCCGCTGCGAGGTCCGCCACTGTGTAGCCGTCGAGGCGAGAATCGATCTCCAGCGTCGCCTCGCTGCCTTCGAGGCGGAACCGGACCCTCACAACAGTCGCCGCGACTACAGGGTCGCACCCAGCGGATGAGCCGCTGACGCTTGACGCTTCGACAGCTTCGGACGGCGCCGGAGCGCCTCAGACAGTGTCGAGCGCACTGACCCCGGCGCGCAGTTCCGCGGCGATGAACGTCGAATGCTCGCCGAGAGCGTCGCACAACGCCCGCAGGTTGGGACGGAACTCGCTCTCCCAGAGCTGACGGAAACGGTCGGCGCGCGCCCCCTGCCAAGTGGTGCCGTCGATGCCGGCGCCGATGGCGCTTATCACCCCCTCCGCCGTCTCTTTCTGCCGGGCGAAGATCACCGCCAGCTGCTCCATCTGTGACTTGGACATAACCAGCATGTCGCCTGCCATTGCCATCCTCCTTTTGGTTCGGTTGTTGTCTTGGTTCGGTTGTTGTCTTGGTTGCGTCATTCGGTCCGCGAGCCGCCTGCAGCAGATGGTGCTTCGCAGGACTCATGAAGCTTTTCGCGCTTGTCGGACCATCTTCGACAACTATCGCATACCCATACGACAAAAACAACCTCAAATATAAGATAATATTTTGAAATATCAATAATTTCTTCGGAGTCGGCAGCCGACCTGCTGACAGGTCCGGCACGCGGCTACGCTGCCTGACGTGAAAGCGTTGCGTTTCTCACGCAATGAGACCCGCTATGTGGCGGCGGCATTGGCTTCACGGCTGAGGCCGGGCGCGGGAGCAGCCTGGGGGCCCCTCAAGCTGGTCTCCTCCGACCCGCCGTCGATTCCGGGCGGAGACTGGCAGCGCATCTATCCGAGGCTCAGCGGCATCTGCGGATCGGATCTGGCCACCATCGACGGCCGCTCGGCGCGCTACTTCGAGGACTACGTCTCGTTCCCGTTCATCCCCGGACACGAGATCGTCGCCGACACAGACGACGGCCGCAGAGTCGTCATCGAGCCGGTGCTGGGCCACGCGGCGCGCGGCTTCGAGCCTCCCTTCGCCGAGGCGCGCCCCGGAGACGGCGACGACTACCGGCATCTGGTGTGCGGCCATCTGAAACCCGGGCTGCAGACCGGTTTCTGCCGCTCCACGGGAGGGGGCTGGTCGACCGAACTGATCGCTCACGACTCGCAGCTGCACGACGTGCCCGACTGGATGAGCGACGAGCTGGCGGTGATGATCGAACCGGCCGCCGGCGGAGTCCACGCAGCGCTGCGGGCCCGGGCGCAACCCGGCGACACCGTGGCCGTCGTGGGCGCCGGGACCATGGGCTTGGTGGCGGTGGCCGCGCTTCGGGCCCTGGCGGAACCCGGCTCGATCATGGTCGGGGCGCGGTATTCGACTCAGCGCAGGCTGGCGCTCGAGTTCGGCGCCGACGTCGCGGTCGAAGCCGGGGAACTGAAACGGGCCGTGCGCCGGGCCACCGGATCATTCATGGTCGGGGATCATCTCTCGGGCGGTGCCGACGTGGTGATCGACGCGGTGGGGTCGGCGGCTTCGCTCGCTGAGGCGCTTTCGCTGTGCCGACCCAGGGGCCGGGTGCTGCTGTTGGGAATGCCGGCCACGGTGACGGCCGAGCTGACCGGTTTGTGGCATCGCGAGATCGAGCTCGTCGGCTGCTACGCCTACGGCACCGAGACGCTCCGCGACGGCGCACGCACCACCAGCTTCGCTCTGGCCATGGAACTGGCCGGAAAGGTCGCCTTCGACCGTCTCGTGTCGGCCCTCTACCCGCTTGAGCGCTATGTCGAAGCCTTGAGCCACGCAGCCGAAGCCGGTCGTCGCGGCGGAGTCAAAATCGCTTTCGACATTCGCTGAACCACGGCGCCGCCTGAGCCGATCGAGCGGCGCCGGACGTTCAGCCGCCAGCGATCAGCGCCACGGCCAGCAGAGCCACCCCGAGCCCCAGCAGCTGCACCTTTCGCAGCTGCTCGCGAAAGATCAGCCAGGCCCAGAACACTGTCGCCGCGCAGAACAGCGATGTCAGGACTGCTGCCACCGAAGTCGAGCCCACACGTGTGGCAGCCAGATAGAAGCTGTTGCCGGCGGTCACCAAAGCGGCTATGCCCAAAAGGTGGGGCCACAGCTGAAGGCACGGCCTCAAAGCGGTGCGCCTGGCTGCGATGACCGCCGACAGCACTGCCACCGCCGAAGCCCGTGCCGCCACAAGAGGCCACAGTCCGCTGCCTTCGGCTGACTGAGCCAGCAACAGCAGGAACAAGCCCAGCCCGACAGCGCCCCCGAAACCGTGGAGCAGGCTGGATCCGACATTGCCCTGATGCTGCGAGCGGGCCATGCTGACCAAAGCGATGGCCAGCATCCCCAGCACCACCCCGACAGTCGACGCGGCCGACAGAGTCTCGTCGCCGAACACGGCTGTCGCTGCCACCGGCAGCGCGGCGGCGCCCACGCCGGCCACCGGCGCCGCGATGGCGACTCTGGTGCGGGCATACCCGGCGTAGAGCGCCACCAGGCCTGCCGCCAAACCGACGCCGGCGGCTGCGCCCCAGATCAGGTCGGCGAGCCTCGCTTCACCGGACACCGCCAGCCCGGCGAAGAACGCCAGAACGAATCCCAGCAGTCCTGAGACCGCGGTGACCACCACGGGATTGGCTCGCCGGCTGGCCACGCCGCCCAGAAAATCCGAGGTGCCGACCGACAAAGCGGCCAGCAACCCTAGAACCACCGTCACGACGCGCACACCGCCGGCAGCCTAGAAGCTCGAAAATGCCGGAGGGGGCGGGAGCATCGACCCCGCCCCCTCCGGCGTGAACAAGATCCGGATCTGTCGGACAGCCGTCAGATCAAGCTCTCATTGAAATGCGAAGACTCAGCTCACAGCAGCCAGAGCCGCTGAGATCCAAGAGTCGACATCGCCGCGGTTGGCGGCGATCCACTCGCTGGCAGCTTGAGCGATCTGAGTCTCGGTGTAGTTGCCTTGGTCCTGCTCGACGTTGGCGATCGACACGTCGACCACCGACAGCTTGGCCTGGGCCAGCAACTCGGCCGCGGCCGGGTTCGCGTCCAGCCATTCCGAGTTGGCGGTCACCTGAATGTCGGCGGGCACCCAGCCGATCGGGCAGTAGCCGACCTCGGCCGCTGCGGGGCACTGCTCGGGGCCGATGTCGAGACGGACCTCCTCGGTGGTGCCTGGATAGAACCGCTGATCGTGCTCTTCCCCGCCTTCGACGCCGCTCGGGTTGGAGTCGTCGAGAGTGTTGCGCATGCCGATCCAATAGACGTTGTCCCCGGGGCGCAGCTGGGTGATGTAGGCGCTCGGAGTCCAAGTGTAGATCACCATGGGCTCTCCGGCCTCGGCTTTGGCCACGGCCTCGGCGAACATGGCGTCATAGCCGGCGATGGTCTGATCGATGTGGTCCCAGCCGGAGAAGAGGATCTGGTTCGTGATGATGTCGTCGCAGGTGTAGCTCTCCTGGCAGCCGTAGATGTCGGCGTCGCCGTCGCCGTCAGAGTCGAACAACGCCCGGAGCTCGGGATCGTCGTTGATCTGGTCGAGGTAGAAGATCCCGTATTCATCGGCCACCGATTTGGTGATCAGCATGCCTTGCAGCCCGCCGCCGCGGAACACCGCGCCGACCTTCTCGATGTGGTCGCCCACCAAGGAGCCGTCGGGCAGTTCGGGCGCCCACCAGGCTGAGTGTCCCGGATACCAGCTGTTGGTCCAGAAATCGACATCGCCTTCGGCCATGGCCAGATAGGCGAGCGAGGGGCCGAGCTCCGTCTCTGAAGGTTCGGAAACCTCATAGCCGAGCTCCTCGAGCATCTGCTTGTAAACTTGGGCTTGGAAATAACCCGTCGCCCAGTCGGCTCGGGCCATGTTGACGGACACTCCCTCACCGGGCAGCGCCGCATCTACAGGTGCAGGCTCAGATGCCGCGGGCTCAGGCTCAGACTCGGCCGGCTCAGGCGCCGCCGGCTCGGGCTCTGATTCCTCAGGCTCGGACTCTGCAGGCTCGGACGCCGGCTCAGGCTCAGGCGCCGCCGGCGCGGAATCGGTCGCCGTCGACGCAGAATCAGAGTCCTCGTCGTCCCCGCACGCAGTCGCGACCATCGCCAAAGCGGTCAAGATGGCCAGCAACGCGAGCAGGAGGCTTCGTTGTTGCTTTCTCATGTTTGGGATTCCCTCCCTGGTGGACATAACCACGCGCACTAAGAAGTCAACCCCGCACGCGCAGCAGATCAGGCTACAGCGACGGCGCCGGACAGCCACCGGACGAGGCACTGGAGCGTAAACTCTTGTTCGCTTCACTCACGGGCCGCCTCAGACCACAGCCCCGAAGGCGACGCCGGCGCAGACGCCTGCTCGGGCGGCGCGGTCTTCGATGATCTCTCAGGCGGCGGCGCTCGGCCGGCTCGACGCCAGTGCCTGCGGCGTCGTCGCGTAGACGCGGGATCTGCGGAATTCCTTGATCACTCCCGCTGCGGAAGCGGCCAGCATGACGCCGCCGATCATGGTCAGCAACGCCCCGACGCCGGTCAAGTAGCTGGGATCAGCCGAACGGACGTGGGTGGCGACCCACGCTGAAGCGACGCCGCAGACGCCGGCGCCGAGACCGGCGACCACGGCGCTGCACACCCATCGTCGTCGCTCGTCGCGACCGAACACGCCCGCGGCGGGCACAGCCACGGCCAAGGCGAGCACGGCAGCGATCAGCGACAGGGCGCCCAGGCCGGGGCCTTCGCTGCTGACCCCGTCAGTCACGACCAGTCTCTCGGTGGCGAGCTGTGAAGTGAGCGCGGAAATCTCCGCGGCAACCACACCCGACTGGTTGGGATCAGCCGCGGCTTTGGCTCTGAGCTCCTCTATCCGGGCTTCGGTTTCGGCGGTGATCACCACATCGCTGCGCTGGTCGAAGCTCCAACCCGAAACGGCGCCCACAGCCACGATCGCGACAGCCGACACAGCGAGGGCCAAGCGACTCCAGGCCGGCTTGGCGCTCAAGGGACGCATCGGCGAATGCGGCGCCGCGCGGATCCATGAGATCGCTCCCAGCGAGGCGATCAGCGCTCCCGCCACAGACACGAACACGCCGCTGCTGCGGCTTTGCGCCGCTGCCGCGGATGCGGGGGCGGCCAGGCTGTGGACGACCGTCAGCACCAGCAACGCCAGCGACATGACCACCGCGCCGTCGCTGGTCCAGAGTCTGGGACCTCGCCCCGGAGAGATCAGCGAGGACAGTGCCGCAGCCGCGATCATCACTCCCAGGATGAGGGTCAGGCCGCCGAACCATGAGCCTCCCGAAGCCGCGAGCCCGTTGAAGGACTCGCCGGCCAGGTCCTCGTCGGCTCGACGCCCGTAGGCGCTGATGAACCCGGCGTCGCTGCTCCAAGTCAACGACACCGACAGTGCCGCGATCGCGCCGCCGACGGCCGTCGCCAGAGCGGAGCGACGCTCGCGCGCTCCGACCGCGGCGAAGGGCGGCTCGGCGTCTGCGGCACTTCGAGCGACGCCGCCGGAAAAGTCGGCGCCGACCAGTTCTTCGGGGTCGCGGCGATGCCTCCAGGCGAGCCGGACGCGCTTGAGCAGGCCGGCGCCGTCGGCGCCTTCGGGTTGCGAGATGCGGTCCAGCACCACCGCAACCAGGAAGAAGGCCAAACCGCTGGCCATGCCTTTGGAGACGTCTTGCGTGGTGATCGCCTGGAACAGCACCAGGCCCAAACCCCCGGCAGCCATGATGGCGGCGATGCCGAGCATCGATATGGCCAGCAGCAGCGTCTGGTTGACGCCGGTCATGATGGCGGGCCGGGCGAGCGGGAGTTGCACGTCGGCCAGCACTCGCCACTCGGGCGCGCCGTAGGCCCGGCTCGCTTCCACCACGTCTTCGGGCACTTGACGGATCCCGAGATTGGTGAGACGCACCAGCGGCGGCAGCGCGAACACCATCGTCACCATCGTGGCCGACACTGTGCCGATGCCGAAAAAGAAGATGAACGGCAGCATGTAGACGAACGAATGCACCACCTGCATTCCGTCCAGAACCGGCCTGACGACACGCCAGACCCCGTCGACGCGTCCGCAAGCGACGCCGAGAGGTATGCCGATGATCACGCACAACAGCACCGCCACGCCCACGAAGCCGATGGTGCGAGCGGTCTGGAACCAGTAGTTGTTGCCCAAAATGGCGCACAGGCTCAAAGCGGCGGCCGAGAAAGCGCCGACTTTGACGTTGCGGGCCAGAGAGCCGATGACGAAGAACGCGGCCACGACCAGCACCCAGGGCGCTGACTCCAGAACATCCTCGACCAGAAAACCGATCAACAGGTCGAAGGGCCATTCGATGATCGCGATCAGCCATTCCAGCCTCACCGCGATCCAGTCCACGGTCTGGTCGCCCCAGGCGCCCACCGGAATCTGGAACTGATCGAGTACCTCATCGTCGAAGAAACCCGGATCCGCCGAACCGGCAGGATCTTGTCGAGCCTGGAAGGCGGCCTGCTGGACCGCGGAGGCGGCCTGTCGTGCCGGCGTCATTCGCGGACCGCCGCTTCTGTTTCGGCTGTCTCTGTATCGGCTGTCTCTGCTGTTGCTGCTGCCGTCACGCCCGGCTCGCTGCTGTAGACCTGCGCCCGGCGGAACTCTCTGAGAACCGGCGCCGCTGTCGCTGCGAGCGTCAATCCGCCCGCGACCGCCAAGAACGAGCCGACTCCGCTGACGTAGCCGCTGTCAGCGGAGCGGACCTGGGTGAACACCCAGGCGACGCCGATGAAGGCCGCTCCGACGCCGACGCCGGCGGTGACCGAACTCCAGCGCCACCGGCGGCATTCGTCGCGCCCGAACACCCCGGCAGCCGGCAGGGCGGCGGCCAAGCCTGCGAAGCCGGCCAGCATCACCCAGATTCCCAGACCGGCGCCGGCGCTGCTGATCCCGTCGATGATGACACGGTTGCGGTCCGCCGTTTCGCCGGAGGCCCCGACCGCGGCCGGGGCTCGCTCGTCGAAGCTCCATGCTGAGAGCGCCGCCACAACCAGAGTCGCCGCAGCGAATGACGCGCCGCCGACCCGGCCCCAGCCGACCCCGGCGCCCAGCGGGCGGATCGCGGCGTGCGGCGCCGTGCCGATCCACCGCAGCGATCCCAACGTTGCCGTCACGGCGCCGACCAACGCCAGCCACGCTCCGGCGCCGAGACCGGGGGAGACGGCGCCGGCTGCGGGCCGGGCCAGCAGATAGCCGGCCATCATCACCAGCAGCGCCAGCGAAGCGACCAAGGCAAAGTCGGCAGCCCACCAGCGCGGCCCGCGTCCGGGCGCCAGGATCGCGGCGACCGCGGCGGTCACGATGAACAAGCCCCCGAGCAGCGCCAGGATCGCGAACCAGGAGCCTCCCGAAGCCGACAGCCCGATGAAGGACTCCCCCGGTCGCTGCTGGTCCGCGACACGACCGTAAGCGCTCAAGAAGCCCGCGTCGCTGTTCCACACCAGCAACGCCGACAGCGCCGTCAACACGCCCCCTGCGGCAGACGCCACAATGGCGCGGCGCTCAGCGGCGCCCAGCGGCGCCGGCAGCTGTGGTGCGGGCGCCGGCTCTGCTGCGGCGGCGCTTGCGGCTGCGGACTGGGCTTCCAGAAGCGCCGACGGGTCGCGACGCGCCGACCAGGCGCGGCGCGTGCGGCGAAGCAATCCGCCGGATTGGGCGCCCTCCGGCTGCGAGATCCGGTCGAACACCACGGCCACCAGATAGAACGCCAACCCGGCGGCGACGCCCTCAGTGACGCTCTGGCGGCTGATCGCTCCGAAAAGCAGCGCTCCCAGGCCCTGTGCGCCCATGATCGCGGCGATGCCGAGCATCGACATGGCCAGCAGCAGCGTCTGGTTGACTCCCGTCATTATCGCCGCCCGGGCCAGAGGCAGCTGCACGTCGGTGAGCACCCGCCACTCAGCGGCGCCGTAGGCCCGGCAGGCCTCCACCACGTCTTCGGGCACCTGACGGATGCCGAGGTTGGTGAGACGCACCAGCGGCGGCAGCGCGAACGCCATGGTCACGATGGTGGCCCCCACATTGCCGAGCCCGAAGAAGGCGATGAACGGCAGCATGTAGACGAAGGCGTGCACCACCTGCATGGCGTCGAGCACCGGCCTCACGACCCGCCAGACGGCGTCCACCCTGGCGCAGGCGATCCCCGTCGGAATCCCGATCACCACGCACAACAGCACAGCCACCAGCACGAATCCGATGGTTTGGATGGTGGCGTCCCAGTACTGCGGACCGAGGAACCCGCAGAACGTCAAGGCCCCCGCGGCGAAAACGCCGACACGGACGTTGCGTGCCAGCGTTCCGATCAGAAAGAACGCGACGACCACCCAGAACCACGAGACCGGTTGCATGATGTCTCGCACGAGCAGGTCGTTGAGGCTCGTGAACGGCCATTTGATGGCCGACAGCAACCATCTCAGGTCGCTGAGCACCCAGTCGATCGCCTGGCTCATCCAGTCGCCGAAAGGGACGTAGAACTCGTCGAGGACGAGGTTGTCGCTGAACCCGTACTCGGGCGGTTCCGTGCGACCGGCGTCTGACTGCGCGAGCAGGGTCACATGAACACTTCTCGTTCGAAGTCGTCGATGAGGTTCTCGACCCGGCCCATCTCTTCGAGTATCTGACGGGGGTCGAGGTTGCCCACGAGGCGCCCCGCGTCGTCGACCACCGCTATCGACAAGCCTCGGCCTGCGGCGGCGTACAACTCGTTGAGCGTGGCGCCGGGGGAGCACTTGTCGAAGTCTCTGCGTGTCGCGGCGTTCAGGTCGTCGGAGCCCATCGACTTGACCCTGTGAGCGTCGGCCTCGGTCAGCAGCGCGATCGGCTTGCCTTCGGCGTCGCAGCAGAACCGTCCGATCACGTCGTCTATCTGTTTGAGGGCGTCCGAGAGCCCTGTGCCTGCGATGATCGGCGCGGGGTCGGTCATCACTTCGTGGACCTGGATCACCCGCCCCTGATCCACGTCCTGCACGAACTCGGCCACATAACCGGTCGCGGGCTGGGTGAGGATCTCTTCAGGCGTGCCGATCTGCACGACTGCGCCGTCTTTCATGATGCAGACCCGGTCGCCCAAGCGAAGCGCCTCGTTGAGATCGTGAGTGATGAACAGGATGGTCTTGTGGAGCTCGCCTTGGATCTCCATCATCTCGTCTTGCATCTGGCGGCGGATCAAAGGATCGAGAGCGCTGAAGGCCTCGTCCATCAGCAGAATGTCGGGATCGGAGGCCAGTCCTCGCGCCAGGCCGACCCGCTGCTGCATTCCGCCGGAGAGCTCCGAGGGAAAGCTCTGGGCGTAGGCGCCGAGCCCGACCATCGACAACGCCTGGCGGGCGGCCTCCTCGCGGGCCCTGCGGTCCACTCCCTGCACTTTCAGGCCGTAGCTGACGTTGTCGATCACCCGGCGATGAGGGAACAACGCGAAGTGCTGGAACACCATGCCCATGTGCTCGCGCCGGAAGGCTTGCAGCTCCGAGCCTTCCAGCGTCTGCACGTCGGTGCCCGCGACGACGACGGCGCCGTGGGTGACTTCGTGAAGTTTGTTGACCGTGCGAAGGGCTGTGGACTTGCCCGACCCCGACAAGCCCATCACCACGAAGATCTCTCCTTGTCTGACTGTGAAAGACACGTCGCTGAGACCGACCACATGACCGGTCTCAGCCTGCACCCGGTCCTTGCCGACGCCCGATCGGGCCAGATCGAAAGCCCGGCCTTGCGGCTGCGGGCCGAAAATCTTGTAGACCTCGTCGAGGACGATGATCTCTTCTTTGGACGCTTGGCTCTTTTCCATGCCAGAACTCGACATGCCGGTGCTGCTCCCTGAGTCGACTAGCCGCTACCGTAGTGCGTCGCATCACCCCCAGTGTCGGTTACCCGGCACCCCGTCGCCGGCGAGCCGAGGTTTCCGGACTGAAAATGCCTGACAAAGCGAGTCGATCCAAGCCGCATCAGCCGCTAGACGACGAGACCGCGGCTGCTCTGACGCTTTACAACACCTACCTGATCGCCGACCGTGAACAGCAGGCTCACGAGAAGGCTGTGAAGAAAGCCGAGAAGGCCAAAGACGCCGCGGCCTCGGCGGTGCGCAAGCTGCACGAACGCAAATCGTCGAGCGCCGAGACGGCGGCGGCCGAGAAGGAGTACCGCGAAGCGGTCGAGACGCTTCAGCGGCTGCGCGACGGCGGCGCAGCACCGCACGACGACGCCGCCGGAGAAACCGAAGACGACGGCGACGACGCAGCCGAAGACGACGGCGACGCAGCTGCCGAAGACGACGGCGAGAGCGCTCGCGACGGCGATGCCACAGCGACCGACACCGCCGGCGACGGCGAAACCGATGCTGAAGCCGACGCAGCCCCCGAGGAAACCGCTGAAACCGCTGAAGATGACGACGCCGACGACGTCGCAGCCGGCGAGCCCGGCGACAGCGACGACGGCAGCGTCGCCTCTGAGGAGTCGTGACCGCAGCCGCTGACAGTCCCTATCCGTCGGTCGGCGCCTGCGATTTCCCGGCCCTGGAACGCAAGGTCCTGGCACGCTGGCAAAGCGAGGGTACCTTCGAGCGCTCCGTCACGGCCCGCCCTCGCGAAGCGGACTGGGTCTTCTACGACGGTCCGCCTTTCGCCAACGGGCTGCCCCATCACGGGCATCTTCTGACCGGCTACGTCAAAGACGTGGTGCCCCGCTACCAGACCATGCGAGGCAGGCGCGTGGACCGCCGCTTCGGCTGGGACTGCCACGGGCTGCCCGCCGAGATGGAGGCCGAGCGCGAGCTGGGCATCTCCGGGCGCACCGCGGTGGAGTCCTTCGGCATAGCCGAGTTCAATCAGCAGTGCCGTCAGTCGGTGCTGCGCTACACGCGGCAATGGCGCGAGACGGTCACCCGCCAAGCCCGCTGGGTCGACTTCGACAACGACTACAAGACCATGGACCTGCCCTACATGGAGTCGGTCATGTGGGCGTTCGCCCAGCTGCACCGCCGCGGGCTGGTGTATGAGGCTTACCGGGTGATGCCCTATTCGTGGGGCGCGCAGACACCGCTGTCGAACTTCGAGATCCGTCTCGACGACGCCACCAGGCCCCGCCAGGATCCCGCCGTCACCGTGGCTTTCGACCTGACGGCCGAGCCCGGTGACCCCGGGCCTTTGAAGCTCCTCGCTTGGACCACCACCCCGTGGACGCTGCCGTCGAATCTCGCTCTGGCGGTCGGGCCCGGCATCGACTACGCAGTCCTGGAACACGACGGCGCCTGCTATGTGCTGGCCGAAGCGACCGTCGACTCCTACAGCGCCCAGTTCTCGCAGGCCCGCCGTGCAGGCAGCGTCTCAGGCGCCGAACTGGCAGGCCGCCGCTACACGCCCCCGTTCGACTATTTCGAGCACCGCAGCGAAGCCTTCCGGGTGCTGGCCGCGGATTTCGTCGACACCAGCGAAGGCACCGGCATCGTCCACATGGCCCCGGGCTTCGGCGCCGACGACCAACAAGTGTGCGAAGCCAACGGCATCGCCATCGGCGACGCAGTGCCGGTGGACGAGCAAGGTCGCTTCACCGAGGACGTGCCCGACTGGGAGGGCCTCAACGTGTTCGAGGCGAACGCGGGGATCATCCGCCGCCTCAAAGACGACGGCCGCGTGCTGCGTCACGACAGCTACGAGCACAATTACCCCTACTGCTGGCGCACCGACACGCCGATCATCTACAAGGCCATCAACAGCTGGTATGTGCGGGTCACAGCCGTCCGCGACCGCCTGGTCGAGCTCAACAAGCAGATCAATTGGGTGCCGGGCCATGTGCGCGACGGGCGTTTCGGCATGTGGCTCGAAGGCGCCCGGGATTGGTCGATCAGCCGCAACCGCTTCTGGGGCTCGCCCATCCCGGTGTGGCGCAGCGACGACCCCGACTATCCCCGCAGCGACGTCTACGGCTCGCTCGACGAGATCGAGCGTGACTTCGGCGTGCGCCCTGACAACCTGCACCGGCCTTTCATCGACGCGCTGGTGAGGCCCAATCCCGACGACCCGACAGGCGAGTCGATGATGCGGCGAGTGCCCGAGGTGCTCGACTGCTGGTTCGAGTCGGGCTCGATGCCCTTCGCGCAGGTGCATTACCCCTTCGAGAACGCCGAATGGTTCGAGAGCCATTTCCCGGCGGACTTCATAGTGGAGTACATCAACCAGACCCGCGGCTGGTTCTACACCCTGCACGTGCTCGCAGGCGCGCTTTTCGACCGGCCCGCCTTCTCCAACGTGATCTGTCACGGGATCCTGCTGGCCGCCGACGGCGCCAAGCTCTCGAAGAAGCTGCACAACTACACCGAGCCCAGCGAGATCTTCGACTGCCAGGGCGCCGACGCGCTGCGCTGGTATCTGCTGTCGGCCAACATCGTGCGCGGCGGGGATCTGAGGATCAGCGACGGCGGCATCGACGAGGTGACCCGTCAGATCCTGCTGCCCGTCTGGAACGCCTACTCGTTCTTCACGATGTACGCCAACGCTGAGGGATACTCCGCTGAGAGGCGCACCGACTCAGGCGACGTGCTCGACCGTTACATCCTGGCCCGCACCCGCACCCTGGTGGAGCGGGTCACCGAACGGATGGACGCCTACGACCTGCCCGGCGCCGCGGCCGAGATCGAGGCTTTCATCGACGCTTTGAACAACTGGTACATCCGCCGCTCGCGCGACCGTTTCTGGAACGCGGCCGGCGGCGACACCGACCGGGCCGCGTTCGACACGCTCTATGTGGTGCTCACCACCCTCACCAGGGTGGCCGCGCCTTTCCTGCCGATGGTCACCGAGGAGATCCACGGCGGGCTCTGCCGCGGAGAGTCGGTGCATCTCGCCGACTGGCCCGACCCCGACGACGAGGGTCTGCCCGCGGACGAAGCACTGGTGGCCCGCATGGAACGCCTGCGCGACGCCGCCTCCGCGGCGCTGCGGGTGCGCGAGGACGCCCGGCTGAGGGTGCGTCTGCCGCTGGCAGCAGCCACCGTGGCAGGCGCCGGCGCCGAGGATCTGGCGCCGCTCGTGGATCTGCTGAGCGAGGAGATCAACGTCAAGAAGGTCGTGCTGACGGACGATCTGCAGTCTCACGCTTCGCTGGTGCTGCGACCCGACGGAACTGTTCTGGGGCCGCGGTTGGGCAAGTCCGTGCAGGAGGTGTTCGCCGCGGCGAGGGCGGGCGACTGGACTCGCAACCCCGACGGCGGCGTCACCGTTGCGGGCCATGTGCTTGCTGTCGGCAGTTTCGAGCTGACCGTGCAGGCCGCCGACGACGGCGCCGCGGTCGGATTGCAGTCCGGCGACGCGGTGGTGGTGCTCGACACTGAGGTCACGCCGGAGCTGGAAGCCGAGGGCTGGGCACGCGACGCTGTGAGAGCGATCCAGGACTGCCGCCGCCTCGACGACTACGTGGTGACGGACCGCATCAAGGTGGCGCTGACGCTGGGATCGGCCGAGCAGGCCGCCGCGCTGCAACAGTGGCGCGACTACATGGCCGAGCAGGTGCTGGCCGTGGATCTGAGCGTCGCCGCCGCGCCGTCTCCCGACGCCGGAACAGCTGAGACAGCCGAGAAGGCCTCAGACGCCGGCTTCGTCAGCCATGACATCGTCATCGACGGCCGTCAGGCGCGCTGCCGCCTCGCCCCGGCGCCAATCCGGTGAGGATCGCCCACCGCAGCTTCGCCGGAGTCGTCGCAGCCCGGCAACCATCCTGCCATACGGATTCAAATTAAAGCATTTCATGGGTTGACATTCACTGAATGCTGATGTAGTATCAGTTCTGTGGAACCGGTCACCTTTGCTGAGCTCGCCGCCTTGCTTGCGGCCGTCGTCGGGCCGATGATCGGATGCATGCTGTTGATGATGCGCTACCAGCACAAAGACCACGTCAAGACCCGCGAACTGATCCATGAACAGATCGCGGCCTCCGAGGAACGAACCGGCACACAAATCACAGCCTCCGAGAAACGAACCAGCACACAGATCACAGCCCTCGAAAAACGAACCAGCGAACAGATCGCAGCCTCCGAGAAGCAAACCAGCACACAAATCACAGCCCTCGAAAAACGAACCGGCGAACAGATCTCCGGGATCGGCAGACGGCTCGACAAAGTGATCGACAGTCTCGCTGACGCCCGTGAGCGCCTGGCCCGTATCGAGGGGCATCTCGGGATAGGAGTGCTTCCGGGCGGCTCAGACGGCGAGGCCCGCCGGGACGACGCTGAAGCGGCTTGACAAACCGGCTTCGACGCGGTGGGGGGCGGCTATACGGCTTCGACGCGGCGGCCGTCCTCCACCAGGTTGATCTCCCAGATCACCTTGTCCAAAGCGTCGGCGGAAGAGATGCTCGGGAACCTCAAAGGGTTCTCCTGGGTCACGCAGGAGGGCAGGGGCGACAGGATCGTCCACGGCGTGGGATGCGCGAACTGCACCACCGAGTAGCGGTCGCCGTTCTGGCCCTCCGACGCCACCACCCGATGGATCCCGGCGCCGATCATCCCGTTGCTGAGATGCTCGAGCATCATGCCCGTGTTGATGATGGCGCTGCCCTCGGGCGGCGCGGCGTCGACCCAGCCGGAGTCGGTGCGCACCTGCAGGCCGGCGGCGGTGGCTCTGGGCAGCATGGTGATCAGATTGATGTCGCCGTGCTCGGCCGCCCATACGAAACCCTCGCCGGGGGCGGTCCGCATGGGCGGATAGTGGATCGCCCGAGTCAGGGTCGCCCCGTGGGCGAGCATGGCGTCGAAGAACTCCTCATGGGCGCCGAGCCCCGCTGCGATGATCCGCAGCACCCGGCGCTGAACGTCCAGCACTCGCTCATGGAAGGACAGCAGCAGCTCGGTCACGCCGGGCAGATCGGCCTCGGGCAGCGCCGGCGGGCCGTAGCGGTGCGGGTAGCGCCGGCGCAGCGGGTGACCCGCAGGCGCCGGAGCGCCCCAGTTGAGCATCTCCTTCAGGTCGGGCACGTCTGAGCCGGCCGCGGTCTCGACCATCATCGGCGTGTAACCGGTATGGCCGTGCGCCCCCTCCACGATGCAGCTGTTCTTGCGCTCCTGCGGAAGCCCGAAGAAGGCTTTCAGCGCTCCGTAAGCCTCGTCGATCAGCCCAGTCCCCAGATCGTGGGCTACATAGACGAAACCGGTGACCAGGCTGCGCATCACGCCGTCGACCACAGCATCCCGCCGGCTTCGTGAGCCCTGCTCGAACGCCGCCAGATCCACATCGAGAATGTCCACGGCGCCTCACGCTAGCGACGATCCGAAACTGCGGCCAGCCGCGCCCACGGGGCCCAAAGTCCAATGCCCGGCCCCGGCGAGCCGCAGCAAGCAGAAACTGCGCCATGGGAACTGCCGGCGCGCCTCGCCACTGGGCCGACGACCGCTCCGCGGCTTCGACGCGGCCCGGCGGCAGGTGCTCTGAAGTGGTCTTTCGCGCATGGTTTGACAAAGGTGTAGTTACGCTGCTGTAATATCACTTCCGAATCTTGCTCGATTGAGTTCTGGCAAGGTCTGGGAGCGGGATTTTGTACCGATAATTTCTGATCGGGATACGGTGTGGGACTGGCGGATGATTTCGATGCCGAGCAGCCCCCAACAAGCAAAAAGCTCGTAGAAACAGCATCAAAATATTCAATAAGGCACCAAGGGAGGGGAGATTCTAAGGTGACTATGACCCACGACCGGCTGACGCCGGTGGCCGGTGCCCACACGGCAGAAGCCACGCCGACCACGATGCGAGTCCGCAAACGCAACGGCAGCCTCGAGCCGGTCAACGTCAACAAGATCATCAACGCGGTGGCCCGAGCCGCTGAGGGGCTGCTCGGCGTGGATCCCTTGACCATCAGCACCCGCACCATCTCCGCGCTCGCCGACGGCGCCACCACGCGCCAACTCGATGAGTTGAGCATCCGCACCGCCGCCGGGCTGATAGTGGAGGAACCCAACTATTCCAAGCTCGCCGCACGGATGCTCGCCACCTACATCGACAAAGAAGTCCGCAACCAGAACATTCCGTGGTTCTCGGAATCGGTCGAGACCGGGCACAAGCTCGGCCTGATAAGCGACGAGACCGCCGAATTCGTGCGCGCCAACTCCCCCGACCTCAACGCCGCCGTCGATTCGCGCCGGGACCGCAACTTCGAGTTCTTCGGCCTGCGCACCGTGTATGACCGCTACCTGCTGCGTCATCCCGACACGCGACTGGTGATCGAGACGCCCCAGCACTTCATGCTGCGTGTCGCTTGCGGGCTGAGCACCGGCGCCGACGAGGCGATCCGCTTCTACGACCTGATCTCGTCGCTGGCCTATCTGCCTTCCAGCCCGACCTTGTTCAATTCCGGCACGGTGCATCCCCAGATGTCGAGTTGCTATCTGCTCGACTCGCCCGAGGACTCCCTGGAAGGGATATACAAGCGCTACACCGATGTCGCGCGGCTCTCCAAATACGCGGGAGGCATCGGTGTCGGCTGGCATCGAGTGCGTTCCAGGGGATCGCTGATCCGAGGCACCAACGGCTTGTCGAACGGAATCGTCCCCTGGCTCAAGACCCTCGACTCGTCCGTGGCGGCCGTCAATCAGGGCGGACGGCGCAAAGGCGCGGCCTGCGTCTACCTGGAGACTTGGCACGCCGACATCGAGCAGTTCTTGGAGTTGCGCGACAACACCGGCGACCACTCCCGGCGCACCCACAACATCAACATCGCCAACTGGGTTCCGGATCTGTTCATGGAGCGCGTCGAGAAGGACTGGCAGTGGAGCCTGTTCGACCCCAAGAAGGTGCCGGAGCTGACCGACACCTACGGCGGGGAGTTCCGAGCCGTCTACGAGAAGGCCGAAGCCGAGGGGCGCTTCGAGTCGCAGGTGCCGGCGCGGCAGCTCTTCACCCAGATGATGCGAACCCTGGCTGAGACCGGCAACGGCTGGATGACCTTCAAAGACGCCTCCAACAGCAAATGCAACCAGACCGGCCCCGGCGCCTCCGCCGACGCCAACGACCGCGACCGGGTGGTCCATCTGTCCAACCTGTGCACCGAGATCATCGAGGTGACCAGCGCCGAGGAGACCGCCGTCTGCAATCTCGGCTCGGTCAACCTCGGCGCCTTCGTGCAGGACGGCGGCGCCGGATCCAACAACGCCGGATCCAACGGCGCGGGCGGCGCCAGCTTCGACTTCGAGCGCCTCGGCGAAGTGGTGCGGCTGGTGGTCGGCTTCCTGGACCGGGTCATCGACATCAACTACTACCCCACCGAGGAATCCGCGGCCTCCAACAAACGCTGGCGCCCGGTGGGGCTGGGCTTGATGGGCCTGCAGGACGTGTTCTTCAAGATGGGCCTGGCTTTCGACTCCGAGGAGGCCCGCAGCCTCAGCAACCGCATCTCCGAGGAGATCTACTTCAACGCCCTGTGGGCCTCCACCGAATTGGCCGAAGCCGACGGCGCCCATCTCGGATTCGCCGACACCAGGGCCGCGTCCGGGGACCTGCAGTTCGACCTCTGGGGCGTGCGACCGCCGAATCCTGAGCGCTGGGCGCCGCTGCGGGAACGGATCTCCGAGCACGGCCTGCGCAACTCGCTGCTGATAGCCATCGCCCCCACCGCCACCATCGCAGCCATCGCAGGCTGCTACGAATGCATCGAGCCGCAGGTGTCGAACCTGTTCAAACGCGAGACGCTCTCAGGGGAATTCATGCAAGTCAACCGCTATCTGGTGGCCGAACTCAAAGCGCGGGGCTTGTGGGACGAGAAGATGATCGGCGAAGTCAAGAAGGCCGAAGGCTCGATCCAGCAGATCTCGGACATCCCGGAGGACCTCCGGGCGATTTACCGCACCGCCTGGGAGATCCCGCAGCGCTCGCTGATCGAGATGGCCGCCGGGCGCGGGGCCTACATCGACCAGAGCCAGTCGTTGAACCTGTTCATGGAGTCCCCCACCATCGGCAAGTTGTCCTCGATGTACATGCACGCCTGGAAGCAGGGCCTCAAGACCACCTACTATCTGCGGTCGAGGCCGGCCACGCGCATCAACCTGACCACCACCAACAACGGCACGAGCAGCAGCAACAGCACGGCCGACCCCGAGACCGACGCCGCCGCGCTGGCCTGCTCATTGGAGAACCCCGAGACCTGCGAGGCATGCGACTGATGGCCATCACCGACATCGCCGGCCCTTTCGACGTCAGCGACCCGGGCCGCGACGCTGACAGTCCCGCCGCACAGGCCGAGCCAGGCGCCGACAGGGCCAACATCTTGGATCCGGGCTTCGACCTGACCCTGCGCCCGATGCGCTACCCCCAGTTCTTCGAGATGTACCGCGACGCCATCAAGAACACCTGGACCGTCGACGAGATCGACTTCTCCGACGACTTGGTGGACTTGGACCGCAAACTGATGCCCTCAGAGAAGCATCTGATCCGGCGTCTGGTGGCATTCTTCGCCACCGGCGACTCGATCGTCGCCAACAACCTGGTGCTCAACCTCTACGAGCACATCAACGCGCCCGAGGCGCGAATGTACCTGTCGCGGCAGCTTTATGAGGAAGCGCTGCATGTGCAGTTCTACTTGAACCTCCTGGACAACTACATCCCCGACCACGACGAGCGCTCCGAGGCTTTCGCCGCCATCGAGAACATCCCCTCGATCAAAGCCAAAGCCGACTTCTGCTTCAAGTGGATGGACTCTGTGGGCGACGGGCCGCTGCGCACCGTCGCCGACCGGCGCCGTTTCCTGCTGAACTTGATCTGCTTCGCGGCCTGCATCGAAGGACTCTTCTTCTTCGCGGCTTTCGCATACGTCTACTTCCTGCGCTCGAAAGGCCTGCTCAACGGGCTGGCCGCCGGCACCAACTGGGTGTTCCGAGACGAGTCGATGCACATGAACTTCGCTTTCGAAGTGATCCGCACGGTGCGCGCCGAGGAGCCGGAACTGTTCGACGAGCAGCTCGGCGCCGACATCGTCGACATGCTCAGCGAAGCTGTCGAAGCGGAGTACCAGTTCGCGGAAGACCTGCTCGGCGAGGGCGTGCCGGGCATGTCGGTGGCCGACACCCGCTCCTATTTGCAGTACGTGGCGGACCAGCGCCTCATGCAGCTCGGCCTGCCCCGGCATTTCGGCAGCCGCAACCCGTTCTCATTCATGGAGCTGCAAGACGTGCAGGAGCTGTCCAACTTCTTCGAGCGCACCGTGTCGGCCTATCAGGTGGGCGTCGAAGGCGAAGTGGCATTCGACGAGGAGTTCTGACCTCCCGGACAGCCCCGTGACTTCAGACGGCAACCCTCCGGCGGCGCCGGCCGAGGCTTTCGGCGAGGGCCGCTGAGGATTTCCGTCGATGCGGCAACGCCGAGACAAGCTCTTGATCCGCGGCTAGTGTCTGTGCTCGTGACTCGTGTGATACACAGAATCCCATGCTGAGGTTCGCAGAAGAGATCGTGCTGCTGTCGTTGCGTGACGACGACGGCAAATTCGTGCCGGTGCCGGTCACATCCATGCAGCACGCCCTGGCCGGGGCGGTGCTGATGGATCTGGCCTTGGAGAACCGCATCGACACCGATCCCGAGAACCTGATACTGCTCGACTCGGCCCCGACGGGCGACAGCCTGCTCGACCCGACCCTGGAGATGATCGCCACGGGAGGGCAACGCGACGCCCGCTACTGGATCGAACAGGTCGCCAAGACGGGCGACGAGATCCGCTCTGCGGCATTGCAGCGCCTGATCCAGCGAGGCATCCTGGAACAGCACGAGGAGCGCTTCCTGTGGGTTTTCAGGTCTCGCCGCTATCCGATGATCGACGGGCGGGAAGAGCGAGAAGTGAAGCTGCGCATAATGGGAGTGCTGTTCAGCGAAGAGATCCCCGACCCGCGCGACATCGTCATCATCTGCCTCGCCGACGCCTGCGGGATTCTGCGCCAGCTGATGCCCAAACGCGAGCTCGACAAGGCACGAGACCGCATCGAGCAGGTGCGCAAACTGGATTTGATCGGCCAAGCCATGACTCAGGCGATCCACGACATCGAGCTCTGGCTCGCCACCGGACGGATCGAAGGCCGCATCTTCTAGCCGTGTCTTCAAGCCGGGCGCCCGGCTAGGAGAAGGCCCGCCTCTTCGCTGCGCTTCATCTCCACCGTTGTTGCCGTTGTTGCTCGCTTATTGCCATTGTCGTCGCTGCGGAGGCGCCGGCCGCTCATGACGTCGGCCTCGCCGGTGCATCAACACCGTCGGGCACCCCTGCTGAATCGGCCTTGAGTAGGCCGGTTCCTCTATCTGGTTCGACCCGCATTGAGCCGTAAACTCGCAACCGTGAGCAGAAGACCGCTGATCGGCATCACAGGACGCACCAAGACCGTGGCCGAGGTCAACATGAAACCCGACACGTTCGCTCACCTGAACGTCGACGTCTACTACTGCGACTATGCCCATGCCGTGGCCGCCGCCGGGGGGCTTCCGGTGTTCTTGCCCGCCAGCGCCGACCCTGCCAGTTACGCGCATCACCTCGACGGGCTGCTGCTCAGCGGCGGAACCGACATCGAGCCGCATCACTACGGCCAGAGCCCGAAGGCCGATCTCTACACCCGTGAACCCGCACGCGACGCCTTCGAGCTGGCTCTGCTCGACGGCGCCGCCGAAGCCGAGTTGCCGGTGCTGGGCATCTGTCGAGGCGTTCAAGTGATGAACGTTCACGGCGGAGGCACGCTGCATCAACATGTGCCACCGCATGACCGGCAGGATCAGGCGCCCGGCTACATCGCTCATCGCGTCGATCTGACGGAGGGGTCTTTGGCGGCTTCGCTCTACGGTCCTTCGCTGCGAGTCAACTCGCTGCATCATCAGTCGGTGGACCGTCTGGCCGAGGGCTTCGAGGTCACCGGCTGCAGCGAGGACGGCAGCGTCGAAGTGATCGAATCACGCGAGCTTCCCTGGTTCGGGGTGCAGTGGCATCCCGAACTGATGGACTCACGCGACCAGGATCCGGCCTTCAGATGGCTGGTGGAGGCGGCTTCAGGCGCCGCCGCCTGAAGTGTCGGGCCTGCTTCCCGCTCCTTCCCCGCGCCGTCTCGTGCCCGCTGCTTCGTTTCCTTCTGCTTCGCCTTCCTCTGCCTCGTCTTCTGCTGCCTCGTCTTCTGCTGGCTGCGGCGGCGCTCCTCGGTCGCTCGCACCGAGAAGGAACCGCTGTTCACTCTCTTGCATGTCCGTCCCTCATGCCCGTCGCTGACCGCATCCGTCGCTGATCATGCCTGTTGCTGATCATGCCTGTTGCTGATCATGCCTGTTGCTGATCATGTCCATAGCTGAACTGCTGGAAGCGCAGGGCTGGGTGGTGGCTGACGGCGCCATGGGCACGCAGCTTTTCGCAGTGGGGCTCACTTCCGGCGACCCTCCCGAAATCTGGAACGTGGATCACGCCGATCGGGTGAGCGCCATACACCGGGCATACCTGCGGGCGGGCGCCGATCTGGTGCTGACCAACAGTTTCGGGGGCACGAGCTTCCGTCTGGCGCTGCATGACCTGCAGCACCGAGTGGTGGAACTCAACGCCGCCGCGGCCCGCAACGCCCGCGTCGAGGTCGACGCTGAAGCTCGGCGGACCAAGCGGCCGGTTCTGGTGGCAGGCTCGATGGGGCCGACCGGCGAGTTGCTGACACCGCTGGGCAACATGTCGGCTGACGCTTGCGAGGCGGCCTTCGCGCAGCAGGCTGAGGGGCTTGCGTCAGGCGGCGCGGACTTGCTGTGGATCGAGACTATGAGCGACCTCGACGAGGTCGAGGCGGCTCTGCGCGGCGCCCGGTCGGTGTGCGACCTTCCCGTGTGCGCGATGATGAGCTTCGACACCGCCGGACACACCATGATGGGCGTCAGCGGCACCGATCTCGCCGCGCGGCTCGACGGCCGGGGCTTGGCCGGCATAGGCGCCAACTGCGGCAACAACGTGGCCGACACCGAAGCAGCCGTCGTTTCCATCGCCAGAGCCGCCTCGACACCGGTCATATCGAAACCCAACGCAGGCGTCCCAGAATGGAAAGGCGACGTTCTCGTGTATGACGGCACACCCGAAGTGCTGGCCGCGCACGCTTTCAGGGCCAGAGCTGCCGGAGTGTCGATAATCGGCTCATGCTGTGGCAGCACCCCGGCCCACATCGCCAAGATCGCGGCGGTGCTGAGAGGCGACGAGCCGCCGCCGGATCTTGAGCCGTCATCCCCGGCGCCGCTAGGCGTCCCGGACCGTCTGGCCCGCCGCAGCAACCGCCGCCGCAGCCGCTGACCACTTCCGCACAGCCCCCTGCGAACTCTCCGCCGCAGCGGCATCACCGGTCCCCGGCGCCTCGCGTTCGGGGGTCGTAGCGGGGTCTCTTGGCTGCCAGCGGCTGAGACGCTCGGCTGATCAAAGGCGCTCAACCGGACTTCAGCGGGCCGGAGCGGGGTTGCTTGGCTGTCGGCGGTCGATGGCGAGGTGTTCCCCTCCCTCCAGAGTCGGGGCGCTTCATGTTCGCACGGTTGTCACGAAATTCATTTATTAGTTAAGATTTTTGATTGAAAGAAGTTGTTTTGTCATACCCATGGTCTATACTGCTGTTCATGGTGTTGGAAGATGCTCGAAAAGCGGCCGCAGCCGCTGACCGGATGCTCAAAGCAGTGCGCGACGGCGGCGTGGCATCCGGCGAGTTGCGCGCCGCGCTGGAACAGACTCGAGCGTTCATGGCCGCCGGCGCCGCGTTCCAGACCGTCGCCGCGGAGTTGATCGCCCGACGGGAACACCACGGCGACGGCGGCGCCGAGATACTGGCTTCGTCGGCGGGCCTGTCACAGCGCGAAGCCCATGCCCAGGTCGCCACAGCCGCGGCGCTGCGCAAAGTGCCGAAGCTGCGTGACGCTGTGCAGTCCGGCGCCGTGCCGCAAGCCAACGCCCGACGGTTGGCTGACGCAATCACCAGAACCGGCTCTGCTGCCGTGGGCAGTGACGCCGGGTTGTTGGCGCAGGCCCGGTCGATGCGTCCCGAGCAGTTCGCTAAAACCACGCAACGCTGGATCGGCGCGCAACAGGCCGACGACGGCGCCACGGAGTATCTGCGCCAACGCGCCAGACGCTATTTGAAGATCTACGACACCGACGACGGCATGGTTTGCCTGCACGGCGAGTTCGACAAGATCACCGGCACACGCATCCGCAACCGGCTGCGCCACACCGCCGGCAGGCTGCTCGACGCCGACAAGAAACTGTCTCAGA
This sequence comes from Acidimicrobiaceae bacterium, assembly GCA_026708645.1. GTDB lineage: Bacteria > Actinomycetota > Acidimicrobiia > Acidimicrobiales > Aldehydirespiratoraceae > Aldehydirespirator. The sequence goes on along the minus strand of JAPOUM010000044.1, from coordinate 3,974 downwards.
CGCAGCGGCGCAAGTTCCCGCAGTGCATGGCAGACGCCCTGCAACACCACACCGCCAGAACCGGCGGCGGCGACACGAAGGCGGGACCTGGCAGTGCAGAAACCTGTCACGGTGACCACGGACACGGACGCGGGTCTCGCGGGCAGTCGCCGGCTGGACTCACCAGCCCAGGCAAAGCTGACAGCGACGGAGACGGTCGCGAGGACGGCGCCCACGTCACCAGCAGACGCGATCCGCTTCCAGGCAAAGCTGACAGCGACGGAGACGGTCGCGAGGGCGCTCAACTATCTCACAGCACAGACACCGACGACTCGGTGAGCGCTACCACCGACAGCCGCACCGGTCAGAGCGCAGAAGCCACAAGCAGCAGCAACAACGGCAGCGGCGATCAAACCAGCGGCGACACACAAACAGGCGGCGACATCCACAACACAGCCGAAAACACCGCGAACAGCGAGGGCTCGGTGAGCGCTATCACCGACAGCGGCGGCTGTGGTGCTAGCAGTTGCCGCTGTGACACGGTCGCCACGGCTCGCAAGTGTGGGGATGCTGACAGCACGAGCCCAGCAACCGGCACGGACACAGACGCCGCAGCCTGCGCCAACAGCGAGGACGCCGCCACCGACGCCGTCAGCGCAGGCGAGAGCTCCGGCAATAGTGCCAGCGGAGGTTGGGTCGCTGACATCACGGTGCTGGCCCATGTGGACAACACCACCAGCGAACTCATCGGCGAACTCTCCGACGGCACGAAACTCCCCGCCGCGGTGCTGGATGAACTGTCCTGCAACGCCCGCTGGGCAGGGCTGGTCTACAACCGTGCCGGAGACGCCATCTGGCGCAGCCGATCACGCAGAACAGTCACAGACACGCAATGGCAAGCCCTGCTCGCCACCTACGGCGGCTGCTTCCACTGCGCAGCGCCCGCAGGCATGTGCCAAGCCCACCACATCACCCCCTACTCACAAGGAGGCGCCACCAACCTCGACAACCTGATCATGGTCTGCTGGAACTGCCACCACAAAATCCACCACCACAACTGGCGGATTGAAGAGCATTCTGACGGCAGCCACACACTGCACCCGCCCGACGACCTGACCGCAGCCACGCAACCCCGCTACGGGCCGGCCTGTGCAGACGACTATCCACCAGCCCCAGAATCACCCGGCCCCTCGACTCGAACGCTAACCCAGAAAACCCGGGCCCGGACCGCAACCAAAGGCCGCGACCAAATCAGAGCCAGAGCCCGCGACCCCGCTCTGTGGTGACCGCCGGGGCTCGGCGGGCGCTCGACACTTGGGCACCAGCTGCGACAGCCAGTCGGCCACACTGTGGCGAACCCAGCCGCAACAGAGGCTTGGCTCGCTCGGCTGAGGCCATTCAGCGCATCAGCACATCAGCGAATCATCGGCCAGTCAGTGGCGGAACTGGCGTTCGCCGGTGAACAGCATCGCAAGATTGCGCTCGTCGGCTGCTGCGATCACTGCGGCGTCGTTGATCGAGCCGCCCGGCTGCACCACCACCGCGGCGCCAGCACCGGCTGCGACAGCCTGTTCTCCGCGACGTTCACAGCAGCAGCATGTCGGCGGGCGCTCGACACTTGGGCACCAGCTGCGACAGCCAGTCGGCCACACTGTGGCGAACCCAGCCGCAACAGAGGCTTGGCTCGCTCGGCTGAGGCCATTCAGCGCATCAGCACATCAGCGAATCATCGGCCAGTCAGTGGCGGAACTGGCGTTCGCCGGTGAACAGCATCGCAAGATTGCGCTCGTCGGCTGCTGCGATCACTGCGGCGTCGTTGATCGAGCCGCCCGGCTGCACCACCACCGCGGCGCCGGCATCGGCTGCGGCGTGGATGCCGTCAGCGAAAGGGTAGAAGCCGTCGCTGGCGCAGGCGCCGCCCGCGGCCCGGCCCGCGGCTCTGGCAGCGGCGATCTCGCCGGCCTGCACCCGGTTCTGCTGTCCCGCGCCTATCCCCCAGGCTGTGCCGTCCTTGGCCAGCACGACGGCATTCGAGCCGGTGTGGGCGCAGACCCGCCAAGAGAACACCGCGTCGGCTCGTTCTGAGTCGCTGGGCCGACGGGCTGTGACCACCTGCCACTGCGCCGGATCCGACGCCAGCCGCTGAGGCGACTGAAGCAGGAAATCCCCGCCGCCGAGGCTGCGCAAATCCCAGTCTTGCGCGCTGCGGCCGTTCGTCGGCGACTCGAACAGGCGGGTATTCGCCCGACGAGCGACCAGACGCTCGACGACGCCTTCGGCGTATCCGGGCGCGATCACCACGTCAGCCTGCGCTGCGGCTGCCATGGCTTGCGCTGTAGCTTCGTCGATCACAGTGTTGACGGCCACCACGCCGCCGAAGGCGCTGCGCGGGTCACACTCGAAAGCCCGCGAATAAGCCGTGGCCGGATCTTCCGCCACCGCCGCTCCGCACGGGTTGGCGTGCTTGACGATCACAGCAGCCGGCCTGTCGCTGAGATCATGCGCCAAGCGCCAGGCGGTCCGGGCGTCGAACAAGTTCAGGTAGCTGGGCGGCGGACCTGAGTGCTGGATCACCCCGTCGAAGAATCCGGGGCGGCCCCGAAGACGGTAACGCGCGCCTTGCTGATGCGGATTCTCGCCGTAGCGCAGCTGCTCGGCCTGCTCAAGCTCAAGCCGCAGCAAACCCCCGAAAACCTGTTGCTCGCCGTCATCGGTGGATCCGACAGCAGATCCCTCCGCAGACAGCCCCTCTTCAGCAGATCCAACACCTTTCGCAACCCGAGCGGAAACCTCCGACGCAGGCACCTCCGCAGACAGCCCCTCTTCAGCAGATCCAACACCTTTCGCAACCCGAGCGGAAACCTCCGACGCAGGCACCTCCGCAGACAGCCCCTCTTCAGCAGATCCAACACCTTTCGCAACCCGAGCGGAAACCTCCGACGCAGGCACCTCCGCAGACAGCCCCTCTTCAGCAGATTCGGCAACAGCAGGGCCGCTGCCACCAGTCGCGGTAGCAGCGGCAGCCGCGAAACCAGTAGCTCCTGCGGTTGTCTCAGCTTCGAACCAAGCGGCTATCGCGGTTTCGTAGGAGGCGCTGTGAGCGAACGCTTTTTGCGCCAGTTCCCGACGTCGCGCCGCCGAAAAGCGCGACCCCGACCGGAGTTCGTCGAGAACCGCCGCATAATCAGCCGGTGAAGTGAGCACAGCGACATGCGCATGGTTCTTGGCTGCGGCTCTCAGCATGGCAGGTCCGCCGATGTCGATCATCTCGATGCTGGGCGCCGCCTCGAACGGGTAGAGGTTCACCACCACCAGGTCGATCACAGCGATGCCGTGGGCGGCCAGGTCAACTTGATGCGAGGGGTCGTCGCGGTCGGCCAGGATGCCGCCATGGATGCGCGGGTGCAGCGTCACCACTCGATGCCCGAGCATGGGCGGCGAGCCGGTGTGATCAGCCGCGTCGACTGTCGCCAAACCTGCGGCGTTGAGTGTCGCGGCGCTGCCGGCGCTGGCGATGAGCTCCCATCCCAATTCCACCAGACCGGCGGCGAAATCGACCAGACCGGTCTTGTCGTAGACAGAGATCAGCGCCCGCCGCGGCGCCTGACTAGAAGTCATCGCACGGTCCCTGCAAACACCAAATCGCCGGCAGCCGTCACGAGCGCCCAACTAGACACCGCAAAGACCCCCCCCCCGACAGAGAAACAGCAGCGGCTGAAGCTCGCCATGCATCACCAACGTCCAACCAGGTATCGCAAAGACCCTGCCAGAGAAGTAGCAACGGCTGAAGCCCTACGAGCATCACCAACACCCAGCCCGGCGCCGCAAAGACTCTCGGCGTAGAAACAGCAACCACTCAAGCCCGCCAAGCATCACCAACACCCCAGCCCAGACACCGAAGACCCCCCCCCCGACAGAGAAACAGCAGCGGCTGAAGCTCGCCAGGCATCACGGGCACCCGGCAGGCATCGCAGGGACTCTCCGAGCGGGTGTCG